>NZ_JBWQOH010000001.1:0-1339619 GCF_056591695.1 Parashewanella sp. 2304DJ23-3
CAATTAACAGGCTGCAAATGTTTGGCTATAATTTGCGACGCAGGAGCAAAGCCAAACAGTTTGCAGTCCTGTTGAATTGCTTGTTAAGCTGCTTCCTCTTTAATAGATACAAGCAGCTTATTTTGTTTCTTTTCTATGTTTTCAATTAAACTTTTGACTAGAACAATAACATTCTGAGTTAATTTTGAATCGCTAAAAGTTGCCTTTCTTTGTACTGGAAGAGTGAAAGGTTCAAACCTACTTTTACCTTCAAGATCATTTACTAGTAGTAGATAACCACTTTCAAAAGGATCATCTCCACTGTGAGCAGCAAAATTATGCCTAACTTTCCTTAACATATCATGAATAGGTCTATGCTCACTAGAAACTAGCTTTCTATTTAATTGAACACCATTTCGTCCTTTAGTGTCAGCGAAGCATTTCCAATAAGTCGTTACAATAGAAATAAAGAGGCTGCTTAAAATAAGTTCTTTTTCATTATCATTTCGCTCATTGTCTATTTTAGTTAAAAGCACCGCCCAATCATTAATTTTTTTCAGATCAGCTTTAATTAGTTCGTAACCCATATAATTTCTCGCAAGCTTACAATCCAAAACTTTTGTTGGAAGTTGCTTGCGACGAAAAGTGATCTTATTTACAAGTTCATTTCTGTCTTGATCAAAAAAAGCTTTAATTTCTAGACCATTAATCTTCTTATAAAACAAAAATGATTCCCCATACTTCGGCTGCAGCTTAACAGCTTATTAGAAGGAAAAAGTCTCGCTTTTACACATCAGACCTTTCCATAATGTTAAAGTAACTATAAAACAGTCTTTCGTACTATTTCAATATGTTATAACAATATTTTTACAATAAAAAATGCTGAAATCGTGAAAAAATCCTGCTTTACGTCTGAAACCGGGAATATTTCTATAACTGTAAATTTATACAGCGGAAAAAAATCCAATATAAAAATATTTTTTATTGTCAGAGACTAATTCTGATTTTGTGGCAGCCCGTCTGTGATGTCGTAATATTCGCCTTTTTCAGACACGAAAATATGATGTGAAAGCTTTACTTCATTTGGGCTGTCAAATAATCCCATGCAGATGCCTGTCCAACTGTGTTTATTTTTATCTAATGGATCAAAAAACAATGCACTGCCACAGTTTTCACAAAACCCTCGCCTTGCTCTTTCAGATGACTCGAACCATTTTACGTGCTCTTCGCCATCTATAATTACCTCATTCCGCTCAGCTTCGGTACTTACTAAAAAGTGACCAGACCATTTACGACATTGATCGCAATGGCAGGCGTCTGCATCTGATATCGCTCCATTTACAATGATACCTACTTTGCCACACAAACAACTTCCTTTATGCTGTTCCATATTTAAACCTCTTAGTTTATGCCCCTGACAAAGCTCTTGATGGCTCGACTTTTGTAGCTTGCCAAGCAGGATAAATTGTTGAAATAAAACTGAGTACCAATGCTATCACTAAGGATAAATACACATCGTTCCACTGTAATTTTGACGGTAAAAAATCAATAAAATACACATCACCTGACAAAATTTTAAAGTGAAAAAGTTGTTCAAAAAACTGTGCGATATCACTGAGGTTAAGTGCAACTGCTACGCCAATCGCCACGCCAAGAAAGCAGCCAACAACACCATTTAACATTCCTTGAAATATAAATGTTTGCATCATTGCTTTTCGTTTAATGCCCATTGTCATTAATATTGCAATCTCCGACTGTTTATCTCTGACAGACATCACGAGCGTTGAGACCACATTAAAGCATGCAACGGCTATAACGAGCGCTAAAGCTAAATACATTACCATTCTTACAAGTTGAATATCTTGATAAATGTGACCTTGGGTTCTTGTCCAATCAGTCATATAAACAATTTGATTCAGTGTATAGCCGAACTCTCGCACTAGATAGCGAGCAGCAAACACATCATTCATTTTCAAACGTACACCCGTAACGCCATCACCGGTATTTAGCAATTTTTGGGCATAACTGAGTGGAATGTATGCAGTCGTCGCTTCGAGTTCACCCCCTAATTTATAAGTTCCGCTGATGATAAATCGCTGGCTCTTGGCTTTATTTAAGCTTGCAGACTGCTTCGAGTCATTCAGCATGTACATTGAAATAGTATCGCCAATTTTCAAATCGAGCTTTTTGAGAAGGTTGTGACCTACAATAATATGGTTCCCCTCTCCTTTGGCGATGGTTTGCCAATCGTGTTGGCTAACAAATTGAGGCAACTTAGAAACTTTAGGCTCTAATTTAGTATCAATGCCTACGATATTGATCCCTTGAAAGCCTTTGTTCTTTTGTATTAAGCCTTCAAACTTCATAAATGGAGCGGCAGCTTCAATACCATTGATTTTTTGTGCTGAATCAGCAATTGTTTTCCAGTTTTCAATTGGAGCTTCTGCACCGATGACTTCGGCATGTGGGATCACACCTAACAATCGATTTTCAAGCTCATATTGAAAACCGTTCATGGCTGACAGCAAGATAATTAAAACCGCAACACCTAGTGCTATGCCTGCGGTTGATGCAAAAGAGATAAAACCAATAAAGCCATTGGATTGTCGAGCTCGATAAAATCGCCACCCCAGTTTGAGTGCTAAACGACTCATGCCGTTTCACCATTCATAGCTTCAAGGTTTCCAGCTTTCATTACCAACTGTCTGTCCATCTTAGCCGCCAATTCATTGTCATGTGTAACTACAACAAAAGCTGTACCAATTTGTTGCGATAACTCTTTTAGAAGTGCATAAACTGATTCACCACTTGCTGCATCCAAATTACCTGTAGGTTCATCCGCCAATACAACTTTAGGCTTGTTTATTAATGCGCGAGCAATCGCAACTCGCTGACGTTCACCACCCGATAATTCAGCAGGCGTATGTGTTAAACGATGCCCTAAACCTACCCTGTTCAATAACTCTTCAGCTCTGCTAAGTGCTTGTTTTTTATTTACGCCTTGAATAAAAGCAGGCATTGCGACATTTTCAACTGCTGAAAACTCGGGCAACAAATGATGAAACTGATAAATAAAGCCTAAATCTTGATTACGTATTTCGCTTTGTCTTGTTGATGAAGCGCTATAAACATCCTCGTCACCAAGGAACACATCGCCTTGTGAAGGTTTGTCTAAAGTTCCCATTACGTGTAATAACGTACTTTTCCCAGAGCCGGAACTTCCCACAATCGCTAATTGCTCACCTTCAAACACCGATAAATCAACGTCTTTTAACACTTCTGTCGTGTTATTACCGTCGGTGTAACTCTTAGATACGCCTTTTACTTTTAAAATTGTTTTTTTCATCATTCATACCTAAGTGCGTGTGCGGGTTCTACTTTCGAAGCTTTTAATGCTGGATAAATGGTCGCAAGTAAGCTCACAACGACAGTACCGATTGCAATATACAAGATTCTTTGCCATTCAAGTTCAACAGGCAGACTCATGCCAGGCCCTAGAATTGAGACGCCTAATATTTTGAGAATTGGGTTAAGGTTGAATGTTAAAGCCACGCCAACGATCATACCGCCAATCATACCGATAATGGTATTTAGCAAACCTTGAAATACAAATATGCCCATGATGCTTTGAGTGGTCATGCCTTGAGTTTTTAACATCGCCACATCCGCAGTTTTATCGACGACCATCATCACTAAAGCTGACACGATATTGAATGCTGCAACCAAAACAATAAGACTGAGCATAAGCGACATCATCTTATTTTCCATTTGAACAGCACCAAAAAATGTTCCATAAATTTTACGCCAATCTTTTAGCTCAATTTGTTGCTCAGTAAAGAGTGACTTAATTTTTGTCTCAACACTTGAGAACTCAAAAGCATCAGCTAGAAATACACGTAAATCGCTCACTTGGCTTGGCGATTTTCTGACTAAACGTCTTGCGTCTTTGTAATGGGTGTAAGCTATGGTTGCATCGACTTGTGACCCAGTTTCAAACACACCAACAACAGTAAACTTTCTTTGGCTTGGCACTGGCCCAATAGGCGAATAAATTACGCCATCGCCACTATAGATCCTGATTTTTTGCCCTACTGTAACGCCTAAGCGGCGAGCCAGTTCATTACCGAGAATAACTTGATATTTACTTGGCTTTAAATCATCAAACGAACCTGGATAAATATGACCATCAATGGATGAAACTAAATGACCATCTTTTGGGTTAATACCATAAAGTTCCATGGCAGCAATGCCATTACTGGATTGCACCATAGCTTGAGTGCTAACACTTGGCGTAACACCAATGACACCTTTTATATCCGAAATCTGCTTTGCTCGTTGTTGCCAGTCAGCAAGTGGTTGCTCACTTTGCACGGTCAATTGAGAGACAGCCCCTAACAGCTTTCCTTTTAATTGTCCTTCCAATCCATTCATGACCGAAGTGACAATAATCAACGCCGCCACACCCAAGAAAATGCCAGAAACTGCAAAAAAGGTAATAAATGACGAGAAGCTATTGGCTTTTTTTGTCTTCCAATATCGAAAACCAATCAGAAGTGAAACGTTTAAATTCATAAAATGAGGTATTTACCTACTCAATTGCAGTCAAGCCTTAAATTAAGTGCCTATTTAAGTCTTGTACTTGCTAAATCATAAAGATAGGCACGATAATAGAGACATTAAAAGTATAAATAAAGAGGCAAACTATGATTGATGAGTCTTCTTCTTATTTTAGTGTGCCTCATAAATTTAAAGCATATCTAAAACCTTGGCCAACAAGCACTGAGTTACCAAGTTTAAATGAACTGCAGAACTTACAGTCTGTTGGCTTACAACTGCTTAGTGAAGTTAAAGCTGTTGAGTCTAGCTCGTTGATACAGCTTAGAGCTTTAGAAAACGACGCTAAAACCGTTGTTGATTATTTAAAGCTACAATCTAAAAAAATCGACCTTATTCTGCAATATGTGCTTGAAGCTGAGCATCAAGAAGGTACAAGTTCTCTTGGTACAAAATTTGGCGGTGGTGGTATCGAGATCATTACTGACGTTCAGCCTAACATTGACCAACATTTTGAAGTGACAATATTTATCCGGGATGAATTAGTCGCCGTGTTAGCCATTGCCACCGTGACGTCAGTAACACAAACTGAAGATGAGCACTGGAAAGCAGAACTAAGTTTTAGTCGAATTCTAGAAACAGATGTCGAAATACTGGTAAAAGCAAGCTTAGGTGTTCAACAAAAAATGCTGAAAGCTCGTACCCAAAATCGTTAATACTCAGCTAGCAGTTCTGACAGGCTCAGTAACCCCTCTTCCATTTCTTGATTAAATGGAAGAGCAAAAGTTATCCGCAAAAATTCATCGTAACCATTTTCAAACGTAAATATTTTTCCCGGTGCGATTGCTATTTTTCTATCCATCGCCTTGTGCCATAAAGTCTCGCTTGATTCTCCTTTGGGAAGTTTTAACCATAAACAAGGCCCCCCTGAAACTTGAGATACTGACAGTTTTGATGCATTCGAAATATTCAATATATCAATGCATTTTTGATAATTAAGCCTCATCTCTTTTCTAATTTGATTCAAGTGCTTAATGTATTTACCACTTTCTAACAGTGAGATCAGCATACGTTGAAATAAAATATCAGCTGGCTCAGAGGTAACTTGCTTTGCCAGTGATATGGGTTCACTGCAACCAATACAAACCATATATCCTAAGCTAAAAGTCATGGATATAGTGTCAAAGTAATCGCCAATACTCACAATTTTAATATCACTAAAATGCTTAATTGTCGCCAATTCACAAAGACTCAGCGGTTTATTACCAAAAAAGTGCAGCGGACTTCTGTCGTACTCAATGAGGATCACATTTCGCTTTTTTGCCCATGTTAGAAGCGCTAGCTTGTCTTTTTCAGAAAGTATTCTCCCTGTCGGGTCATTAAAACTTGGGTTAACAAGAAAACATTTAAAGGGTGTTTGAAGATATGTATTGTCTAATAACTCAAGTTCCTTTTGATAATCCTGCTGCTGAGGAACCTCAATAACATCTAAATTTAAAGGAGCGAGTCCTGAACGAAAGTAAAAACTCACTGGAGACTCAATAGCAATTCTCTCTCCTCTTAAACCTAACCCTGTAATCGCAGTTTGTAGCGCTTGAATTCGACCAGATACAATCACAAGCTGCTCTGGTGTAATTTTACCAAAACGACCAAACCAGTATTTACACAGTACGACTTTTAATTCAGGTAGCCCTGTCACTGGGTCTTCTTTATCCAGCTTAAAAACGTCAGCCGTTAAGCACTTCCTGGCTAATCGGGTTAATTGTTGGCTTGAATCAACGACGCTGCTTGGTGCTGTTGAAGATAAAGGCAACAACGAGGGATCATTCAGTGAATACTGGACTTCTTGATAAATATCTTTACCTAATGAAACTGAAACAGAATGAGAACCATAATTATACGTTTGTGAAGGATGAATTTGTGGTTGTTGAATAAAATAACCACGCTTAGGTTCAGCAACAACTTTCCCTTGTGTCTCCAATTCAGCATAGGCCTGCAACACAGTAGAAATACTTACGTCATTTTCTATGGCAAATTGCCTTACTGAAGGCAACTTTTCCACAAGCACACCAGCGTCAATTTGCTTATTGAGCAATTCAAATAATTGTTTGTACTTATAATCACTCATAATCTGTACCGCTAAAAATAGACATAAACTGTATCTGTACCGTTAAAATAAATTCTGTAAGATGAGCGCTAACAAGTCAATAACAAGGAAATAATAATGACGAAACTTATTACGGAAACCCCTCGATTTATCATCAGAGAATTTAATCTAGATGATGCGGCTGATGTTCTTGCCTTTAATAGGAATAAACAAGTAATCCGATACACTGGCGACCCAGATACTGTTAAAACCATTGATGATGCTAACCAAATAATCACCGATTATTGGCTCAAAGGTTATCAAGAAAACGGTTATGCGCGTTGGGCGGTTGAAGATAAAACTACAGGTAAAGTTATAGGCTTTTGTGGTTTTAAATATGAAGTTCATGAAGCGGTTCAAGCTGATGATGTCGGTTATCGCTTTTTACCTGAATACTGGGGACAAGGTGTTGCGACTGAAACTCTGAGAGCTTGCTTAAGTTATGCGAAACATAATTTAGACTTCGAAGAAATCATTGGTGATGTAATGGTAGAAAATCCTGCGTCCAGTCGAGTGCTAGAAAAAGCAGGGTTTGAATTTAAAAAACAAGTAAATTACGATGGTGAAACGCTAAACCGTTATGTTTTAGATCTCTCATCTTGGACTGAATAATATGGATATTAATAAGTTTGGTGCCTTCCCTACCCTCAACTCAGAAAGACTGACTTTTGCTGAGCAGACGCTTGATTTTAAACAGCAGGTTTATCACCTTCTTTCTGATGTAGACGTTACTGAGTTCTACGATTTACATCTTAAAAGTGAAATGGAAGCTGCTGAACTTATTGATAGCGATAAACAAAAGTTTTTAGAAGATAAATCCATTCGCTGGGTGGTTGTCTCAAAAGTTGATAGTCAGTTTATTGGTAGTTGTGGTATCAATCGTTACGATGAGCATAGCCGCTCAGCCGTTATTAGTTATGAACTATGTAAAAACAGTTGGGGATTGGGTTACGCTACGGAAATCGTTGGTACAATCACTGACTTTATTTTTTCTGAACAGCTCCCTTTACCTGTAAATAAAATTGAAGCCTATGTAATGCAAGGTAACTTAGCCTCAGAAAAAGTGCTCAACAAAGTTGGCTTTCATAAAGATGGAACTTTACGAGAACACGGCTTTTGGAAGGGGCAGTTCCATGATCTCAGCCTTTTTTCGCTTTTGAGGTCAGAGCATCAGAAGAATAAGGATAGCTTATGCACAAAAGTCGCTTAGCCGCATTTGTTTTGGATTCACAAGTTAATGATATTGAGCAAGCGAACAAGTTCTGGGAGCAAGCACTTGGGATGTCTTGTGTTCGCTCTGGTGAAGATTGGAAAGACAAATATTCCAGCCTTGAAACACCAGAACCTCAACCGAATCTGTTAATTCAAAAAGTAGAACACCAAAGTCATATTCATCTGGATATCGAAACAGACAACATTGAAGCGGAAGTAAAACGCTTACAAAAACTCGGAGCGATGATTCATAAATCAATGGAACGTTGGGTAGTCATGGAAGCGCCTACTGGCCATCGTTTTTGTGTCGTTCAACCACAACGCAGTGACTTCGAATCCGCTATTGATGTAAATGAGTGGGATGACTAGCTGATAATAAACTGACAAACACGATTAAATACGTCTCACTCATTTTAGTCATTAACTAAGCTACTTTATACTGAATTCAATCAGTTTTTTGCGGTAACAAACGACCGGATAAAAGTATGCCAACAAAAAAGCTCACTGTATTCCCACTCATTTTTATCACAGCAGCTTTATTCATGACGCTCAGAAATATGCCCGCAATGGCAGAAACTGGGATGCAAATGTTTTTCTTCAATATTGTTACGGTGTTTGTATTTTTAATTCCCATCGCGCTTGTATCAGCGGAACTCGCAACGGGGTGGCCTGAAAATGGTGTTTTTCATTGGGTAGAAGCGGCCTATGGAAAAAAACTTGGATTTATCGCAGTCTGTGGGCAGCCGGTAAAAGCGGAATACTTCCGAAACAACTACTAAAGATGAATAAACACCAAGTCCCGACTCAATTGTTAATTACTCAAGCATGCTTAATCACCATTATTGGGTTAACTTTTTTGTTTTTTGATAACGTCAATAATGTTTTTTTACTGCTTACATCAATTGCGGTTATTTTGTATAGCATTATGTATCTAATCATGTTCATTGCCGCAATAAAACTCAGATACACTCATCCTTCAACGCCTAGAGCTTATAAAGTCCCTAGCGGCAATCTAGGAATGTGGATAATCAGCGGAATGGGCTCAGTCTGTGCATTCTCTTGTATTTTATTGGTTTTATTCCTCCTCAACACCTCCCATTTTCAGACTTACATTACCAAGCTATCTTGTTCACGCTTTGTTTGTTCTCAATTTCTATTGCACTACTGATTTTTAAGCGGCATACAAAACCGCTTTAAAGCTTGTAAAATTACAGTTCACTGCTATATCTAATGAATAAGATATTGGATAGCCGATGGTCAGCAGTATGAACCGAGAAGATGTAAAGGCACTGAATATTACTCGCAGTAAAATTAAGAATGCCGAGGATGAGTTAAAACAAAAGCACCCATTTCTTGCTTATCAGTCAGCGATTTCTATATTAATTGCAGCAGGATCAATCTTCTTAGTTATTCTCACTAGTGCCTTGTATTTCTTTGATCAAATTCCTGCTATTGCAGCTGTTCTGTTCATCGCTTTTTTTACTTCTTTTTTGCATGAACTAGAGCATGACATTTTTCATCAACAATATTTTGTTAATTCGAAGCCAGCTCAAAACGTATTACTGGCGATATTATGGCTGTTTAAACCAAATACAATTAATCCATGGATCAGAAAACGTATCCATTTGCACCATCATAAATACTCAGGAAAGAAAGAAGACATTGAAGAACGAATGATAGGTAATGGCTTACCTTACGGAGTGTTACGTTTTTTAATTATGGCAGAGCCTATGTTCGCTCTTAGCCAATTTAGAAAAGTAAATCGGGAATCAAAAGCATTTAGACCAATAATAATGATGAGCTCTTTGTTTCCAATTCACACCATTTATACCGCAATATGGGTATCTTGGTTAGCATTCCATCTTGTTATGTTTGTCGATAGCACTTTCGGATTAGATTACATGGTTGCAGATGTCATTGCTAACCACATTCAAGCCATCAACTTTTTGATGGTAGTCTACGTTGCACCAGCTATATGGAGAGTGTTCTGCCTACAGTTTATCTCTTCTACCCTGCACTATTACGGTGGTGTGGATTCCGTGCTCAAGCAGACTCAAATATTCGATCATTGGGCCACCTTCCCTTTACAACTGTTCTGCTGTTTCTTTGGTAAAACTCATGCTGTCCATCATGTGTATGTCAATCAGCCGTTTTATTTAAGACATATACTCGGAAGTAAATGTAAACAAATACTCGTTGAAGCTGGTACTTTAAATAATGATTTAGGGACGTTTGAACGAAAAAATCATTATCCTGTAGAGCGCAATCTTAAGTAATTAATTAATTTTTACAGGTTAATTAACCCCCAAATTAATAAGGTGTTAATTATAATTAACACCTTATTAAATCCAATAGTTTCTCAATTATCTTTCTGAATATGAGTATTACAAAAAAGTATATTAACAAACTGATTTACTTTAAATAAATAATTCCTCGATAAAGTAATCGTCAAAAACGCTGAGTAGTCGACGTTTTAGTTAAAACAAAATTAAGGTACCGTTTAACCACTTCTTCTTCTCAATAATATAAAGTGATAACTAAACCTAATCCCAGAGTGAGAATGACTATGGGCGCAAAATTAATACCTACAGCAATTGCATTACAGACTCTTGATTACAAGGTTAATATCAGTAAAGAACTTGAAGGCAATACACCCAAACTTAAAAGCAATTACTCTGGGCGATTAGGATGGATAAAGAAAATTATCGATATCTATTTTCTTGGGATAGATAAAGATAAAACATGTGCAGCTTTCGATAGATTAACAGATCCTGAACAGCTAGAGTGTGAAAATATCACTGACATTACAGATCGATTAAATGACTTTCATCACATTAAAAGTCAAATTCAGCCAAGATATAAAAATGATCTAGAACTTCAAATTACAAATTCAACAGACGAAAGCAAAGTTATTGTAAAGATGATAATAAATCGAGATTCTAATTTACATAAACATATATTAGATAGCCTTGAAGGAGATCCACTACCTCAAGAAACAGTCCTTGCTGAGCATAGGGTGAGAGAAGTAAGAACTAATAAGGTAAAGCGAGAAGGGGGACAAGTTAAAGCTGAGCTTAGTGCGGTTACTGAGCGGTTAAGAAATATGGAGACACGGCTACAAGAACTTAACTTACTTTCTCGGAATACGAATACTATGCAAGAAAATGAAGAAGATCACACTGGGGCAACAAAAGAGCAAAAAAAAGAACAAAAGAGGAACGAAGATGCGAAAGTGTGGCTGGAAAAACATATCCCACTACAAAAGAAATATAAAACATCATTAGAAAGTATGTCTGAAGACTTAGACAATGCTTACATTAGTCAAAGAAGAGGCTCTGATGGGATGTTTTTAGCAACAGGTGAATACTCTGAGTTCCCTGCACCCGCTTTGAATAAATTAAAATGTACATTGAAAGTAAAAAATGAAACTGAAATAACAGACAGTAATCATCTAAACTATTACATAAAAAAAGCTGCTGATCTAAAAAGTCTGAAATTTTCTAGTCCATCTCATTCAACGGGTGAACCCACTCCTGCCGAAAAGGAGGTAGATGATTTCATTGATGAGTTATTTATACAACTTATGACAAGAGCAATAACTAAGGACCGTGAAACTTACAAAAATAAAACACTTTTCAGTTCTCGTTCTCAGGAACAAAACAAGACTATATTCAGAAATTTAGTTACTAAAGAATTAGATAGGCGAGCAAGAGTTCAAAGAGGTATTCCTTTAAGATTTTAATAACTATATAAATAAAAAATCCCAAGCTTTTGGCTCAGGATTTTCAACACAATTAATACTTTTCTGCTAACGCATTGCCAACAACATATCTTGTGGCTGCTCTAAATATTGTTTCCATAAATTACAGAAACGAGCAATGGTGCCACCATCAATCACACGGTGATCACCAGACCAGCTCACTTGCATAATATTACGCGCTTCAACCTCACCTTTCGAATTAAAACGTGGCAGTTTTTGCACTCGGCCTAAAGCCACAATCGCCACTTCTGGTTTATTGATGATAGGCGTAGCAACCGTTCCACCTAACGCACCAATATTTGAAATCGAAATTGTACCTTGTTTCAAATCGCTTGGAGAAACACGACCATCGCGCGCCGCTTTCGTTAGGCGAGTAATATCAGCCGCCACTTCAAGAATACTCTTGTTCTGAACACCTTTCACATTAGGCACCAATAGACCCACTTTTGAATCTACCGCCATACCAATGTTGTGATTAGCTAGGTAAGTCAATTCGGTGCAATCGCCACTCACACGACTGTTTACAATTGGGTATTCGTTGATGGCCAATGACAGTGCTTTCATAAAGAACGGCATCATCGTCAGTTTTAGCTCATCGCTCGAATACTTTTCTTTCATATCCTTACGCATCGCCATCAAATCAGTAACGTCGATTTCTTCACAGTAAGTAAAGTGAGGAATCGTCGACACCGACTCTTGCATCATCTTCGCCATTACCGCTTTTACACCACGAATTGGCTCAACACGATCGCCTGCTTCAACCGCAGTATTCTCGACCACAACAGGCATGGATGGTTCAGGCGTGGTCGTCACTAACGACTTAGAGCTGCTGCCTTGCATGTAGGCATCAATGTCGTGTTTGTACACACGGCCATTTTTACCACTGCCAGGTACTTTGCTGATATCAATATCATGTATTCTCGCCATACGACGAACGGCAGGGCTTGCAATCGCCTTACCTTGGCGGACAGGCTCATTGTTTTGCTCAACGACTGGCTCAGCATCAATCACAACCGCTTGTGTTGGCGCACTGCCCGCTTCGCTTTCTACTTCAATCGCAAACAAAGGCTTATGAACAATCGCTATCTCGCCTTTAGCGTAATAAAGCTTGGCAATTTTACCGTGCTTCATTGCAGGAATTTGTACTAACGCTTTATCCGTCATGACATCAGCGATAGGTTGATCTTCAACGACCTCATCGCCTTCGGCAACTAACCAATCAACCAGTTCACACTCAACGATACCTTCGCCGATGTCCGGTAATAGAAAGTCTTCAATTTGTGTGCCTGAAGCAGCTGTTTGACTTTCTACTACTACTTTTTCAGTAACAGCAGGCTCACCTTCACCCTCGACTTCAACGGCGTAAAGCGGTTGATGCACGATAGCAATTTCGCCTTTTGCGTAATACAGTTTGGTAATTTTTCCCGCATTAGGTGCTGGAATTTGCACTAACGCTTTGTCTGTCATTACGTCTGCAATTGGTTGATCTTCTGCAACGATGTCACCTTCAGCAACCAACCACTCGACTAATTCACATTCAACTACGCCTTCACCAATGTCCGGCAAAATAAAATCTTTAATCATTGCGGACTCCTAGAAGTTCATTGAAGCTTTAATTGCTTCGTAGTTTTTAAGTGCATCAGGCATGTATTCTTTTTCATGGATCAACGGATAAGGCGTATCCAAACCACACACACGAGCGATTGGCGATTCTAGATACAAGAAGCACTCTTGTTGAATTGTCGCAGCAATTTCACCCGCAAAGCCGCCTGTTAACGGCGCTTCATGACTGATCAACAAACGGCCGGTTTTCTTAACTGACTCTGCAACCGTATCTGCATCCCAAGGGGATAAAGTACGTAAATCAATGATCTCGCAAGAAATACCGTCTTTCTCGGCCATTTCAGCGGCTTGCTCGATGATTTCCATCTGAGCGCCCCAAGCAAGAAGCGTAATGTCAGAACCTTGTTTTACCACCTCAGCTTTACCTAACTCGTGCTCAAAGTCACCTTCAGGCACGTCACCCACTGAAGCACGGTACAAGCGCTTAGGTTCAAAGAAGATTACTGGGTTTTTGTCACGAATTGACGCTAATAACAAACCTTTCGCTTGCTCTGGGTTTCTAGGTACAACTACCTTCAGACCCGGAGTTTGTGTGAAATACGCTTCAGGAGACTGCGAGTGGTAATGCCCACCAGCAATACCGCCACCATAAGGTGTGCGATAGGTTAAGCCACCCACGTTAAATTCATTACCACTACGATAACGGAATTTCGCTGACTCATTCACGATTTGGTCGAATGCTGGGAAGATATAATCCGCAAATTGAATTTCAGCTACTGGCGTGTGGCCATTTGCAGCAAGACCATTGGCAAAACCTGCGATACCTTGTTCAACAAGTGGCGTGTTAAAACAACGATCTGGGCCAAATTTCTCTTTTAAGCCAGAAGTCGCACGGAAAACACCACCAAAATGGCCAACGTCTTCACCGAAAACCAACATCTTATCGTCCGTTTCCATCGCAATAGACAGAGCATCATTGATGGCTTGTAGCATATTCATCGTTGCCATTATTTGATTCTCCCTGCTGTTTTCGGATACGACTCTGGATACTTCTTGATGTGTGCTTTAAGGTCAGCCATTTGCTTTTTAAGAATTGGCGTTGGCTCGTCATAAACGTCGTTAAACAGTTCTTCAAGTGCAGGAGCTGCCACTTTTTCAGACACTTTTACTTGTGCTAAAACTTCTTCACGATATTTAGTGTAAAGCGCTTGGTCTTCTTCTTCAGTTAACCAACCTTGAGCGAGCATCCACGTTTTGAAACGCGCTACAGGATCTTGTTCACGCCATTCATTTTCTTCTTCTTTTGAACGATAGCCTGAAGGATCATCTGATGAAGAATGCGCACCAACACGGTAAGTCATTGCTTCAAGTAATACTGGAACACTGTTTTCAATCGCAAATTCACGTGCTGCTTGAGTAGCCAAAAGCACTGCAAGCATGTCATTGCCGTCAAAACGAATGGTGTGCATACCATAACCAACACCACGACTTGCAATACCATTACCTTTAAACTGCTCTTCTGCAGGTGTAGAAATCGCATAACCATTGTTTCGACAGAAGAAAAGTGTTGGAGACTTCAAGGTCGCAGCCATGTTAAGGCCAGCATGGAAATCACCTTCTGAAGCAGCACCTTCACCGAAATAACAAATCGCCACGTTTTTCTGGCCATTCATCTTCATGCTATAGCCAACACCAGTTGCTTGAGGAATTTGCGTCCCAAGTGGTGAAGAAACCGTGTGATAGTTCAACTCAGAGCTACCATAGTGGATTGGCATTTGACGACCTTTACCTAGGTCATTTTCATTACTGAACATTTGGTCCATAAACTGTTCAGTGGTAAAACCACGAAAACGTAAGGCCGCATGCTCACGGTATTGAGCAAGGATGACATCTTCGTCATCCAAAGCTGCTGCGCTTCCGATAATTGCAGCTTCTTCGCCAATACAAGTCATATAAAAACTAATACGGCCTTGACGTTGGGCGCCTAACATACGCTCATCAAGGACTTGAGTGAATACGCATGTATCATACATACGCTTAGCCAAAGTTTCGTCAATCTTCGGTAAGGTTGCACCTTCAATCACAGTGCCGTCAGCATTGGTAACTCTCAGTTTAGGGATTGTTAATGAATCTCTATCTAGAAAGCTTACGCTGTGCACAATCTGTTCATTTTGTGTTGCGTTGCTCATAGTGTGCTCTTGTTATGTAGAGAACTTGACGAGAAACCCATCAAGTTCAAAATGTTCTAATACGCAGAATGAAATTTACGTTAACGTAAAAATACAGGCAACTTTTCAGCCCCTTCACCCGCTAAGTAATGGTTTAAGCTGATGTATTGTTTGGTTTACAAACCCATTTTATTACTTAACGTTAAGGCTTTCTGGTTTAATCAACATAAGTACGGCTCGGTTACCGACTGGGATATTTGTAATTGGGAAAACAATGGCTTCTTCATCATGTTCAATCTTAATTTCGTCACCGTTTTCTTTTGCTAGCACATAGCCTTTAGGGAAAGAGCGAAAGTTTTCCACATCATTTGCAAAGGTAAACTCGAAGTCTTCATAGTTCTTATTAATCACACGGCAAACTTGATATAAATTCAATTTATCTTCATTAAAGTTATCAAGCTCAAGTTCACGACCAGTAATTAAACGTGAAAGCATTTCATGGGTTGCAATGAAACGAGTCATATCGTTTTGACCAAACGGTCTCACTTTACCTAGCTCAACGGTAAATGCATCCGCTTCATAATTGCTTGATGAAAAGTAACTGAACGTCGTAGTCGGTTCATGGTGGAATAGCATAGTATCGACACCACATGCCGCTAAGAACATGATTTGCTCGGCGCTGTAAGCTTTATCGCCTCGATAAGGATAAATGGCAAACTTTTCATGCTTAGAGGCACGAATTGCTGTGTGTAAATCGTAATGAATACGATGACGACCATCAGCTTGTGACGTATAAAAGCGATCAACATACTCTTCTAATCGCTTAGCACGAATTCGCTCTTGATTAACTAAACCTTTACCGCTTGAGTGGGCGCCATTGAATAAACGGTTCATATTCTCTTCAACAAAACGAGTACCGTTGTGAATAGCATCGGGGTTACCAATCAAGAACATAGTGCGGTGTTTAACTTCAATACTTTCTTCTAAAAGCTCTTTGATTAAACGGTTACAAATTTCAATTGGCGCTGTTTCATTACCATGCACTGCTGAAGATAAAACAATATCTTTTTCGCTTGCTTGTTCAGGCTCAAACACAATAACACCGGTATCCCATACATGGACAAAGGTTTTATTTTTTAAAGCAAAAGTGAAAGGTTCAGAAATCGATTTTGGGTTGGCAAGAGTCAAAGCAAGAAAGTCTTTGGATTCCATTAACGTATGTAGCACGTAGGGCTCCTTTATTTTTTAGATACATTTAACACATCTAAAAATATTGATGTGATTCAGTTCTCATTTTTGAATATCACGAATTCTATCATATTTCAGTTGTAGTAGCTTACTAACAACTCGTCTTAGTAAACACTCAAAGAAATTAACAAAAAATGCTTGCGTTAAAAAAGCTCATATAGCAATATAGACGTCCAGATGGTTTTACGTTTAGATAGTTTGAGGTTTATATGGCTGTAGCGACTTTTGGAGCCGGGTGCTTTTGGGGTGTAGAGTATTTTTTTAGGCAAGTTGAAGGTGTAATAAACGCTACTAGTGGTTATATGGGTGGAAGCTCAAATCAAACAACCTATGAAGAAGTTAAACTCGGTGAAACAGGTCACGCTGAAGTTGTTCAAGTAGAGTATGATGAGTCTATCGTTTCATACGATGATTTACTCGCTATCTTTTGGAGCAATCACAATCCCACGACGCTAAATCAACAAGGCGATGATTTTGGTCATCAGTATCGAAGTGTGATTTTTTTCTACGATCAGTTCCAAAAAGAATCAGCTGCCGCATCTCTTCATGAACTAGCTAAGAGTGCTAAATGGGGAAATCGTCAAATCGTTACTGAAATTGTTCCAGTCCAAGAGTTTTTCCCTGCTGAAGAATATCATCAAGATTATATTCAGAAGAACGATTTACCAAGCTGCCATATTAGTTTTTGATAAGTTCATAAGTTGCTCGGATTTTCTCTGCTTAGCTAGAGAAAGCGGGCAACTTTTTTATTCTTTTATAGTTAGATTCTATTTCTCCATAGAATTCTGAACTTTCTAAAAGAGTAAGATATTTTTCAGCGTATTCATCGTTCATATTCATCAAACAATCAACAATTTGGATTGGGTTAATAGAGCATAGCGCTTCGTTCCACTCCGAGCTCTCACAATCTATGACCATACAGAACAAACTAGCTTGCTCAGCTAAACTAAATTGTTTCTCACTTGAGTTCAAAATTGACTTCAAAAATTTTGCTTTAGCTGATTGTGTAGCATCTTTAGCATAGCCAAGAATCAATTCCCCTTTATAGCCTAACGTCACTAAAACCTGCGTCTTATCATCATTTAAAGAAGCCACAACCTCAGCTTTTCTATTAACTTTTTCAAAAACACTAATCACACTTGGTTTTAGTTCTTCATCACAAAGCACTTTCTTAATTCCATCCATATATCGTTCAATTGACAATTTACGAAGAATTGCAAGAGCACAAGTTGATGACTCATTTTTTTCCGATAGTGCCATTTCACATAACCGATTGAAAAACCTTACGTAACCCGATCCATAGAAGTCATTCAATAATTTTTCAAGGTGCTCTTTGGAGTCTTGAATTACATCAATAGCAGTTTGAATGAAACAATCCGAACCAGTGTTCATCAATAAACGAATAAACTCGTAATATTTTTTACCCAGTAATGAAAAAACAAATTTTGCTTGCTCTTCTTTTGTTTGACTTTCAAATAGCTCAATGATTAACTCAGAATCAATGTTAACAGTAGACTTCGAGTCAAATAATGATTCTGTAGATGATGAGAGCTCAATCCATAGAGCATCTTGTAACGGTTTTACATCTTGACTCTTTAACTTAAATAATAACTTTAAGAAGTTGACTATCTCGATTTTTTTCTCAATGCTTCTTGACTTAAAAAAGTTACTCTCCAAAACTTCAGTCTTTAAATCTAAAACTGAAGATTCAGCTAATGAATTCATTAAATTAAGAGCTAATTCTCCTTTTTCAAAGCAGTGTTGAAGCGCTTTTCGTTTACACTGCTCGTTAATTAACCCTTCCTTAGATAAATTAATTAAGTCTTCATGAGACAAACTTGATAAAAGTGGTGACTTTTTACTTTCTTCGAGATTTTTAAAAAGATATAAATTTGATGTACGGTCAAGACGCGAACAGAGAATTCTTAAGACTTCTTCATTAAAATCATTAAACGCTGGGTTGTGTCTAGAGTTTATATAACTCGTAAACAACTCTTGAATTAACTGATAATTTTGATGAGTACCAGATTTCATTGATAGATTGCCTAAGGTAGCTACCATTATTTGAAACTTAATTGATTCCCCCTCAACAATTCTATTAAAAACAACTTTCAATGATGGTTGTAATGACATTTCAAGTAGAAAATAACTCAAAACGCTTTCTGTTGTATCGCTCACAACCTGACCATCAGATAGGCTAATTACAAAATCTAGAGACTTTTGAACCTCTGCTTTTTGTTGCACTCTCCCCACTAATTTATTTTCTTTATGTAATTCTTCAAGTTGACAAAATGCCTCTTGGATCCATTTATCTACTTCAACTTCACTGTTGTATATCTCAGACAGCAGCAATTGGAATTTTTCATCAGGCATAAAACCTTTTAACTCTGATAAAACCTGAATTACACAATAGCTATTGGTCGATTTGAGAAAGTCAACTACCACGCGAGGCTCTGCGGCAGAGAAACAGTAAGCTAATGATGAAAGTGGCAATTTAGGATTAATGATTATAGTGCAGAGTAAATTAGCAACGTCATTATGTGTATATTTATTCTGAGAAGGAAAGATCTCTGTTAATGAAGTTGACTTTCCATAGTGAAAATGTCCTAACGTTATCGGGGTAACAAACAAAACTTTATCTATTACAGAAATATTGAATTGGGTCTCCCCTATTGTCAAAGTTTGATCTTCATCTCTTTCAATTGCATCCCAAAACCGAGCATCAGCAGCTCTCTCAAACTCTGCAAGCTGAGTACCTTTTAGAATAGGGAGCTCATCAGAAACACTCAAGACAAATCATTTCCAAATTGAAATTTGTTTCTTCTATATTTGTCTAAAGCTAAACTCGTTTCAATGAAACTTAAAATAAGATTAATTGAATAAAATTAACTTTTATTAAGAAGATAGTTTGATTGCTACAGGCTGTAGCAATCAAAGGAAGGAGTACTTGCTTTAGCTTAAAGCGTCTGAAATGATTTGTTTTGCATCATTTAAAACACAGCTTAAGTGTTCAGCAGACTTAAAGCTTTCTGCATAGATTTTAAATAATGCTTCAGTGCCTGAAGGTCTTGCTGCAAACCATGCATTCTCAGTAACGATTTTAACACCGCCTATCGCAGCACCATTACCTGGGGCATGAGTCAATACATCAACAATTTTCTCACCGGCTAATTCATCAACATTGAATGATTCTTTAGTAAGCTTTGCGAACTTTTGTTTTTTCTTCAAGCTGATTGGACTGTCGATGCGCTGGTAATAGCTATTACCAAACTCCTGTTCAAGCTCTGCGTATCTTTCAGCTGGAGATTGCCCAGTAACGGCATAGATTTCTGCAGCTAATAAACCCAGAATAAAACCGTCCTTATCAGTGCACCAAGTAGACCCGTCGGTTCTCAAAAACGCAGCACCCGCACTTTCTTCACCGCCAAAGGCAATAGTAGACTCTGCAAGCCCCTCAACAAACCATTTAAAGCCAACTGGTACTTCAATAAGTTTACGGCTGTGCTTTTGGCAAATTCTGTCTATGATTGCGCTTGAAACCAGTGTTTTGCCAATGGCTAAATCAGCATTCCAATCTGGACGATATTGAAGCAAGTAATCAATGGCCACAGCAAGATAATGATTTGGATTCATCAATCCAAAGTTTGGACACACAATACCGTGCCGATCATAATCAGGATCGTTACCTATACAAATATCAAAGTTTTCTTGGTGCTTCAATAAGCCAGCCATCGCTGATGGTGACGAACAATCCATTCGGATTTTGCCATCTTTATCTAGCGTCATAAAACCAAAACTTGGATCGACATTATCGTTAACCAAAGTTATATCTAGACCGTATTTGTCAGCAATCGGTTGCCAAAAGTGAATACCAGAACCGCCTAAAGGATCTACGCCAATTTTCATTTTTGCTTTTTTAATCGCTTCTAAATCAACCACATTATGCAGATCGTTTACGTATGGCGAGATTAGGTCTTGCCAATCTACTTTGTTCAATTTAGTTGCGATGTCGTAATTAACTTTGGCTATACCTTCAAGCTGCTTCGCTAAATAATCATTTGCACGATTTTGAATCCAGCTGGTAATTTCCCCTTCAGCTGGCCCACCATGAGGAGGATTGTATTTAATGCCACCATCTTGAGGAGGGTTATGCGAAGGTGTAATGATCAAACCATCAGCACATGCATTATTCACTCTATTATAAGAAACAATCGCATGTGAAATCACTGGCGTAGGAGTATAACCCTCATCCTGCTGAGCAATAATATGCACATTATTGGCTGCTAATACTTCAACAGAGGTTACAAATGCTGCATGTGATAACGCATGGGTATCCATACCTAAATACAGTGGACCTGAGATACCGGCTTGATTACGATAATCTGCAACCGCCTGTACAATCGCCAAGATATGGTTTTGATTAAAGCTGGATTTTAAAGAGGTTCCTCGATGACCAGAAGTACCAAAACTCACTTGTTGCTCAATATTACTTACGTCAGGAATACTACGATAATAATGAGTCATTAACTTCGGTAAGTTAATCAAATCCTTTTGTTGTGCAGGCTGCCCTGCTCTTTCATGTAACGCCACAACTAACCTCTGCGTTTAAATCTTTGCTGACAATTCAGCGGCTAACTCTGCTTCACAACCAAGTAGCTGAAGCACCTCATTAAGAATGGTCTGTTTCTTAGCTGTATTATTGTTTGTTGTCACCCAATAACCGCTTGTACCAATTTCTTTTGGATTCGCCGACTTACTGGCTTCAAGCAGTGCTTCTTTTGAGGTTGCAAAATACAGACGCCCACGGCCCTGAACTTGTAAAACCTGAGCAAAACTTTCGGCTGTAGATTCATATAAACAACCAAGCACAAACAAAAAGCGGCCCACTGCACCTTTTTGTGATTGTAGGGCTTCATCATTAAATAAATGAGTAAATTCAATAGAATCTGATTTTATTTTTTTCTTTGTTTCTTTTGGTTTTTCATCAGTTCGTTGAGCTTCAAGGCTTGGCTCATGAATAGACTCAGGCTTGCTATTTTCTTTATCTTCAACGGCTAACCCCAGTAGACGGCGTAAAATATCGGAAGCACTTTCACCAATTCGTTCTGTTTTACCTGCAATAAAACGGTACAGTTCCTCGTCTACTTCAATATATTTCATGAATCTAAATTCCTTTCGATGATTTCAATCTTATCAATATAAGATACCGATTTTATTGTGAGTCGTCATCAGTACGATCTCAGTTTGATCATATTTATCACAATTTTTAGTGACGCACTACATTAGAACTTTCTAATTCATTGATTTAAATCACAGCTATTTTCGAGTAAAACTTGTAATAATGAGTCTTCATGAAGCACAATTGTAAAAAAGAATCATTTTCACAAAAATTATGAATTATGTTGTTTCAGGACAGGGAACACCTGTCGTATTGCTTCATGGGCTATTTGGTAATCTCGATAACCTTAAATCGCTGGGTAACGAATTAGAACAAGAGCACCAGGTGATCAGAGTTGATTTACCAAATCATGGACAAAGCTTACACATTAATGATCTGACTTTTGACGTTATCATTGAGCAACTTATTAAAGTGCTGGATGAATGCAATATAGAGCAGGCAAACATTGTTGGTCATTCTATGGGCGGAAAAGTTGCTTTAGCTTTTTCATTGAAGCATCCAGAAAAATGTTTAAGTATCGTTGCAGCGGATATTGCACCTGCCAAGTATACGAGAAGGCATGATACTGTATTTAATGCTTTACAAAGTCTACCTTTAAAAGGCAACTCTGATAGACGAGCAGCATTACAACATTTAGTTAATTCAAATATTGATAATGCGACGTCACAATTTTTATTGAAGAACTTACAGCGCACTGAAACCGGGTTCAGCTGGAAAATGAATTTAGACGGTTTATTTAATAGTTACAATAATTTAATTGATTGGCCTTATAGCCAACTACAGTACCAAGGACCTTGTCTCTTTTTACGTGGTGGTGATTCTGATTATGTAACCTCAGAACACAGAAATATTATTATTTCTCAATTTCCAAATGCCTCTGCAAAAACAATACAAGGCACAGGACATTGGTTGCATGCACAAAAGCCAACAGTATTTAACAGAATTGTAAAAGAGTTTATTGAACAGAGTGTCAGTAGCGATTCATAATCTTGAGCTTATATGGTATATTCCCGCCTCATTTATTTATGAGGCTCAGTTTAACAACTCAAGTTACTGGGAAATGCATTTAGGTAGGGTGAAAACAGCTTATTAAAGCAATTTCACTTGTGACCAGTGAGACAACAAGAGTTCGAGATTTATGTTGAATCAGTACATGGAACAAATTGAGACCTTGGGGCTAAACCTCTTTTTTGCAGCGATATTCTTTTTTATCGGCATGGCGATACATGATGTATTAAAAGAAGGCAAAGTACCTAAATTTGGTCGTTATACTGTCTGGCTGGTGCTATTTCTTGGCTGTGCCGGGTTTATTTCAAAAGGGTTAATCCAATTTTTCTGGGAGTCCTCAGGGATTGGTTAACCATGGCAAAAGAACAAGCAGACAGAACAACATTTGACCTCTTTGCAGATGAAAAGCGTCGCGGTAGACCACGAAGCAACCCTCTACCCCGCTCGCAGCAATTAAAGGTAAATAAGAGGAATCAAATCCTCAGAGACAAAGCAAAAGGCCTTAAAAGAATTGAGCTCAAAGTATCGCAAGAATTGTACGATATTTTGAATGAAAAGGCGTTAGAAGAAAATTTAAGCAGAGCACAGCTGATAGAATCAATGTTAATTGCTCAACTTGAAGATTGAAACAATTTAGGTTGTTCGAAGGTCTAACGTAGGCATAGTTAAAACGTTTTATACAAAGGAAAGAAAATGGCAACAGTAGGTTTATTTTTCGGCAGTGATACAGGTAACACTGAAGCAGTAGCCAAAATGATCCAAAAGAGATTAGGCAAGCAAATGGTCGATGTAAAAGACATCGCTAAAAGCACCAAAGAAGAAATTGCCGATTTTGATCTTCTGCTATTTGGTATTCCAACTTGGTACTATGGTGAAGCGCAATGTGATTGGGATGATTTCTTCCCTGAACTTGAGCAAATCAATTTCGAAGATAAACTTGTCGCTATTTTTGGTTGTGGTGACCAAGAAGATTATGCAGAGTACTTCCTTGATGCTATGGGAATGGTCGGCGATATCGTTTCTGAACGTGGCGGAATCATTGTTGGTCACTGGCCAACTGATGGCTACGATTTTGAAGCATCAAAAGGTATGGCGGATGATAACCACTTTATCGGATTAGGCATTGATGAAGACCGTCAACCTGAACTTACTGAAGAACGCGTTGATAAGTGGGTTAAACAAATTCACGAAGAAATGTGTTTAGCTGAATTAGCATAATATTATTTTCAAATAGCACGAAGCGGCCTTGAGCCGCTTTTTTATTAAGTACCTGAAGATAAGTTCTTTGATAATTATCGTGTTCAGATATGGTGTAATTCAAGGCGCAATGACGAGTCATAGCCGTAGCGATGGCAAGGAGTTGCAACGCTGTAGGGTGCTGAATATGGGCACGACAAAACCTTAAGAAATTTATGGTCAGGTACTTAAATACTCTTTATGACGATAAAACACAAACATTGGGATATATTCTGTACCGTCATCGATAATTATGGCGATATTGGAGTTACATGGCGTCTAGCAAAACAGTTAGCTTCCGAGCATCAACAACCCATTAAGCTTTGGGTTGACGACCTAAATAGTTTCCATCATATTCTTCCAAACTTAGATCCCACTGCTGAACGCCAGACATTCAATAATATTGAAGTTATACACTGGAATAATAAAACGCCAACATCATGGTTAGCTGGCGAAGCCATTATTGAAGCTTTTGCTTGTGAACTTCCTGATGCAGTTAAAGACAAACTAGAGAAATGTGGCAAGCAAGCTCCTGTGTGGCTCAACTTAGAGTATTTGTCAGCTGAGTCTTGGATTGATGAAGTTCATGGCCTACCATCACTCCAAAACAATGGCATCAACAAATCTTTCTTTTTCCCTGGCTTCAGTGACAAAAGCGGCGGATTAATTTGTGAGACTGATTTGTTTAAGCTTCAAGATACTTTTCGTTCAGCAGTGGATGTTAAAGAAAAATTTTTGGCTCCATTTGGTATCCAGTATCATGATCAACAAATCATCAGTGTTTTTAGCTATGAAACCCCAGCCTTAGAGACATTAGTGCAATCATTGGTTACATCAAAAAAGTCGACTATTTTACTCGTTCCAAACGGACGCAGTATGAATTCAACTTCTGCGGCTTTAGCTTTAGATAAAGAATCACTTATTGTTGGAAAAAGTTACCAGTTTGGTAGCTTAACCTTGGTTATCACTCCTTTTACTGATCAAGAAGGATTTGATGAATTATTATGGTTATCAGACATTAATATCATTCGTGGCGAGGACTCTTTCCTTCGAGCCCAGTGGGCTAGAAAGCCTTTTATTTGGCATATATATCCGCAGGACGATCAAGCTCATATCGATAAACTGAATGCCTTTTTGAAAAGATATTGTGAGCATTTACCCCTAGAGTTAGCTGAAATTCAAAAGCAGGTGAACCTAGATTTTAACCTAGACAAATCTAAAAGCATTATTGAATCATGGGCCACTTTCATCGCAAACCATAATGCGCTTTTAGAGCATGCTCACCAATGGCCGAAAACAGCATTAAATGGCTCAGACTTAGCAACTCGATTGGTTGAGTTTGTCGAAAGCCGAACGACTAGGCCAACATAAAACTCTTAGTTCAGCAGGAATACGAACAGGTAAAGGCAAGATTAATTGATGAAATCATTGCCTTAGAATAAATCTATTTTAAACCAGACGATTAGGCGTTTCTGTATAGACAAACTTTTTTGTTGCATCGATTTGAAAGGTTTAAACATTTCATCATCGATGTGCATCAAACTCTGCCTATACAGGTAGCTCTGAGACTGTCATTTTATGCTGGTTTAGCTATAATGTCCGCCAAGAAATAAGAACTTAATAGGAACAAAGATAAATGAAAACCGCTCAGGAAATTCGTATTGGTAATGTCATCATGGTAGACAACCACCCGATGGTTGTTCTTAAAACTGAAACTCACCGTTCAGGTCGTGGTGCTGCTGTAGTTAAAATGAAACTAAAGAACTTACTGCAAGGTACTGGTACTGAAACTGCGTTTAAAGCTGAAGATAAGGTTGAGGACATCATCCTAGATCGTCTTGATTGCACATATTCTTATTTCGCTGATCCAATGTACGTTTTTATGGATGAAGAATATAACCAATACGACGTAGAAGCTGAGAATTTAGGTGAAGCTACACCTTATATTGTTGATGGTATGGAAGAAGTTTGCCAAGTTACTTTCTATGAAGGTAAAGCAATTTCTGTTGAACTGCCAAACACAGTAGTTCGTGAAGTGACCTACACTGAGCCAGCTGCTCGTGGCGATACTTCAGGTAAAGTGATGAAACCTGCTACGATTACTGGTGGTGCTACCATCACTGTTGCTGAATTCGTTAAGAATGGTGATTTTATTGAAATCGACCCGCGTACAGGCGAATTCAAGAAACGCGTATAATTGCTGATGCGTTGTATAAAAAAGGAAGCTAATTAGCTTCCTTTTTAGTTTGTATATCGATGTACTAAGGTTATCGAACAGGTAAATCTTTACCCGCAAACATATTATCAATCAGTTGTTGATCACGAAGGGCTACGGCTTTTTCAACCACATCTCTTGTTAAATGTGGCGCAAAGTACTCAATAAAGTCATACATATAAGTACGCAAGAAATTACCTCTTCTGAAACCAATCTTGGTCGTGCTACTCTCAAAGAGATGGCTTGCATCGATAGCAACTAAATCTTGATCTAATTCAGGATCCATTGCCATAGAGGCGATAACTCCTACCCCTAAACCTAAACGGACATATGTTTTCAAAACTTCAGCGCTCGTTGCAGTAAATACAACTCTAGGCTCTAATTCGGCTTTATTAAATGCTTTCTCAATAGCACTTGAACGATCAAAACCGAAAACATAAGTGACGAGTGGGTGTTTTGCTAAATCTTCTATCGTTACCCTAGAAAGACTTGCTAATGGGTGATCTTTAGGTACAACGATAGAACGATTCCAATAATAACAAGGCAGCATGACTAAATCTGAATACAAATGCATTGCCTCAGTAGCAATGGCAAAATCAGCATTACCGTGAGCCGCTAACTCGCTAATTTGAGTCGGCGTACCTTGGTGCATATGCAAATTGACTTTAGGATAACGTTTAATAAAGCCTTTAATAATACCAGGCAAAGCATATCGAGCTTGTGTATCAGTGGTTGCAATATTGAGTTCACCTTGATCAGGTAAAGTATATTCCTCTGCAACTTTTTTGATGCCTTCGACTTTACTTAAAATGTCATTTGCAATGTTGATCACTTGTTGACCAGCAGGTGTTACATGCGTTAAATGTTTGCCGCTTCGGCCGAAAATTTGTATGCCTAGCTCATCCTCGAGCATTCTAACTTGCTTGCTTATCCCTGGCTGCGATGTATACAGATTCTCTGCTGTGGCAGATACATTCAGATTGTGGTTTACCACTTCTGCAATAAATCGTAGTTGCTGCAGCTTCATTTGTACCCCTCTATGTTCAACCGCAAAGAGTTAAATCTTATAAAATGGATATTAACTATAATCAATGGTTATAGTTAATCCAATAATTTATTTCTAAAAGTAATAAAGCAGTAAGTTTTCAGTCAACTTTGTTAAAAGTTGCTTGGTTTCAATAAATTCTTACTAAAACAATAAAGCGACACTAGCACTGCAAGGTTAAATTGACGTAAAATCAGAAACGCATAATTTCAGATCATCGTTTTTGAGTCGCTTGCATATAAGAAAGTAGAATAGTTATTTTTATTTCACGGACTTAGAAAGATTTTGTAAAATTAAATAATAACGGCCGATAGTATAGCTATATGGTCTGTTGTTTAAAAATAATGGAAAAATTATGGTTTTCACGATTGCGCTCATCGTTATTAGTGCTTTGTTACTTTTAATTATCGGCATTAACATTTATCAACAACATAAAGAAAGAATTGACTCTGAACGCAGATTACAGCTTCAAAAACAACGCTCGTTAATTGACGAGACTGAAAGCGTTTTAGATAACGTTGCGCTTTTCCCATGCTCAAAAGATGTTGTGTTGGTGTTGTACAAAAGACTCGCTGAAGCACTCGAAGTCGCAGTTAGCTTCAGTAGTGCTCAACAACAACAGGATTACCAAAGAAGACTGGTTGATTTAGGCAGTCAAATCGAGCAATTACAAAACTCGTCCAGCAAAGCACCAAGCATTGATACAGTTCAAATTCCTGATAATGACAAGCAATTGATCATGCTTGTACAGTTATTAAAAAAGCTAAAAGCGATTTTACGAGCTGAACACACTAAAGGAAAAATTGATCCTACGATTTTTACTAATGAAGAGAATCGAATCAACAATATGCAATTACGCATCAATGTTGATGCCATGCTGACTCGTGCGAAGTCGGCTAAGAATATGAAACAATATGGCTCAGCAAAACAGTTACTTCATAAAGCATTATCAACCTTGAATGCCATTAAAATAAAGAACCCAGAAGATCGCTTTGTTTCTAAAAAGCTTGAAGAATCAAAAATATTGCTGGATGAAATTAATGGCCAAAGCGAACAAGAAGAAATAAAAGCACCATCCAAGAAAAAAGATAATGACGACTTAGATATGTTATTTCAACCAAAGAAAAAGTGGTAGTATTTCACCTCACTCGAATTGCCCAATAAACGTCATTGGGCAATCTTTTAATTTCTATCTAAATCACCTTTGTGAGTCAGTTTAGATTCAGATAAATTGAGTACTCTCGATAAGTAGTTTTCTTTTCGAAGGTATCTTCATGAGCCTAAAACATTTTTTCACTCAAAAAGCACCATCAATTTTTTTTATCTTTCTATTAGGTTTCAGCATTAGCAGTTTTGCTGAAACAGCACCACAAAATTGCAGTGATTTATTTCTAAGCAAACATCCACATGAAGTGTTGGCTTGTTATATAAATACCAATAACATCCAACATTGGAATCTCGTTAAAACCATAAAAAAATCAAATTATAAGATTTTACATTACGATCTCACTAGCCAATTTTGGCCCCCAAAAAACATCAGTAACGCTGGTCAGTATTGGCATCACCAACTCGAACTCATCGTTCCTTCTCAAGTAAAAAACTCTCAGAGCTTCCTATATATAACTGGAGGAAGTAATTACGATAACAATGGGAATCCAATCGATAATAGTCAGCAACCTTTGTCGTATGAAACACAAATGCTGAGTAATATTGCCACTCGATTTGGTTCTGTTGTTGCTGTTTTACATGAGGTACCTAACCAATATATTTCATTTGATGACGGTGTCCCTAGAAAAGAAGACGGCGTAATAGCTTATACATGGAATAGATTTATGGATGACCCAATTCATGGTAAATACTGGCCAGCACATATCGCCATGGCAAAAGCTGCTGTCAGCGCCATGAACCTTATCCAAACCGAGTCAAAAAACCACAAATACGTTAAACCAACACACTTTGTGGTTTCAGGTGCCAGCAAGCGAGGCTGGACGACTTGGTTAACCGCATTGGCGGACAAAAGAGTCAACGCCATTATTCCTATGGTCATTGACATATTTAACTCCCAACATAATTTACAGCACATCTATAAAGCTTATAATGCTTGGCCTGACGCATTTAATGATTATGTACAACAAGGTGTAGCCGATCGATTGAGCAGCCCTGAAGCAACCCAACTCTTCAAAATTGAAGATCCAGCATCTTATATGGCGATTTCAAAGTTTAGGGAACGATTGTCTATTCCTAAATTAATTATCAATGCTTCATCAGATGAGTTCTTTCCACCTGATTCTTTACAGCAATACATCAGGTTTATCCCAGGACATAACTTGTACAGAACAGAGCCAAATCAAACTCATTCAATTAGTAAGTCACCTGATTTAAGCTCGCTCGTGGGCAATTTCTATCAAATACTTTTAGATAAGGCAAAATTACCAAATCTTAGCTGGCAGCCTAACTATGCAAACCACACGAAAGTCATCACGACAGACTTCATACCCGACGGCACTGTAAATCTGTGGCACGCCTACAACCCAACCAAACGAGATTTCAGATTCGAAACCACAGATGTGAAATATCAAAAATCAGATTTTCAGGGCGGAAAATGTAATCAGCAAACGCATCAATGCACGTTTATTTTGAAGGAATCGGGATTAGAGAAAGGGTTTACAGCAAGGTTTTTAGAGTTTAACTATCATGACTCACATGGTCATTCTTTAAGCCTTACCTCCCCGGTATTTATTGACCAACAATAACCTTTAGAGGGCGTCTATACATTCGTGCAAACGCCCTTTTAATTCAATGTGATTATTTACTCACCTTTTAAGCGTCTATCCAACTGCTCTTTAAGGTTAGCAGGCACACCTTTAATTATAATTGTGTCGGAAATTGGGTCATAAATCACACGCTCGCCCAAATGCTTACCGTCAAAACTTAAACTTACACCACCACCCGTACCAGAAAACTTCTTTAATTGACGTAGCGTCGCTTTATCGGCAGGAAAAGACTCATCAAGTTCATATTCGCCAGTATTCGCAAAGTCATAAAACGAGTCCATACCGTCTTCTTCAAGCTCTGAAGCTAACGACTTCAGATCAATATCATCTCCAATATCAGACTGTTCAGTGCAATAGTTGAAAACTTTTTCACGTACGTCTTGTTTCTCATCTTTTGTGAGTTCACTAGAGGATACAAAATCTTCTACCGCTACCATTAAGTTTTTATTTTGAACTTTAGTATTAACACCTTCGACACAGCCCATGAAGTCTAAGAAAAAATCAGCCACTTTACGCCCTGCTCTACCGCGTACAAATGAAATGTATTTTTTAGACTCAGGATCAGCTTGCAACTCTGTTAAATCTATTCTGGCAGCCAACTGCAGATTATTTAAATCTAAATGATTATTCTGTGAAAGTTCCATGTCATCGAGTACTGTCATTGATTGTTTAGCGTTTAACAATGCAACGAACAAAAACTCACTCGTTAAACTGGTATAACTTGCCATCAACAAAAAACCGCCCTGGCTAAAGTCATACTTGGCTAACTCTTGTTGCAACAACTGGCTTGCCTTGCTTGTAAATTCAACAAAACCTAATTCGCCTTGACGATATTGAGTCAATTGGTCTGAAAACACAGTACTGGCTTCACCATCTTCTTCTGGCACACCAAAATAGCCAAAACCTTTGCCTGCTTTACTAGTATAAGTTTGATGAAGTTCTTCAAGCATTACTTCAACTGCGGAGCCATTAAGTAAAGGCTGTGGACGGAGCCGGCATGTTAATTTACCTTCTGCGGCTTGCGTGATCTCGTGAATAATGGCTTGGTCAATTGAAATAGTCATAAGGCGTTAGTGATAGTCATTTAAATTTTCGGTATTATATGCCGCTAATTCTATTCTTTGTGAATCATTTTTTTATGGCTGTACAATCTAAATACAAAAACGAGCAAATCGAATCAATCATTAATGAAGTTCTTGCTGTGCTAGACAAGCACCAAGCGCCGATAGACTTAAGCTTAATGGTGCTAGGAAACAGCATCACGCATATTATTGAAAGTAAAATTGCAGAAGAGTCTAGAGAAGCCATTGTTGAACAATTTGCAACTGCCCTTAAACAATCGACTAAAGTTAAGAAATAATTGATACCTGTGATGGCGCAAGTTGCATCTTGAAGTATCACAGGTATAAGATAGTCACACTTAATCTTTTTTCTTAAAAAGCAGAAACTTGAGCTAATAATGCAAGATAATATCTTTGAAGCAAAAAAACGACTTGGAAGAGATAAAGTATCAAACTTAATCAACTGGGGACATTGGTTTGCTTTTTATAATGGCTTACTCGCTATTCTTATTGGCTCAAAATACATTTTAGCGCTAGGTTTACCAGAATCCATTGCGGGTTGGGGGTATTTGACTCTATACACCGTCGGCCAGTTTTGCTTTTTATCTTTTATTGTTTACTTAGTCTGTTTATTTCCGACAACCCTACTGCTTCCCTACTCTAGGATATTAAGAGGTTTTGCCGCTGTTGTGGCAACAATAGGTTTGACAACCCTGTTGTATGACACCAAGATTTTTGAAGTTTACGGAATCCACCTTAGCCCTTTTGCCGTTGACCTTGCATGGACAGACCTCAATGCACTATTCCACGGTTACTCGTATTTTATTACCCCGATTATCATCCTTGTTATTGAGCTCACACTCGCCAATTACCTGTGGAAGCGAATTAATAAAATCCAAAAACGCAACAATGGTCCAAAAGTGTTGGCGGTTTTAGGTACGTGCTTTATCGGAAGTCACTTAATTCATATTTGGGCTGACGCTGCCAATGTCATTGATATTACTCGATTTGATGAGGCGTATCCGCTGTCTTATCCTGCGACGGCTAAAAGCTTTATGGAAAGACATGGGATAGAGAGAAGGCAAAGCTCACTGTCAAAAGTCGGAAGCGAAACAACCCTTGAATACCCACAAGCTGCTATGCAGTGCACTGCTGAGACGAAACCAAATGTGCTTTTCATCTCAGTGACCAGTTTGCGTAAAGATATGCTTAATATAGAGACCATGCCATTTTTGTCTCAATATGCGCAAAATAACTTAGATTTCAAACATCACTTTTCTGGTGGCAACGGTTATAACAGCAGTATGTTTTCAGTTTTATACTCGCTTCAAACCTCATACATGGACTCTGACTTATTTGCTTTTAAAACGCCTGTGCTAACGCAAGAATTTAAACATCAGGGTTACAAGTTAGGACTGTTTGACTCAGAAAGCTTTAGTCGTGATGTTGAGCCACTCGCCATGTTTAAAGATTTCGATAAATATTTGGTTAAGCCACATCATAACAATGCCATCGCAGATGCCAGTATTATTGAGAACTTTAAAGCGTGGAAAACAAAGCAACCTCAACCTTGGTTTGCTTTAGTCAATTTAAATGCAACGGAAACTTATGACACACCTGTAGGCTATCTTGGTATAAAAACCGTAAAGACGCCTACTAACTACAAACCCGCACAACGGGTGTTGTTTAATCAGTACCGTCAATCAGCAAGCTACGTTGATAAACAGCTTAAAAACCTCATCTATAGTATTTCCCAAAATACGATCGTAGTTATTACAGGTGCAAACGGTGCTGTTTTTGATCTTAATAACGATTACAAAGATTCTTTGTCACCTCAAAATGTAGAAGTGCCACTCGTGATACATTGGCCAGGTAAAGGCAAACAAGAATTTAACTACCGTACTACGCATTACAATATTGCCCCAACTCTATTGAAGGGTGTGTTAGGTTGCTCAAATCCAGACACTGATTATAGTTCTGGTCATAATTTGCTTAAACCTAACCCTAATGATTGGGTTTATGTTGGCGATCAACGTGTATTTGCCATCTATCAACAAAATGAAATTACTGTGATTGATAGACATGGCAAGTATCGTATTTATGATATTAATTTCGAAAACCGTCTTCATAAAAAGCTACGCGCTCCTGAGCTTATCCAAGTCATGCGTGAAGGTCGCCGTCTTTATAACAATTAGTGGTTAAATCTAGATTAATATGTGGTATCAAACTGAAATTCGATTATCAGCTAAAACTCGAGGCTTTCATTTAATTACTGATGAGGTCGTTAATCACCTGTCAGAAATTCAAAACCTGAAAGTGGGCATGCTGCACTTATTTATCAAACATACTTCAGCTTCGCTCACGCTTAACGAAAATGCAGACCCAACTGTTCGCCAAGATTTTGAAAGTTACTTTAACCGCACAGTGAAAGAAAACGAACCTTACTATAAACACACCTATGAAGGTAGTGACGACATGCCTGCCCACTTAAAAGCAAGTTTATTGGGTAATAGTGTTACTGTCCCAATAACTAATGGCTGTTTGAACACGGGAATATGGCAAGGTATTTACCTCGGCGAGCATAGAGATTACGGTGGTTCAAGAACCTTAATTGCAACGATTCAAGGCGAATAAATATTTATTGGTACGCCACACCCAACCCACCCAACCCACCCAACTGCTGCAACAGTTGCATGGCCTTCTGAAACCTATATCGAGTTTATGGAAACAGCATTTACGGCAAGTACTGTAGCGCATGTGCACCGCCTAATTATCCATGAGAAAGCGCACTTTTTATGGGCGAATCATTTTGTTCAAGAATTAAAAGATCAATGGATTGAACTTGGTGGTTGGTATTTTGAAAATGGTGAGTGGTTCACCACAAAGTAAACTGAATTTGTTTCAGCATATGCTCACTCAGAAAACCCAAACGAAGATATGGCTGAGACCATTGCTTACTTTGTCATAAATCCAGACAAATTGCGCAGTCGTTCAACTGAAACTTGTTCAATTCAGTTTATCATGCCGCATTACATGCCTTCTTCGACATATTCAATGAATTTCATAAAAATGAAAGATAAAGCATTGAACACTAAAGGTGTGTATTTTACCAATCCGGGGCATGGTCTGAGAGACGAAGATGTTATTATTGATGAGCAACCTCAGTCAGTTGCATTAACGACGAATAATCCCGACCTTGAATCACCAGAGCTTGATCTTAATGATATTCAAGTGACAGCAACGCCAGTAAATCCTGATGCACCTAATGGTGAAACAGAAGTAAGCATCACCTTTAAAGTGCGTGATAACATTTCAGGTTACAACGTTGCTTCATTGCAATTAAGAGATCCACAAGGCGTTGAGCATCATGATTGGGCTTATAATGAAGGCACATGGGCTCTATTCCCAACGTCTGAGAAAACATATACCCGTACAATTATACTTCCTGCGGGTTCTGCTCCGGGAACCTGGGGTGTGAGTGAAATGACAATTTATGATCGTGCAGGTAATTTCCAGCGAAATGATTTTACAGAAATTGTACATTTCGATGTTCTTGACGATTAATTCTTTGCAAGCCCCCTAAAATAAACATCCGAGTTCACTTATAACTCGGATGTTTTATCTATTACAAAAAATTCACAAATAATTACATATTGAAAAATGATTAAATAGGCTGTTACTGATAGCATTTAACACTTTTACAACAATATGGATTTATTAAGATGCTTAAAATCACAGGGCTAACTAAAACCTACGACAATGGGGTTAAGGCGCTTGATGGCGTAAACCTTAATATCGACAAAGGCATGTTTGGTTTACTTGGACCAAACGGCGCCGGGAAGTCATCATTAATGAGAACGATAGCAGGACTGCAAGATGCGGATGCTGGCTCAATCAACTTTTCCGGTATTGATGTTCTCTCAGACCCACAATCTCTGCGTAAAACGTTAGGCTATTTACCGCAAGATTTTAATGTCTACCCAAGAATAAGCGCATTCGATTTATTAGATCACTTAGCTATCCTTAAAGGCTTAAATAACAAAAAAGAGCGTAAGGAAGTCGTTGAAAACTTACTGGCTCACACCAACCTTTTCCAGCATAAAAACAAAGCTGTCAGTGGATTTTCTGGAGGAATGCGTCAACGCTTTGGTATTGCCCAGGCTTTATTAGGTGATCCACAATTATTAATTGTCGATGAACCAACTGCTGGACTCGATCCTGAAGAGCGCAATCGTTTCCATAACTTACTTGTTAGCTTAGGCGAAGAAAAAGTGATTATTCTTTCTACGCATATCGTAGAAGATGTCTCTGAGCTCTGCTCAAACATGGCAGTGCTTGCCTCAGGCAAAATTTTACTTGAAGGTCATCCGCAACAACTTGTTCATTCATTAAATGATCAAATCTGGACTAAAACGTGTAGCCAACAAGAGGCACAAGAACTAGAGTCTCAACTTTCGGTCATTTCAAAACGCTTATTCGCAGGGAAAACCATCATTAATGTATTGGCCTCACAGTGCCCTGATGGCTTCACTCCTGCACAAGCTGATTTAGAAGATTTGTATTTCTCTACCTTACACAACCACCGCAATCCATCTGCGGCATAAGGGGGAACGACATGTTTCTATCAAGTTTAAAATTTGAATGGCGGTACTATATCCGTCAACCTTCTTTCTATGTCGTTGCTACACTTTTTTTCCTGCTGAGCTTCTTGTCCGTCGCATCTAATAATGTTGTTATTGGCGGTGGTGGCGAAGTTATGAAAAACAGTGCTTACAATGTCGCTTTAGCCGTCACTGTAATGACTTTCATTGCTATGTTTGCTGTGGTTAACTTCGTTGGTAGCACTGCAATTCGTAACCATCAGCACCAAATGGAAGAGTTAGTCTACAGTAAACCTTTAAATCCCCTTTCATACCAACTGGGGCGATTACTCGGCAGTTATGCTGTGGTGCTAACGACGTTTGCGTTTATTCCACTAGGCTTACTACTTGGCACGCTCATGCCTTGGCTTGACCAAACTCGTTTAGGGCCAGTTGAGCTGTATTATTACATACAGCCTTTCTTTGTTATTGCCGTGCCAAGTCTATTCCTGATCTCAATAATGTTCTATGCAATGGCGAACCGTTTTCGTTCATTAATGGCTTTATATCTTACGGCCGTCGCCATGTTGGTACTCTACAACATCGCAGGTGAGTTTTTTAGCCAACCTCAATACCGTGAAATGGCAGCCATGCTCGACCCATTTGGTCGCTTTACTTTTGCTGAAATTACTCGTTATTGGACAATTGCTGAAAAGAACACTCAAGTGTTACCTATTGAAGGTTTACTGCTTCAAAATCGCTTAATTTGGTTAGCATTAGCTCTCGTCATTCTTTTTGTATCAGGTATTGCAAAACAACCAACCCTGAGCAAAAAGAAAGATAAAAAAGCAGGCAAAGTTGAAAAAACACCTGAGTTAAAGCCACTGACTGAACTTGCACGTTCGACGTCGCCGAACAACATGGCGCAGTTTTTAACTCGAGTTAAGTTTGAAGTTCGACAAGTCATTTTTAGTGCACCTTTCCTTGTGCTTGGTTTGCTTACAGTCTTCAACCTTGTTGGGCCAATGTTCGACGACTTTGGTTGGTATGGTACTTCAAATTGGCCGCTTACTGCTGCAATGGTCAATGACATTACGGGTGCAACAAGTTTACTGATGGTCATTATCTTGATCTATTACAGTGGCGAAATTGTATGGCGTGAGCGTACTTCTGGTATGGGCGACATCATTGACAGCTTACCGGTAAAAAACATCAGTTTTTGGACTTCAAAGTTACTTGCTGTTGCTATGGTCATGGCATCACTTTATGTCATTTCAATGGTCACGACCATTTTGTTCCAGTTGCTTAAAGGTCAAGGACATTTGGAGCTATCGCAATATGCGATTCGTTTGAGTTATTTCTATTTGTTACCGCTGATCATGAGCGCAGTAATGGCGTTCTTCCTTCAAGTCTTATCGCCAAATAAATACATGGGAATGGCACTCTTTGTCGCCTACTTCTTAACGACATTTATTATGGCAAGTTGGGGCTTAGGCCATAGCTTATATAACTTTGCTGCATCGCCTACCACTTCGTATTCAGATCTTAACCAATACGGGATCAGTCTGGCATCACACAGTTGGTATATGTTGTATTGGGGCGCATTCAGTACCATCCTATTCGTTATCGGTTTTGGTTTATACCATCGTGGTCCTAAACAACCGTTGAAAGCTCGTTTTAAATCACTTGGATATCAAATAGGTTTTACGGGTAAAGCAACCATTGCGGCAAGTTTACTTGTGTTTATCTCGACCGGTAGCTTTTTGTATTATCAAACCAAAGTGGTTAACAATTATCAAACCAGTGATGAACGCCTTGATTTGCAAGCTGACTACGAAAAAGATTTTAAAAAATACCAATCATTGCCGCTACTGACCACAGCTAAGGTTAATGCAAAGGTTAATATCTTCCCTGAAGAGAGAATGATAAAAGCAGACTTTGATATCACGTGGCAGAATCGATCAGATCGAGCGATTGATAAAATCCTTGTCAGCCTTCCTTCTCATACACAAGTTGAAGATTTAGCGATTTCGATTCCAAATGCATCTTTAGGTGAATTTGAGTCAAAATACGACACAGCATGGTTGACTTTTAGTCAGCCTGTTAAACCCGCTGAAACGATACAAGGAAATATTCAACTGACTCGTAAAACAGTCGGTATTGAAGAATCCGGTATTGATTATGCTGTGCTTCAAAATGGTACCTTCATTAATAACGCCAGTTTACTGCCGAGTTTTGGTTATAACGAAAATGCCGAGCTTTTCGACCGCCATGAACGTACCAAACGTGGTCTAGATGAAAAGGCTCGCAGTAACAAACTTGAAGATGAAAACTTCCATCACCAAAACTTCTTTGGCGTTGATGGTAACTTCATTGAGTTTGAAACTACGGTTTCGACTTCGGGTAACCAAATTGCGCTCGCACCTGGATATTTGCAAAGAGAATGGCAACAAGAAGGTCGTAACTATTTCCATTACAAAATGGATAAGCCAATGGTTAACTTCTACGCCTTTATTTCTGCAAAATATGATGTAAAAAAAGAGCAATACAAAGGCATCAATATTGAGGTGTACCATCACCCTATCCATACGTGGAATGTTGATCGCATGATTGAGTCTGTTAAAGATTCAATTGACTATTTCTCTGAAAACTTTGGGCCTTATCAACATAAGCAAATGCGTATTATGGAGTTCCCAGCCTACCGCTCATTTGCTCAAAGTTTTGCTAATACGGTGCCATACTCAGAAAGCATTGGTTTCATCACCGACTTACGTGATCCTGACAATATCGACCCTGTATATTACGTCACAGCACATGAAGTCGCTCACCAATGGTGGGGACATCAAGTAGGCGCCGCTAACGTTCAAGGGAGTGCTGTGATTTCTGAGTCACTTTCTCAATATGCGGCGTTAATGGTACTTGAGAAAAAGTATGGTAAGAACATGCTGCGTAAATTTATAAAGCATGAACTGGATAGATACTTGCGTGGTCGCTCTAACGAGCGCATTAAAGAAATGCCACTGCTGCGTAGTGAAAACCAAAGCTACATTCACTATCAAAAAGGTTCTGTCATTATGATGGCGCTGAAAGACGCATTAGGTGAAGCACGCTTAAATGCGAACTTAAAAGCCTTCTTAGAGCGTTATAAATACCGTAATGATCCGTATCCGACGACGCTCGACTTAGTCAGCTATATCAAAACTGGGTTAAACGAAGAGCAAGCACGTTTGGTGGACAATTCATTTAATGAAATCTCCATTTACGATTTACGAGTACAAGATGCTCAGATTGCTAAGTTAGACAATGGCAATTATCAAGTGGACATGACGGTGTTTGCATCTCGTAAATCAGCATCAGGAAAAGGTGAAGAAACCGAAGAACAATTAAATAATCTCATTGATATTGGTATCTTCAGCCACGACCCAGAAAAGTTGACTGATGATGCTCAAGTTTTACTTTTAGAGAAACATCACATTAAGTCTGGTGAAAATAAACTGAGCTTTGAGGTGAAAGCGGATTCTGAGCCTAAATTCTTAGGTGTCGATCCATTCGTTAAGCTGGTTGACAGAGATTCTAAAGATAATATCTATAAGCTTTAAGCATTTCTTAAAACTTTAATAAAAAGCAGCCTAAATTGGCTGCTTTTTTATCGCTTTTTCTGCTAAGATCCCCCGCTTTGAATTTTTCATCCTAATCACATTTAACTTTAATTAGAGGTCAGATGTTCGACTTAATTCGTCACAAAACTGCTAGCTCTAAAGCCGATATTTTATCGGGGCTTACCGTTGCCTTAGCTTTAGTGCCTGAAGCCGTTGCTTTTGCATTCGTTGCGGGTGTAGAGCCAATGGTTGGCTTATATGCGGCTTTCATCATGGGTTTAGTTACCGCTGTTATTGGTGGCCGCCCGGGTATGATTTCAGGTGCAACAGGCGCGATGGCTGTTGTAATGGTTGCTCTCGTAGCGCAGCATGGTGTTCAATACTTGTTTGCCGCCGTTGTGCTTGCAGGTATTATTCAAGTTCTGGCCGGTGTATTTAAACTCGGTAAATTCATTCGTATTGTTCCCTATCCTGTAATGATAGGTTTTGTGAACGGTCTTGCGATTGTGATTTTCCTTGCTCAGCTTGGTCAATTCCAAGTCCCTGACGCAGCAGGCATTATGCAATGGCTACCGGCAAATCAACTTATGGTCATGCTTGGACTGGTTGCATTAACCATGTTTATCATTCACTTTTTACCGAAAGTGACTACTGCAATTCCATCTTCACTTGCTGCCATCTTAACGGTAACGGCTATTGTGGTTGGTATGGACTTAGATACACGTAATGTATTGGACTTCCTTCGCTCAATGAGTGGTGATGTGAATGCAACCATTGCGGGGACGTTACCAACATTCTCTATTCCATCTGTTCCATTTAATATGGAAACACTAATGGTTATCCTGCCTTACTCTGCAATTTTAGCAGCGGTTGGTTTGATTGAGTCATTACTGACATTGACTGTTGTTGATGAAATGACCCAAACCCGTGGTAAAGGTAACAAAGAATGTGTTGGCCAAGGTATTGGCAACATCACCAGTGGTTTCTTCGGTGCTATGGGTGGTTGTGCGATGATTGGTCAGTCAATGATCAACATTAACTCTGGCGGTCGTGGTCGATTATCAGGTATCACTGCAGCATTAGCCTTATTAGCATTCATCCTATTCGGTGCAGCCTTTATTGAAATGATCCCATTAGCCGCATTGGTTGGTGTGATGTTCATGGTTGTACTTGGCACTTTCGAATGGGCTAGCTTTAAGGTAATGCGTAAAGTACCGATGCACGATGCTTTCGTCATCATCTTAGTAACAGTAGTTACGGTATTTACTGACTTAGCCTTTGCTGTATTTGTTGGTGTGATTGTTTCTGCACTGGTTTTCGCTTGGGAACACGCCAAACACATCAATGTACAAACAGACACTGATGCTAACGGTTGGAAGGTTTATCGTCTTAATGGTCCATTATTCTTCGGTTCAATATCTAACTTTTTAGAGTTATTTGATGCAAAGAATGATCCCGATGATGTGATTGTTGACTTTCAAAACTCTCGCGTAGCTGACCATTCAGCTCTTGATGCTATTGATACATTGGCAGAAAGATATATGAATGAAGGTAAGCGTTTGCACTTACGTCACCTAAGTGGCGATTGTAAGCAATTGCTGAGTAAAGCAGGTGATTTGGTTGAAGTGAACTTAATTGAAGATCCGCATTACCACATTGCAGATGATAAATTAGATTCATAACAATTATGCTCTCATGGTTATGGGAGCTAATGACTAAGATAAAAAAGCCGAGTTAGTTATATACTGACTCGGCTTTTTTGTGCCTTTTAGTAGCTAGGTTATCGCGAAGCTAATTCGCTTTTTCGGCTACAAATGCTTCAAAGCTCATCTGTAATTTCTCAGCTTTTGTCGCTATCCCTTTCGCCTTAAGAAGTTCTATCACACACTCAGCAGTACATAAACCCTTAGGCTTTTGATTGCGTCTTAATTGATAAATCGATTCGGTTGAAGTTTCAATTTTTACTTTAGGCAGTTCTTTTAGATAAGGACTTTTATTGTAAATTTTCTGTGCCTCTTGCCATGTACCATCCAGCACAATATAACTTTCAAAATCAGATTCCGCAGAGACTACGTCACTGTCTTCAGTAGGATAAAGCAACGCAACTTTACCCAGCACAATTTGCGCCATTAACTCAGGTTCAGGATTCTTCCTTTCCCAAACAACAACACGAGCGTTTTCACCCAGCACGTCAGAAACTAAAATACCTGTATTGGTCTTTTTTAAAGTTTCACGTTGGTGAGTTAAGAGGATTATGTTCATGTTTAAAATTAATTAGAGTTCTATCTAAATTCAGCAGGTTTAATTATCTGTTAATTCCTGAGTTTTTTAAATCATGTAATTTCGGAAAAATGAAAGAAATTAAACCAGAATAAAAAAGGAAGCACTTGAGGCTTCCCCTTTTGGCGGTGTGGAGTGCAACTTAACGGCTTTAAAAACTTCGAAGAGGTTTAGTTTCATAAATGGCTTAACGAAGCCAACAACCAATCACTTCACCTTATCAGCAAACACCCGCTTAAACTTCTCGACCTTGGGTCGTACAACCATCTGACAATACGGTTGCTCACCATTCAACTCGTAATAATCTTGATGAACATTCTCCGCAGGATAAAATCGATCAAACATCGTCAACTCAGTCACAATCGGTTTAGGGTAAACCAGCGCTTGATCTAACTCTCGAATCACCTCAGTAGCCTCTGCCGCCTGCTCTGCATTATGCGCAAAAATCACACTTCGATATTGAGGGCCAATATCATTACCTTGTTGGTTATAACTGGTTGGGTCATGTGATTGGAAGAAGACCTGCAATAAGGTCTTAAAATCCACTTCGTTAGGGTCATACTCAATTTGCACGACCTCAGCATGACCAGTACTACCACTGCATACCGCACGGTAATTTGCTTCACTAGCCGTACCGCCAGAGTAGCCAGAAGTAACACTGATCACACCTTTCATTACGTTATAAACAGCTTCCGTACACCAAAAACAGCCACCACCAAAAGTTGCAAGATTAGGCTGGGATTGCAAAGTTCGATCAATTGGCTCAAACTTCATCGAAACCGAGTTAACACAATGACGGATATTGTTATCGGTTAACCTCTCACCTTCAAACACATGGCCTAAGTGACCATCACAGTTACTGCATATGATCTCTATGCGCATTCCGTCTGCATCAGGCACTCGAGTTACCGCACCAGTAATTTCATCATCAAACGAAGGCCAACCGCAATGTGAATGAAACTTGTGTTCGCTGCGATACAAGGGCGCATCACATTTTTTACATAAATAAACACCTTCAGCTTCAAGGTCAGTATACTCACCTGTAAAAGGTGGCTCTGTCCCTTTGCCTTCAATAACATAACGTTCAAAGTCAGTCAGTTTGTTCATGGTTCAATTCCAAAAATATATCTTTAGTTAATAGATAGGCCAGGGTCTGTTGATCTTTCAGGATTAAATTTTGTGCTATTTTTGCGTTTAACTGTTCAAGGCGTTAGCAGTGAAGCTTAGTCATCTAAGTGAGCTGATCACAACACAGAACAGTGAACGCTAAAAAGCATCGAAAAAAGAGAAAGCGAAAATTGGTCGCTCTTTCAAAATAAAAGTACTGCGTTATCGCTTGTTTATTTGGAAACGAAGTAACGACAGTTTTATATGTCGGTAATAACCAAACCGTACAAGCTCTGCCTTGCATAAAATAACCAATTTATCGCTGCAAAAATAATCACGAAAGATCAACAGACCCTAAAACTAAAGTAGCTTTCAATATCACGTTTTTGCAGTTAATTGTGCTACAGAGTACAATACGCCTGGGTCAAATAGGGGCAACGCTCCACATATAATATAAGAATATACCAATGAAATTAGAAGCAATTGATTATCTTGCAAAGGACGCAGCTCAGCAATTCGTTGAGTCTCTTCATCAAATCGGGTTTGGCGTGTTAAAAAACCACCCTATCGATCAAAATTTGGTTGAAGCTATTTATAAAGAGTGGCACGACTTCTTCAATTCAGAAGAAAAGCACAACTTTAAGTTCAACGCTGAAACTCAAGACGGTTTTTTTCCTGCTGAAATTTCTGAAACAGCGAAAGGCCACACGGTTAAAGACATTAAAGAATACTTTCATGTATACCCTTGGGGACAAATTCCTGAATCTCTTCGTGAGAATATTTTGAAGTATTATGAATCTGCCAATAAGTTTGCTGCTGAGCTTTTAGCCTGGATTGAAGAGCACTCACCGAAAGAAGTTGCCGAGTTATACACCGAAGCGCTATCTAACATGGTAAAAGAGAGCACTCAAAGTTTATTGCGTGTGCTGCATTACCCACCGATGACGGGTGACGAAGAAGCCGGTGCAATTCGTGCCGCAGCTCATGAAGATATCAACTTACTGACTGTTTTACCTGCTGCTAATGAGCCAGGTCTACAAGTTCAAGATAAAGATGGGTCATGGGTAGATGTACCGAGTGATTTCGGTAATATCATCATTAACATCGGAGATATGCTTCAAGAAGCTTCTGGTGGTTATTTCCCATCAACGTCACATCGTGTGATTAATCCTGAAGGTATGGATAAAACGAAGTCACGAATTTCACTGCCTTTGTTCCAACACCCTCGTCCTGAAGTCGTGTTATCAGACAAATATACTGCCCATGAATATTTAATGGAGCGCTTAAAAGAATTAGGTGTTATTTAATACACTTTTTTTAATGAGAAATCGCTCAATATTGAGCGATTTTTTTTTATGTAATTTAATTAGAATTGATTAGAATCTGTTTTAAAAAATAAATCAGACTATTATTCTGTAAAATGCAATGACTATAGTGTTTTCAGACTCTAGTTTTGAGATCTTCGTCGAAATAATACACAGTACTTAATGTTCAGATCTTTACAATTTTGAAACATTTCTGTTTGTCTATAGTCACTTTAACACTGACAGTTATCGCATTGATTTTATTAAACTTTTAATAAATCGCTGTTTCAAGTTCATTTTAAGTACAATGCAGTCCCAATGCGGGTTACAGAGCGTTTTAACGCACTGTTCCACAAGCTTATCCACAGGTTTAGTGGATAACTGCTTGCAGCTCAATGTCCACGGGATTTGAGGATAACAAACGCTTCTTCGTAGCCGTAAAACAAGTCGTAATAAAATTACAAAAGTGACGAAATATAGAATATGAAAGCAAGTAATTTTATCTTATTAAGACTTGATTTTTGAAAATTGTTATCTACCTATTATGAACACTACTTGAAATTTCTTAGTTCTATTCTAGAGTTTAGATGTTTAAATAACTACAAACAAAAGCATGGAGAGCTGTATGCCATATAAAATAGAGGATCGTCAGATAAATGTGTCATTCCCTGTTAAATCAATTTCTGTTCATAAAAATGCCATTGTCTACACTGACAAGTTAGGAAAAAACAAAGAAATATTCACTCAAAAAAGTGATGCATTGAATTTCATGAGGTGGTTGCTTAACAGCCACGTCTAGATCTGCTATTCAATATTATATTTTCTTTTATACCTCAACTGCATCGTCTCATTAGCTAATATCCCGCCTTGGTGTATATATAAAATCGAGGTGTTTGTTAATTTATGAAGATGATGCTTTAGAGTTATTAATCCAACTGGGTCATATAAGAGTTCAAACTCAACCCCGCACATGTTAGCTTCACACCAAGTATCAAATAACTTCTTATTAAGTTTGCCGAAATGGAACCTTTGAGGCGTACTTAAAATCTCAGGGTGTAGACGGCTATCATCAATAAGCAAATTAAACTGATGTTTTAGGTATGCATCATCGCCCACAACAGCGCAAGTCAGTACTTTAATGTCGTAACCTTTGGATGTAAAAAACTCTTGTAAGAATAAAGCCGTTGTTCCTGTTCCTGATGGTAGAAAGACTTTTATCGGCATTTGATTTGTTTCTAGTGCCCATTGTGCAATTTCTTCTGCTAACTGATGAACGCCGTACCTTGCTAGATCTGAACGTCCGCCTTCTGGTACCACTAAAACTTCAGCATTGTCAGCATATTCTTGCAATAACCATGCTTCTTTTTCTACGTCACCTTTAAGCTCAACAGGGAATACTTTAACATCAGCTCCTTGCCCTAACGCTGCTTTATAGTTGCCTATTGGGTTTATTTTTAAATGCTCAGGGATCCGGTCGACGTAGAAACGAAATGACCAACCTTTTAACTTTGCTAAAGAAGATAAGGAATATAAAGAATTCGCTTGGCATGAACCAAAACCAACGAGTTGCTTTACTGCAGGAAACTGATTGTCGAGCAATGACCTGAACTTTCTTGCTTTGTTGCCACTGAATTCAGGATGCAATAAATCATCTCTTTTAATGAAAAGGGAGCGTCCAAATAAATTGATTTTATCGACTGGGCTATTGGTCAGCTTCATTATATTTTAGCTAAAAAGACGATTCGAATATTGAGTGATTTTACCAGAGAACTCATTCAATTACTGAGTTAACTAATAAAATCACTGAGTTAAAAATTTTGGCATGTATTTCGCTATATTCTATATCAGTAGAGTATTACAAAAAACACAATTCATTGAAGACATTGGGAGATGAAATGGCTATATTTCGCATCATTTTTAATATTGCTTGGTTTATTATGGGTGGCTTTTTAATGGGACTGGCCTGGTGGTTAGTCGGCATCCTTTGCTTCATCAGTATTATCGGTATTCCTTTCGGTCGAGCGTGTTTTGTTATTGGCGAACTGTCTTTCTGGCCATTTGGTCAAGAACAAATGAATAGACGAGTTGCTCGTGGACGTGAAGATATTGGAACGGGTGCATTTGGTACGATTGGTAATATTATTTGGTTCTTATTATTTGGTATTTGGATGGCCATTGGCCACTTGGTTCATGCTGTAGCGTGTTTTATAACCATCATCGGCATTCCGTTTGGTATTGCTCACTTAAAGTTAGCGTTACTCAGCTTAGCGCCAATAGGCCAAACTATTGTTGCTAAGCCAGATTAATCGTATTTTTAATTAAAAATTATTTCTTTTGCATCACCGACTTCATATCAGGGACGATAGAAGTTGGATCTAATCTCATTTGGTACCAATTTAAACGCCAATCTAAGTGGGGGCCAGTAACTCGACCAGTCGCACCTATTTCAGCAATTGGCTCACCTTGTTTCACTTTCTGTCCTTGTTTCACATAAAGCTTGCTTAAGTGCAGCATACTTGAGCTAACACCAAATCCGTGATCAATAATTACGGTGCCCCCTGAATAAAACATATCGGGTACGGCCAAGGTAATTACGCCGTCAGCAGGAGAAACAATAGGTGTCCCTGTGATCCTTGCAACATCAACCCCATAATGTGGTCGACCAGGTTTACCGTTGTAGACTCTCTGACTGCCGTAAACACCTGAGATTCGACCAGTAACAGGCCAAATGAAATCAGCAAAAATGGCCATCTGTCGCGACTCAGTATTACGAGCCGCTCTTACTTGCTTACCATCTTTTTTCGCTCTTGCTACCGCTTTAGGGTCAGGCTTCATGATTTTCTTACTGATGCCATTTACCCGATCAATTTTATATTTTTTGGCGGTAACGTTTAAAGGCTTTATCTCCGTTAGACCATTGGGATAAATCACTTTTAACTCGTGTTCTGGCTTTGCTTCGCGCTCAAATCCAAAAACAAAGTCTCCTGACTTGGCTACCTGTAAAGGGTTACCATTTAACAACACTTGAGATTGAGGAGGAACATTACCTTTAATAAGACTGCCCTGCTCAAATTTACCCTGTAAATGAATTGAGTTGGCTAATGCAGAAAAGGAAAGGAAAAATGAAGCGAGAAAAAATGAAATGTATCGAGTCATGATTTGGCTTATTTATTTATAATAAACCAAATCATAACAGTGTTTTTACTGTTTACTCAACGAAAGTTAAGATTCAATATTAATTCCTAAACGCAATAGCACCTTTGCCTACGCCTTCAAATGCGACAACTTTATAACTTTTTTCAGGGCTCATGGTGTGCAGTGTTTCAGCCATAAAGTCAGCCAATAACTCAACAGTTGTATCATGAGGAATCATGTCAGTTACCGCTTTAGGTATGGCTAATTGAAATTCACCTTGGGGCGCAATATATCTGAAACCATAATGGCTTTCATCATTAACACCTTCAGCATCAATATCTAATCCAGAAATATCGACTTGATCCTCTTCACTACCAAGATAAATATCTTGCCAACGCTCTGCCCAATATTGGTTCCAGCGAAGTGATTCCTCACCATCTTCATAAATAGTAACTGGACTGCGGTGACCATGAGCAATACGCTGGCAATTACCATCATGTTTTTTAAGGCCATGACTGTAATGATAAAAAGGTGTGTCGAGCTTTTCGGTTCTTAACGTTAATTCAATTGCGTTCACGTTATCAGGTAAAACGATGCTCAATTTTTGTTTTAAAAAATCAATCACATTATCAAAAGCGATTTCAGTAGCTTCAATGAAAGTAAACGCTTCTTTAGGACAAATTAAATGCATGCTGCCTACTTCACTTTTGAAATCGACAATGGTCGTTTCATCAGTAAATTCAAAACGACTGGCAGCTGATAAACTCGGTACCAGCAAACGATGATCGACGATTTCGTCGATGGTATGTTTAATTGCTTTTTTTACTTTAGCGAAATCAAGAACCATACTTTGTTCGTCCAAACCACCGTCTAGAACAACATCAACAATCCAACTTTCACCTACCATTCCACGTTTTTCACACAAATAGGAAAAGTCGATCACAGTTAGATCTTTTACAAAAAGCAGCATTAAATCTCCTCGGCAGAAAAACAGTCCGCCAAAACTCATACCAAATCACGATATTTGGTATGGCTCCATCGGCTATGGCCAACGAGCTTTACAACAAATAGCCAACCATTATACTCAAACTTTAGCGAGCTGGCGAGGTTCACTCTTACATCCCTGACAAAATCTTTATTTGGCGCTTAAAACGTGACAAAGCGCACACTTGGGGCGGTTTTGAGGTATTATATGCATGATAAACATCAATAATTAATTAGGTATCCTATGAAGACTTTGATATGCAATGCCCAACTGGTCAATGAAGGACGCATTTCGACTCAAGATTTACTGATTGAAAACGGTCGTATTAGTAAAATCGACCGCCAAATTTCAGCACCAGCTGATGCAAAGGTTGTTGATGCTCAAGGAAACCATTTGATTCCGGGAATGATTGATGATCAAGTTCATTTCAGAGAGCCTGGTTTCCCAAATAAAGGCACCATTGCAAGTGAATCAAGAGCGGCAGTGGCAGGCGGTATTACTAGCTTTATGGAAATGCCAAATGTAAATCCACAAACGACAAACTTAGATGCACTTGAAGACAAATACACTCGTGCTTCACAAAGCTCTTTAGCTAACTTTAGCTTCTATTTAGGTGCAACCAACGACAACGTTGAAGAAATCAAGCGTTTAGATCCTAATCAAGCATGTGGCATCAAAATTTTCATGGGTGCATCAACCGGAAACATGCTGGTCGACAATGAATCTACTCTAAATGATATTTTTGCTAATGCCCCTACTCTTATTGCAACCCATTGCGAAAATACGCCAATGATCACCGCAATAGAAGAAGAGTATCGTGCTAAGTATGGTGACAATATCCCGATGAATCTGCATGGTGAAATTCGATCTCGTGAAGCATGTCTTGCGTCATCTCAATTAGCTACTTCTTTAGCCATCAAGCACAAAGCTCGCTTGCACGTATTGCACTTAACTACCGCTGATGAGTTGTACTTATTCCAAAAAAATAAACAACTTGCAGACTTAAAGGGTGCAAATATCACAGCTGAAGTTTGTGTTCACCACTTATTTTTCAATGATAAAGACTATGACAAGCTAGGCAGCTTAATTAAGTGTAATCCTGCTGTTAAGCGCGAGTCGGATCAATTGGCTCTGATTAAGGCAGTTCAAGACGATGTTATTGACATTATTGCGACTGACCATGCACCACACACTTGGGATGAGAAGCAAAACGAAAGTTATTTTAAAGCGCCGTCTGGCTTACCATTAGTTCAACATGCGCTTCCATCTGTGCTTGAACATTATCACAACGGTAACTTCTCACTTGAAAAGATTGTTCAAAAGACATCTCACGCCGTTGCAGAGCGTTATCAAGTTAAAGATCGTGGTTACTTACGCGAAGGTTATCATGCGGATTTGACATTAATTGACTTAAACAAGCCATTTGAAGTGACTAAAGAAAATATTCGCTATCATTGCGGTTGGTCAGCATTTACTGGCTACAACTTCCAATCGAGCATTATCGGCACTTGGGTAAACGGTAATCACATGTTCGATGGCGAACGCTTTATTAATAAGCAATTTGGTCAAAGACTTCAGTTTACACGTTAATATCTTATGAGCCCAAGTCATCCTTGGGCTCATATTTATCTAACCAAAGGTACAACTGAAAGCACTAAACAAAAGCCTTTGATTCACAAGTAGAATGTGTTGATACCCTCTATCTAACATGTCTCGTTTAGCCTGCTTTATGGCTTCGCTCTCTGCTCTCTCTCTGGTCTTTTTGGCATTAGAAACTAAAGAACGCTCAATCTTTGAACTTCTTTTAGGGTGAACGGAGCTCTCTCTAATATCTTCACTTATAACTTGTAACTCAACCTCAACTTCAGGTGAAGTATTTGACGTTGAAGAATTCAAAGCATTAAATTCAGTTGTATGTTCAGGCTTAAGCCTTTCGCTCTGAGTAGATTCAACAGTCGAATCTTCGGCCAAAAAATTTGAGCTATCTCCAAGGGTTTTACCTACATCTTGTAACTCTATCTCAGCTCTAGATGAAGTACTTGGCGTCGAAGCGGCGAGAAGATTAAGCTCTGCACCACGCCCTAACTTAGGCTGTTCGCTCTGAGCTAGTTCAATCACTGAACCGCCTCTCGAACGACTTTCGATCTCGGTATGATTTTCAGCTACAGTTTTTAATTCTACCTTAGTACTAGATGAAGCACTTGACGTTGAATCATTAAAACGAGAAAGTTCAATCTCTGATTCTGGCTCAGAACTTATACTGTCAACAAGCTCAACTTGTGAATCTTTATTTGAAAGATTTGGACGCTCTTCAGTAACTTCATCTTCGAATTCAAACTCTACTGCAGTTCCTTGTGAAGTGCTTCGTGTTGGAGAATTTAAATTATAGAATTTAACGCTAGATCTTGACTCTGGCTTTTCATTCTTTGCAAGCTCGTCAGCAATAGCGTCCATTGACATTTCTAGAAACGTCATTGCATCTTTTTTTGCTGTAGGTGATAAGTGACTGTTAGCCTCAAGAGCTTGAACTTCTGCTTTTAATTCGTAATATTTAGCAAAAAAATCTCTTCTTGACCCTTTGCAACATTCAGAGACATCGTAACTTTCATTATAGACTCGGTTATTTGCAATGTTTTTATCAAAGAAAGTTCTCTGCTCTTCCTGCATAGCTAACAAAGCCCTATTTGACACTTTTGAGACTGGCTCCTTAAAAATTTTATCTTCAGGTTCTACACTTTCCATACTTTTTGCAAGTTCAGAGTTTGGATCAATCCACACGATAAATTGTAACTGATCATTTTCACTAACAATCTTGTAATTTAATCCATTCTGAGCTTCAGCTGGAAGCGAAGCTTTAAGTGCATGGAAATCTGCAATTTTACTCGTGACATCACGAGCTAACGGACAATGAGGAGTGAGTACATTAACCGCTCTTTCTAAAGTTTTTTGACGTAAGCCACCAGTAAAAAGATTTATTAAGCGCTCAATAAAGGACATTGAGCCCCTCGCCTTTTTTAAATCTCCAGCTTTAACGAATTTCCATGTTCGAGGGCTCATCTTGCATTTTTCAAGCATGGAATCGATTCCATCTTGTTTTTTTAGGCCAAATTGTTCTCGTCCACATGGGTCGCCTGTCCCTGTAATATATTCACATGGTCTGTTTGATTGTAGTTTATGACTCGCTTCCATAAGTTCCCCTGAAATAAATACTTTCGGGCAATGGCTAACAGATTTCTAAAGTCTTTGAAGATTAAGAAAGGTGTAAGTCTAGTTTGAGTAGTTATATATTAGAGTCAAATGAGGGAGATTAAGTTCCATGAATTTTGGGTTAACAAATATTTAGAGTCTCAAATTACATATATTGGAGATATAAAAAAAGCGCTACATTAAAGTAGCGCTCATTGATGATATTTAAAACTAACTTAGAACGTATAACCAACCGATACCATATATACCCATGGGTTGATGTCTGTTTTGATTTTCACATCAGCATTCAAAGCTGTTGAATTAAACTTAACATCGGTGCCAATATCTGCATACCAAACAGAAGCATTAACCAACCACTTCTTATTTACTTGATAGTCTGCACCAACTTGAGCTGCAAAACCCCAAGAATTCTCGATACTTAGGTTATTCAGTCCTAACGGTGCTGCCGTATCATTCTTTGTGAAGTGATTATCAAAGAAGTTTGTAAAGTTCACACCAGCGCCAATGTATGGGCGAAATTTAGAATTCGAATTACCAAAGTAATACTGCGCAACTAAGGTTGGTGGTAAATGCTTAGTTTCAGCAATTTTACCAACGCCTTTTAGCGAAACGTCGTGAGAGAATGGAGTGGCAGCAAGTAGTTCAACACCAAAATTGTCCGTTACCATGTAACCAAAGTTCAAACCAAGCTGAGTATTGTTACTCACACTGAACTCACCTAGGCCAGCTACATCTTGACTTGATTCATTTGGTGCAACAGTTGCAATACCAGCTCGTACAATAATGTCACCTGCTTGATGTGCCTGAGCTGCAAAACCTGCAGATAGAAGTGCTGCTGCAACTAGACCTTTAGCGAAACGTTTGTTCATCATTTAACTCCATATTCATTAAAATGAATTAGTATATTTTTAACTTCCATCACATTTAGGCGCTAATTTGCCAGACTCATCGGCATGTAATATTGATCCAAGTCAAATGCTTGATTTAGCATTATTAAGAACCATCATTTACATGATTTAGATCATGTTTTTAGAGTCAAAAAGACAAATATAGGATTGAATTGACAACAAAAAGGTTGGATTGAACGGGTTAAATGGTTTAATTCAAAATGTTCAATTTGGGGTATATACTCAGCCATCCTTTTTGCTCACATCTTTCATTAAATAATGTGCGAGGACGTTTAGGGTTATGAGTAAGGCTAAGTGAAAATAAACTTGCCAGTCCAAAAGGCGAATTGACTTGTAGTTCACCATTCAACAATCTTACCGCTATGGCCGTTTCAAGTTCGGGCCAAAAAGTCATTGAATGAGAACTGGATGTATAAGGAGCATCACCATTTCGAATATGCATTAAAGATTGATTTTTTACTGACCAAGGTAAGTTTGGTTGTAAATATGTTAATTTAGATTGTAGAGCCAGGTCAAAACTGGTGTCTTCACCTTCTGAAAAGTGAATTACATCAATATCATTTAGCGCATTTGAGTCATAACCGTGTAATTTATCCCAAATTAAGTTTCTTACAAAGCCAGCCGCAACCCAGAAATCATCAAGTTTAAATTCATCAGCAACAGTCTCTACTATTTTGAGTACTTGCATTCTTTTTCTATCTTCTAAGAGCCAAGAGAATAATTGCTGCCGATGGTTTTCAATCAAACTAAGCTGCCTTCTTCCTTTTTCACACTTTCAATGATATTGACTACTTGCTGCTGTTTTTGGCTACAAAACGATATGATATCTTGTTTGCTCAAAGGCTTAGAAATGTAATAACCTTGAATGGCGTCACATCCTAGTTCTTGTAAGAAGCTGAGTTGTTCTCTATTTTCAACACCTTCCGCAACAATTTTCATTCCCATGCTGGTCGCCATTGAGTGGATAGCCTGAACGAGTTCAATCGCATCTTTTTTATCTGGAATATCACCAATAAAAGAACGATCAATTTTAAGTGTATCAAATGAAAAACGTCTCAGGTAATTTAGCGATGAATAACCTGTTCCAAAGTCATCTACCGCTAACCGTACGCCCATTTGATGAAGCGTATCAAAAATTCGCTCGTTCTCTTCTGTATGCTCAATAAGGGCGGATTCAGTAAGTTCTAGCTCTAACACTGATGCAGGTAACTGATGTAATGTCAGTGCGAGTTTCACATCTTCAATAATGACATCATTACGAAGCTGACGGCTTGATACATTTACCGAAACGTATTCAGGGCCATTTTCAATTTTTTGCCATTTTTTTACTTGATGGCAAGCCTGATCTAACAACCATTCACCAAACGTACTTATCAATCCTAAGGATTCTGCCAAGGGAATAAACTGTTCTGGCGAAACATTACCTAGGCGATCGTTTTGCCATCTCATTAATGCCTCTGCTGCGATAACGCGTCCAGTATCACCATCAATGATAGGTTGATAAACAATATAAAGTTCATCACGTTTAAGCGCTTGTCGAAGTTCGTTTTCCATAACTAGGCGCTGCTGAATGTCATGACTCATTTTGTTTGAGTAGAAACATAATGCGTTACGGCCATTAACTTTACTCTCATACATAGCAGCATCTGCATTTTTCGTTAGCGTTTCGTAATCATTACCGTCTTGTGGGAAACAAGCCAAACCAATACTGCAACCAACCACAACTTCGTAGTGTTGTATGAGAACAGGGCGAGAGCAAAGATCAATTACTTCGTGAGCGATTTGTTCTGCATTTTTTACTGAATCTGGAGCAGTGAGAATGATGACAAATTCATCACCACCGAGTCGTCCAATAGTATCGTACTCAGAAATAACACCACGAATACGTTTTGCAATTTGCTTAAGTAATTTATCACCTGCATTATGCCCAAAGCTGTCATTCACTTTTTTGAAATCATCTAAATCCAGCAGCATTAATACCACTTCGCCTTGATTTTGCTTGGCGATATTAATTGCACTCGTTAATCGCTCGAATGCCATTCCGCGATTAGGCAGACCAGTAAGTTCATCAAAGTTAGCTTTCTTATAGAGTTGATCTTGATACGTTCTTTGTTGAGTTAAGTCCGTTACCGAAGTAATTAATGCTTTTCCTTCGGCATAATCCACCATTTTAGAGGACAGAGAGCCCCACACAAACCTACCACTGTCTGTTTTAATTTTCAGTTCGAAGCCATCTACTCTTTGCTTGTGAAGCATAAGATCAATAAAGAGCTTTCTATCATCTGGATTTGCATAAAAGTCGCGAATATTTTTCCCCACGACAGCCTCACCCAAAGAGGATAAGAGTTCTTCCGCCCTAAGGTTTGCATAGAGTATCTTTCCAGATTCTGGCTGGGTAATAACTACGGCAATAGGCGCTGAGTGAGCAATTGAATGAAAATGCTGTTGTGATTCAAGAAGAGATTTTCCCGTCTGCCACACACGTGCACTTTCTTTAAACTGCAACCAAAAACTGAATACAATTCCACTGATGAATAATAGAATAACAAGCAAGATAAGCTGCATACCATTACTGAAATGAGATTGCTTTACAGAAAATTTAAGCCATAAGCTCTGATTAAGATAAGGGAAAGGCACACTGTGCGCCAAACGCATTGAATGCTCAATATCACTCAGCGTATAGATTGGTTTTCGTCTTTCATTTAAAAAGCTAATGTTATATCTGGAGCTTAGATTAGAAAGAATTATTTCTTCCGCTAAATTAGGAATCGAATAAACAGCTCCTAGAGTGCCTAAAAATTTATCATCTCGATAAACAGGTACATAAAATTCAAACGCTGGCTTACCTTGAATCACTACAAAAGGCTTAGTAAATACTGTCGTTTTAAGCTCTTTGGCTAAACGGGAAGCTCTTTCTGGCTCAGCTAATGACAACTTCAACCCAATAACTTGCTTATTTCGTTCATAGGGTGCCGTATTGCGAATAAAAAAAGATTCATCAGCAAACGTAATATTAATAAGCCCAGGATGATCTTTCACATATCGAGTGGCCTTTTGTTCAAATGAACTGATCGACAGTGTTCCTGAGCCAAGCTCTTCTGCTAAGATTTCTAGATAATCTCGATTTGCATTAATTTGGCTACCAATCTCATTTACAACAACTTCGAGATTTGATGTTAACTCTTGAGAGTCTTGCTGTTTATTTTGAGCCTGAATAAAGTAAAAAAATGCAATACAAGCCAACAAAATGGCAATTGTCGCGATTGCAGGCGTAATAAACGTAGGCCGAGTTTGTTTTAATTTACTACCAACAACACCACTGATTAACCCCTTAGAACCTGCTAATTCATTCTCTTGCTCTCGATAAGAACGTTCAGCAAGATAGACGTGTTGATAGAACGAATAAAGGGCACCTAAAATTAGTAAAATTAATGCTGCTAGAAAAATCCCAAACAGATTCGCTTGCCACTCAATTCCTCTTTCTGTATTTCTTGGTTGAGCAGCGATTTCCCAATATCCGGAAGGTAGCTTTATTTTTCGAATTAATGAACTCGTTTCGAAGATGGTCGGATCACCAAAAAAAACATGCCCATTGTCGCTTCTAAATGCAAAATCAAACTCTGAACTTGGTCCAATTACACCTGCATTTTCCAATGTCGAAACGATATCCAGAACAACGGAAACTACGCCCCACACTTTATCATCTTGAAATACTGGTAATCGAGCAACTAACCCCAAACCACCTTGAACCAACTCATAGGGCTGAGAGTGCGTTACGATATTTTCTGTAATCGCAAGATCAACGGCATCATAAATAAAAGGAGTACTCGGATCTTTTAAATTATGTCCTATTGCTGACTCATTGCTGGTAATAGGATAAACCTGATTAACAACAAAGTTAGGTGCTATAGTAAACGCCCTTAATCCTTCGTTTGCATGATAAAGTGCTGACATAAAACTATCGATATGCAGTCGGCTCGATTCACTATACGTAGGATCACTATGCAATTCACTTTCAACAAAGTGCGCAAGACTAGAAACTAACTTTAGACGTTGATTAATGACAGCACTGAGTTTTGCTTGATATTCATTAACAGAGTATTCGGTAGAATTGTAATAGCGCTCAAATAAATAATTTCGATACCACTGATCGGCATAAAACCAAACTAAACCAGCTACGAAAAGTACAAGAAAAATAACAAAGCGCTTAATAGATAACATAAAAGTTAATTTGCTCTCAGAATAATTTTTTATAACAACAAACTAACGTTCAACCTTTCCTTTATGCGCACTTTTCGTTTACGCAATATTTTTAGAATCCTTTCATAAATAAGGCAAATTCAGTCAGTAATTAAATGTTCAAACATGTATTGCTCGCAACGTACGGCATTATATATCACAAGCCTAAGAATTAAAGATAAGAATCCATCACATTATTCACAAAATGATAATAAATACTGATTATTTAGAGCAGGTGATTTACAAATATACAGATAAGAGATGGAGAGGAAGATTTTCCTCTCCTTGAGAGTTATTTTACCATCTTCATAATGACTTCTACGGTGTTTTTTCCGTTGTTAATCACTGGATATCTATCGTACGTCTGGAATAGCACTTTATTGCCATTTTTAATTAACGCAACAACACCGTAATTAACATCATCTTTTATACTTTCAGCCGGAAGAATAAACTTAAACGGTACGGGAGTTACTGCAACATTAAAGTTCTTTTGTGCGATGATCGCACCTGGTGTGTCAAGATCGATAACCGCTATAGTAATTGTACTTCCCATTGGCAGTGCTATTTTTTCTCGATAACCAGCAGCACCACTCACTTCTACAGGTTTTGGTGGTTCAACTGTTACACATGCAGTAAGAAATAAAGCACAACACATTAAAAAAAACTTTTTCATAATCTTATTTTTTAGTCGACATTCTAAATAACCCTTCTTGGGTTGCCGAAGCGACTAACTCTCCTTTGGTATTATAAAATTCACCTCTAACGAAACCACGTCCATTACCTGCGCTAGGGCTTTCGATACTAAATAGTAACCACTCATTTAAATCAAATGGTCTATGAAACCACATTGAATGGTCTATGGTTGCAAACTTTGTCCCTGGCGTTAGAAAAGAAACGCCATGAGGCTGAGCAGCGGTAAGCAAAAAATTAAAATCTGATGCATAAGCCAATAAATAACGATGTGCTTTAGGGTCACCAGGCATCTCGCCATTCGCTCTTAACCAAATATATCTTTTAGCATCAGTAGGTTCAGGCTTTAAAGGGTTTTGAGGATTAACATAACGCATTTCAATTGGAGATTCTGCCGTCCATTTTTTATACGTTGACTCAGGTAGTACATCTACAAGCGTTTTTGCTAACTCAGTTTGATTGAGTAACCCTTCAGGGCCTTCGACTTTTGGCATTTCATTCTGATGTTCAAAGCCATCTTCTAACCCCTGAAATGAGCACGTCATATAGAAAATCGGCTTACCATTTTGGATTGCTTTTACCCTGCGAGCACTAAAGCTACCACCATCTCGCATGTTTTCGACATCATAAATGATAGGAAGTTTCTGATCCCCAGCTCTTAAAAAATAACTATGAAAAGAATGAACTGTTCTCCCTTCGGGAACCGTCTGCTTGGCAGAATTCAACGCTTGTCCTAAAACTTGGCCACCAAATAAATGCCCAAAACCTAGATCCTGACTTTGTGCTCTAAAAAAACCTTCTTCCAGTTTTTCTAAAGATAAGATTGATAATAAATTTGTTAATGCTTTTGACATAAACCAATAAAGTTAAAGGTAAGTGCTAATATCTTGAACCAAATAACCATTAATCGCAATGATCATTAACGTTACAATCTTAAAGGGAAACAGTACAATAACGCACATTTTAAATTAACCAGTTGTTTCAATGAATCCTTGGATCATCGCCATTCGCCCTAAAACCCTTGCCGCTTCATTCAGTCCCGTTTTAGTTGGAAATGCTTTAGCTTTCCATTCAAGTGAATATAGCTGGCTCATCGCCATCAGTAGTTTGATTTGTGCACTTTGTTTACAAATTACAGTAAATTTTGCGAATGATTACTTCGACCATAAACATCAAATTGATACTAACGAACGTTTGGGTCCAATACGAGCATGCCAGTCAGGGCTTATCTCACCCACAAAAATGAAATTCGGCATTGTAGCCTCAATATCACTAGCAATTATTTCGGGCTTAATATTAGTCGCACATAGTGATATGTGGATTTTGATTTTAGGGCTAATATCGATAATTTGTGCGCTGCTCTACAGTGGAGGAAAATACCCTCTGGCTAACTTTGCTTTAGGGGAAGTAACTGTTTTCGTGTTTTTTGGGCCTATAGCTGTAGTGGGGAGTTACTATTTACACACTCAAGACACGTCATTGCAATCTTGGGTCATGGGGGTAATCTTTGGATTGTTAAATGCTGCCATTATGTTCACCAATAATACTCGAGATATTAAAACTGACATTAAAGCAGGAAAACATACTCTCGCCGTTAAACTGACCAAAGAAATGTGTTCTCCAATGTTCCGAGCAATGACACTTGGTGCTTTTGCATTACTCTTTTTTAGCTATTTCTTAGGGTTATGGGAAGGATTACCCGTTCTCTTTACAGGCATTTGGGTCTTTTATGCCCAAATCATCAGCAAGCGTTTCGAAAATGCATCTGGTAAAGAATTTAACAATATTCTAGAATCCACCAGCAAGCTCACTCTGCTTACAAGCTTATGTTTTAGTTTAAGTTATTTATATCAACATTTGAGCTAACTCTCTCGATTAAATTAGTTAAGCCTTCTTCAAATAAAATGCCTGCTCTAAAAGGAATAAAAATATGGATATTGAAATTAAACACGAGGAAGATGAAACTCTTTTTTCGAATCTTGTCGAAGGTGTACGCGCATACAACTTTCAAAAGCTCGGCACAGAGAAATCGAGTCCTCTTTCCGTCACCTTAAAGAATAACGAAGGCAAAATCGTTGCAGGAGTTTCAGGAAGAACGATTTATAAACAGTTTCTTGTTGAAGTACTTTGGGCTGATGAATCTCATCGTGGCAAAGGGTTTGGTCGTAAAGTAATGGAACAAGCAGAAGTTGAGGCAATAAAAAGAGGCTGCATTACAGCTCAGGTCGATACGTTATCAATTCAAGCACCTGCGTTTTACCAAAAGTTAGGTTTTGAAGTTATCGGTAAAGTCCCTGGTGTAACAGAAGATCATGACCGATATTTTCTAATGAAAACTTATGTCTAATAAACTCTTATAGTTAACAGAAGCTTCTTGATGAATATCAATAAGCTTCATTCTTTGTTTTATCCTCAAGTTTTGCTTCTTTAGCCTGTGCTATTTTTTTACTTAAGGAAAACTTACTTAAGATTGCTAGAATACTTACCAAGATATTTCTCGCCAAAGAAGGAGCAACCGGTTGTTCAAGAATTGTTCTTTTCGAGATATAAGGTTTAGCTCCAACCCCATTAAGACGATAAAAATTACTTAAGTGGCTACCAAACCACAATTTATACGCCAATCGCAGGTTTAAATACCACTTTATATGTGGCTGGCATCCTATACATTGAGCCAAAGAGCGCATAAATTGATGGTAATTAACTAACCCAGAGAGCCTTATATTCCTATAAAACAACCGCTCTTCATACTCTTTATCGAGTGATATTAATTTTCGTAGTTGCTTAACCTTTGGCAGTTCCAAGTTGCCAACTAATAATTGAGCTAAGTACCTAGCTTGCATCTCAGAACACGCTGGAACACCTCCTTGAGAAGGCCTTACCCACCCGATGAAGGCTAAAGAAGAGCCCACATCAGGGCAAATCATATGCTTATATAAATCTCTTACATTTTTCACATCTAATATTGAATTTAGAAAAGAGAAGTCTTCACTGTATCCAGTATTAAGCACAATAACATCTGCCTGAAAGTAATCACCATTTTCTAGGAGGATCCCCTCTTCATCCAATTGCTTAATAGGAGAAATAATATGCCTTAATTTCCCCTCTACAATGCTATCGATAAAATTATCATTTTTCGTCAAAAACCGATTAAACATTGAGGCGCAACTCAGTGTATATTGGTGAAGGTAACGTTCTTTCTCGGCAATATTCTTATTAAACCTCAAATTCCACATTGCTTTGAGCTTCATAAATAAACTTGAAAAATCTGCACCTAGTTGGTCGAAAGATTGTGAAGCATATGCATCATTTGTTTGTTGACGAATCCAACGTGGAATAACTGATGGAGTATCACGAGTAAGCAGCACTGTATCCTTAGCAAACTGAGAAATTTCATGAGCAATATCAACGCCTGACTCACCGCCACCAATACAGACTACTGAAGCACCTTTGTAATCTTCTGCGGTATTATATTCGCTGGTATGTATAATTTTACCTTTAAATTTGGCTTCATTTGGTAACTTAACTTTATTTGGAACCCTGTTGGTACCAGTGCATACCACCACATAGTCAAAAAAGCGTTCCAATATTCGCCCTTTTTCATCCTCGAACATAACCCTATAGCCCAACTCCAACTTATCAACACTGTTCACTGTGATACCAAATTGAATATGGTCATATAACGAAAACTCTCGTATATAGCTCTCTAAATATCTTTCGTATTCGTAAGATGTCCAATATCGCCGCCCCTCAGAGAGAGCAATAGGATGTGCAGAAAAAGCAATGAAGTAATTAGAAACCGTTAACATTAACGATTCGTAAGTGGTGCCCGAATCATTCCGTTTCGATAAGCCACCTCCGAAATAGTGACTTTTTTCAAAACAAGTCACATCAATGCCAACTTCTTTTAACTCTTTAATCGAACATAATCCGGAGAGACCAGCCCCAATAACACACGCCTTTTTCATTATGAAATCCTTCGAAAATACAACCTTGCGTAAAGAGAAGTATATGAAAGAATTTTCTGAGCTGCTTTTTACACCGTTAACAGTAATGAGGAAGATGTGGAGTTCAAGTCTTCAACAAACATTGAAGACTTGATTAATGGAAGGTAATTATAGCTTTATTTCGTTTCGAGTTGTTGAGCTCCACTCGGTGTGAAATCTATCACCTTTTTCGGCGTCAACTCGCTCGTAGGTGTGAGCCCCGAAGTAATCTCTTTGCGCTTGAAGCAAATTTGCCGGTAATGTTTCAGTGGTAAATGCGTCGAAATAATTTAATGCTGAGCTGATACAAGGAGTAGGAATCGCATTTAACACCGCAAAGCTCACTGTTTTACGCCATGAATGTTGAGCATTAGATAACTCATCTAAAAACGTTTTAGACAATAATAAATGCTCAATATCAGATTGTTTTTCAAACGTTTGAGTAATTTGCTGCAAGAAAGATGCACGAATAATACAGCCTGCACGCCAAATTTTAGCAATGTTAGCAAAATCAAGATGCCAGTTTTGCTCTTTCCCCATAGTAGCCATCAATTGAAAGCCTTGGGCGTAGCTACATACTTTTGCGCAATACAGTGCATTTTGAATGTCTGAGATGATTTGTAATTTTTCATTTTTAGACAATTCAGACTGTGCCACTCGATCTGTAGATCGGTTTAATCTAATTCGTATGCCTTTCTGGTTACTGATTGCACGAGCGAACACAGCTTCAGCGATCGTTGGGGCTGGTGCACCTATTTGCAAACTGCTTACTGCGGTCCATAACCCAGTGCCTTTCTGGCCTGCTTTATCTAAAATCATTTCAACTAATGGCTTTTCAGTCTTCAAGTCTGTTTGTTTTAGAATATCAGCAGTAATTTCCATCAAGTAACTGTTCAGTTTACCTTGATTCCATTCACTGAATATCTCACCAATTTCTGGTGCTGAGAAACCAACGCCAGTAGATAAGATATGGTAAGCCTCGCAAATCAGTTGCATGTCAGCATATTCAATACCGTTATGCACCATTTTGACATAATGGCCAGCACCAGCTTCACCAATATAAGCTGCACATGACTCACCTTCTTTTATGGTCTGGCCTGGTTGAACTCTTTCTATTGGTAAACCTGTCTTTGCATCAACTTTGGCCGCTATCGCCTGCCAAATCGGTGCGATGTGCTTCCACGCTTCTTCTGAGCCACTTGGCATTAAACATGGGCCAAATCGAGCTCCAATTTCACCACCTGAAACCGCAGAGCTGAAAAACATAAAGTTATCTTTATACTGTTTTTCCCTTTCTACAGTGTCAGTCCACAAGCTATTGCCAGTATCAACAACGATATCTGTAACTTCTAAACCCGCTTTAATTAATGCCTGACAAACCATTTCTACGGGTTTGCCAGCAGGAATTGAAAGCAACACTTTTCGTGGCAGCGTTAATGACTCAACTAAAGATTTAATATTCGAATAACCACTGACTCGGTTTGTTGATTCAATATTATATGCTTCTTCTTCTACCCGAGCTTGATTGATAAGTTGTTCTATTTTTTGTCCATCAAGATCAAAAGCAGCAACAGTAAAGCCATTATCTGCAATATTTAAGGCAAGATTTTTTCCCATAACACCAAGGCCAATAACCCCGATATCATGTTTAGGAGAGTGGTTGTTCATTCGTAGTGACCCGCATGAGCATTTAGAGCTCAAGATGTAATTTTTCAACAAAAAATCAACATTAATTTTATAATATTACAAAAATTAGTGCGATTAAAATCAAATTTGCCGGATTATACTCAGTAATACCCCTCATGACTATTGCATACGAATGGAAACAAATTTCATAATTGTAAATAAAGCTAACTATTTAAGACCTTGTTAAAAACTTTTTGTGATTCAAATAAGGGGTCAATGGATCACTTTCTAAAGGCCTTTTTTGGGGTAAAATGGATGCTTGAACCGGCCTGAGCCTTGACTCAAACTGCTCTGGATCAAAGCTATTTGGTTGTGAGCTCAGATCAACATCATGTTTTAACTTACTGGCTCGAACTCGGCTTCTATCTTTCGTAATATCAATGACTTTCCCATCAATTTCATCACCCTCTTCACCTTTGTCTTTTTGACGCTTTGCCAGAAACTCTTGATGCTTAAGCTTCTTTTCGGCGATCATTTTTAACCGCTTTTCTCTAAATTCTTTTGCTGCAATCCATTTATATTGATATGGTTTTGCCGCAGCTTTCTCAAAATCAAATGTGTCAACCCGCCCGCGATTTTCTATGAAATGAACCTCTCTATTGGGGTTATGCATTGCTGTGATTACGTCATACTTTTCATTTTCTGAATTTTTACAACCTAAAACGACTTGCAGACCCTTTTCGTATAGCGTGCAGCTTTTATCCTTAGTTTCCTCAAGTTCAGCAAAAGCAAGAGTTAACACTTTTTCGCCTTTAACGTAAGCATGAGGTAAATTATTTGTAAGCCCACCATCTGTAAATTTTAAAGTAGCCCCTGCAACCCCTCTGACTTTCTTAAACATTGAACTTGGAATTTCAACCGCAGGCATTACAAAATTAAAAGGGAATGTACAACTCGCTAAAATGGCTTGATAAATAGGAACGTCACCACTATTAGTTGCGGAAAATTCGATCTCATACTTTTCATTAGCGGTGCCGATAATGGTTAATTCCTTTAAACCTAATGCGTTTAAAGGGCAATGAACATCATCTTTACAGCGTTCAACTAGAATCCTCAGTTGTTTAAACGTTAAATGCTCAAGTTGATGCACATCGACATTATCGTCATAGCAATTAAAAATCTTTCCAGTTTCAGTATGATATAAAGGGCAGCCACTGTAGAATAATATTTCTTTGACGACTTTTATCTGCTCTGCTAACCCTATCGATACTAGTTCTCTCGCAAGACCTTCTATTGTTTCAGCTCTCAGTTTAATTTCTGAATGGACGGACCAATCTGTAAGCTGCTTAGCCGAAGCACCTGTAGCGACTGCCGCAGCAAACATAGAGCCGACGGATGAACCTGCGACAGCTTTAACGTCCTTAAGTTCTTGTTCACCAATCGCTTCTAAAGCTCCTATATAAAAAACGCCTTTTGCACCACCACCTGCGAAACAAATACCATCGAAAGATTCTATTCCATCCTTGTATTTTGTACTTGTAAGTTTGACATCATATTCTCTCAAAACGTTTTCGCTGTTAATATCATCTAAAAACGTAGCTTCATTCAAAAAGAAATTTTCATCACAAATATAGTATTGTCCAGATGTTACGACACTTTGAGTATGTATATCATCTGAAGTATTTAAGCCATTCAAGTATTCAATTGAAATAGCTGTACTCAGTTCGTCAAATTGCACTTTATACATTCTATTTTTAACTTGAACAAATTGGATAGCATCCCTTTTGATTTGTGCATACGAGTTTATTCTCACACTTTTTATGTCTTGATTTTTTTGAGGGGGTTCACTAACTAAGGAAGTCTCAGTAAGCGACATCAATTCATTATAATCAGCTGCAATTGAAGAATTAGTTATTGGATTGGCCATACCATTTAAAACCAAGAAAACACAGACTACATATTAACCACTTTTAACTAGAGCATTTAACACATTAACTGAATTTAATTTTATGTTTAATAAACGATAAGAGCATTTAATCATTTATAAACTCGAACTAATGATTTTGATTAATCAACTGATGTATCAATATAAGAACAAACTTTTAGAGCATAGCTATTACTGACAAGCGTAACTTTCGTTACTGTTGGGTATTCCCTGCACTATATTGTGATCACATACACGCTCAAATAGCACAAAATTCGATCCTAAAATATCAACAAAGATAGACAACCCCTAATACTCTAAAATCAAATTATCTCTATCAAATTGGCTTGATTTAGGTAACTCTCCTCTCACACCAGCTGATGCTGGTCTACGTTTTTTGCTAGTCGATTGTTCTCCTACACGTTTTAATGTTGCTCTACTTTCGTAGTATTTCTTACTTTTACTGTCTTCAATTTGTTTGACATGGTCAATTGTTAATCCATTCGGAGCAGTACTACTTTTCACCATTTGAGTTCCTGATAGTCTTGGATTGAGTAAAAGCCAATTGTCTTGATCTAGACTGTTACATGGAAAAGACGAAGAGGTCGATCCGTATAAAGATGTACTCTTGGATGATTTATTAACGTCATAAGATCCCGAAGTACTACTAACATATGAATCTTGCGACAAGGCGTCACTATCATTTTGGTAACTTAAATCTATAAATGCTTTACTGGCAGCCAACTCATCATCTATTATTTGCTCGGTACTCAAAGAGTCAAAAAAATCATCACCAAAATCAGCACTCAGTGTGTAACCGAAATCTTCATCTATGGCAGTATTTGATTGATAAGTTCCAAAATAAGTAAACTGCGGTGTTTGGTCTAACTCCGGCGGAAGTTTCACTGACGAGAATGGAACAAAACACTCGGTTGAAACCGTTAAATTAACTTCTGAGCTAGGTAAGTTATGTATCCTTTTTAAAATAACTTTTCGTCCGTTCTCAAATTCAGCGAACTGCTTCATTATATCTAATTCAATTAGAAAGAAGTCTTTTGTGGCTTTTTTAACATCAGTAGAACCGATTGAACTGTCAAGAAAGAACAATGATACAGAGGAGTCGTTACTAGCACCTTTAAGGTCGTACCTCTCATGTTCAAAAAGAGGCACACCAATGACGCCTTGAATTAGTCGTTCTGAAACAGTGAGATTGTTTCTTTTCATTCTCTGCTCTGCTGTATGAAATGCAACGACAAGCTTTTTTCTTCCACTGATATATAAATGAGGAGTATTATTTGTGCTCCCACCATCGCTGAGCGATATGTATTTCTTTGCAGCCTCTTTATCAGAAAAATTAGGATTACAGCTTTTGATTAAAGATGCAGGAACTTTTTTTGATCCGATTTTTATTGGGTAACCACAACTCGCTCTAACAGCATCGGCTAATGCCAAGTGAGGAGAGTTGCTAGCAGATAATTCAACTTCTTCTTTGGTCACATTATCGGTAGCAATAATGATTAGTTTTTTTAATTTTAATGCATGAATTGCTGGCAATACACTTTCAGATGATGACGAGCGTAGCAAATCAAGTTGCTTAAAGGTCAAACAATCAAGTGCATTCGGACAATCATGTTTTTTTATGTTTAGGCCTGAGGAATCGACAAGCGGCAATTCGTTTTGCTGAAGGAAGTCAAAAATATCAGCCTGGTGAGGCTTTAGTTTAAGTTTAATTGCATTGTGGGCATTCTTGTATATTGATGCTTCTGTAAAATGAGGTTCAGAATTCGCAACAAAATCTGATATTTCATCTGCATTTAAGCCGCAAGCAATAGGTAGTCCAGCTAACGCTCCAATAGAGCTACCTGAAACTTCCTTGATATCATTAACAAGACGCTGATTGCCTAATTGTTTAAAAACACCAGTATAGCCAAATCCTCTTGCTCCCCCTCCAGATAGACATAATGAATCATACCGGTCTTGCTCAGTAATTTCAGGTCGCAACCTAGCTTCTTGTTGACGGGCATAAATCTTTGTAACGTCTCGTGAATTGAAATACTTAAGCACATCATGTTTAGATTTTTCTTTAAGTAGACCAAGGTGAAAATGCAAACCTGAATCATGAATCCTTTGGGTGTTTGGTCGTGTTGAATTTATCCCGACAGCTCGACCTATATGATCAAAAGTAACGTAATAATCTTTATTGCCAAGTTTTATTTGACATGCTTCATCCCGAGTATAATTACACTCGCATGATTTAGGAACAAAAGAAGTACTACTGACTGAAGCAGGTATGCTCGCCATACATAAGCCATAATTAAGCCGTAATCTACTGTTAACATAAATATTATAAATCAGCTATTTAAATGAATTAACTTTAATTTACGTTGAAGTTATATAGGTCAAACCAACACAGCAAACTTTACCTTTACGTAAACTTCCTGTACCTTTCTACTAAATGATTTTTTGAAATGGCAGTTCGATGAGCGTAATCAGTAATTCTCCTAGTAGCTACTCAATCAGTGACTTATCAAAAGAGTTTGATATCACTACCAGAAGCATTCGCTTTTATGAAGACCAAGGCTTATTGAAGCCACAAAGAAGAGGTCAAACTCGAGTTTACAACTTAAAAGACAAAGTACGTCTAAAGTTAATCCTTAGAGGCAAGCGTTTAGGTTTTTCTTTGGCTGAGACTCGCAGATTATTTGAGATGTATGATGCTGATAAATCAAGTACCAGTCAACTGGATACCATGATTGAACTTATTGAGGAAAAGAAAGCTGCACTGCAGCAGCAAATGGACGACATTAAAGTTGTATTAATGGAACTCAATTCAGCTGAACAACAGTGCAGAGCATCATTGTCAAATTCAAAAAATAATAACATTTAAAAATTGAAACAAATCACAAAATTGAAATAACAGGACCCTACAAATGAGCGCATTATACTCAAGCCTAAATTTCGGACTTGGCGAAGACGTCGATATGCTGCGTGATGCAGTACAACAGTTTGCCACCAATGAAATTGCGCCTTTAGCAGAAAAAGTTGACCAAGAAAATGAATTTCCTAATGAGCTATGGCCTGTATTTGGCGATATGGGATTACTTGGTGTAACGGTAGATGAAGAACTTGGCGGTGCCAACATGGGCTACCTCGCTCACGTTGTTGCAATGGAAGAGATTTCACGTGCCTCTGCTTCTATTGGCTTGAGTTACGGCGCTCATTCAAACCTTTGTGTTAACCAAATAAACCGCAATGGTAATGCAGATCAAAAAGCGAAATATCTGCCAAAATTAATTTCAGGTGAACATATCGGTGCTTTGGCTATGAGTGAGCCTAATGCAGGTTCTGATGTGGTTTCAATGAAGCTTAATGCTCGCAAGGATGGTAATAAGTACATTCTGAACGGTAATAAGATGTGGATCACTAACGGTCCTGATGCTGATACGTTTGTTATCTATGCAAAAACAGATATCGAAAAAGGTCCACACGGCATCACTGCGTTCATTGTTGAAAAGACCTTCAAAGGTTTTTCAACAGCGCAAAAACTCGACAAGCTCGGTATGCGTGGTTCGAACACCTGTGAGCTCGTTTTCGAAGACTGTGAAGTACCAGAAGAAAACATTCTGGGTAAGTTAAATGAAGGCGTAAAAGTCTTAATGAGTGGTCTAGACTACGAGCGAGTCGTACTCGCTGGCGGTCCATTAGGTATTATGCAAGCGTGTATGGACATTGTTGTCCCTTATGTTCATGACCGAGTGCAATTTGGTAAATCCATAGGTGAATTCCAATTGATTCAAGGCAAGCTGGCTGACATGTATACCCAAATGAATGCAGCTCGCTCATACGTTTATGCCGTTGCAAAATCTTGTGACCGTGGTGAAACCACACGTAAAGATGCTGCTGGTGCAATTCTTTACAGTGCTGAACTGGCAACGAAAATGGCATTAGATGCAATTCAGCTATTAGGTGGTAACGGCTACATCAACGAGTACGCAACAGGTCGTCTACTTCGTGATGCGAAACTCTACGAAATCGGCGCTGGCACTTCAGAAATTCGCCGTATGCTCATTGGTCGTGAGCTATTTAACGAAACGAAATAATCTCACCTTTATATCAGGAGCTCATCAGCTCCTGATTCTGTTTTGAAGGATTAAGCCAGTGACACACATTAATAGTCGTATCAATACTCGTACCGAAGAGTTTAAAAAGAAACACAATGATATGGCGGACTTGGTTGCTGATCTGCAACAAGAGCTCGCTAAAATTCAACAAGGCGGTGGCGAAGTCGCCATGCAACGTCATCTTTCCCGTGGCAAACTTGCTCCCCGTGAACGCATCGAGAAGCTGATTGATCCAGGCTCTCCATTTATCGAGCTTTCACAGTTTGCCGCTTATGACGTTTACGATGCCAACATTCCTGCTGCTGGTATTATTACGGGCATCGGTCGAGTGAGCGGTGTTGAATGTATGATCATCGCCAACGATGCAACAGTAAAAGGTGGCACTTATTATCCACTTACGGTGAAAAAACACATTCGAGCTCAAGAAATTGCTGAACGTTGTCACCTTCCATGCATCTCTTTAGTTGATTCAGGTGGCGCATTCTTACCACTGCAAGACGAAGTATTTCCAGATCGTGATCATTTTGGTCGCATCTTTTACAACCAAGCAAAAATGTCAGCAAAAGGCATCCCACAAATTGCTGTGGTCATGGGCTTATGTACTGCCGGCGGTGCTTATGTACCAGCCATGGCAGATGAGTCAATCATCGTTAAAGAGCAAGGCACCATTTTCTTGGCTGGCCCACCGTTAGTTAAAGCCGCTACGGGTGAAGAAGTTACTGCAGAAGAACTCGGTGGTGCCGAGGTTCACACTAAGATCTCTGGTGTAGCAGATCACATGGCACAAAATGATGAACATGCGCTTGAGTTAGCTCGAAAGTCAGTATCTCGCTTAAACCATAAAAAAGAAATAGAAAGCACGCTTGCTGATGTTAAGCCGCCTAAATATAGCATTGAAGAGTTGTACGGCATTGTCGGTACTGATCTTAAAAAACCATTCGATGTAAAGGAAGTGATCGCTCGTATTGTAGATGACTCTGACTTTGATGAATTCAAAGCAAACTACGGCCCTACTCTCGTTTGTGGCTTTGCCCGAATTCACGGTTATCCTGTCGGTATCATCGCCAACAACGGCATTCTATTCTCAGAATCTGCGCAAAAAGGCGCTCACTTTATTGAAATTTGCTGCCAACGTAAAATCCCACTCTTGTTCTTACAAAATATTACCGGCTTTATGGTGGGTAAAAAGTACGAACACGAAGGCATTGCTAAGCATGGCGCTAAAATGGTCACCGCTGTTTCTTGTGCCACTGTGCCTAAATTTACCGTATTAATTGGCGGCAGTTACGGCGCAGGTAACTACGGCATGTGTGGCCGAGCATTCGACCCAACTATGATGTGGATGTGGCCAAACGCTCGAATCTCGGTAATGGGTGGTGAACAAGCCGCAGGTGTATTAGCCACCGTGAAAAAAGACGGTATGGCTCGCAAAGGCCAAACGTGGACAGAGCAAGAAGAGGCCGATTTTAAAGCGCCAATCGTCGAACAATACGACAAAGCAGGTCACCCTTATCATGCCAGCGCTCGACTATGGGATGACGGCATTATCGACCCTGCACAAACTCGTGATGTGGTTGGTCTTGCACTTTCATCCGCTTTCAACGCACCAATAGAAGATACCAAGTTTGGTGTGTTCCGCATGTAAGGGAGTGTTGAGATGACAAACGTTTATTCTGAAAAAAACTTCCAGCACATTCAATGTGAATTGGAACATGGTGTTGGCAAACTGATTTTAGATCGAGCTGAAAAGCACAACGCCTTTGATGAAGTCATGATTGCTGAACTGATTTCAGCACTCGACTTATTTGCTCAAAATAAAAACTGCCAAGTACTGCTACTAAAAGCAAATGGCAAAAACTTCAGCGCCGGTGCCGACTTAAATTGGATGCGTAAGCAAGCTAAGATGGACTTTGAGCAAAACCTCACTGACGCCAATGAGCTTGCCCGTTTAATGCATGATTTAGATAAGTTCCCTAAACCAACGTTGGTTCAAGTGAATGGCGCTGCCTTTGGTGGCGCTTTAGGTTTGATTTGCTGTTGCGATATCGCCATTGCTAACACGCGTGCCAGCTTTTGTTTGAGCGAAGTTAAGTTAGGTTTAATTCCAGCGGTTATTAGTCCTTATGTTGTTCGTGCTATGGGTAACCGAGCATCACGCCGCTACATGCTAACGGCTGAACGCTTTACTGCTGAAACCGCACAACAGCTACAAGTTATTCATGAAATTGATGATGATTTAGATGCTGCTTCGCAACCTTTGATTGATGCTTTGCTTGCCAACAGTCCTCAGGGAATGGATTGGTGTAAAAAGCTGATTTCACATCTTGAAAGTGGTGAAATCAATTCTGATACCCTAGCGCATACCAGCGACTTGATTTCACGCATTCGTGTATCCGAAGAAGGCCAAGAAGGTCTAAATGCCTTTTTTGAAAAACGTAAGCCAAATTGGGCACAAGAAAACACCACTGAGCTAGGAGCGAAATAATAATGTTCAATAAGCTATTAATTGCAAACCGTGGTGAAATCGCTTGCCGAATTATTGCCACAGCAAAAAAAATGGGCGTAAAAACAGTTGCGGTATATTCAGATGCGGATGCTAACGCCCGCCATGTTGCCGCAGCAGATGAAGCTTTTTATTTAGGCGGCAGTGCCCCTGCTGAATCGTATTTACGTGGTGACGCTATTATTAACGTTGCTAAGCGCAGCGGTGCTCAAGCGATTCATCCGGGTTATGGTTTCTTATCTGAAAATGCAGACTTTGCGCGTAAGTGCGAGCAAGCAGGTATTGAATTCGTAGGCCCGAGCTCTGATGCGATTGATTCAATGGGCAGTAAAAGTGCTGCAAAAGTGATCATGACCGCTGCAAAAGTGCCATTAGTTCCGGGTTATCATGGCGACGACCAGTCTAATGACGTACTGCTAACAGAAGCACACAAAGTCGGTTACCCGCAACTGATTAAAGCGGCTTACGGCGGTGGTGGTAAAGGCATGCGCATCGTTGAAAGCCAAGACGAGCTTCAAGGTGCCATTGATTCTGCACGCCGTGAAGCGGCATCGTCGTTCGGTAATGATAAGTTATTGATGGAGCGTTACCTACGCCAACCTCGCCATGTTGAAGTGCAAGTGTTTGCGGATAAACATGGAAACTGTGTTTATCTCTCTGATCGTGATTGTTCAGTGCAGCGTCGTCATCAAAAAGTGGTTGAAGAAGCACCTGCACCGGGCTTGTCTGACGACCTCAGAAAGCAAATGGGTGAAGCGGCAGTTGCGGCTGCAAAAGCCATTGATTATGTTGGTGCAGGTACGGTTGAATTTCTGCTCGACACCGATAAAAGCTTTTACTTCATGGAGATGAATACACGTCTTCAAGTTGAACATCCAGTGACTGAACTTGTTACCGGCCAAGACTTGGTTGAATGGCAATTGAAAGTGGCTGAAGGTCAAACTCTGCCATTACAACAAGATGAAATTCGCATTCAAGGTCATTCATTTGAAGTTCGAGTTTACGCTGAAGACCCACAAAACGAGTTCTTACCTGCCAGCGGTAAATTAGATTACTTACGTGAGCCAGCTGAAAATCATTTTGTGCGTATCGATTCAGGTATTCGTGAAGCTGACGTCATTTCGAACTTCTACGACCCAATGATTTCTAAGTTAATTGTATGGGATGAAGATAGAGACTTAGCATTACAACGCATGGTCAATGCCTTAGACGATTACAAAATTGCTGGCCTTAAACATAACATTGCGTTCCTACGTTCCATTATTTTGCACCCAGCTTTTGCTGGCGAGAATTTCAGTACAGATTTCATTGAGCGATACGGAGATGAACTGTTAGCCGTTGCAGCAACAGAAAACCATAAAACTCTGGCAATTGCTGGCTTATATCAAGTGCTTTATCGTCAACAACTTGCTAATGCTGCATTAGCCACTCAAAACGATAGTGTGTCACCTTGGAATACCCTAGCAGGCTTTAGAATCAATCAAACCAACCAGCACCAAGTTCGTTTGCTTGATGATGAGCAGCAACTGGTTGAGCTCAATATCAGCGAAACAGCTACTGGCTTTGATGTGAAGTTTGATGATGAGCAAATTCATGTTTCAGGCGAGCTTCAGGGCGACATTCTCAAAGTGCAACTTGGGGATCACCAATTCAACTTACAAGTTGCTCAAGCTGAAGATAACTTCACCCTCTTCTTAAATACACAGCAATTCCACTTTAAAGCGGTTCAGGCGCAAGAGCTTGAACAAGAAGATTCTGGAACGGATCAGCTCAAGGCACCGATGAACGGCACGATTGTGACTCACCTTGTCGAAGTGGGCAGCGAAGTTGAAGCAGGACAAGGCTTATTGGTCATGGAAGCTATGAAGATGGAATACACCATTGAAGCACCATTTTCTGGAACTGTATCTGAATTTTTCTTCCACCCAGGCGATTTGGTTAGCGATGGTTCATTGCTGTTAGATATGAAAGAGGCTGAATAATATGCCAGTAAGCATTTTTGAGGTTGGTGCACGTGACGGCTTGCAAAATGAAGCCGCCGTTAGTACTCAAGATAAAGTAACATTGATTAACGGTCTTGCTGATGCAGGTATAAGACGTATCGAAGCGGCTAGCTTTGTGTCCCCTAAATGGGTGCCACAAATGGCCGATTCCGCTACGGTAATGGATCAAATTGCCCGTAAACCAGACGTGCAATACAGTGCATTAACGCCAAACTTAAAAGGTCTTGAAGCAGCGCTTGCTGCGGATGCCGATGAAGTTGCCATTTTTGGGTCAGCATCAGAAGCGTTTAGCCAGAAAAACATTAATTGTTCAATCGAAGAGTCCATTGCTCGCTTTAAACCTGTCATGGAATTAGCCAAAGAACACAACTTACCCGTTCGCGGTTATGTTTCTTGTGTACTTGGCTGCCCTTACGAAGGCGAGATTGCTGTATCAGAAGTCGTTCGAGTTACTGAATTACTGCACAACATGGGCTGCTATGAAGTGTCGTTAGGTGACACTATCGGCGTAGGCACACCTAAAAAAGCAAAAGCGATGCTTGAAGCGGTTGCGCAAAGTGTGCCCGTTGAAAAGCTTGCTCTGCACTTCCATGACACTTACGGTCAAGCACTTGCTAACATTCAAGCGTGTTTAGAAACTGGAATTAACACCTTTGATTCATCCGTAGCAGGCCTAGGTGGTTGCCCTTATGCTAAAGGCGCCTCAGGTAATTTAGCTACCGAAGACTTAATTTACATGCTTCATGGTATTGGCTTACATACGGACATTGATTTAGAGCAACTGGCTCATGTTGGGCAAAAGATTTGTAAAGCTTTAGGACGAACAAACGGTTCAAAAGTCGCTAAAGCATTGCTGGGATAACCTCCCCCTATATAAGTAGCTGACAATGAGTTTCTTCAGAAATTTGGTGTTCAGATATAATGCAGGACAAGGCGCAACAGAGGACGCATAGCCGTAGCTATGTAACCAGAGTTGCAACGCCGTAATGCGCTGAAGCTGAGCATCAAAAAATGTTAGAAAACTTATAGTCAGCTACTTACAAATTAAAGAATAAAAGGAAAACCCTATGGCAGGACTTAACAAAGTAGTCAGCAGCTACGAAGAAGCGCTAGATGGTCTGAAAAGTGACATGACGATTATGGTCGGTGGTTTTGGTTTGTGCGGCATTCCTGAAGGTTTAATCGCTCAAATGACCAAAATGGACATCAATGGTTTAACGGCAATTTCGAATAACGCAGGCGTTGATGATTTTGGCTTAGGTCTTTTACTTCAAAAACGTCAGATCTCCACCATGATGGCCTCATACGTAGGTGAAAATGCCACATTTGAAAAACAAATGTTATCTGGCGAACTTAACGTAATTCTAACGCCTCAAGGTACTTTGGCTGAGAAAATCCGTGCTGGCGGCGCTGGTATTCCGGCTTTCTTTACAGCAACAGGTTACGGAACACCTATCGCCGAAGGTAAAGAAACTCGTGAAATTGATGGGCGTCATTACGTACTAGAACCTTCGCTAACCTCTGATTTTGCATTAGTTCGTGCTTGGAAGGCTGACACTATGGGTAACCTCGTATTCCGTAAAACGGCAGCTAACTTCAACCCGATGATGGCAACTGCAGGTAAAATTACCGTTGTTGAAGCTGAGCACATTGTAGAGCCAGGTGAACTGGATCCTGATCATATCCACACTCCTGGAATTTACGTTAACCGTGTTATCCAAGGCACGTTCGAAAAACGTATTGAGCAACGTACCGTCAAAGCATCAGAGCAAGCATAAGGAGGCAACACCATGGCATTATCAAGAGAACAAATGGCACAACGTGTTGCTAAAGAACTTAAAGACGGATATTACGTAAATCTAGGCATAGGCATTCCAACCCTCGTTGCGAACTATGTGCCTGATGGCATGCAGTTGATGCTGCAATCTGAGAACGGTTTGTTAGGTATGGGCGAGTTTCCAACCGAAGAATCAATCGATGCGGATCTTATCAACGCAGGTAAGCAAACCGTTACGGCTGTAAAAGGTGCTTCGTTTTTCTCATCAGCTGAGAGCTTCGCTATGATCCGTGGCGGTCATGTTGACCTAACGGTATTAGGTGCATTTGAAGTTGATGTAAATGGTTCAATTGCGTCTTGGATGATCCCAGGAAAGCTCATTAAAGGTATGGGTGGCGCAATGGATTTAGTTGCAGGTGCTGACAACATCATCGTAATGATGACCCATGCCGATAAGCGTGGTAACTCTAAACTATTACCTTTATGTGAGTTGCCTTTAACAGGCTATGGTTGCATCAAACGTGTTATTACAGACTTAGCTTTACTCGAAATAAAAGACGGTGCATTCCACTTAATTGAGCGTGCTCCAGGTGTTTCGGTTGAAGAAATTCAATCAAAGACTGCGGGTAAGTTAGTGGTTGATGGTGATATACCAGAGATGGTGATTTAATTCACCGTCATGCCCGAATGTTGTTATCGGGCATCCAGTGACTTTTCTATTTGAATTTCTTCGAAGTTTATTAAAGTCGTGGAGTTGCACTCCACACCGCCAAAAGGGGAAACCTCCAGCTGTTTCCCCTTTTAAATCCCCTGAGCCGCCCCAACGAAGCTGAACGTTTCAGATATTATTGAATAAATGACTAACAGCTTCGACGGGAATTGTTATAGTCTGCAAGCAAATTTGGAATAGCTTTTAGATTAATTACCACACAAAATTGGTTACTATATTTATTGTATCCTGCACACCATTGAGCCATAAGTACTGAGTTCTAGATAGTAAAAGTGCCAAACTTTATTACTCACAAAAAAACAATATTAAAAATATTCACACCTCAAAATTTAATCGTTTAATTTTTAACAGTTTTCCTGTTATGTTATTTGAACATTCAACATGGAGAGTGTGATGAAAAGGATATTATTAATCTGTTTGCTCGCCTTACAAGCTTTCATTGTTAATGCGGCTGACTTAGTGATTGCAAAAGAAGTGAAACTAGACTCCAAAGTCCTCAATCAAAACCGACAATTATATGTAAGCCTTCCCGATAGCTACGAAACTAGCAACCAAGAGTATCCTGTGATTTATTTACTCCATGGACAATGGGATATGCTTCCAACTCTGGCCACTATTGATTTAATCTCTAATCAATTACCAGAATTTATCGTTATTGGAGTTCAGAGCCGAGGGAAAGAGTTAAAGCCTATTGATGGTAAAACATCTCCTTTTGAAAAGTATCTTACTGAAGAAGTTGTACCTTTTGTAAATTCAAAATATCGATCTGCTCCTTTTAGTATTTTATCTGGTCACTCAAATTCTGGGCGCTTTGTTTTAGATTACTGGCTTAAGAATAAAAATGTATTTTCTCAATACTACTCCTTTAGTGCTTCACTAGATGATGACTATATTGCAAAGAAAGTAGAACAACTTAAAAATTCAGAACTCCAAAAATTAGCTCCTGTTGTTATAACAATCGCAGACGAAGGTGAGCATATGCAAACTCCTTTCGATGAAATAAAAAAACGACTTGAGTATTTACCAAGATTATCAATAGGCATAAAAAAGTTTCCTGAAGAATCGCACCAATCAACTAAGCACCCTTCACTAAAATTTGCTCTAGATACAACATTCAAAAGTTGGGAGCCTAGTTATGAAACTAAAATAAGTGGTGTAGAAACGTTAAAGAAACATTATAAAAAGCTATCCTCACGTTTTGGATTTACTGTTACTCCACCAGAGAATCTAATTCCCAGAATCATTGCCTATCATGCAATGTCTGATGATACAAATTCATCAGATAAAGTGCGAGAACATATACAATATGCTATGGAGCTTCCCAATGAGGATATATCCGATTTAATTGAAATCGCAGATTACTTTAACAACAATGAAAACCAAACAGCAGGGAAAATTATTTTAGATGAAATTTGCAAGATAGACGGGAACCTTAAACTCTGTCAGCCTAAAAAGCAGATAAAATAACTATGAAACACATTGGCTCCTGCCACAGCGACGCTATCAAATTCTAAATTGAAAGCCCTGATGAAGCTGAGTTAGAAGACTACAACTTTTTATTTCCAGCCTTTTTAATAAGAGAGGAGGTTGCATTTTACCCTCCCCTTAAGCAAATTCGAACTGCTTAAGGAAGCTGAGTAAAGTCAAATAGTGAAATTCGATGACCAAGATTGGGAAAAGTATGCTCATACCTTGGCGCATAAGCTCTCTTTAGCCACAAAACTATAATGAAGATAGAAAATTATCTAAGTTAATGCTTCTAATAATCTCCAAATTAGTCTGACTAGTTCTTTCCACTTCAGACATAAAGCTTTTAAATTCACTTTTGGCTAGATCTTTAGCAAAACCTTTACAATTTGCTCTACAATGTTTAAAAGTAAATTGAGTCATAAGCTGATGACGGTATTTTTGTAAGTCTTGTTTTTCATCTACTACATCATCTTCTGTCAACTTGTGTATTCTACTTATAACTTCTAAATGTTTTTCTACAGTCTTCAAGTCGTCATCTTTATTCACAAAATAACACCTTTTTTTTAGGCCACTTCCTACATCGTATTTATGATTTGAAATAGAAAGTTTAACTTCTTTTCCATCCCCTTTCATAGCCTTAATTTCAGCTTGAAGGTGTGTCCATTGAGTTAAATAACAATCCTTGTGGTGGCTGCTAGTCAAAGTCATTTGTTGCGACATAGTAAACCTCAAAGAAAAATATGAATGATTCAAACATCACTTCAATATTATTGTAAAAGAAGTTTGTTGAATTAATAAGTTAGACCTTTTTATATTATTAACCGCATAGCCTCCAGTTAAACTTTGTTAATGTTGTTCAATAATTTATTAAAAAAGGCGCTGAAATAGCGCCTTTCTGAAAGAAAAATTTAAGACTACTTCAAGGTATCCCACTTTTCCCATTTGGTTTTGTGCATCTTCATTGGCGGAGTTTTTGTATGGTGATGCTCACTATCTGAATGATTACACCAACCTTCACCGTGTACATGAACCATCTTTTTGTCCATCGAGACTTTGCGTTCACCGCCCCAATGAGAGCATGTTGCACAAACGTGCTTCATATCTGTTTCAATGCCCTCATGATGTTCACTATGAACAGGGCCTGCCATAGCTAAACTTGTAGTACTAGCAATTGCTCCAGTTGCGATGATGACACCACCTTTAAGCAAAAAATTCCGTCTATTATATTCTTGCATAAGTCACACTCCTTATGTCATTACACTCAAAAATTTAAACTATTAATGTCCATTAATGGATCTAATTGTGTCTGCAAACACATAATTAAGGTTAGAATATAATTGAAATTTTTGAACTATTTCCGTAACTTGGCCTTTATTAACTCTAATGAAAACACTTCATAATATGACTAAAACAATCGAGATAAGCTGTTTAATTTGCGCTTTAACTGTTTCCACTTTGACTCACGCTGAAAGCGACACTTGGAAAAAACTCAACACTTTCGCTGATGTAACTGACGTTCGTGGTGCAACTTCCGATGAAGAATTAAAAGCAATGAAATGGCTTAGCAACGAATATCAAACATTAGGCTATCAGGCTAAGACCCTACCTTTTCATTTTAAAGCCAAAGGTAATACTTACAAATCAAACAACTTAGAGGTCGTTATTAAAGGTCAGTCGCCAAAGACTATCATTGTCGGTGCTCATTATGATGGAGTAACAGGAACAGGATCTAAAGGTTTTATTGACAATGCTTCTGGTGCAATAGCTTTATTAGGCATCGCCGAACAACTTAAGTCTAAGTCTCTACCTTATACTGTTCGACTTGTACATTTTGGTGCAGAAGAAATTGGAATTTATGGTTCCGAAGCTTATGTTAATGATAAAAAGAACAATCTGAGTAAAGTTATCGGGATGATTAATCTCGACACCATTATTGGTGGCGATAAGTTATATATCCATAGTGCTCAAACTAAACCTTATTCGTGTAAAAATATAAATAACCCAAATTATGGCTCAAACTCTCAGTTGAGAGACAAACTTATTTATCTTTCAAATAAGTTAAATCTAAAAAATGGCTATCTCATTCACCCTCGAAATGAAACATTTAAAGCTGGAGAAACAGGAAGTTGGTCCGATCATTATCCATTCTCTTGCAAAGGTATTCCTGTGGCATATATAGAATCAACCAACTTTTCTATCAATGGTAAAGACGGTTACGATGGATACTCTCAGACTACTGACCAGCAATTCTGGGATTGTTTTGATGAAAAGAAAATGACGGCATGTAATCGCAAAACTGAATCTAAATGGGGAAATATCTGGCATACGAAGTTTGATAGTGCCTCTTTTTTACTCCCTGAAAAATCAACACAGTTAAAGTTACAACTGAATAATGCCGTAACTTTAATTGTTCAATATCTAAAATCAAATTAATCATTTGGGTGTTTTTTAACACCCTTATTCCATTTTGCGCAGCCATCAGTTGAACAAGTTAGGCCTACATTATTTTTTATTACTCCTTCATAAACTTTGGCTGAGGTCTTCTTTATTGTAATTAAAATTTCTGAAGACTTTGTCGCATAATTTGTATCATAAGCCATTGTGATATTCTTATCGCCAAAATCAATATCTCCTTCATTCATATCAGGGTTAAATTTAGAATCTAAGATTTGGAAATGAAGTACAGTATTTGATGTATTTTGGAATGGAAAACACGTTTTCATATCCAGTCCACCTTGACGCGTATATTGGCAAAAAGTTACTCCATTCCACATTGCCTTTGATACACCATCAAAGTTATTTACTTGATAAAAACTTTTAGAAAGATTCGCTTGAGCAAAAGAATTACTACACAACATAAATGCTAGCAACATTGCTCCACTGATACTTATTGATAAACGCTTCATTTTGAAGTTACCCCGGATAATTCATACACATCAAAAACTAGCATTTAGCATAAGGAATAACATGAAGCGATAAGTAAGATTTAATGAAATCTAGTTAACAAACTAACCCTTGATTAAATCTGGAAATGGCTGATTTTCTGATACGTGATAGAAGTGAGTTTTGCCTGATTTGTTTTTCATCATGTCATCAACAAGTAAGCAGCTTTTATCAAAAGAGTATCTATCTAAAAAATCAGATTTTCGCAGACCATCTCTAGCTTTGCTTGTTACGTTAAAATAATCTTTACTCTCCAAAGTAACATTATACCTCGAGAAGGCAGCTTCTATTTTTCTAAACGAGTATTCTGAATTGGTCAAAACTTTAATTCTATGTCCTCTTTTTTGAAATTCTGATATTTGTTTCATTGCAATGGAATTGAAATAAGTTCCTCCATGAAGCGAATCTAGGTCATCAAAATTAGCACTTTGATTTTTAGAAAAAATAGTGTCATCTAAATCTAAAATTAATGTTAAAGGAGGGTTTTCAGGAGTAACATCATTATTTGCACGATCTATCCATTCAGATATTGTTTCTGGCTCATTCCTTTTATAATCTATTGAGGTATCTACAACACAAGTAGTATGTAGGTTTTGTTGCCATGCCGGGTGATTAATATGCTCAACTATCCTAGCCGCTCTTTCTCTTTCAGTATCTCCTTTCCAAAAACGTTTATGGGATTTCACTATTTGGGCTTTTGTCGCTTCTTTTAATTGTTCAGTAGCAAATGAAACCTCGAAATCATAGACTTTCCCACTCCGTTTATGCAGTCGATAAACAGCTATCTTTTGTTTTGGATTAGAAGAGATTATCTCTAAACCAGAAAATTCTCTTCTATTTAATGCTTGAGCAGGAAACACGAATTATCTAATACTTAAACCAATCATTAGATTAAGTATTACATATTCCTAGAAAAATAAGTCATTGATAAAGTATGATTAATTTTAGCTTTAATATAATAAGGCACCATTGAAAGATGCCTAAAAACTACAGATTTTTAAGAGTTTAATCGACCATATAGTATGTCTTTTAACTCTGAACGCTTATGTTTGAGTTCATTAAAGTACTCGTCTGCAACAGGCACTTTGTCTAACTCTAGTTCTCTAATTTCAATATCGAGCTTATGGTAATCATCTGCCATTTTTTTAAAGTCATTATCATTTTTTGTGAGCGAAATGATTTTATCTTTATGCTCAGAAAAATCGTGGAGTAATGAGTGATCTTCTCCTAACATTGACTTACCTCTCTAATTCATCAATTGACGACGGACCATTACTCACAATAGTTCGTCATTTGTTTGGGCAAAACTTATCCAATATTTGCCGTTTTAATCACAAATCAGAAAGAGCAATTATTCATAAACTATGACTTGAAAATATATTGCCTAAAAAACATCCCATGTGGGCTCAATGAGAATGGTAAAGCCATCAACAGACCCCATATAACGATCAAAGTTAGCCTTTTGTTTTAACAGCGGAAACTCATTGTTGAGATAGCGACGGTGAGCCAGCTCTGATTCCCAATATGTAGTCACCAAAAACTGAGTTGCCACTTTACTAGATTGCCAAACATATCCGCCCAACATACCTGAAACAGAAGACATTCCAGGATTCCAAATATCTTGTTGGACTTCTAAAAATACACCTATTTTGTCTTCTAAAACATGGCAGTCAGCCACCCTAATGAGTTTCGCATGGTTTTGCGACGAATTGAGGTATGAAGGAATATCCATTACATGTTCTAAATAATTAACCGATATCGAAGAGTAACAGTTAGCTTGCTGAGCTTTATCCGCAATGGGATCGTGAAGTGTCTTCATAAAACTTTCTATTGAAGCTTTGTCTTTCCATAGCGCAAAAATCACCGCAGTTTCATTAACCCAACCGCCTGATTGCTTAAAAAACCCTTCAGCTTGCTTTGTTTGTTGCCAGTATTGTTGTCCTTCTGAAAATCGATTTTTATGCTGTAGTGGTACTTTACACTTTATCAATTTAGCTAACATCACTGTCCTTATGAAATTATGTGTAGCTGGTAATTTGAAGCTTTTTGCCATCAAATTGATCGTAAATAGTTTGGTGTGCATTCTTTGAAAAAGTATCTAAACGCTTGTCATAATCTTGTATCCAACTAATCAGCATATCTAAGTTAGCATCTTGAGCTTTTTTGCTTTCGTATTTATGCGGTTCCCATGGGCGGTTACGTGCATTTTCGATACACTCTTTTATCGGTAAATTAAGGTAAATGACTTCCGTCGCATGATCAGTAGCAAGTTCAATTAAATCAGAGTAGCAACCTTCTATGACCCAATATTCGTTAGCTTTTATGAAAGCACTTATTTCTGTCTGGGATTCGTTGATAGGTTTCCTGATTGGAGGCATTTCATGTTGCCAAGCTATCGTATCTAGATCTAAGTGTGCAAGTTGCTCTTCAACGACTAGCTTCTTTGCAAGTGTTGATTTACCTGAACTAGAATTCCCAAAAATCAGAGTTCTTTTCATACCTAACCTCCTGAGGAAATAAACATACTGAGCTTAATGACCATCGCCCACAAAAATAAACTAAAAACAAAATACACAATAAAGCGATGTACCACTTTGCTATAGGTACATTGGATTAAGCTGTGTAAAACCTGAGTACAACAAAAGCCCAAGAAAATAATAACAACGTATTATCGACAATATCTAAAAGATTCTGTCACAAATAGAAATTTTGTCGATCTAATTTAAAAGGACATCTCCCTTCAGACGCAACCTATTTCCTGAACGTAATATTCATTTTGACCACTCAACGTTGAATCACTGGGATATCAAATAGATTGTTTAATATTCTCAATCTTTCTTTTTTAGATATCTATTTAATTAATAACTGATTTTATTATTATCAATTTCAATAATAAAACATGTTTATTTATACTAAGCAAATTAGGTTAAAAGCAAGGTTCAATATTCGCTATAAAGTTGATTGCAGTTATTACCCTAGCTCAAAAAGGGAATTTGGAAGAGCAACTCTATGGGTATGAAGATTGTTATTGAATTCATTATTTTTTTGTAAAATACATTAGCAATGCGCTCTAAAGCTTTTTGTAAATTGAGGAGAATAAAATGTCTAAACTAGTATCTACCCCACCCCCTCCGTACTACACTGTTATCTTTACTTCTACCAGAACAGATGGAGATAATGGCTATGATGAAACGAGTAAACGTATGGTTGAATTAGCAAAGCAGCAACCTGGATTTTTAGGTATGGAGGCTGTTCGAGAAGATATTGGGATCACAGTTTCTTATTGGTCTGACCTAGAAGATATTAAAAACTGGAAAGCAAATGCTGAACATGTTGAAGTTCAAAAAAATGGCCGTAAGCTATGGTATGGAAATTATAAAGTTCGTATTGCAAAAGTAGAGCGTGAATACGGGAATTAATTGGAATAATTACTCACCAGCAGTGTCTGATTCTATTAATAAATTTCGGGAAATTTTGTTTTAACTTTCAAGAGATTACAGTATCTAAGCTACAGGCATGACGAAAGGATGACCTAAAGGAATGAATTAAGTTTCCGGGATCATTGGTTCAGCAGCAAGCTAGATTATAAAGTTTAGTTAATTAGAAAGTAGGTAAATTATGATTGCAGTAGTTTTTGAAGTTCATTTGGCTGAAGGGAAAACTCCTGAGTATTTAGAAATAGCAAATGGCCTAATGCCGTCACTAATAAAGATTGAAGGTTTCATTTCAATTGAGCGCTTTCAGAGTTTCACAAACGATAATAAAGTTCTTTCTTTGTCTTTTTGGCAAGATGAGAATGCTATTCAAAAATGGCGTACACTAGAGTCACATCGATTTGCACAATCTAAAGGTCGTGGTGGAGTATTCGAGGACTATAGATTAAGAGTTGCTGGAGTTATCAGAGATTATGGCATGAATAACCGTACTGAAGCGCCTACTGATAGTAAAGAATTACACGGCTAACATTCATTTTATACAGTACTATGCAACTCTAGAGTAAGTAGAACTATAGCTAAATTGAACTAATGCTCTCAGTAAATACTGAAAATAAATCAAAAATACTCATAGGTGCATCATGAAAGATGCACCGCTATTATGCTACTTAATACTTGCCTGACTTCCATCAATGCATCATCAGTTGAAGATTCGAGTCTCCACCCAACTTCCACAGAGTAACGTGGCATAGAAATCGGACACAATGAGATTCCTAATTTTTTATTCCTTACTAGTGTAGCGGCAGCAAAATCTGGAATTGTTGCAATCATATCAGAGCCTTCAAGTAGAAATGATAAGGCCGAAAAATGTGATGTCGATGCCTTTAACTTCCTTTTTAACCCAAGCTCTCTGAGACCATCATCGACCGCCCCTGAAATACCAGAGTAAGAAACTAATATATGCTCCAACGAAATAAACTCTCCAAGAGTTAATGATGTATTCTTGGAGCATACATTTTTATCAAAAACGCACTTATATCCCGCACTTCCAACTGAATAGCTGTTCAATCGAGAGTCTTTTATTCCGCCACCACTAATACTTACATCAATTTTTCTACTTAATAACGCTTCTTCCACGAGAGCACTATTTGTTTGCCGAAATATTACTGTAAAGTTAGGTGCTATATCATTTATTCCATCTATAATTTTTTTGCCAAAAGTTAGTTCGAAATCATCTGATAAACCGATAGTTATATTTCTTTCTATAGATAAATAATCTACTTCTTCGCTTGGAGAAAGTGTTGCCTTAATTTGATTGATGGCTTCTTCAATTGCAGGCTTCATTTGCAAGGCTTTTGTAGTTGGAACAATACCAACTTGAGCACGAGTAAATAAAGGGTCTTGATATAATGTTCTTAATCGTCCCAATGAGGCACTAACAGCCGACTGGCTCAAATGGAGCCTATTCGCTGCTCTTGTAACATTAAGCTCTTCACTTAGAACCAAAAAAACTTTCAGTAAATTTAGATCTGCTTTCGAGATATCCACAATATTAATAACTGATTCAATAATTATCAATTTCAATAATATCTTAACTTTCTTTATATTGAAACAAAATGAATCAACACAAGTTAATTTTTTAAGTGAAAGTTATGAATATATCTCCTAAAACAGTTGCAATTATGGGTCTTTGGTCGTTGGCGTTGATCTGGGGAAGCAACTTCCTATTCATGAAGATGGCTGTTGAGCATATTAGTCCTACGCAGGTAGTATTAATACGAGTTGCCTTTGGCTTTATCCCTGTCTTTGCTTATGCTTTATTCAAAAAGGAGGTTAAATTTACACATATTAAACACCTACATCATTTTGTCGTAATGTCATTGTTTGCTACAGTTCTTAATCTTTACGGATTTGTTAAAGGCACAGAGCTTCTTCAATCAGGTATCGCTGGCGTAATGAGTGGGGCAGCACCGATATTTGCTTATATAGTCGCTGTACTTTTCTTACCGCATGAAACATTTTCAATCAAAAAAGTGTTGGGAATTGCTGTTGGATTCTTTGGTGTTACTTTAATTGCCGATCCATTTTCAAATGAACTTACGTCATTTGCATTTGAAGGTGTTCTTTTTATGGTAATGGCGTCTGTCTGTTTAGGTGCTTCATTTGTTTACTCAAATCGTTTTATATCTCCCTTAAGACTTTCTGCTTCTGCCCTGACTACTTATCAACTGGGTATCGCTCTTATAATCTTGCTAGGAATAACAGACTTTGAAGGCTTGAGTAATATCAAGAAAAACACACTAGTATTTTCATCTGTAACATTTGGTCTAGGTTTTTTAGGAACAGGAATAGCTTGTATCATTTACTATTTTATTATCGACCAATTAGGTGCTGTTAAAGCCTCTTCAGTAAGTTACATTACACCTGTAGTAGCGCTATTGATAGGTTCATTTATTGCTATGGAACCTATCGGTATGAAGGATTATTTTGCCGCTTCATTGATAGTGTTAGGTGTTTTTCTTTTAAATAGCCGAATGAAAAATAAAGCGACCAAAGTGGAAGAGATGACATCAACTTAAAAAACTGATTTAGCTAGCCTAATATGTATCCATAGTTATATTTAGGGGGAGAATACAAAACTAATTTCATTACTGACTGTATTGTACTCAAAGCTGCCTTTTGGGTATTGATGTTGACTGAGTAAATGAAATGGTACGTCCCCCCCAGAGCTGAAAAAACATAAGCCTCCAAAGTTTTTTTAGAAGCCTTTGCTGAGGGTATCACCGTGCACACGAACTTGCACACGTGTACACAAACGGGTAACTTAAGGCTTCATATAAACCAGTGTAACTGTTTATAAAACTGTAGAAAATTGGTCGGTATGAGAGGATTCGAACCTCCGACCCCTGACACCCCATGACAGTGCGCTACCGGACTGCGCTACATACCGAAAATAAGATTCAATCACTTCCAATAAAGAGGAGAACTTGAACTGGATCACAGCTAACTCTAACAACTGAATTTTATTTCATCAAGTCGTTTAAATTAACAGCTTAAAGTGGCGTTCAAAAAACAAGCAAACAAACTGCGAACAAAACAATATTTAAATTACAATTTATGCTTCATATTTAACCATTTTGTCATCTTAAATTAATTTTAGAGTAATCATTCTGATCTAAAGTTTTCAAACTTCACTTTCAATCAAAATTAATCAAACTTTAAAGACCATATTTGTAAACATAAAAGTAACTAATTTGAATTTTTAGTCACTTTTTTAGCTTATTTTTGTGTGATGAAGTTCACATACACCTACTTTAATTTACTTGATAATCGCTGCAGTTATTACATATAACGAATAATAATTTATAGGGGCTATAATGATTTTTGGTAACAAGTCACAATTAAAAACTAAAACTGCAATTGCATTAGCAGTGGCTGCATCACTTGGTTTAACAGCATGTAACAGTGATGATAATGACAAGAAAGATCACAAGGACCAGATCAAGCTACGTGTGATGGAAACATCCGATCTTCACACCAACATAATGGATTATAACTACTACAAAGATGCTGAAGATCAGACTATTGGCCTTGCTCGTGTTGCGAGTATCGTTAAAAGTGCCCGTGCTGAAGCGAAAAACTCTGTTCTCGTAGATAATGGTGATTTACTTCAAGGCAGTCCAATGGGCGACTACATGGCTGATGAGTTCAAAAAGAACAACAACGCGCTCACTGATACTCACCCAGCATATAAAGCGATGAACCTACTCGATTATGACGTAGGTAACATTGGTAACCACGAGTTTAACTTTGGTCTAGAATTTTTGGATCAATCTATCGCTGGCGCAAATTTCCCTTACATTAACTCGAATGTTATTTGCGATACGAACTGTGGCAACGATGAATTAGACAAATACGATAACCGTTTTACGCCATACATTATTAAAGAAAAAGTGGTTGTAGATACCGACGGTGACGAGCATAAAATCAAAGTTGGTTACATCGGCTTTGTTCCACCTCAAATTATGCTTTGGGATGCAAAAAATCTTGCTGGTCGTGTTGAAGCTAACAGCATTATTGAGTCAGCAAAAATTTATGTTCCACAAATGAAAGCTGAAGGTGCAGATATTATCGTTGCAATTCCTCACTCAGGTATTGGTAACCCTGATGACAAAAATCCTGATATGGAAAATGCTGTATACAAACTGACTCAAGTTGACGGAATCGATGCGGTAATGTTCGGTCACAGTCACCAAGTATTTCCAAGTGACACATATTCAGACTTAGAAAATGCGGACATTGAAAAAGGCACAATTAACGGTACCGCATCAGTAATGCCTGGTCGTTGGGGTGATAATTTAGGCATTATCGACTTAGTGATTGAGAAAGATGGTGAGTTTTGGAAGGTTGTAGACTCTCAGAGCAGTACACGTGCTATTTTCGATGCAAATGAAAAGTCGCCTCTTGTTGAAGCCGACAAAGACATCCATGATGCTGTTGAGTTAGAGCACAAAGGTACTCGTGCATATGTTAATGCTCCAATAGGTAAGGCTTCTGCAAATATGTATAGTTTCTTATCTATGGCTCAAGATGATCCAACGGTTCAAATCGTTGCTGACGCTCAAATGTGGTATGCACAAGATAAGCTTCCTGAAGACTTACAACAGTTACCAATTTTATCAGCTGCAGCACCATTCAAAGCTGGCGGCCGTTATTCTGACAGTGATTCAGATCAATATGTACAAGTTGATAAAGGCGACTTAGCGATTAAAGATGCCGCTGACTTATATTTATACCCAAATACAATGGTAGCTCTGAAAATTACTGGTGCAGAACTGAAAGAATGGTTGGAATGTAGTGTAAACCAATTCAATCAAATTGATCCTGCAAAATCAGAAATGCAGCAACTGATCAATCGTGATGGTCACCCTACTTATAACTTTGATAGCATCGACGGTGTAACTTATAAAGTTGATGTGACTAAGCCAAGTAATTATGACCGTGATTGTGTTGTTCAAGATGTTGCTGGCGGTAGTCAGAGAATCATCGATCTTGAATACAAAGATCTACCAGTAGCAGCTGACCAAGAGTTTGTTGTTATTACCAATAACTATCGCGGTTTTGGAGGTAAATTTGCAGGTACAGGTGCAGACCATATCGTGCACGACTTTGCCGTTGAAAATCGTCAAGTTTTAACGGATTACATTAAAGAAAAATCTGAGTTTGATCCTAAGACCGGTGAGTCAGCGAAAGAAATTAATACTGAAGCAAACTACAACTGGAACTTCAAAAATATCGAGTCTACTGTAGAGCTAAACATTACTTTTGAAACTCAAGATAGCGAAAAGGCAAATAACTTTATTGAAGCCAATAAACAACGTGCGATGAAAAAACTTGAAGTTGAAGGCGGTGTACCAGGCTTTGCTATCTACAGCATAGATATGACTCAAGAGTTAGAAGATTAATAACCTATAATAAAAGTGTACCCTGCCAAGCCCTCTTTATTGAGGGCTTTTTCATTTGTTACAAATTTTTTACTTAGCAAGGCTATGCGAAATCCCATGGTTATTTTTATTCATGGCCTTTTGAAGCGACTCTGCTTCTCTAGCCAGAGTTTGCATGCTATTCAAAATACTGAGTAATTCTTTTTTAGATATATGCACTGGCGAATTAGCATCTGTACTCGATGATAATGCTGATGTATTTGTATTTTGTACATCATCAAAATCACCAATCTCAGTTCCATTTGAGCCTGCTGTAATGATTTTAGATTGCTTGCCAACGAGTGCATCTAGCTCATTTAAAAAATTACCTTTGTCTTTTTTATGATGACCCCCAGTTTTGTCATCATGATCTTTTCCCATACTCTTTAAGGTTTGAGCGGTTGCTAAACTCAGCATCGCCATGATTGTCATATCAATATGAGAACCACCACTATTTTTATTTGCAAGGTTAGGGTCATTCAAATATATTGAGCTTGATGCAGCATTATTACCCGATGTTGGAGTGACTGGCATGATTAAATCCTCCTATAAGATTTTCTTCTATTTAAAGATACTTAATCAGTGAGTTTTTTTCTTTCAGTTCTATATAACTTATTCCCGCAACTGGTCTAACCACTAAAAAGCCCGCTATATCAGCGGGCTTAGTTTCATGTGTATTGAAAGATACTACTTATTGATTTCTCAACGCTTCAATACGCTTCTCAAGCGGTGGATGACTCATAAAAAACTCAGCGGCTGAGCGCTTACCGTTAATACCAAGTGCTGACATTTGTGCTGGCATTGCAGTACTTTCAGGCCCTTGACGTAAACGCTCTAATGCTGCGATCATTTTGTTTGCACCAACCAGTTTGGCTGCACCGGCATCCGCACGATATTCTCGAATACGTGAAAAGTAATGAACAATAGTCGAAGCTAAAATACCAAGAATCATATCCAGAACAAATACGACAGCCATGTAGGCAAACATGCCCATACCTTCGCCTTCTTCATCATTGCTTGATACAAAAGTATCAATTGCTCTTGCAATCGCACGTGCCGCAAAGATAACAAAGGTATTCACTACACCTTGAATAAGCGTTAATGTGACCATATCACCGTTAGCAACATGACTCACCTCATGGGCTAAAACCGCTTCAATTTCATCACGACTCATGCCATGCAAAAGACCTGTGCTCACCGCAACAAGTGAATTATTCTTACTCGGCCCAGTTGCAAACGCATTTAATTCAGGTGAATGATAAACAGCAACTTCTGGCATTTTAATACCAGCTTGTTCTGCCTGACGAGCAACCGTCTCAACTAACCATTTCTCATCACTATCTCTCGGATTGGTAATAACTTCACAACCCATTGTTTTCTTAGCCATCCATTTTGAAATTTTTAAGCTCACAAATGAGCCACCAAATCCAATCAAGGCCGCAAACACTAACAAACCGCTCATCGTCGATGGGTTAACACCTAAAATCGACATAATTAACGATGCAACTAACAATACAGCTATATTGGTTGCTATTAACAAAAACACACGCTTCATCGGGTACTCCTAAAGCAAAACCGTGTCAAATTCACATATCTAATAAGACATAATATGTCTGTTTTTTGAGATTTCAAGGGTAAACCAGTAAATACCTTACTAATGGTTCAAATAACCACCAGTCACCGTAACAAAATTGAGATATGACGCTATTCCGTTTTCAACAAGCTTTGATACACTGGATTCAGTTAAAAATATTGGAAAATCAAATGTCAATCAATGCGCTACTTCTTAGCAGCTCGCGTGAAGGTTCAACACCATACCTTAGCCACGCATTGCCGCTCATTAAACCATTTACTGAGACCGCAAAAAAATGGGTCTTCATTCCTTTTGCCGGTGTCAGTTTTAGTTACGACAAATATCTTGAAATTGTTGCTGCTGCTCTCTCAGAGCTGAATATTGAGATCACCAGTATTCATCAACACAAAGACCCTAAAAAAGCGTTACTTGAAGCAGAAGGCGTAATGGTTGGGGGCGGTAATACTTTCCACTTATTGCATGAACTGTACAAACACGACTTGGTATCTCTTTTAAAAGAGCGAGTTAGTGAGGGGATGTATTACATAGGCTGGAGTGCGGGTTCAAATATCACAGGTAAGAGTATACGAACTACCAATGATATGCCTATTATTGAGCCTGCTTCATTCACTGCATTAGGCATCGTTCCATTCCAGCTTAATCCTCACTATACAAATTACCAAGCACCTGGACACAACGGAGAAACGAGAGCTCAACGACTGCTTGAATTTACCAAAGTTGATCCATCAACACCTGTCGTTGGCATTCAAGAAGGTTCAGCTCTTTTACGTAATGGCGATAAACTCTCTCTTGTTGGTGATAAAGAAGCTTATTTGTTTAGCGGTACTCAGCAAGAAATCGCTATCCCTGTGGATAGCGACTTGTCACATATGTTGTAATTGCAGACAAAACAGAGCTTCAAATCCTCGATAAAAATTGAAGCTCCACTCTGACTATCAACTACCTCCGACCATGTAAGCCGAATCCAAATCCTGCGGAATGATGACCACTAATGTAACCACCGCTGTGGTGATGGTGAATTCTATATTGTGCGTTTTGCCATGCCGCTTGGCCCAATTGATAGTTAACAAACTCACTGCGAGTAACTCTGGGATAGCCACATGCTTGGTTTTGTGTCCTGAAAAATGTTTGTGCAAAGCCTTCTTGCCCAGAAGAACTGCTACTTCTTGAGGAGCTTGAAGAATTGCTAGAGCGAGTAGAACTCGTGTAACTCGTTGTTGAAGAGGCCTTGCTAGACACCTGACTCTTACGTTGCTGCTGTGGCTGTGGCTGTGGCTGTTGCTTTGGCTGTTGCTTTGGCTGTGGCTTTAGTTGTACTCGCTCTTTTTCTTTAGTCACAACAAACTTTGGGTACGCATTTTCAAGCGCAGAAATCATGGCTGTTCTATTCAATTTCTTTGCGCTTTCATAAGCATTCAACTTATCTTTTTTACTCTGTTTAGAAAAATCAAAGCCTTTCTCCTGAATAATCCAGTTAAAACATTTCATCGAATCAGCTTCAATCGCTAAATGAAGTAAGGTGTCACCACTCTCATCAAGTTCATTAATGCCAATACCAGCTGCAATTAGATATTGCAGTAATTGAATGTTATCTGACTTGATAGCTGTTACAGCTAACTGCTTAAACGCTCCTCTCGCAACATATGAGCTCAACTGACGGGCTGGTAAAAATTTAGACAAATCAGTTAAAACAGTTTCACTTATTGCCATAGTCAGCTCAAAAGAAATGCTTTCCTCATAAAGACGTTTTACCCATTTCACTATCTGCTGTTCATTCCTAATCATGGGCCTCATAAATAAAACCTCTGCGGCATTATGAGTTTTATCAAGAGCTAATAGCACTGCCTGATTATCATTTTTAAAACATGGTAGACGATTTGTAATTTCCATCCACGCTCGATTTAAACACAGAAACATTTTTTTTACTTCCGCATCTGGCATGCGACTTAACTCTTTGGAGAATCGCTGAATTAAAGTCAAAATATCCTCATCCGACGAGCACTTCGAGCTCTCAAAGCATAGGTAATTTAAAAGTATGCTCTTTCCTGTTGTTGATTTAAATGTTTCAGAAAGAGGCTTTTGTAAAACGCTTATCGCTAAATCTAGCGGCAACGGTTTACTATTGTAGAATTCTTTTAATTTTTCGAGGTACAAAGCGTTATATTCAGTAAGATGCTTTTCATCTCCTAGTGTCAAAATTGAACTTGAACCGACAGCTCTTAGCTCTTTCTCTGATTGAATTTCCCGTAAAGCATTTTTAAATGATGATAGTGCAGCCTCCTCTATTAACACCTTAAAACTTTGTTTAGCCCATGAAAAACTCAAACTGGAAGGAGTTAATCCAGAGTGATAAGCAAATGGTTGCTTCTTTAATAGTGCAACCATATGTTTTTGTAATAGCTCTCTGCGAGCCCTCGATAACTGATTTCCTTCTCGAGTCGGCCATAAAATAGAAAGGTTTGCATCTGCTAATTGTTTAATATTTTCAAGTTCAATAAGCTTATTAAATGTAACTTCTTCCTGAATGGCTCGATGAAACTCTGCTATTGAAGCATCACTAAGCTTCCTGCCATAAAATAAATCTCCTGATGTATTCACTTCAGATCTTGATAAAAGAAATTGGTAATGATTTTTTAACTTATCTTCGAGTTGCCATTTAACTACTTCAGGTAATTGTTGCATTTCTATCAAAAAACATTCTAAAAATGTATTGAAATCATCTAATCCTTTAATCGCTTCAATAAATTGCGTTCCTATCAAAGCCTTTTGTGTTGCATTTAAACAATGAAAGTCAACATGAAGAACCTCAGATAACCTAGGAAGCCTCTCACTTCCTTCGGCTTCTCTAACGAAAAAACGAACGTCATGAGCAACCATTAAGTTAGAATTACTTCTATAATCGCTTGTTCTTAATCGACTTTGAGGATCATTAAACATCAAGACGCTTTTGTTGCCGTTAGCCCATTGTCCATTATGGGGGGCACTATCATCAGGAAGATAATCATCTTCAGGAAAGATAAGAGTTAACAGGTCGACTCTTATGCTATTTAGTAAATCTATAGTATTGTAACTTTTGTACTCATCGAGCTTTTGAAGCTTTTTTGATAAAGCCGAAATATCAATATCAATATCACTTTCAGTTTGCCCTGCCAACATAGAAGTTAGAACCGACAACTGATTTGCAGGTGAACAAAGCACCTTTACAACGTCCCTAAATTTTCCCAATTCACCTTGTAGGAAATTAGTTCTTTTCTGAAAAAACGATGAGCGTTGCTGAGGATTCGAAAACTCAAAACCTATTTCTTTTGCAACCATTTTTTTTAACTCACAACGCTGCGCCTCATTTAACACTGACACACCTTGTTGCTCCCTATGCGTATCTAGAAACCTCAAACTTTCATCAAGCAGTTTATTAAGAAGTTTTTGATGTAATTCAGAAGCTTCTAGCTTATCCATTTGCAACAATAAAATTACCGGGGAGCAAGAGTCATTTCTCAACGATTGATTTTTAAATTCAAGTAACAATTGCTGCAATGCCAAAGACTTGGTAGCAGTCTGAATTGACGGATCATCGAGTAATTTAAAGATCAAAGTGAGATCATTTACTAAAGTAGCAGTTTCTTCATTTTTAGCCCTTTCATGGTAAAGGTATTGAAAATAAGAAATCACTTCTTGGAACTGATTAAGCAGCAAAGGGGATATTTCCGCTGCCTCTAATAAGTTATAGGTTTTTGATACTAACTCTTCCGCTGAATCAGATATCACGAAACCTAACTCTTCTGCTGGAGAAGCATCAACTAGAAACCAGTCACAAGCCTCACTATCTTTAGGTGTATGAGTTATTTCTGCCGTCATAATAATTACCTCAACTCAAATAAATCCTTAATTAATGATTTATATGCTTATCCGTTATATAGAGTCAGTTTATTATATTTTTTAAGACGATATAGGGAAGTTAAAGTAAGGAAGCTAACTTAACCCTTTGTTATGAAGTGAAAATTTAGGATTAACAGATATAGATAGGAGAGTTTTATTAAGAAAAGTAAACCTTACATTTTGTTACACTTAACCGTTAATGATAAATACTCAATATAAACATACAGTTAATCTATATCAATTTAGCTTATTTAGTACTTAATCCATTAAAAAGCTTATATCTAGATATTGGCTCGCAACAATGGAGTTTGCATTTTTCAAATGAGGAACAAAGCCTAATAATGGAGATTTTATTATATTTTTCAAACTATTAAGATTCTCTGTTTGCACAGCCATGTCTTCATCGACACCTTTAGCTACCCAACTAGCAATTGTTAAGCCATCATTAATAATTGCTTCTTGTGTGAGCATCGCATGGTTTAAACAACCTAAGTTCATCCCTACAACCAAAATTACAGGCCATTCAAGTTCAGCGGTAACATCTGACAGAAAATCTCTGTCATTCAAAGGTAAACGTCAACCACCAGCACCTTCAACCAAAGTAAAATCGGCATGTTCAAGCGTATTTTGGTTTATATACTGTTTTACGACTTCATTAGACAGCTCAAAACCAATCTGTTTTGCTGCAATATGCGGTGCAATGGCTGATTCAAAACTGACTGGGTTGACCACTGAGTATGGCAAAGTTTCGGTTGAATTAACCTTTAAAGAAAACGCATCACTGTTTCGTAAGCCCTGCTCAGTTCTCTCACAGCCAGAGGCAATTGGTTTAAAACCTACAACTGTTTTACTCTGACCAGTTGTTGAATAATATTCAGAAACGAGAGCTCAAAGGTTATTGGAGTTTACAAAGGTCAATCCTCGTACTCCAGTAGTTGGAGTTCAAGAAGGTTCAGCTCTTTTACGTAATGGCGATAAACTCTCTTTTGTTGGTGATAAAGAAGCTTATTTGTTTAGCGGTACTCAGCAAGAAATCGCTATCCCTGTGGATAGCGACTTGTCACATACGTTGTAACTGACTGTAAACTCTATTCAGCTTTAGACTATTTAGATCGATTAGAATTAAAGCTGAATTTAATTTCACCAACCACCAAAACCACCACCTCCGAAGCCACCTCCTCCAAAGCCTCCACCGTGATGACCAAAACCACCAGTGAAACCACCACCGTGGTGGTGATGACCATGATATGTTGGAGTTAAAGCAGCTTGAGTGAGAAGAAGGTTAACCGCTCCATTATCGGTAAATCTAGGCACCCCTGGAAAATGACCGAAATCACTTCCTCCGCTGCAACCACTGTATGAAGAATTTGAGGCCGAGGAGTAATAAACAGGTCTTGGTTTAAATCTTGGATAAACTTTTTCTAACTCAGATACCATCTCACTGCGGTCTAAATTTTTAGCAAGTTGATAGACATTTTTTGTACCTCTCAAATGCGTTTTCGAATAATTAAACTCTTTAGTTTCAATTATGAATTTAAAAATATCAGTATGATTCTGCTCTATCGCATGATGAAGAAGCGTGTAACCTTTAATATCAGCATCATTTATGTTTGCACCTTCTTTTAGCAAGTATTTGAGAATATCAAGTTGATTAGTCTTTGCCGCTTCCATCGCTAACGCTTTAATCTTGTCTTTCCTCACAAAATTAGCTAACGTCTTTTCAGGTAACCATGTAGAGAGCTCTTCTATCGCCTGCAAAGACGGATTATGGTGAATGAAGCTCTTTACCTCCCTTGCTTGGAAGACTTTAATCAATTCGATCCATTGTAAATCAGATACAACTAAAGGCTCTAATAACAATAGCTCTGTAACTGATTCTGTTTGCTTAAGCTTATTAGCAAATTTATCTTCTTCAATGGTAATTTTAGACTCAACTCTGACTCTTTCAGCCCATGACTCTCTAAATGACTGAACTAAATTAAGCGAGCCAGTATCTCCCAGTTGTGCAAGCTCATGAGTAAAGCTTTGAATGAACTCAAACAGTTTCTCCTGAGTATCAAGCTTTGGAAGTGTTCCACACATACATGCGATGAATGCAATCTTCAATGTCTCTTCTTTAAACTTCGTACTAAGTGGTTGTTGATATATCTTCACCAAGTGATTAACAGGTATTCCACTTGGCTTATAAAACTCTGAAAGCCGTTTGACATAGACACTGTAGAAATTATCTAAATGCTGCTTATCACCATGATTCATGATCGAAGTATCTATAACGGACAACAACGCTTCTTCTGTATCGAGTTGCTCTATATGTTTTTTAAATGCGTTTTTACTTGCTAACTCATACAATTCTTTGAATTGTTGCCCATGCCACTGCACTTGAAAGTGTTTTTCGTATATCGGCTGATAAGCGCAAGGGTTAGACCCGATAACGTCTTCTAAACGTTGTTGAAACTGTTGCTTTCTCTTAACTGAAAGGTTTGTATCACCAGCAACTGGCCACAACATGGATATATCTGAATCTTTTAGATCAGCTAAGGTCTCAAATGTCATTAATTCCCTATATTGAAACTCCATTTTTATCCCTAAGGCGAAATCCTCAAAAGCTACTTCGGTAATTTTATTCTCAGGAAAAATTTTCAAATCAGGTATAGCTTTGATTAATAACAACTGTTCTATTCTAGCTTGTATGCTTTTTTGTAACTGCCAAACAACACATTTAGGAAACTGAGATTCATTGGATAAATATCTTTCATTAAAGTTAATACAACTTTCTAAATCTGACACTTGTTCTATAAATTGCAATCCTAATAGTAATTTTTTATCTACCGGCAAGCTCTTGATACAAACATTATTCAATTGATTAAGGTTTGGAGAGTAACTGCTACCCTGACTATCTGTAACTTGCAGTCTTAAACCGTGCTTCGACATCAGTTTTAATTCGCCTTCAATTCGCTCCGCTCTTTTTACTCTGTGGTCTTTAAATGAAAGAAAAACTTGATATCCGTGAGCTTTTGCTTGTGGCTCTGTCTGTTCATCTTCAGCTACAGAATTTAAAGGAAGGAAATGATCAATCAAAGCTGATCTATATGAATCTTTTAACTTCCCACTTTTCAACTCACCTTCACCAGCTATGAGCTTTAGTGGAACAGAGCATTCAAGGAATGTTGTACAATCTAAGTCTATTGGTTCATGCAATGCTTTTCCTTCTAATTGGCCAGCTAAGTAACCTATTTGATTCGCCGCACCACAAATGACGCTTACACACTCAACAAATCTGTCTTTTTCTCCTGCGAGAAATACTGGGCTTCTGCTGAGCATACTAGGACGAAACTGGATTTGTTTTAGATCAAAGCCAAGCTCTTGCGCAACCAGTTTTTTCAAGACATAACAGTGGTATTCAGTTAAAGGTGCTGAACGATTTTGATGTCTTGTCGCTTTAATGAATCCTATAGATTCATCCAACAATTGATTAAGTAGCTTTTGATGAAGCTCTTGATGACCAGACTCTGCCATTTTAAGAGCAAAAATTGCTGACAAACATGTGCTACGATCGAGTACCCTATGCTGTAAATTAAGAGAGATTTGCCTGATCGCTAAAAGTTTTGCTTCATTTGGAATGGATTCCTCATTAAATAACGCAATAAAGCATTCTAACTCGGCTCGAATTGTTTCTTCACTATGAGTATCAATATCAAAACTCACTCTGAGCTCATCAAGGTGTTCGAATAATAGTTCTACCCCTTGAATATCTGACTTTTTTGCCCCAATCTGTTTTAAGGTTGTATATGTTGCTGCTTTTAAATCTGAACTAGAATCAGTGTTCTCTGGTTGTTGAGAAAAATCGTCAAGCTTTAACCAATGTTCATTCAACGAATTATTCACTAGCTGAATTTTACCTGTGCTCATAACTTAATACCTCATTTCAAATTGCAGTTGAAATTGATGTTCGTTTAGCTCAGTTTTGAAAATTCAGTTCATTATATTTTTATTGATACTTTTGTGAAGTTAACGAGGTGAGTCAGGTGTATCTATTTGTTCTACATATAAAATAAATGATTAACAAATGTTATCGAGAGAGTTTTATTAAGAAAAGTACATCTTACATTCTGTTACAGTTAACTATTAAAGGTAAATACTCAACATAAACATAGGGTTAATTAATATCAGTTTAGCTTATTTAGTACTTAATCCATTAAAAAGCTTATATCTAGATATTGGCTAGCAAGATTAGAAGTTGCATTTTTCAAATGAGGAACAAAGCCTAAAAATGGCGATTTCATCATTATTTTCAGACTGTTAAGATTATCTTCTTGAACTGCCATGTCTTCATCAACGCCATTAGCGACCCAGCCCGCAATTGTTAAGCCATCATTAATAATTGCTTCTTGTGTGAGCACGGCATGGTTTAAACAACCTAACTTCATCCCTACTACCAAAATTACTGGCCATTCGAGCTCAGCGATAACATCTGACAGGAAGTCACTATCATTCAAGGGTAAACGCCAACCACCAGCACCTTCAACCAAAGTAAAATCAGCATATTCAAGCGTATTTTGGTTTATATATTGTTTTACGACTTCATTCGACAGCTCAAAACCAATGTGTTTTGCAGCAATATGGGGGGCAATGGCAGGTTCAAAACTGATTGGATTGACTACTGAATATGGCAAAGTTTTGGTTGAGTTAGCCATCAAAGACAGCGCATCATTGTTTCGCAAGCCCTGCTCAGTTCTTTCACATCCAGAGGCTACCGGCTTAAAACCTGCAACAGTTTTACTCTGACCAGTTGCTGAGTAGTATTCAGCAACTGCTGCCAATATGGCTGAGCTGACAAACGTTTTACCACTATCTGTATCCGTGCCTGTTACAAAGTAATGCGCAGATTGAGACGATTCTATACGAGACACAGTTACCCCAGCTTTTTTACTTTAATTTGAACGATATTATAAGTGAGAGGTAAACCTCTATCAGTTCTCAAAGCTTCAGCTTGTTCAACGAGATTCAACCAATGCGTTTTACCTTTAAGAGATTGACTAGGGTTGTCCCCAATCACAGTTTTAATGGCTGAAGCACCAACACCTTTGATTGAATACAGCAACGACTTTAAGTCATCAAAATAAATGATCTCACGACGAACTTGGCATTCAAGTTCGCTCCAGCGCTTGGTTTCAAATGCGTTCTGAAACTCACTAACTGTATTAAATTGATTAGTACTCAGACCAAGTTTAGATAATTCAGGCAAACTATTGGCGGCCACCAATGATATAGCTACTTCACCTTTAGGTTTAAGAATCCGATGGAGCTCGGCAGTCACGGCAGAAAAGTCATCACACCATTGCAACGCTAAATTTGAAATCACAGAATCAATGCTTTCGTCTTGTAAAGGTAATTTAGCAGCGTCACCATTTATCGCTTTATAGTCAGGAAAGTTTGACCGTAACTCTTCAAGCATACCCAGTGCGATATCCACACACACAACATTTTTTGCAGAAGTGTTGTAATGAGTACCCGGGCCAGCGCCAAGATCCAGTACTTGACCAAACAGCTCAATGGATTGTTTAAGCTTATTAGAGCATCTATCCTGCAGTTCGCTGTATTTTCGGTAATGTTTTGATGCTTTAGAGAAGGTATCACCAACTAAATGCGTATCTCGATTGAAAACCTTAATTTGTTGTAGAGATTTTTCAGCCAGCATGATGACCTCCAAATCCACCTAATCCCAATTTTTTTAAAGAAGTAGTAAGAGCTTTAACACAAGACTCTATTTGCAGCTGACTATGGGCAGCTGTAATCGTAACTCTCAATCTATCCGTTCCTTTTGGTACAGTAGGTGTCCTAATTGCACCGCACCAAACACCATGAGATTTCAGCTCAGTGGCAACTTGAAGAGTAGACTTAGGATCACCAATCACAACACCTTGAATGGGTGTTTCTGAATCCATTAACTGAATACCTCTACTTTTCGCCATTTCTCTGAACTGTTTGATATTAGTTTGTAATTTATTATTGAGCTGTACATCTGCATGAATTGTTTCTACAGAAGCTAGAGCAATAGCCGCATTGAGTGGCGATAGCCCTGTCGAGTAAATATAATCCCTTGAATGATTGACTAAGTAATCAATGAGTACCTGAGACCCCATAACTGCTGCGCCTTGGCACCCCAGAGCTTTACCAAAGGTCACAACCTGCACATCTGCTATTGTTGAGGTTACTGCACAATCTCGATTGAGCACACCAAAACCATGAGCATCATCAACCACCAAAGCGACGTCATACTTCTTACACAGTTCAGAGAGTTCATTAAGCGGCGCTTTATCTCCGTCCATACTAAAAACAGATTCTGTGATCAGTGCAGTTACTTCAGAAGTACTTAGCCACTTTTCTGCCTGAACGATGTCGTTGTGAGCAAATCGTTTAAAGCTGACACCAGAGTGACGTAACCCGTCAATGATTGAAGCATGAACGAGTTTATCTGCAATAACATAATCACTCTTATCCAGAAGTCCTGTCATCAAGCCATGGTTTGCACTAAAGCCAGAGCTAAATAAAATAGCGGCCTCATGCCCTGTTACCTGACAAAGCTTTTGTTCAAGCTCTTTATGAATGCGTTGATAACCAGTTACAATTGGGGACGCACCACTTCCAACAGCAAGCATATGTGAAGCAGAATCCAATGCTTCTGCTTCATTATATTGAGACGCTAATCCAAGATAATCATTACTACTGAAATTGATGTATTGCTTGTTATCAACAGTAATAGTGCCATCAGCGCTTTGCTGGTTATACTCAACAACGTTGCGCTGTCTGAGCAAAGATTGCTCAGCTAAAGATGCAAGCTTTCTTTCAATTTTGTTGCGCAACAATTGAGGCATAAATTACAACGCACTCGCATCATAAAATTGTGAAGTTGCCTTGCTATGTTGAGCTGCTGCTCTATCAATTACCTGTGTTTCTTCTTCTAATTTTGCCGCAGCACCTTGTTCAGGCTTTAACCCTAAACGTCTGAACAACGTCATATCGTCATTTTCTTCTGGGTTTGGCGTCGTCAATAACTTACAACCATAGAAAATTGAATTTGCACCAGCAAAGAAACACATCGCTTGTAATTCGTCGGTCATATTTTCACGACCTGCAGACAAACGCACACGAGATTGCGGCATAATGATACGAGCGACAGCAATAGTCCTCACAAACTCAAGCGGATCTAAATCATCGATTTTCTCAAACGGCGTGCCAGCAACTTTAACCAACATGTTAATTGGCACTGATTCTGGGTGCTTTTCAAGGTTAGCCAGCTGTTGTAATAACCCCGCTCTATCTTTCGCTTTCTCACCCATACCTACGATACCACCGGAACAAACTTTCATTCCTGCTTCACGGACATGGCTTAGAGTATCAATACGATTTTGGTAAGTACGAGTAGTAATCACATCGCCATAATATTCTGGCGAAGTATCAAGGTTATGGTTGTAATAATCTAAACCTGCATCAGCAAGCTCACTGGCTTGATCTGGTGACAACATTCCGAGAGTCATACATGTTTCCATGCCCATATCTTTAACTTCTCTAACCATTTCAGTCAGGTAAGGCATGTCACGCTCTTTAGGGTTACGCCAAGCAGCCCCCATGCAAAAACGTGTGGCACCTGCAGCTTTTGCGCTTTTAGCTTCTGTTAACACCGTTTCCATTGCCAACAAGCGCTCTTTTTCAAGGCCGGTATCATAACGGGCACTTTGCGGGCAATATTTACAATCTTCTGGGCATGCGCCTGTTTTGATCGATAACAAGCGACTAATCTGAATTTCGTTTGGATCAAAATGTTCTCTATGGATGGCATGAGCTCTAAAAAGCAAGTCATTCATAGGAAGCTCGAATAACGCCTCAATTTCAGACTTTTTCCAGTCGTTACGGCATTGGAGCTGCGACATAATTTATCCCTTTAATTTCAATAAAACTTTGGCTAGGATAGCCACACAAAGAGCGCTGTCAACGCCAACCAGTCTATTAGTTTTACAGGTGATTAAAATATGAGCAAAGGTAAAGCATTGCTAGAAGATAATTTAGATTATGCGTTCGATCAACAACACATCTGGCACCCTTACACTTCGATGAAACACCCTTTTCCTATGTTGGGAATCGAGTCTGCCGATGGGTGTGAGCTCATCACTGCAGACGGAAAACGACTTGTAGACGGAACAAGCTCGTGGTGGTCATGCGTGCATGGTTATAATCACCCTGTTTTAATTTCTGCAATGGAAAACCAACTTCATAAGCTTCCTCATGTTATGTTCGGCGGTATTACTCATGACCCCGCTATTGAACTCGCCAAAAAGCTTGTAGAAATGACCTGCCCTGAACTGACAAAAGTCTTCTTCGCAGATTCAGGTTCTATTGCAGTTGAAGTCGCCATGAAAATGGCACTGCAATACTGGCAAGGTAAAAATAAACCAAATAAGCAAAAGATTGCCACGATTAAGCATGGCTACCATGGTGATACGTTTGCTGCCATGAGTGTGTGCGATCCAGACAATGGCATGCACACGATGTTTGGCGCATCTGTGGTTAAACAAGTTTTTGCACCTTCGCCGACTTCTGCATTTGATGCTTCAAATGTTGAGTCAGATTTAGCAAACCTAAGAGCGACTTTTGAAACACATCATCATCAACTTGCTGCTTTTATCATTGAGCCGATTATGCAAGGCGCAGGTGGCATGTACTTTTATAGTCCTGAGTACTTAAAAGGCGTTCGCATATTGTGCGATGAATTCAATATCCTGCTAATTCTTGATGAAATTGCGACAGGCTTTGGCCGTTTAGGAAAGTTGTTTGCATACGAATTTGCTAATATAGCACCAGACTTAATATGCGTAGGTAAAGCGTTAACAGGTGGATACATTAGCCTAGCCGCCACAATGTGCAGTGATGATGTCGCACAAGGTGTTTCAGAGTCACCCGCAGGTGTATTCATGCACGGCCCGACCTTTATGGGTAATCCTCTGGCTTGTGCCGCAGCAAATGCGAGCTTAGAGCTCATTGAAAGAAATGATTGGCAGCAACAAATCCCTGCCATTGAAGCACAGATGCAGCAAGAACTTAAAGGAATTGAAAAACTAGATGTTGTGAAGGATGTTAGAGTACTTGGCGCAGTAGCGGTTATCGAAATAGACCATTCATTGAATGCTGCTCAGTTACAGCCTCTTTTCACTGAGCAAGGTGTGTGGATTAGGGTGTTTGGTAGTGTGATTTATATTATGCCGCCATATACCATTTCATCACAGCAGCTTACTAAGCTTACTACTGCGATGAAATCTGTGGCTGAATTTTTAAATCATTCAGAAAATAAAACCGAATCTACTTTTTTAAGCCACGGTTAAGCGAACTCTTCTTGCTCACTCAGAATCTGTTCAACTAATTTAGGGACAGATTCTGTTGCACAACCTTCATATTGCTTATCAAAAGCCCCCGAATAGCATGGCTTAAGATTTACATCGATTGTTTTTGCACCAAATGCTTTAGCTAGTCGAACAAAGCCAGCTGCGGGGTAGACAGTTCCAGATGTACCAATAGCAATAAATACATCACACTCTGTCAAAGCTCGTTCAATGTGCCCCATTCCGAGTGGCATTTCGCCAAACCACACAATATGCGGCCTTAAACGATTTGCCGGAGTACAGCAACGACATTTATTTTCTGTTGAAAAATCGCCATGCATATAAAAACTTTGTTGCGTGACAGGACAGCGTGCTTTTCTCAATTCACCGTGCATATGAAGCACTTGTTTATGCCCAGCACGCTCATGGAGATCATCCACATTTTGAGTAATGAGAAATAAACGCCCTTCATGCTGTTGCTCTAACTGGGCAATAGCAAAATGTGCGGCATTAGGTTCTGTATTTGAATAATCAAGTTGAACCCGCCTTTCATTATAAAAAGCTTCAACTAACTCGGGGTTTCGTTCATAAGCTTCTGGTGTTGCAACCTCTTCTACAGCATGTTGCTCCCATAAGCCTTCTTGCGAGCGGAATGTCTTTAAGCCTGATGCAGCAGATATACCGGCACCAGTGAGTACTACGATATTGGCATTGCGGTAATTTTTCATGGCGTTCCTTCTTATCACCATACAACTTTGGTGAAATGTGTTGTTATCCTTAACGCTGAATTGCTATAACTTTTACATACTACCATGTTGTTAATATGACAAAAAACCTTATATAAAGTATGTTTAATCCGTTGAATTAGTAGTCAAATTATCAGCTTCGTATAAAAAAACAACTGTTTTTACTTAACAAAGTTACTTTAAAGGTTTATGTTTTAATATTCTGTCTTTATAATAATTTTTTACCATGGATGAACCGTAAGGTTCTGCAATCAAGAGATTAGCGATGACAGATGGAAATCAAGCACTAAAAAAAGCCGGCTTAAAAGTCACTCTACCACGAGTCAAAATCCTAGAGTTGATGCAAGAACCTGAATGCCAACACATCAGTGCAGAAGACTTATACAAACGTTTATTAGAAATTGGCGAAGAAATCGGTTTAGCAACTGTTTATCGTGTATTAAACCAATTCGATGATGCAGGTATTGTTACAAGACATCATTTTGAAAGTGGTAAAGCGGTTTTTGAACTTTCGACTCAACATCATCACGATCACTTAGTATGCCTAAGCTGTGGTAAAGTTATCGAGTTCACTGATGACGTTATTGAAAAGCGTCAAATCGAAATTGCAGAAAAGCACAATATCAAACTGACCAACCACAGTTTATATCTTTATGGTCACAGCACTGGTGAAGAGTGTAATCACGGTGACTAACTTATTCTTGTAATAAAAAAGCCAGTATTAACTGGCTTTTTTATTTGTCGTTTTAATAGTCCGATGATATACGCTTACCGAGTGTCCCATAAACATCGTTTTCTCTCTTAGTGTTAAACCAGACTTTTTTGCCACACTTTCAGACCCCACATTCCCCTCTAGGATCAGCGCAATCACTTCTTCAATGCCATACTTGGGTAATAATGGCAAAATGGCATTGGCAGCTTCACTTGCGATTCCTTTTCCCCAATATTCAGGAAAATAGCGATAACCAATTTCAATTTCATTGAGTTCTTCAATAAATTTAGGTCCACAGAAACCTATGACTTTCTCATCTTGTTTGTGATAAACCGCCCAACGCCCAAATCCGTACTTTGCATAGTTTGCAAGCACCACGTTATTGAAAAGCTCTTCTGCTTGTTGTCGAGATTGAAACGGTTCAGTAGGTATGTAAGTTAAGATCTGAGCATCTCGATTCATTTCAAATAGCGCATCAATATCATTCTCATTAAACTCTCGAATAATAAGTCTTTCTGTCTCAATGATCATTATATTCCCTTCCATAGGGGGTATAAACTTAAACCCTAGTAGATTATGCCTTTGTTTTTAAATCAAAATAACACGAACAACCAAAAAGAGTAACTGAAAGCAGATAATATTGTAGAAATCACAACGGCATTGGCTGTTTTTGTTTCTTGAGCATCAAGTTCTTTTGCTACAAAAAACGCATTAACGCCTACTGGCGCTGCCGCAAGCAATACAACCACTTGTAATGCCACATTAGCTAACTCAAATACATACCTTCCAAGTGTGTAAACCATTGCGGGTAAAATAATGACTTTAATAACAGATAAAATGGATGCTTCTCTCAAACTCCCTTTCAACTGCAAATGAAATAAGTTCGCCCCAAGAACAAAAATGGCCCCAGCAATTGCTGGCTCTGAAAGTAGCTTTACGCTCACCATCAAAATATTAGGAACGGGTATATGCAAGAGGTTCACAATGAGCCCAATGCTTAGGCTAGAAATAACAGGGTTAATCAAAACTGTCTTAACAGTCTTCTTGATGGCTTTAATGTCTCCTGCTAACAAGTACGTCAGCGTGAACAACATAACGCTGTGGAACGTGATGATAATAAAAACTAAATCAACACTCGATTTTCCAACTGCGTAGATAACTATCGGAAGCCCAATGAGAATCGTGTTTGAGTAGGTGGCAGTCAACGCCATGACTGAAGCTTGTTTAAGGCTCTGTTGTTTACATCTATACGCAAAGACAACGGCTACAAAGAGAAGTAATGCCGAAATATAAAAGCTTTGCATCACCGAAAGTGATTGCATCAGATCAAGCTTAGCTGTTGCCATTCCACTGAAAAGCAAGCAAGGGATACATAGATAAAAAATAAACTTTGAAATCGCAGCAATCTGCTCTTTAGAGAAAAAAGCTTTTCTTGACGAATAGTATCCAACAAACAACACCAGCAAAATAGGTGTAAGGACATTAAAAATAATCATGAATTCCAGCTATGTATAAACATACATCAGTTAAACAAAAAAGGCAGACTACAAAGCCTGCCCTTCATGAAGCTAAGCCTACTTAAAATGGCTTGTTCTTTTCAGCTAAGCGATTAAATACTGCATTCACTGACATAGAAACACCTTTAGCCAGTTTGTCAGACAGTTTTTTCTTTGTTTGATACTGAACTTTATACACAGCACCTTTTTGAGCAAGCTTCATTAATAAGTCATCACTGGTACCAATTACATCAACTAAGCCTAAATCTATAGCCTGTTGCCCATACCAGTGCTCCCCCGTAGCCACTTTATCAAGCTCTAGCTGTGGTCGGTACTTACTTACGAAGTCTTTGAACAACACGTGAGTTTCTTCAAGCTCTTCTTGGAACTTTTGACGACCTTCATCCGTGTTTTCACCAAATACCGTTAATGTGCGTTTAAAGTCACCAGCTGTATGTTGTTCATAGTCAATGTCATGCTTCTTAAGTAGGCGACTAAAATTAGGCAGCTGAGCCACAACGCCAATTGAGCCAATGATCGAAAATGGTGCGGCATGAATTTCATCCGCCACACATGCCATCATATAACCGCCACTTGCCGCCACTTTATCAACACATACTGTAAGCTTAATTCCAGCTTGACGAATACGGTCAAGCTGACTTGAAGCCAAGCCATAACCATGCACCATTCCACCGCCACTCTCAACGGTAACAACTACCTCATCAATTTTATCTGCAATAGCAAGGATAGCGGTTACTTCTTCTCTTAAAGAGCTCACTTCATGGGCATCAATACTACCCTTAAAATGAATAACAAAAGTCTTAGATTCTGGCTTATCTTCCGCTTTTTCTTTTGCTTTCTTTTCTGCTTTTAACGACTTCTCGTAAGCTTTATATTCTTTTTTGCTTAAGAATTCATGTTTTAAGTGATGAACAAGCTCTTTAAACTCTTCAGATAAATTAGTTATCTTGAGTTCACCTCTTTCAGGCTTATGCTTTGCTGTCGATGCAACAACAATAATAATGGCAATTAAAGCCACAACCAATGTCACGGCTTTTGCGAAAAATAAACCATATTCAAATAAAAATTCCAAAAGAGCTCCGTAAATTATTTCAGTTAATTAATTAAAACGACAAAGAAGGGTAATTTTGAAGAGGAAATGCTGAAAAGGCAATACAAAGAAAAAATGGCGTAAATACGCCATTTTTATCTTTAAGCTTTAAATTGCTTATTCAGTTGGGCAAGTTCGAATTAAACCATCTTTTGCTGTTTCAATTTCAGGTTGACCTTTACCCGCTGACGAGGCAAAAACAGAAGCCATTGCTTGCATATCTTCTGTTACAAACAGTGCAGTTTGCTGATCTAAACCTTCTGCAGGAGACGGATTGATGAATGATGAATGTTGCCCTTGCAAGAATCTTACTGCACCAGAGCCTTGCACTGGAGCGCCAGGAACAGGAGCTGCACATGGAATTCCTAATGCATCAATCATAGGTTCTGTGCCTGCAATAGGGTACCCTTGAAGTGGTAACACTTCTCCTCCTCCAATCGGCAATCCATTAAATCGATTAGGTAAAGTTTGATCAGATGGATTTGAGCCACCTTGGTCTATATTTCCTACGATTTCAACTAAATGAACTGGAACATGCTTACTCGTATCTTCAGAAGCATTTAGACCTTTGATAATACGTGCAAAATTAACAGGATCAATCGCATCAATTGCTGTTTGAACTGCAAACCCAAACGGAGGAATAAACTGTTGGTAAACTTGTTTAACAACTTGAGCGTATCCTTGAGGGTTCTCTTTTGGATCTATTCCTTGCGCCTTAGCTGCATCAGTAGCTTGCTTTTGGAAACTTGGATCATTATTTATCGCTGCAAATAATTTTGGACCAAAGCTCGCTGAACCAGCGAATGCTCCTGCAAGACCACCAGCAGGAGACATCAGAGATACCCCTTTAATTTGGTATGGATTAGGCGATACTGGTTGCCCTTCAGCATCAACAAAGCCACTGTTTGCTGCAGCTGTAAAGCTAGTAGAGATCATTGCTCCTAAACTCAAACCCGCCGCTGTAATTTGATCTGTGTTAAACACACCATTTTTTAGTAAACCATTTCGAGCTTTGGCAGACCATTCAGAGTTTGTAGTAATCAAGTTTTTAGAAATTTCAGGAATTAACAATCTTAAGGCTAATTGATCCATAGTTGCCTGGCTAAAATTTGAACGAATTGCTAATGGACTTGGAATTCTAACAAAGTTCAGAACAGTACCATTTACAAAATCATCAGGGTTTAACCCTAAGCCTCTGAGTGACTCATCTTTTTCGGTAGCTGAAACATCATAAGGTCCAGAATTAGCAATTCTAAAAGAACGCTCTCCGTGCAATGGCATATCAATTGAAATTGTTGCGACCGGAGTTTTATCTTGTACTTTTAAACCGATTCCCTTAAGTAATGGTTGCAATTCTGTTGGGAAATTAGCAGCAAAAATACCAGCATAACTTAAGTTTGTTTGTCTGACCGTACCAATACCATGCATACCTATTGATACTTGAAAACCAGTATCAGGTATAGGAGTATCAGGTATTTCCGGTACTAAAAGGTTAGGTGCAATTGGATTATTTGTCTCTTTTGGTATTGTAATTTGAACGTCTACAGTTTCATAAACTGGGACCGTTTTACCCTCTGCATTAACCTGAGTTTGTATTGCAGGTAATGGGTTATAACGAGTCAACAATCTATAAGGATCTACAGGCTGGGTATGGTCATCATCAAAAAAGAATCGCTTACCAATGAGTAAATTCGGGTTTTTAATTGCGTCTGCGGCCGTTGAACTATCCCCGTCTGCCTTTTGAGCATTATATTGCTTAGCAAACTTTTCTTGAGAAAGTACCTTTGCTGGTGCTTTGGCATTTAATGCATTAAGAACAGCAAGAGGGCTATCTCCAGCGGCTTTCCAGCTACCATCTATATCAAATGTTTTACCATCTGCCTTCAAACACTTCATTGAAGAACATGTGCTATAGATTGGTAATCTTATTTTAGCGTGATACAACAGGGCATCACTTAGTATTTCTTTTGTGATATTCTTGATCGGGTCATCAGAATCTGGCCCAAGGTTTATGACATCTGCAGCACTTTTATGTGAACCATCTTCATTTAGTACTGGCTCAACAAATTTAGGTGAACCTTCAGTGTTTAATTGCACTAATTGAGGGGCATATAGTCCAAAATCAGCGGCAACTCTCTGACCACTCGAAAATCCTTGCTTATAATCAGCAGCCATTTTTGCCTTTGCTAAATCCATCACATTAGAGATTGACTGCGTGGTAAACATGCTCGAATAAATGACCGTTTGAGGGTCTACACCATTGTTACCAAGGCTTTCGTCATAACTATGAACAGCCGCTTGCAAAGCTTGTTGATCAGGTGAAGGTAAACTTGCATCTGATTTTAGGACGTTAAATGTTGCTGAACCGGCAATTGGTCTGTCATAAGTATCTAATACTTTATTGGTGACAGCGTATAAATAAGACTGATTCTGCTTAAGAGGCTTTAAAGGAACAATAACAATCTGATTACCAACGACTTGCGTAGTAAAATCTACCCCATATTTTAGTTCTTGTTCTACTCGGCAAACTAACAGTGAGTCATTTGGGTTTGCAGTCGCACAGTTTTTGTCAAAGGCGAGTGGACCTCGCTTCTGAACCGCAAATAACCTTACCGTTCCATCTTGAGTGACAGATTGAGGCATAATACCTAAATCTGTTACGGGGTTCTGCTGACTATCATACTTAGGAAAGTTAACAGGGATCGTAATCGACTCTGTTGTTGACCAACCATCAAGCGCACCAATAGAAAAATTAGGATTCGTTATGTTTTCCGGAGTTTTATCAGGAATACTTAAACTACCATCTTGTGTGCCGCTAAATAAGATATCACTTGGTAATGGAATTGCCGTGTCTGTCGCACTTGGATCAGGCTGAAATGCTAAATGTGCTTGTGGGACTGTTGGCACTGCATCGTCTTTATGATCATTTGAACTTTTACCGCCGCAAGCGGTCAGACCTAATGTCGAGGCAATTACCACGCTCAATAAGAGTCTTTTCATCTTTTTTCCTCAAATCTTGTTGGAACGATTTTGTTTTCCCCAAAAACAAGTCACAATACGTAAATATTGTGACTGAATAGAACATTTAAATGTCCTTTTATGGTTCACAACTTAACCTATAAATGTGATCTAAGCCATAAATTTGTGATTCATAATTAATCTAGGTTAGTCAATTATTAAGTCAACCGTTTAAAACGCTCGCATCCGTTTTGCTAAAGCGTACAATAGACGGGCATTTATAAAATTTGGAGGTAAAAGCTCATGTTAGAGTTTAAAGCGGAAAAAAATTGCTTAGCAGGCAAAACGATTCTAGTTACTGGAGCAGGAGCAGGTATCGGTAAAATCGCCGCTTTAAAATACGCAGAGTATGGAGCTACGGTAATTTTACTTGGTAAAACAGTAAAAAAGCTTGAAGCAACTTATGATGCTATCGAACAAGCGGGTTACCCAAAACCAGCCATCATCCCTCTGGATATGAAGGGTGCGACAGAACAAAACTATAAAGATATGGCTGAAACTATCGAACAGCAATTTGGTCAGCTTGATGGTTTACTCCATAACGCCAGTGTCCTTGGTGTGCTTGGTCCTTTCGAACACATTGATATCGATTCTTTACAAGATATCATGAAGGTGAATGTCACCTCACAGGTTATGATGACCAAAGCATTATTACCTGTTATTCGTAAAGCTAAATCAGCGTCGATTGCGTTTACGTCAAGTGGTGTAGGTCGTACCGGAAGAGCTTATTGGGGCCCTTATGCGATATCTAAATTCGCAACTGAAGGTATGATGGAAGTACTGGCTGACGAATGCGATGGTACTCAAGTTAGAGTTAATTCAATTAACCCTGGTGCTACTCGTACAGAAATGCGTGCTAAGGCATACCCTGGTGAAGATCCATTAACGTTAAAAACACCTGAAGATTTAATGCCGACTTATCTTTATGTAATGGCTGATGTTTCAGTTAACGTAAATGGTCAAAAATTAAACGCGCAATAAGCCGTTACAGAAAAAATAAAAGGAGCAATTAAGCTCCTTTTATTGATAATAATTAATCTTAAGTTAATGTAAAATTAATCTCTCTTGCGAGTATTCTTAGATTTTGATTTAGAAACAACTTTATTTTTTCTAACTGCTCTTCTAATTTTTGCACTCTTCACTTTATTACGTGATTGACTGTGCTTATCAGTACCTAAGAAAGTACGATTCTCAAGCTCTAAGTCTGCAAGTTGACGTAAATAATTGACCTGCTCTAATGGCAATTCAACCCAACCGCCTCTTGGCAGTGTTTTAGGTAATTCAACCATACCGTAACGAACACGAATAAGACGGCTGACTTGAACCTCTTGAGACTCCCATAATCGTCTGACTTCACGGTTACGGCCTTCTTTAAGCGTTACATGCCACCAAGTATTAATGCCTTCGCCACCTGCTGCTTTAATTTTGTCAAAATTAGCAAGGCCATCTTCCAGCATTACACCTGTACGAAGCTTTTGAATATTACCGTCTGTAACTTCACCAAAAGTTCTAACAGCGTATTCACGCTCAACCTCGTTTGATGGATGCATCAATCGGTTCGCTAGATCGCCGTCTGAAGTAAACAACAATAAACCAGAGGTATTGATATCTAAGCGCCCTACTGCGACCCAACGTCCGTCACGAACTTTTGGTAAACGGTCAAATACCGTTGGGCGTCCTTCAGGATCTTTGCGGCTACAAATTTCACCTTCAGGTTTGTGATAAGCCAACACACGACAAACAACGTCTTCTGCTGACTTTAACGAGACGATGCGACCATCAAGACGAACTTGAGCTTGAGCCTCAACTCGATCACCGATGGTTGCGATTTCTCCGTCTATACTAACTCGACCTGCAGCAATCCATGCCTCCATCTCACGACGGGAGCCATGACCTGCACGGGCCAAGACTTTCTGCAATTTTTCACTCATTAGTAGACTCTTTTATAGTTTCTAGCGTTGTCTGTGTATTACCAAACAAGGCCTGTAATGCTTCAGGATCAGATAGTGGAGGTAACTCTGTCAAACTATTGAGTCCGAAATAACTTAAAAACGCCTTTGTTGTCACATAAAGCGCAGGTCTTCCAGGAACTTCTTTATGACCGATAACTTTAATCCAGTCTCTATCTGTAAGTGTTTTTATAATGTGACTACTCACAGCCACACCTCTAACTAACTCGATATCCCCTCGAGTCACAGGTTGCTGATAAGCAATAACCGATAATGTTTCAAGCGTTGCTCGAGAATATTTCGGTGCCTTTTCTTGCCATAGAGTCTGCAATAAAGGACTTAAAAATTCAGCGGTCTGAAACCGATAACCACCTGCGACGTTCACCAATTGAATACCACGGTCTTGATAGTCAGCTTCCAGTTCTTCAATGGCTTTCTTTAACGCCTGTCGTGATACATCATAATCTGCCAGAACAGATTCTTTCAATTGTGATATGGATTGAGGTTTACCTGCAATAAATAAGCTTGCTTCGATAAGTTGTTTCAATTGCAGAGCATTTATTTTCATCAAATAGCCTTAACTCAATTAGCTTTAACGTAAATGATCGAAAGTGGCTCCGCTTGCACTAATTCAACAAGCATTTCTTTCACTAGCTCCATTAGAGCAAGAAAACTCACAACAACACCCGCCTTTCCTTCTTCAACAGCAAATAACTCCTGAAAAGGGGTGTAAGAATCTGCATTTAATTTTTCTAAAATTTGCACCATGCGTTCTCGTGTTGATAGCACCTCTTTTTGAACATGATGATGTTCATAGGCTTCAACACGTTGTAAAACAGCTGTAAACGCTTGGGCTAGTTCAGCCAGTGAAACATCAGGTGGCACAATTTCAGTTTGAGCCTCTCCTGCTATAGTCACTTGTCCAACATGGAAATCACGCTCTAAACGAGGTAAATTATCAATGTCAGCAGAAGCATCTTTAATCGTTTCATACGCCTTTAATTGACGAATCAACAATGCCCTTGGATCTTCTTCGCTATCACCTTCCAATTCAGGTTTAGGGAGCAACAGCCGAGATTTGATTTCGGCCAACGTTGCCGCCATCACCAAATAATCAGCTGCAAGCTCTATTCGAGCATCTGTCAGCATTTCAATATATTCTAGATATTGAGAGGTTATTTGATGAATAGATAGATCCACAACATCTAATTTCTGTTTGCGGATCAAATATAAAAGAAGATCGAGAGGTCCTTCAAATGCTTCGAGAAATACTTCTAATGCTTCTGGCGGAATGTATAAATCCGCAGGAATATCACTGTAAGCCTGACCCCGAACAACTGCTAGCGGTAAACTTTGCTGAGCAACTTGCATTCGAGCCCTTCTCCTCTTAGAAATTCCAGTCGACAATTATAAACAAGTTCATTACTCAAAGATAGACGTATCACCAGCACCTTCACGGAGTACATCAAAGCTACCTTCAGACATATCAACCACTGTGGTCGGATTCTCACCCAAATAACCACCATGAATGATCAAGTCAACTTGATGCTCTAATAAATCACGAACCTCTTCTGGATCTGATTCTGCGTATTCAGCATTAGGCATCACCAAACTAGTCGACATTAATGGTGCTTCCAGCTCTTCCAACAACGCCAAAGCAATGATGTTTTGAGGCACACGAATACCGATGGTCTTCTTTTTACTCGATTGCAATCTCTTCGGTACTTCTTTCGTCGCTTTAAAAATAAAAGTATAAGGCCCAGGAGTACAGGACTTGAGCAGGCGGTAAGCTTGGTTATCAACTCGAGCGTAAGTCGCTAACTCTGATAAATCACGACACATCAATGAAAAATGATGATCGTGTTCAATTCTTCGAATCCGAGTAATTTGAGTCATGGCATTCTTATCGCCAATCAAACAACCCAGCGCATAACCAGAATCAGTGGGGTAGACGATAACGCCCCCCTGCTTCAAGATGTTGACCGCTTGGCTAATTAGTCTCGCCTGAGGATTTTCCTCGTGAACATAAAAAAACTGGCTCATTGTAGGGGTTCTGCCTTAATTTCTTTTTTCCAATTCTGTGATTCCCAAATCCAGTTGACACCTTTAGGTCTAAATAAATTCTTACCTAATTCGAGCCAGCCGCCGGGAAAATGAAAGTCGCTTCCCAATGAAGCGTAGAGCTCATTTTGATGACTTAAAGCAATCAAGTTACTGCGATCATTAATGGATTGTTGCCCCAGCACGACTTCTATAGCGTCACCATTGGCTTCTTTAAACTCTCGAACCAACTTTTTCAACCACTTGGCTGAAAACTTATAACCGCTCGGATGCGCTAATACAGCTTGGCCACCAGCTTGATGGATAATAGCAACAGCTTCTGGAATACTTTTCCAATTATTCGGTACATAGCCCGTTTTGCCGCGGGTCATGTATTTCTTGAAAACACTATTTCTACACTTAGCATAGTCATTTTTGACTAACCAGCTCGCATAATGACCTCGGCTCAGAGCGGCGCCATTAGCAAAAGACTTAGCACCTTCATAAGCCCCTACTACACCTGCTTTTTCGAGCCTTCGTCCGATTTCTGCAGCGCGTTCTTCACGAAGTACTCTTTGTGTCTTTAGATACTCGTCAAGTTGTTGGTTTTCAATATCCACATTTAACCCAACAACGTGGATGTCGTGACTTTCCCATCGGCAAGAGATTTCCACACCATTAATCAGAGTTAAAGGTGTGTCTTTTTTATTATTGTATTCATGAGCCTCAAACAAGCCCTGAACAGTATCGTGATCCGTGATCGCCAACACATCAACCTTTCTGGTTAATGCTCTATCAATAATTTCAGAAGGGGTAAGTTGTCCATCCGAAGCAGTTGTATGGCAATGGAGATCGATTAAAATGGATTCTTCATTCATGTCAGTATTGTAACTGAATTAAAGTTAAAAAGGGCAACTTGAATGGAGTGAATAAAAAATGTGTTAGAAGATGAATACAATTGATTAATTATCATTAAAAATCCTTTAACCCTTAATCAATGAACTCTCATAACTTTCAGTGCTAACCTCATTATCAATTATCAAACAGACTTTCAAAGTCGGTAGCTGGAAAATAGCAATGGCAGAACAAGTTAGTGGAGGTATACACAAGGCTTCAAATATAGGATTCGGTCCCTGTACCACTGAAGAGATAACCAAAGAAGCAGAGCAGCAAGTTAACTTCGCCAGTCAAAAACTATACGATGTTAAGAGCTCCCCTGAAACCGATAATGAATTACGTCAAAGCATAGGTACTTTGATGAATTGCATTAAGGAAGAACATGCGCCCATTAAGCCAGAAAATTGCCTGAACTTTACATTTAGCCAGTTAGTAAAAATGATTCATGATGTTTTTTAACTTAAGTTATCAACCATCGCTTGACATTACTCTTAAACTCATGTCTCCTATAGGCACTATTTATTCGAGTATAAATTACAGAAAAATGACATCACGCAGCACATTCCAAAACATCAACTGGTGGTGGCACTTCCCTCTTTCGCGGGTGGTGTGAAGCTGTGTACTCAAAATAATTGAGACAGATTCAACAAAAAAGCCCGCATCATGCGGGCTTTTTTGTTGCCTGAAAGAAATTCATTAGTTAGCAAGTCTATTTGATATCAAAATCAAAAGGCGTAGGAAGAAAGGTAATGGGACAAATATCAGCAGTATCAACTTCGAAAACGAGTATTCGTTATTTCGATGATCCGCTCAGTCTTTATCGAAAGCTAACTCAAAACAGCCAACATACTATGCTGCTTGAGTCTGCCGAGGTTGAAAGTAAAGATCATTTACAGAGCATTTTAATCACCCACAGTGCATTACAAATTCAATGTGCAGGTAACCAACTTACTTTCACAGCCCTGACAAACAATGGTAAGGCATTGTTTAATACCATCGAGCTGTATTTTATCAACGAGCAAATTGATACCAGTGAAAACACATTAACAGTAACTCTTTCAAAGCCTTCAGAACTTCTTGATGAAGATGAAAAGCTCATGACGACTTCAACACTGGATGGATTAAGAGCTCTTGTGTCGACCTTAAAAGATACTGAAAACAATCAACCGATCTTCTTAGGAGGTGTTATGGCTTTCGACTTAATCGAAACCGTAGAGCCATTACCAGAAGTGAAAGAAGGTAAAAATGATTGCCCAGACTACTTATTCTATGTTGCCGAAACCTTAATCAATATCGACCATACCTTAAACAAAGCAACACTCACATCATATCAATTTGATTCAGAGACTGAGACACAATCCCTCCTAGCTAAACAATCGATTGATATTATTGAATTAGCAGAACTCACAGAATTTAAAAAGCAACCTTCAAATCCGGTAGATGCTGAAGTATCGGTTAATATTTCTGATGAGGATTACAAAGCAAAAGTTGTGGAGCTTAAAGAGCACATTATCGCTGGCGATATCTTTCAAGTCGTTCCATCTCGCTGTTTCAGTTTACCTTGCCCAAACACGATTGGCGCTTACCGTAAACTAAAAGAAACCAACCCTAGCCCTTACATGTTTTACTTCAATGGCCCTGACTTCACTTTATTCGGTGCTTCGCCAGAAAGTGCATTGAAGTATGATGCAACAACTAATCAAGTTGAAATTTACCCAATTGCAGGTACTCGTAAACGTGGCAAAAAAGCCAATGGTGAAATTGACCAAGACTTAGATGGTCGTATTGAGCTTGAACTGCGTCTAGATGAAAAAGAGCTTTCAGAGCATTTAATGCTCGTCGACTTAGCCCGTAACGATGTTGCACGCATCAGCCAAAGTGGTACTCGCAAAGTGGCTGAATTATTAAAAGTGGATCGTTATTCTCATGTGATGCACCTTGTCAGTCGAGTAACTGGCCAATTACGTGAACCACTCGATGCACTTCACGCTTATCAAGCATGTATGAATATGGGCACTTTAACAGGTGCTCCTAAAGTTCGCGCAGCTCAGTTACTGCGTGAAGCAGAAGGTGAACGCAGAGGCAGCTACGGTGGTGCCGTTGGTTACATTAACTCACATGGTGATATGGATACTTGTATTGTGATTCGCTCTGCTTACGTAAAAAATGGGATTGCTCACATTCAAGCTGGCGCCGGTGTGGTATTTGATTCTGACCCACAAGCTGAAGCAGATGAAACTCGCCAAAAATCTCAAGCCGTTATTTCTGCAATCAAACTAGGAGGCGGACAATGAAACTGTACTTTTTAGATAACTTCGACTCCTTTACTTATAACTTAGTCGACCAATTTCGCAGCTTAGGTTTTGAAGTAGTCATTTACCGCAACAATATTAATGCAACGTTTTTAGCTGACAAACTGTTGTCTGAAAAGAATGCAGCTTTAGTGTTATCCCCTGGTCCTGGTGCACCACATCAAGCAGGTTGCATGATGGAGTTAATTTCATTGGTCGCTGGCCAAGTACCTATTTTGGGAATTTGCTTGGGCCATCAAGCTTTGGTTGAGCATTACGGTGGTACGGTTGATCGTGCCCCCACTGTTGTACATGGTAAAGCGAGCCCTATTACACATACAAAGCATCATATTTTTGGGCAACTACCTTCACCTTTGCCTGTTGGTCGTTATCACAGTTTAGTCGCAACCGAAGTACCAGAAGAGCTAGAAGTTGTAGCATTTACTGACTCACTGCCAATGGCCGTTGTTCATAAAACGCATAAGTCAGTGGGCTTTCAATTTCATCCAGAATCCATATTGACCACGCTCGGTAGTGAACTGTTGATCGAATCGATTCATTATCTAACGGATAACTCTGACCTTGAGGTTCAAAATAATGCCTGAGCAATTACAACAACTCTTTGAAAAAATCTATCAAGGCATTTCACTGACCAGAGACGAGATGAGCCAAATTTTTTCAGCCATCATTTCTGGTCAAATTGAAGATGTTTCTCTCGCAGGAATGCTGACCGCACTTAAAGTCAAAGGCGAAACGGTAGCTGAAATCTGTGGTGCAGCCGATGCATCCCTAGCAGTCGCTAAACCATTTCCATATCGAAGTACTGATTTTGGTAACAGTGGCATTGTTGATTTAGTTGGTACTGGCGGTGACGGCTTCAACACTATCAATATTTCAACCACTTCTACGTTTGTTGCCGCTGCAGCGGGCTGTAAAGTTGCCAAACATGGTAGCCGCAGCGTATCGAGTAAATCAGGAGCATCTGATCTGTTATCTCACTTGGGCGTAGACTTAACCATGGCACCAGCCTTAGCCAGTCAAAGTCTTGCGGAGAATGGTATCTGCTTCTTATTCGCTCCGCACTACCATGGTGGTTTTAAACATGCAGTGCCAGTAAGGCAAGCACTGAAAACTCGCACTATTTTTAATATTTTAGGGCCACTAGTTAACCCTGCGAGACCATCGTTTATGTTACTCGGTGTCTATTCATCAGAATTAGTACAACCCATTGCATCTGTTTTGAAAGAAATGGGGGTTAAGCGCGCTCTTGTTGTACATGGCAGTGGTATGGATGAAATTGCGGTGCATGGTGACACTCAAATCACAGAGCTGAAAGAAGGTGAACTCCGTCACTATAGTATGTCCCCTGCTGACTTAGGGATCAGCATGCATTCCGCAGATGATTTAGTGGGTGGAAGCCCAGCCGACAATGCTGAAGCGACCCGCAACATTTTGTCAGGGCAAGGTAAACCCGCTCATATCGATGCTGTTGCTGTTAATGCTGGCGCTGCCATTTACTTAAGCGGTTTAGCTGATTCACTAAAAGCTGCGACTTCGGTAGCAAAAGACATTATTAACTCAGGTAAAGGATTAGATAAATTGAAACAACTTGCAGCAATTGGAGAGGTGAAGTAAATGCAAGATATCTTAAAGCGCATTGTTGCAACCAAAGACGAACATATTACTCAGTTAAAAGAGCGTTTTCCAGAAGCTAGCTTAACCCCTAGAGTTTCGACAAGAAGTCTGTATCAAACACTTAAACAGCCTAATGCGAGTTTTATTCTTGAATGTAAAAAAGCCAGTCCATCAAAAGGCTTGATCCGTGAAGACTTTGATTTAGGTGCCATCACCAGTGTTTATAGAAAATACGCTTCTGCCGTGTCAGTATTAACTGATGAACAATTCTTTCAAGGCAGCTTTGAATACCTCGCTCGTGTAAGAAGCTTGGTCGATCAACCCGTTTTATGTAAAGACTTCTTTGTTGACGAATACCAAATAAAATTAGCAGCACACCAAGGTGCCGATGCAATATTATTAATGCTGTCTGTGCTTACTGACTCAGAATACCAAACGCTTGCTGAAAAGGCGGCGGAATATCAATTGGATATTCTGACAGAAGTTTCGAACGAAGAAGAACTCGACAGAGCCATTAAACTCAATGCGCAAATCATCGGCATTAACAACCGTAACTTACGGGATTTGACCACTGATTTAGCAACCTCTGAAAAATTAGCGCCTCGTATCCCAAGAGATCGAGTCGTCATCAGCGAGTCTGGTATCTACACCAATCAGCAGGTAAAACGCTTAGCCCCAATCGTTAATGGCTTCTTAGTGGGCAGTTCATTAATGGCAGAAGCAGACATCGACCTAGCCTGTCGTACCTTGATTTTTGGTAATACCAAAGTGTGTGGTATCACTCGCATTGAAGACAGCTCAGCGGTTGCTAACGCTGGTGCTAGCTATGCAGGCTTGATCTTCGCACCTAAATCACCAAGGTGCATTGGCGCTCAGCAAGCAAAAAGTATTACCGAACATCACAAGCAATCTCATTTAGGCTTACGTTTTGTGGGTGTGTTTGTCGATCAAAGTATCGAACAGGTTTCAACCTTCGCAAAAGAGCTTGGTTTGTTTGCCGTTCAGCTACACGGTAGCGAAACTGAAGAATATATTGAACAACTAAAGCAAGCGCTAAAAAGTCTAGGCTCAGACGCCTTAGTTTGGAAAGCTATAGCCGTAAATAATGACAATAGTGAAATTGCAGAAATGCCATCAAATGCTGACCAAGTATTATTTGATTCAAAATCTGGTGCAAACTTTGGTGGCACAGGCGAAAGCTTCGATTGGCAACGCCAACTGGACAATAGAGAAGCATCATGGCTTGCAGGCGGCTTATCACCAGAAAATGCAGAACAAGCGATGAAACAGAATTTTTACGGATTGGATTTTAACTCCGGCATAGAGATCAGCCCAGGTGTCAAAGACAAAATCAAAATCCAACAAGTATTTAAAGCATTAAGAAATTACTAAGGCAATACCATGTCACAGTTTAAATTAGATCCTTACTTCGGTGAATTTGGTGGTGCGTTTGTACCACAAACACTGATGCCTGCTTTGCAGCAATTAGAACAAGCTTTTATTGATGCTCAAAATGATCCTGAATTTCAGAAAGAGTTTATCGACCTGTTGCAAAACTATGCTGGTCGTCCAACAGCACTGACACTCACGAAGAACTTCAGCCCAAATCTTTTGGTAAAAATTTATCTAAAGCGTGAAGACTTATTACATGGCGGCGCCCATAAAACTAACCAAGTGTTAGGGCAAGCATTGCTTGCTAAACGTATGGGTAAAAATGAGATCATTGCTGAAACTGGTGCGGGGCAACATGGTGTTGCGACAGCACTTGCCTGCGCTTTGCTCGGCATGAAGTGTCGAGTTTACATGGGTGCGAAAGACGTAGAGCGCCAATCACCCAATGTATTTAGAATGAAACTCATGGGCGCTGAAGTCATCCCTGTCACCTCTGGCGCTGCAACCTTAAAAGATGCTTGTAATGAAGCTATGCGCGACTTTACCGGCAACTACGATACAGCGCACTACTTGTTAGGTACAGCTGCTGGTCCGCATCCATACCCAACGGTTGTGCGTGAATTCCAAAAAATGATTGGTGAAGAAACTAAACAACAATTAAAAGCACGTGAAGGCCGCTTACCTGACGCAGTTATTGCCTGTATTGGCGGCGGTTCAAATGCGATTGGTATGTTTACCGACTTTATTGATGAAACCGACGTCCAATTAGTTGGTGTCGAGCCAGCAGGTAAAGGTATCGACACACATCAACATGGTGCGCCATTAACTGAAGGTAAAACAGGTATTTTCTTCGGTATGAAGTCACCATTAATGCAAGACAGCCACGGCCAAATAGAAGAATCTTACTCTATTTCAGCGGGCCTAGACTTCCCGTCTGTTGGCCCTCAACATGCGCACTTGCATACTTCTGGCCGCGGTACATATGTATCCATTACCGATGATGAAGCGTTAGAAGCATTCCAGATGCTGGCCCGCAGCGAAGGTATTATTCCAGCATTAGAATCCTCTCATGCCCTAGCCTACGCCTATAAAATGGCAAAAGAAGCGACAGAAGAAAAAATTCTGGTTGTGAACCTTTCAGGTCGTGGCGATAAAGATATTTTCTCAGTTTCTGAGATGTTAAATGGTGAGGCAAAATAAATGACGATTTCGACACGATACCACAACGCTTTCACTCGATTATCAGAGAAAAATCAAGCCGCTTTCGTCCCGTTTGTTACTGTGGGCGACCCTGATATTGTGCAATCAAAGGCGATAATTAACACCTTAATTGAGAGTGGCGCTGATGCATTAGAGTTAGGATTTCCATTTTCTGACCCACTTGCTGACGGCCCAGTTATTCAAGGGGCTAACATTCGTGCTTTGCACTCAGGTGTTACGCCTGATGCTTGTTTTCAGTTGATTTCTGAAATCAGAACTGAACACCCTACGATGCCTATCGGGCTGTTGCTTTACGCTAACTTGGTCTACGCCAATGGCATTGATGCTTTTTATCAAAAAGCCAAGAGTGCGGGAGTTGACTCGGTACTCATCGCCGATGTACCAATTGAAGAATCAGCGCCTTTTAGATCCAGTGCCAAGCAACATGGTATTGCCCCTATTTTTATTGCTCCACCTAATGGAGATGAAAACACGCTCGCCAAAGTGAGTGAGTATGGCGAGGGTTATACTTATTTGTTATCTCGTGCAGGAGTAACAGGCGCTGATAATAAAGCAGGAACACCGCTTGATCATATTCTTACCTCTTTAAAAGAGCATAATGCGCCCCCAGCTGTGTTAGGGTTTGGTATTTCTCAACCTGAGCAAGTTCGTACCGCTGTTGCTTCTGGAGTTGCAGGTGTGATTTCGGGTTCTGCTACGGTTAAGTTGATTGAGAAAAATCTTGGTGATAATGAGGCGATGTTGAAGGACTTAGCTGAGTTTGTATCCCAGATGAAAGCAGCAACACAAAAGTGATTTTGTTGAGTCATCAGGTTTTGTGCTTGATGACTTTTAATAATCTAAAGTTAGAACTCTGAATAAATAATTATAACTAATCGTTAAAATTTTCATTAAGCCTGAAATATCAGACAACAGCTTTCTTTTGCTTTAAATACTCAGATAAACTGAATGACACGACCTCTAAGAATACCATTGCTAACCAGTACATTGCCGCTGAATTAATAAACGAAAATAATTCATCAGAGTCTACAATTTTACTGCTTTCAATATTCTTAGCCCCACCATTCAGGTTATGAAAGAACCTGTTTCGGATACTAATAATAAAACTGCCCATTTCACAGAATTTTATAGATAATTTTCCAGGTTCATCCGTATCTTCATGAACAGCTTCATTTGGTGTTACCCTTTTTATCTCTTTAAACATTTGCTTATTTACATCATTTTCTGATGCATTAAATTTAATATCTACAGAAGTATCCGAGATACTATCCCCCTTGTAGAGCATATCAATAAAAGTTTTAAAAAACCCCAGCTCTTTCTTTTCGCTGTCTCCTATCATTAACTCTTTGAGCTTATTAAAAGAGCGCTGAAAATCTTGAGTTTTAGAAGTATAAATCAATGGGAATGCATAAGAGATTTTTTCTAACATTCTGTAAATGTAAATAAAAGCTGATGTATGAGATTTCCTATTCGTGTGTAAAATGAATTGAGAAATTTCAGAGAGTATCACTGAATAAAAGTTCCTATTTACATATTTAGTTTTATCGATGAAAGAAGCTAAATCATCAGCTTTTACGTCTTCTAATATGTACTGAGGAAATTGGGTTTTCCAGTTGCTAAAGGGCAAAAGATTACTTGAGAAATAATTGACTCTGCTTTTTATTTTTTTATTCGAATAATTATGTGTTAACTCTATATTCCCAGATAATAATCTTATTATGAGCAAAATTTCAGGATCTTTATCATCTAATATTTTCAATTTTCCTGGTAATTGCTTCAAAATATGTGCGGGCAAATTTTCTTTATAGTTAAATGCTTTATACATCGACATTAAGAAGTCAACTCCATAAAGTGTTCAACTAACTCCATTTCATCAAACTCAGAATGCTCCGCATAGTTTTCAATAAAGTTTTTTGAGAGTTCCCGTCTATATTTCCCTAGGTTTACTTTTGATTGGTTAATTGCCTTGAAGGCAGACTCAAACAAACTAACTGATTCAGAAAATTTCTGCGGAGATGTATCAACAATCTTACCGTATGAGTTTTTCAGCCCTACAGAAAATCCAATCAAGTTGTTTCCAACTTTTAACCACTTCTTTACAGAATCATCATCTGAGAGCTTCTCAATTTGCTTAATAACTTGCTTAAAATCTATATCTTCATCTGTGGGCTGCTTATCCATAATTCGTCCAACAATGATCTGATCCATTTTTTCGCCGATAATCTTATTGTTGTCATTATTTACGCTTCCTGTTAGGAAAGCTAAATACGCTTTTGATAAATCACCTAAATCAAATGAGCCTTTAACAATGGCTTCCCCTCGTTCTTTCTCTGTTTGAACGTCTATATTAATATCATTAAAATCAAATAGTTCCTGAGTCAAGATTTCAATTTGGTGCCTCGGTGTCATAGGTTTTTGACCATTATTCAAGGTTATCATTCGATATAACAATTTGTCTTCACTAGGCGATATAATAACGTTCAAATATAAAGACTGAGAATCATCAAACCTCTCATCATCTTTAGCACGATTTAGGGTACTCAAACGCTGGATACCATCTAGAACATAACCTGAATCAATATTGTCTTTGATATATTCAGCAATATCTTCTTCGTTATTTTTATCGAAATTTGGCTCTACAAATGCAATGGTCAAAGGTGGCATGAGACATTTATCAAGGATATCTCTTTCTAAACGAGCATAAAACTTTTTATCCTGAGTTTTTCGTTGAGCTGAAAAACGGTCTATTAATGGGTAAAGACTATCGATTGCATATCTATATGTTGTCTTTCCTGTTGCAACTATGCTATCGATTACGCCATCTTTAGTTTTATCAAAAATAATCACACTCATAACTTGCCTTTAAAATCTCAGAACAGATGAGTTAATAATACTTGATTAATCAGAGATATGGTATCTCACTAATGCATAGAACCGCTTTTGTTAGTAATGCTGCAGTAGAATTTTTCATACAGCACAAATTGAGTTGAACACCACATAAAGTCGTGGGCTTTCCGCCCACACCGGAGCAAAAAGGGATTCTCCAGCAAATCCCTTCTTGCATCATCCCATGCCGCCTCAACGAAGCTGAGCGTTTCAGATATTGTTGAATAAATGCCTAACAGCTCTGATGGTACATCCTGTACCCCAGAGCTTGGCTCGACCTCCATGTCTCGCCCACGTCATTTCACATTCAACAATATCTTCAGCACCTTCGACGGGTATTGTCAGCCTTTAAGCGACCTTGGAGTAAATTAAAGCTTAGGTCTTTTGCAATTTGTATATCTTCGAAAACCTTGCGGGCTACGATGGTTCCCCATGGCAAAGTTGTTATTCATCGTTGATGAAAAATAGCGTAAGCGCAGCATGGACGCTGCGCTAGATTCTGGGGTGCATGGATGCACCATCAGAAGCGTTAGATATTTTTTATCATAAGAGGAATAACGTTTAGCTTTGCGGGGCGGCATGGGGAGATGGAAGAGGGGAGTTTGCTGGAGAACTCCCCTCTTCCTCGGGTGTGGGCGGAAAGCCCACGACTTTAAAACTTCAAAGAAGTTTAAGTTTTCTCCTAAAGAATGAATGAAATTCAGCAAGAAACCTAAAACTGACCAGACAACGTCAAAGTATACCTAGGCTTCCGATGTACCTTCCTCTGCTCATATCTCAAAAAATCAGACTCAGTAAACAACCCTTCATAGCGTTGTCTAAACTCCTTATATTTGCGCTTAAAGATAAATTGAGTATGAAATCTGAGTTTGAAATTTTTATTTATCTGATAATCAACAAAGCCTGAGCCATATAGGTCATTTTCAGATCGTCTCAAATAATCAAACCTTGAGAAACGCCTCGGAGTACGCTTATTTAAACTAAAATTGAGCGAGGTATTCGGTAAAATCTCATTCTGATTAATGGTGACATCCCAACTGCTTGAACTTTGCCAAAGCATTGAAGTATTTTCACCTGTAAATGGATCAACAATTTCACTGTCTCTTAAAGTCCAATTGGCGCTGATCAGCGTATTTTCAAAACCAAACTCTTTCAGTTCTGAGTAAGCATCAAACATCACACCGTATTCTTTTGCCTTATCGACATTGCCCTCACCAGCTCTTAAAACCAGCGGGATTTCAGTAATTAAGTCAGAAATATCGTAGTAATATGGCGTGGTTTTCAAACTTGCGGTTTTATCCGCCCATTGAACTTCATAACTTACTGAAAACTCATCTTGAACTTGCGGTTTAAGATTCGGATTGGTTTCCTCTAGACGAACTTCATCACGGTTAAACTCTGGAACAAAGTCATTGAGAGCAAGCTGGCTTACAGTTCGCTCATAGTTAAACCGTAACTGCTGTGAATCAGTTAAATCGTACTGTAGGTTTAACCTAGGTTTCCAATAATCAAAGGTACGGGATGAGCTATCTTTAATTTGACTTGTACCATCATCAATTAATGTGAAATCTGTATTTACGTCCATGGTTGAACGCTCATACACTAATGATGCTTGTAGGTTTAAATCACTTGCCAATGCATAGTTGTGATGCGAGAAAACTTCGTAGCGAGTTTCTTTAATATCGTTAAGTTCTGTAGAGTGATACGCCCCACCCTCGCTAATAAATTGTAAGTTCTCATCACGAGTATTAATGGCAATTTCAGCACCTGTATCTATCGAATACTTAGGCGTGAGTTGATAATCCCAATTTCCTCGAAGCACGTTCTCGGTACCAATGTAGCGCCTCGGTAGTCGGTAATCTAAAATTTCCTCTTCGACTTCTAAGCCTGACACTCGCCATAATTGGTCATTAGCATCTTCCCTATTGCTAATAAAAAGCAGCTTTAACTGGCTTTGCTCTGATAACTCATGGGTGATATCACCGCCTAACTCCCATTGGTAAAGCCCCCAATCGATAACTACCTTATTGATTCCAAAGTCATCAACAAGCCAATCCTGATGCTCTGTAACATAGTCGGCATTAACAGAAATACGCTCATAAATGCCGTTCAGGTTTAGTGCTGTTTTATCGGAAAATGGATACTCAAATTTGCCGGTAAATTGATTCTCTTCATAACGGTTATCACGTACACGTAAAAAGTTGTCAGTAATGTCACCTTGAGGTGAGATATAGGCTTCTTCAATGGTTAGTTTGGTTAAATAGATATTATTATTAAATCCAACTCGGTATTTGGCTTTACCAATACCTGAGCTAAACAAAATTGAGCCTTGCGGTTTGATGGAAGTGTCAGTTGTTTTTACCGCACCGACAGACCATAACAAAGAGGCTTCAACTTCGTCTTTAAGCACTACATTAATCACTAAGCCATTACTTTGAATATCTAACCCAGCCGTTGAGCCTCTAATCAACTCAATATAATCAACATCAGTAGCTTGAATATTATCAAGCTCTTCACGGGTACCATTTTCTTTACCTGCAACCCGTTGGCCGTTAATTAAAATTTGATCGCCACCCGAGCCAAAACCTCTATTGTTGGAGTTACGGTTTAAAGCAAGTACTAAGCTCTTTGCACCTGGGATATTGTCTAAAACGTCATAAAGTGTTTGTGGCTCAAACGCCATAAAGTAAATGCTGTCGAAGCGCTCAACATTATCAGCAATTTGATCAACCGCTAACGCTGCGCTGTGTGCTGATAGCAGTGAGCTGGTAACAATCACCCCTGCTACAAAGCGAGATAACAATGTCTTTTTCAAATTGAAACGCTGAGTCGAACTTTCATAACCATTTTTCATTATTAAATCCCTGAAATGAAATCTGGAGTTATGTTATTGGGAGTGATTCGCAGTAAGTAGACACAGAAAGTAAAAATACCTCATTACAATTTTTACAAAAGTTTGCAATTCACTGATCAACTTGCTTGATATACTCACGCAATAAAAAGATAAGAAGAATCAATGGATATGAGCATAAAACCGCAATTGCTTATCGTTGAAGATGAGCCAACCATTCTACGTGGACTTACCGATCTATTTGTATTTCACGGCTATAACGTCAGTAGTGAAACTGACGGTAAAAAGGGACTTGAGCAAGCATTAACAGGCAATTTTCACTGCATTATTTTAGACGTTATGCTGCCCTCGATGAACGGCTTTGATATCTGCAATGCCATTCGTCAACAGTCGGCAACTCAAGCTGTTATCATGCTCACTGCTAAAAATGCTGAAGAAGATATCATTAACGGCTTAAGCTTGGGTGCAGATGATTATTTAGCAAAACCTTTTTCAACATCAGAATTAGTGCTAAGAGTCGGCGCATTGCTTCGTCGAACCGGTTTTTCGAGTACTGACAGCACCATCACCATTAACGACAAAGTAAATGTTTGCCTAAAAAAGTTGACCGGCATTTCTTACCAAAAAGAGATCCGTTACACTCGCCGTGAAGCCACCATTTTGAGCTTTCTTCACCAGCAGCAAAAGTCCGTCTCACGTGAAGAACTGTTAAGAGAAGTTTGGGGCTATAAATCAACAGACTGCCTAGACACTCGCACCGTTGATATTCATATCGCCAAGATACGTAAGAAAATCGAACTCGACCCGAAAATGCCTGAACTGCTCGTCACCTTAAGGGGTGAAGGCTATCAATTACTCTGTAGTTAATTGGGGGCGAGCTCTATCATGAAGACATTTTTTTCCGATAAATCACTGCTCAGTTATTCAGAAAGACTTAAACGTCTACGCTGGTTTACTGCGATGTTCTTTGCATTGTTGCTGACCTCCATCTTATTTTCGTTTTATGTCGTTCTCAATAAAATCAAGCAAGAGCAACTGCACGAGTATCAGCAACAAGTCGATGATGTTACCGCACATTTAAATAAGAGAAGTTTTAAACGAATTGCACTTACAAATATGATCCCCCCTGCTGAATTTGAATACTTTCAGCATTTATATAACCCTGCAACAGAGCAATTAACCAAAGCGGTTTCACCACTGGCAAATAGAAAAAAGTACAAACACTTTGAAGGCTTGATTGGTTATTTTCAAATTGATAGGAATGGGATATTTAACAGCCCTGCTTGGCCATATATTATTGATAGCGAACGAGATAAAAAAGCACTAACCAGACTGAAAACATCAAACCATGAAGCTAGAACGCTCACGATTAAGCTTAGACAGATTGCTTACCAATCAAATAAGCTAAAACAGCTCGTCGGTATCAATGGCTTTAAAGAAAGAACGAAATTTGAGGTGATTTCTGATTTACCCGAATACCTAATCTTTTATCGAGTCGTTGAAATCAATAATGACGAAAAACTTCAGGGTTATATTGTCGAACGCAGTGGTTACATTAACGATGTTTTTTTGCCGACATTAGGCAATTTACAACTTAAACGCTCTATTGGGTTGACAGTATCAGCAACCAAACATGAAATTCAAGATAAGCTATATACCTATCATCGGAACCATCTAAGACAAACTCAAATTGAACAACCTGAAAGTTTGGTAGAACTTTCAGAGTCAAGCATAGGCGAACACTGGCTCAGCTGGCCTTTAAAAGGCTATAAAGTAAGTTACTCGACTTATCCGTTAGCATTACCGAGTGATGCCATCTTCAGTATCATAGCCATGATTGCTTTGGTGATCATTGCCGCATTGAGTTGTTTTGGTTTTTATCGCATCGGCTTAAAGCAGTTAATTCTCGCAGAGCAAAGGTTGAACTTTGTGTCGTCCGTCAGTCATGAACTGAAAACGCCGTTAACCTCGATTCGGATGTACTCTGAGATGCTCAAAACTGGACAAGTTTTATCACAAGCGCATCGAAAAGATTACTACGACTTTATTTACAGTGAGAGTGAACGATTAAGTCGCTTAATCGACAATATTTTACAGCTGTCCAAGTTTAATCAACCACACCATAATGTATCTCCAGAATTCACTAAACTTAGCGTGCTGATTGATATCATTCAGTCGAAGGTGTCCTCGTTAGTAGTGAAGAACGACTTTAAACTCAACATTTTGTCGGCGTTCGACGAGCATGAAAATGTATTTTTACTCGCTGATATTGACGCATTTTCTCAAGTTGTCATTAACATCACTGATAACTCAATCAAATTCTATGACACGCAAAAGATAACTGATCCGAGTCGAAAAACGTTGGACTTTATCTTCAAACCTGCCGAGAAACTAAACGGATTGGTTCAATTGCAAATCAGAGATTACGGTCTTGGTATTACGCCAGAGCAGGAAGAGAAGATATTTGATTTATTCTATCGTGGTGGCAGTGAATTAACTCGCACCACACAAGGTACAGGCATTGGGCTGGCACTGGTTAAAGAACTTGTAGAAGCTCAACAAGGCACGATTGATGTGCAGCGTACGTCACCAGGATTAGCGATGAATATATGGTTTAAAAGTAAGAAGTAGAATGGTTCTGCAAACACTCACTGAGATAGGTCAGTAAAATAGGAAAGGAATTTAGCATTTAGCGACTTTTAAAAAGGCGCTAAATGCTAACAAGCAAATTACTGCTCGCCGCTTGCGGCTTGAGTATCTTGCGTATCGTAAATCAGGATTGGTGCTGACTCACCCTTAACCACTGACTCGTCAACAACCACTTTGCTAATGTCTTCTGTCGAAGGAACGTCATACATGGTATCAAGTAGAATACTTTCAACAATTGAACGTAGACCACGTGCACCCGTTTTACGGTTCATCGCTTTTTGAGCAATGGCTTTTAATGCATCTTCACGGAATTCAAGTTCAACTTCTTCCATGTCGAATAACGCAGCATATTGCTTAGTGATCGCATTCTTTGGCTCTGAAAGAATTTGCACAAGTGCATCTTCATCAAGTTCAGTAAGGGTTGCTACCACTGGCAGACGACCGATAAATTCAGGGATAAGACCAAATTTAACGAGATCTTCTGGCTCAACGTGTTGGAAAGTCTCAGAAACTGATTTCTTATCTTTCTCACTGGTCACTGTTGCACCGAAACCGATACCAGTACCCGTGTCGATACGTTGATCAATCACTTTTTCAAGACCCGCAAACGCACCACCACAGATGAACAAGATCTTAGACGTGTCTACTTGCAAGAACTCTTGCTGTGGATGCTTACGACCACCCTGTGGTGGAACCGCTGCCACAGTACCTTCAATCAGCTTAAGAAGTGCCTGCTGAACACCTTCACCCGATACATCACGAGTGATTGATGGGTTATCTGCTTTACGACTGATCTTGTCGATTTCATCAATGTAGACAATACCACGTTGTGCTTTCTCAACGTCGTAATCACACTTCTGAAGCAGCTTTTGAATGATGTTTTCAACGTCTTCACCAACATAGCCGGCTTCGGTTAATGTCGTTGCGTCAGCCATAGTGAATGGCACATTCAATGAGCGAGCTAGTGTTTCTGCAAGTAACGTTTTACCGCTACCAGTAGGACCAATCAACAGGATGTTACTTTTACCAAGTTCAACATCATCTTGTGGGTTTGCATTTTTAAGACGTTTGTAATGGTTATATACCGCAACCGCTAAAACCTTTTTGGCTTTATCTTGGCCGATAACATAATCATCTAAATGTTGTCTTAGTTCGTGAGGAGTAGGTAACTTATCCGTGTCCTGTTTTGGTGAGATCTCCTTGATCTCTTCACGAATAATGTCGTTACAAAGCTCTACACACTCATCACAAACGTATACAGATGGGCCAGCAATTAGCTTGCGAACTTCGTGTTGGCTTTTGCCACAAAAAGAACAATAAAGCAGCTTGCCGTTATCGCCGTCACTTTTCTTGTCGCCCATTATTTTACCTCTTTATGCCGTAATCAAACGGCATATCAAATTCAGATCATATAAATAAATCATAACGTAGAATACGTTAAAAATCAGCTACGATGTGTCAATACAGAGTCAATAATACCGTAGTCTAATGCTTGATCAGCACTCATAAAATTGTCACGATCTGTATCTTTTTCAATAACTTCTAGCGGTTGACCTGTATGGTCTGCCAAAACTTTATTTAATTTTTCTTTAATGCCTAAGATCTCTTGTGCATGGATTGCAATGTCCGATGCTTGACCTTGGAAGCCACCCAAAGGTTGATGAATCATCACACGAGAGCTTGGTAAGCAATGTCTTTTCCCTTTTTCACCAGCTGCAAGTAAGAATGCTCCCATGCTTGCTGCTTGTCCCATACATACAGTGCTCACGTTTGGCTTGATGAACTTCATCGTATCATAAATAGCCATACCCGCAGTTACTGAACCACCAGGAGAGTTAATGTATAGGTGAATATCTTTGTCTGGGCTTTCTGACTCTAAGAATAAAAGTTGAGCCACGATTAAGTTAGCCATGTGTTCTTCTACTTGACCAACTAAGAAAATCACACGTTCTTTCAACAAGCGCGAGTAAATATCGTAAGAACGCTCACCTTTAGCAGTTTGCTCAACTACCATTGGGACGAGAGAATTTAAAACAGACTCTGGTGCTTTGTGCATTATTAGTTCCTTTATCCTAGAAAAACAATTGATGACATGGTTAATTTGTATTTATCTATCAAAGATAAACACTTGTTATGTCTTGAGTCCAACAGTTTATTTTAGGTTTATAAAAAATGGCTCGTACGAGGAGCCTCATACGAGCCATTATAAATGACTGTCAGCTAATCAAGTCAAGTCTAGCTCATAAATCTTAAGCTTGACCTGTAGCTTGGTTCATGAACTCTTCGAACTGAACTTCTTTGTCAGATACTTTAGCTGCTTTTAGAACTTCTTCTACAGCTTGCTCTTCAAGAGCAACGTTACGCATGTTCTGCATCATTTCGTTGTTCTTGTTGTAATATTCAACAACTTCACTTGGATCTTCATAAGCAGAAGCCATTGATTCGATTAGTGCTTTAACACGATCTTCGTCAGCTTTTAGCTCGTTTGTTTTGATCACTTCACCAAGCAGTAAACCGATTTTCACACGACGCTCAGCTTGTTCAGTGAATAACTCAGCTGGTAGCTCAGGCATGTTAGCCGCTTGTTGACCACCGAAGCGTTGTAGTGCTTGTTGACGAACTACATTTACTTCGCTGTCTACTAGTGCTTTTGGAAGATCAATTTCGTGAGCGTCTACTAAACCGTTAATTACTTGCTCTTTCACGTTAGCTTTAAGCGCTTGCTCAAGTTCACGAGTCATGTTCTTGCGAATTTCAACTTTAAGTGCATCAATGCCACCTTCAGCAACACCGAATAGACCAGCAAACTCTTCGTTAACTTCTGGTAAATCTGCACCTTGAACTTCAGTCAAAGTGATTGCGAACTTAGCCGCTTTACCTTTTAAGTCTTCAGCGTGGTAGTCTTCAGGGAAAGTAACTTCGATATCGAACTCTTCACCTGCTTTCTTGCCTAGGATACCGTCTTCAAAGCCAGGGATCATACGACCGCTACCTAGTTGAAGTTCGAAATCATCAGCTTTACCGCCTTCAAACTCTTCACCGTCAACAGTACCAACAAAGTTCATTTTAACTTTGTCGCTGTCTTCTGAAGCACGTTCTACTGCTGCGTATGTAGCGTGTTGCTTACGTAGAGTTTCAATCATGTTGTCAACGTCAGCATCTGTTACTTCAGCTACTGGCTTTTCAACTTTGATTGCGTCCAAATCTTTCAATTCAACTTCTGGGTATACTTCAAAAGTCGCTGTAAATTCAAAGTTTTCACCTTCAGTAGAACCTGGAGTGAAAGTTGGAGCACCAGCTGGGTTAATTTTTTCAGCAATGATTGCTTCAACAAAGTTACGTTGCATGAACTCGCCAGTGATTTCTTGACGAATTGCTGCACCATAGCGCTTTTCGATAACGCTTACAGGAACTTTGCCTGGACGGAAACCAGCGATTTTTGCACGCTTAGCTTCGTTACGTAGTGCGTTTTTGATCAGCTTGTCTAGATCACCAGCAGGCACAGAGATTGTAACTTTACGCTCTAGGCCTTGAGTTGTTTCAACAGAAACTTGCATTATTTTACCTCAAATTTATCTAACGTCCTTTTTTCATAGCCGACGTTATCAGCTACGTTAAGAATTCGTTTTGTTGTGTTTATTTACCCATACTCTACTAAGAAAGAACTGCTTCGAGCACGTTAATAAACATCATGTTATTAATAATAAGACGCAGCATTATAGCCATGCTTGACAACAGAGTCGAGAGGGAATTATAGGTGCAATAAGACAATATTAAGTTAATTGTTAAAATTAGGAATTCAGGCACAAAAAAAGCGACGTAAAGTCGCTTTTTTTGTACTCGATAAAGAGTGGGGTGACTGATGGGGCTCGAACCCACGACAACCGGAATCACAATCCGGGGCTCTACCAACTGAGCTACAATCACCACATTATTTGGTACGCCCGGCAAGATTCGAACCTTTACATTAGGTAAAATCCGAAATCTCTACTGAGTGAGTTAAACTATTTCTATGTATTCGTTTGACCCGCTGCGATGTGGGCACAATTTAATGTTTCTTTACTTCTTGTGCAAGCTTTTTTTACGATGCGCCATCCGTGCGTCGATTTTTCCCTCAATTTGTACTAATTTCAATCTAACTTTTTTCATTTCATTCATATGCTATGCAAACAAACTCTTTTTATTCCTACTTTTGCCGTTTTCTCATTAACTTTAATATATTGAGTACCGTTTTATTCATGATGACCTTGTTTTCGCTGTGTTACCACTTATTATATGACATGAGTCTTCATAAAATTTAAGTCTGAAAGATCAACACGCTCTAGCTCCCTAACAACCTGTTTCTAACTACTTGATTACAAGCACCACCAAATATTGTGCAATGTAGGAAAGTCATAATTACTAAGAAAAACTAAGTTCTAAACACTACCTTAACACTCATCAAATAATTGCTTATAGTGCCTACAGCAACACCGAAAACGAAAGCTAGATTGGTTTCAGCGTATTGAGCAAGAAAGAAAAACACTGAAAGATTAATAGCACCACCGAAGTGTGCACTAACAAAGTGTTGAGCAAATTGTTTTAGTTTCTTGGTGCCGGTTGCAGAAAATGTAAAATAACGATTGCCAACCCAAGTGGCTGCAGTAGCCACCCAAAATGCTAACACTCGATTCAGTAATATATCTTCATGCATAAAATTTAATAGCAAAAATGTGACCATATCGACAATAAAGCCAACGCCACCAACAATGGCAAATTTTGAAAGTTGATACATAGGAATACCTATATTGTGAAGGGATACTTACCAAGCAAACGAGGTGAGATAGGGCCTTTTAAAACGCAGTAATATTTGAAAACGGCTAATAAATGTAACAAAACAGTCATAATTAAAACCCACATTAATTTTTCATACATATTGCTAGCTCTACTAGGCAGGCAGTAATTGTGACTTATTTTCCAGTTTTATCTATGTTAGGTACTAGCAGCTTTATATCCACAGTTGTCATTTTTGAAACAGATTTTAGCCAACCTTGCATCACCCATCATAGTATTCCCAAAATGGCAAACCCAACAATTAAAATTCCTAGCGAATTATGCCGGTAATAAAGGCCATAAACTTTAATTTCGTCCATATACCAACCCATACCAAGCAGCCCCTGCATTCCAAGGACAGTTAACCAGTGTAAAAGGTTGTTTTATTTAAAATTTTTATTTTTACTCATGCTCACTCAGGTCTGCTAACTCTACTAACAATCAATTTTAGATGATCAGTACCATACAAAAAATGATGTCCACAAAATGTCTACGTTAAAAGGACATTTCCTAGACAAGCTATATGGATAATCGAGAGTCAACCATAAGTAAGTAGTTAGAGCACATTATGAGTAATACTATGACCCCTAGAAATAAAGCAGCATGTAGCATTACGCTCAGCATTGTGGTTCCTGTTTATAACGAAGCTGAAATGCTCAAAATATTTCACCATGAGCTTTCAAGAGTTCTTATAGAATTACATAGTGAAACGATTGAAGTAATTTATGTTAATGATGGAAGTAAAGATCAAAGCTGGAACATTCTGCAAACCCTTCCTAATTATTTTGGTTCACTTCGAAATATCAATTTAAGCCGAAACTTCGGTAAAGAAGCTGCAGTGACCGCTGGGCTTGATGCAGCATTAGGTCAAGCTGTTATTATTCTTGATGCTGATTTGCAAGACCCTCCACAGCTGATCCCTTCAATGCTTGAAGCTTGGCGCTCTGGCTATCACGTAGTCAATATGCAACGAACCAAGCGTGAGGGAGAATCTTGGTTTAAAAAGACTTGCGCTCATGCCTACTACCGACTGCTAGAAGCACTTTCTGACGTTAAAATTGAAAAAAATGTCGGTGATTTCAGATTATTAAGCCGAGAAGTGATTGACTCTATCAAGCAGCTCTCCGAAAAAAACCGCTACATGAAGGGGTTGATGGCATGGCCAGGATTTAAACAAATCAATTTACCTTTTGAACGCCCAGGGCGTGTTGCTGGTGAAACTAAATGGTCCTTTCTACAACTCGTTAGGCTTGGGTTATCAGGCATTAGCGCATTCAGTGTTAAGCCTCTAAAGCTGGCAAGCTGGGCCGGTGCTTTAATGTCCTCTGCAGCCTTTATTTACGGGATTTGGATCTTTTTTAAGACAATATTTTTTGGTGAGCCAGTCGCAGGATTTCCGAGTATGATCTTAATCCAGGTGCTCCTTGGTGGGGTGCAGTTAATGGCTATTGGCGTGCTCGGTGAGTATGTAGGCCGAATTTATACTGAAGCCAAAAATCGCCCAATTTATCTCATTATGGAGCAAACAGAACAGCATGTTTCATCTTTTTTAAATAAAGTTGCTTAAGGTTACAGAATGAATCGCTTTATTCATTTATCAAAAAGTCTATCTCCGACTCAGTTAGCTCTAGTTATCATCTTTACTTTGATTGTATTGAGGTTTACTTCTTTAGGCTTATATCCCTTTTTCGATACCACAGAAGCGCGATATGGAGAAATCAGCCGTATCATGTTTGAAACCCAAGACTGGGTTACGCCTTACTTTATCTATGATGTTCCGTTTTGGGGTAAGCCGCCGTTCCTTTTTTGGATCACTTCACTCAGTTTTTCATTATTTGGGGTAAGCGAGTTTGCTGGTCGATTACCCCACTTAATATGTGGCACTCTAACCTTATTCACTGTTTATAAATTCACCTGCAAAATAGCATCTAAAAAAACAGCCGTTTTCGCTGTATTGGTTTTGACATCCAGCATGGGCTTTATTATATCTGCAGGTGCAATAATGACTGATACAGCACTATTAATGTCCATCACCTTATCCATGCTCAGCTACTGGTTTATATATACTCAAGATAACCAAAAATTATTTAATGCCGTTTTCTTTGCTTCTCTTGGACTAGGTATGCTTATTAAAGGGCCTATTGCAGTAGTTCTTGTTAGTGCGTCATTATTTATTTGGAGCATTTGGCAACGAAATTTTATCAAAGCAATCACATCATTAAATTGGAAGTCAGGACTTGTTATCTTTCTTGGCGTTACTTTGCCTTGGTATATCTGGGCAGAATTAAGAACACCGGGGTTTCTTGAATACTTTATTGTGGGAGAACACTTTAAAAGGTTTCTAGTCTCAGGCTGGGAAGGCGATCTTTACGGGACAGCACATAAAGAAGCTCGTGGTACGATTTGGTGGTTTTGGCTTATGTCCGCATTTCCATGGTCACTAGTATTAGTTTTTAGCGCTTTGAAAAAAGTGCCAACTCTTTTCAAAACGACTCAAAACTCAAGCAAAAGTGAATTGAAAAGCTATTTGCTTATATGGATGATCACACCAATGCTTTTTTTCACATTGGCAGGCAACATCCTACCCGCTTATGTTCTGCCCGGATTCAGTGCTATGGCTGTTCTTGTTGCACTAACAATTAAGCACTCAGTGAGGTTTAATTGGTTGGCTTCAGTCACTTTTATTTTACTGTGCATCGCAATAACATTACTTAGCCTACATAAAGTTAGTAAAAACTCAGAATATTATTTATTACAACCTGTTCAAGCTAAATTAAAATCGACAAAGGTTTTATATTGGAAATCTCTCCCCTTTTCTGGGCGCTTCTACACTCGAGGCAAAGCCAAGTTGATTCAAGATACCAATCAATTAACTAATGAAATTAATTCGAATCGAGAAACATTTTTTGTCATCAAATCGAAAGAACATACTGAATTGAAGCAGTTAATAGCTAACCACTGCCAATTAGTTTCGACAACTAAAAAGAGGCAGCTTTATCAATGCTCACCTGTAAAGATAGCTAAATCAAACCTATCCAACGCAATGAAATTAAAACATAATGCTTCCGATAGCGAAGTTTAAGTTTCTAAAGTAAAAACTTAGAGCTGAGTCAAAAAAAAATATTAATAGAGAGTTACAGTAAGATAAATAGATTATTGGGAAGCACAATGAAGTTATTACTAATTGAAGACTCTTTAGAGATTGCAAGTGTGATTTTTAGCTATTTTGAAAGCCCTGAGAATGAATTAGATCATGCATCTAATGGGCTTCATGGAATTGAGCTAGCTCAACAAGATGTTTTCGACTGCATTATTTTAGATGTCATGCTTCCTGGAGTAGACGGAGTAAACGTGTGCAAGCAGTTACGCTCATTAGGCCTTAATACTCCAATAATTATGCTAACAGCACGAGACACACTATCAGATGAATTAAAAGGGCTCAAATCAGGTGCCGATGATTACGTAGTAAAACCTTTTGACTTAGAACTTCTCGAAGCAAGAATTGAAGCACAAATAAGGCGTACTAATGGGCAAGGGTTCAATTCAACATTAAGGTGTGGAGACTTGAACATTGACTTAAACACCCATAGAGTCAAGCTGAAAGGAACGACAATTAAAGTGCCACCTATTAGCTTTACTATTTTAAAAGTTCTGGCTGAGCAGTCACCAAATATTGTGAGCCGTCAAGCCTTAGAACAAGTGATTTGGAAAGATAAGTCCCCTGAACAAGATGTATTAAGAAAGCACATTTACCAGCTGCGAAATATTATCGATAAACCATATGCAACAGAACGGCTTGTCACAGTTCCTAAATGTGGCTACAAACTAATGAGTTAATATGAAACTAGAGCAATCTATCGGAGCAAAACTTAAAAGACTGTATATTTGTATTATTTTATTCTTAACTTTTGTGTACACGTTCCTGTGCTTTCATATTTTTCACTTTGCAGGCGACTCGAGTAATTTCGACCGTTTAAAATTATCAGCACCCTATTACCTTAAAAACTACTCTATTGGTGATTCAGGTATACGGGAAGTTACACCTTTCACTCTAATATATTCAAATTACAATGTACTCCCCAAGTATATTAAAGAAAAAATAAAACCCAACTGGATAGGCTACAAGGTAATCTTTGAAGATAATAAATCCAAAGGCAAAACTGGCATTTTCGCAAGTCAGATTGACGGTAAAGGCATAATGTATGTTGCTGAAAAAACGGTTAAGAGTGAAGAACACCGAACTCTAGAACTCACTTTTATTGGGTTAACTTGTGGTATAGGTGTTTTCACTCTAATTTTAGTGAGTTTGATTAGTGCCCGAAAAGCAAAAAAAATTATTCAACCTTTTAAAGAGATCAGCAAGCAACTCAGCCTTAATGAAAAGTCAGAAGATTTTTCAGAAATAACAATCAACGGTCACATCTACTACGAATCAGAGCTAATATTAGCAAGCATCAACCAATACCGTAATAAAATTGAAAATCTTTTAAAGCGAGAACAAAATTTTTCTCGATATGTCAGCCATGAACTCAGAACCCCTATGACCGTCATCAAAGGTGCTTTAAGTGTATTGAGAAAATATGAAAAGTCTAATTTCCCTAAGTCACCAAAAGAATTACACCATAAAATTAATAGCGCTGTGATGGATATGGAAAGTCTTACTCAAACGTTCTTGACTCTCTCAAGAAATGAGGTGCGAAGTTCTAAATTGCTTATTGATGCCATCTATCTGCAAAAAGTACTGTTGCCTTGTGATAGTTTGGCACAAAAAAATAATGTTTCGTTGAATATTCAGCAGTTAGAGACTGTAGAGTTAGTTAGCGAGCCAATTCTTGTATCCGCATTACTGCAAAACTTAATGAACAATGCGATAAATTGTTCGATCAACGGCAATGTTCACTTACTCATTTCTAAACATCGAATTGATGTAATTGACGATGGAGTAGGGCTTAATGATACCCCACGAGGCTACGAAGGTTTTGGTATAGGTTTACAAATAGTAAAAGATATATGTGCTCGATACGACTGGGAATTTCAATTAAAAAATAATATCGATAATGGCTGCACGGCATCAGTGCTATTCCCTCTTCATCGCACTTAGAGTGCAACAAGATAATGTCGTACATGGTTTTGTTAGATTTTTTACAAAAACTTATGAACCCAGAGGAGTCAAGCCAAGGAAAATCAATATAATTCAACACTTTACAAGAAAAGAGCAATCTCGTAATAATATGATTAAATTAATTTAAAATAGGAACTATTAAAATGAAAAAATATATTTTTTTATGCTTATTCTTTTTTGTCGGAGCAGTGAGTTGCGCATATGCCTCAAATTATCCAGAAAGCTCAAAAGATGTTAAGGATTGGCGAAAAAGTGGAACTCCAGAAGAACAATTACAAGCATTGGTAAAAGTCACTCCCGGAACACATCATTGGATGCCTGAAATTGCCTACCGCTATCAAAGCCTATATTGGGCTGTAAACCAGAAAAAGTGGGACTTTGCCTATTACCAAGCAAGATCTATGGAAAAAATGATTAAACGTGTTGCAAATGCAAGAGCTAAACGCGCAGCTTCAGCAAAGATGTTTCAACAAAATGTGTTTAAAAATCTGTACACGTCTCTTCGCAATAAAGATAAAAAATCCTTTGACTCAGCTTTTAGTAAAACTGGAACTGAATGTATGGCTTGCCATGCAAGAGAAGGCTTTCCATTTATTACAGTACCTGCTATTCCACCAAAGCCTAACAGTATAGTTCTAGGCTACCCAGAATAAATGTCGAAAGAGCTGATAAACCTATAGCTAATGGAAACTGAATCAAGGAAGATATTCGTTGACAAGCGGCATTGTAAAAACAACACAGATGATAAACATCCTAAGTGAATAATGAACTTTTGATGACGGTAGGTTGAAACAACCGTTTAGGCAGCTTGTTTAATCATTTTTATAAGATAAATAGGAGCATTTATGTCTAAGGTTTTCAAGAAACATAAATTTACTCGTCGAGATTTTTTGCAGTCAAGCCTAGCCTTATCTGGTGGTGCATTATCATTAGGGATGCATCGTTACGCAATCGCTGAACCAAAACCACTAGAAGTCCCTAGCTGGTCCAAACAAATGGATTTTGGAGCCATTTCTAATCTTTATGGAATGCCATCTAAATTTGAAAGTTCTGTAAAAAAGCTGGGGAAATCGCCTGCCAAAGAAACAGCTGCATTCAATTATTCATCAAGAACCCCCTTAGCTGCATTAAGGGGGAGTATTACTCCAAATGGGCTTTTTTACGAGAGACACCACGGAGGGATCCCGCAAATAAATCCAATTCAACATAAGTTAGTAATTCATGGGCTAGTAAAACGTAATCTAATAATAGATATGGAACATTTGAAGCGATATCCATCGGTGAGTCGTTATTATTTTATAGAGTGTTCAGGAAATAGTTCAGTAAAAGATCGTAGTAATCAGCAAGGAAATGTACAGAGCATACATGGATTGCTCAGCTGCGCTCAATGGACAGGAGTTCCCCTAAAGCTTTTGCTAAAAGAAGCAGGAATAAACCTCGATAAAGCCAAATATATTATTGCTGAAAGTGCAGATGCGACAAGTACGGCTCGCAGTATACCAATTGAACGAGCTTTAGATGACGTACTTGTTGTGTACGGACAAAATGGAGAGGCTTTAAGAGTTGAACAAGGCTACCCGATAAGACTATTAGTACCTGGTTGTGAGGGTAGTGTGAATATAAAATGGTTGAGGCGGATAGAAGTGAGCGACATGCCATTGTATTCACGAAATGAAACAGCATCTTATACTGATTTGCTGGCTAATGGTAAGGCAATGATATTTACTTTAGCTATGGAAGCTAAATCCATAATCACATCTCCATCAGGTGGGCAAACTTTACCAGAAAAAGGCTTTTACGAAATCCGTGGCTTTGCTTGGTCAGGGAGGGGAAAAATATCTGCTGTAGATGTCTCTGTAGATGGAGGAGTGAATTGGCATAAAGCAGAGCTTGACGGTTTAACGAGCTCAAAATGCATGACTGAGTTTCGTTTTCCGTGGAATTGGCAAGGCCAGTCAGCACAGCTTTTAAGCAGAGCTGTCGATGAAACAGGATATGTTCAGCCATACTCTCAGCAGCTCTTTCAAGCTAGAGGTCATCAATTCTATTTCCATAATAATGCTATTCAAGCATGGGAAGTTCAACCTAATGGGCAGGTGAATAATGCAGAAATTTAATTTCATGTTGATACTAATCCTATTTGCATCAACTGCAAACGCAAATGAACAGAAGTTCAATTTAGCTGAAGCTGTTAATTCATCAACCATTAATGCTTGGAATATCAATGTAAAACCAAATGGTGAAGGAGTTCCTACAGGACAGGGAACATATCAACAAGGGCAAAAATTATATCAGCAACAGTGTGCTGTTTGTCATGGAAAGGGAGGACTGGGTGGTGTTCCTGTTGTTCACGGATTTGAAACTAAATACCTACCTAAATTAGTTACACCGCCAGGTAGCGTATTAGTCAACGGGAAAGGAGTTGGCTCATTCTGGCCTTATGCTACAACGTTATTTGATTATATTCGAAGAGCTATGCCCTATTATACGCCAAAGAGCCTGACACCAAATCAAGTCTATTCTCTTGTTGCTTATTTACTTACAGAAAATAAAGTTATAAGCAAAAGCACTGTGGTAAACCAAAACAATTTAACATCAATTAAAATGCCAAATAGAAATGGGTTCATCCGAGATCAGCGTCCTGATACTAACAATGTGCGCTGTATGTCTGATTGCAAAGTTCCGTAAGAGTACTTCGCTACATATGAGACAAACTCTGAATCTTCAGCAGAATAGATGTTTAGATAATACTTTTAGGGTGTAATGCTCTTTAAAAAGATCTAATACCGATTACAGTAATTTTTGCGCATACAAGCTCCCGAAGGGCAAGGCTACAGGCTTCCATTACTGTGTTACAAGTTTTTGAATTATCCCGATAGTACTGCAAACTTGCGCCTTGTACTGAAAATCTTTAGCTCTTGCTGAGTGGGAAGTTAATTACTGTAATTGGTATTATACAAAGACAAGCTGAGAATAATGAAAACGCTCAGCATCAGTCATTCTGGGTAAAACAATTTAGACGCTTACTCTATCAAACTTTATATTCTAAAAAAGAAGTTCAATCTTTCTTAATGAATGGTTTCAACAAAGTTGGCATCCAGTGATTTCTATGGGGTTCATGAGTGCAAAGCCAAATATACTTCTTGCACTCATGAGGGCAGCCATGAGTTTGAACTATGCTCATCCAAGTGTGATCAACTAAATATTCAGGAATATAAGCTAGCCACATTCCTGTTTTGATTGCAGACTCTAAGACTTGAAAGCTATCAACTCTTGCACCAATTTTTCTTTGAAAGTTGCCATCATTCCAACCATCTTTACTCAGTTGATTTTCCATGTCCCCATAGCTCATTTTGCTCGGCACCACAAAAGCATATTTTAACACTTCTTCAATAGGTATTGATGCTAAATTCATTTGAACTAAAGGGTGCTGTTTTGCTGCAACGATAACGCTTCTAACTTGTTTCAATTCGGTAAATTTTATATTTGCCACTGATGGTTCAGATGTTAAAGTACTAACAATTGCAATATCTACTTGCCCTTTTAAAAGCCTGTCTAAATTTTCATTTTGAAAAGTTTCAATTGTAAATTCAGAGAATGAAATTTTTAATGGTTTAACTAAAGACTCTAGGTGCTTCGACAAGAGCAGCTCAGCACCACTGATCCTAATGTGAAGGTTTTGCGGTTTACCTAGTTCAAATTCAATTCCATTATGTAAGGAAAGTAATTGATTACCTTTCATTAGTAATAGCCCACCAGCATGAGTTAACCCCCAGTAGTTAGATTGTCGACAAAATAACTCACATTGGTAGTACTCTTCAATTCTACGAATTGCTTTTGATAAAGTACTTGGCTGAACATTTAGGACTTTAGCTGCATTTCTAATCCCTCTTCGATTTGCAACTTCAACAAAAAATCTAAGGTCTTGTATTCTCATAGTGAGTTTTCTAAGTAAATTTATAGCTTCAAATTCTAATAGAGTCACCAAGTGTTTTCAATTAGGAAACACCTGGTGAAAAAATGTTGCTTAACATTACCTAAATCTCTCAATACTATTAGTTACTAACATAATTTCATGAGCGAACTCTGTGCAAAATATTCGATTTACTCCTCTTTATATTACACCAAGTCTCACCTTAAAGAATCGAGTAGTGGTGCCACCTATGGCATCGCAGACGGCTGATTCTTCAGGTATGGCCACGCAAAAGACTATTGATCATTACCGTTCGCTTGCTCGATCTGGTGCTGGGTTGGTTATGGTTGAATACAGCCATGTATCATTAACAGGACGGAGTGAGCCAAATCAGCTGGGCGCTCATGATGATTATTGCTTAGGTGGTCTTTCCCTAATAGCAAACGTACTTCATCAAGAAGGCGTTATTGCCGGATTACAGCTCACGCACTGTGGTGGAAAAGGAAGTTTTGCTATTTGTAAAGATATGATGGGACCTTCAGGTATTACGGTTCCAGCTTATGACCGGGAGTTAGAGCAACCACGAGCTATGACCATCGAAGATATCAGGCAGTGGAAAACCGATTTTGTTGCCGCAGCAATAAGAGCCGAAAAAGCTGGCTTTGATCTGGTGGAGATACACTGTGCACACGGCTACGGTATTAACCAATGGCTATCGCCAATAACAAATGCTAGACAAGATGAGTACGGCGGAACACTAAGAAACCGATGTAGACTCTTACTTGAAATTATTAAAGAGATAAAAATTCAAGCCCCTAAGATTGGTATTATGACTCGAATCCCTGGTCAAGATCTTTACCCAGAAGGTTTGACGCAAGACGATATGAAAATTGTTTCAAACTGGCTAGTTGAATCAGGTGTTTGTATTATTGACGTTTCTTCAGGTATAGGTGGCTGGAATCGACCTAGAAATCGTTTTGGTGAGGGTTATCTGGTTGAAGAATCAGAACAACTGTGTGGGATAGTAAATGTACCTGTAATTGGTGTTGGAGGAATAAAGACTGCTGGTTATATGGAACATGCGTTATCAACAAATAAATTAGACTTAATCGCAGTTGGTCGAGAAATTTTAGCCTCACCAGAAAAATTCAAGTTGAATAACATGCAATAGCTAGGCTATTTAGCAATGAGAAAGACATAACATTGCCATAATTTCTGGCACTACAATTTCAATGTCATATATTGACTATTTGGGTCAATAACAAAAAGCAGATCAGTCAGGGACAAATATATCATTTAAGTTTCTCTGGCTGGTTGGAGCAATCACCTAACTCCACTGAATCACCACAACTTTCACACGTTAATGGATTTTGACCTACCACTTCTCTACAAAAACACAGAACTTTACTCTATTGACATTGGTCATCGTGCAGTCGACTAGATCACCTGTTAGTTTAGCAACTACCTTATAATATATTTAAAGCTAATAATGGCTTGTAATACTATATTACTAAATCAATATAAAATGGCGCACTCTACTGGAGTTAAAATAAATTTAGGCAAGGAAAATTGATGGAATTCGCAGTATAAATATCTTTTAAACCAACCTGTCGGATTTGCCTGCTTCACTGGAAAAACGCAAAAAAACCACCTATTGAGGTGGTTTTTTTATTTGGTACGCCCGGCAGGATTCGAACCTGCGACCATCCGCTTAGAAGGCGGATGCTCTATCCAACTGAGCTACGGGCGCTTAATCCTGTCAGGAATAGCTTATGCTATTGTAGTCATTCACTCAAATATTTAACAGCAAATAACAAAAATGTGGTCGGTGATAGAGGATTCGAACCTCTGACCCTCTGCTCCCAAAGCAGATGCGCTACCGGGCTGCGCTAATCACCGTTATTCTTTTTCTCAGCAATGTCAGTACTGCCTTGAGAACGGAGCGAATATTATAGTCTCCTATTTCAGCCGTCAACGATTTTTTTAGAAATAAAGTTCAGATGATGAATTAACAGTCTAATTCACCTGAATAGCTACTCATTATGCGGATTATCCATGACAGTTTTCACTATCACTGGTAAAATGAGTCTGATTTTTCAGCAAATATCCTTGAACCAAATAAATCAGCTAAATGTGAACCGTTATTGTAGCTCGCCTATCATTTATTATTATGTAGTTTGGTGCATGACGTTATTCATTTGATATCGTACCCAGCAATTTATTTAGGTTAAAAAGGCTTTTCTTTTGAGAATTAAGCCACAAAAATAAAATAACTAACTAGGAATTTACTGTTAAACCACCAAAATCACACTACCTTATAGCGCCGTATATAAAGGAAACCCTACATCCATGACTGCCCAGATAATAGATGGCAAAGCGATCGCACAATCTATTCGCAAGCAATTGAAGCAAAGAGTGAGCGAGAGATTGGCTGAAGGCAAACGTGCACCAGGCCTTGCAGTAATCCTAGTTGGGAACGATCCAGCCTCCGAAGTTTATGTTGGTAGCAAACGTCGAGCTTGTGAAGAAGTTGGCTTTGTTTCAAATTCATTTGACTTACCCATCACTACGACCGAATTAGAATTATTCCGTTTGATCGATCAATGCAATGATGATCCAACCATCGACGGAATTTTAGTTCAGTTACCTCTACCTGAACATATCAATGAAGAGAAAGTCATTGAACGTATTCGTCCAGATAAAGACGTTGATGGCTTTCACCCTTATAACGTAGGTCGTTTAGCACAGCGTATTCCTTTATTGCGTTCTTGCACGCCTAAAGGGATTATGACCTTAATTGAATCAACCGGTGTGGATACCTACGGCTTAGATGCAACTATTGTGGGTGCATCTAATATTGTTGGTCGCCCAATGACTTTAGAATTGTTGTTAGCGGGGAGTACGCCAACAACCTGCCATCGCTTCACTAAGAACCTTGAGCAAAAAGTGCGACAAGCTGACTTATTAGTTGTTGCAGTGGGTAAGCCTAATTTCATCCCTGGTGAATGGATTAAAGAAGGTGCCATCGTGATTGATGTGGGCATTAACAGACTTGAAAGCGGTCAGCTAGTCGGTGACGTTGAATACGATGAAGCAGCCAAAAATGCGAGCTGGATTAGCCCTGTACCTGGTGGTGTTGGCCCGATGACCATCGTCAGTTTGCTAGAAAATACTCTGTTTGCTGCTGAAGAGTATCACGATTAATTTTTAATTTTAGCCATGCCCGAATACCGGAGTCGGGCATTATAAAGTTTGCCACCATTCTATATTGATGTTCCTGTAACAGCTTAAAAATTCCATTTTTGATATTAAGCCGATATCAAAATCTAAAAAAGTGCATCTGTGGTCTCTTATAAGTTCGATAAAATTGTTCATTTCGCTCGGCTTGTTGTTTTAAAAAATTCTTATGAGCTTTTTTAAAATCCGCCCTTATATGCCTTATATGCCTAACCTTTAATTCTTTTTTAATTTCGGCCATTGAATTGATTAGATTGTGACCCAAAAGTAGATACTCATTATCATCCAACGCCTCAGATTTCGAGCCAAGACCTTCTGCATATTTATTAAGTTTATCTTCAATTGAACCTAAAAATAAGAAATGTTGAACACGGTCTGCATTAAATTTATCAGCTACTTCATGATGCGCATCAATATTGTCATCGATAAACACAACATTTTGTCCGTCCAACCTGTTGGCAGCCATATATTTTTTAATTTTCTCTCCTTTATTAAGTTCCTTAGTAAGCCCCGTATTAGAATCTACTTCAGGCTCAAAAAGTTCGTCAAAATGGAAATCTATTTTTGCAAATTCCAGTTTCTTTGCTATCCCCGCACCATGAGAAACAATAATAAAATGAGCTTCAGGGAACTTTTCTTTTAAACGCTTTAACTTTTCATTAACTTCAGCTTCAACGGCCTTAGTATCCTCAAGGGGAGCAAACATACCGCCCTCTTTATATACCAAAGTTTCATCAATATCGAAAACAAACAAAGGCGGCTCTTGTTGTGGGGGGATACTATCTACCATATCAGCGATTGATGTTACAGCTTTCATTTTGAAAGGTTGGTGACCAGGCTTTTGATAATGAATAGTCGGTGTGGCTGTTACTTGAGTACTACTGACTTGACAGTTCACCGTTATATCTTGATGTTGAGGATCAATATGAAGGGTATTAGCTTTCTTGTTACCGTACTCAGTATTTATCCTTGCTTGCCCAATACCCGCACTTCTTTCATCACTTCCTTTTGCCCATTGTTCTTTAGGGATAGACCTAGTTGATAAGGTCATTTTCGTAGGTGATTCTCTGTCAGTTTGCACACTACTCGATTCATCCACATGGAATATGTTATCGAGTTCAATTCTATACTTTGATTTAAATAAAAAGTCAGGAGCTAAACGTTTAATCATACTGACTTCGCGTATTTCAAAACTTTCTCTTTTATCAGGCAAGTTTACTTTTCTTACTTCAAACTGTCGCTTGTAGGTCCCTTCTCCTTTAGAACCATTAAATTTAAACTCTACTTTTTGCCATTTATCAGATTCAGGAATATCACGTTTAAACTTTTGCTGATCATCCCAGCATGCTTTGTTATTCTTAGCATCCCAATTAACATCGTACGATGTTAATTTTGCACTAGTAGTAAGAGAATCTGGAGTTGTCATAACAAGAAAATAAGTGTGTTTCTTTTAATTTATTATATAGGCCCATGCATTAACTAAGACGAAGTCTTATAATGAATTCAGCTTCATATTAGCTAGCTAAACCGTCCCTTAATTATGCTTTGACTCTTCTATCTTTAAAACGAAAAATCAAGGTGCCTGTGCTCGACAAGTAAACCCTGAACTTTCATAAGCGTTAGCTCACTATTATTAAGAATATCGCCCCTCACCTAGAAATGAAAAGAAAACGTCACATTTTAAGTAGTGGTATGCTTTAGATGAATTATAAGGAACAAACTGTCAGAACTTAAAAAAACTTGGCTTAATTAAAAACAGTTTCTAGACTTGGGGTCTGTATGTCCATCTTGATAAGTTATCTCTGCCTCTCCCGCTATACAAATGTCATATTCAGTCCCTCCACTTCTATTACTGCCCACAATAGAAACAAAGATATGCACACTATTAAGCTTCATAGTTTCTCTGTTTTTCATCCCGTACCTAAAATGATCATCATTATCGACACTTCCAAAGTCCCAATCGTGTACTGTTTTTTCAAATCCCTTTGGAACTCCAATTAAAACATGCTGACTAGACGTACCCTTCCTATAGGAATATGAAGTGCTCTCTCCAGGTTTTAAATGATATCTTGCATTACAGACAAAGATTTGGTCCGAATCATTTCCATCACAACCTCTTGCAGTGAACAACACCCCAATATCGGTTGGACTATTACTTTTATCAGTATTGTTGATGACTGTAGAAGTATTGGCAGTTTCGCTAAGAGAGTAATTAGATAGTTGCTCTGTAGTTAAATCGTTATATGTAGTTTCATGAGCAAAAGCACCAGAAAAAACGAATGCACTAAGTAGAAAAAACAAATTTGCTTTCATTTTCATCAGCCACATAACTAACTTATTTAGGTAAACACTAACAGGTTAAAGCTCTATTTAAGAATTAAAGTTAATTCATTAATGTTTGATCGTTTTATGAAAGGCTATTTAAATTGTTTTTTATCACTTTAGTCAAATTCTGAAGAAATTTCTCTGCGGCCTTTTATAACTTTTATAATATTCTTCATCGGCTTTGGAGAGTCTTTTCAAAAATTTATTATGAGCTCTTTTAAAGTCCGCCCTTCTACTCCTTATCTCTATTTCTCTTGCTTCTTTTAAGTCTTTTTGAATTTTTCTCATTGCATCGTGAAGGTTATGACAAAACAATAGATGTTCATCATCATCAAATAAGGTGTCCTGTGTGCAACGCCTACACCTCATTGCGACTCTGGTTTTATCTTTTGCTCCGCCTAAAAATAAAAAGTGCTGAACATCGTCTTCGCCCAGTTCACCGGCCACCTCTTGATGAACTCCAATGCCATCGTCAATAAATACGACTTTATTGCCCTGTAATTTATTCTTTATCAAATATTCTTTGATAGTTTTTCCTTTATTCAGAGGCATTAAATAATCAGGGTCTTGAGGATCAGGCTCTGGTTCGAAAACTGCAGTAAATGGAGTAGTAATTTTTGCTAGTTCCAGTTTATCTTTTATCCCTGGTGCATGAGAAACAATAATCATATGGGCATTAGGGAATTTACTTTTTAGTTGCTCTAATTGGCAATTGATATCAACTTCTATTGGTTGAGTTGCTTTAACGCCATCTCTTTTAGCGCTTGTTTTATGCACTAATGTTTGATCAATGTCGAATACAAACACTGGCGGTGGTTGCTGTGGAGGGACTGTATCTATCACATCAGCGATCGATAGTACCGCCTGCATTTTTAAAGGGACACGATTAGAGTATTTTAGTTCAAGAGGAACCTGTGTAGTTATTTTAGTTCTGCTCACTTGGCAATTAGCTGTTAATTCCTGATAGCTTGGATCAATTCCGAGTACGTGAAGCTTGTTGGTGTTATCTAATCTTTTCTGACCAATTCCAGCATAGTCACTTCCTCCTTTTGTCCATTGCTCTCTGGGGATAGACCGAGTTGAAGAGGTTGTTATTGTTGGAAATTCGGTGCCAGCTTGCACACTTTTATAGTTGTCTACATCAAATATGCTATCAAGTTCAATTCTGTATTTTGATTTAAATAAGAAATCCGGAGTCAAACGTTTAATTAAGCTTGCTTCACGGATCCGAAAACTTTCTCTGCCATCATCCAACTTGACTTTTTTTACTTCAAATTTTCGCTTATAAGGCTCCCCCCCCTTAAAAGCTGAAAAGCTAAACTCTACTTTTTGCCATTTCTCATATTCAGAAATATCACTTTTAAGCTTTTGCTGGTTTTCCCAATAAGCTTTGTCTTTCCCAAGGTCCCACTCAACATCGTACGTTGTCGATGCCGTTTTTGGAAGAGGAACTCCTGTATCTGGCATAAGGGTTGATCGGTGAATTAGCCTCGATTGATTATATACCTACATGCATTACCTAATACAATGGCAGGTAATTAATTCTATTTCATATTTCGGAATAAAAATTACTAATTGCCGAGCTAAAAGTTAATATTTAGAGGAAGTAACAGCAAATTCAATTAAGGTAAAATCACGAGCCTTTAACAGATACAAAAGCGCTGGGTTCACAACATTGCTTTTACCCAGCACAAATACAATCAGTTAATAAAACGATTTTTGCTCTTCAGCCATTTTCAGTAATAAATTACAAGGTGCAAAACGTTCACCAAACTGTGATTGATAGCCTTTCAGCATATCAACTAAGTTTGCCACACCAAGTTGATCCATATATCTGAACGGACCACCTAAGAATGGAGGGAATCCAATACCGAAAATAGCACCAATATCTCCATCTCTTGGTGAAGCAATAATGCCCTCTTCCAAACATCTTGCAGCTTCGTTTAGCATTTGCACCACACAACGCTCAGCTACCATTTTAGGATCTTTATTTGCTGTTGGGTTTAAGTTGAATAGCTTATAAACTGATTCATCAACTTGTTTTTTACCTTTCTTTGCGGCTTTGCCGTAGAGGTAAAAACCTTTCTCACTTTTACGACCTTTACGACCATCATTGAGCAGTTTATCGAACGCTTTTGGCGCTTCGAACCGTTCACCTAATTCCTTTTCAAGGATCGGTGAGATCTTAGCTCCAACATCAATGCCCACTTCATCTAATAGCGTCATTGGCCCAACTGGGAAACCAAATTTAACTAACGACTTATCAAGGTGTTCAATGCGTTGACCTTCTAGTAATACACTTGCTGCCTCGTTCATATAAAGCGCAAGTATACGATTTACATAAAAACCAGCACCATCTTGAACCACAATCGGCGTTTTTCCTTGTTTTCGAGCAAAGGCTACTGTGGTATCAATGGTTTGTTGAGAAGTTTTCTTATGAGCAATCACTTCCACTAACGGCATTTTTTCAACAGGAGAGAAATAATGCAGGCCGATAACATTTTCTGGTCTTTCTGCTGCTTCAGCGATTTGACCAATAGGTAATGAAGACGTATTAGAAGCAAAAATCGTATCTACGCTGCATTCACGCTCAATATCTTTCACCATTTGGTGTTTAAGGTTTAAATCTTCAAAAACGGCTTCAACAACAATATCGGCATCTTTAACGCCTTTATATTCTGTGGTCGTTGTCATCAATGCCATCGTTGCATCACGCTCAGACGACTTCATATGACGGCGTTTAACTTTCTTATCCAGTAACTTGTATGCGTATGAAAGTGCGTTACTTAGCCCGTTTTCATTAATGTCTTTTACTCGAGCCGGTATACCAGCTTTGGTAGTAGTGACCGAGGCAATACCACCGCCCATTAAACCGCCACCAAGCACAACCGCCTTGTTCACTTTCTTAGCATCGGCTTCGCCTGCTTCTTTTTTCATTTCAGTGGTTGCGAAGAAAATACTACGAAGTGCAGCCGACTCTTTGGTCATCACTAAATCGGCAAAATGACGTGCTTCAATGTCTAAACCCGCAACCATGCCTTTTGACATACCCACTTTGACGCAGTCAATGATCTTAGGCGGTGCAGGGTAATTCCCTTGTGTCTTTTTATTTACCTGTTTAGCCGCTTGATCAAACATGATATTTCGGCCAAAACTGTTTGATTCAAGTATTTTATTGACGAGTGGCGTTTTGTGTTTTATAGGCTTTTTCTTACCGCCTTTTGCTAGTTCAATAGCTGCATCCAACAGAATTGAGCTAGGAACTACATCGTGAACTAGACCATTTTTTAAGGCTTGTTTAGGACGAAGTTGTTTACCTGTCAACATCATATCTAATGCAGTTGCGATGCCGACTAATCTTGGTAAACGTTGAGTGCCCCCACCACCTGGAAGCAATCCCAACATCACTTCAGGTAACCCAAGCATGGTTTTAGGGCTGTCACTACAAATACGCATATGACACGCCATAGCTAGCTCAAGACCACCACCTAAACAGTTACCATGAATCGCAGCAACAACAGGAAAAGGTAAACCTTCGAGTTCAGCAAAAACCTCATGCCCTTGCTTTGACAACGTTCTTGCGTCTTCTGCCGTTGCACATGCATCAAGCATCTTGATATCTGCGCCAGCAATAAATGAATTTTTTTTACCAGAGATGACAACCATACCTTTGATATTACGGTCGGTTTTAATCTCCTTGAGTAAATCGGTAATTTCTTCAGCAAATTTAGCTTGAAGTGTGTTCACTGATTCGCCAGGCACATCCATAGTCAATACAGCAATGCCGTCATCTCTTCGAGAAAGGTTAAATGTTTTTTCCATCAGTTATCACTCCACTTCTACTATCATAGCTGCACCTAGACCACCAGCCGCACACGCTGTAGCCAGCCCTGTACCACCGCCACGGCGTTGTAACTCACGACAAACCTGTGTTATCAAACGAGTACCGGTTGCTGCAAATGGGTGACCGTAGGCAATTGAACCACCTAACACGTTAAATTTAGCCATATCGATGTCGCCAATGGCACGTGACCAACCCAAATTATCCTCAGCGAATTTTTTGGATGCGAACATTTTCATATTCGCTAGTGTTTGAGCGGCAAAAGCTTCGTGCATTTCAATTAAATCTAAATCTTCCAACTGCATCCCTGCACGCTCCAGTGCTCTAGGTGTTGCATATGAAGGCCCCATCAGCATGTCTTCCCATACATCAATGGCACTGAAAGCATAACTCTTAATATAACCAATTGGCTGATAACCCAAGGCTTTCGCTTTACCTTCACTCATCAAGATAACTGCAGATGCACCATCCGTAAGTGGCGTACTGTTAGCTGCAGTCACCGTACCGTGCTTTCTATCAAAAGCAGGACGTAACTTTGCATAGCTATCTAAGTTAGAATTAGTACGAACGTTATTATCTCGTTCGAAAAATGATTTATATGGAGGAACGTGAGTGCTCATCACTTCATCATTCAGTACACCGGAATCCCACGTTTTAGTGGCTAGAGTATGTGAGCGATGCGCCAGTGCATCTTGGTCTGCACGGCTAATATTGTGGGTCTTTGCCATTTGCTCAGCCGTTTGGCCCATGCTTAACCCTGTAGAGTATTCAGCAACTGCAGGGGGAACCGGCATCAAATCTTTTAGTCCCAGCTTCTTGATGATATTCCAACGTTGACCAAGTGTTTTAGCTTTAGTCAAATCAACAAGGCCGCGAGCTAGCCGTTTTGAAACTTGAATCGGTACGACGGATGATGAATCAGCACCACCAGCGATACCCACATCAATATTCCCCGTCATAATTGATTCAGCCACGTTGACTGTTGACTGAAAACTGGTAGCACATGCACGAGTTACACTGTAAGCATCAGTACCAATATCCATACCTGTGCCCAAAACAATTTCACGAGCAATATTCGGCGCAGCTGGCATTTGTACAACTTGCCCATAAACAAGTTGCTCAATGATTTTAGGATCAAGCTCATTGCGAGCAATCATCTCATTGACGACCATTTTACCTAAATCTACTGCTGGTACTCCGTGTAATGCGGTTGCTTGCTTCGCAAATGGAGTTCGAAGACCAGCAACAATAGCGATACGTTCGCCTTTGCTATTAGTGAGCTGTTGCTTACTACCCATGTATTACCCCTGTTCCATTAGTTGCTGATTAAGCATAGTAAATATATATGAGTTCTTACCTGTTGCTTTGTTTTTGACGTCGCTTAAACAGGTCTGACCATAAAATCTGTGATCTGATTCTAACTATTTAAAATCAAGTTTCAAACACTTGTTTATATTTTTAAGACTAAAAATGAACTTTTATTTGCTTCTTGCTATCTATTAGCTATAAATGGTAAAAAATAGCAATACTTTCTGATTACTAGCCAAATACTAATAGATTACGAGTTACCTCATGCCCTTAAATCGTTTTCAAACTCTGAGAAAATACTTAAATTTAGTGATTCTCGGCCAACCTGTTTTGACCGAAAATTTATTAACTGCACTTGTCGCTGACGGCCATTTACTCGTAGAGGGCCCGCCAGGACTTGCAAAAACTCGTGCAGTCAAAGCGTTATGTGATGGTATTGAAGGTGATTTCCATCGTATTCAATTTACCCCTGACTTGCTGCCTGCAGACTTAACAGGTACTGATATTTATCGTGCACAAACGGGTGAATTTGAATTTGAAGCTGGTCCTATTTTCCATAACCTGATCTTAGCGGATGAAATTAACCGTGCGCCTGCAAAAGTGCAATCAGCACTATTGGAAGCCATGGCTGAAGGCCAAGTTACCGTAGGAAAGACCAGTTACAAGCTGCCTAAGTTGTTTTTGGTCATGGCCACTCAAAACCCGTTAGAAAACGAAGGCACTTACCCGCTGCCTGAAGCACAGTTGGACCGCTTCTTGATGCATTTGAATTTGGATTATCCATCTGCGGCTACTGAAGTTGAAATCTTACGTCAGTCCCGCAAAGAAGCTCAGACTAATAAACATCTTAAAATGGAGCCTATTAGCCAAGAAGATGTTTTCGCAGCACGAAATTCTGCCCTACAAATCCATCTAGCCGAAACGCTTGAAAAGTACATTGTTGATATTGTGATGGCGACTCGTCAGCCACAAAAGTACAGCGATAAGCTAGCAAGTTGGCTTGAATATGGCGTAAGTCCCCGCGCATCCATCTCACTTGAGCGCTGTGCTCGTGCTAGAGCTTGGCTACAAGAGCGTGATTTTGTCTCTCCTGAAGATATTCAAGCTGTTGCACCAAACGTTTTACGTCATCGTTTATTGTTAAGCTATCAAGCGCAAGCTGAAGGCGTAAATGCCGATGATGTGATCAATGAGATTCTTAGCCTAGTAGCGGTACCTTAATGGCAATTGAGTTAGATTTACCGCTGTTTGCCAATGGCGTTCAGTTATCCGAAAAAGAACTGTTAGCGTGTCAAAACCTTGCCAAAGCATTACCGCAAAGACATACAAAGGCGAAAGCCGCTTTAGCTGGCCACCGAAGTAGTGCCATTAAAGGCCGTGGGATGGAATTTGCTGAAGTACGTCATTACCAGCAAGGTGATGATGTTCGCACCATTGATTGGCGAGTAACAGCCAGAACAGGCAAAGCGCACACAAAACTCTTTGTTGAAGAACGTGAGCGCCCTATTCTGCTGTTTATCGATCTCAGCCACAGTTTGTATTTTGGCTCTCAACTGATGTTGCAGTCAGTTCAAGCAGCGCACATTGCGGCAACTTTAGGTTGGAACGCCATTAATCATGGCGATCGTTTAGGTGGCATTATTGCTTCAGAAAACGAGCACCTTGAATTAAAACCAAGAAGTCGCCGTCTAGGCATTTTACAATTGGTTTCGTCTTTGACTAAGCTCCATCAGCAGCAGCTTAACCATATTGGTGATGAAGATTATCAGCAAGATCATTTAGTCAGCGCTTGCCAACGTTTAAAACGTCTCGCAAAGCCAGGTTCGCTCATTTGGATTATCACCGACGGACAAAACTTTACACCTGAATGTGTCGCACCACTGAATGAGTTAAAACGTCATTGCGATATCAATGCATTCTTAGTTACCGACCCATTGAGAACCGGTGAGTTACCGTTGCCAAGCCAGTTTTCTTTGCCAGTTCGTCAAGGAAAGCACAAAACCATATTGACTCAGGGCAGCTATAAAATCTGGTTAGCAAACGAAAAACAAAAGCAAAACGAATTTATTAATACAATGAAACAACTCAAGGTATTTCCAAGAGTGATTAACTCGGGTAAAAAGCTGAGTGAGCAGTTGGAGTTATTACGTATATGAATGCGACAAATCCAGCTCTTGCTCAATTAAAGGATATTCAAACTCCAGATGCTATTGGTGTATGGCCTTTGGCTATTGGTTATTGGGTTGCGTTAGTTATCGTAATGTTAGCCATTGTCGGACTGATTTATTTTTATAAGAAAAACAAGCAACAATCATTAGTAAAAAAGGCAGCTGTCTCTGAGCTCAATCAAATAGAACTCCAAAATACCCAAGAGTTTGCAGTGCAAGTCAATGCCATTCTAAAACGCGCCGCATTGAGCTACTTAAAAAGAGAGCAAGTCGCAGCAGTTGATGGTGAGAATTGGTACCAGTTTCTAGATGCATCATTAGCTGAGAATAAACGAGGCCAGTTCAAAGCCTTGCTCAATCAAAGATACAGTAAACAAGGTTTATCTGATGAGCAAAAGCAACAGCTCAAGACACTGGCCATTTTATGGATTGAAAAATCATTACCTCTGAAAGCCGAATCAAAAAGTGTCTTATTGCTGAGTAAAGAATCATTAACTCAGGGGGCCAAATGTTAACACTTGCATGGCCTTGGCTATTAATTCTATTACCATTACCTTTGCTTTTTCAAAAACAACATAAGCAAGAAGTTGCAGGTCACCTAAAACTTCCAACCACCAGCACTACACAACTTGTTGGAACCATCCATACCAAGTTCTCTAAACGTTGGTATTGGCTAATGTGGGTGTTTCTGGTGCTTGCTATTGCACGCCCACAATGGCTCGGCGAGCCAATAGAACTCCCTAGCAAAGGACGTGACTTAATGGTTGCGGTGGATTTATCTGGCAGTATGCAGATAGAAGATATGGTGTTAAATAATCAGACCGTTGACCGGTTTACCATGATTCAAAAGGTTGTTAGTGACTTCATTGATCGCCGAAAAGGTGACCGAATTGGTTTGATATTGTTTGCCGATCACGCCTATCTACAAGCACCACTTACCCTTGACCGACGCTCTGTAGCCCAGTTCTTAAAAGAAGCTGAGATTGGTTTAGTCGGAAAACAAACTGCAATTGGTGAAGCGATAGGTTTAGCTGTGAAACGCTTTGATAAAGTAAAACAAAGCAACCGAGTTTTAGTGCTTTTGACAGATGGTTCAAATAACGCTGGTGTCATTGAACCGATTGCAGCGGCTAAAATCGCCGCAGAAAGAGGCATTACCATTTACACCATCGGAGTTGGCGCCGATGTCATGGAGCAACGCACTTTCTTTGGGCGTCAACGAGTTAACCCGTCAATGGATCTTGATGAAAATACCTTAGAGCAAATTGCAAAGATGACTCACGGAAAATACTTCCGAGCGAAAGACGGTCAGCAGTTAGAAAATATATATAAAGATATCGACAAGCTTGAACCTGTTGCTCGCGATCAGCAAACCTATCGCCCACGTAGCGAGCTTTTCTATTGGCCTTTAGGGTTTATGCTATTAATCAATATTCTATTAAGCCTTGCCAAACTTCCCTTTGTTAACGAACAGCTTAATCGTTTTAAATCCAGTGGAGGTCAACTGTGAGCCTTCACTTTATTAGACCCGAATGGCTTTGGACATTATTACCATTGGCAGGGTTACTTATTGCGCTCTACAAAACTCAAGGGGCCAGCACTGCTTGGTCAAAATATATCGCCCCTCACCTCGCCCATTTGTTAGTAGATTCTGGTGAAAAAGAATCAAATAATTCGATACTGTATATCGCCATTATTTGGTTCCTGTCTGTGATTGCACTTTCAGGGCCTGCAGTAACAAAGCAAAATCTACCCGTTTTTGCGAGCACGCAAGGTCGAGTCATTGTTATGGATATGTCTTTGTCGATGTACGCCACTGACCTCATTCCTAATCGTTTATCTCAAGCCAGATACAAGGCAACCGATTTGATTAAGTCTTTGAAAGAAGGCGAAACAGGGCTCATTGCTTATGCCGGTGATGCATTTACTATTAGCCCACTCACTCGTGATAAAGCGACTTTACTCAATTTATTACCAAACTTATCACCGAATATTATGCCTGTCGCAGGCTCAAATATTGTTGCCGCCCTCACCAAAGCCAAAGAGTTACTTGCGCAGGGTGGTCATATTAAGGGCGACATCATCTTATTTGCCGACGGTATAAAAGCCAGTCAACTTTCTGATGCAAAGGATGTGCTTTCAGGCACCGATTATCGCTTAGCAATTATGACCTTCGGAACCGCTCAAGGTGCCGCAGTTCGTTTACCTAACGGCGATTTATTGCGTGATAACGCTGATCAAGTCGTTGTTGCAAAAACGGACTTTCATGTACTGTCAGAACTCGCTTCGGGTTTTCATGGCATCGTTACTCGTAACCAAGCCGATGACTCTGACACTCAAGACATTGAGAATTGGTTATCTACTGATAATTCAGCAAAGTTAACTGACTTACAAGGTGAGGCTTGGCAAGATCTCGGCCCTTATGTTGCACTATTGATTTTACCGTTATTACTTCTCAGTTTTAGAAAACAATTCAGTGTGGCGTTACTTCTCGTGGGTCTAGGTTTATCTCAACCTAACACAGCCTACGCCATGGACTGGGATTCATTATGGAAAACTCAAAACCAGCAAGCGCAAGAGGCATACGATAATAAAGATTATCAGCAAGCCGCAAAACAGTTTGACAACCCTCAATGGAAAGCCAGTGCAGCTTATAAAACGGGTAACTATCAAGATGCCTTAAAAGGGTTTGAGCAAGATAAATCAGCCAAAGGTTTATACAACCAAGGTAATAGCTTGATGCAGATGAATAACTTTTCTGAAGCGGAGAAACGTTACCAACAAGCGTTAGAAAAAGATCCTAACTTTGCTAAAGCAAAACAAAATTTAGATCTCGCCAAAAAACTGCAAAAACAACAGCAGCAGCAGCAGAATCAATCAAGCTCTGATCAAAACAATAAGGATCAGAACAAGAACGACCAAAATAAAAACGATCAGAATCAACAAGATAAAAATAAGAACCAGCAAGGAAGCGATAATAAGGATCAAAAAGATCAGGAGCGACAAAACAAGCAAAATCAGCAAAATCCAGATCAACAGAAAAATAACCAAAAACAGGATCAGCAAAAATCTGGCTCACAAGATAAGCAGCAGAATCAAAAATCTGATGAACAACAGAATGAGCAACAAAAGAAACTACAAGATAAAGCTGAACAAGAACGACAGCAGGAAGCTGAAGCCCAAAAACAGAAGCAACAACAGCAAGAACAGCAAAAAGGTGAAACACCAATAGAGAAAGTAGATCCAAATAAACTGAAGGATTTGCCACCTGAAATGCAGCGTCAGCTCAAAGCTATCCCTGATGATCCGCAATTGCTCTTGCGTAACAAAATGCAACTTGAATATCAAAAGCGTCGCCAACAAGGCCGATTACCAAAGGAAAGCGAACAGTGGTAAAACGACTCATACTCCTAACGATTAGCCTCTTCGGCTTTATTCATTCAGCCGTTGCACTGACAACAATTGAAGCCTCTGTTGACCGCAACCCTGTGGTTCAAGGGGAATATTTTGTGCTGACGGTGACAGGTGATGATGATTTAGCGGGTAACGCCATCGATACCTCGATTTTAGATAAAGACTTTGTTATTGGTCGAACGAGCGTTAATCGCAGTACTCAAATTATCAACTTCGATACACAGAAAAAAACCAGTTGGCAAATTTTACTGGCAGCCAAGAATAAAGGTATTGCCACTATTCCAGCTTTTAGTATCAATGGTGTGAAATCCAATCCAATTGCGTTGCAAGTGGTCAAGGATAGTAACGCACAGCAAAAATCGAAAGACGTCTTTATTAAGACCACATTAAAGCATAATGAAGCGTATGTTGGGCAACTTCTCACTTATAACGTAAAGCTTTACTTAGCAGTAGATTTACAACGTGGTGTCCTTAACGCACCTGATGTGGCAAATGCTCAAGTGAAGCAAATTGGTGATGATAAAGATAAAACCGAAATCGTTAACGGACGCCGCTTTAGGGTCATCGAGCGTACTTATGGTGTCATTGCAGATAAACAAGGAACTGTCGATATCGGTGAAGTGAGTTTTGAAGGTGATGTGTTAAGCAATGCTCGCCAAGGGCTAGGTATGTTTTCGTTTAATGAAAGCCGCCCTGTTCGCGTAACATCCCCCTCTCAAAAAATCACAATTTTACCTAAGCCTAAAAGCTATCACGGTAATTGGCTCGTTTCAGATTTAGTCGTACTAAAAGAAAACTGGTCTAAGCACGATAAAGATTATGAACTGGGCGCACCGATAACTCGAACCATAACACTTTATGCTTCAAATACCGATGAAACCAGCCTTCCTGAAATAGAGTCTGTATTACCAAGTAATATGAAAAGCTACCCAGAAAAGCCAAAGCGTAAAATTTATTCACGTAACGGTAATATTGTAGGTGAGCTTGTACAAACAGAAGCTATAGTTCCTACTAAAGCTGGAACCTTTACTTTTCCAGAAGTTAAAATTCCATGGTGGAATCCAATCCGCAAAAAACAGGAATACGCCACGCTTCCAGCTAAAACTATACTCGTAAAAGGACATGCACCGGCTGCAAATGTAAACCCTATTATCACGCCTTCTCAGTCGCAATCATCAACTGAGTATTCAGCAGGTTATTGGCCATGGTTAACCGCCTTATTCGCTCTCCTCTGGTTAGCTTCAAGCTTTATGTGGTTAAGAAAACCAAAAGAGTTGCAAAAAGCTGGCAATGACGTATCTGATATTGGCTTAAACCCAGCTCTAAGCCTAAAAGAGACTGAAAAAGAGATTAGAAATAATTTCGAGAAAAATCACTATGGAAAAGTATTAAGTCTACTGCAAAAATATTATGTGGTTAAACTAGGTCGCCCCGTCAACCTTTATCAGTTGACTCAATTATCACCTGAGTTGTCCGACCTGATCAGTAAACTTCAGGCTACACAATACGGTAAAAACAACGTGCAAATAGATATCTCACTGTTAAATCAAGCACTAAAGATTCACGTTAATTTGAAAGAAAATGCAAAAAAAGACGGTTTTGTTGATTTAAATCCATAAATTTAACAAACATTAAAAATTTTAGGCTTGGATATAGTTCAAACTAGCATTAAGCTACAGAGCTGACTTTGTCGCTTTACATTAATTTACAGTTACAAAGTTATCCAAGTGAACATTACTCTTTTCTTATACTTGGGGTCAGAGAAAAGAGTAAAAATTCTAATAAATTAAAAAAGATAATAAAATGTTTGATAGTTTGCGAAAGAAAAAGTCGGATGATGCGGTCTCTTTAGACATGATAAGCAAACAACGACGTTACGAAAGCCTTGTGCGGGCACTGAATACTGACATATACCGATATGCATATTGGTTAACCGGTAACAAGCACATAGCTGAAGATATAACACAAGAGACCTTTCTACGTGCTTGGAAAGCTTTAGACTCTTTAAAAGACGATAAAGCAGCAAAAGCATGGTTGATTACTATCTTGCGTCGGGAAAATGCCAGACGTTTCGAACGAAAGCAGTTCGACTATTCTGATATTGAACAGGATCACTTGGAAGATGTGTTTTCTGGAAGTAATGAGGACCATGCGGAACAATATTTACTCAGAAAACAAATTGGGAATTTGGAAGTGGAATATCGTGAGCCATTATTACTGCAAGTTGTTGGCGGTTTTAGTGGTGAAGAAATTGCCGAAATATTAGATTTGAACCGCAATACTGTTATGACCCGACTATTTAGAGCCCGTAATCAGCTGAAAGATGCATTAGAGAAACCTGAAGTTCGAGGGCGAGCCAATGGATGATTTAGAATTCCGACGTAAGGTGTTTTCAGACCCCAATAGTCAGGAGCCTGACTTTTTGCAAGCACTTAATGATGATGCAGGGCGAAGAGACACATACAATAGCGTTAAAGCATTAGATGATAGAATTAGTGATGCGTTAAACGTTGATACACCTGATGGTATGGCTGAGCGTTTAATCCTCAGGCAGCAGCTTAAACAGCATCACATTCATAAGCGTAAAACAGGTTTTACGCTTGCGATGGCCGCATCAGTAGCCTTTGTGGCAGGCATTGCATTTACTCTATTAAGAAATGCGCCTGTTGATTTGACAGAACATGCTATCGCTCATGTTTACCATGAAGATGTAGCAATGTCAGCTGACCACGATATTGGTTTTAACGACCTAAATAAACAGTTGGTCTCATTGGTAAGTATGAAAGGCGCCCACTTTACTCAACAACCTGGTGAAGTGCACTACTCGTCTTATTGCGATTTCCAAGGTGTTAAAAGCCTACATATGGTAATGCAAGGCAAAGATAGCAAAGTGACTGTCTTTATCGTACCTGAAGAAAAGCGCATGCAGTTTGAAAAGTCATTTTCAGACAAGAAATATCAAGGCATGACCTTCAAAAAAGACGGAGCTTACATGGTACTCGTTGGCGAAGATAAAGCTGATTTAAACTATGTAAAGAGAGAGCTGGAAGGTACATTTATTTAATCGAGATGTATTTCGCATAAAAACGGCTGCAATTGTGAATTGCGGCTGTTTTTTTATGTACGTAATTTGTAGAATACTCAGGTAGCCATTTTTTCATTTTTTATATGACAGATTTTAGTATTTTCAACAAAGCCACCAGCCAGTCTTTTAAGCATCAAAAGGGCTTCATCAAAAGAGTTCTGAATGGTAAAAACTCGAATTGCCCTGAATGTGGTAAAGATTTAGAGCTTATTTTACCGACAAAAAAAGAGGCCGTGAAGAATCCAGGGATTTATTGCAAGAAAGGTTGTACTGATATTGAGTTGGATATGGATGCCGTTCAGCTTTAGGTGAGTTTAGTCAACTCACGCTTCTACATTTAAAACCTCTTGCTCGTCATACCTGCGCAGGCAGGTATCCAGTGACTTTTTGATGCGAAGCATCACTTGTTTAAGAGGTAAAACTTCTGCGAAGTTTATAAAGTCGTGGAGTTGCACTCCACACCGCCTCAAGGAGAGTTCACCAGCAAACTCTCCTTAAGAATCCTCTATGCCGCCCCAACGAAGCTTAGCGTTTCAGATATTATTGAATAAATGACTAACAGCTCTGATGGTACATCCTGTACCCCAGAGCTTGGCTCGACGTCCTTGTCTCGCCCACGTCATTTTATATTCAATAATATCTTCAACAGCTTCGACGGGAATTGTTGTAGCCTATAAGGGTATTTGATGAATTTAAATAGTAAACAATACTTTTAACTCAAATATTATCGCCATTCCTGCGAAGACAAGCAGCTAAGTAACGACTCTTCTGTATATCGATAATCCAGCCCCTTTGTGATACGTAACATCACATTTGCAAAACAGAATGACACTCAAATACCATCTTGCACTACAGCTTGAAAAATGAGAGTTTGAAATACTAAATTAATAACAATTAAGAGTAACCATTAAATGAGCAGTCCTATTGGAGGTTTTTATTTATCAGCATTAAATCGAAGGCAAAAAGAAAAATTTAATCTTTCTCAAAATATTCACGTTAATCTTCAAATACACTTTAAGTTCAACGATAGAGAACCTATATTTTGCTCTCATAATACAATCATTGGTGAAATTTTAGAGTTTGAATGCAATAACAATGCAGTACAGATCGAGACAAAACTTTTAAAGTCAGGCTTACTCAATGCTGTATTAGTAATCAACGACAATGAATTAAAGTTAAAACAAGAATTCAATTTGCTCCCTAATGAAGCAGTATCTTCAACTATTGCAGAGAATAGTCAATTAAAGATCAGTATCCTTGCTTCCCAGGATACTGAAAGCAAAAATAGTAAATAAGAGACTTCAATAGTTAATAGGCGCTCTCATTAATATGAACATTATTGATCTAACACTTCTTTTTTTAGTCATCATCGCCGTGTTATCCATTGTTTGGAGTACGCTGAAAACGGGAATTTCTCCGATGATGAGCTCAGGCAAGGCGTGTGAGGCTATGGTTGGCGAAATAGAGTTCGATAAAGAAGGAGCTGTGATTGATTTGGGTTCTGGTTGGGGTACGCTTGTGATACCGCTTGCCAAAAAGTATCCCAATAAGCAGGTTGTAGGTTACGAACTATCTTGGCTGCCGTGGTTGGTTTCAGTCATTTTGAAATACAGTTTACGGTTAGACAACCTCACTATTCATCGTAAAAACTTTATTAATGCGGAACTCAATACCGCTTCTAATCTTGTGTGTTACCTTTTCCCCGGTGCAATGATAGCCCTTCAAGAAAAGTTGGAAAAAGAGGTTTTTAATGAAGTGACGATTGTGAGTAACACCTTCGCCCTACCCTCATATAAACCAACAAAAATCACTAAATTGAATGATTTTTATCGTTCACCGATTTATGTATACCACTGGCCACAGAAGTGATTTTCACTTCTACTTCGTTGTCACCACTTCGTAATTTTCTCTTTTATAAGCAAATACTAAGGGATAAATACTTGGTAAATAAATTTCAAATGCTCCAGCAAGTTGATTATCCCCTTTGAAGCTGTGGAAAATAGGATTGAATGCAAAATGGCGTAAGCCCGACATGGACGTCGGGCTAGGTTCAGTGGTACATGGATGTACCATCTGAGCCGTTAGGCATTTATTCTATTCTATTTGGAACGTTCAGCTTCGTTGGGGCGGCACAGGGGATTCAAAAGGGGAAACTGCTGGAGGTTTCCTCTTTTGGCGGTGTGGAGTGCAACTCCACGATTTTATAAACTTCAAAGAAGTTTTACTCTGACTATACAATGGTGCTTTGCATCAAAGAGTCATTTGAATACCGACATACAAAACTGTCGTTGCTATGTTTCCAGCCTTCGTAGGATAAGACGGTAATTAAGACTTTTTAACGTACTGAGTTAGGATCACAATTCGAGTACCATTAACTCTGCCCTCAATGTGTTCAGGGTTATTGGTTAAAGAGATATTCCGTACTGCGGTACCGCGTTTTGCAACAAAGCTGGTTCCTTTTACATTTAAGTCTTTAATAACAACAACACTATCACCAGCAGACAAAACAGCACCATTGCTATCAACATGTTTAATCATGTCTTCTTCTGAAGGCTCTTGGTCTACCCAAGCTTGTAGCTCTTCATCAAGGTATAACATATCTTTTAAATCTTGCGCCCATGTCTCAGCATTTAGTCGATTAAGCATTCTCGCAGCCAACACTTGAACCGCAGGCTCTGTGCTCCACATGCTGTCGTTCAGACAACGCAGATGGTTAACATCAAAATCTTCTGATTTATTCACTTGTTCAGTACAGGTTGAACATAAAGCGACTTCGTTAGCAGCTTGGCCATCTGAGTATGGAAGAGTAAAAGCTTCTAGCGATGTTTCAGCAGAACATAATTCGCATTTGCCAGCACTGCGGCTTTGTAGATTAGCTGGTAGAGACATAATAAAACCAAGAATAAAAAAATTTGCCGAATGTTAACATTCTTATTTGGGGTTTAATACTCAGTAAGTCGCATTTTCTGATTGTGCCAATACTTGGGATATGGGTAACTATACTAATTGCTTTTGCGGGTTCTCTAAATTAAGCAAATGCTGTTTCATTTCCAAGCCATAAGCATAACCCGTTAACTTGCCGCTTTTTCCAATGATGCGATGACACGGAATGATAATCGCAATGTGGTTTGCACCATTTGCGGCACCCACGGCTCTAACCGCTTTAGGTCGTCCAATAGAGTGAGCGATATCACTGTAGCTTAAAGTCTCACCATGTTGAGTTTCCATGAGCGCATCCCATACTTGATGCTGAAACTGAGTCCCTTTTGGAGCAAGTGGCACACTGAAGTCAGAGCGCTTTTTAGCAAAGTATTCTTCAAGCTGTTGCTTTACTTGTAGCAGTACATTCTCTGCTTTCAACTTTTCAGAAGATTGAACAACGGCAAGCTCACTGATTCTGGCCCTTTCACACGTTAAATGAGTTAGACCATGCTCACTCGCTGCGAGGAATAAAGTCCCCACAGGAGAAGACAGCTCCATTCCTGCACATGGCGATGAATATAGGTTAACCAAAGTATTTGTTGTCATTTTATCTATGCCTATTCTATAAGTGCCAAAGTTGAAAAGTTAAATAACTACACCAAGGCTGTGCGTCTTTTTTCATTTTATCAAAGAAATCATCAAAGCTTTGTTCAGTAGCACTTTGTTCATGCAATGCTTTCAGTTTATTTTTGACGACTAAGTCTGTTGCTAAAAAAATATTCGGATTACCTAAACCCCGCATTTTTGCATAATCTACAGTCCAAGGGCCGATCCCTTTTAATGATAAGCAGTCATCAAGGTTCACTCGTTTGTTATTCGTAAAATATTCGGCCACGTTTCTGATGGCTTGCTTTCTTGCTCCTGGCATTTTTAAAATTTCGATGCTTGCTTCTTGGAGAGATTGAGGCTTTGGAAAAAAGCGTAAATCGACTCCGTTCATACACTCTCGTTCACCGTATTCATGAACAAGCTTACTGAGTAATTTTACCGCTTGAGTAATGGAAACTTGTTGACCTAAAATTGCTCGATTTATAGCTTCAAAATCACTTCCTGTTCCAGACACTCGCAGACCTGATTTTAGTTCCATCTCTTCAGGAATTGCATTCTGTAGTACATTTTCTATTTGCTCGATATTGGCATCGAGATCCAATATCCGTCTCACTAATGAATTGAGCTGATACAGGTTCTTAATCTGTGAGCCTTCCGAAAAATAAAAGCTGACTTTAAAGCCATTTTTTTCTGGCATATGTTGAGCCGAGAAGTAACCTCTACTGTCTTCGAAGCAAAATGTTTTATTGTAAATAGCATCATCATTAAACCACTCCATTCCTTCAACAGCTCGAGTTTGAAGAAAACCCCTCATTTTGTCCCAGTTATAAGGCGGCCGATAATTTAAAAATAGTGTTAAGCCATTTACTGTAGATGCTGTTTTATTTTTGGTTCGAGTTTGCGTGGGTGTTAACCCTAACTGGGTTTGAAAATGATGATTAAAGCTACGAACACTTTCAAAACCAGCATTGAGTGCGACATGTATAATATCAAGATTAGTTTCATGCAGTAGTTTTTTGGCAAACAATAATTTTTTATAAATAATGTATTGTTTTGGTGACGTACCTAAATACTTATTGAAGAGCTGTCTTAAATATCGAGCGGTTATACCAAGACGTTCTGAAAGCGCTTCCAAATCAATGGAGTCACCAGAAGTAAACGCTTCTTCAATTAATGTAATTGCTCGATTCAATGTAGTTTGCGTGCCTAACCAAGCAGGTGATTGCGGCGCACTATCTGGTCGGCACCTCAAGCACGGCCTTAATCCTGCATTTGCAGCAGCAATGGCAGTCTCAAAATATTCTACATTTTTCTCGTGCGCTGGCGGCGCTGGGCAAATAGAACGGCAGTAAATCCCTGTAGACTTCACGCCTGTGAAGAATAACCCATCAAAGCGTGGATCACGCGCTAGTCTTGCTCGTAAATATATTTCGTCCTGTTTTGATTGAATATGATCGAATTCCATTACATTACTCTAAAAACCTTTTATGCAATGTAACGGAATCAAAAATAAAGCACTAGCAAAAAGCGGAACTGAATCTTAATTTAATAAACCTGCTTCCAGTCTTTTTTCATATCAACAATCGTCCAATGATGAGTCTTGCCATAATCGAGGGCTTTGTCTAACTTTCCTACCTTCCCTTTTCTATCGTATGCCCATTCCCTTTTTGCATCTGTGTGATGAATTAGACCGCTTAAATGTAAGCCTTTCCCTTCTTCAGTCCATTTAAGCATGCTCATATCGTCATCAGAGTTACCAAATGCAATGATTGGTCGAACTCCTATAATTGAATCGATACTTAAAACTTTATTGTCTTGGATGTTGTAGAGCATTGAGTCATTTTTATATGCAATAACAAGCTTTCCATTTTCTTGCATTAAATGTTTACCAAACTGAGTACCAATAATATGTGTGGGGCTAATACCAAGAAATTTTTGAGATATTGGCCTAACAAAATCTGTATCTGTTCCGGTAACGATATAAACCTTAAAATCATGTTGCTTGAGATATTGAAGAAGCTGCTTCATAGGCTTATATGCTGACGCTTCAAATAGTCGACGTGACTGTGGGTTTTTACCTTTTGAAAACCAATTTAAAACATCCTTCTCGTACTCTTCTGTCGTTAAACCGTTATGTACTGCAAACATCAGCTCTTTAGACTGACTAAGAATATAGTCGCGAGCTTTTTCAGGTGCTGCAGCTGAAATTCCACTCGTTAGCAGAGCACCTTTTTTCCATTTTGAAGATAAAGCAGTTGAAGAATTAATTTCTGATAGCGCAAAGTATAATTTAGAATAAATAGGTTGTTCTGGCATTAACGTACCATCTAAATCAAAAACAGCGATTCGCCTTTCCTTACTGATATAAAATTTTGATGTAGGATCTGTAACCTTTTCGACCAGAGAAGTGATCGAAGATCTTGCATATCCCGTATTCCAAAATGATAGCTTATTGCCCTCTGAGGCTATTGACGATGAACTTAAAAAACAAGCTCCCACTATAGAAATCAGCAATGTTTTAGCGATGAAGTTTTTCATCTATGTGTCTCAGTGAATGGATGCAGCAAGAGTTTATAAAACCTAACCTTAACTGCTCTTTAACGAACGATATATTTAAAAATTCATTTGTTCGAATTAACAGTATTTTTATTCATGAATACTCGGTATGCTGAACTTAGTTATAAATTATAAGATTTTGTTTGCACTATGTTTAAGCTGTTCGAATCGTGGGTTAAGCCACTTTCAAATAATGAAGCATCTCGCCCTCCTAATGGTCTCTATGCTTTCTGTCGTCACTACACTAAAGGTTATGAGCTTCCTTTAGTTTTCATGTCAATCTTAACTGCAAGTGTTGCCATTCTCGAAGTTTCACTCTTTGGCTTTATGGGGCAACTCGTCGACTGGTTGGTCGAAAAAAATCCCGAAACGCTGTTTGAGGAAGAAGGCAGCAAATTGTTGTTGATGGCGGTACTGACCGTAGTCGTTATTCCTGTTTTATCTCTACTGCACGGTTTAGTGGTGTATCAAGGATTAATGGGCAACCACCCAATGTCTGTCCGTTGGTTAGCTCACCGCTATCTTCTCAAACAAAGCGTCTCATTTTATCAAGATGATTTTGCTGGACGCGTGGCAACGAAAGTCATGCAAACATCTTTAGCGGTTCGAGAAACCGTTGGTAAGTTATTAGATGTTTTAATGTATATCGTGGTCTATTTTACTGCGATGTTAGTGATGATAGCTTCTGCAGACTGGCGATTATTGATCCCTATGCTCGTTTGGTTAGTTTGTTATATTGCAATCCAACTTCATTTCGTCCCTAAGCTTAAACGTGTATCGACTGATCAAGCAAATGCTCGTTCAACGATGACAGGCCGCATCGTTGATAGTTACACTAATATCGCAACCGTGAAACTGTTTGCTCATACCGACAATGAAGCTGAATATGCAAAATTCAGCATGTCTGAATTCCTTAAAACCGTTTACAAACAAATGCGGTTGGTCACATGTATCAATGTTAGCGTTCAGACCATCAACTACCTTTTGGCTTTTTTCATTGCTGCTATTTCTATTTGGTTATGGGCTGACTCAGCAATCTCTGTTGGAGCAATCGCCATTGCAGTGAGTTTAGCCCTTAGATTAAACGGCATGTCACAATGGATTATGTGGGAAGTGAGCTCTTTATTTGAAAACATAGGTACTGTTACTGACGGCATGAACACATTAACAAAACCTATTGATATTGAAGATGCACCAAACGCAAGCAATCTGAACGTGACTAATGGCCATATTCAATTTCAGAATGTTCACTTTCAATATAAAGAAAATAAGTCAGTTATCGATAACCTGAATTTAGACATCAAGCCGGGTGAAAAAATTGGCTTAGTTGGTCGCTCTGGCGCCGGGAAGTCCACACTTGTAAACTTATTGATGCGCTTTCATGAGATTAAAGACGGCAGTATTTGTATTGATGGACAAGCGATAAATACCGTTACGCAGGATTCTTTGCGAGCTCAAATTGGCATGGTCACTCAAGATACATCACTGCTTCACAGGAGTATTCGCGAGAATATTTTATATGGCAAACCCAATGCGACTGATGAAGAACTTCAAGCGGCTATCACTCAAGCCCACGTTAAAGACTTTTTAGATAACTTATCAGATCCCGACGGAAATATCGGATTGGATGCACAAGTAGGCGAACGTGGCGTTAAACTTTCAGGCGGTCAACGACAACGTATTGCTATTGCTCGAGTACTATTAAAAAATGCGCCAATCCTTTTACTTGATGAAGCAACATCAGCGTTAGATTCTGAAGTTGAATCCGCTATCCAAGATAACCTATATCAATTAATGGAAGGCAAGACAGTAATAGCCATCGCCCACCGCCTTTCAACGATTGCAGCGATGGACAAGCTGATTGTGATCGATGAAGGCAAGGTAGTTGAACAAGGGAGCCATAATGAGCTTATCCAGCTTGGCGGTATTTATGCTCAACTATGGGAACATCAGACTGGTGGGTTCCTAGGCATCGAGTAACCACTTACTGAGCAAACCTCTTATGTGCTAAATCTGAGTTTGGCATATAAGAGGCTCCTTTTCCTTCAACGGCTGTTGATGCATAAGCATTGGCATACTTGATTGCAGTTTCGAATTTACCATGTTCACAAAAGTAAGCAGCAAAAGCACCGTTAAACGCATCCCCAGCACCACTGGTGTCGATAACATTTGCTGTAAATGACTCAATAAAACCTGAATTTCCATGATTGAAATAATAAACACCTTGCGCACCCAAGGTAATAATAATCATGCTAATGCCATATTTTGTATTAATCACTTTAGCGGCAGCTTCGGCTGTCTCTCTGTCCGTCACTTTTACTCCTGTTAACTCGGTTGCCTCCGTTTCATTAGGAGTGAGAATATCGACATCCTTCAAATAAGGCTCGATTTCAGGTTCATAAGGAGCTGGGTTAAGTAAAATTTGAACCTTATTCTGTTTCGCAATTTCTATGCTCGCAGCAATAGCTTCAATATTGTTCTCTAACTGAATAGCGAGAAGATTTGAATGTTGAATATCTGACTTTCTTTGGAGAACTTCATCTTGGGTGATGTCTTTATTTGCACCAGAAATAATGACGATTAAATTTTGGCTATCTGACTCTCTGATAAAGATTTGTGCAATCGCAGTACTTTCGTCAGAAATTAAGATTTGCGTCTCAATCGATTCTCTTTGCGCTAAATAAGTACGAATTTGTTCACCAAACGGATCTTTACCTATTTTGCAGAGCATCATTGTTTCTACATTATTTTGTGAGCATGCATAAGCCTGATTAGCCCCTTTCCCACCACAAGCAAACACACTGTCCGTAGTTGAGATAGTCTGCCCTGATTGAGGGAAATTCTTCAAGTAAGATAAAATATCGAGATTAACTGAAGCAAGAAAAAACACTTTAGACATATATTACCCCGACTAAAAAGGCCATTGTCGTTTAAGGTATCTGTACCTTAACTAAACAATGGCCCACTAAGCATTCGTGCTAACAAAAATTATTATGCTTCTTCTGAAGCCTTCATTTTTTCAAGCTTAGCTTTAACCACACTTTTCAATCGAGTTAAGCCCCACCTTTCCCCTTCTGCAATAGCAGCGTCAATATCTCCACCGTTGGTACTAAAGTCATGCAACGCAACGAGAGCACCTACACGGTTAGCACTTGAACAATGAACAAAAACAGGTTCATTACCAATTTGTTTTAGTACCTTTGCAAGCTTAGTCGCATTCATTGTATTAATCGCTTTGATGCCACCAGCCGGAATAGAGTAATACTTCATTCCTAATTGTTTAACTAACTTAGCTTCATCGAATGTTTGTTCTTTTAGTGTTCTTAAACTTACAATGTTCTTAATACCAATACGCTTTAACCAATCGAGTTGCTCTTCAGTGGGTTGTCCACCCGAAAACTGATGTGAGTTAATCACCTTAAGATTTTTGACGCCTAATTGCTGAACCTTATCCGCTTCTATTCCTGTAGACGCACATGCTGAAACGACTGTCATTAACACGAAAGTGAGCATTAATTTGATTTTGTTTTTCATAACCTTTCCCTGTAGTGGCTTACCATCATTAATGATAGATAGAAATAAGTGATTACGAAACATAAAACCGTAATATTGTTATGCTAGGTCAAAAGAAATATCTACTTCAAAACCGAAAAACATTAAGCTTTAAATTTATTCCAAAAAAGTATTTACGTCTTAAGCTAAAAATTGGTATTTGTGGTATACGACTCATAGCAATAAGACGATTGTGGTTTTTATGGCTGTAGACACCCAAAGACCTGGTTTAATTCTTAAAGGTTATCAAGTAACAGATCAAATTTCAGACCGGCCTGATGTTAAGAAAGTTGCAACAACTCAGTTATTAAAAATAACTGCAAGTAATTGTTATCAAAAAGAATGGGTAGCTGTTCCTGTAGATTTATACACTCAAGATTCTGGTTCACCAAAGCTATACAAATCAAACTTCAACCTCTGGCTACAAGCTGAGCCTATTGATAAGCCCTACTTTAAAAGCTATCAACAAGCGACAAATCAAATTCCATTATCAGGGATAAAGGTTGGTAACGGTACTTTTAATTGGCGGTATCAAGATACAACTAGAGCAATAGGTAATTTTTTAAGCGATACAATCATTAATCATATCGATGAACATTTATCCGTATATGCAATACCAGAAGAAGAGTGGGGAAGCGAAGTATGCGATACTTTTCCTGAGGATGTTGGAATAATTGGGATTAATGGGGAATGGTCAACCCCTATAACTGCACAAAGAAGTCCAGACGGGACATATAAAATAACCTTTACATGTGAAAAGGCTGGCATACAAGAGTTAAAGTTTTCAGATAGCAAATTCGAAGCTGCAAATAATTTCGGGCTGAACGGTGATAGAGCTTTTGGAGCTTTAAAAGATGGAATTCCACTTGATGAAACAATTGCAATGGATAGTGGTACCAATACACATAACATGAGTTTTATAGCTGAAGAAGGGGCAACTTATACAGCTACAATCAGAAGCTTTAACTCTAAGGTTACAATCCAGATAACTAAAGCAGAGAGTTAATTACACCATTTGTTAAGAGTGAAAGCTAAGTGCTTTCACTCTTATTGATTTAAATACCTTTTACCTCACCACTCACTTTGGCTAACACTGGCTTAGCTTTACCGTGCCCTTTAGAGGTTACATTCCCCTTTACATTGGTTAGTTTCACTTTTCCCGATTTACTTGCAAAGGTGACATTACCGTCAATATCTTCAAGCTCTATATTCCCAGATGTATCTTTAATTTTTACGTTACCATCAATTTTGCGCAACGAAATATTGCCAGATTTATCAACTAAACGAACCGATCCATCGTGATTTATCACATCCAGATTTCCAGAACGGTCATTCAAAGCAATAGCGCCCTTTCTATTAGAAATTAAAATATTGCCACTTCCGTCATTGAGTTTTAATTTACCAATACCGCCAGAAATTTTTATATTGCCTGAGCCATCATTTAAAATCGTTTTTCCTTTTACGTTTGCTATTTCTAGATCACCTGAACCATCGAGTACTTTTAGCCCTTTTTGAAGCCCAGATATTTTGATGTCGCCCGAAGTATCACGAAGATCAAGGTATAGATTTTTTGGCATATTTATGACTAAATCAATAGAACCACGATGACGTTTTGATGGAACACCTTTTTTATAACCTGCTTTCAACGTAATCTTCTTCGAAGTTTCTTTTACATAAAACTGCATATCTTCAGCAAAGTGTGCTTTTGCATCTGACATATCACCAGGCACATTAATTCTTGCAGAAACGGTTATTTTTGAAGACGAAACTGGATTGACAATTAAGTTACCCGCACCTGCAAAAACAAGGAGTTTGGTTGCGTCTTCGACCTTTACCTCTTTTGTACCTTTCCATGTAGCAGCTTGAGAGTTATAGCTAATTGCACTTAGCATAATTAAAGCCAAAGCATAATGAAGACATTTCATCATTTAAGTCCATTTATAAATTAGAGTAGATGCCCTAAGTTAGCCAATTTTTGAGCTGATCACAATTTATAGAACGCATGAAGATTAATTTTTTTAATAAATACCTTAAACTTTGTAAAAAAACGTTCGTACTAGAAACCAATTAGTAAACATCAAGAATCGAAAAACATCATACATTTCGTCATTTAAACGATCTTTTAAATAAGGTTTCGTTTACATAAAAGCGCTTATTTTCTTAGCTTATTAACAATGAAAACTGAAAAGAAACCTAAAGCGTAAATAACAAGTGAAATTCCTTATTTTTACGGTTAAATGTCACCACCGATTGCCCACTCTTTGCACTATTGCACCTAATTAAACCATATGGTTATATCCCCGCCTTGTGAACCGGCTCTTAAATATATCAAGAGTTAGATGTAGAGCACGAAATCAATTTTACAAAGACATTCTGAGTTCGGCTTAGAGTCCAAGCCCTCAACTGTTTAAGTCTTTTCGCTCGCTCATGCGTTCACACCATAAAATTATCATAAGCGTTTGGGAGAAAAACAATGCAAGCTAATTCTCTATTAGCAAAAGCTATTCGTGTTGCATTAATTTCCAGTGCAGGATTGGCAACCATCGCCGTAGGAGTTGCTCAAGCAGCAGGCGAAAATGGAGATAGTAGTGTAGAACGAATTCAAGTGACTGGCTCAAGAATCAAAAGAACAGATCTAGAAGGTGCAAACCCTGTTACCGTGTTAGATGCTTCCGATTTATCGAATCAAGGTTTTACTAATGTTCAAGACGCACTGGAAAATTTAAGCGCAACAACTGGTGCTGTTACCACACAGTCAGTGCATGGTTTTACTCCTGCTGCTACGGCAATCAGTCTCAGAGGAGCTGGTGCAAGCCGAACACTGACCTTAATCAATGGTAAGCGGTTAAATCAGTACCCAAGAGCACTAGGCGGTACTGATAACTTTGTCGACACATCGAGTATTCCATTGGATGCAGTCCAAAGAATTGAAGTACTTCAATCCGGAGCATCTGCTGTATATGGTGCTGACGCCGTGGGTGGCGTGGTAAATATTATTCTAAAACGAGATTTCGATGGTTTTGCAGCAAAATACCGCCGTACAGATACGACTGAAGGCGGTGGTGGAAGTGATAAAGTATCCATTTCCATGGGTAGTAGCTCTGACAGAGGTAATGTCTCCAACTTTACTGAGTTCAGCTCGAACGAACAGCTAAAAGCCAGTGAGCGCGCAAACTTCGGAATTAATACTGACAAAGTTCCATACAGTCCATTTTCCAGATACAGCTCTTACGGAGCTAGAATTGCAGGCGGACCTGCCGACTCAAATGTAAAAACCCTAACACCAGAAGAATGCCAATCATTAGGGTTATTCTATGATGTGGCCAATAGTCGCTGTGGATATGACCGCTCAATGCAACGTGACTTAGCACCTGAAACCACTAAATTTAATAACACAACCATATTTAATTATGAGTTGATGGATGATTTAACCATGGTCGGCCGAATCGACTTCGGCAAGACACAGTCCACCACTCGAATCGAGCCAAGCTCAACGGATGATGTTGATGTAACTGTAAATGGCAGTGGGTTAGACGTATCACAGGCTCGAAGTGGCCTAGATGACTCTGCTGCAAATCGATTTACTAAACATTATGACAACAAAGGCACCGCATTAAATGGTGATTTTGCGAATGCAGCAGATGGTGATTATTACTATATCCGCCGTCTCAATGACCTTGGGCAGCGAAGAGGTGAAACTAACGGCGAAAACTATTACGGTTCACTTGGTCTAGAAGGCGGATTGGGTGACAGTTATAGCTGGGATATGTCAGGTAACTATGGCAAATCCTATGTTGATGTTTATAACCACGGCTACACAACCTATCAGAAGATGTTTGATTATGTTACATCTGGTAAGAACGGCCGTTCTCTACTCAGTGATATTCCTGCTAATGATTTATCAACTCTAAGCTACTCTCCTTATTCTCGTGCATCTTCGTCGTTGCTTAACTTCCAAGCCAACATCACTGGCCCAGCATTTGAACTCTTTAACGACAATGAGGCTGACTTTGCTTTAGGTGCCGAATGGTCTAAACAAGATTACACAGCAAATTCAGATTCTGAATCCATGTTGGGTAATGTTGTCGGTACTGGTGGCTCATCGGGTCAAGGAGAGCGCCGTTTCTGGGCAACCTATGGTGAATTAAAAGTTCCGGTAATGGATGAGCTAACATTCGATCTTGCAGCGCGTTATGACAGATACAGTGATTTTGGTGGTAATGTAACGCCATCCATCGCAGTTGAGTACCGCCCTACAGATGAATGGCTACTACGTGGCTCATGGAACCGTGTATTTAGGGCGCCAGATATGCAACGCGTCTACGGGGACCCAACCCAAGGCTTTAGCACAGTGGTTGACTTTAAAGCCTGCCAAGATATGGGAGGAGTACCAAATCAACCAAATAACGATCCAAGAGTTAATGAAGTCTGTAATGAACTCCACATCAATAGCACCACTGGTGCCAACCCAGATTTAAAACCAGAAAAAGGTTATACAGCCAATCTAGGTGCCGTTTATGGTGGCGATCAACTCAGTGCTTCTCTGGATTTATGGCAATGGAAACTTGATGACATGGTCAATCAAGTCAGTGCTTCACGTCAAGCCAGGGAGTACGCACTTTATGACTCAACCATTACCCGAGATAATGACGGAGTCATTACTCACGTCCAATCAACTGCACTTAACTTATCTTTCCAAGAAGTCAGAGGCATAGACGGTGAACTGGGTTATGATTTCGATCTCAACGAGCTTGGTGAATTAAAACTCATAGGGCGTAGTACTTACTTGTTGAAATCTGAAAGTCAGCTCGATTCAGCGTCACCTGTGGATGATGACATTGATGACGGCGGTTTGCCAAAGCTCAAAGGAAATATTGTTGCAACATGGAATTATGCAGATTTCACCACGGCATTAAGCGGGTTCTATACGGGTCGTCATCACGGCGTGAACTATAAGTCTTTTAAAGATTCCGCAGAAGAAAATAATGAAGCATTTAAAGAAAGTGATTATGAAGTCGGCTCTTACTTTAGATGGAACTTAACTGGTACCTACCATATGAGTGATGACATTGACTTCCAAACAGGTCTACTCAATATGTTTAATAGAGGGCCAAACTTTGATCCAACTGATTCGTCTTGGCCACATTATGAACGTTCGTTGTTCAACGCTGTTGGTCGACAGTGGTTCATAGAAGCAAGTATGAAGATGTAATCCACCTTTATTGAGTAATAAAGCCGCTTTGCGGCTTTATTACTTTTCATTCTACGGTCTTATCTTTTCCCAATGCTTATAGCCTTTCATGTACTGAATGTATGACAAAACATCATCAATTTCTTTTTCAGTTACCGTTCCAAAGTTTGTCATTCTACTTCTTGCTCTGAATGATGATGGATCTTTTATCCACGCTTTTAGAAAAGTCATACTTCGATATTCAGTAATATTTTTTGGAATGTTCAATTCTGGCCCTATAGTGCCACCAACTAAATTAATCGAATGGCAAGCCATACATCGCGTTTTAAACACGTTGAACCCACGCTCTATCTGAGCAGTGACATTATGTTTCGGTTTTATATCAAAATACGGATCATGTTTCGTATTCGATGTAATTTTTGTTATCGCAAATGGCCACGGAAATGCTTTGTATGAGTCCGGCTGCTGCCACATCAAATAAAAGGGGGCTGGATCAGTAATTTCTTTACCCTCAGCCACAAGACTAAACACCTCACCATTTTTTGTATTCAATTCTTCAAATGCGAGCCATGGCTCAGGAAATCGTTTAAGAATTTTTTTAGACATCACAGCTTCATAACCGTCCCTAGCAATAAATGAAATTTGACTGGAGGAGTAAATATCTATTTTTTCTAATTTCGCGACTTCTGCGAATTTAAATGCTCGATAAGTGACGGTTTTTTTATAGACAGGGTTAAATAGTGTCACTTCATAAGCAGGAACATGTTTTTGTATATCTTTAAGCTTCAATGTCGATGACTTGCCATTAATTTCAAAAGTTAATGGGGCGTTTTCATCTAACTTAGCTTGAGCACTTGATATGTGAACAAGTAACAAAAAACTTAAACTCACCAGTTTGAAACAGTTCATTCTATTACCTACATCTGTTCAGTCGAAAACATAAGTATAGTTTCAATTTTTACACTCACCTTTTGTTACCTAGATCTCAATTTTTTCTCACGAATTCTTTAAGCTGTGACTTCTTTAACGATGATTTAGAACTGCTTGTGATAATATTACCAACAGGTAAATTGGTCTTACCAATTTTAATTTTAGCTGTACGACAGATACCAAACGCTACTTACATCAAGGTTATCTAGATAAGTACATTATCGTTCTAAGGATGAGTAGAATCACAAGTTCTTCTCGGAGTAACAAATGACTGAAAAAACTGCTAACCATAATACGGAAGAAGCAAGTTATCAGGAGCTTCACCGCCCTGCTTCAGAATTCGAAACCAGAAATGATTATCTGGAGCACGAATTAAAAATCATGAAACCACGTCGTTGGGGGTTGAACCTTCCTGGTCGTGATTTTCGTTTTGAATGGGAAGATCTTGTCCCTGCTATTGCGGGTACCATTGGTATCACTGTAATGTACTCAGCCGTTATGGCGGCTTGGGCTTCGGGCTTAACCGAAAAATGGCCTAACGTTAATTTAGGTGCAGATTTCGCCATCCAAGTTATGCGCGTTGAAATGCTTATCCCTGCATTACTTTTCTGCGTTGTCAGTTCTGGTTTTATCAATCCAAGAGCCAATCTTGGGGGTAATCATGGGCCAATGATCCCACTCATTGGTACCATCGCCCTTGCTGGAGCACATCCATTAGCATTAGCAATCTTAATTGGCGTCTTTGGGTTAATTCTCAGTTGGCTAAAGGGTGGCTCTCGGCTTGTTAATTTAACCAGCAGTGGTGTCGCAGGCGGTTTACTGGTTTACCTTGGGTTCATGGGTGCTAAGAGCCAAATCACCTCTTTATTTGATTGGTCAGCTGGCTTACAAGTAAAGCATGCTTTGGATTACTCACTTTCTTATGTAGCGTTCGTAATTCTGTTGGTTAATGTGGTGATTTACGCCTTTTTAGCTAAAGTAGAAAAACGCTGGCTTGCGATTCCTCTTTGTAGCATTACTGCTATTATTCTAGCTTTCGCTCTAGGTGCCGGTCTTGATTTAGAATTTGTTACCGCTCCAGGTCTACCAAACCTGAATCCTGTTTACTGGTGGGGTTCAACTGAAACGGGTTGGCAACTGGGTTTACCTAACTTGTCTCACTTCATCGCCTCATTACCTTTTGCCATTCTAGCGGTTGCGATGTGGTCACCAGACTTCTTAGGACACCGTATTTTCCAAGAGCTGAACTATCCAAAAGGTGCAGATAAAGTACTGATGGACGTTGATGACACAATGACTACGTGCTCTTTACGTCAAATCGTTGGTACTGCGGTTGGTGGTGGTAACATCACTTCATCTTGGGGTACTTATATGATCCCAGCCGCTATTGCTAAACGCCCGATTCCAGCAGGTGCTATTTTACTCGGTTTAATGTGTATTGTGGTTGCCATTTCAGGTTACCCAATGGATGTGGCAGTATGGCGTCCAGTAATGTCGATCGCTCTATTAGTGGGTGTATTTTTACCTCTTCTAGAAGCAGGTCTACAAATGGTTAAAGACAGTGTCAGCAGTCAAGCAGCCGGCATTTGTATCTTTGCCGCTTTTGTTTCTAACCCTGTGTTAGCGTGGGCACTGACTATGTTCCTCGACAACAACGGTCTAATTGGTGACAAAGAAAGACCAAAAAATCTATCTTTCGTTGATAGAATCGTCATTCCTGGCCTAGCATTCGTTATCTGTTTAGCGGCCATGCTTGCGGTAGGCATGATTAAAGGTATTCCAGCGATCATCTAATCGAACAATTTAACATCACAGATATGATTGATAATGGGAGAAAATATAGGTTTTTCTCCCATTTTTTATGTTTTGGCTTTAATTTTTGTTAACAGTTTACAGCATTCAGTTATAATTGGTGCGACCAAGGGGTGTTTGAGATTTTCTCAAACTGAGATTACACCCTTAGAACCTGATCCGGCTTATACCGGCGTAGGAATGGAAAAATACTTATCTCAACAGCCACCCTGTTGAGTTGTTTTATGTATTAATTTATTACTGATCGCACTCAGCCGGATCTCAAATTGTTAATTTTGAGGTCCCATGTTTTCCAAAAAATCGTTAAGCCACAAGCTTACCCACAAATTGTCACCTGTTGCACTTTCTATTGCTATTGCTTTTACTGGGCAAGCTGTTGCGCAAGATAATGATACTGATATTGAAGTCATTAAAGTAACTGCGGATTTCCGTAATCAAGAGCTACTCACATTACCCGCAAGTGCCACCATCATCGATGCAAAACAAATTGAAGATGAAGGTAACCAGCATTTTGAAGATGTCTTGAATTCAATTGCTAACTTTAACTGGTCAGGTGGTAGTTCTCGCCCACGTTATTTCCAAATTCGTGGTGTTGGCGAACAAGAAGATTATCAAGGTGCGCCGAATTCTTCTGTTGGCTATGTGATTGATGATATCGATCTTTCCGGTCTTGGTATGGTTTCTAGCATGTATGATCTACAGCAAGTAGAAGTACTTCGTGGGCCTCAAGGTACTCGTTACGGCGCCAATGCGCTTGCAGGCTTAATTTACTTAAAGAGTAACGATCCTGAAGCAGAAACTGAACACGGTGCTGAAGTGTCATTTGGTGACGATAATTTACGTACTTTCAGTGGTTATAGCACAGGTGCTATCAATAAGTCTGAGACGCTACTTTATCGTGCAACGATTCAACAGCACGACCAAGATGGCTTCCGTGATAATACTTACCTTGGACGCAGTGATACCAATAAGCGTGATGAGTTTACAGGCCGTATTAAGCTCCGTTGGTTAGCGACAGATGATTTAACCGCAGACTTAACAGTATTGCACGCAGATTTTGACAACGGTTATGATGCGTGGACATTAGACAATAACGGGTTTAAAACAAACACTGACCAACCGGGTACTGATAACCAAAAGACCACAGGTTCAAGTTTAAAACTTAATTACACTGGGTTTAACTCGTTTAATCTAACCTCAATTACGTCTTACGCAACGACTGATCATCAACATGCTTATGATGGTGACTGGGCGAACCCTGATTACTGGGCAAGTCGCAACTGCGGAAGCGCAGAAGCACCTGAAGCTTGTGAATACGATTATCTTTGGGATAAAAAAGGCGACCGTCGTACGATCTCTCAAGAATTCCGTTTCAGTTCAAATGAAAACGGGCGCATCTTCGCTGATTCTACTGATTGGCTTGTGGGTGTTTATACGATGAAATTGAAAGAAGACAACGATCTTTATTCAGAATATAACACATGGCCTGATGAGGTGATGCAATCTAAATATAACGCAACCAATTACGCCATATTTGCACAGTTAGACTCTAATTTAGGTCATGGGTACAACCTTTCAACAGGTCTTAGATTTGAGCGCCGTAATAGCGAATATTCAGATACCAATGGCGACACATTTAAGCCATCTGAAAGCATGTGGGGCGGTCATGTTGCGTTAAGTAAAAAGCTATCGAACCAACACAGTACTTACGTACGTGTAGCTCGTGGCTATAAAGCTGGCGGCTTTAATATGAGCTTACCGGCTGAACTTGCAGACAAAAAAGAGTTCGATACTGAAATCCTTTATAACTATGAAGTAGGCTTGAAGTCGTTCTGGTTAGATAACGACTTATCGACCAATTTGTCGGTGTTCTACATGGACCGTCAAGATCAGCAAGTTTCAGCGTCTCAACAAGATCCTGAAAAGCCACAGCGTTTCATTCTATTTACTGAAAACGCAGGCAGCTCTAACAATTATGGTGCAGAGCTAGACGCTAAATGGCAGGCAACAGATAACTTAGAGTTTTATGCAAGCATTGGCTATTTAGAAGCAACTTATGGTGATTATATTTATAAAGATAAATACGGCTCGCCTGTCGATCTTTCTGGCCGAGAATTAGCACACTCGCCAAAATTCACTAATAGCCTTGGTGCAACATATCGTGCTGATAATGGTACCTTTGTAAACTTACATACCAGTGGTAAGAGCAAGTTCTTCTACTCAGATAGCAATGATTCACAATCAAAAGGTTACCAAATTTTAAATGCTCGTGTTGGTTATGAAGCCGATGATTGGGGCGTTTATCTTTGGGGACGTAACTTATTTGATAAGAAATACGGCGTTCGTGGTTTCTACTTCGGTAATGAGCCAGACCTAGGCTGGGCTGACAAGCAATATATCCGCTATGGTGATCCACGCTCTGTAGGTGTAACCGCAAACATTAAATTCTAATTTGAAATGAGATCCATATACCGCATTAGTCAAAACTGATGCGGTATCATCTCTTTATGCCATCTTTGAGATCTAATAAATGAAACTTACCGCTGAAATCAGCATGTACCCGTTTAAAGAAAACTACATTGAGCCCATCCATTGGTTTATTCATCAACTCGATAATTACCCACACATCAAACGTGTAACCAACGCCATGGCAACACAAGTACAAGGTGATTATCAAGACGTTATGTCAATGCTTGCCACTGAAATGCAAGCTGCACACGAGAAATACGGTAAAGCCGTATTCGTCTGCAAATTTATTGGTAGCGACTTAGATTTGAGTCATAGCGAATAACCTCTTTAGAGATAAATTATGGAACTATTGCAAACAATGTTTGGAGAAATGCAAGCGATGACCCTTTGGGAGTCCCTTGCAGTGATTCTCGGTCTCGCTTATTTACTGCTAGCAATGAAAGAGAACGTTTGGTGCTGGCCAGCGGCATTCATCAGCTCTGGAATTTTCATGGTGATTTTCTGGAATGTGAAGTTATATATGGAAGCTGTCTTATACCTCTATTATGTCGCTATGGCGGTTTATGGCTATTGGATGTGGACTCGAGGAGGAAAACAACATCATGGTGTGAATATTACATCGTGGTCTTTAAAAACTCACGTGAGCATCACTGTTGTTACTGGAGTTATCGCCCTTATCGTTGGCTATATGATGGCAAATAACACCGATGCCTCCTTCCCCTATCTGGATGCTGCAACAACGTGTTTTGCGATAATGACCACTTATCTCGTTGCTAAAAAAGTATTAGAAAATTGGCTATATTGGATTGTCATTAACTCTGTTTCCATCTATTTATACCTCAATAAAGAACTGATGCTTACATCAGCTTTATTTGTAGTCTATGTCGTACTCGCCTTTGCTGGGTATATTCAATGGAAAAAGAATAAAGCGCAACAAGCAACAACCTAATATTCTAGTTTCAAGTGATGGCAAAACGTCATAAGTTTTGTCATCATTGCTTTTTTTAACTCTTATCAGTGATGAATTTATGACACGCTCAACACACCCATGGCCAATTGAGTTAATCAATTTTATTACTGAGTGTGAACAAGCAAAAAAACTCGATTTAAACGTACAGAACCTACAACTTGGACTTATCGCTGACGGATTAAGTAATAAAAATTATTTATTAAAAAGCCATGATTGTTCATACGTAATTCGAGAGAACTCGCTTCAATCTAATGCCATGTGTGATAGAGAAAACGAAGTGCTTTGCTGGCAAGCCGCTGCAGCACATAAATTGGCGCCAGATCTTATTTGGGTAAACGCTGATAAAAGCTACTACTTGAGTGAATATATTCCTCAACCTGCCAATAAAGTCATTAAAGCAAGCAGCATTTTTAGTTTATTAAATCTCTTACACACATTACCCAAGCCTGATCGTGAGATTACTAGCCAGCGCCAATGGCAAATTTATCAACATCAACTGAATCAACTGGTTTGTGATATCGAACAGCACTCCCAAATAAAGTCAGTTTATGAAACCGAATTTAAACTATGGATGCAATTCGTACAGTTCTTATTTACCAAACAAAAGAGCTTTCGAACATGGACTGACGATGTTATTGCTTCTACGAAAGAGCTCCAATTCAGTCATAGAGATTTGAATCAAGATAACTTGCTGACTAAAGGCGAGAAACTACTTTGTATCGATTTTGAGTACGCTTGTGCAGCAGAACCTGTCTATGACATTACTTCAGTAATTGAATCCAATCACTTCTCCGCATGCGATCAGCAATGGCTATTGAATCAATATTTTGCAAACAATAAGAAAGCTCACCCCGACTCAATGAAAGTGTTTCCCTCTATGCAAAAAATCTATTGGGGATTTTTTTATTATTGGGCCGCAATAATGGCAGGAGAAACTTTGAAACAGTTACTTGAAAAGAGCTGCTCAGATAAACTTGATGATTTTAACCGTTTCCTTAATTATCAACATCAATATGAAAGTAAAATTTAGCGCTATTGGGAAGGTCTCTTGGCTCTTTGAGTCTTCCGCTGAGAAGACTTGTTACTTATTTTAGTCTCTTGAGTAACTTCCTTAGAGTTGATTTTTTTTAAGTCATTCATTACCTCTATTCTTGGTATTTTTGTTTTTCCGATCTGACACTTTGCTGATTTCAAATCAACACCTGGAGCCCAACGTTTTCGGTCTTTTCTGTCTACTGGATAAATGCCTCTTCTTTCAGAATCAAACCACGTTTCATCAGTTTGAGTAGCAGCTGTTGGTTGAGGAAAATCTGAGGGGTGAGGGAAATCTGAAGGGTGAGTTTGTTGACTCTCATGTTTAGCTTGAGTTTTAACGCTTTGCTCTGGATAGGTACTCAATCTTTTTTCTAATTCGCTAATTTTGAACTTTAACGCTTTCAAATAAGAATATAATCCTTCTGGTGTTCTATCAATTTCATTTTCTTCAAACACGGAATATAAATACGTTAAGTCTTGAGTAGTTGAACAAAATTTTTGCATCAACTCTAATGTTAAATACTTATATTTTTGCTTAAAAGCCGCCAGTGTTTCTATGGTCTCAGACTGCTCCTTTACTTTTTCACTCATCTCTTTAATCTTATACTTGAAGCTATTAGTTCTTAACAATAGAGTTTCACCAGCGTTATCTAAAGTTATTTTTAATTCTTTCAACCTCTTCTCAATCTCAATCTTGAAGGCAGCAAGCTCAGACTTAACATGAGTCAATTCAGTTAACGTATCATTTTTAGCGTCAACCTCCGCTTTTAAGGTCTCTTGAGTTCGAGCCAAGGCTTCACTTTGTACTTGTAGCTCTTTTCTTGTTTGAGATAAGTGTTGCTCCGAGTTTTGTAATTGAACTCTAAGACCGTCACAAACCGACTTATTTTTCTTACAAGCTCTGGCAAAATCTACATTATGTTTCTGAAGCTTACGCCCATACTCCGCACTTATGGCTTGCTCATAACTTAAACGTTCGTTATCAGTTTGAAGTGCAAAATTTCTATCGTTGAGGTCCTTGATCAGTTGGGTTTGTAATGCAATTGTCGATAAAAGGGAGCTTTGAGTATCTAGGGTTGAAGGCTCTGTTGAACCTTCTGTAGCATTCTCAATCCAGTGTTTTGATAATGCACCAAATAAATCTTTTGCCATGGACTCCTGTATCCCAGGCGTAACAGGAACACACACGTACATTTGTCCTTGGCTAGTATTGAACGTTTTTAAATTAGGCTGCAACCTTTGAGGAAATGGTTCTTGGTAACTCGTGGACGGTTCTCCCTGAACACACGCCCCTGACTGATTTACTTCTGACAAATTAAAACCTTAGCTTTTCACTCTGATATTCAGGACAAAAAATATCACTGATGCAATAAAAAGACAGTTGCATACCCAATGTAACAATTTATTCAGTTCTGACCTAGTTAATTATGATTCACAAACGGATACTCATTCAATTTGAAGCTAGCACTTCAATCGTCCAGTAATTCATAACCATTTTTTGACCCACATCAAACAACGGCACAATAGTCGTTTTTCTAAGAAGAAAATACTTGAGTGATTTACTCAAGCTTTATATTCTGCGTCTCAAGAATTAATGGCAGCTGCCCTTGCCTTCCTTGCAAAATAAAAGTGAGAAGTAACACTATGACAATTGAACAAAAAGAAACAAACACTGAAGAACTAGCAAAAGAATCGGAAGCACAGACAACTGAGCAGGTAGAAGCTCAAGAAGAGAAAAAAGAGTCGCCAAGCTTCTGTTGCGGTTCTTGCTCATAAGTTTTCGATATACAAAGCGTTAAAAGCCGCCTGAGTTAGCGGCTTTTTTAGACAAAAGCTGTTTAGATTAAGCTCCCTAAACATGACTCTAAAATTAGAATTCATAACTCTTACTACAATTCAATTTTGTCCTTTAATTTGTAAGCCAATGCCTCAAGTTCTAACTTCATCATAAAGACGAATCCTTAATCTCTGATTAAGTTAATGGCAGGTAATTACACCGTTCTTTAGACAGGGCCCAAAGCTGGTCAAAATTCATGTTCTTGCCATGTAAAAAGAATGTCTATACTTACTCTATCAATTCCAATATGAAGTGAATGAGCTTGTGATAAATATCAAAGATAAGCTGTTTCCCAAGAGTTATTTATATTTAATTGTTATCTTTACTCTCGCAAATCTTTCATTTCTTCCAGATGTTAAAGCATATATTAAGCAGCATGATCACAGCGCATTTATGTTTAAATTTGACAATGAACTATTGAGCTTATTTGGTTTTGATTTTTTTACAAACAGCTTGTTATCTATTCACATTTTAACTGCTGTAGTACTAATTTTTTTAATGTCCGTACAAATTTCGATTGCACATTTTAGCTCCCCGAGTCAAAAGATGAGGAAAATACATAAAATAGTGGGTTGGTTAAGTGTGATTTCACTGCCGATATTTTATGTCATTTCTATTATGTCGACATTATTCATCATAAAAACACCATTTAATAAATTTCTATTTTTACTTGTTGGAACTGTTGTACTTTATACATTCATCAGAAGCGTAATTTGTGCCACGAAACATCAATATAAAAGACATGTAGACTTTATATTTGTTGCGCACATTTCCTTATGTGCTGCTGGGTTATATCGATTAGTTTTATTTTGGGTGGCAAAACTAGGGCACGACGTGATGTTCATGAAAGGCATCGAGCCTTTTGATGGAGCCTTAATTGTCACTTATGCAATCGTCATCTCTGCATTACTGTTTGCGTTTTACCAACAAAAATCATTAAAAAGTAACATGAGTTCTTTGACATTAATTATTGGTGGATTATTTGTGGCATTAACAGTGTTACCTTGGGAATTCTGGGGCCATCCAAGCTAAAGTTTAAGTAAAGCCCTGTTAAAGACGAACCTAAGCTTCGCACAACATTACCTTTAACGATGTAAGTACAACATCAAATCATCCAAAACGTCGTACAAATTTTGCCAAAATTAAATCACCCCCTTGTCGAATTCCTGATAGAGTATTTACACAAAAATAACAATTAAGGATAAACATGAACCTCAAAGCAATGGAGAATTATCGGGCTAAATACCGTTCTGAAGTAGGCAAGTTTTATAATGGCTGGGTTCATATGCTATCTGTCGTTATCATTGGTATCGCTTCTATCAGCTACTTCATTTCTCAAATTAATGAACCTAGCTTTATCGAATGGCTAACACTTCCAATAACTATTCTATGTGTTAATTTCGCAGAATACGCTGCACATCGCTGGCTTGGGCATATCCGCACAAAAATTGGTGGTCTATTTTATTCTCGCCATACTGGCGATCATCACAGTTTCTTTGTAGAAAATCATATGCCTTACCAGTCTGTGAGAGACTGGCGTGTCGTGCTTTTCCCTACTTATTTGATATTTGCCTTTTTAATCGGCTTGATATTGCCTATAGGTGCCGCTCTTTATTTTGTTTTTTCATCAAATGTAGCTTTTCTAATGGCTACTGGAGGTATTTTCGGTTATTTATTTTATGAGGTAATGCATTTTAGTTATCACTTACCCAATGGAAGTTTTGTTGAAAAGGTGCCTGTTTGGCGAGAGCTAAGACAACTGCATAATCTGCATCACCGCCGCAGTATCATGGCAAAAGAAAACTTTAATATCACACTACCAATTTTTGATTTTCTGCTAAAAACACTTTATTGGGAGAAGATTAAGCCTCACAAGTAGCCGCAACAAAATAGAAATACATTCATTTGTGTATCGCCCATTACAAATAGCTAAGTTACGTTATAAATGGCTTAGCTTTAACTTTTCTGAACAAAGTTCAATTAACGAATTCAATTTAAGATCAGCTCGTTATACTGCGTAACATTACGATTTAAAAAAAGTACGGAGTTGTTATGCTTGATGATGCTTTAAGTAATCACACAGGTAAGCTTATCCTTAGGCTTGTCTTATCCATTCTTATCATTTTCCATGGTGTGGCTAAAGTCATGCACTCTGGTTCAATGGGATTTATATCTTCAACGCTCACCCAACATGGGCTACCTACCTTTGTAGCTTACGGCGTCTATATTGGTGAGATCGTTGCACCATTAATGATTTTCATTGGCTTTAGAACACGAATAGCAGCGGCCATTGTGGTTGTTAATATGTTCTTTGTACTCGGCCTTGTACATATGAGCCAGCTCTTTTCAGTAGGTGATAGCGGTGGCTACGCCCTAGAGCTCCAATTCTTCTATTTGTTTACAGCGCTGTCTGTTGTCTTTTTGGGCAGCGGTAAGTATGCCTACCAGCCAGACTAACGGCCATATACCCCTGGTCTAAGTAAAGCCATGTAACGCTCTGGATAGTCGATTTGTTTAAAACCAAATTGACTATAGAGTTGATGCGCATCCTGAGTCACTAACATGATTCTTCTCAATCCCTGCAATTCAGGGTGCGATTGAATACAGGTCATCAACCACTTACTTAACCCCTTCCCTCGATGCGTTGGCAAAATGAAGACATCAGCAAGATAAGCAAACGTCGCCTTATCAGTGACTAACCGAGCAAAACCAACTTGAATGCCAGCCTCGAAGACACCAAAACACAATGAATTTTGAATTGATTTTTCTACGGTGCTTTTTGGAATATTTTGACTCCAATAAGCGTCAGTTGATAGGAATTGGTGGATGATACTGATGTCCATCTCTTCGATATTTGTGGTGATCTTAAAATCACCTTCAGTCCATTGCATTTATTACCCTTAACGCTCCATTAAATACGCATCGTCGCCATAGCTAGAATCTAAACACTTTTCACTTAAAGTAAAACCTTGCTTTAACCAAAATGCCTTTGAAGATTGAACTGACACAAGCATCATTTTACTTGACTGATGGGCTGTCGCAACTCGCATAAATTGCTTGAGCATTTGTGTCGCAATGCCTTTGCCTGGCACTGCAACAGCTAAGTCATGCAAGAAAATATAGTCACCAACACTGTTGTCCGGTAATAATTGATTTAGTCTGGGAGGTGTAAGTTGATTCCAACGGTGTCCTAAAAGGTAGGCTTCGATATCACCTTGCTCATTTTCGAAAACAAAACAGCAGTCAGGAGACTGCTGCCACTTACTTTGCAATACGAGCAAAGACTCAAGCAATGGATCTCCATAAACTTGGGCTTGTATGCTTACGATACTTGGCCAATCGGAGTCAGTAATCTGTCGGACGCTCATTTATCCCACATAAACTCTCTAAAGTGAGTACGACAAACAGATTCGTAACTTTCGTTACCGCCAATGGCAACTTGCTCGCCTTCTTTCATTACTTTACCGTCACCGTCGAGGCGAACAACCATATTGGCTTTACGACCACAGTGGCAAATGGTTTTTAATTCTACTAACTTGTCAGCCCACGCTAATAAGTAGTTACTGCCAAGGAACAATTCTCCTTGGAAATCAGTACGCAAACCATAGCATAAAACAGGAATATTCATGTTATCAACGACGTGAGTGAGCTGCTTCACTTGCACTTTTGATAAGAACTGACTTTCATCAACCAACACACAATGAATATCTTGAGACTCCATCGCATCAACAACAAGATTCACTAAATTCGTTTCTGAAGAAAAAATGCTAGCTTCTGTTTCTAAGCCAATACGAGAAGCAACTTTTCCGACACCATAGCGGTTGTCAATGGCAGCAGTAAGTACTAACGTGTTCATCCCTCTTTCACGGTAGTTATATGATGACTGAAGCAATGAAGTAGATTTGCCTGCGTTCATTGCAGAGTAATAGAAATACAGCTGAGCCACGGTTCGATTCCCTTTGTTTTTATAGTTGAGCAATGATATCAACAAAGTGAATGTTAATACCATTGCCAAAATAGAAAAGACTATCTAAGTAACCGACCATAAGCCTTCTAACATTTTGATTTTCATCTTTAGCGCATTACTGCGTTGCTACTTTAGTTACATAGCTATTGCTATGCGCCCTTCGTTGCGCCTTGTACTACACTAAATCTGAATACCAAAATTCTGAAGAAACTTATCATCAGCTACTTCGTTTTTTGAATTTTAAGATAGATAAAGACAACAACAAATAACGCTGTGCATGTTAAGAACCCAGATAATACCGATTGAGTAAAACCAAGCACTAAATAACCACAAAGACTGATAAATGCGACAATTAATGCATAGGGTAATTGAGTGACGACATGATCGATATGATGGCAGCTGGCACCTGTTGAGGACAAAATGGTTGTATCAGAAATAGGTGAGCAATGATCACCGAACACCGCACCCGCAAGTACAGCGGAAAGCATAGGTAACATCATCGTTGAATTACTGCCCATTGCCATATCCGCAGCAATTGGCAACATAATCCCAAATGTACCCCAACTGGTTCCAGTTGAAAAAGCGGTGATACCGGCCAATGCAAACATCACAGCAGGAAGCAGCTCAACAGGTATTGACCCCATAGCAATATGAGCCAAGTATTTACCCGTTTCTAATTGACCAATCACCTCTGCAATGGTCCATGCGAAAAGTAAAATGTATATAGCAGGCAACATGGATTTAGCACCGTGGGTCAGTGCATTTGATATCTCAGAAAATGACAGCTTTTGCTTTAAAGCCAAGCCAAAAGTTGTTATCAAACCTAATAATGCACCAAGCACCAACGATAGGCTTACATCCGTCTTTTCAAAGGCTTTAATCACACTAAACTCAATAGATTCTTTTTCAAGTGTTTGAGCACCCGTAAAAATCATAAAGAACAGTGTCGCTGCTACTAAGGTAATAATCGGCAAAAATAAACCTGATACAGAGCCATCATTAGCTTCGGGCAAGTCAGCAAGGCTTCCAGGAGGTTGCCCTTTTTTCTCGTCGAACAGTTCACCCTTTTGTGCGTTGCGCTCATGTTTACGCATCGGACCAATATCAAAAGTAAAAATCGCAACACTCAACAATAGTAATAGCGAGAAAATGGCATAGAAATTCATAGGGATCATTTCAACAAATGTCCCTAGATAACTCGAATTTGTCATGCCATGAGTTGCTAAAATACTGCCAATTAAAGCAATAATATATGCACCCCAACTTGATACTGGCGAGATGACGCAAATTGGTGCCGCAGTAGAATCAAGCAAATAGGCCAGTTTAGCTCGTGAAACGTGATACCTGTCCGTTAATGGTCGTGCGACAGAACCAACGACTAATGAGTTGAAATAATCATCGATGAAAATGATGACACCTAAAGCCATGGTGAGTAGCTTGGCGTGGCGTTTACTTTTGATTCTGGTTCTCGCCCATTGAGCAAAAGCTTTAGCACTTCCACTGACCGTAATTATTGCGGTAATAGAACCCAGTAATATTAAAAATATTAATATATATAAGTTCCAAGTATTGATGGCACCATCAACCCAGAACAATTCAGAGACAGCATTCACTAAATAAGAGGCGGTATTTATAAACTCAAATTTTGTGAGCAATAAACTACCGATAACAATGCCAGCGCCGAGCGATATAAGTACTCGCCTTGTAATAATCGCTAATACGATAGCCAAAAATGGCGGTATTACCGAAAACGCCGAATCAGAATAAGAAAATACATTCATAATGTATGAGGTTGCATAAAAAGTTAGCCGAACATTCAAACACAAAAGGCTCTAAGTTTACTATCCTAGAGCCTTTTAGCGTGATTAAGATCACTGATTTATATGCAATGTAATTTGATAGTTAATTAACTTAACTTTTCTGTCAACTCAGGTAGAGCCTTAAATAAATCAGCTTCTAGACCATAATCAGCGACTTGGAAAATCGGCGCTTCAGGATCTTTGTTAATAGCTACAATGACTTTAGAGTCTTTCATACCCGCTAAATGTTGTATCGCACCAGAGATACCAACAGCAATGTATAAGTCAGGTGCAACAATTTTACCTGTTTGACCCACTTGCATATCGTTCGGAACAAAACCTGCATCCACTGCGGCACGCGATGCACCAACAGCGGCGCCTAATTTGTCAGCTAATTGCTCTAGAATCGCAAAGTTCTCACCACTGCCCATGCCTCGTCCACCAGAAATGATGACACCGGCACTGCCAAGTTCAGGGCGCTCAGACTTAGTCAGTTCTTGAGATACAAATTCAGTCGTTGCGGTTTCAGAATTTGAAAGCGTAACAATTTCTGCATTACCTTCGTTACCTGCAGCTTCAAAAGCACTGACGCGAACAGTCATTACTTTTTTCGCATCATGACTTTGTACGGTTGCCATTGCATTACCTGCGTACACGGGACGTACAAATGTATCGGCTGAAACCACTTCAATGACTTCAGAAATTTGCGCAACGTCTAACAACGCAGCAACACGAGGAAGTACGTCTTTACCTGTTGTAGACGCAGGGGCCAAAATGTAGTCGTAGTCTGAAGCAACATCTAAAAGCACTTTCGATACATTTTGTGCAAGCTGTGCTGAATACTCTGTCGAATCGACAACAAGAACCTTACTGACACCTGTTAATGCTTTTGCTGAATCTGCTACAGCACCACACTCGTGACCAACCACTATTACTGTGATATCTCCACCAATCGCTTGTGCTGCTGAAACCGTCTTAGCCGTATCAAGCTTTAGGTTGGCATTATCGTGTTCTGCTAATACTAAAATTGCCATTTAGATCACCTTCGCTTCGTTTTGTAGTTTTTCGACTAATTCATCAACAGATGAAACCATAATACCCGCTTCACGTGCGGCTGGAGGCGTCACTTTCAATACAGTTTGATGCTCTTTTAGCTCGATGCCCAAATCATCAATAGACATCACCTCTAGTGGCTTACGCTTAGCTTTCATAATATCAGGCAATTTAGCGTAGCGAGGTTCATTCAAACGTAAATCTGTAGTGATCACAGCAGGAAGCGGCATCGCTAATGTTTGAAGACCACCATCAACTTCACGAGTTACCACGGCTTTACCGTTTTCGATTTTTACTTCAGAGGCAAACGTTGCTTGTGGCATATCCGTTAATGCTGCGAACATTTGACCCGTTTGATTGTTATCACCATCAATCGATTGCTTACCAAACAGCACGATATCTGCATTTTCTTGAGCTTGTATTGATTTTAAAATTTTCGCCAATGAAAGTGGTACTAACTCTTTATCAGTATCAACTTGAATACCTCGGTCTGCACCCAGTGCCATTGCAGTTCTCATTTGCTCTTGAACCACTTTAGGGCCAATGCTTACAACAACAACCTCAGAAACAACGCCAGCTTCTTTCAATCGGACAGCTTCTTCAACTGCAATTTCACAAAACGGGTTGATTGCCATTTTCAGGTTTGCTGTATCCACTTTCGTGTTATCAGCATTTACCCTGACCTTTACATTGGCATCGACGACGCGCTTCACTGGTACCAATACTTTCATAGGGCTTCCTTTATTAAAGCTTAAGGGTATTTTGAGAGTGACTCTTGACTATCAACACACCAAAATACAATTAGTCATAGTGTTATTGCGCATCACTTTATAACTTGTTGACGTTTACGTCAACTAACACCCAATGAATACTCAGATCATCTGACCTGCTAAAAGGAAAGGCACCTCCGAAGTCGAAAATTGAGAATTTATCTGCTTTGTTAAGGATTGCGATTTGTGCATCAATAAGTCGAGGTAATTGATTGAAGGTAATCATTTACCAATTAATTAAGAAAAGTAAATTTAAGTAAGGTTAGTTGATACTTATAAATATTGATTTAATTATTTATTTCACATTTTTTAAGTTTTAAATACTTTTTTACTATTTAAAATTATCAATAATTCTGAAACTATTTTTATCAATTAAATAAGCACATTAGTATTTGCTAAAATATAAATTACAACATATTATATATTTTGATAAATTTATAACCTTAGTTTTCAACTTAAATTAAATATAAAAGCGGAACTGACAATATGAGCGACTTTTTAGAAATTTTAACCCATGGACGCCGTTTTAAAGCTGCCGTAAAAGATTTATCTATTGAAGAGCTTGAAGATTTAGCAACTAAACTAGATAAAATTATTGTAGAGCGTAAAGAGCTCGCTGAATTAGAATCAAAAGCAAACGCAGAGCGTGATGCAAAAATTGAAGCTATTCGTAAGCAAATGGAAGAAATCGGCCTTTCAGTTGACGATTTAGGTGATGTAAAGTCAGCGCCTAAAAAACGTGCTCCCCGTCCACCTAAATACGAAATCACTGTTGATGGTGAGACTATTCGTTGGACAGGTCAAGGTCGCATGCCAACCGTATTTAAAAGTGAAGTTGATAGCGGTAAATCTTTAGATGACTTTTTAATACAAGAATAATTTCACTCTTCCTTAAAAAAGGCCCAATATTATTGGGCCTTTTTTAATGTCTGACTCAAAAGTAACCTTTGATCAAAAATGGTTACAAAAAAACCTTCTATTAACACTTAGCTATCTAGTATGCTAGGTCTTCCCCTAATCAACTCTCACACGGAACAATGATAAATAAAAGCAAAGTGATTACCACAATTGCAGGCGCTACGCTCGTTTCAGCCAATTTTGCCTATGCCAGTGTGCCAATTGTAAAACCCAATAATAAACTCACCGCCTATACCCATGCCACTATTTATGTTGCTCCGAACAAGCAGTTAAAAAATGCAACATTATTAGTTGAAAACAACCGTGTAAAAGCCGTTATAAAGAATAATGACGTACCCACTGACGCTTTTACCGTTGATCTTACTGGCTATACTATTTATCCAGGGTTTATCGATCCGATTTCAGAATACTCAATTAACTATAAATACCCAGAAAATAAAGATAAGAAGCCAATTTACGACATTAAACGAATTGGTGGTAATGCTGAAAACTCAGCCATTCATTCAGAAATGGAATGGTACTCAGTTGTTGAGCCTGAAACTAAAAAAGCAAAAGCTTGGATTAAAAATGGCTTTACTAGTGTTCAGTCTGCAAAACTGGACGGTATAATTCAGGGCCGAGGCGTTTCAGTTTCATTATCTAATAATATTGCTAATGAAATTATTTATAACGCTCGAACCAATCAATTTATGTCATTTAATAAAGGCAGTTCTAAACAAGATTACCCAGCATCATTAATGGGTTCGATTGCTTTATTAAGACAAACGCTTTCGGATGCGAATTGGTACAACGCTAATTATTCAAAATCTGGAACAGTAAGTTCACCAAATAATATTGAATTCAATGCTGCATTAGAAAAGTTAAATAACCTTGATAAGCAAAAAATTATATTCGAGACAAAGAACTTAAACAGTCAATTACGTGCTGCTAGATTACTTTCAGAATTTGAATTATCGCCAATACAAGTTGCAACAGGTAAAGAATATAGCCGAATTGATGAAGTAAAAGCATTAAACTATTCATTAGTTCTTCCTTTGAACTTTCCTAAAGCACCAAGTGTTACTGATGCAGACGCCGCTACAGAAGTGAGCCTCGCAGATTTAAGGCATTGGGAACGCGCACCATCAAATCCTGCTGCCCTTGAAAAATCGGACGTTCAGTTTGCTTTCACTATGAAAGGGATTCAAAACAAAGACTTTTGGCCACAGCTGAAGAAAGCGATTAATGCAGGATTATCGAAAGAAGCCGCTCTTGCCGCATTAACGACTAATGCCGCAGAAATCGCTCAAATTGATGACATTGCGGGTCAACTTAAACCTGGGTATATGGCCGACTTTGTCATTACCAAAGGTGATATTTTTGAAGATGGCAAAATTTACAGTGTATTTACTCAAGGCCAAGAGCATAAGTTTGCTGATCGTAACAAAGGTCAAGTTGTTGGTGAGTATCAACTACAAATCAATCAACTCGATTTTAGCCTTGAAGTTGAACAAGCAAAAAAATTACAGGCCGACCTTACTATTGGTGAAAAACAAGTTCCATTGAAAAATGTAAAGTTCAAAGGTGGTCGACTTACTTTCACTGCAGACTTAAAAGACGCAGGTTATACAGGCACTAACCGCTTTGTGCTTTGGCTCGATGATAATGAACTGAGCGGTCGTATGGAAACAGCCGCTGGTGAAGTCGTTAACGTAGCAGCAGCTCGAACTGGTGATGCGACTGAACCAAAAGCAAAAGATAATAAAGTAACAAAAGCCGCTGAATACATCAGTAATCTGACTCATCCAAATGTAGGATATGGTTTGTCTGCATTACCTAAATCAGAAAACCTACATATTAAAAACGCAACGGTTTGGACTTCTGAAAAAGATGGTGTTCTTAAAAATACTGACATCATCATTGCAGACGGTAAGATTGATGAGATTGGCCAATCGCTCTCCACACCTCGTGGTTATAAAGTCATTGATGGTACAGATAAGCACGTAACAGCCGGTATTATTGATGAACATTCACACATTGCTATCAATGGTGGCGTAAACGAAGGCACATATTCTGTTACTTCCGAAGTTCGTATCGGTGATGTGGTCAACCCTGATGATGTTTCTATTTACCGTGCACTTGCAGGCGGTGTTACCAGTGCCCAGCTACTACATGGCAGTGCAAACCCAATTGGCGGTCAAGCCCAATACATCAAGATGAAATGGGGTGAAACGGCTGAGAACCTGAAATTTGATAAAGCGCAAGCCAGTATTAAATTCGCTCTAGGTGAAAACGTTAAACAAACTCACTGGGGGGACAAATATAGTCGTCGTTTCCCTAAAAGCCGTATGGGTGTTGATACGCTATTCAGACAAACCTTCGATGCAGCACAAGAGTATCAAGCTGAAAAAGCACAATATGATGACTTACGTCGCAGCTCGAAGCGCAAAGTCGTTGCCCCAAGAATTGATTACCGTTTAGAAGCAGTTTCAGAGATTTTAAATGACAAGCGTGATATCCATATTCACTCTTATATTGGCTCTGAAATCTTAATGTTCTTAGAAGTTGCTAAGGCTTACGACTTTAAAGTTAAAACCTTTACTCATGTACTTGAAGGCTACAAAGTTGCTGAGGAACTCGCCGAGCACGGCGCTGGAGCTTCAACGTTCTCAGATTGGTGGGCTTATAAATTTGAAGTTTATGATGCCATTCCACAAAACACCTGCTTAATGAACAATAAAGATGTAGTGACTTCAATCAATTCTGATGATTATTCAATGCAACGTCGCTTAAACCAAGAGGCAGCTAAATCAATCCTTTATTGTGATATGAGTGAAGCTGATGCTTGGAAGATGGTAACCATCAATCCAGCAATACAGTTAGGTGTTGAAAAGTACGTTGGTTCAATCAAAGAAGGCAAAATGGCTGACATCGTTTTATGGAGCGACAAACCATTGTCTGTCTATGCAAAAGCTGAAAAAGTTTGGGTTGAAGGCGCACGTTACTTCGATAAAGAGCAAGATTTAAAAGCTCAAAAACAAGTTGCGGCAGAAAGACAAGCCTTGATGCAAAAGGTTCTAAACAGTGGTCAAAAAGCGAAGCAAGGTGTTCCGTTTATTCCGAAGAAAGAACCTGAATGGCATTGTGAAACCGTTTACCACGCTTGGGGTGAACACAGCCAGCATAGCCATTAAGGAGGCAATACAATGAAAAATACAATTAAATTTACTGCTGCTATTGCCCTACTTTCTGGTTTAAACATCAGCAGCACAATGGCGAATGATATCGTTCCAGCAAAACCTGAAACACAAGCAATGGTATTTACCAATGCCACGATTCATACCGCTAAAGATGGCGTTATTAATAATGGTCAGCTGCGTGTTGATAATGGAAAAATTATTAACGTTGCTGAACAAGTCGATACTACCAATGCTAAGGTAATAGATCTTGCGGGTAAGCATATTTACCCGGGGTTGATCGCACTCGATACGAGCCTTGGTTTAGTTGAGATATCACTTGTGCGTGAAACTGTCGACAAGTTTGAAATCGGAGATGTAAACCCGCAGCTTAATCCAAAAACGGCTTATAATGCTGACTCAGAAATTATCCCAACGGTTCGTTATAACGGTATCACCTACGCTCAAGTCGTGCCGTCAGGTACGGGGATTGCGGGTCAATCTATCGTTGTAAATATGGATGCTTGGAATGTGAATGACGCAATTGTTAAGTCTGATCATCAAATGCATTTGTACTGGCCTTCAATCAGATGGCGTTCTTCTAATCCAAAAACCTTGAAGAAGCAGCAAGAGCAAGTACAAAAACGCACTAAAAAAGTGTGGCAAGCCTTTGAAGATGGTTACCGTTTTTACTTAGCAAGCAAAGCAGGTAAAAAACCTCAAGGCGACCAAAAGCTAGCTTCAATGTTACCGCTTTATAAAGGTGAAGGTCAGCTTTTTGTGCACGCTCAGAAGCAAGAGCAAATTGAGCAAGCTATTGCCCTCGCCCGTAAATACAATTTCGAACTTGTTATTGTTGGTGGTTATGACGCATGGCGTGTAGCTCCAAGCTTAAATGAAATAAAAGCTAAGGTTATCTACAACCACACGCTTGGTTTGCCTTTACGTCGTGATGAACCTGTTGAACAAGCTTACAAAGTACCGGCATTACTAAAACAAGCAGGTGTACCATTTGCACTAGGCTTCTCAGCAGATTGGGATGCAAGAAACCTGTCTTTCGCAGCAGGGCAAGCTGTAGCTTATGGTTTAACTAAAGAAGAGGCACTTAAAGCCATTACTTCAGACGCAGCGAAAATATTAAAACTCGATAATATTGGCGCAATCGCAAAGGGTTACCAAGCAAGCTTCTTGATTTCAAGCGGTGATATTCTTGACCCAGCGACGGCAAAAATTGAATCACTTTATATTGATGGTCGAAAAGTCGACTTAAATAACCGACATAACCAGCTTTATCAGAAATATTTAAAGCGTTAGAATCATAAGGGCTGGAATTCCAGCCCTTTTTTATGGGAATAAAATAATGAAAAACGCACTTTTGATCTTCGCTGGAATATTACTTTCTGGTTGCTCTGGCTCTTATTCGTTTCACAGCAATTTAGACAAAGACAATTTTAAAGAATATTTCAAAGCGGGTGATGTAAAGGTTTTCCACACAAATTCTTTGCCAACTAAAGCTTACAAATCTTTAGGGTTAGTCACAGGTGAAGCTTGCCAATTATCGAGTAGCGACAAAATTGCAACCGAGTCAGATGCTCGCACCGCGACAAGAAAAAAAGCCGCAGACTTAGGTGCTAATGGTGTAATAATTCGAAGCTGTGCATCCCTTAATGAATCCAATGCGTGTTTATCTCATGTGCTTTGTAGTGGCCAGGCTATTAAATTAGATGAATAGTTTTACCCAGCAAATAGAAGCCGTTGGTTTTTGTCGCACGCCATTTAAACAAAAATTCGGTATACCAAGACAGCCTGGTTTAGTTGAAGCTAAAGGTTTCATTGAACTTAGCGGTCAATATAACCACTCAGATTTTATTGAGGGAATCGAGCAATACTCTCACCTTTGGTTACTGTTCAGTTTTCATGAAAATTTAACTCAAGGGTTTAAAGCAAAAGTTCGCCCGCCTCGCCTTGGCGGCAACGAAAAAATGGGCGTCTTCGCGACACGCTCTACGTTCCGCCCTAATGGAATCGGTCAATCAGTAGTTAAACTGGAAAGAGTCGTTAAAGAAAACAATCAAGTTAAACTTGAGATCTCTGGAATGGACTTGCTTGATGGCACGCCTGTTTTGGATATTAAACCCTACATCCCCTATTCTGACTCCATAGAAGAAGCTAACGGCGGAATTGCTCAGGAAGAACCAAAGTTAAAGATTGTTGAATTCACCAATAAAGCCGAAGTACAATTACAAGCCTTTGACGATCATACAAAGCTCAAAACCCTCATTCAACAAGTGCTTGCGCAAGATCCTCGCCCTGCCTACAAACAAACTAAACACGACGATAAACTGTACTTTATTAGCCTTTACGATTTGAATATTCAATGGCATGTTCAACAAAATACGATTGTTGTATCTCAAATAGAACCAATAAATTAAGCCGAAATGAGCAATATCGATTACCAAACTCAACATAAAAAACGTCTGTCTTACATGCCATGGCTGTACTTCAAGTTAAAAGACAAACAAAAAAAATGGGCCTTACCTTGGCAGCAACAAATTCAGCAAGAGCTTTCTATGCTAGAGACTGTAACCATAGGTCAAAACTGTTTTATCGCTCCTGAGGCTAACCTATTTGCAGAGCCAAATCGCAATATCATTATCGGTGATCACTGCATGATTGCCGCTGACAGCTTTATTCACGGTCCAATTAAGATAGGCAATGAAGTTGCTATCAATCATGGCTGCTCAATTGATGGAGGTAAAATTGGGATTGAAATTGGCGACCGAACTCGTATCGCCAATAACGTAACCATTTATGCTTTCAATCACGGAATGGCACCAGACGCTCCTATCTATCAGCAAGCCGTAACGTCAAGCGGTGTCAAAATTGGTATCGATGTGTGGATAGGTGCTCAAGCGGGTATTGTCGACGGTGTAACCATAGGCAATCAAGCCGTCATTGGCATGGGCTCTATTGTCACCAAAGACGTTCCTGATTTTGCCATAGTTGCAGGAAATCCTGCTCGTGTAATCGGAGAGAGAAGAGATAAAGCAACTATTTCTTGAATAAGCAGTTGTTCAGCATTAACAAAATTGTGCAGCTGAGCTAGAATACTTGCCATTCAAATTTTTATCTGGACTAGGGTCATGCGAGTTAGCAAATACCTGCTATCAACACAAAAAGAAACCCCTGCAAATGCAGAAGTAATCAGCCACCAGCTTATGTTACGTGCTGGTCTTATCCGTGCCAACGCCTCAGGCTTGTACAGCTGGTTACCGACAGGCTTAAAAGTATTGCGAAAAGTTGAAGCCATCGTTCGTGACGAGATGGAAAAAGCTGGTGCATGCGAAATTTTAATGCCGATGGTGCAACCGGGTGATTTGTGGCAAGAAAGTGGCCGCTGGGAAGAATATGGCCCTGAATTACTACGTATTACTGACCGTCATAACCGTGACTTCGTGTTAGGTCCTACTCACGAAGAAATCATCACGGATATCATCCGTAAAGAAGTCAGCTCTTATAAGCAACTTCCTTTAAGTATTTATCAAATTCAAACTAAGTTCCGTGACGAAGTTCGTCCACGATTTGGTGTGATGCGTGCACGTGAATTCTTGATGAAAGACGCTTACTCTTTCCATTTAGATCAAGAGACAATGGATAGTACTTATCACACAATGCACTCAGCATATGGCAATATTCTGTCTCGTATTGGTTTGGAGTTCCGTCCGGTTCTGGCTGACTCAGGCTCTATCGGTGGCAATATGTCACACGAATTCCATGTTTTAGCACAAAGCGGTGAAGATTTGATCGCTTACTCTTCAACAGGTGAGTATGCTGCAAACATTGAGCGTGCCGAAGCACTTAAGCCAACAGAAGCACGCGCAGCAGCAACTCAAGAAATGAGCTTAATTGACACGCCTAATGCAAAAACCATTGCTGAGCTCGTTGAGCAGTTTGATTTAGACATCACTAAAACGGTTAAAACGCTTATTGTTAAAGGGGCGACAGAAGAGGCACCATTAGTAGCGTTAATCGTTCGTGGTGATCATGAGCTGAACGAGATCAAAGCTGATAAAATTGATGCTGTCGCGTCGCCATTAACTTTTGCCTCTGACGAAGAAATTCGTGCCGCTATTGGCGCAGGTCCTGGTTCATTAGGTCCAGTCAAACTCGACATGCCAATTGTTGTTGACCACAGTGTTGCTGTAATGAGTGATTTCGCTGCTGGTGCAAACGTTGATGACAAACATTATTTTGGCATCAACTGGGAGCGTGACCTACCAGAAGCTCAAGCTGCAGATATCCGTAATGTAGTTGAAGGTGAAGCCACACCTGACGGCGGCACTTACGCCTTTGCTCGTGGTATCGAAGTGGGTCATATTTTCCAATTGGGTACTAAGTATTCTGAAGCGATGAACGCTACCGTTTTGAATGAACAAGGTAAAGCTCAAGTATTACTCATGGGTTGTTATGGTGTTGGTGTAAGTCGTATTGTGGCTTCAGCTATTGAGCAAAACCACGATGACCGTGGCATCATCTGGCCGGATGCAATTGCTCCTTTCAAACTTGGCATCCTGCCAATGAACATGCATAAATCTCCACGAGTTAAAGAACTTGCAGAGAAACTGTATCAAGATTGCCAAGAACTTGGTTTAGAAGTGATGTTCGATGACCGTAAAGAGCGCCCAGGCGTTATGTTTGCGGATATGGAGCTCGTTGGTGTGCCTCACACTATCGTTATTGGTGATCGTAACATCGATAACGGCGTACTTGAGTACAAGAATCGTAAGACTGGTGAGAAACAAGATATCCCGATGGATGGGTTGTTAGACTTTATTAAGTCTTTGTAATTCTTATTACTCAACTGTATTACTGAGCGGATTAATCAGAAATGGTTAACTCGCTTAGTTTTTAATCTCGACCATCACACTAAGTAGTAAAAGTTAAACCATAGTAGAAGCCGCGTTCCTTTCAATCCCACACATGGCAAGTACTCACACTTTATAAACTATCTTTAACCTCGAATGAATAACAAGGCTGCTAAAATAATTTCAAAGCCCACTACCGTCGTGAAGAATAGTATGTCACTAGCAGTATCAGGTCGTCTCTATTGGAACCCCGATACCCGTAAGGTATTTATTCTCGATGAAATGGCAGTTAAATCAGTATTACCAGATCTTGAGGTGGGGCAGACAAAAGAGGTAAAACTCGAGTTTTATAATTATAAAAGTAAACGTTCTGAAGTCAGAACTTATCGTGTAACTCGCAAAGATGCCGAAACGTTTGACTTTAATCGAGTAGGAGGAGTTCGAAGTTTTCTCAACGTGCTAAATATCTTCAAGATCCGAAGCACTCAATCAAAAGCAATTGGTAAGTTTTTTAATGAAGATACAACCGTTGCGGAAAGACTCCCTGGCTTCGTAAATAAAAACCAAACTTGCTTTATGAACGCAGCATTAAAGCAAATCATAATAGACAACCCGCAAAAGATAACAGATCAAGTAATTGAATATACCAAAAACAAGCCTAAAGCCCACAAAAATCTCGCCATTGCTTTTGCTCGATTATCTGATGCATGCCATGCTTTCAAGCATGGACAATTAACTAAAAAAGATGTCGATCGTCTTTTTGATACATTTTATAAAGAGCTTAAAGCCTTTGCTAAACAAGACCCTAATTCTGCGAGTGACAAGAACGATCAGGATTTTATTAAATGTATGAAGAGAATGTTTATTACACAAGCAAATCGACAACATGACCCAAACGAGTTCGGGCAGCTTATTTACCACATAACGGGCTTACGTGATAAGGATAATGAACTCCGTATGTGCCGAAGAATGGTACGTCAATCAAACCCAAACGAAATTGATTACAAAACAGACAACAATCCGCCTACTTACTATCCAATAGAACTGAAAGGTGAAGGCACTTTAGTAGATAAATTTTCTCATGAGTCTAGTGATACCTATAACAGAACAGATCCAGCCTGGGGAGACACAAGTAGATTTAGTCGTATTGGCTGTAATAATCCAGCTGCACTCACTACAATCAGGCTACAAGCAACAGTGACCGGCATGGATGATTATGGAGAGGCTGTTAAACGCACTTCAGAAGCAAGAGCACTCATTCCAGAACAAGATGTGTTCGAACTTGACCTGTTCAATAATACAACTAAAGAAGTTGCAAAATGCAAATTCAAAATTAAAGCTTTGGTAGTACATTCAGGCAGTGGTTCCAAAAGTGGACACTATTATACTCTGGAAAGAGGGGTGAACGACTCTTGGATTAAACATAATGATAATCAAGTTACGCATCTTAAAACAGGGTTACAAGATCATTTTAGTCGAAACAAAACAGCCGTTCCTCATTTAATTACCTTAGAGCGGGTGTGAAATTAAATTTCTGTTTTCTGAGCTCGAGAATTACTTATTTTTAGCTACTCCCTGTTGGCCGTCGACAACTTAAATATTTTTAGCTACATTTTGTAATGACCATAAATTGCACAAGGAATAGAGGTAGTGAGCGATAAAACCGCATTGGTGTTAGGTGGAGGTGGTGCTAGAGCGGCCTATCAAGTTGGCGTGTTTAAAGCGATTGTTCAAAACTATCCACGAAATCATAATATTCCATTTGAAATTCTTTCCGGTTCATCAGCTGGTGCTATCAATGCCACATCACTTGCCACTCACGCTTCATGCTTTCATCTTGCGGTGAAAAAACTGGAGTATGTATGGGGTCACTTCACTACCGATAAAATTTACAAAAGCTCTATGACAGGAGTGACAGGTCACCTTATTAAAATGGCATTAAAAGGGCTTCAAGCAAACAGTTATAATCCGGGCCCAGGGAGTTTATTCAATAATGACCCGTTAAGAGACTTACTCAACAATGTGATGGATTTTAAGCGTATCGATAGAAATATTGACCTAGGAGCGCTTACCGCTTTAGCCATTGATGTGTCATGCTACAACGATTCTAAATCGATCACGTTTTTTCAAGCAAAACCCGAAATTGAAAACTGGAGCCGTGCTCGCAGAAAAGGAATTCGAGGGCATTTGTATACCCACCACTTACTCGCAAGTTCAGCCATCCCCTTAGCCTTTCCAACCGTGCGATTAAGAAGAAAATATTATGGCGATGGCTCTGTTCATCAACTATCACCACTGTCTAGTCCAATTCACTTAGGGGCTAACAAGCTATTAGTGATTAACTTAGACAGCCATCACAAGCATAAAGATAAACGATTAAAACATCACCCCACTACGGCGGCGATTGCTGGTCACCTCCTAGACACGATATTCTCAGATACACTTAATAGCGATTTAGAGCGCTTAAAGAGAATTAACAACACCATTAACTTGATTCCTGAATCCCAAAGAACCGAATACCCGCTTAGAAATATTGACACTTTAGTTCTAAAGCCGAGCGAAGACTTGGGTGAAATTGCCGCTCAATATTACTCTCATATGCCTTTCGCTGTTCGTATGTTACTGAGAGGGTTTGGTGTCAATCAGTATTCGGAGTCTAGCGTGATTTCATACTTACTCTTTGAAAAAGCTTATACCAAAGCACTTATGAACTTAGGTTACAAAGATACCCTACCTAAGCTCGATGAAATTTATCGATTTCTTGGTAAAAGTGAATAAATTTAAACCAACTAAACACTGACTCATTAAAGTTTCTATCTTTTGGCACGCTACCTGCAAATTGTTAACTAATAGTTATATTTTTGACCGGAGAAAAAGATGGACTTTGGTTTAGCTAGAGATTATCAAACAGAAAGCATTAACTTCAGCTCAAGTGCGGCGATTGCAAGCAGTGAAGTTAAGCCAGATATTATTGCTGTTTTACAGTCTTTACATGCGAGCCTTGACCCACGAACAGTATTTGCCTGTTACGGCAAGTTACTCGGTGATATTTTGCCGGTTATAGGTGTGCAACTTAAGCTGCCTCGCCATCATCTTATATGGGGTGTCGGCCAAGGATACGGTTCTAAACAGCATATTCAGATTGGCTTACAGTCGACAGAGATTCATTATCGATTCAGTGATAAGCTGACGTCGAGTCAAGCTGCACTACTACAAAAAATTGAAGAGCTGCTGGTTCAGCCGCTGGATAATGCGATTCGATATTCTGATATGTCGAAACAAGCCATGTTTGACTCTCTGACTAACCTTGGGAATCGTCGTTATTTTCAACAAATGTTGGAGGCAAATATTGCCAGAGTTAAACGTGGTTCAGATCGATTAAGCCTGATCGTATTAGATTTAGATAACTTTAAGCAGCTTAATGATAAATTTGGTCACCAGTTGGGCGACACAATTTTGACAGAGTTCGGGCAATTACTCCGTAATTCTATCAGAAATTCTGATCAAGCATTTCGAGTTGGTGGTGATGAATTTACGATTCTAGTGCACGGTGATGAAGGCTCAGCAAAAACTCTTTGCCAACGAATTATTTTGCAGTTGCCTCATAACCCATTGCTTTCTCAATTCAATGTAATGACGAGTATCGGAATTGCTGAATTCACAGAAGACTTAAATGCTAAGAGTATCTATGAACTTGCTGACAAAGCTATGTATAGTGCGAAAGCTCAAGGCGAAAGTTGTTTTAAAGTAGCGTAACGTTCAGAGATTGCTCTGCAGTCGAAATTGCGCTCTTTTCAATCCATAGTTCAACTACAGCAACTAACTGCTCGTTATAATAAATGAGTGGAACTCGATGTCTTTCCCAAGTCGGAACCTCAAGTTCTTGCCACAATTTTTTTAATTGCCTAGGTTTATGACGAAAATCTGGATGGCATAGCGTACTTCCTGCTGCGCCAAACCGAATCGTCACCACTTCACCTTCTTTAGGTAAACGCAACCCTCTTTCGGTATTACTATCAATATTCAATGAGAGTATTCTTCCATCATTAAGCTCAATTTTTTTTTCAGTATTAAAAAACTCAATTTGAACGTTTTGCAGCGGCATTACATTTTTATACTTCTCTGCAAAAACTCGATTTTTAAAGCGTCTTATCAATAAATTAGAAAAGTGTAATTCAACCTTAGCATCGGGCTTTGCCAGCGTAAGTTGCTCGATAGTTTGATCAAGCTGAACTAAAGAAGGTGGTACCAGCTGATTAAGTTCTATGAACCCTCTTAGGATCTGTCTTTGCCAAGGAAATGATAATGTATTGAAACTTTCTAAATTCAATACATATTCAGCATAAGGAGAAGATGAAATATGTTGCCGCAACTTTTCTTGCGTCACCTCATCAAGCAACAGTTCTTGCTGTTGGCTCAACAGTGCACTTCGGCTAGCGGTTTCTGCAATAGCAGGCCAACGGTCTTTTAACTGAGGAATGATAACTTGTCGCAAAAAGTTACGATCAAACTGAGTATCTTGATTACTTTCATCTTCAATGTGGATTAATTGATGTTGCCGAGCAAACTGAATCACTTCATCTTTTGAGTAACCAAGTAAGGGTCTTATTTGCCAACAGTTACCATTGAAAGACTGAGCTTGAGTCATTCCACCGATCCCTTTTGGCCCTTGCCCGCGCTTCAACGCTAATAATAGAGTTTCTAGTTGATCGTCTTGATGATGTGCAGTGAGTAACACATCACCGCTCGCGCTCATCTCTTCGATAAACGCTTGATAACGAACCTTTCGAGCTTCAGCTTCAAGACTTAAACGAGCACCTTGTTTAACTTCAACGTGCTTAGCAATAAACGGTAATTGATATTTTTTAGCTTGTTGCTGGCAGTGATACTGCCACTTATCCGCATTGGCGCTCAAACCATGATGAACATAAACCAACTTCACCTGTACCGTTGGCTTATGTTTCACATACTCACTCAAAACAAAAGCTAAAACTTCAGAGTCGACACCACCACTGTATCCTAAAACTAACTCCCTCGAGTCAAGATTAGGCAAGCCATCAAGTAATCCATCAAGATCCTCAATCAGCTGTGATAACTCCATTAAAACATAATCCTTACTTTGTCTGGGCCAATCATAGTTTGCAGCGAAAGCATTAAGTCATCGCTTGGGTTAACTCGCCATTGCTCACCTAGCTCCAATTGGCCTTTTGCACCGGCTTGCTTGTAATTAACCACAACGGGCACTTTACCTTCTGCCGTCCATTCTGAGAGTGTGTTTTGGAAAGACTCTAATAATTTAGGCGTAGCTTGAGTATTATCTAAATCAACTTCAACGTATTTTGCGAAGTGGCTTCGAGCTTCACTGATATCAATCACATTTCTGGCTGTCATTCTATTACCGCCAGAAAAGTCATCGACACTCACCTCACCTTCGCAAATGAGAATACGATCTTTTTCGATAAGGTGATTAAACTTCTCAAACGCTTCAGTGAAAAACATAATCTCTAAACGACCACTTTTATCGTCAAGCGTCACTAAACCCATTTTTGAACCGCGCTTAGTTATCATCACACGACTTGCGATAACCAACCCTGCAACCTTGGTTGTTTTACCTCTTCCGGTAGGGTGAGCGTCTTTCAAGCGACCATTAGTGTACTGCTTTAACTCTTTTAAATATTGGTTGATAGGATGACCAGTAAGGTATAAACCCAAGGTATCACGCTCACCTTCAAGCCAAATTTTTTCAGGGAATGGCGTACACTCTACAAACTGCTGTTTTACATCATCAGGTTTAGTATTGAGCAACCCAAACATATCGTGTTGCCCTGTAGCTTCAGCTTTCGCATGCTGATCTGCCGCCTTTATTGCTTCCGATAACGTTTCCATCATCGATGCACGATGAGGGCCTAACTTATCAAGAGCACCTGCAAAAATGAGTTTTTCAATCACTCGACGATTCAGCTTTTTAAGATCCACTCGAGCACAAAAGTCGAATAAATCTTTGAATGCCCCGCCTTGTTCTCGCGCATTGATAATCGACTCAACAGGCCCTTCACCTACGCCTTTAATTGCACCGATGCCATAAACGATATTAGACTCTTCATCTACGGTAAATTGATATAGACCTTTATTCACGTCAGGCGGTAATAGCGGCAACCCCATGCGTTCACATTCATCAACGAGGGTAACAATTTTATCTGTGTTATCCATATCCGCCGACATTACGGCTGCCATAAATTCAGATGGATAGTGCGTTTTCAGCCACAACGTTTGATATGAAACGAGCGCATATGCCGCTGAGTGAGATTTGTTAAAACCATAACCTGCAAATTTTTCTACCAAGTCAAAAATTTTCATGGACAACTCACCGTCCACGCCATTTTTGATTGCACCCTCTTCAAAAATGCTTCGTTGCTTCGCCATTTCTTCTGGCTTTTTCTTACCCATAGCACGACGTAACATGTCGGCGCCGCCAAGAGTATATCCCGCAAGTACCTGTGCAATCTGCATTACCTGCTCTTGATACAAAATAATACCGTAAGTCGGTTCAAGTAAGGTTTTTAATGATTCGTGCTGCCATTGCTGATCTGGGTATGAGACTTCTTCACGACCATGTTTACGTTCAATGAAGTTATCAACCATACCTGATTGCAACGGGCCCGGACGGAACAGCGCAACCAATGCGATCATATCTTCAAAACAATCTGGCTGCAGGCGCTTAATCAGATCTTTCATACCACGGGATTCTAACTGGAACACCGCTGTCGTTTCATAACGTTGCAGTAATGCGAATGACTTAGGATCATCTAGCGGAATCGACTCAATATGAATATCAGGTAAGCCCTTCTTCTTCTGAGTCGCATTTACCATCTGTAATGCCCAGTCGATAATGGTTAATGTTCGAAGTCCTAGGAAATCGAACTTGACCAGCCCGGCTGTTTCAACATCGTTCTTATCAAACTGAGTGACGGGATTGTTACCTTCCGAGTCACAATAAAGAGGTGCAAAATCGGTGATTTTGGTAGGCGCAATTACCACCCCACCAGCATGTTTACCCGCATTACGTGTCACACCTTCAAGAATACGACACATATCGATAAGGTCGCGAACTTCTTCGTCGGCATCATACGCTTCAGGCAAGCTTGGCTCTGCTTCAAACGCTTTCGCCAAGGTCATTCCGGGTTCGGCTGGTACCATCTTAGAAATTCTGTCTACAAAGCCATAAGGATGACCAAGCACACGCCCTACATCACGAATTACCGCTTTTGCTGCCATGGTACCGAATGTGATAATTTGCGATACCGCATCACGACCATAGAGCTCAGCAACGTGATCAATTACTTCATCACGTCTGTCCATACAGAAATCGACATCGAAGTCGGGCATGGATACACGTTCTGGGTTTAAGAATCGTTCGAACAGTAAATCGAATTCAAGTGGATCAAGATCGGTGATTTTTAATGCGTAAGCCACCAATGAACCGGCACCAGAACCACGACCGGGACCAACAGGAATGGCATTATCTTTACCCCATTGGATAAATTCCATCACAATAAGGAAGTAACCGGGGAATCCCATTTGGTTGATAACATTGAGCTCAATATCCAAACGTTCATCGTATTCTTTACGTTTTTCGGCTCTTTCAGCCTCGTCCGGGAATAAAAACTCTAAACGCTCTTGCAACCCTTTTTCTGAGACATCAACCAGAAAGTCTTCAATTGACATGTCACCAGTTGGATAATCTGGTAAAAAATATTCACCGAGTCGAACTGTAACATTGCATCGCTTCGCAATTTCAACCGAATTCTGAAGTGCTTCAGGAATGTCAGCAAACAGCTCGCACATTTCTTCTTCTGTGCGTAAATATTGTTGTTCGCTGTAATTCTTTGGCCTGCGGGGATCGCCAAGAGTAAAACCATCATGAATGGCGACTCGAATTTCATGCGCATCGAAGTCTTCAGGCTTAAGGAATACCACTTGGTTTGTGGCAACAACAGGCAAATCGACTTGTGTTGATAGCTCAACAGCGGCATGAAGGTATCGTTCTTCATCCGCACGTCCTGTTCTTAACAGTTCTAAAAAATATCTATCAGAAAAATGCTGCTTATAAAAATCTACTAATGCATTCGCCTCTACAAAGTTACCTTTAAGCAAAGCTCGACCAATATCACCATCTTTGCCACCTGAGAGTAAAATAATACCTTTGTTAAATTCTACTAACCACTCCTGATCAATGACCGTTTTGCCTTGAAACTCACCTCGTAAATAGGCATGACTGATCAACTGAGTAAGATTCTGATAACCATCGTTATCTGAAGCAATCACTGTTAATGCGCATAATTCATCAACATCAGGCACCTTCATCCAAAAATCAGCACCAATGATCGGTTTAACACCAGCACCATGGCACCCACCATAATATTTCACTAAACCACATAAATTATTTTGATCAGTGAGCGCAACTGCAGCCATACCTAGCTCATTGACTCTCGCAAGAATTGGCTTAACTTTCGCTAAACCATCTGACATGGAATAGTCACTGTGGACACGTAAATGAACAAAACGGGGATCGGACATAAATGTTGTTGTGATTATCAGGTTAGTAACTAGAAAGTCTAGTATATTCTTGCCAGAATCAAATGTCACAACCCCATTCAGTCAATTACAAAATAAATTACAAGTTAACACCACGTTAAACATTTTTTTGAAACGTCGAAATACCTAATTTTAGTTATATATTTAAAAGAACATATTTGAGTTTAAGGTAAGGTAATGGCTTCGGTTTACTTAAGCGCTATCTATCCATCGTCCTATACAGTACCGCCAGCTGACTTACTCTCACAACTTTCAACAGTTGCTAATTCAATTCACCTATCTACTGATTTAGAGAGAGCGTTTACAGAGGAGCGGTTTGTAAATCTATCCAGTCACGCAGAAGGCATTGACGAGCTAAAATCTGAACTTTTAAATTTAGATTTACAGGATATTGAAACCTGTTTTCGAGCTATTTCACAGCAGGATTATAACAACCAAGTGTTTAAACAACCGGATGCGGGGTCAATTTTAATTTATTTATACATAATAGGAGAAATAGATAAAAATCAATATCTAAATTTCTCATACCTTGCTAATTTTTTCGAACAGTTTAGTGATGGTATCTCATCAGATTCGGAGGTTTTCAAGTGTGACTGCGTCGAAGTTGTTGATTTAAATGCGCCACAGAACCAAGAACTGAAAGAGCAGCTATTCAAACTAGAAGATACCAAAGGGATTATGTGCCGTTCAGACGGCTTAAAATACAGACGGTTTATGAAGAAATATCCATCAACACCATGCTTTTTTATGACTGCGAAACTGACCTCAGAGCAAGCAGAAGAAATAAAGAAAGCAAGAGAAAATGAATTCAAAAGTCTGCCTATGAATAGCCCATATTATGCATTGTGGAACTTTTCTCGTATAGTCCCTGTTCCAGTCGAGCATTCCAAAGAAACAAGAACTGTCTTTTTCCCAACGATTGAGTCACAAATTGACTTGATGAATTTCGATGGTGAAGCGACAAAAATGGAGCCATTCTTAGGTTCAACCACTGCTGATGATTTGGTTGAATATCGTGAAGATGGAACTCATCCAATCGCTATTTTTCATCGGGCGATAAAAAATAACTTTCAACACCCTCATGGTTACTTCACATCGAAACTTTTTTCAGGAGTACATGATTGTGGTCATTGCGTTGTACTCTCAAAAATTCCTTCAGAGTACAAAACGTTACTGTTAGATATTGATTCATCTTTCATGGATATAAAAAAACAATTGGTTTCACCTAAAAGAACGAATCAAATTCTAGAAAAAGTTGCAATAAAGCTTAAACACCTTCATGTGCTCACAAACAGAAAGGTTTACGAAAAATCTGAACTTACGGAACCTAATATCGCAAAGCTTCAAGAAGCAATAAATACTTATGAGCAAGCAAAACGGCCTTTACTCGATCAAGATATTGTAAAAGATAGAGACCAATGCTGGGATGAAGTCATTGCAGACATTATATCTAAAGAGATGTTTAACCGAGATAAACAGTATTTAACGCCTTTTATGCTTACGTACGCCTTGTTTTACACGGCAGAAAAACACCCTGAAAACTTTCAACTTATAAAGACACTTCTACAAAAAGTATCACTTAATCCAGAACTAAAAAAACAAGATTACTTAAACACTAAAGCCTTTATCAGGTTATTGGATAACTGGAGTCACTTGACGTAATACCTACGAATGTTTTCCTAAATATTCTCTCACTGGTTTAAAGCTCTTTCTATGTTCAGGCAACACGCCATATTCTTGAAGTGCAGCCATATGAACCTTTGTTGGATATCCCTTATGCCTTGCAAATCCATATTGTGGATGCTTGGCATCAAGATCTATCATTTCTTTATCTCGAACGACTTTCGCAACAATTGAGGCCGCACTTATCGAGTCAATTAACCCGTCACCTTTTACAATAGCATGGGCAGGCATTGCAAATTCTGGCGTGCGATTACCATCAATAAGCACTGACTCAGGTTGGATATTTAAACCTGCTACAGCTCGTTGCATTGCAGTCATTGTCGCTTGTAAGATATTCAACTCATCAATTTCTGCTGGAGAACAACGACCAACACTTACCGATAATGCTTTTTCTAAAATCTGCTCATATAACGCATCACGTTTTTTTTCTGATAATTTTTTAGAGTCATTCAGTCCAGTAATTGGATTTGCTGGATCAAGTATTACAGCCGCAGTAACCACATCTCCAATCAACGGCCCACGGCCAACTTCATCTACACCAGCGTGTAAGCTTTGAGTTAGCTCAGCAATCAGATCTTCAGTAATATTTTTAAATACAGCCATGTTTATTTCTCAATTAGTGCTGTTATAGCATCAGCGGCACGCTCACTGGCATTACATGCCAATGATTGATGAATATCGATAAATGTTTGTTTCAAAGGCTCAAAATCACCATCAAGTTGTTTAGATACCGATTCTACGATTTTATCTACCGTACAGTCAGCCTGAATCAATTCATCAATCACTTTTTTATCTGACAGCAAGTTAGGCAGAGAATAGTGGTCAATTTGCATCATACGTTTAGCAATCTGATAAGTGATAGGGCTGACTCGATAAGCGACTACCATAGGACGCTTCACTAACGCAGCTTCAAGGGTCGCTGTACCAGAAGCTAATAAAATGCAATCTGCGGCGGCCATAACCTCTCTTGAATGGCCTAGTACAATATGTATTTCTAAATCAGGCGCATGTTGTTTAAGCGCTTCAACGAGTTGATGTTCACGTTTTTCATTAACAACAGGCGAAATGAACTTTAAATCCGGATATTTCTTTTTGAGCTCTACGGCTGATTTTACAAACGGCTCAGCAAGTTGTTTTAATTCACCACCACGAGAGCCCGGCAAGATTGCAAGATACTCAGCACTAGGGTCTAAATTAAGAGCTCTTCTAGCTTCAAGCTTATCGCTTTCAAGTGGAATATCATCGGCTAATGTATGACCTACAAAAGTACAGGGTACATCATGTTTATCATAAAATGCTTTTTCAAACGGTAGTAGTGATAACACCATATCCGTTGCTGCTGCGATTTTAAAAATCCGCTTTGGCCGCCATGCCCACACTGAAGGGCTGACATAGTGCACAGTCTTGATGCCTTTTTGTTTCAGGCGATGTTCTAAACCAATATTAAAGTCAGGTGCATCAATACCAATAAAACAATCGGGTTGAATAGCTGTGATTTTTTCAATCAAGGTCTTACGTACTTTAAGTAATCGTGGCAAACGTGAAAGCACTTCAACAATGCCCATCACTGCCAATTCCTCCATTGAAAATAAAGACTCAAAACCAAGTGCTTCCATCCTTGGGCCACCAATCCCCACAAACCGTGCATTTGGGTATCGTTGTTTTAAGGACTTGACTAATCCAGCTCCGAGAATATCTCCTGATATTTCTCCAACAACAATGGCAAAAGTGGGCGTGCTATTTTGAATCATATTTCCATTCTTTTATAAAAGAGGTTTAAACAAAAAAGGCCTCACACTGAGGCCTCTAAGATTATGCAATATCTTAACGTATGATGCCACGACCTGAGTGAGTGATAAAGTCTACCATTTTACTCACTTCTGGGAATGCCTTAACTTCCTCTTTCAAGGATTCAACAGCTTCATCTACGGTAAGGTTATTACGATAAAAAGCTTTGTATGCTCTCATCACAGCCTGCTGAGCCTCTTTAGAAAAGCCTCTTCGTTTTAACCCTTCACGGTTTAAACCACGTGGTATAGCAGGTTGTCCAGCTGCCATGACATATGGAGGAACATCTTGAAGAATAAGAGAAGCCCCTGCAGTGAATGCATGATCACCAATACGCACAAACTGATGCACACCTGTCATCCCGCCCAAAATCACCCAATCACCTACGTGAACATGACCAGCAATAGAAGCATTGTTTGCCAAAATTACGTTATTGCCAACAACACAATCGTGAGCAATATGAACGTAATTCATAAACAAGTTATTCGAACCAATGCGCGTTTCGCTGTTGTCTTGAATTGTGCCACGATGAATTGTCACATTTTCACGTACGATATTGTTATCACCCATGATCAGCTTAGTTGGCTCACCTGCATATTTTTTATCCTGACATTCTTCGCCTACTGAAGAAAACTGGAAAAAACGGTTACCTTTACCGATTATCGATGGACCTTTGATAACAACATGCGAACTTAACCAACAGTCGTCGCCTAGTTCAACACCTTCACCAACATAACTCCACGGGCCGATGGTTACGTTTTTACCAATTTTGGCATTAGGGTGAACAAACGCTAATTTATCTATCACAATTAAATCTCTCTGCGAGCACACATAATTTCAGCTGAACAAGCCAGCTCGCCGTCCACAATGGCTTCTCCTTGGAAAACGCCAATTCCACGACGCTCTTTGAGTAACTTCACTTTGAAATGAATTTGATCACCTGGTTCTACTACACGCTTAAACCGAACTTTATCAATACCTGCGAAGTAGAAAAGAACATTCGCTGCAGGCGGCTCTTCACTCATCGTTTTAAATGCCAATAAGCCTGATGCTTGCGCCATGGCTTCTAAAAGAAGTACACCAGGCATCACAGGCTTAACCGGGAAGTGGCCTTGGAAAAATGGTTCATTAATACTTACATTTTTAATGGCGTGTAAATCACCTGTAGCTGTATCGTATCCAACAACACGATCAACTAATAAAAATGGATATCTATGTGGAAGAAATTTTAAAATTTCGTGGATATCCATTGTATTCATTTCATTTGACACGAATACATTCCTTCAATTGAAAATTAATCTTGAGATTCTACCGTTTTTTCCAGTGTTTTAACACGTTGGAATAACTCATCGAGTTGTCTAAAGCGAACGGTATTTCTTCGCCAAAGTTTATTTGGCATTGCAATTGTTGCTGACGACAGCACTTCTGCTTTCTTGATATCGTGAGTGACATTGGTTGCTCCCGATATATGAGTACCGTCAGCCACCGATAAATGACCTGCAATAGCACTATTGCCGCCTATGATGCAGTACTTTCCGATTGTACAGCTACCTGCAAATGTTGAATTACCCGCTACCGCAGAATTGGCTCCGATAACAACATTATGTGCAACTTGAACTTGGTTATCTATAATCACACCGTCTTCAATAACAGTATCTTCTAGTGCACCACGATCAATCGTAGTACCTGCGCCAATTTCAACACAGTCACCAATTTGTACGCCACCAGTCTGAGGAATTTTAACCCAATTACCGGCTTCATTCGCATAACCAAACCCATCACTGCCGATAACAGCACCTGAGTGAATAATACAGTCAGTACCGATTTGTACACGGTGGTAAACAGTTACATTTGCCCAAAGGCGTGTATTAGAACCAACAATAGACTCTTGACCAATAACGCTGCCGGCACCTACTTGAACGTTATCGCCAAGAATAACATCCTGACCAATAACCGCATTAGCACCCACGGCTACATTTTCACCTAGCTTGGCGGATGAATCTATTTGAGCGCTAGGATGAATACCATCAGCGGTTTTTGGTGTGGTATCAAGCAATTGAGCAACACGAGCAAATGCGACATAAGGGTCTTTAACTAAAACGGCATTTCCTTCGAATTCATCAGCAAACTTATCAGAGAGTAATACTGCCGTTGCTTGAGTTTTCTCAAGTTGGCTACGATATTTGCTATTGGACAAAAAAGATAACTGGCCTGCTTTGGCCGATTCTAATGTGGCTACGCTATAGATCAGCGCATCACCGTTACCTTTGACTTCACCATTTAAACGGTTAGCCAATTCATTGAGAGCTATGGATTGCATGTAACTTCCGATTATCCTAAAAAAAACAGCCTGACACTATTGTATCAGAACTGTTTCTTAAGTATGAGAGGCTGTTGTAGCTTCAAGTAATAATTCAGAGATTACTTACTTTTGCTTAACGCTTCAATCACCTTGCTACTGATATCAGATGTAGGTTTGACGTAAACGACTGCGTTACGAGGAAGAACAAGGTCAAACTGTTCTTTTTTAGCAAGTGCGTTAATCGCATTTTGAACTTTAACAAGAAGTTTATTTTGCTCTTCTGAACTGCGTTTACGGAAATCTTCTTGAAGTGCTTTACCTTTTAATTGAAGGTCGGCACGGATAGATTCCATTTGACGCTGAGTCTCAGTTTTTTGATCAGCACTCATAATGGCTGCGTCACGTTGACTTTTTTCTAATAGTTTACGTAACTCATCTTGCTTTTTCTTCAAAGCGGCTTCGCGATCAGAAAACTCAGACTTCAAAGTTTTTGCAACTGCTTCACGCTGAGGTAATTGCTCAAATACCGCTGCCATATCCACAACTGCAATTTTCTCTGCTTGAGCCATTAGTGGAGCGCTTATTAACGCCAGCGTCATTAAAGCCTTAGTTACCGTCTTTTTCAAAATCTACTCCTTGTTTACTTTAAATCTTAAAATTTATCGATTGCCGAGTATATACTTAAATTTCGGCAATATGCATTAACTTTTTAAAACAGCCATTTAATACCTAAATGAAATGGCTGATAAATCTTTTAGAACGTCTTGCCAATATTAAACGAGAATACTTCAGTATCATCATCCGAGTACTCTTGAATCGGTCGAGCTAAACTGAAAATCATTGGTCCCATTGGTGATAACCATTGAACACTCAGTCCATACGATGCTCTATAACGACTAGGGTCACTATAGTCAGCAATTTTAGCAAATTCAGATGCTGGTAAATTACGATAAGAATCATAATCAAACTCAGTATCCCATACGCTACCTGCATCAACAAACACTGATGAACGTACCGAATTAGAATAAGCTTCGTCTAAGAATGGAATTGGGAAAATCACTTCCATACTGGCCGTAGCAATGGCGTTACCACCAATCGTTCTGCCACTTGTCACTTGAATTTGGGTTGGATCCGTTGGGATACCACAACCACTTCCAGACGGATCTGGGCAAGGTTCTGTTCCTCTCAACAAGAAAAATGATCTTGGTCCTACCGTATTTGATTTAAACCCTCGTAGCGTAGTACTTCCACCCGAATAGTAGTTTTCCCAGAATGGTAAAATGTTGTCGTTACCATCTGTTTTACCATAACCATTACCATAGCCTGCTCGAGCACGAGCTAAAAATACAAACTTATGATCACGAGTTAACGGGAGGTAGAAATTGGTATCAAAATCTAACTTAAAGTACTGAATATCTGAGCCTGGTGTTGTTACCTTAGCACTTAATCGTTGCGAAGAACCATTGGTTGGGAATGTTCCACGGTTTAAGCTACTACGATACCAGCCCAGCGTTAAATCGAAATTATTAAAGCTTAATTGATCACTATCGCCAAGGCCGTAAATATTCTTAAATCGATTGGTCTGCTCTGTTGGACTTAGACTCGACAGAGTATTATGTCTAAAGCCAATACCACCATTAATTCGATTGTACTCATTAATAGGGAAACCAGAAGTTAATGCCACACCATAAGCTTGGTTTTTGTAAGCTTCTAGGTTTGCTTGTCCATAATCGAACTGATTCCAGAAGATACTACCACCAAGACTAACACCATCTTTGGTCCAATAAGGGTTAGTATACGAAATGCTTGCATTTTTACTGTACTTATTGGTATTAAGGTTAATACCGGCTTGATTACCCGTACCTAAAAAGTTACTTTGCTGAACACCAAATTGTAAGCTAACACCAGTACCTGAACCATAACCTACACCAGCGTTAAATGAACCAGAAGGTTGTTCTTTTACCTTAAAATCAACATCAACTAGGTCATCCGTACCAGGTACTTTAATGGTTTCAGTATCAACCGTTTCGAAATAACCTAAACGGTTTAAATTTTCTTTTGATTGTTCAACAAGCTGCGAGTTTAACCATGCACCTTCATACTGCCTTAAAGAACGACGCATAACTTCGTCTTTAGTGATGGTGTTACCCGCAAAGTTAATGTTTCGAACATAAACACGTTTACCTGGGTTAACGTTGATGTTCAATGTAACTTCATGTGTCTTGTCATCAATTTCTGGGTAGGTCTTCACTTCTGGGTAAGCATAACCAAAACGGCCTAAATATTTGCTATACAAACCTTCTGTAAAGGTTACTTCACCAGCGTTATAAGTATCACCTTCTTTAATAGGATTTAATGCTTCAAGAAGTTTTTCTCGTCCCATTAAGTCACCAGTAATGTTTACTTTTTTAACTTTGTAAGGTTTACCTTCATCGATATTAATCGTGATATATAAGCCTTTACGATCTGGTGTCATTGCAACCTGAGTCGACGTTTCTTTAAAGCGAATATACCCTTGGTTTTGGTAATGTGCTTTAATTTTTTCTAAATCGGCCTGAAGCTTTTGTTTTTGATATCGACGCTCACCAAATAAATCCCACCAAGCGACGTAATCTTTCAGCTCCAGCATACTGATCAGTTCTTCATCAGAAAAGACAGTATTACCCACAATGTTAATCTGACGAATATCAGCTGCTAAGCCTTCTTTAAACTTCAAACGAAGTTCAACACGATTTCGAGGTAAATTTACAATTTCAGCAGTTACCTTGGCACCGTACTTACCAACACCATAATAAAAATCTTGAAGGCCTTTCTCGATGCCTGTGAGCATCGTTCTGTCGAGAGACTCTCCGACTTTCACACCTGAACCATCAAGGCTTTCTTGGAGCTGTTCATCTTTAATGTCCTTGTTTCCATCAAACGTAATTTCGCTGATGGTCGGACGCTCTTTCACTTTTACAATTAGTATGCCTTTATCATGACTAACTTGAATATCTTCATAGTTATTCGAAGCATAAAGTGCTCTGATAGCCTGTTGGAGTTTTAATTCATCAACTTGATCACCAACCTTAACTGGTAGATTAAGTAAGGCGGCACCTAAAGCTACCCGTTGTAGGCCTTGAACCTGAATATCGGTAACATTAAATGGTTCAAAAGTAGCGGCCAAAGCTGTGCCGGAATATGAAGCTCCGACTAATAACATAGAGGCAAAAAGTTTATTTAATCTCATAGAGCACTTCTTGTTTTAATTTCCTTTCAATCCCAAAATCGCAGTTGGATGTTATTCAATGAATAACACAACCCATGTCTACCACTTCAAAGCTGTCAGCATTTCATCCAACTAGCGCTTTTAAGGTATTTACAGTCGAGAAAAATCATTAAAGAGTGCAACACTCATTAACATCAGCAATAACGCTGCCCCGATCCTGAATCCAATATCCTGCACCTTTTCTGGTACAGGTTTTCCCGTAATAACTTCAACAAAGTAAAATAATAAATGCCCGCCATCTAAAATAGGTACTGGCATTAAATTGATGATTCCTAAACTCACACTGATAAGTGCTAGAAACCCTAAAAATCTTACAAACCCGTAATCTGCACTTCGTCCTGCACCTTGTGCAATTGAAATTGGACCACTTAAACTCTTAACTGATACATCACCAGTGAACAGCTTTGCCATGGTTTTTAAACTGACAGCAGTTAACTCCCAAGTTCTATCCAAAGCATTGTTAAGCGAGCCTACTATGCCATATTCCATCTGAATTCGCATACTTTCAGGCCACTTAGGTTGTTTGGGTGCAATACCAACCAAACCTATCTGTTTCCCTTCAGCATTAGTCACTGCTTTCGGTATTACATTTAGCGTTATGCGCTGCCCAGCTCTCTCAACCACAAACTTCAAATTTTTCTCTGGTGATGATTGAATCAACTTAACGAACTCAACCCACCCTTCATATGGATGACCATCGATAGAAATAATCTTGTCATTTGCCATGACACCAGCCAACTGCGCAGAGCTGCCTTCACTCACTTGAGCTACGATAGGTTCAACCTTAGGTCGATAGATATTTAATCCTAAAGCAGTTATCGGAGACTCTTTATCAGGATCAAACTTCCAATTTCGAGTATCTAAGCGATAGACTATACCTTGACTCTGAGAAAACTCATCATCAGCTGAAAGATCTACATCCTGCGATAAAGGCGCAACTTTTATCGTCAGTTCTTTAGCACCAATTTCCCCCACTAGAGCGAGATTAGCTTCTTCCCAATCTCTCACGGTTTTACCATCGATAGATAAAATCTGAGTAGGTTCATTCACGATAATCTTTGACGCAGGAGAATCTGATTTAGTTCCATCGATTACAGGTTTTAAGGACGGAACGCCAACAAAATACATAATAAAAAGAACGAGAATCGCAAATAAGAAGTTAGCAATAGGTCCAGCAGCGACCACAGCAATACGTTGCCAAACAGATTTTCGATTGAAGGCTTGATCGAGTAAATGTTCTGGGACTTCCTCTACCCGCTCGTCAAGCATCTTGACGTAGCCGCCTAGCGGTATCATGGCAATCACATATTCAGTGCCGTCTTTAGCAGTGCGCTTCCAGATTGCTCTACCAAAGCCTACTGAAAAGCGCTCAACTTTCACGCCACATTTTCTAGCAACCCAAAAATGTCCGTACTCATGAGCAGTAACTAAAATACCCAGAGCGACAATAAATGCGCCTAAATTCCACAAAAATTCCATCATTCAGGTAATTCTCAACGTCCTTTCAAAAGCTTATTAATTTCAGCTTGCGCCATAGTTCGTGCTTCACGATCTAATTCGATTATGTCGCTGATGGTATCAAGTTGAGACTTAACTACACCTGACATACATGCTTGATTTACTTTAGCTATATCAGTAAATGCTATCTTATTTTTTAGAAATGCTGCAACCGCTATTTCATTTGCAGCATTTAACACTGTTGTTGCTTCTTGTCCTTGCTCACACGCTTCAATAGCCAACTTAAGACAAGGAAAACGTTCGTAATCTGGTTCACAAAAGCTTAATTGTCCGACTTTGAAAAAGTCTAAAGGTTCCACACCAGATGAAATTCTTTTCGGATAGGACAAACAATGAGCAATTGGTGTGCGCATATCAGGGTTTCCCATCTGCGCTACAACCGAACCATCTCGATACTGCACCATTGAATGAATCACACTTTGCGGATGAATGACGACTTGAAGTTGCTCAGGTCCAGTATTGAATAGCCACTTAGCTTCAATATACTCTAAGCCTTTATTCATCATGGTTGCAGAATCAACAGAAATCTTTTGTCCCATAGACCAGTTAGGGTGTTTACACGCTTGCTCTGGGGTAATATCACTGAAAGTTGAAATTTCTCGGGTTAAAAATGGCCCGCCAGAGCCCGTAAGTAAGACATGAGAAATACCATGAAAGGCTAAATCACAGTGCCCAAGCTCAGACTGGACTTGCTCAGGAAGACATTGAAAAATCGCATTATGTTCACTGTCTACGGGTAAAATAACACTACCAGATGTTCTTGCAGCTTCCATAAATAAACGTCCAGACATCACCAGACTTTCTTTATTTGCCAACAGTATTTTTTTTCCAGCTTTTACTGCTTCATAAGTTGGAATGAGTCCAGCGGCACCAACGATTGCCGCCATTACCGTATCAATATTGTCAGATGTAACATGGGCAGTCAGGTTCTCTATCCCTGTTGTGACTTGAATATCACTTGAGTCTCTCAAACGAGTTTGAAGCTGCAGTGCAGCTTCAGCACACACCATATGAGCAACTTTAGGTTCATGCTCCAAACACAATTCAAGCATCTTTTCGACGTTGGTATTAGCAACAAGTGTATGCGCTTTGAACTTATCTGAATTACGGCTAATTACATCAAGTGTATTTGTACCAATGGAGCCCGTGGCACCAAGAACAACAAGGTTTTCCATAAGACTACATCCAGAATGAAATATAAATCAGAGTAAAGATTGGGAAAGCAGCAGTAAGACTATCAACTCTATCTAAGATACCACCATGGCCAGGCAAGATATTGCCTGAATCTTTAATTTCAGCAATTCTTTTAAACATACTCTCAGACAAGTCGCCCAATGCTGAAGCGAGTGCTACGACAAGCGTGACGCCAACCACCAAACCAAGTTCTTGTTGTGGTGAAATGTACATCACAATACCAACCACAATCATGGTAGTAATTAATCCACCAAGCAGTCCCTCAATCGTTTTACCAGGGCTGACGCTAGGCATTAATTTACGCTTACCTAGCGACTTACCAGCAAAGTAAGCACCGCTATCAGCCGCCCAAACCACCAGCATGACAAGTAAGACTAATACGGCACCTAGATGCGGTGCATTGAACGTTGATAATGCCTTTAATGACACAATTGCGGTATAAAACGGCAGTAATGTTAGTTGGCCAATGATTGATTTAGAGAAAGAGTTGTTTACAATCGCCTTGCTCTTAGGAAAGCCGACTACAAGCACTAAAGAAACTAACCACCACAAACAACCTGCTGCTGTAACTACCCAGTATAGTGGATGGATTTGTCCGCCATACCAAATTTGATCAGCGGGTACTAAAATATTAAGTACAACTAAAACCAGAGTGAAGCTAAATGTGAAGCTGTACTGAGTGATTTTACAGTCTTTGGCGATTATCCTGCCCCACTCACTTGCCGCAATAGCAAAAACAGCAACTAATGCCCAAGCAAAAGCATTAGCTGTTGAATAAAATAAACCTGCCAGTACCAGTGGGATTAGACACAAGGCGGTAATAATACGTTGTTTTAACAAAAAGAAATTCCTCTAAAATCAAGACGGTTGTCGTAAGTCGTCAATTTGCTTACCCGTCAGTCCAAAGCGACGCTGTCTTGAACCAAAAGTCAGTAATGCTTGATGAAAAGCTGATTCGTTAAAATCAGGCCAAAGCGTTTCTGTAAATATAAACTCAGCGTAAGCGGCCTGCCATAGCACAAAGTTGCTGATGCGGTAATCACCACCGGTTCTAATCATCAAATCGACTTCAGGCTGATCGGCCATGCACAGCATTTTAGAGATGTTTTCTTCGTTATAGTCTTCTGCTGACATTTCTCCAGCATTCACCTTCTCAGATAACTTCTGCGCTGCTTGCATAATATCCCAACGACCACCGTAATTAGCAGCCACGTTAAGAACAAGATCTTTATTATCTTTGGTTTTTTCTTGTGCTTTTTGGATTTGAGCTTGTAATCGATTTGAAAAACGCGACGTATCACCAATAATGTTCAAGCGCACGCCATTTTTATGGAGCAGTTTTATTTCCCGTTGCAACACAGTAAAAAACAACTCCATTAACAAACCAACTTCTTTTTCTGGACGACGCCAATTCTCACTGGAAAATGCGAATAAAGTAAGTGATTTAATGCCTAATTCTCTGGCTGTACTTACCGTTCTACGAACCGCTTTTACGCCAGCTTTGTGCCCCATTACCCGAGGCTGGCCTTTGGCCTCAGCCCAGCGCCCGTTACCGTCCATAATAATGGCAACATGTTGTGGTACTGACTGCTTTAATAAATCAGAAATCTGCTGTGGTAATGTCTCTGTCTCCAGGTCAAGCTCCTGCTCCATTGCAGTTTCCGACTCAAATTCCATTGTGGATGACATCAATTACACCCCTAAATAAAAACAAACGCCGTGTAGTATAACCCTACACGGCGTCTTAACTCTAGCGATATCTGGAAGTGCTTAGACTTCCATCAATTCTGCTTCTTTAGCAGCTAAAATTTCATCAATTTTCTTGATGTTAGCATCAGTAATCTTCTGAATGTCTGCTTCACCTGTACGCACATCATCTTCTGTGCAGCCTTTCTCTTTTTCAAGTGCTTTGAACTCAGAGTTAGCGTCACGACGAACGTTACGAACAGCAATACGACCGTTTTCAGCTTCAGCACGCACAACTTTAACTAAGTCTTTACGACGCTCTTCTGTTAAAGGAGGTAATGGAATACGAATCGTTGCGCCAGCAGACATTGGGTTCAAGCCTAAGTCAGAAGACATGATCGCTTTTTCTACCGCTTGAGTCATGCTGCGGTCGAAAATCGTAACAGCAAGCGTACGAGAATCTTCAATCGAAACGTTACCTACTTGATTAAGTGGTGTCATCGTTCCGTAGTAAGAAACTTGGATTGTATCTAATAGACTTGGGTGAGCACGACCAGTACGAACCTTAGCCATTTGACTTTGAGTAGACTCAACGCATTTTCCCATGCGCTCTTCAGCGCCACTTTTAATTTCTTCAATCACAATTAATATCCTTAAGTCTGAAAGAGTAGTTGGTGGCGTTCTTAAACGCAGAAAAAATCTTTGGTAGCAAGGCTTAAATAACAATTAGTAGTTATTCTACTGATTGCTATTTGTAACGCAGCTAACGATGATTTTAGCCAGTTTATGAGCGTCAAGTATTTCACTTAAAATACTATTAATTTACTACTTTTTCTTCGATGTAATTAAGCAGGTGGAAAAGTTACGTCCAACTGCTTTTTTAGGTTTTTATTTCAACAACAATGCTATTTTTTAAAGTAAATTACTTTTCAGCGCTGTTACGGATCAATGTACCTTCTTCTTCGCCCATAATAACACGACGAAGCGCACCGGGTTTATTCATATTAAATACTAAAATTGGTAAGTCATGGTCACGCGCAAGAGTGAATGCTGCTAAGTCCATCACTTTTAATTCTTCATCTAACACTTTGTCGTAATTCAGTTCATCATATTTAACTGCATCAGGATCTTTCATCGGATCAGCAGAATATACGCCATCAACTTTCGTACCTTTAAGTACAACTTCGGCTTCGATTTCAATACCGCGAAGGCAGGCTGCTGAATCGGTCGTAAAGAATGGGTTGCCAGTACCCGCCGAGAAAATAACAACGCGCCCTGACTTTAATAAACTGATTGCCTCAGCCCAATTATAGTCATCACAAACACCTTTTAACGGAATTGCTGACATTAAGCGAGCATTGACATAAGCACGGTGCAATGCATCACGCATTGCTAAGCCATTCATAACAGTTGCAAGCATACCCATATGATCGCCAACTACGCGGTTCATACCTGCATTAGCTAAACCTTCACCACGGAATATGTTACCACCACCGATAACCACACCAACTTGTAACCCTAACTCAACTAATTCCTTAATTTCTTGGGCCATTCTGTCGAGAACTTTTGGATCGATACCAAAGCCCTCATCGCCCACTAAGGCTTCACCACTTAACTTTAACAAAATACGTCGAAATGCAGGTTTTGGATTGGTGCTCATAATTATTATCCTGTTGTGTCTACCTTAAGATTTGACATCTCGATTTAGTCAAGATTATCAAATGTTAAAATAGAATAAAGCTATTTTCTCTTTTTGGGGAAAACACACAATAAGACCGCAGCAATGCCGCGGTCTTAAAATCACCTAATCAGTACGATTAAGCGTTTTTAGAAGCTTCGATTTGAGCCGCTACTTCTGCAGCGAAATCTTCTTCTTTCTTCTCGATACCTTCACCTACTTCTAAGCGAACGAATCCAGAAACTGAAGCGCCTTTTTCTTTTAGGAAATCGCCAACAGTCTTCTTAGGTTCCATGATGAAAGCTTGACCAGTAAGAGAGATCTCACCAGTGAACTTCTTCATACGACCAACAACCATTTTTTCTGCGATTTCAGCAGGCTTGCCTTCGTTCATTGCGATTTCAACTTGTAGATTCTTTTCTTTCTCTACAACATCAGCAGGAACGTCGCTAGGGTTAACGAACTCAGGCTTAGAAGCTGCAACGTGCATTGCAACATGCTTAAGAGTTTCTTCTTCAGCATCACCAACTACAACAACACCGATGCGCTCACCATGACGGTAAGAAGCAAACTTAGCACCTTCAATGAACTCAACACGGCGAATGTTCATGTTTTCACCGATTTTTGCTACTAGAGCAACACGAGTTTCTTCGAATTTAGCTTTAAGTGCTTCAATGTCTAGCTTTTCAGCTAGAGCAGCGTCAGCTACTTCGTTAGCAAAAGCAAGGAAGCTTCCGTCTTTAGCAACGAAGTCAGTTTGGCAGTTAACTTCAACTAATGCAGCTACACCTTCACCTTGTTTGATGATGATAGTACCTTCAGCAGCGATGTTACCCGCTTTCTTAGCAGCTTTAGCAGCACCAGACTTACGCATGTTCTCGATCGCTAAATCGATATCACCGTTAGTTTCAGTTAGTGCTTTTTTACAATCCATCATGCCAGCGCCGGTACGGTCGCGCAATTCTTTAACTAGGGCAGCAGTAATTGCCATTGTTAAATCCTCTATAGAAAATTCGTCTGATATGAAACAGGGGCTGAAGCAGCCCCTGTGAAATCTACTTTAAGCAGTAGATTACTTAGGGAATATGAAATCCCTATTAAACAGCTTCTACGAAACCGTCTTGCTCAGCTTGCTCAGCTAGGTCTTGACCTTTACCTGATTTAGCAGCAGTTGATACCGCAGCAGTATAAAGGCGGATAGCACGCATTGCATCGTCGTTACCAGGAATAACGTAGTTAACGCCATCTGGAGCAGAGTTAGTATCAACAACAGCAACAACAGGGATACCTAAGTTGTTAGCTTCTTTGATAGCGATGTGTTCGTGATCAGCACCGATTACGAAAAGAACGTCAGGAAGACCACCCATGTTCTTAATACCGCCTAGAGATTTTTCTAACTTCTCTAGCTCACGAGTACGCATTAGCGCTTCTTTCTTAGTTAACTTGTCGAAAGTACCGTCAACTGACTGAGTTTCTAGTTCTTTAAGACGTTTAATTGACTGACGAACAGTTTTCCAGTTCGTTAGCATTCCGCCTAACCAGCGGTGATCAACGTAGAATTGGTCACATGCAATCGCAGCTTCTTTGATAGCTTCGCTTGCAGCACGCTTAGTACCAACAAAAAGTACTTTACCTTTTTTAGAAGCAATGTTGCTGATGAAAGCAAGAGCTTCGTTAAACATTGGCACAGTATGCTCAAGGTTGATGATATGTACACCGTTGCGTGGGCCAAAGATGAATGGCTTCATTTTTGGGTTCCAGTAACGTGTTTGGTGGCCGAAGTGAACACCAGCCTTTAGCATGTCGCGCATTGAAACTTGTTTCATTGTATTACCTTAATTTAAGAGGGGTTAGACCTCCACGTATCCCATTACTTCGACCAAATACCCAACATATTGATATTCAGCACCCCGAAAAATGTGACGATACGTGTGTGATTTCGTATTTATTTACCTGTACTCAACGAAAGTGCATTGTTTCAGCGAGAACGCAGAGTTCTTTAGGCAAGACGCTTGAGTGCATAAATAGTAAATCTATTTTAAACTCAAGCAACGAAGCATAAAGGGCTCTGCGACTCGCACTTCGTGTGCTTGTAAGCATCGATACTTCTTTGTTGTAAATGTTTAAATTAGTACACTAGTTCTTCACACTTACGCCTCGAATTATCTATGCTTACAAGACACTGAAATATTGCATCTTCGTTGAGCACAGGTACGATTGCCATGTATAATGACAGTCATCCTTCATCCTAATCTGAATATCAAAATTCATTTTAGGTAAAACATAACGGCGCGCTTTATACCATATTTGCCCTATTCAGTGCAAATTTTCGTGCCAAATTTAATTCTGAAAAAGTTGAGATTTACTGCATGAGCATCGTCATTAAGACAGCAGAAGAAATTGTAAAAATGCGTGCCGCTGGCAAACTGGCTGCACAAGTACTAGAAATGATTGAGCCACACGTTAAAGCCGGTGTGACTACTAATGAATTAAATGATATTTGCGCTAAGTATACTGAAGAGCAAAATGCCATTTCTGCTCCACTTGATTATCACGGATTTCCTAAATCGATCTGTACTTCAGTAAATCATGTAATTTGCCACGGAATTCCGAATGACACACCACTAAAAGATGGTGATATTGTTAACTTAGATATCACAGTTATTCTAGATGGTTATCATGGTGACACTTCTAAAATGTTCTTTGTAGGTGATGTTTCCCCAAAAAATAAACGCCTATGCCGTATTACTCAAGAAAGCTTATACCTAGCCATAAAAAAAGTGCGTCCAGGCATGAAGTTGGGTGAAATTGGTACAACTATCGAGAAATTCATTAAAGCAAGTAAATCCGGATTAGAAAAGTATTCTATTGTTCAAGACTACTGTGGTCACGGTATTGGTAGCGTATTCCATGAAGCACCACAAGTCGTTCATTATAAAAACAATGATAAAACAGTACTTCGTCCTGGCATGTGCTTTACTATTGAACCAATGATTAATGCAGGTCGTAATTCAACGGTTTTAGATCCAGAAGATAAATGGACTGTACGTACAGCTGATGGTAAAAACTCTGCACAGTATGAACATACACTGCTTGTGACGGAAAAAGGTGTAGAAATTCTAACGTTACGTGAAGAAGAAACCTTCCCACGAATTATTAACCATAAATAATTCAAAACAAAAATAAGAATTGGAATAATGAATACCGCACTGGAAGTGAAAGCAGCATTAGTAACACAAAATGAACACTTACTTGATAGGTTTAAGCGAAAGCATAATATTGTTGAGTTAGTAAAACAACGCTGTGCTGCAGTTGACACCATGCTCGAGAGTGCATGGAAACAGTGCGGCCTTTGTCAAGATTCAATAGCTTTAGTCGCTGTTGGAGGTTTTGGCCGCGGAATACTCCACCCCTACTCTGATGTTGACTTACTTTTTTTAGTTGAAGCAGAGCCTAATGAAGAAACAAGAGAAAAGCTAAGTCAATTTATCGCTTACCTTTGGGATGTCGGTTTAGAGATTGGTCATTCAGTGCGAACCATCTCGGAAAGTATTGAGTTGGGCAAAAACGACATCACCATTGCCACTGCGCAACTTGAATCCAGAATCATTATTGGCAGTAACGAATTATATACCTCACTAAAATCAAGACTTCGGCAGGACAGTTTCTGGCCTTCAAATGACTTTTTCCTTGCAAAAAAAGCCGAACAAAAAGAAAGACATGAAAAATCGAGCGCTTTTGATTTAGAGCCTAACCTAAAGAGTTGCCCAGGCGGTTTGAGAGACATTCAAACCATTACTTGGGTAGCCATTCGACACTTCAAAGCTTCTCATATGGAAGAGTTGGTCAATCACGGATTCCTTTTGCAAGAAGAACTTGATGAATTGATTGAATGCCGGAATTTTCTCTGGGATTTACGCTTCGCATTACACATCATATCTGGTCGAGATGAAAACCGTTTACTGTTCGATTTGCAAAGAGAAGTTGCCTCTTTGATGGGATATGAAGATGCGACTCAGTTGGCGGTCGAACAAATGATGCGTCAATACTATCAAACTGTCCGTAGAGTTATGGAACTCAACCAAATGCTGTTGCAGCTCTTTTACCGTGCAACGTTAGGACGTAATAAATCCCTTGAAATTCGCCCAATAAACGAAAACTACCAGCGTAGAGGGAAATTCATTGAATCTATTGGAGAGACAGACTTTTCCAAACCTGAGCAAATACTGGAATTATTTTTAACAACTCTTCGCTATCCAAGTATAAAAGGGATCTATTCTCTTACTCTCCGTAAATTGCGCACGGCCAGACGTAAATTAAAAGAGCCAATGATGCATAACCCTGAGTGCAGAAGGTTATTTTTAGAAATCTTAAAACATCCAAGAGGCATTAGTGCACTCTCGCTCATGCATAAGCACAAAATTCTGACCTACTACTTACCTGCTTGGCGTAACATCGAAGGGCAAATGCAATTTGATTTATTTCATGCTTATACTGTTGACGAGCACACTCACAGATTACTTGTACGAATTGATAGATTCTTCCAAGCCGAATATAAAGACAATTATCCCCTCGCATCAATAGTAGCAAGGCAGTTGCCTAAAAGGGGCTTATTGGTGCTTGCTGCCATCTTTCATGATATCGCTAAAGGTCGCGGCGGTGATCACAGCGAACTCGGTGCTGTAGATGCCGTCGAATTCTGTAAGCTTCATAACCTAAACAATCATGACGGCCGGCTGGTAGCTTGGTTGGTTCAAAACCATTTGATAATGTCTATGGTCGCTCAGCGGCGAGATATCTCTGACCCAGAGGTAGTTGCCGAGTTTGCGGATACAGTGAGAGACAGCGATAGGTTAAACTATTTATACTGCCTCACGGTTTCGGATATTGCTGCGACAAACGAAGGCCTTTGGAACAGTTGGAAAGACTCTCTGCTCAAAGATCTCTACTTCTCAACACAACGAACGCTCGCTCGTGGGAAGGAGAAACCCATTGATATACGTGCTCGTGTGAGAGAGCATCAAGCTAAGGCGAAAAAAGAGCTGATTAAAGTTGGTTTTGTTGCAAATGAAATCGACAAGCTCTGGCAGAACTTCAATGCAGATTACTTTTTAAGACATGATCCAAGTCAAGTCATCTGGCACACTGGCGCAATCATCAAACATAACTCTGATGAACCTTTAGTTTTACTGTCGAAGCAAATGAGCCGTGGTGGAACAGAGGTTTTCGTTTACTGCAAAAACCGCCCTCGTTTATTTGCAAACATCATGGCAGTCATGGATAACAAAAATGTTGACGTCAATGATGCGAACATTATGACGTCAAAAAATGATTTTGCCCTCGATACCTTCATTATTTTAGAGCAGAACGGAAAAACATTGACGAGTACTTCTCGAATTCAGTCACTACAAAAAGCCATCGTAAAATCATTAACTACAGAAAGTAAAAAACTGCCAAAGTTTAAAAAGATATCTCGAAAAATGAGACCATTTAAAGTAAAAACAAAAGTCACGTTTTTACCAAGTAATCGAAATGGAACAACGATGCTAGAACTCATTACATTGGATAGCCCTGGATTACTTGCAAAAGTGGGCGACATATTTTATCAATGTGGTGCAACATTAGTCGGGGCAAAAATTTCAACGATTGGTGAAAGAGCTGAAGATTTTTTCCGCTTAAAAACTAACAGTGGTCAATCACTGAACCAAGAACAAAAGACAGCATTGAAGAGTGCGTTAATAGAAAAATTAAATTCAAAATAAAACTTTAGGAGTACTAAATGGAGGCGCTACGCCAACGAATCGAAGCAGCATTTGACGCTCGAGACACAATATCACCAGCGAGTGTTGAACCACAAACTAAAGCCGACGTTGAGCAAGCTATTGCGATGCTTGATAGCGGTGAAGCAAGAGTGGCTGAAAAAATTGACGGCGAATGGGTCGTTAATCAGTGGTTGAAAAAAGCTGTACTTTTATCTTTCCGCATTTTCGAAAATAAGGTTATTGAAGGTGCTGAAAACAAGTACTTCGATAAAGTACCTTTAAAATTTGCTGATTACGATCAAGCACGTTTTGAGGCAGAAGGAATGCGTGTTGTGCCTTCGGCTACGGTTCGCAAAGGTTCATTTATTGCCCGTAACACAGTATTAATGCCATCTTATGTAAACCTTGGTGCTTACGTTGACGAAGGCACCATGGTAGATACTTGGGCTACTGTTGGTTCATGTGCTCAAATTGGTAAAAACGTACACTTATCTGGCGGTGTTGGGATTGGTGGTGTTTTAGAGCCTCTACAAGCTGGCCCAACAATTATCGAAGATAACTGCTTCATTGGCGCACGTTCAGAAGTCGTTGAAGGCGTTATCGTTGAAGAAGGCTCAGTGATTTCTATGGGCGTTTACATAGGTCAAAGCACACGCATTTATGATCGTGAAACAGGTGAAGTCTACTATGGTCGTGTACCTGCAGGCTCTGTTGTGGTTTCAGGAACCTTGCCTTCAAAATGTGGTCAATACAATCTTTATGCTGCGATCATCGTGAAAAAAGTGGATGCGAAAACTCGATCTAAAGTCGGTGTTAACGAACTACTGCGTTTAGCTGAATAGTTATTTCATCATATTTCCGAGTCAAATAAATAGAGTGGCCGAACAATTGGTCACTCTAACTTCTATTTTCAATCAGTTAATCCAAGTCAATAAATTAAGTTAAAAAGTGAACAACTGTCACTTTACTGCACTCTTAAAAGAAGTACATTTTCCTCTCAATTACGAGGACGCATAAATGAGACACTTTTTAATTGATACTGATACAGCCTCTGATGACGCTGTAGCATTACTGATGGCTTTAAGAGAACCATCGATTAAAGTTGAAGCTATTACTGTTGTCGCAGGCAATTGTCCGCTTCAAACTGCTGTTCGCAATGCCTTAATCTCTGTTGAAAAAGCAAGTACTTATTATCCGCCTGTTTATATTGGTGCTTCAAAACCATTAATCAGAGAGCTACATTCATGTGAGAATGTGCACGGTGAAGATGGAATGGGAGACATCAACCTCCCCGACCCGACACTTAAAGCTGAAGACGATCATGCTGTAGATAAAATCATCGAGTATGCAAATAAGTTTAAAGGCGAATTAGAAGTCATCACGATTGGTCCGCTCACTAATCTAGCAATCGCATTAGCTCGCGAGCCTCGTCTTAACCAATGGATTAAGCATCTCTTTATTATGGGAAGCGAAGGCTTAGGCCCAGGAAATATTACCCCCGCTGCCGAATTTAACTTTTGGGTCGACGCCGAAGCTGCACACTTAGTCGTAAAATCTGAGATACCAAAAACCATTATCGGCTGGGATGTATGTATGGATGAAGCTTTTCTATCCCCTACCGATATTCAAAAACTTGAAGCCAGCAGCAAACTTGGTAAGTTCGCCGTTCAATGTAATAAGACAGTAATCGAATTCACTAAAACGCTAGGAAAAGAAGGCATTAGCTTTCCTGATCCAACAGCAGTTGCAGCCGCTATTTATCCAGAGATGATTGTAAAGAAGCAAGATTACTATGGTGTCGTTGATTATAAGAGTGAACTTGGGTATGGACAGTTTATTATTGACATCTTCAATACAACCACAAATCAAACAAACCATACTTTAGTCACGAAAATTAATGATGAAATGTTTAAAAATAAGCTAATTGATTTACTTTCTGATCAGTAATTGTTTGTAAGCGGTTTCCCAAAAAAGCCGAATAAAACAAAAAAACAGCACGGCTGATTACTAAAAATACAATAATCGCTGTGCTTCACAACACTATTCGTTATAATTCCACACAATCTGGCAGTTAGTGCCGTAAGACAGTTTGGATTTTTAATGACCATTAAGACTGACGAATTACGTACCTCGTTACTTTGTAAAGTTATTTCACCTGCACAATTAGCTTCTGAGTATCCACTCACAGATCATGCAGCCGATTACTTAGTTCAGCAAAGACGTGAAGTCGAAGCCATTATTGAAGGCAAAGATCAAAGATTACTTGTGATCATTGGCCCATGTTCAATTCATGATACAGAAGCTGCGTTGGACTATGCAAAACGCTTAGCAAAACTTCACCATGAGTTAAAAGATGATTTGTGTCTCGTTATGCGAGTTTATTTTGAAAAACCGCGTACCATTGTAGGCTGGAAAGGTTTGATTTCCGATCCAGATCTTGACGGAAGCTTTAGTCCTAATAAAGGATTAAGAAAAGCTCGCCACTTACTGCAGCAAATTACTGAGCTAAAACTTCCTATCGCCACAGAATTTCTTGATATGGTAAACGGACAATATATTGCTGATCTCATTACTTGGGGAGCGATTGGCGCAAGAACAACTGAAAGCCAAATTCACCGTGAAATGGCTTCAGCGCTTTCATGCCCTGTTGGTTTCAAGAACGGCACGAATGGCAGCATTCAAATCGCAGTAGATGCAGTTAGAGCCGCTAAAGAGCCACACATCTTCTACTCTCCAGATAAAGAGGGTGCTATGTCGGTTTTCCGTACTGCAGGTAACCCTTACGGTCACATTATTTTGCGTGGTGGCACTCAGCCTAACTATTCAGCTGAAGACATCGAACAAGCAAGAAGCCAACTAGAATCTGTTGGGTTATTTGAGCGAATGGTGATTGATTTTAGTCATGGTAATAGCCAGAAAAAACATAAAAATCAATTATCAGTAGCTGACGATGTCATGCAGCAAATGCGAAATGGTAGCACTGCCATTGCTGGTATTATGGCTGAAAGCTTTATTGAAGAAGGTAACCAAAAAGTAATTGAAGGAGAATCTTTGGCTTATGGCAAAAGCATTACCGATGCTTGCCTTCACTGGGACGATTCAGAAAAACTGATTCGCAGCCTTGCTAAAGCCAGTAAAGATAGAATTAACCAATTAAAGTAATTATACTAATCGGTATTTAAGAGCGCTAACCAGCGCTCTTTTCATGTAAAAAGAATAAGAAAAATGAAAAAACACCTTTTATTTTGGATGCTCACTTGTTTGTCATCACTTTCTCAAGCGCAGGATATTTCGATCAAGTCGACTCTAGAATCTTGGAAATATGAAAAACTTGAGTTACCTCTAAACTTTGCACCGAGTATTACTTATCAAGGGTTTGAGGAGCTCAAATTCGCACCGGGCATGTTCAAGCCTACTTCCACTGATTATTTTAGTTATATCTTTTTATTCAAGCTTGATAATAAATCACTGCTCAGTAAGAGCGAACTAAAAGCATTATTAGAGGCTTATTACAAAGGTCTTTTTTCAACAACTTCGGCAAATAAAAAAACAACCGCAACCCAGTCTGATATTAGAATATTGCAAATTCAGGGATACAAGACCAATTATCATGCAACACTCAATTTTCATGACTGCTTTAATCGTTGCCAACAACTTTCAATCATTATCGAATTAGAACAGAAATTGCTAGATGGAAATTTACATCTGATGGCATCGGCAAGTGCTCAGCCCCAATCCAGCGAAGTTTGGGACATAATGAGGCGCACTTGGTATGAAATGAAATAAGGCAACTTAGTGAGTTATGGGTTTGGCAGTGCGTTGTTTACAGCCTTCAAGATAACCATCTTTCAACGTTGAAACAGGCTTAAAACCAAGTGTTTCAGCTTTCTTTAAGTCTTCTGAATTAATAGTATGAACATTAATAGATAGCGTTGGCCCGCCGCATACGGCAATTGTCATCATTCCTTGTATCTTACCGCAACTAGAATCATAAACTCGAACTCCGTCATCTTTAAGTTTCTGAGCTGTTTGCTCTTTAGTCATCCCTCCTCCAAAACACTGTTTTGCTCCGTCATTAATAAAAACTTTAGCCTTAGCGGGCTCTACGGCATTTGTACATGCGGTTAAAAAGACCATTGATGACAAACCTATCCACAATAGAAGCTTCTTATTCATAGCGTTACCTTCGATTTTTCATTTTTAAAACTGTCATACCAACATTTGAGATTCATGTACCCAATAAGTTCAAGCACCCCAAATAAAGAATAAGGAGCTAAAAAGCACCATCTAAACAAAATTATTTCTTTTATATTGCAATAACACAAATATTTTCACCAAAAACAAACAATGTAAAGATATCATAAACAAGTAGTTTTGTGACATTGATCACACTTATGTGTTTGTTGATGTAATTTTTTTGTAGATCATATACAGAATCCAAATTTTAGAATGGTATACAATTTAACCACTACGAGTAATATTTCATTTAATCCCCATAAAAAGTCAAAGTTAATTAATAGATTTTCAATTTTACTGCATACAAATATACAACAATTACACTTTTTAAGTTAAGTGTATGTTAATTGACCAAGCACTATAAAAGCAGAGATTATCAATCAACCTTTGATTCAGCTTTCGTTCAGAATGCATATTTATCAAAGCCGATTGACATAAAAACTATAAATATCTAGGGATTTGTATATGAAACAATATTCAGTTTTATCTCGAGCAATTCAAATTTCGCTTTTTGCTTCAATCAGTCACTCTGCCATTGCAGCAGGCGAGGTTGCAACAGGGAATAAACAAGCTTCAAATGTTGAACGTATCCAAGTTACAGGCTCACGCATTCAACGACAAGACATGGAAACTGCATCACCAGTAACTGTGATTGACTCTCAAACTATTCGAACAGAGGGTTACACATCTGTCGATGAGATTTTACAATCACAACCATCTATGGCAGGTGCAGCACTTGGTGCAACCTCAAATAACGGTTCAGGTGGCTCTGCACAAGTAGACTTAAGAGGTATGGGAGCCAACAGAACCCTAGTTCTATTAAATGGACGTAGAATGGTCAGTTCAGGTACCGGAGCAGACAGCGCCGTTGACTTGAACACAATCCCAGTAGCCATGATTCAGCGTGTAGAGATCTTAAAAGATGGTGCATCTGCCGTTTACGGTTCTGATGCGATTGCGGGTGTAGTTAACATCATTACTCGTAAAGATTTTGAAGGATTACAAGTCGATGTAAACGGCAGTATCAGTTCTGAGAGTGACGCTGAAAATTTTGAATTAAGCGGTTTATATGGCTTCAGTACAGATACAGGTAATTATACTTTCGGATTATCTTACACCGATAGAAAAGGTGCAATGCAAGGCGACCGCAATTGGGTACCCGCTGGCTCAAGTTCTTTTGTCCCTGAAGGTTCTTTGGGCGGAAAAGTCAAAGACAAAGATGGAAATTGGGTAGCTCGTACTGAAGGCTATGACTACACACAGGATAGCTGGCTACAAACTCCAAGTAAAAAATACAGTTTATTTGCCAACATGGTTAATGAACTGGATAACGAAATTACACTCACAGGTGATCTTCTTTATACTCGACGTGAATCAGAACAAATGATGGCACCACAACCTGCATCAGTAATGCTGGATGTTTGTGGTGAAGAAGACGTAGATCCTGCTAAATGTATTACCCTTGATCAAAAGATGATCGATGGTGGAATCGAACCGGATAATGGTCAAATTGAATATCGTCAGCGTATGACAAATGCTGGTAACCGTATTTCTCAGCAAGAAACTGATACTGTTCGTGCCTCTCTTGGTTTAGCAGGTCTCATCGATGTTCATACAGGTATTACTTGGGATCTGTCGTACACATACGGCCGTAATGATGCAACCAGCAAAGTGTATAACTCAATCAATGCTGTAAACATGGAAAGCTCCATCTATGGAAACCAACAAGATTGGTTCTATGGTGATAACTCAGCTCATATCAATGACGTTAGCTATACACAAATTGCAGACGGTGGTAATGACCAACACTTAGTTTCTGCGGTTATTAGTGGTGAAGCTTTCGACCTTGATGCAGGCGCAGTTGGTTATGCTATTGGTGCGGAGTATCGCCGTGATAGCGGCTTTTTCACTCCAGACGAAGTAGTACAGCGTGGCGAAGGGACATCTGCACAACAGGATCCAACTAAAGGCAGCTACGATGTCATTTCGGTCTATCAAGAGCTTAGCATTCCATTCAGCGAAAAACTGACGGGTGAATTTGCTCTCCGTTTTGATGACTATTCTACATTCGGTAATGCAAGTACTTGGAAAATGGGACTTACCTACGCCGCAACGGACGAGTTAATGTTAAGAACCGTTGCAGCAACTGGTTTTAGAGCACCAAACGTCAGTGAATTGTTTGGCGGAAACGTAGGTTCGTTTGACTATTTAGACGATCCTTGGGGTAACGAAGAAGATCCACAAATCTTAGTTAACTACACTTCTGATGAAAATCTGACAGCTGAAGAGTCAACTTCATACACTGCAGGTTTTGTTTATTCACCAGAAGCTATCGAAGGCTTATCGCTAACATTAGATTGGTGGAAGTTTAATATCGACAATGCAATTGCTCGTATGGATGTGCAGGTCGGACTCAACCAGTGCTTCGCCGGTGATGTTGCTGCGTGTGAAACATTTAATATCACTCCAGATGGTAATTTAGATAACCTAACTAGTCCTTTAACAAACGTTGGATATCAAGACACCAGCGGTATTGATATGAATATTCAATATCAATTTGAAGCATTAGGATTAGACTGGAGAATTAACAACGATACGACTCATTTAATTAAGTTTGAGCAAGACGATGTTGATTACACTGGTACAATTAGCGGTAACTACGGTGGTTACGCAGAGTACAAAAATAATTTTAATATCGTTGCTAAAGCTGAAAATTGGAGTGTTTCATATTCAAATCGCTACTTAGGTGAAATGACAAACTTACTTAACGATGAAAAAGCAGAATCTGTGCTTTATCACAACGTTGCAGCCACATACTTCATCTCAGATGCATTTAAAGCCACACTTGGTATTAAAAACCTAACGGATGAAACACCAGTCAGTGTTTATCAAGGCAATGACGCTGGTACCGTTCCAGAAGTTTATGACACCATTGGACGTCAATTCTACATGGGTGTGACTTACAAAATGTAACCTCGCTCAATGCTGTTTCTAAGCCCGCTTTTATCGCGGGCTTTTTTGTGCGTTCCCTTGATTAACAAAGTTTAATTAATCTAGAAATGGTATGTGATGCTATAAAGTAGTTTTACTCATTTATCAAAAGCATTATGGCAATTAAAACAGTAGCTCAGTTGCAACAATTAATTCAGAAAGGCGAGGTTACATTCACTCAACAACAGTCAAAAACAAATGATTACTCAATGGAAATTAAAATTAAAGGGAATACTAAAAGATTCAACGTATCTGCTGATTCCCACTTAAAAGCCACATCCATTAAAAGGCATAGTGATAATACAAGCTTCAAGAAGTCGATGAGCGATACGTTTGCCCGTTCAACTTTACATGCATTAAGAGAGTATTTCACTACTCATTCCATCCCTCAAGAGCACATTGTCCGAGCCGATGCATCGACAGATGATCTCACAAGAGACCCATATGTAACCAACCTAATGGGTATGTCACAAAAAAGATGGGCTTGTAGTAACGCAAGCACGGTAGACTTTAATATTGAAGACCCTAAGGAGTTGATCCTGACAGCCCAAGCAATTAAAAGTAAAGATGCAGCAAAAGAGTTAGAGAAACATCAGTTAGATAAGGCCCAACATCAACTAGCAAACCTTGAGAAAGTATTAGAAAACGCAGAGATTTAAATCGCAAATTATTTTTGGTGGGTCGTGAAGGATTCGAACCTTCGACCAATTGGTTAAAAGCCAACTGCTCTACCGACTGAGCTAACGACCCATTAGGAGTTATTTTACTTCTCATGTAACTATTAGAAAGCTTAAAGAAGTGGTGGGTCGTGAAGGATTCGAACCTTCGACCAATTGGTTAAAAGCCAACTGCTCTACCGACTGAGCTAACGACCCATCATTATGTTTTACTTCGTCTGATGCAGAAGAAGTGGTGGGTCGTGAAGGATTCGAACCTTCGACCAATTGGTTAAAAGCCAACTGCTCTACCGACTGAGCTAACGACCCATCTTTAGTTTTAATTCCTGAATGGCTCAAGAAATGGAACCTCGTAAAGGATTCTAACCGTCTATCAATTGGTTAAAAGCCAACTGCCTTAGCTTTGTAAAAAAGCGACTGAGCTAACGACCCATCTTTTAGTTTTAATTCCTGAATGGCTCAAGAAATGGTGGGTCGTGAAGGATTCGAACCTTCGACCAATTGGTTAAAAGCCAACTGCTCTACCGACTGAGCTAACGACCCATCTTTTAGTTTTAATTCCTGAATGGTTCAAGAAGTGGTGGGTCGTGAAGGATTCGAACCTTCGACCAATTGGTTAAAAGCCAACTGCTCTACCGACTGAGCTAACGACCCATCTTTTAGTTTTAATTCCTGAATGGTTCAAGAAATGGTGGGTCGTGAAGGATTCGAACCTTCGACCAATTGGTTAAAAGCCAACTGCTCTACCGACTGAGCTAACGACCCACTTTTTATCTCAACTCGGCCATGCCGTGCTGAGGGCGCCTATAATACCGTTTTCCATTTCTCATGCAAGTGCAATAATCGGTTTTTTTTTTGTTTGGCCGAAAAACAGCCTAAGCCTGCATTTTTTCTAATCTTGAAGAGCAAAAAAGCGCTTCAAGATCACAATTTATTTAAGAGAGGCTAAGCTTTTTTTAGCTAGGATGGCATCTGAGCTTTTTGGATACTCATTTAATACACGGCGATAATATCGTGCTGCGAGTGCTTTATCATTTTGCTGTTCAGCAATTTTGCCAAGTTTCATCATACTGTTAGGACTCTTGCTAGAATCTGAATGCTTGTTAATTACAGTTTGAAACGCTGACTTAGCTTCTTTGAGTTGTCCTTTATTGAACAACAACTGCCCCAACCAATAATTCGCATTAGCGGCATAAGATGAATCTGGGTAGGTTTTTATGAACTCTTGAAATGCAGGGATAGCTTCATCATACTTTCTTGACTTCAAAACCAAATTAACCGCTCTTTGGTAGCTATCTGTCTCAGATAAAGTAGTGGATGTAGCAACATCATTTGTATTCGTTATGGTTTCTGCCGAAGTTGAAACCGTTGAAGTAGCAGGTTGAGCCTGTAACTTCGAAAGTTCATCATAAAGCTGACGTTGACGTTGTAGCATTTGCTCAATTTGATAAGCCTGCTGCTCATTCAAACCTCGTAAATCTTGTACTTCACGTTGCAACTGCTCCAAGCGTTGCTGTGTTTCTAAAGATCCTTGTTGGCGAGCTTTTACAATTCGTTCTAAACGAGCAAGGCGATCATTACTTGATCCACCAGCAATATCCTCAACAGGCGAAGGCGCAGCATGTGCTGCGCCTACGCTTAGGAAAATTGCCGTAAGTAATACGGCTTTTTTCATTATGTCACTCCTGACTTACTTTAATCAGTTTTGATTAAGTGTATTAGTAAACTAAAACTGCACGACGGTTTTTAGAGAATGCAGCTTCAGTGTGTGAATCATCAAGCGGTTTTTCTTCACCATAGCTCACAACACTCATTTGGCTTAGCTGAACACCCATACCTTGTAGGTACTTCATTACAGACTTAGCACGACGCTCACCCAGTGCGATGTTGTACTCTGGAGTACCACGCTCATCAGTGTGTCCTTCAATAAGCACTTTTACGTTTGGGTGCTCAAGAAGATAGTTACCATGAGCTTGTAAAATATCAGCATAACGACCTTGGATTTCGCTACGGTCGAACTTAAAGAAAATTATATTTTCTTGACGAAGCTCAGCTTCTTGCTTTGCTTGTCTTTCTTCTGGAGTCAGAATCGCATTTGCACTGCCGGTTTCAACACCGTTACCGCTTATTTCAGTGCCGTTAGTACCATTTGTACCAGCTCCATGAGCTGACTCTGAGTCAGAAGTCGAGCTACATGCACTGATCGCTAAAACTGGTAGTGCTACTAACATAGCTTTTAACGTCTTATTCAGATCCATCATCTGTTCCTTTTAAATTAATATTGTAAAAATGGTGACCAGGCTGGAGATTTTACTTCACCCTGACCGACTGGCAATCTTGCTTTAAAGCGACCATCCATAGACACGGCTGCGAGAACCTGCTTTCCTTGGAATACTGTACCATATATTACCATAGTGCCGTTAGGCGCAATACTCGGTGACTCATCCAAATGAGTTTTGGTCAAAACCTGTATAAATCGGGTTTTCAAATCCATTCTAGCGATATGAAACTTGCCGTTAGTGCGGTTTACAAACACCATACTTTGACCGTCTGGTGTAACTTCACCACCAAGATTCCATTCACCCTCAAAAGTAAGACGACTTATTTTGCCTGATACTAAATTCACTTTGTAAAGCTGTGGTCTACCTCCCCTTTCAGAGGTAAATACTAACGATTTACCATCAGGGTACCAAGATGCTTCAGTATCAATGGCATAATGATTCGTAATTCTACGTAAACGCTTGGTTGCAATATCTAAAATATAAATATCCGGCTGTCCGTCTTTTGAAAGCGTCACAGCGAGTTTTTTGCCGTCTGGCGAGAAACTCGGTGCTCCATTGATACCCTTGAAACTACTTACAACTTGGCGCTGCTGAGTAAAAATATCTTGGATAACAATTTCAGCTTTACGGTTTTCAAACGAAACATAAGCTAATTTACGGCCATCTGGTGACCACGTTGGAGACATTAATGGCTCCTTAGAACGTAGTAACATGGTTTCATTATAACCATCATAATCAGCAATCATGAGCTGATATGGTGATGGCTGGCTTCTATCGACAACAACATAAGCAATTCGAGTTAAGAATGCACCGCGGATACCCGTGAGTTTCTCATAAACTCTGTTACTGATCATATGAGCATATGAACGAAACTGTTTTTCAGAGATCAGCACTTCGCTACTATCAAGTATTAAATCTTGTGGATTCAATAGTTTTTTATCTTGTGGTAGCTGCGACTTGATCAAATCAATCAACTGAAAGTTAACTTGATACTGATCATTACCATACGGTTTAATATGACCGACTAAAAGTGCTTCTGCTTCCACATTCGCCCACTGACTGCTGCGAAAATCGGCAATACTGCTAATGTTCGCTTGTGGTAATGATAAGCTATTAAGAGGACTAAAGGTGCCACTACGTGTTAAATCAGATTTAACTACGTCCGCTAACTGTTGCGGCGCTTGACCGGGTCCATCCCAAACAAATGGCATAACAGCAATGGGTCTTGCTGCATCAACACCATCGGTAATAACAATATCTAATGCAGCTTTTGCTGGAGCTGTAATAACAACAGCAAATAAAAATAGCCACTTCCCAAGTGTTTTCATATCGATCCTCAATTGAAATCTCGTAATTTCAAAAATATAACTAATTTATTTCAGGTGAAACTTTTAAATTTATATCTTTCATCTCGTTATAAACATTCGCATCTGGCGAAACCGGTAATCGACCCGCTTTCGAAATAGCTGCTTTTGCAGCCCTACAAACAATGGTATCTCCACCAAGAACATTTGCAGAAATGACAAAACCGTCTTGAGCTAAGCGAATGTTTACACGGCAACTTTTACCTTGCATCGATTGATCGATCACAAGATTACGCTGAATTGTTTGTGAAATAAGCGCCTTGTACTTTTCAACTTCACTTAATACTTGTCGGCTTCTCGTTTTATTAAGCGACGCTTGTTCTTGCGCTAATGCATCTGCAAGCTCTTTTTCTTGCTGGGCTTTACGTGCGGCATCTTCTTTTCGTTTGCGCTCAGCAGCTTCTTTACGTTTACGTTCATCTGCCGCTTTTTTTGCTGCTGCTTCTTCGCGTTTGCGTTTATCTGCAGCTGCTTTGGCTGCTTTCTCTGCAACACGACGCTCTTGCTCTTTTTGCTTGCGCTGTTTTTCAGCTTGAGCCGCTTTTTGCTTCTCTTGCTGCTGCTTTAACTTAGCCGCTTTAGCTGCAGCCGCCGCTTTATCTGCCTCATTTTGTTTCTGCTTGCGCTGTTGTTCAAGCTTTTTAATTTTATTCTGCTCTTGTTCACGTGCTTTTCTTGCTTCATCAAGCTTTCGCTTAACTTCAGCTTGGCGATCACGTTCTTTCTGTGCAGCGTCAGCTTTTTGTTTGCGAATCTTAGCAACTTGTTCCTCAACGTCTTGTTGACTCACTACAACAGCTTTTATTGCAGGAGCAGAAGCAGCTTGTGGAAGTGCTTTCGGCTTCTCGTCAAAGTTCACACTTACAGCTAATGCGGCAATAACACCGACATGAACGACTAAAGAGACAATTAAAGGGACTGAAAATGAAGACTTTTCTGCCATCTATTTCTCCTCCGGAGAATCAGTCATAAGTCCTACAGATGGCACACCTGCACCTTGTAATGTTGTCATCAATTGAATAACACGATCGTAAGGAATATTTTTATCAGCTTTCACAACCACTGGTCTTTCTGGTTCAATTTGTATAAGTGCAGCAACTGAAATAGCAATACTTTCTAATGTTTTCGGAGCACTTGCAGCTCCGTCACCATCACTTAAAAAATAATCACCTTGTGCATCAATAGAGGCAACAATCGGCGGCTTACTGTCAGCTGGCAACACTTCTGCCTTAGCTGAAGGTAAATCCACTTTTACACCTTGACTCACAATTGGCGCAGTAACCATGAAAATAATCAACAGTACCAACATTACATCAATGTACGGCACCACATTGATTTCAGCGACCGGCCGACGGCGCTTACGTTGATATACCTGCATTAAGCCTGCTCCTTCTTGCTATAGGCTTGACGATGAAGAATGCTTGAAAACTCTTCCATAAAGTTTACATATGACATTTCCAACTTTTCAACATGAGTCGTAAAACGGTTATAAGCAATAACGGCAGGAATCGCTGCAAATAAGCCCATTGCTGTTGCAATCAAAGCTTCAGCAATACCAGGAGCTACCATAGCCAATGTTGCGTTTTCGACTGCACCTAGCGCAATAAAGGAATTCATGATCCCCCAAACTGTCCCAAAAAGACCAATGTAAGGGCTGGTTGAACCAATGGTTGCTAATAGCGGTAAATGAGTTTCGAGCTGGTCAATTTCACGAGACAGTGAAACGCGCATGGCTCTGCCGGTGCCATCCATTACCGCTTCAGGCATATTGCCACTGATCTTCATTAAACGTGAATATTCTTTAAAACCAGTAACAAATAAATTCCCCATACCTTTGTTATCATCACCTCTCGCAGAAAGCTCTTTAAAGAGATTATTTAGATCAACTCCAGACCAAAATCGATCTTCAAATTGTCTAGAATGTTTTTTAGCTGAAGTTAATAATCTTCGACGTTGAATAATGACAGCCCAAGACATTACTGATAAAGCTAAAAGGGTAAGCATTACCAACTTTACAAGTAAACTCGCTTGTAAAAACAAGCCTAAAAAAGAAATATCAGCGTGCACTCATTAACTCCTGAACGATATTTTGTGGGATTGCTTTTGGGCGCATTTTCGATAATGCGATACAAGCAACAACTACAGAAGCTTCACAGTAACATTTTCCGCTGTCATCAACTAAAGACTGTTGGAATATCACTGAAGCTTTTTTCATTTCTGTAATCTTAGACACCACAATTAGATTTTGTTCAAACTTTGCTGCAACTTTAAAATCAATATCACAACGTTTAACAACAAATGCGATGTCTTGCTTGAGCAACTCACTCTGACTTATACCAAAACTTTTAAACCATTCTGTTCGTGCGCGTTCAAAAAAGTTTAAATAATTCGAATGATATACAACACCACCTGCATCAGTGTCTTCGTAATAAACGGAAATAGGCCAAGAAAACATAAAACCCAATAAAGAATCTTAAAAAATAAAACGTTAACTATACCTATTGCAGTGCACTTTGTGAATTGATTCTGCTGAGATTAATGGTGCATTTTGAAGAGTTAGTTCCTTCTGGACTGATAATGCTTATTTTTGCTTCTTATTTTTATTTGAATGTTATTTTTTTGCATGTAAATTAGCGCTCTATTCAAAATACAAAACTCACCACCTACAACACAAATTAAATTAATAACAACCAGAAGTGATTAATTATGCAGTTAACAATAAAAGCCTTTATTATCAATGGTTGAAGGCGAACACTAAAATTAAACACAACGCTTATGGATTAGTTTTTCTAATCTACATGTATAATTTTTCTCGCTTGTTGAATAGCCAAATCAGCAATAAAATGCACTCGTTTTCAGGAAGGACTCGCTGAATAAGCAAGTTATGAAGACAAGAACATTTGTCAGGTGTGCCAAGCACGGCTGATTTCCCTGGTTCTTTTATACTGACTTCCCTACCTTCAATTTGTTGATTGTATTGTGCATTACTTTGCCCGCTTACTTTAAGCGGGCTTTTTTTTGTCTATATGATTAATAATCATTAATTAACGTCTATTGAATTGATTAAGTTATCATTTTTCCTAATATGAAATTGATTCGGTTTACTAATGGCTTCAGCAGACATCAGCGTAACTCAATCTAATGATGATGCTTGGTTAATGTGTACAGATAAATATGGGGGATGTGAAGAATATTCTCTGACTAACATTGACTCAGAATTACTTATCCTAAAAACCACATTGGAATCACATTTTAGTACTTATCAACCTCAACACTTAAACTTGGCTGATAAGCTTTATTTACACATACATAATTTATCAACTGTTTCTGCTCAGTATCGTGAATTAAAGATTCAGTTAGATCTTTTAAATTCACTACTTTCTTCGACAGAAGTTGAAGAACAAAAAAAAATAGAAGTTCTCACTGAGTTATCTAAGCTATTGGAAAGGAAAGAACCCACTGTCGAACTGCAAAGACTTGTCGTTATCTTAAACTTTAATAGAGTTAAACTTAGTGAGCACCTAGAGCTTGCAGAAGCACAACTCCTCAAAGAAGCCAAAACAACTTTTAGAAAGAAATTTACCGATGATATCTCAGATGATCAATTGGATAAAATAGCATTGTATTTTGGCTACCCAATATCTTCAGAGAAGGTTTTAATTGATGACTTGGGAATAACACCTACAGAACGATTTGGCGAAATACTTTCGGATGTTATGTCCCCTGGTTCTTTATTTTTGTTTGCTTCAATGAATTTGAGTAAATCCATTTCGGATGAAAATTTAGATGAGAACATAAAAAAAATAGAACTGCTTAGATTATCTGAGTCAACGAACCACGAAGACTGTCTAACAATTCTACCTATTAACCGTGGTGATTTCGTCCCAAACGAGACGCTAATAAAACCACGAAACATAGCAAAACTTTTATTCCCTTTACTCATCAATCGAGCTTGTCCGCTATTAAAACCGGATGATGAAAATTGTGTTCAATTCCAACAAGAAAAAGTTGGAGTTCTTTGTCTCTCAAACACTGTTTTCTTAGAAGGATATTTGCAGCAAGCAGAGCCTTGTAAACACTTAACGGTTGATGCTTTAAAAAAGCCCTCATTACAAAATGCGAGTAACAAACATCAGCTCTTATTTCATAGGCACTTGCTTCTTCAGGTACATGATTCGACCTCTCTCTCTGAATACCTAAGAGAGTTGAATGATGCCACAGAGCTTCCTGAAACTGTCGTGCAGGAAATAAAATCTATGCTGTTTCATCATTTTAAAGAGAGAAAAAAGAGTACATACGTTAAAGGGTTTCCACCAGAGATAGATTTTGATTTTTTAGAGCTTGCGCAGATCATTGAATCAGAAAACTTTATAGTAAAGTTAAAAGCAATTGAAAATGAAAAAAATGAGTCTCAAAATAAGTTTCATAGACTTGTAAGGCTATTACAAGGTATAGGACACGATTCATTTTCAAATACAGAATTGCAAAGTACGTTATTCACTGCAATTAAAGATTTTTTAGATATTCAACATGTTAGTTCACAAGATATTCAAAAGATTGCTGAACAGTTACCTATACAATCTCAAATTCTCTGTACACATATACAAGAACTTTGTTTCAATCACTTATGCAAAGAGATTGAGGGCTTCGAGAATGTTGAGAGCGAAATTTCCTCGTTGGTATCTATTCCTAATTTTTGTATTCAAGACACAGAAAAATATAAGACTATTTGCGAGAAACACCAAGCAAGGTTTAAAGGCATAATAAACCAAAAAGATAATCAAGAACTAAAACAAATAATCGAACTTCTGGAAACTAAAGATTTAATCACTTCAACATTAGGAAAAAACTTAAACTTTATCTCGGATATTCATAAGCAGTTCTGTCAAAACTTGGAGAGTGCTCAAACACTTGATGAGTTACAAGCTCAAATGGAAATGATTACACCTAAGTTATCATACTTTGATGAGCCACTGTCGAAACTCATCAAAGATAGCTTCATCAATCGTTTATTAAAATTCAACAGCTCTGAACTATTAAATCTAAACGTTGAATTACTCAGAGCTAATGCAAGTGAGCCTGATTTAAAAACAGTGTGGAATATAGCTATTCAGGATGATAACCCTGCTCTAATCTCATTACTCCATGACAATGGCCTAGATAAAAAGCTAGATGATACTCTCTATCTTGAAAGCATTGACGACGCCATCAAAGGCAATAAATTTAAATGTTATAAAATACTCGTCAATCTTGCAAAAGATAAAATAGAGCAAAGCAATTCAGCACTCTCTGGACTGATTCATCAAGCTATTAAACACAAGACAACTGAGTATTTAGAACCATTAAGGTTTTTCAAAAACTTTAAAGAAAGTTGTCGAGAAAAAGTGAATGGTAGCACTGCCTTTTTAAGAACAATCACTGACAGCAGCGAAGAGCAAGCTGAATGGTTTTTAAAACACTGCCCAACAGTCATTGAAGACAAAGATGACTCTTATCAAACTGCATTTCATCTTGCATGTAACTGCGAAGAAACAGAAATTTTAAAAAGATTAATTCCTCTGGATACAGAAGATGAACTTATCAACCATTTTGATAGTAATGGCCTGTCGCCTTTGCTCATGGTTTGTAAAACAGGAAAAGGAACGTTTGTATCCGAGCTACTTAATTGTTCACACTTAGATCTAAGTGCTTGCGAGGCACAAACAGGTAGGAGTGGCTTGCATTTAGCAGTCGCTGAAGGAAAAGAAAGTGTTATCCGAATACTTCTAGACAAATCAAAAGACCTTCTCCATTCAGAAGATAATAATAATGAAACCCCCATTGGGTTAGCACTAACACTCGGTCAATTTCAAATGATAGATCTATGTCTAGCAAGTTGTTCTGATTTTGATTTTTCGTTGCCAGTTAGCAAAGATAAGCCCCTTATGGCTGCAATATGTAGCTCACCAACTGCATACCAAGGTGAGTACTTAACTAAAGCCTTGGAACATACAGATTTAGATAAACGTTATGGTGAGCAACACCTGAGCATTTTTCATTTAGCAGCTGCATCAGGCTTTTATTTTAAAGAGCTTTGCAAAGATGCGAGCGTTGAACAAATTTCTGCCAGAGATAATAATGGCATTATCCCAATGCATATCGCTGCAACTAACGGCAATGTGGAAGTTTTTGATGCCTTAGCCAAAAAGAGAGCTAACATTCAAGCGCTATCATCTAATCCTAATGGTAAAAACTCACTTCATTTCGCTGTTGCTTCAGGGCAAATTAAGTTCGCTGAAGCAGCTTTTCAAAGAGGAGTAATGCATTCAACTACTGCGCAAGATTTAAAAGGACTTCTCTGTACTGCAGTCGAAAACAACCGAGGCGAAATGGTTAAGTTTTTATTGGAAAGGTGTCAATATAAAAAACAATTTTCAGCTCTTCTTCAAGATAAAAGTATTAACCTTGTAATGCTAGCTTCTGAACATGACTCAGAACGAGTGATTAAACAGCTACCGCAATCTTATATTAAAGAATGCTTCAATCGTTCATCGAAATTTAATCCATTCATGATGGCTGCTAAACTTAATCATTCAAAAACCGTTGAAGCAATAATCACTAATTGCCCAGAAGAGTTAACTCACAGAACTGAGGAGGGTTTAACTGCTGCGCATGTTGCGGTCGAAAATAACTCTATTGAAGCGCTTAAAGTAATGAGAATACACACAAGCTTGTTTACTGAAGCCATTAATGCACCTTCCTCTACTTACTTTAGTTATACACCATTAATGTTTGCCGCAAGCTTAGACAAAAAAGATGTTTGTATGCTATTAGTGAACTTTAACGGCGCATTACAAATCAATGATAAAGGATTCAATTCTGCTCATATAGCAACAATACATAATTCACTGCATGCCATTCAGGCGTTTGATAAATCTATGCTTGATTCAGCAATAACAAACGACTCAGGGTGGGCAGGATATACATGTCTGCATATAGCGGCATTTAATGACTCTGAAGATATGGTTAGGCAATTGATTGCATTATCTGTAGCACAGGACGTTGGACCATATAACCATGGTGATTTAGCCTATGTACCATTAGCAATTTGTGCAATAAACGGCTCATATAAGGCTGGGCTAGAACTATTGCAGCACACTAAATGCTTAAGTGTTTTATTCAGCAAAGCTGATAAAATAAGTGATGAATTATCGACTCTAAAACGTGGCAATTTCACAAACAAAAAAGAAGTCGAGAAGCATGCATTTAACACATTGAAAACAAGAGTTTATAACTTAGACTATAATCTTTTTCGCTATGCGATATGGAAAAAGTTTCCAAACTTTAACCCTTAGTCTTCAAATTTAAATAAAATTTGATCATTAACGATAAAACTAACCGTTTTTATTTATTTGAATAATTACACGACGGTTTTTGGCCCTAGAGGCTAGCGTATCGTTGGCAGCAATATGCCTTTCTTCACCATGACCTTTTGTTACGATTCTATTTTGTTGAATACCGCTTTCCATTAAATACTTTTTGATCAAATCTGCACGTCGTGTAGAAACTCGTTTATTGGCGCTTCGACCACCATAACTGTCGGTATAAGCATCCACTAAAACCAGCTCAACTTCAGGTTCATAGGATAAATATTCTTGAATGCGATCCATTTGTTGTTTTGAAAATCGAGTTAACTCAGTACTGTTTGATTTAAAATTCAATACTGTAAAAGCAATATCATTGAATGAATAAGGCAATAAGTTTGATAAACAACGCTGAAATTGACTGTATTTATGATGAAAATTCGCTGCAGAGAGCCCTACTGCCACTCGTTCAAATTTATTATACCAATCAGAATAATAGAAAGTCGGCTGCATCCCTTTAGACAACTCATTAAGCATGGTCCAAGCTTCAGCTTTTGGTACCTCACCATTAAAATATCTTTGGTAAGTTATTTCAGTGAGTTTTTTATCTGGAATACCAGGGCGCCAAATAGGAGCGCGACTGACCAATTCAGCCTTGGTGACCTTTTCTGGTTTACGCCACATTTCTAGCATAAAGTCTAAATTCAACTTTTTACTGGCTTGGCTAGAAAAAACTGCATTGCCATACATAGGAATATTATGCTCTAAACGGCAAGAAACTGGATTATTTTGCGTGATCCGCCATTGAGAATTATCAAGAGATGCGACGAAATGACGAAGCTCTGCACTCACCGTAAGCGGAGCACAGCATAAAGCAGTCAATAATATTCGTCGCAGCATAATATTTCTCTTTTTTTGATATTACTTTTGTTATCGACCAGTTTTTTCGAAGCTTTAGTACATAAAACAATCAAACACACATGACACATAAGCAGCAATAACAGATAATATGTTGCAATAATGATTTATAAAACATCGGCAGATAATGAGCGATATAGCAGAACATAACCTATTAAAAAATCGATTCCGTGGCTACTTTCCTGTGGTTATTGATGTAGAGACTGCGGGATTCAATAAAGAAACAGATGCGCTTCTAGAAATTGCCGTAACGTTATTAAAAATGGATGAGCAAGGCGAACTGATTCTCGATAGAACCTTGCATTATCACCTAGAACCTTTTGAAGGTTCGAATCTAGAACCTGAAGCATTGGCTTTTAACGGTATCGACCCGACAAATCCGCTTCGTGGCGCAGTTGATGAAAAAACGGCATTCAAAGAGATAGTCAAAGAGGTTAAAAAAGCTCAAAAGGCTTCAGACTGTCATCGAAGTATCATTGTTGCGCACAATGCAGCATTTGATCATGGATTTGTAACTAAAGCCTTAGAAAGAAATAGCATTAAGCGGACACCGTTTCACCCGTTTGCTACTTTTGATACTGCAGCACTATCTGGGCTCGCTTTAGGTCACACCGTTTTAGCGAAAGCTTGTCAGTTTGCAGGTATTCCTTTCGATAATAAAGAGGCACATTCAGCACTTTATGATACAGAAAGAACCGCTGAGCTTTTTTGCCACATCGTCAACAAGTGGAAAAACTTAGGTGGTTGGCCGCTATTAGCGAATGAAACTTCTGAAGATTAAAAGCAGTACTTAAGTTTCTGGCATTAAAAAGCCACCTAACAGGTGGCTTTTCTGTACTAAAGAACCGTTAAGGCATCATAGAAGGCTGATCAGCACCTTCTTTTTCAATCTCAACTGGCATCATATGCTCGCGATTAATTCCTAAACGAATCGCTAAGTAACTTGCCACGTAGATTGATGAATAAGTACCTACGATAATACCCATTAGCAATGCTGTCGCAAAACCATGGATCATTTCGCCGCCCTTCAAGAACAAAGCGATTACGGTAATTAACGTCGTTAATGTAGTAATTACAGTACGGCTCATTGTTTGAGTAATGGAAGTATTCACAACGTCTTCAGAAGAGCCTTTTCGCATCTTCAAGAAGTTTTCACGAATACGGTCATAAACAACAATGGTATCGTTAAGTGAGTAACCTACAACCGTCAATAAACCTGCAAGTACAGTCAAATCAAATTCAAGCTGTAATACGGAGAACACACCTAAAGTTACAATAACGTCGTGTCCAAGAGCCGCAACAGAACCAGCAGCTAAACGCCACTCGAAACGGAACGATACGTAAATAAGGATACAAATCAGTGCGATAAGAACCGCAAGACCACCTTGTTCAGCAAGCTCTTTACCAACTTGCGGGCCTACGAATTCGACACGTTTTTGAATCACGCCTTCATCAAGTACTTTTGCCACTTTCATTACTTCAGCAACTTGCACGTCGCTTTTAACGCCTTCCTTAACTTGAAGACGTATAAGCACATCGCGAGTAGAGCCAAAGTTTTGAATAACAGCACCTTGAGTACTTTCATGATCAAGGTTTGCACGAAGTTTTGTTAAGTCAACCGCATGGTCAAACTCAAGCTCAACAACCGTACCGCCAGTAAAATCCAAACCCCAGTTAATGCCTTTAGTTGCAAGCGACACAAACGAAGCTGCAATTAACACCATCGACAAAATACTGATTGGAACAGCGTGACGTAAGAAATTGACCGTGCCTTTAAAATTTAAAATTTGAAACATAATCAATCTCTCCCTAGATGCTCAACGTCTTCTGACGCTTACCGCCCCAGATAGCATTTACAACTGAACGAGTACCAACAATTGCTGTGAACATAGAGGTTGCAATACCAATCATTAAGGTAACCGCAAAGCCTTTAACCGCACCAGTACCAATAGCGAATAGGATTAGTGCTGTTAGGAACGTCGTGATGTTCGCATCTGCGATGGTTGAGAACGCATTACCGTAACCTTCACTGATCGCTTGTTGCACGCTTCGTCCAGCACGTAGCTCTTCACGAATACGCTCGTAAATCAGCACGTTACCATCTACTGCCATACCAATGGTTAATACCATACCCGCAATACCTGGAAGCGTTAATACAGCGCCTAACATAGACATTACACCAACTACCATCACTAGGTTTAGTCCTAGCGCTAGGTTGGCAATAAAACCAAATGCACGGTAGTAAATCAGCATAAAGAGTAAAACAATCGCTGTACCCCAAAGCATTGCTTGAAGGCCGTTATCAATGTTTTCTTGACCAAGGCTTGGGCCAATTGTTCTTTCTTCAACGATGGTAACTGGTGCAATCAGAGCACCTGCACGTAACAACAGAGCTAAGTCTTGTGCTTCTTCCAGTCCAAGACCATTGATCACGAACTTACGACCTAATGGTTCATTAATCGTTGCAACAGAAATAACTTCTTCAATCTTTTTCAGCTTCACCGTACCATCAGGATTACGCTTGCCACTGTCTTTGTACTCGATGAATAACGTTGCCATCGGCTTATTAACGTTTTTACGAGTCACTTGAGAGAAGATGGTTCCACCTTTCGCATCAAGACCAATACTCACCTGAGGGCGGCTGTATTCGTCAAAGCTTGGTTGTGCATCAGTAATGTGATTACCTGTGAGCATCACTTTCTTTTTAAGCACAACAGGTTGACCCGTACGACGCTTATAAAGAACGCTTCCTGCAGGTACTCGGCCAGCTACAGCAGCGTTTACATCGGCTTTTTCGTCAACCATTCGGAATTCAATCGATGCCGTCGCACCCAGAATTTCTTTGGCACGAGCGGTGTCCTGAACACCTGGTAATTCAACAATAATACGATTGGTACCTTGTCGTTGAACAAGAGGTTCTGTCACCCCTAATTCATTAACACGGTTACGAATCGTCGTCATGTTTTGTGAAATCGCATCTTCACGAACTTGACGTAAAAAGTTTTCACTCATTACAGCCAATAACATGGGTTGAGTATCAGTAGATACATCAGTGAATACCATGTCATTGTTGGTACGCTTTAAGAAGAACTCTGCTTTAGACAGCATATCAGCATCGCGGAATTTAATTTCAACACCACGAGGCTTAAGACGAACGCCTGAATAACGAATTTTTTCTTGACGAAGTTGAGTTCGGAATTCAGCAACTTGAGACTGTTCCATTTTACGAATGGCTTCTTTCATATCCACTTCCATTAAGAAGTGAACGCCACCACGTAAATCAAGACCAAGCTTCATTGGGCTGCCACCCATTGACTCAAGCCACTCAGGTGTTGCCGGTGCAAGGTTTAATGCAACTGTATACTTGTCACTTAAATTATCAGTGATAAGTTCTTTTGCTTTTAATTGATCATCTGCATGCGCAACACGAACCAACAATTGACCATTAGCCAGCTCTGAGCGTTTAACCTCAATGCCATTTTTTTGTAGGAGCTCGTTAACGTTTGCAAGAGTGGTACCCGTAACTTTAGCGCCACGAGTTGCCACAACCTGTACTGCAGGGTCTTCCCCGTAAAGGTTTGGCATAGCGTAGAACAAACCAATGGCGGCAAATAACACCACCATTATGTTTTTCCACATTGGATATTTATTTAACACGCATTAGCCCTCTTGGCTTACAGCGACTGAATAGAGCCTTTAGGCAATACCGCTGCAATATAGTCCTTCTTAATAGTGATTTGAGTCGTATCGTTTAAATCTAACAATACATAATCACTGTCATCGCTGATTTTAGCGATCTTGCCAAGAATACCGCCGTTAGTAAGTACTTCATCACCTTTAGAAATCGAGCTCATTAGGTTTTTGTGTTCTTTAACACGCTTAGACTGTGGACGGAAGATCATGAAATAGAAGATCAAACCAAACATCACTAGCATGAATACCAGTTCCATCGTTCCGCCTGATTGTGGTGCTGCGCCAGCAGCTGCGTGTGCATTTGAAATAAACATAAGTCTCTCTTTTCGTTTTCTTTATTAAAATTTTATTTTGCTTTAAATGTCACTCCAGCACATGCTGGAGTCGAGTCGCTTTAAAAAATAAAGTTACTGGATACCAACCTAAATTGGTACGACAAACTCAGCGTTAATCTTTCAGCTCTGGTACTTCCGGAACTTCCCGACCTTGGCTGGTGTAAAACTCGTGAACGAAGTCATCTAATGTACCTGCGTCGATAGCATCACGCAAACCTTCCATCAACATTTGATAGTATCTTAGGTTGTGAATGGTGTTTAATCGCGCACCTAGGATTTCGCCACACTTGTCTAAGTGATATAGATATGCGCGTGTGTAATTTTTACAAGTGTAACAATCACATTTTTTATCCAAAGGTGAGGTATCAGTTTTGTGTTTTGCGTTCCGGATCTTAATTACGCCTTCACTTGTGAACAAGTGACCATTTCGCGCATTTCGAGTTGGCATCACGCAGTCAAACATATCCACACCACGACGAACACCTTCAACTAAATCTTCTGGTTTACCGACTCCCATTAAATAACGAGGTTTTTCTTCTGGGATTTTTGGGCAAACGTGTTCAAGAATACGGTGCATATCAGGCTTTGGCTCACCAACCGCAAGGCCACCTATCGCATAACCATCAAAACCGATGTTTACCAGACCTTCTAAACTTTCATCACGCAAGTCTTCATAAACACTACCTTGAATGATACCAAACAAGTTATTTGGGTTTTCTTGACGATCAAACTCATCACGTGAGCGCTGCGCCCAACGCAAAGACATTTGCATTGACTTACGCGCTTCATCATGGGTTGCCGGATATGGTGTACACTCGTCGAAAATCATCACTACATCACTACCCAGTGAATATTGGATTTGCATCGACTTTTCAGCATCCATAAAGATCTTGCTGCCATCAATTGGCGAGCGAAAATGAACACCTTCTTCAGTAATTTTACGGATATCACCTAAACTGAATACTTGGAAACCGCCCGAGTCCGTCAAGATAGGACGTTGCCAGTTCATAAAGTCATGCAAGTCACCATGACTGCGCATGATTTCTTCACCAGGACGAAGCCACAAATGGAAAGTATTACCCAACAGGATATCAGCACCAGTCTCACGTACTTCTTCCGGCGTCATACCTTTAACCGTACCGTACGTACCTACAGGCATAAATGCTGGCGTTTCAACCGTACCACGTTCAAAGACTAAACGACCGCGACGAGCACGGCCTTCAGTTTTATCTAACTCGAATTTCATTTTCATATTTACTACAACCTTAAGCCAGAGAAACAGTCTGACGTTTTATGTTTGGCTTTGCGCCATTAAACAATTATGGCCGCTCACGGCAGCCACAAATCTAATTCTTTATGCTGTTTTACGAGTGATAAACATTGCGTCACCGTAACTGAAGAAACGATACTTTTCTTCAATTGCGTGCTGATAGGCATTCATCACATTTTGTTGATCAGCAAAAGCACTTATCAGCATAATCAATGTTGATTCAGGTAAATGGAAATTAGTTACCATGGCATCAACAACGTTAAATTCATAACCTGGATAAATGAAAATATCGGTATCAGCACTAAAGGCCGCTATTTTACCATGATTTGCTTTCGCTGCACTCTCTAGTGAACGAACTGAGGTCGTGCCCACAGCAATGACTCGTTTACCAGCTTTTTTAGTCGCTATTATTTGATCTACTACGTCTTGAGGCACATTCGCCCACTCAGAATGCATGACATGATCATCGACATCTTCAACACGAACAGGTTGAAACGTACCTGCGCCTACGTGCAACGTTACAAAAGCGATGTTTACACCTTTATCTTTTAATTTTTGTAATGTGTCATCATCAAAATGCAACCCTGCTGTTGGTGCTGCTACAGCGCCAGGAGTCTCGTTGTATACCGTTTGATAGCGCTCTTTATCTGAATCTTCATCTGGACGATCGATATATGGAGGCAGTGGCATATGCCCAACCTCTTCTAAAACTTCCAAAATAGTTTTATCACTTAGAAGTTCAAGTTCAAACAACGCATCATGACGAGCCAGCATTTTCATATGATGATCATTATCTAAATTAATGATGGCATCTACTTTCGGAGATTTAGAGCTGCGAACATGAGCGAGTATTCGCTTATCATCTAGCATGCGCTCCACAAGGATCTCTAATTTACCACCTGTAGATTTTTGTCCGAACAAACGTGCAGGAATGACCCGAGTATTGTTGAATACCATCAAGTCACCAGACTCAATAGAATCAATAAGATCAGTAAAATGCTTGTCGGCAACACAACCCGAATTACCATCAAGGGTAAGTAGACGTGACGCTGTACGCTTTTCTGTAGGATAACGAGCTATTAGCTCATCAGGGAGATCGAATGAAAAATCGGAAACTCGCATTTAACTGCCTCTAAAACTATAAACCTAATGAAACGGCGGCTAGTCTAGGGGCAGAAAGCTTTAAGATCAAGAATCAGGTATTTCTTTCTCTTGTTTTTCAGAGCCTTTTTTATCAACATTAAACGCTGAGTAATCGAAAGGTGTGCATTGAATTTCTTGAAATGGGATATCGACATACATTTTTACGTGTCGACTTTTTTCTTCTTTTTTACCAAAAAACTTTTTAAAAAAACTTTTCATCGTCCTTGAGCCTTTATAAATATTATTAGTAGAAACTTGCTTAATTTGTTAATGCGACACTAATTAGCGGTAACTTTAGTTAATTTAGTTAAAGTTTAGTGACTTAATAACAAGGTAAAAAGTAAGGAAATGATACATTATGGTTACAATTTGATTCAACTAAATTTAACAAATAAAAAACATACAAAAATATGTAATTCATTATAAAATCACATTACGAACACTTTAAACTGCAAGATAAACGTTAACTGGCATTAAAATCCATCTAAAGCAACTTTAACAGACCAATAAACCACTTATAACTTTTGGGAATCTTTTAGAATAAATTAAAAATCTACTTCTGTGATTACTTCTCGTTTAGTATTCTTTATATCTTCATTTTTAATGGGAATGACTGTTGAAGAGCATTACAAACTGGTTTTTTAAAATTTCTTGGAAAAAAACAATTCGAGATTTTACCATATTCATCATTCTTCTCACTGCTGCTAGTTTATTCATACAAAGAAACATGGTCTCTGGGCAAGCTCCGCTGATCAATGCCATTTCAACTACTGGAAAAAGTATCTCGCTAAAAAGCCCGTTAGCTAAACCAACTCTTGTCTATTTTTGGGGAACATGGTGTGGTTATTGTCGTTTCACATCACCAATGGTAGAGAACATTTCTCAAGATTATCCTGTAATTTCTATTGCGGTGAGTTCGGGGAATGATGATGAAATTAACGAGTACCTTGAAGCACATGATCTAACCTTTGATGCTTTAAATGATGGCAATGGATATTACTCTCATAAATGGGGTGTTTCTGGAGTACCCAGTATTTTTATCGTTGACACTGAAGGTAAGATAGCTTCGACTACTCAGGGGCCTACAACAAGCTGGGGGTTAAGATTAAGGTTATGGTTAGCAAGTTACTGAGTTAACAATTAAACTTGACTCAACCCTAACGTACACTCCTTCGTCTCCTCTCCATCAACATTCGCTTAACGATAAGGGTTTTCAACGCACTATGATTATTTCTATCACGATAAAATGAATCAAACCCATACTTATTAAATGAATTACCTGCTTTTACCCAGCGCCTGAAATGGCTCATATAACAATCACGAATAATATTATATGTATGCAAATTCACATTTAAATGGGCGACACTGCTTGCTACATCTTCTAAATTAATTGGTTCATCATCAATAAAGTGTATTTCATCAAATTGTAAATTTTTAGATTCGATAAGGGATATCAGTCTCTTACCTTTATTTAGCTCTTTTTTTGAGTCACTAGTAGAATGAGCCTCATTAATGATTAAATTGTAATCTTTGGCGTCGACACCTATTGCTTTAAGTTTCTCATAGGTACAACGCCCATTTGTAAGTAAAATAATATTAGCATCATATTTTCTTTGTTTTAAACTTTCTAATAGGCTTAAAAATTTTCCTCGCTCAAGTTCTCTTACTTTGTGTGGGTCAGTTTGCCAGCCCTTTTCATGAGTGTACTCATTTTGAAGCGAAAGTAATGTTTCATCAACATCAAAAACCAGCAACGGTCTTTTTTTGTCCATGTCGATATTGTTATAAACAGTATCAATTGATAACACGTTTTCATGATGTGTGCGTAAGTTAGGTTTTGTTTTGACTTCGTTTTCAGTAGTAATAAGCGTTACCACTGAAAATTTATTTAACTTTGCTTGAAACTGCTGAGGAATTTCTGAACCAAACCCTAACCATTCTCCAACTCTGCGCCACCAGACAGCATGGTGAACGCTAAGACTATTTCCAACTCTCGTTACTCGATAAGTACGAAGTTGAGGATAAGCAGATTGAGAAGAAAAATTAACCAAACAGGATTGCTGCTCTTGGATAAGAGTATAGTTTGATATCTGCTTATATTCTTCATCATCAACTCCTGATAACCGCCCTGAGTCATACTTTCCCTGAATTTGAAATGCAGACATAAGATGAATACACTTAGCTAGCAACGCTTTTTATCATAAACTAAGTCTCCACAATTATCCGGTTAATTCTGATTAACTTTAAAGGTCAACTTCAAGCTGGGGATTTAGAATTAGATTATAGTTAGCTGCATTTAATTAAAGAGGTAACTCAATCCTAATTTGCGCACCTTGTTCAAGATTTGCAATGGATACTTCTCCATTATGCTTGGTCACTATTTCTTTGCATAAAAATAAGCCAAGCCCTTCACCATGGGTTTTGGTAGTGTATAAAGGTGCAAAAATATTATTCAAATTTTTGAAGCCCTGACCATTATCAGAAACTAAAACTACTTGCATACCTGCCTTATGAAAATTAGAGACTTCTATTTCAATCGCTGATGCTTCTCTGGCATTTTTCATCAAATTGATCAGCAGTTGCTCGAATAATATTGGGTCGGCAACTAAAGTCCGCTCACCTTGAAACTTAAACTCTAATTTTTGATCATTTGCGACTTTAGATATTAATTGCATTAACTCAAATCGCTCACTTTTGGCCTCAGGAAGGTTATTAGAATGTCTAAACCCACTTACAAAAGTTAGCAATGATTCACTTCGGTCTTTAATTCGCTCTAGTGCCTTTCGTGTCGTGTCCTCTGGTAGTTTTGGTAAATCTAGCAGTGTATCAGCTAGTGAGGCCATTGGTGTCAGTGAGTTATTCAGTTCATGTGAAAGCACTCTGATTAATTGCTGCTGCACTTGAAAACGGTTTTGTTGAAGCTCATCAGCAATAGAATGGGCCATAACAATCTTATTCGTTTCAAACTTAAACATTTTCAGCTGCCAGTTTTTATCAAATGATGCATGGCCTATTCTATTGGACTCTGCCTTAAAGCCTAACTCATCAAATGCCATACCGTAGATAAGAGGTAAGTTAACCTTTTGATAGAAAGCCTGATTAAAGAAAATAAGCTGATTACGTTCATCTAAAATCACAATCGGCATCGGCCAACTTGTAAAAATACTCTCTAACACTGTCGAGATGCGTTGATAACTTTCTTGAGAATTTGTTCCAATTAAATTAGCCACATTTTTAAAGGGTGAGTCATCACTATCGAATACCAAACTAATATTACTTGAACCTTGGTTTCGCATATGTAAATAAGCTTCAAGTTGCTCAAAGTTGGCCTTATATGCTCCCAAAGCGTTCATTGACAAATACAACAACACATATCCAAATACTAATGACACAGAAGCTGTGATTAGCCAGTCTTCAGAAATCAGAAATAGATTCGACGTAATCAATCCGAGTATCAATATATTCAAGGCTAGAACCAAAGCTGTTTTTCGAGTGAAATAACTCAGCCGAAGTCTATTCATATTCTTCTGCCAGTTGGTATTTTTCTAAACGTCGATAAAGCGCATTTCTTGATATTCCTAACTTTTTAGCAGCAACCGCAACTTGCCCTTCAGCTTTATCCATTACATCAACAATTCTCTGCATTTCTAACTCAGCCAGACTCAGCTCAGGAATTGATTCACTAGCTGCTGGTTTCTTTTTGGTTGAAGCTAATTGAATATGCTCTGCTAATACTTGATTACCACCACAAAACAACATGGCTCTCTCCATAACATGATTTAATTCACGCACATTTCCTTGCCAACTATGATTGAGCAGTTTTTGCTGCGCAGGCTCTGAAAGTTCTGGAATAAGTTTTTGGTATTTTGTTGCTAACTGATCTAAAGCAGCTTTCGCCAAAGGAATAATATCTGCTTTGCGATTTCTTAAAGCTGGTATTTCAACCGTAAAGGTATTGAGTCGATATAATAAATCCTGTCTAAAACGTGAGTTTTCAACGGCATCATCTAAATCAGCATTGGTTGCAGCAATAATTCTTACATCAGCTTTAAGTGTTTCATCTGCGCCCAATGTGGTATAGCAGCCGTTTTCGAGCACTTGTAATAATTTTGGTTGTAAATGAAATGGCAATGTACCAATTTCATCTAAAAACAATGTACCCTTTTCCGCTCGTTGGAATGCACCTTTTCTATCGTTTTTGGCGTCAGTAAATGCGCCTTTCTTGTGGCCAAATAACTCGCTTTCAAATAAGGTTTCAGGTATAGCCGCCATGTTTAACGATTCAAATGATTCAGTTTTTCTCTGACTCAATTGATGAATATGTTCTGCCAGCAGTGACTTACCAGTTCCGTTTTCACCAGTGATCAAAATATTGGCATCCGTAGCTGCCAGCTGCTGAATAAATGACTCGATGCGCTTCATTGCATCTGACTCTGCAACCCAAAGCACTTTATTTAGCGGCTTAAGTTTGACAACTCCTAATTGTTGTTTGATTTTATTGAGTAACGATATTTTGTCCCACGGTTTTTCAATAAAATCGACCGCCCCAGTTTGTAATCCTTCAACCACTAAATCGACGCAAGCCCACGCTGTCATCAACATCACTTTAATGTTTTGCGGCACTAATGTTTTTAGTAAGGACAAACCTTCACGCCCTGAAGTAGTGTCTTGAGTGAAATTAAGATCGAGTAAAATTAAATCTGGAGTAAGTTCTTTTAACAAAAGCTTACAAGTTACTGGTGAATCAGCTTCATAAACTTCATAACCTTGATGACTCAGTAAAAGAGTGAGTGCAAAACGCACATCTTGGTCGTCATCGACAATTAGAATTGTTTTTATCGTCATTGTTTTAACTTTTTTGCTGGCAGCAAACTACAGCCACCAGCTCCTTGTAAATTTACTTTTTATTATTTTGGTCGAAATCAAAGCTCTCTGAGTGCCTGCATTGGCTCAGCGTTAATCACTCGCCAAACAACATAAGCAATAGAAGTTAACACAATCGCAACTAATAAGCTTGAGAAGAATAACAACGCATCCCATGAAAATCCTGGTAATACAGTAACTTGCTGCTGAACACCCCAATAAACCAATGCTGACACCACTAGTGCTAGCACAAGCGTAATAGAAATGAGTCCACCAAACTGTTTAAGGGTATTGTTAAGCAAGCGTCCTCTCGAAGCACCTATCGCCATTCTAATGGCTAATTCAAAGCGTTTGACTTCAGCAAAACTAAACGCAATACCAGAGCTACCAAATGCGGCAAGCGCAAGCGTCAGTATCGATAATCCAATAATAAAATAATACTGCAAACGAACATCCAAGGTGGCTTCATAGTATTTCTGCTGAACATTAAACGACTTCACAGCTTCAATATCGTTGTGACCATCTTTGATAATTTTCTCAATTGCGACAGTATCGAATTTTTCAACTTCAGGTAAACGTAGAACAAAACTGATGCTTGTTGGATCAATTTGGTTTACCGAATAAACAACACCAAACTCCCCTTTAGGATCATCGACAGAATAGAGGTTTGGAATAACGCCAACCACAATATTGCTGTTCACTCTTTTACCAATAGCATCTGCCAGCGGTTTATCTTTCACTAGCAAGCGTGCTGCTTTTTCACTGATCACTGCGCTATTGGCTTGAGTTCGATACTCTTCCTCTGTAACCGTTCTACCAGCTAAAAGCGGTATCTTATATTCATCCAAATAGGTATGAGAAAAACTGACTTTTTTAAATGAATGACTCTGATTGTTCTTCTGATCCATAGAAATAACGTATGAATAACCCTGAAAAGTATGAGGTGTAGTATTGGTATCCAATACCTCTATATTTGGGAATTGAGTTCGAATTTGGGCTGATATCTCTCGCCAAATTTGTCGATTATGGGCAACATGGTTTTTAGATACTTCATGAATGTTGTCCTCTGGTAAAGTACGACTATCTTCAAAAAAATTTGCTTTAACGATATGGGTGTTACCGGCATTAAATCCAAGATCTTTATATAAATCTTGATAGGCCGTCTTTGCCAACATAGCCGTTGCTGTAAGCATTACAGCAGCAAAGGCTAATTGCAGTATAAAACTCCATTGGCTTAATTTAGTTAGCTTACCTGCCATTACGCCTTTACTGCCAGCCCTTAGCTGATCGTAAAAATTATTTGAATTTAGTCTGCTAACTGAAAAAGAAGAAAAAACAATATTAATCAATAACACAGCAACAATAGCAATCGCTGTGGTTTGCCAATCAATATGAATCAACTGCAACATTTCAATATTGCTGCCTGCGATATCTGGCAATAAACGAATAATCCAAGCGGCACAAATTAATCCAATCATCCCTGAAAATGAAAACAAAGGTAAATTTTCAAAAAAAGCCATAGCAATTAGTTTCAGCTTATTACTACCTAAGCTGATTTGAATTGCTAATTCTGTGGTCCGTTGTTGGTAATGACTGATAAAGAGGCTCAGTAAATTCAGGCTTGCCATAACCAGCAGAATAATCATAGTAGCCAGTAAAAATAACAACATATTTTTTTGTTCAAGTAATAAAGTATCACGATACTTTTCTATTCCTTGTAACCGCTTCATACTCTTAAGCATCTCGGGAGGCATTGGATTCTCACCTTGATTTCTGTTCTCTAAATAGTCCTCCCAAAACTCAGTCATATCTTTATCCGTAAAAGGCTTTTCACCTTCGACAAATAAAGGTACTGCATCATGCAAAAAATTATTAACTTCTACTTCATTTTTGTAATCGGATAAATGGAAAAACTGCCAAACTTGCTGTTGATGATTTTCATACTTTCTGAAACTAGAAAAGTTATCGATTACACCTTTAATTTGAAATGAATCTTTATCGCTTCCAAGCTGTATAGTTTCATTGATAACACTTTGGCGACCATTAAAAGCAGATTGCCATAAGCGTTTCGATATCCAAATACTTTGAAATGAATTTTCTTTAGTTGGCGTTTCCCCCAATAATAGTTGCCCACCTACATCCGACAAAAAATTATCCGTTGCCTCAATTTTTGTAATCGGAAAACGAGTATCGAACACACTAACTGTTGATTCATGAGGCGTAAAAGAGGCGAACTTTCCGTACCCTTGAAATTTATCTTGCATATTCGCCAAAGCAATATCACTCAAGAAATTCAGTGAAAAACCTGCATTAGCTTCTAATAAAAAATCAAGCTTATAAGTATTCTTTTCATTATGAAGATCTGGCAACGGTTTAAAAATCAAATTAGAACTCATTGCTACTACAGTTAGTACGGCTGCAAGCGTTAAACTCAAGGTTAATAAAACAGGTAGCGTTAATCTAGGCATCGAAAAAAGTCGCATTACACCATGACGCAACGCACGTAGATAAAAACTCATGCTACCGCCTCCTGATGCTCAACGATGACTTCACCATCAAATAACTTGATTTGACGACTCGCCATGCAACTATATCTTTCATCATGAGTCACCATCACAATCGTCACGCCTTGTTTGTTGAGCTTAATTAGCTCTTGCATCACCAAGTCACCATTGCGGCTATCTAGGTTTCCGGTAGGTTCATCCACCAGCAAAATTTTAGGGTTACCCACCAAAGCACGAGCAATTGCCACACGCTGTTGTTGACCACCAGAAAGTTGATTAGGTTTATGATGGATATGACTTTGCATATCCACAATGGCTAAAGTATCTTCAACTGCTTGTTTTATACTTCTTACCTTTTCGTTTCTATGCTCCAACGGCAAAGCAACATTTTCAAAAACTGTTAGATGATCGATTAAGTTAAATGACTGGAATACATAACCAATATATTGATTACGAATTTTAGAGCGTTGATCGACGCTTAAGCTTTCAACATTGATATCTGTGAGTTGATAAGTACCAGAAGTTGGTGCGTCTAATAACCCCAGTAAGCTCAGCAATGTTGACTTACCACAACCTGATGGCCCTGAAATCGAAACAAACTCGCCTTCATTAATTTCAATGTTGATGTCTTTTAGCGCATGAGTCTGAATTTGACCTTTTAGAAAAAGCTTATTGATGTCCTTTAAGGTAACTATTGTTGTCATTGTATTTCCTTATTTTTCTATGTTGATTTTATTAAATTCTTGCCATTGAGATAAGTCGTTAAGTGATATTTTGTCGCCTTTTTTTACGCCCGACTTAAGTATCACCACGCCTTGTGATAATTCACCAAATTGCAGCGACTGTTTTTTTAGGAAATTGATATCTGAAAAGTTTTGGATAAAAAAATCTTGAGTAGTAAGTGGAACCAGCCCTGGCTTTTGATTTACATAAAGGGAATTTTTTACCTGCTCAACAAACACATAAGCGTTAACTGGTTGCGACGGTCTTGTTCCGTTAAAAGTATCCTGATTCAAACTGACTTCGGCTTTGATAAAACCATTTTCAATCACTGAACTGAGTTGTGAGATCTCGCCTAAGAGTTTCTGACCTTTATGGTGCACTTCTACCAATGCGCCATATTGGATTTTATTTGACAGGCGCTGTGGAATTTTCAAATCGACAATAAGCTCGTCTTTAGAGCCAACTTTAGCAATCGATGCACCTTTTGTAAGTCTTTGCCCAAGCTCAACATTAAGTTGTTGAAGCGTGCCGCCGATGCCAGCCTTTATCGTCAAACCATCAATTTTGCTTTTAACTAATTCAACTTTTTGCTGCTGAAGCTCCACTTGAGATAGCTTTTGCGCTAACTCTTTTTGGTGCATTTGTTTTTGCTTTTCAAAACGAAACTGGTTGAACTCTAGCTGCTTAATAAGCTGCTGATGCTTGAGTTTTGCTTTTTCAAATTCAATTTTGGCAACAATGCCATGCTTTGCTAATTCTTGATTGGCATTGAGCTCGAGTTCAGCAGTTTTAATTTGATTATCGATATCTGCTAATTGTGACTGAGTACTGAGCTGCTCACTTTGCTTTTGAAGTGTCATAGTTTGATATTCAGATTTAAGTTGTAATAAATGGTTATTTTCATCTGCAAGATTCTGCTCTAAATCTGGGTTAGATAACGTTGCTATTACAGAATCTACATTCACATCTGACCCAGCACGCAAAATAATTTCAGTAACCACACCTTCACTTGGCGCATTAATCAGCCTTTCATATTTAGAGCTGAATTCACCAAAAACAGGTGCCATAACATCAATATCACCATGTTGCACCTCAACCAGCTTTAATTCATTTGCATCAATGGATGGTGTTGGCTGGTATGCAATACCCAAAATCGACAATGCGATTATTGCCGTTAACGAAACAGTTAATGCCAACCTTTTTGTTTTTTTCCTTTTTTTATGGTTTTCAATTTCTATTTTCATTTTTCACCCCTAAAAGATTTAAAGAGGTAATAGAAAAAGCATGCCAAAAGTAAAAAGCCCATGAAATGGCTAGTTATAAGCGCTTTCACTTACTCGATTCATAAAATATGTTCGCTTTTGAATCCTTCCTGTTCGCTTTTAAATTTAATCTTCGAAGGTTTGATGAATAAATCTTTTATATCTATATATTTAAGGCTGAAGTTATAAGTTCTTTTTTACTCAAATCAAGGAGTAAATATGATGAGTGTTTTAAGAAAAAAGTCATCCCTGAAGAACCGGTTAACCAAGCCCCTACTGTAACGGTCAAAAATGCAACTGCAAATGAAAATACTGAAGTAATATTAACGGCTTCAGCCACTGACTCTGACGGAGAAATCTGGTCTTATCACTGCCGCCAGTTAACCGGAGATACCGTTACACTTTCCGACACTCATGAACCAAACCTCACTTTCACGACTCCAGAAGATGATGATGAGTTCGCGAACCGTTCTAGAGCGTCCTATTGTAATTCCTGCTGAATTGATTAGTGTAGGATCACAGGAATAACCTCAATCTTGTGTTTATTACGTTTAAATAAAGGAGAGCTTCGGCTTTCTTTTACTTTACTTTACTATTGAAAGCACGATTACAGCTATTCCTTATGCGCTCAACTGTCGTTTTCAGCGTTCCAAACAAACATAAATTAAGTTAAAATCCCCTGCCCGATTTTCTAGGATTAATAATGCAGGTTTTCACTTATACACCGCCTTCAGTCCCCTGGTTAGATCTTCGCTATATTGATGAAGATATTATTATTATCAATAAACCACCGAGATTACTCTCCAACCCCGGTATGGCTGTTCACACTTTTGATAGTGCGATTACTCGTCTGCAAAAACTCTATCCTGAAACGATTTTGGTACATCGCTTAGATTGTGATACGTCTGGTATCATGGTGTTTGCCCGTACTAAGCAAGCTGAATCTAACTTGAAAACCCAATTTCAAAATAAAGAAACTCAAAAAGAATATATTGCAGAAATTGAGGGGAAATTAACTAAAAAAACAGGGACGATTGATCTAAGCCTAGGTAAAGATGAGAAAAGAGTTCCACTTCAAAAACCGAGAAAAGATGGACGTAAGGCTGTTACTCATTATCAAATTATTGAAGAAAGAGCCGATAACTCGTTAATCAAGCTGACTCCTGAAACAGGACGTACTCATCAGCTAAGAGTACATATGTTGGCTTTGGGTCACCCTATTTTAGGTGATGACTTTTATGCATCTGAAAAGATTATCAAAATGAGAAGACGTTTAAGCCTGCATGCTCATAAGTTGACATTTTCACACCCAACATCCAAAGAAGAAATGACGTTTATCAGTCCGCATCCTTTTTAGGACTTCCACAATTGCATTAACGTTTATTTGTAATCATATACAAGCTAAAAAATACAGACATACTTTTTAGCTTGTATTAAGTGAGCGTATTACATCATCCAAGCTCTAAAACTTCTTCCTTTGATTTTGCCGTTCGTCAATTTATTCACCGCTTTTTTAGCAATTTTGGCATTTACCGCAACATATGCACGAATGTCAGTAATATGAATTTTACCGATTTGATCACCCGTAATCTCTTTACCATTCGTAAGTGCGCCAAGAATGTCACCAGGTCTCAGCTTTTGTTTTTTACCACCATCAATCTGTATGGTTTTCATATCAGGTACTGAAGGCAAATCATGGATTATCGCTTCAGAAGGTAACGGTTCACTGCTAATTCGCTTGCCTAATGACTCACCAATGAGCTCAGTAATGTAGCCTTCTTCAGTATAAAAAGTGTAAGCATAGCCTTTACTGCCTGCACGACCGGTTCGTCCTACTCTATGAGTATGAACTTCAAAGTCAAAAGCTAAATGATAGTTAAATACGGCATCAAGATTATCAATATCTAAACCACGAGCGGCTACATCAGTGGCTACCAGAACATTCAAACTCTTGTTGGCAAATTGCAGTAATACTCGATCTCTGTCTCGCTGCTCCAAATCTCCATGCAAAGCTTTTGCACTAAAACCAAAGTCAGCTAGCTCATCAGCAACTTGTTGTGTTTCACGTTTAGTATTACAAAATACTACTGCACTTTGAGGACGGTTTTGTAGCAATAATAAACGTAACGCCTTCATGCGCTCTTCGTTATTTTTTAAGCAATAGAAGTGCTGTTCAATTGACGAATTATCGTGTTTTTCTTTAACCGTGATGTGCTTTGGAGCATACATAATGCTCTCAGTCATCGCTTTTATTTGCTTAGGGAAAGTTGCACTGAATAATAGGGTTTGACGTTGATGTGGTGTCTCACCCAAAATTTGATCTAATGCATCTTGGAAGCCCATTTCTAACATGCGATCGGCTTCATCTAATACGAGTAAATTAACGTTACTTAAATCTAAGCGCCCACGACTCAGGTGATCTGTTATTCGTCCTGGAGTGCCGACAATAATATGAGCGCCATGTTCTAATGAGCCAATTTGTGGCCCCATTGGAACACCACCACAAAGTGTAAGCACTTTAATGTTATGAATTCCACGCGCTAACGTTCGAATTTCTTTAGCAACTTGATCGGCAAGTTCTCTGGTTGGGCAAAGTACAAGAGATTGAATTCTGAACCGTTTTACATCTAACTTATTAAGCAGCCCTAATCCAAATGCTGCTGTTTTTCCAGAGCCTGTTTTTGCTTGACCAATGACATCCTCTCCTTTCAAGATTAAAGGTAGACTTTGCTCTTGAATTGGCGTCATCTTTTCATACCCCATTGTCTCAAGGTTTGAAGTTAGCTCACTTTTTAACGGCAGTGACGAAAATGCCGATGATGGTTTGGATTGGCTCAAAATAAAATCTCTATAAGGAAGGAAGACTACTCAGTGCGGCAGTTTAACAGAAAAAGTGGTTTTTATCGCTTATAACCCAACCAACTATCAAATAAACAAACTAAACTTGAAACTAATCTATTGAGGCGCAATCTCATTATTATATTCACTAAAAGAGATTCCTAATGATCGACTTATATTCTGCGGCTACACCAAATGGCTACAAAGTTTCAATTGCACTTGAGGAAATGGGCATCGATTACAAGCTCCATGAACTTCATCTTTCTACTAATGAGCAAAAAAAACCTGAATTTTTAGCTGTGAACCCAAATGGCCGTATTCCAGCGATCATCGACAGAGGTAATGATGACTTTAACGTGTTTGAATCAGGCGCAATTTTAGTCTACCTAGCCGAGAAAACAGGTAAGTTTCTACCAAAAGATGAAAAAGCTCGCTCACGAGTTATGCAGTGGTTAATGTTCCAAATGGGCGGCGTTGGCCCAATGATGGGGCAAGCCAATGTGTTCAATCGCTACTTTCCAGAAAAGATCCCTGCTGCTATCGAACGTTATCAAAAAGAAGGCCGTCGCCTTTTTGAAGTCATGAATACTCAACTTGAACAAACAGATTACCTTGCTGGAGATGAATACACTATCGCCGATATGGCAACTTGGCCATGGGTAAGAATCTATGACTGGAGCGGTGTTGATATTGAAGGCCTAACCCATCTACAACGTTGGCTAGAAAAAATCGCAAAAAGACCCGCTGTTCAAAAAGGAATAATGATGCCAGAACCTTCTACTTTATCAGATGAAGAAAAAATTAAGCGCATCCAGCAAATGGTTACTAAATAAATCAGACCGTAATTATTTAGCACATACCTAATTAATGTATGTGCTAAAATCCCTGCCTTTACGATTAGATACACTATCTTGGTGGCGGTATGACCCATTCAAATTCAGAACTTATTGCTTCAACTCCAGCTCAAAAGCGGGCGTTGAGTTACGCAAATACTATCTTAAATTTATTTTCTGAGGTGATGGCGACCCAAAAACCCGCCGATAGAGTTTTGGCCAACTATTTTCGTGAACATAAAAAGCATGGCTCTAAAGATCGCCGCATTATCCGTGAAACTCTATTTGGGCTTTTCCGTTGGTGGGGCTGGTTGAAACAAAACCTTTCAAGTTCTCATAATCTGGTTACCGTCGATACTGAAACCATAAAATTATTATTGGCTACGGCACTTTTAGAAAACCATTCATGGGAACCTATAGTTCAAGCTTGGGCTGAGTTGAGTAAAACAGACGCAGATGTACTCGCTAAAGTACAAGCTCAAGATGATAAGTTAGATAAAATTGCAAGCTTGTACTCACAACATCAATTTGAGCTTACGCAACTGTTACCTGAGTCGTTTTGGTCACACATCCAGCTAAATGAAGAGCAGCAGAATAAGCTTCCCACCAGCATGCTATCTCGCCCTCCTATATGGGCACGTACTCAATTTGAAGAAACGGAAACGGTTATTAGTTCATTAGAATCGGATGATATCAACATTTCGCGTAGCGAGTTTTTCAGCGACGCTTTAAATCTTGGTTCCAAAAGCATTAACTTGCCTCAAGTAAAAGCTTACCAACATGGTAAACTTGAAATTCAGGATCTTGCTTCTCAAGTGATTGGTAATATCTGTTCTCCAAAATCGAATGAGCAATGGTGGGATGCCTGTGCTGGTGCTGGCGGTAAAAGCTTGCAATTAGCATCATTGATGAACTATGACGCAGCATCAAAAGCGACAGGGAAAATTATCTCTTCCGATATTCGTATTTCGGCGTTAGAAGAATTATCAAAAAGAGCTAAACGTGCGAATACCAAGCTGATAAAAACTCAGTATTGGAAAGGTGAAACGTTACCTGTAAAAGAAAATTTTTTTGATGGTGTACTGGTTGATGCACCGTGTACCTGTACAGGAACATGGCGCCGTAATCCAGACATGCGCTGGACAGATACGTTAGATAATGTGGCAGCAACCGCAAGCCTACAATTGGACATTCTGACTCGAAGCGCCCAAGCAGTTAAGTCAGGTGGAACATTAATTTACGCCACTTGCTCACTGTTGGATAAAGAAAACCAACACGTTGTTGATGCCTTTCTTGCGGACAACTCTGAATTTGAATTGATTAAGCTTACTCATCCTTTCACTGGAGAAGCAAAGTCGTATTTAACCATTTGGCCTTATGAAGCAAATAGCGACGGAATGTTTGTCGCAAAAATGGTCAAAAAATAAAGTGCCTGTCACCTCGATGATAAAGGTAATCCTTTATCATCGCTTTTGATGCTTTCCGATGATTCTATCAAAATACCAATTAAGCACAGGATAGATAAAACTGTGCAGCTTCCCTAACAAATACATTTCTTTACCAGGATAAATTGAAAACTTCTTTTTATTGATCCCGTTTAAAATAGATTGAGCAACAAACTCTGGAGAGTAAAGTGAACCACTTCCGGTGATCTCACAAGTTTCGGGTGGTTTAGTTAGCATTTCCTGCTCTAACATTGGAGTGTCTGTATCTGGCGGGAAAGCAATGCTCAAGTTTATCCCCATACTTTTTAGTTCTGAACGCATTGATTCAGCCAGCCCTTGTAACGCAAACTTACTTGGGCTGTATGAAGTATACCCATGAATCCCAACGAGCCCTGCACCAGACGAAATCATGACAATATGACCTGAACGCTCTTTTTTCATATAAGGTAAAATGGCCTGTATTGGATATAAACTGCCAAAATAATTGATATCCATCGACTTCTTATGCGTGGTCGTATCCGTATTTTCAAAGTAACCGGGCTCTGCAAGACCAGCAGATAAAATTAACACCTTTTTTAACTCTGAGCTGTCAGCCGCTTGCTTAATTGCATGATTAATTTGTATCTCATCTGCAACGTCTGCGGAATAAAAATCAAGCTGTTCGCTATCTGAAAGTACCGAGGAAAACTCAGACATAACCTGATTCAACTTAGTTTCACATCGAGCAATAAGAGTGACCTTATGCCCTTGCCCTAAAAATAATTTTGCAACAGCCTTACCTATACCACTTGAACCACCAGTAATAATCGCATGTATTGTCATAAATATTATTCAATTCCCAATTCGTTCTTTCTAAAACAAATTGGCAAGCTCCTTTTGCTAAAAATTTTTATTTGTATCCGTCATGGATAATCATCTTTAATTTACTGACTTTTGTTTTTAGGTTCAATCAACAACAAAAGGTGATGACCACCTAATTTTTTGAGTAAAAACTCAACCCAATATACAACTGTAATTAATACTCGATATACTGAAAACAATTTATTAAGGATGAGCATAACTTATGTCTTCAGTATACGAATTTACAGCTAAATCTATTACGGGCGATGACGTTGCCCTAAGTAAATATCAAGAGCATGTATTATTAATTGTAAATACTGCGAGTAAATGCGGATTTACGCCACAATACAAAGGCCTTGAATCACTGTATCAATCATTAAAAGATTCTGGGTTTAGTGTTTTAGGCTTTCCGTGTAATCAGTTTGCGAGCCAAGAGTCCGGTTCGGAGAGTGAAATCTCACAGTTCTGTGAATTAAACTTCGGCGTTACCTTCCCGCTTTTTGCGAAAGTAGATGTTAATGGTGATAACGCTCACCCTCTATATAACTACCTTAAATCATCTGCAAAAGGGCTACTGGGCTCAGAATCTGTTAAATGGAATTTCACTAAGTTCCTAGTAAATAAACAAGGCCAAGTGATCAAACGCTATTCGCCAACAACCAAGCCAGAAGACATTAAATCGGATATTGAAAAGTTATTGGCTGAGTAAATTCGAATTATAATTGTCCATGAGAGATTCGAATGATAGATTGTATACAATTTATCAAATAAACCTCATGGACGATAAAATGAATAACAAAATCCCCTTTCTATTACTTTCTCTAATTTCTAGTTCAGCCATTGCGTATCAACCTTCAATTTCTTCAGTGTTAAAGCAAGAACATAAATGTAGTCCAACGATTCAAATTCGTTCTGAAAAGTTGTCTCAAACTCAAATAACACAGGCTTGTGCACTACTGTCAAAACAAGAAGCTAAGTTTCACGAGCTATTTGGTACGGTTTCTTCTCCGGTTAAAGATGATAACAATGCCAGTATGCGAGCGAATATTTATGCTGATCGAGACTCGTATGTAAAACACGTAACTGACCATTTTGATGTGCCTAGTGACAATGGCGGCATGTATTTAGAGGGTTATCCAAATAAAAAAGGCAATCAAGCAGAATTCGTCGCCTATGAGAAAGATGGTCAGATTTGGAATTTAGCTCATGAATACATCCATTACTTGGATGGTCGTTTTAATCTTCATGGTGATTTTTGTTCTTGGCCACACGACTCTCATGGCGCACCTGAGTATTGCCCAAAGCCAGCGCCTCAAAAACCACACTTAGTTTGGTGGGCCGAAGGTTTAGCTGAATACATTAGTAAAGGTGACAACAACCCTAAAGCTTTTGAAACAGCAAAGTCGGGAGAGTACAAACTGAGTGACTTATTCAGTACCAGTTATGAGAATGATGGTGGAAGCGCTCGAATTTACCGTTGGGGATATCTTGCAACACGATTTATGTTAGAAAATCATCGCGCTCAAGTTGATGCAATGCTTAAGTTCACAAGAAAAGGAGAATACGATAAGTATCAAAAACTTGTAACCCTATGGGGAACAAGATATGACGCAGAGTTTTCGACTTGGATAAAAAAAATTGAAAAAAAGTAAACTTTTTTTATTTTTTATTGAACTATCTTAAAACTCCAGAGTCTGACTTTATGAACAGATTATTTTAACTTAGTTAAAGGCATTGTTTGTTCATCATCATTCTCCCTTTATTGATATTGTTGTATCATAAAAATTCCAAATTGGAAGTGAGCGATCTAAAGACTAGGTCGCTTTTTTTTGTCTTTTTTTCAGCGTTTCACTATTTGAGAGTCAAACTCACAATTACAAATATCTTTCATAACTTTTAGCTATACCATCTGTTCATTTTTTATGTAATCAATTTTAGTCTTTGTAGGTCTTTTAAGATGAACAGATTAATTAAGCATTGTTTGTTCATCATCTCCCTATGTTATTTTCCGAATTGGAATTATAAGGCTTATCGATTGATAAGCCTTTTTTTTCTTTTTAAACTTTTTATGAACAATTTTTTAGACTAATTGATATTTCAAACTTTACTAGTTAGCTTCGACTTCCATGCTAGATATATTGCCGCATAAATACTGGAGTTTACTATGGCAGAAGCATCCCCCTCTCTCAGCAATATCGACAGTACAACCAACTATGCTTCTCAGCATACTGTTTTTCTTGATTTATCAGGAGTAACCGACAAAAAATCTGCTGTTACCGAATGCTTTAAGCAACAATTACGTCAATTAACAGCTCTTGGTGTACAGGAACCTGAGAAATTAATTGACGACATAATGAATGCCGCACACTACCAAGATTGCAAGCCTTCTCTCCAAATATTTAACGAACATGCATTAGCTAGCCAATTTCCCACAATTGAAGAAAGAAGTAGCTATTCTGATAGTGGAGAACAGGTTTTGTTTTGTCGATTCAATGGTAACGATACAGTGGAGTTGAAACGGTTCCCTCTCAAGCAATTTCGAACATTTAAGCTAATTAATCCTGAAACCGGTACCGTCCCTATTAATTATGATGTATTGGACACCTCTAATGGCAAAGAAAACCATACAGATTCTCTATCTTGCTGCTCAAATTTGCATGAAGTCAGTTTCTTCACAAACACAGAAAAAAGCTCAAACAAATTGGTACCTCTTTTTGTATTGAAAAGCATAGAGTCTGCGCAAGAAGACTTTGATGATGTATTTTCGCCATCAGCAGCAGAGAATTCTAGGGTCAGTAGCCAACCTCGAGCATCAAGAGATACACAATCCAGCTATAGTGACCAAGAACAAAGGCTAGAAACTATTAGGCAGGATACACCAGAAGTTGAAAGGGTAAGGGAGTGGTTAAAAGGTTCTTTTGAAGCTTATAAAAACCCAAAAATTCAACCTTCTCAGGCTCACCTTAATGGAGAGAGTAATTCAGGCGATGAAGCAATTTTAGACAAGCATGAACTAAAAGCGATTCCCAGTGAAAAGGAATACGCAAAACAGCATCCTGAGTACTTCGTTGTTTTAAGAACTAAAAGTAGTCCTAATGAAAGCTCAAGTCCTTCAGCTAGGTTTTCCGAATCCGACAAAACGCTTAATGAGGCATTTGAAAAGTTATTTATTGATTTCTAGAACGAGAAGAAATACCCCAACGATAGGTAGGCATTTTTTAGATTAATCCATCAGTTCAAGCTGTTAGTTATCAATAAATTAGAGCGAGTTCATTTATCAACATTTAAAACCATCATTATTTCACATAGATGATTAGGTTTACTCACTCATGCCTTGAAAACGTAAACGCTCGAACAGCGCTAAATTCAATCCTCAAAGGCCAACCTGTCCTAAGGCTTCTTACGCATCAACAAGTAGTAAAACACTGGAGTAAGTACTAATCCAAAGAGCGTAACACCCAGCATGCCAGAAAATACCGCGACCCCCATTTCTCTCCGCATTTCTGAGCCAGCTCCGACGGAAAACACTAGAGGTAAAACACCCATAATAAATGCGAATGAAGTCATTAAAATTGGGCGCAAACGTAACTTACATGCCGTAATTACAGCTTCTTTAATTTCTTTGCCTTCGGCTTGTAATTCTTTGGAAAACTCAACAATTAATATGGCGTTCTTCGTTGCTAAAGCCACCAGCACAATTAAGCCTATCTGGGTAAAGATATTATTATTCCCCCCATAAATCCAAACGCCAGTTAACGCCGATAGCATTGTCATAGGGATGATAAGAATAATCGCTAGTGGTGATTTTAAACTCTCGTATTGCGCTGCAAGAACCATAAACACTAAACAAATAACGAGTAAGAAAATTAATCCACCTGTATTACCTGCTAAAATCTGCTGATAAGTAATGTCAGTCCATTCATAATTCATTCCATCAGGCAGAGCTTCTGTTAAAACTTCCTCAATAGCAGATCTTGCCTGATCACTACTATATCCCGCTGCTGCGACTCCGTTGATGTCAGCTGAAATGAAGCTGTTGTAGTGCATCACCCTATCAGGATCAACCGTATGCTTTACTTCAATGATGGTTCCCAATGGAATCATCTCACCCTTATTATTACTGACTTTAATTTGAGTAATATCTTCGGGCATATCACGGAATGATTGCTCTGCTTGAATGTTCACCTGATAAGTCCGCCCGAACAAATTGAAGTCATTCACATAAGTCTTTCCCAAATAAGATTGCAACGCTATAAAGACATCTTGTATCGACACACCAATTTGCATGGCTTTGGTTCTGTCTACTGCCACTTCAATTTGAGGCACATTCACATGATAGCTGGTAAAGACTTTAGCCAACTCAGGGTGAGACTTAGATTTTTCAATGACTTCTTCAGTCACCTTAAATAAGGTGTCAAACCCATAATGAGTTCGATCTTCGATTTGCAATTTAAAACCACCAATAGTTCCTAAACCACGAACAGGTGCAGGGTTAAATACGGCAATTTTAGCTTCTTGAATGGGTTGAAATTCACCATTAAGCGACTTAGCAATGGCATTCGCAGATAACTCAGGGCTTGTTCGGTTCTCAAACTTATCCAACGTAACAAACACAATACCTTGATTGGTACTATTCGTGAAACCGTTAATACTCAAGCCCGCCATTGAAAAGACATCCGTCACCCCTTGATGCTTTAAAGCAATCGCTGTCATTTTATCGGTTACTGCCTGAGTTCTGTCTAGCGAAGCTGCATCGGGTAATTGGGCGTAAGAGATCAAATATTGTTTATCTTGCGGAGGTACGTAAGCCGTTGGCGTATTCTTGAATTGATATCCCGTTAGACTTAACAGACCTAAATAAACGAAAACAATGACGCCGCTGATTCTAACTAAACGTGCCACTAATGCACCGTAACTCTCCGAAAGCCAATGAAAGAATTGATTAAACGGTCTAAATAACCAACCAAATAGCCAATCGATTGACTTTGATAACCTATCTTTAGGTGCGTCGTGTGGTTTAAGTAACAGCGCAGATAATGCTGGGCTGAGCGTTAAAGAATTTATGGCGGAGATAATCGTAGATATGGTCAATGTTAACGCAAATTGAATATAAAACTCGCCAGTTAACCCTGTCATAAAGGCTGTAGGAACAAATACTGCTATTAATACCATTGTGGTCGCAATAATCGGACTCGTTACCTCCTCCATGGCCCTTTTAGTTGCATCGAGTGGTTTAAGGCCGTTTGCAATGTTTCGTTCAACATTTTCCACAACAACAATGGCGTCATCAACAACAATGCCTATCGCCAACACAAGCCCGAAAAGGGAAAGCGCATTGAGCGAGAATCCCATTAGGTGCATAAAACTAAAAGTACCAATAAGTGACACAGGTACTGCTAATAGCGGGATTATAGATGCTCGCCAAGTTTGTAAAAACAATACCACAACCAATATGACTAGAAACACCGCATCAATTAACGTTTCAATCACAGAGCTAATCGACTCTCGAACGAATACGGTTGGGTCAAAAACTAATGCGTATTCCAACCCGGCCGGAAAGTGCTTTTCGAGCTCTTTCATTTTAGCTCGCACATCATCGGATATTTGTATCGCATTAGCACCATTAGCCTGATAGATAGGTACTGCTACTGCCGGAGAGTTATTGAGCTTTGAATTTAATACATAGCTTTCGGAACCCAACTCAACTCTGGCTACGTCTTTTAATCTCACTACCTGATCGTTTTCACCCACTTTAATAATAATATTCTTGAACTCTTCTACATCAGACAAACGCCCTTTTACATTTATCAACAATTCGAAGTTAGCACCCACCATCGGCTCAGTACCTAAACTTCCTGCTGCCACTTGCTGATTTTGCTGTTTAATTGCTTTGACAATATCAATGGGAGAAAGCCCTACCGATGAAACTTTATAAGGGTCTAACCACACTCTTAAGCTGTACTCACCAAAGCCAAATTGGCGCGTTGCACCAACCCCTTTAATCCGTTGCAATTCGTCTTTTACATACAAATTAGCGTAATTGGATAAATACAACAGATCATGATTTTCATCTGTCGAATACAAATGAACTAACATGGTAAGAATCGGTGATGTTTTTTCGGTCACAACGCCTAAACGCTGAACAATAACAGGCAATCTTGGCTTTGCACGTTCAACTCTATTCTGAACTTGCGCTTGTGCAACATCTATGTCCGTGCCAATGGCAAACGTCACGGTTAACTTCATCAATCCATCAGCCGTGGCCTGAGATGACATGTACAACATGTTATCAACACCGTTTATCTCAAGCTCAATGGGAGAAGCTACAGTTTCAGCAATGAGTTTAGGGGTTGCCCCTGGATACTTAGCTTGAACAATGACGGTCGGTGGTGCTACATCGGGATATTCAGTGGTAGGCAGTTGACCAACGGAAATAGCACCACAAATAATGAATAACAGAGACAGCATGACCGCTGTGATCGGCCTTTCGATAAAATACTTTGAAATCATGAGTGCGCTTCCTTGCCACTATGTTATTGGAAATACATTTTCTGCTCTTCTCTCAACTCATCCAAATTTTCTTTAGAGGTCATATCTACATGTATGGGATTAATTTTTCTTCCCGCTTTAGCCCTGTGCATGCCATTAATGACGATGCGATCGGTTGGCTTCAACCCCGTTTTAATCACTCTTAAACCACTCATTGATTTTCCGAGTGTTACAGGTTGGTATTTCAATTGGTTATTTTCGTCCACCAAGAGAACATAACGATTTTGCAAATCAGTTTTGACTGCAGTTTCATCGATTAGAATACGTTTTTGTGGTGCACTGCCTGCTATTCTCAGAGTCGCAAACGCACCAGGAATAATGCGTTGATGATGGTTATTAAAATGTGCTCGTAACCGGATAGTACCTGTACTTGAATTGACTCTATTATCAATAAAATCAATTTTGCCTTTATGCTTAAAATCATTTGCATTCACTAGGCTCATAGAAACAAAACTGTCTAACTTACCTGGCGCTGATTGCTGCATACTTTTAAGTAAGTCTAAATATTTAAGATAGGTCTTTTCATCAACATCAAAATACACATGCATGTAGTCATCAGAGACAATAGAAGTGAGAGGTGAAACCCCCTTTTCTAGATAATTACCTTCTGTGATCTGTGCAAATGACACTCGGCCATCGATAGGTGCAATCACTTTAGTGAATTCAAGATCCAGAACGGAATGAGCGAGTTGTGCCTTAATAGAATTAACATCAGCCTTAGCTTTCTGTTTTGAAGCATATTGGCTTTCGAGTGTTTGCTTTGACACAGCCCTTTGCTTATAAAGTTCTTCAACACGTTTGTATTCAGACTCCGCTAACATCGAGTTTGCTTTTGCTCGGTCAAGATCACTTTCTAATCGCTTTACATCGGTTTGAAACGTTCTTGGGTCAACTTGGAACAGTACATCGCCTTTTTTTACTCGGGCTCCCTCATCAAACATCACTTTATCGAGATAGCCTGAAACACGAGGGATAACCGTAACTCGATCTGGAGACTTAACTCTGCCTGTATACTCATCCCAACTCACAATAGTCTCATGCAGCACTGGAGCTACATTGACTTCAACTAGTTTTGCAGTTTTATCACTCTTTGAATCGTCTTTGTTGCAAGCTGTGGTCGGAATTAGTAAGAAAAGAATAAGAAAAACATGGTTGAATGATTTACTGAAATAGCTCATGTTCAAGTCCCTATGAACCTTTAGAAATAAATTAACTATTTCAGTGTAGCAACAGTTTGAACTATGTACCTGTGATGAAATTTAAAAGGTTTATTTACATGGACTCGAACCACATTGAAATTCAGAAATATACACAAAGTAGACTTTAAAGAAGGTTGTTAACCCGCATCATTAAAATTAATCGCTAATACGAGCTTATCTTTTGTAGCGAAAGAAACACCTACCCGGTAACCATTAACACGCTGTTTTAAGAACGATTGCCAATAAAACTCTTTATATTCATTCTCAGCAGTCACTTCTATAGGTTCACTCATATCATCAAAAGTAAAAGAAAACGAATCTAGCCTTGTAGCGAGTCCTTTACCTGTCGCCTTAATGTAAGATTCTTTTAATGCCCATAAATCAAAAAAACGCTTGCGCTGCTTACTTTCAGGCAAAGCCAATAAACTTGAAACTTCAATCTCTGAGAAATAACGATTTAAAATTGCATGTATATCTGTATTTTTCCTTTCTCTTTCAATATCCACACCAAACAAAATTTCAGAATAAGGAAGTTTTGAATGAAAGATACCAATCAATAAGTAATCACCACTGTGACTGATATTGAATTGAATCCCGGTAGCATCAAATTGAGACTGAATTAAGCGAGGCTTTCCGTGTTTTCCAACTTCAAACTGCCATTGGTTAGATTGAATAGCCTCAAGTTCATTATCATCACAATAACGAGACAAGGTTTCACGGAGTGTTGTTCGAACAAACAAAGCCTGATTCTGCATTCGCTCAGACTTGTATTGCTGAACTCTTTGCCGCTCTGATTCTGACAATAATTTAAGTGCAGCCTCTTTATCATCAATCAACTGAATTTCATAAAGATAAGTCATAACTTCAATTAGTGGTTGTTGTAATGAATGCAAAGAAAAAGCCAAGTTAATCCGTAAAATCGCATTATAACCTTATGCTGAAATGTTTTGTAAAATCTATTTTGTCCCACCTGATTGTAACCAGAGTGAGACTGAGGTAATCTTGCTGCTCATTTTGCAAAATTAAACGAATAAACTGGCAATGGATGCCAATAAAACATTATGACAACACGTCAAAGACATGGGAATGCGACTACCACACCTGAGATGCGACGCTTTATTCAAACGTCGGATATGAGCGTGGCTGAACTTTCTAAAATCTTGAACATTAGCCCTGCTACGGTTCGTAAGTGGCGAAATCGTAAAGATATTGCCGATGGTGATCACACTCCTAGACACTTAAATACGACACTCACGCCGACGGAAGAATATGTGGTTGTAGGGCTTCGCTCTCAACTTGAGCTTTCGTTAGATAAACTCTTAAAAGTAACCCAAGAGTTCATCAACCCAAATGTATCCCGCTCTGGTCTTGCTCGTTGTTTAAAGCGGTATGGAGTGTCTAAACTTGATGATGAGACACCAACTAAAGTCCCAGGTGATTATTTTAATCAACTACCCGTTGTACAAGGCTCTGAGGTCAGTGCGTATGCATTAAATACTGAAACCTTAGCTAAAGCTCTTGAATTACCTAAAGACGACCCAGACTCTGTCGTACAAGTCGTTTCACTGGCCATTCCTGATGAAATCCCGCAAGAAAAACCCAGTTCAGTCTTTATTGGTATCGACCCAAATTCTGACTGGGTCTACGTAGATATTTATCAAGACAATGATACTCAAGCGGCCAATCGTTATATCGGTTATGTGTTGCAGCAAGGGCCATTTCATCTACGTCGTTTATTAGTGCGAAATTATCACACATTTTTAGCTCGTTTCCCGGGAGTGCAAACCAATGTAACTCCCAACTCAACAGCAACTAAAAACGAGCCACAAGCGAAAACGCAACAGTTAAAACAACCAAAAAATCTGAGCGTTCGCCAAACCAAGCTTTTCTCCGGAGAATCTGTATGAGTCAACAAGATAAGCGCCTAAATAAGCGCTTAAAAGATACCCCTATTGCGATTGTCGGCATGGCGAGCATCTTCGCTAATTCCAGATACTTAAATGACTTTTGGGATTTGATCAGCGATGAAATCAATGCCATTACCGACATACCGGAAAGCCATTGGCGAGCAGACGATTATTACGACAGCAATAAATCAACACCTGATAAAGTGTACTGTAAACGCGGAGGTTTTCTACCTGATGTAGACTTTAACCCAATGGAGTTTGGTTTACCGCCGAACATTCTAGAGCTGACGGATACTTCGCAGTTATTGTCTTTAGTGGTAGCGAAAGAAGTACTTGCTGATGCAAATCTATCAGATGAATACGATCGTGACCGCATCGGTATAACCTTAGGCATTGGTGGTGGGCAGCAGCTCAGCCAAGGCATGAATGCGCGCCTGCAGTATCCAGTCCTGCGTCAGGTATTTAAAAATAGCGGCATCAGCGATGAAGATTCAGAGATGCTGATCCAAAAGGTACAAGATCAATACGTGCCTTGGGAAGAAAACTCATTTCCAGGTTCTCTAGGAAATGTCACCGCAGGTCGTGTGGCTAATCGCTTTAACTTAGGCGGAATGAACTGTGTAGTAGATGCTGCTTGTGCAGGTTCATTGGCCGCAATTCGTATGGCATTAACTGAGCTGACAGAACATCGCTCAGACATGATGATCACAGGTGGTGTCGATACCGACAATTCACCATATATGTATATGAGTTTCTCCAAAACGCCTGCATTTACAGACAAAGATAACATTACCCCATTCGATGAGTCATCGAGCGGTATGATGATTGGCGAAGGCATTGGCATGATAGCCATTAAGCGTTTAGAAGATGCTGAGCGTGATGGTGATAAAATCTATGCTGTTATCAAAGGTATCGGTGCTTCATCTGACGGTAAGTTCAAAAGCATTTATGCGCCACGTCCTGAAGGACAAGCAAAAGCGTTATATCGGGCTTATGATGATGCAGGCTTTGCGCCAGATTCTGTCGGCCTTATTGAAGCTCACGGAACCGGTACTGCCGCTGGAGATGTGGCTGAATTTAATGGTCTTAACTCCGTATTCAGTGAAAACAACAACCAAAAACAACATATCGCCCTAGGTTCAATAAAATCACAAATCGGTCATACCAAAGCAACGGCAGGAACTGCTGGTCTAATCAAAGCTGCGTTGTCATTGCACCATAAGGTATTACCGCCAACCATTAATGTTAATAATCCAAATCCAAAACTTGGTGTTGAAAACTCGCCTTTTTACATCAACAGTGAAACTCGTCCTTGGATAGCCAAAGCAGACGATACACCTCGTCGTGCTGGCATCAGTTCCTTCGGTTTTGGTGGTACTAACTTCCATGTAGTTTTGGAAGAGTACAGCCAAGAACACGCAAAAAGCGCTTATCGTCAACGCAATGTGGCTACCAGCTTATTGATTGATGCTCCGACAAAATCGGAATTAGTCTCTCAACTTGAGCAGATTAAGCAAACGGGTATCAACCTTAACGCCCTTGCGAAGTCCTTTCCTCATCGAAAGATTGATGATAATCATCATCGAATAGGTTTTGTAGTTTCATCAGTTACTGAACTAGAAAAAGAGCTCGCAAATGCGATGACTCGACTCGTCAGTGATGAATTTGAATGGTTATTACCGTCGGGAACCAGCTATCAAGCGCAAGCAACACAAGGTAAAGTTGCTGCATTATTTGCAGGCCAAGGCTCACAATATGTGAACATGGGTCGTGAGCTTGGATGTAACTTTCCTGAGCTACGCCAACAAGTCGCTTTGAGTGATAAAGTTTTTGCTGAAAATGATCAACCAATTTTATCCAGCAAGCTATTCCCAATTCCAGCGTTTAACGAACAAACAAAAAAAGCCCAACAAGCGGAGTTAACGAACACTGCATTTGCACAAAGTGCGATTGGAGCATTATCCGTTACTCAGTTTGATTTACTGACTAAAGCTGGATTTAAAGCTGAATTATTCGGCGGGCACAGTTTTGGTGAGCTATCAGCTCTATACGCTTCGGGCGTTATCAATAGGCAAGATTATACCACGCTCGCTTTTGCACGTGGGCAAGCAATGGCAACAACGACAGATGGTGTTGATACAGGAAGTATGGCTGCCGTCATTCTCCCTACTGAAGCTGACGCACTCGAAAAACTGCACCGTGTTATTAAGCAGTTTAAAGACGTCAAAGTCGCCAATGATAACTCTGATACGCAGCAAGTAATTGCAGGAGGCTCTCAGGCCCTAGCTCAATGTAGTGAGATCATCAAAAAAGAGCTTGGCTTTAAAGTCGTAACCCTGCCGGTTTCTGGCGCATTCCACACATCGTTGGTTGGACATGCACAGCAACCATTTGCTGATGCAATTAACGGCGTCGAATTTAACTCTCCATTAGGTACTGTTTTTAGTAACGCTACCGCAAAAGCTTACTCTAATGACTGCAAGCAAATTCAAAAGCAGTTTACAGAGCACATGCTCCAGTCGGTACATTTCCGACAACAAATACGTGAAATGTACGCCGCTGGTGCACGTATTTTTGTTGAATTTGGTCCTAAAAATATTTTACAAAAACTGGTCACAGCGAACCTTGCAGAACATAGTGCAGACATCAAGGTCATTAGCTTAAACCCAAATGCCAAAGGCGACAGTGACACGCAATATCGTCAAGCGGCAATGCAACTGGCTGTTGCAGGAATTGAACTAAGCAATATCGACCCATATCAAGCTGAAATTTCACACCCTGAAATCGCAGTAGGAATGTCCTTTAAGCTTAACGGCAATAACTATATCAGCCCTGCGACTCAGCAAAAAATGCAAGCTTCTCTAAAAAATGGTGAAGTCAGTGCCAAAATTGAATACGTCGACCGTGAAGTAGAAAAAGTCGTCGAAAAAGTCGTTTATAAAACAAATGAAAAAACGGTGGAATCACCAATGACGTCAAATAAGACACATCAAATTGAACAAACAACACCTCAAACAAGTAGCCAAACTGTTGCTTCAGGGGATACATTAGGCGCTTTCTTTAGCGCTCAAGATCAAGTGGCACAGCTGCATCAACAGTTCTTATCAATTCCTAAGCAGTATGGCGATACTTTTAGCGAGTTAATGGCTGAGCAAGCAAAAATGGCCAGTCAAGGATTGGCTATTCCTGAAGCGTTGACACGTTCAATGGAGATGTTCCACCAGCACCAAAGCCAAACACTGCAAAGCCACGAACAATTTATGCAGTTGCAAGCTGAACAAAATCAAGCAGCCCTTTCTTTGCTCAATGGCGTTGCACCGCAAACTCAGCGTGTCACAGTGAATGTCGCTAAACCTTCGGCTCAAGCGAGTACGCCGGTACATTCGCCTCAACCACAAATCGCACCTACAAAACCTGTCGTAGCTGCGCCTGTAATAAAAGCTCAGCCACAACCAGTTATTGAAACGCTTAAAGTTGAATCGGTAGCTTCAGAATCAAGCTTGAATGCAGATCAAGTCCAACAAACCATGCTTGATGTGGTAGCTGATAAAACTGGCTACCCGACTGAAATGCTCGATTTGACGATGGATATGGAAGCCGACTTAGGTATCGATTCCATCAAACGTGTTGAAATCTTAGGGACCGTTCAAGATCAATTACCAGAACTACCTGAATTAAGTGCTGAAGATTTAGCGGAATGCCGAACCCTAGGTGAGATAGTCAGCTACATGAATAGCCAGTTAGAAAGTTCATCGACCGTGAGCGCTAATAGTGTAGAAACAACAGCAACAGTATCCAGCAGCGTTACTCGCATTCAAGTTCAGCAAACAATGCTTGATGTGGTGGCTGATAAGACAGGCTATCCAACCGAGATGCTCGACTTAGCAATGGATATGGAAGCTGATCTTGGTATCGACTCCATTAAACGTGTTGAAATCTTAGGTACGGTTCAAGATCAATTACCTGAGCTACCAGAACTGAGTGCTGAAGATTTAGCTGAATGTCGCACCTTAGGTGAAATTGTCGCTTACATGAATAGTCAGTTAGACCATTCATCAACAGCCGTACCTGAAACTGAACCAGTTACTGCTTCAACAAATAATCTAACGAGCAACCAAGTACAGCAAACCATGCTTGATGTTGTAGCCGATAAAACGGGCTACCCAGCAGAAATGCTTGACCTTGTAATGGATATGGAAGCCGACTTAGGCATCGATTCTATTAAGCGAGTGGAGATTTTAGGTACGGTTCAAGATCAATTACCTGAATTGCCAGAGTTGAGCGCAGAAGATTTAGCCGAGTGTCGAACACTTGGTGAAATTGTCACATACATGAATAGCCAGCTTGGTGAGCCATCTCCTGTTGAGCCAAAAGTTGAAGCGACGATTGCATCAACCATTAACCTGACAAGTGGCCAAGTTCAACAAACCATGCTTGATGTCGTTGCCGACAAGACAGGCTACCCAGCTGAAATGCTCGACCTTGCAATGGATATGGAAGCCGACTTAGGCATCGATTCTATCAAGCGAGTTGAGATTTTGGGTACAGTGCAAGATCAATTACCTGAACTCCCAGAACTGAATGCTGAAGACTTAGCAGAATGCAGGACACTCGGTGAAATCGTGGCCTACATGAATAGCCAATTGGATTCGTCGTCACTGAGCCCGACTCAAGTTATCGTTGAGCCTGCTGCCAATGCTGAGTTAGTGATAACTGACGTCGAACTTCCACCACACAGTGAGGTAGCATTAAAAAAGCTGCCAGCGGCGATTAATGCTGAGTTAAACTTTCAAAAAGACAGTGTCGTTATCATCAATGATGATGGCCAGAATGCAGGGTTACTTGCAGAAAAGTTAACAGCTAAAGGTTTAATCGTCGCCGTTGTTCATGCACCCGTTAATATGCTTGAACAACAATCTCCTGTAAACAGTGATATTACTCAAATCACTCTTGAAAATATTTCAGACAAAAGCATTGAAGGTGCGTTAACACAAATTCAATCGCTAGGAAACGTTACAGGTTTTATTCACCTACAACCTAAAGATTTGAGCTCACAAGCAATCACTGTTGAATTATCTGAATCAGCAATGACTCATGTTGAAAGTGCATTTTTATGGGCAAAACACTTACAGCCTGTTTTAGTATCTAACTCAGCAGCTCGTTTTATCACGGCCAGTCGCATTGATGGTGGTTTTGGTTATCTCAATGCTGAATTAACAGCACAATCTGAACTTAACCAAGCAGCGCTGTCAGGTTTAACTAAAACCTTAAGCCACGAGTGGCAAAAAGTCAGTTGTAAGGCGCTTGATATTGAGCCTGAGTTAGAATCCAACTTATTTGCTGATGCCATTATCGCTGAGTTTTTAACTCAAAATGATGTGGTCGAAATTGGGATAGCCAAAGAACAGCGATTCACACTGATTGCCACTGAAACCGCTGAACAACAATCTATAGCAGCGGAAATTTCCGCTACCGATAAAATATTGGTCACGGGTGGTGCTAAAGGTGTCACCTTAAAGTGTGCGTTGGCACTTGCAGCAAAGAGCAAAGCGCATTTCATTCTGGCTGGTCGAAGCGGTTATCTTGAAAACAACCAACTCCCAGATTGGGCAAAAGGCAAAGTTGAATCTGAATTGAAAGCAGCTGCGATAGCGGAGCTACAAACTCAGAATAAAAAGCCAACACCAAAATTGGTCAATGAGTTGATTAAGCCTGTAAACAGCAGTTTAGAAATTGCCAATGCATTGCAACAATTCGAACAAGTTGGTGCCAGTGCTGAGTACATTTCTTTAGATGTGACTCGTGTTGAGCACGTGCAAACCACCTTGTCTACATTGAGTGCTATCACCCCTATTACCGGATTAATTCATGGTGCAGGCGTGTTGGCCGATAAGCACATTCAAGATAAAACTCTTGATGAATTGTCTCGTGTTTATGGCACAAAAGTATCGGGCTTGAAACACGTTTTATCTGCACTGCAACTTGATTCACTTAAGCTTGTTGCTCTGTTCTCATCAGCTGCTGGTTTTTACGGTAACGAAGGACAAAGCGACTATGCGATGAGTAATGAGATTTTAAATAAAGCAGCATTACAGCTCTCACAAAAGTTACCTAAAACTAAAGTCATCAGTTTTGACTGGGGACCTTGGGACGGTGGCATGGTCAATGACGCACTGAAAAAAATGTTCATTGACCGTGGTGTTTATGTCATTCCGTTAGACGCAGGTGCGGCACTATTTGCTGAAAAAATACTGAGTGAATCTGCAAGCCAATTGTTAATTGGTTCAGATATGCAAGGCAACTCATCAGCTGACACAGGCACCGAAGTAAAAAAGCTTAATGCGGGTTTAACACAATCTGACTTAGCGTTAGATCCGCAGCAACTTGGTTTAATCGAACACCATAAAATCAACGGAAACCCAGTGTTACCGACAGTGTGTGCCCTACAATGGCTACAACTGCAGGCTGAGTCTCAAACCAATCAGTCGCTAAAAATATTGGACTATCAATTGCTCAAAGGCGTAGTTTTCGACTCTCAATCTGTGAGGTTAATGAGTTTGAAGCTAGAACAACAAGACCAAGCGTATTTAGCGACCATTTGGTGTGATAACAAACCTCAATACAAGGCTCGTTTAATCAGCGTCACAGCAAGTGAAACTTTAAGTTTATTAAATAACGCTATTGCAGAGCATAAGGTGTCTGGCATTGAACTGTATCAAAATGGCAGTTTATTCCATGGCCCAAAACTACAAACCATCAGACAGGTGACGCATTTTGATGATTCAGGATTAATCGCCGATATTCAATTACCCCAATTGTCTTTAATTGATTGGGGGGAATTTCCTGCGAGCAATAAACACAATGCAGTTGCTTCAGACACTTTATTACAAGCTATGCTGGTGTGGGCAAAATTACAGCATAATCAAGCCAGCTTGCCTGTCAGCATTGGTGAGTTTGTTTCTGTTTCAGCGTTGAAAAACGATGAAGTTGGCAGATTGATTTTGAATATTGTTCAAAACAGTAAAACAGGCATTATTGCTGATGTGGCGTTATATCATCAAAACGGTGATTTGAGCTGTTACATGAAGCAAACCAAAGTCAGCCTTAGCCCAACACTGGTTTTTGAACCTTTTGTTGATATTGAGACTAGCGGAGCTGTTAGCTAGTGTTGAAGCCAATGCACCTCGTTGAGAATCAACGCTTAAGAATTGCGGTCATTTCTGTTGATGGTAATGACCGTAATCGGCTTGATCAAGTTGAATCAAAACTTCAATGCCAAACTTTTCTGAACGCCAATGATATAAGCATCGACGACTTGTTTAAGCAAGTTATTGAAGCACTAGCATCATCCGCAGTAAAAGTTCAGTATGACCAACAACATTTGTATTTTATTGATGATATTGCTTGTGCAAAATTAAAACTGCACCCACATGCTTATTTGTGTGGGTTTGCTACAACCCCGTCGAAGGTTGAAGCTCAAACAAAAGCTCTACTGCAATCCAAACGTAACCCAGAGCACCTAGTAAAATTCGAATCCAATGAAACTCTTTCAGGATTCATTAATGCCATTAACGCATTAGCCTCACGAACTCTCACAACAAAATCAGGCAAAAACAACTATTGGTTTATGCCGCAACATCAGCCAAGAGTATTGCAACTCGACTTTGAAACATCAGGTCGATATTCATCTCTGGTTCTAGTGCAAGGGACTGAGTGCGAAAAAGCAAAGCCGTTACTTAATTCAGAGCAACTGTTTTTTGTTCTTTGCGGAAACTCAATTGATGACGTTGTTGCTGAGGCAAAGCTGCGCCATGTAGAAATAGCCTCATACCAAGAGAAAAATGACAACGTCACTTTAAATGCTCGCAACCTCGGCCAATACAACCCAAACGCTAAACTTGCACTTGTTCTTCAAGCTAAAAACCTACCGCAGTTGCTTCAAGAGCTTCAGCTCTTTCTCACTGCTGCACTAAAGAATCAAAATCACGAGAATTGGCGCTGGCAAACCCCTAACGGCAGTTGCTTTTTTGTGGGTAAGCATGCTGAAAACTCAGGGCTGACTTTTGTTTACCCTGGAGTAGGCACTACCTACCCAAATATGCTTTCTGAGTTACATGAGTACTTTCCTGCGCTCTATCAAGCGTTAGATAAACAACTTGATTTAGCTGCCATGTTACAGGCTGAAAGCTACTACTCTGATGATGTTTTACAACCAACATTGAGCCAACAAGCTATCAGTGGTGTCGGTGCCAGCTACTTATTCACTCGGCTGCTTATTAATGAATTTAAAGTAAACCCGGATTTTGCACTTGGCTATTCCATGGGGGAGTCTGCCATGTGGGCCAGTTTAAATATTTGGAAGCAGCCTGAAACATTAATTGAGAAAACCGCCAACAGTGACATTTTCAATCAGCAAATTTCTGGTAAGCTCAAAGCAGTCAGAGATGAGTGGCAACTCAAGGCCGATGAGCACATTAACTGGAACAGTTTTGTCGTTCGAGCACCCGTTGCTGAAATTGAAACATTGATTCATGGTTATCCAAAAGCTTACCTTGTGATCTCTCAGGGTGAAACCAGTGTGATAGCGGGTGATGAATATCAATGCAAAGCCTTGCTAAAACAACTTGGTAAACGTGGTCTTGCCAGCAATATGGTAACAGCGATGCACACACCCGCATCGAAAAGAGTGAAACCACAACTTACTGAGTTTTATGCGCTGCCATTAATCGCAACTGCAAGCAAAACACAATTCATAAGTGCATCATCAAATAAAGCCATTAACGCCGAAGATAGTCATGAGATCGCAAAATCCATTGCTACAACCTTTACAGAACCGCTAGATTTTTCACGAGTCATTGATTCTGCGAAACAGCACGGTAGTAACATATTTATAGAGGTTGGCGCTGACCGTCAAACCGCCAGTATCATCGAAAAAATCACTAAAAACGATACTGAAACACACTGTCTTGCCATAAACAGTAAAGGTCAGCCTACCATCACCAGTTTATTAAAATGCATTGCACAGTTGATAAGCCTACGAGTACCGATATCAATTGCTCTGCTCATGCATTGTAAAGAAAAAGAAGGAAACGCTTCAGTCCATGAATAAAATTGCCATTGTCGGACTTGCCGCACGTTACCCTCACGCAAAAGATGCCAATCAGTTTTGGCAAAATCTGCTGAATAAAGCCGATGCGCGCAGTCACTTAACGGCTGAAAAACTTGCCGCAGAACCTACTGATTATTCAGGGAAGCAAGGTGATTCAGATCGTTTTTATTGCGATCAGGGCGGCTACATATCTAATTTCAGTTTCGATGCCTCAGGCTATCAACTGCCAGCAGATGAATTGAATGCCCTTGATGACAGTTTTTTATGGGCACTGGATTGCAGTAAGAAAGCCTTACTGGATGCCAACATCAATTTAGCGGATGAAAGCTTGTCTCGTTGCGGTATCGTGATGGGCAGTTTATCTTTCCCAACCACTAAATCCAACGAAACCTTCTTACCGATTTATCACAAGGCGGTTGAAAAAGGGCTACAACAAAAATTTGAACAAACCAATTTCAAGCTAACTGACTTTCAAGGGCAGCAAACCGTATTTGCCCGAAGTTCAAATCCTAAGAGTCACTTATCCGTATCTCACAATACTTCGCATGTTATTCATCAAGCACTTGGGCTTGGTGGCAGTCAACTCAGTTTAGATGCGGCATGTGCTAGTTCAGTCTACGCTGTAAAGTTGGCTTGCGATTATCTCAATACTGGCAAAGCGGATTTAATGCTAGCCGGTGCGGTATCTGGTGCAGACCCTTTCTTTATCAATATGGGATTTTCGATTTTTCACGCTTACCCAGAAAATGGGCAATCTGCGCCTTTTGATGCAAACAGCCAAGGGTTATTTGCTGGTGAAGGTGCTGGCGTTATAGCCTTAAAACGCCTGAGCGATGCAGAGCGTGATGGTGACAAAATTTATGCCGTGATCAGCGGTATTGGATTATCGAACGATGGCAAAGGGCAATTTGTATTAAGTCCGAACTCTAAAGGTCAGATACAAGCATTTGAACGTGCTTATGAATCAGCGCAAACACCAGCCAAAGATATCGAAGTAATTGAGTGCCATGCAACGGGAACGCCATTGGGTGACAAAGTCGAACTTACTTCAATGGAACAGTTCTTCGCAGACAAACTGGAAGGTGAACAAGCACCACTCATAGGCTCAGCTAAATCCAATTTGGGTCACCTACTCACCGCAGCGGGTATGCCAGGGATCATGAAAATGATCTTTGCTATGGAAACCCAAACACTACCGGCCAGTATTAACCTCAGCGAAGCTATTCACTCGCCTAACCAGCTGTTCGGTCAAAGCAATATACCGACTGAAACGACAGCTTGGCCGGTAAAAGTAAATAATGACCGACGACATGCAGGTGTTTCTGTATTTGGTTTTGGTGGCTGTAATGCTCATATGCTGCTAGAAACTCATGTCTCTGGCGAACAAAACAATAGTCCACTATCTGTAGCACACAATGCGTTTTCAATTACCGGCATTGGTGCTCATTTTGGGCAGTTTAGCAGTGTAAATCGAATTCATCAGGCCATCAAAAATCAACAGTCGGCTTTCATGGAAGTGCCCCCACTTCGTTGGAAAGGCCTACAACACCATACCGAATTATTGAATGATTTCGGCTTAATGCAAGTCCCTCTAGGTGGCTACATCGACAATTTCGATTTTGACTTTTTACGCTACAAAGTCCCTCCAAATGAAGACGACCGACTGATTGCACAGCAATTGCTTTTGATAAAAGTCGCAGATGAAGCCATTCGTGATGCCAAACTTCAAACAGGCAGTAAAGTGGCTGTGTTAGTCGCTATGGAAACTGAAGCAGAATTGCATCAATTCCGTGGTCGAGTTAATTTACATACTCAACTTGCGGTTAGCTTAACTGAACATGGCATTTCACTGTCAGACGATGAATACCAACAACTTGAAGCATTATCGATGGATAGTGTGTTAGATGCTGCCAAGTTGAATCAATATACCAGTTTCATCGGCAATATTATGGCCAGCAGGATCTCATCGTTATGGGACTTCAACGGGCCTGCCTTTACGATTTCAGCGGCTGAACACTCAGTAGCCCGCTGCTTAGATGTGGCAGAAAACATGATGAGCCAAGAAAGCTACGATGCCATTGTGATTGCATCCGTAGATTTAACAGGTAGTGCAGAGCAAGTCATTGTTAATAACCAGCGCCATGGCGTAAATATCGTTCCAAATGCTGACTTAAATAAATGGAATATTGGTGAAGCGGCGGGTGCGATAGTTCTGCAAACAACAGATATCCAGTCAAGCAGCTATGGAAATGTGTCGAGTTTAAGCTTTACTCCTCAGCACGACTATTTTGATGAAACAGCTGAATCCATCATCGAACATAATAACGCCATTGAGTACGGAATGGGCATCGACCAACAACATCATTCTGCTCAGCAGTTATTCGGTCATACGTTTGCCGCATCAGGCATGACATCATTGCTCAATAGCTTGTTGGATTTACCACAACAAACGCAAAATTCCATTCGAGTACGCACTGAGGCTGAAAAGCAATATTCAGAATTTTCAGTAACTCAAAACGCTCAGCAACAAGACCAATTATTATCTCGTTTGTCACAAGATCTTACTTGGAGTGACCAAAAACACTTGATCAAAACTGTCAGTTTAGGTGGCAGAGATATTATCAAACATATTGTGGAAACCGAACTTACTGACATGGAACAACTCACATCAAAAATGAAGTCCATTACAGCACCAAAACGAACAAAAGGTAAGCCAGAGTTCAGCCCTACAGCTACAGATTCTGACCTAATAGCACTGATGCAAAATCAAGCCCAAGCTCGTAATACTCATTGCACATTCTTGAAAATCAGAGCGCAAGGGTTAAAAATCGCTGATGCTTTGATGAAGCAGCAAGCTGGTTTATCTGAATATAATAAATACGACACAAAAGTTAGCGCACCTAGTTACGTCAATGAAAACAAAAGCTTAGGTACGCTCAAAGCAACAGAAAGCAGTAACCATCCACACACACTCGCTAATATTCCAGACTACACACCACCCGTTCCGGAACAAAAGCCATGTATCTGGAATTACCATGATTTAGTCGAATATGCAGAAGGCGATATCGCTAAGGTATTTGGCGATGAATATGAAATTATCGACACTTACTCTCGCCGTGTACGTCTACCAACGTCTGATTACTTATTGGTTTCTCGTGTGACCAAGCTCGACGCCAAAGTTAACGAGTTTCAACCCTGTAAAATGACCACAGAGTACGACATCCCTGTCGATGCACCATACTTGGTTAATGGTCAGATCCCTTGGGCTGTTGCAGTTGAATCCGGTCAATGCGATTTAATGTTGATCAGTTATTTGGGTATTGATTTTGAAAACCGAGGTGAGCGAGTCTACCGTCTATTAGATTGTACTCTCACCTTTCTTGGTGACTTGCCACGTGGCGGTGATACCTTACGCTATGATATTTCTATCAACCATTTTGCTCGTAATGGCGACACTTTGCTGTTCTTTTTCAGCTATGAGTGTTTTGTTGGCGACAAAATGATTTTGAAAATGGATGGTGGTTGCGCTGGCTTCTTTACGAACCAAGAACTGGCTGACGGCAAAGGCGTAATACGCACTGAAGATGAAATCAAAACTCGTCATCTGGCGTTAAATAATTCAAATAAACCCAAATTTGAACCGCTACTACATTGCCCGCAGACGCAGTTTAATTATCAGCAGATTCAACACTTACTTCATGGCGATATTGGCACTTGTTTTGGAGGGGATCACCGTCATCACCAGAGCATTCATGGTGAACAAACTGCGTTAAGTTTTGCTTCACAGAAATTTTTGATGATCGAGCAAATTAATCAGCTTGAAATACATGGTGGTGCATGGGGATTGGGTTTTGTCGAAGGCGAGAAACAATTAGCACCCGACCACTGGTATTTCCCATGCCACTTCAAAGACGACCAAGTAATGGCTGGATCATTAATGGCTGAAGGCTGTGGCCAGTTGTTGCAATTCTTTATGCTCCACTTGGGCATGCACACTCAAAGTAAACAGGGTCGCTTTCAGCCATTAAAAGATGCTTCACAAAAAGTACGCTGTCGTGGTCAGGTTTTACCACAACACGGCACCTTAACTTATCGAATGGAAGTCACTGAAATTGGACTGCTGCCTCAGCCATATGCCAAAGCTAATATCGATATCTTGCTTGATGGAAAAGTGGTCGTTGATTTCCAAAATCTAGGTGTAATGATCAAAGAAGAGCCGAACTGTACCCGATATAGCAATTCGTCAGCACTGCAATCACCTGACTTTGGTAAAACACCAAATGCACCATTAATGGCTCAAATTGCCGATACGCTAGCGCCAACCAATAAAGGCGTAGTGCCAATTAAACATATTGAAGCCCCAATGTGTCCCGACTACCCAAATAGAACACCAGACACGTTACCGTTCACGCCATATCATATGTTTGAATTTGCTACAGGTAACATTGAAAAATGTTTCGGTAGCGATTTCGATATTTATCGGAATCTAATTCCGCCACGCACACCTTGCGGTGATCTGCAGCTAACTACTCGTGTAATTGACATCAAGGGCAAGCGTGGAGATCTGAAAAATCCAGCATCTTGTATTGCCGAATATGAAGTTCCTGCCGATGCGTGGTATTTCACTAAAAATACCCATGAATCTGTCATGCCTTACTCTATTTTGATGGAGATTGCGCTGCAGCCAAACGGTTTTATTTCTGCATGGATGGGCACAACCTTAAAGTTTCCAAATGACGAGCTGTTCTTCCGTAATCTTGACGGCTCAGGGACTTTACTTCGTGAGGTTGATTTACGAGGTAAAACCATTACCAATGATTCAAAATTGTTATCAACGGTAATTTCAGGTAGTAATATTATCCAAAGTTTTACCTTCGAGCTAAGCACAGATGGCACCCCTTTCTTTAAAGGCAGCGCAGTATTTGGATACTTTAAAGAGCAAGCGTTAATACACCAACTCGGTTTAGATAATGGCAAAACTCAACAAGCATGGCATGTTGAAAATAGCACTCCAGCTGACCATGTCATTAACCTATTAGATATTACAGGCCGTAGTTTCAACGCACCACAGAAGCAACCACATTACCGACTTGCTGGTAAGCAGCTTAACTTTATCGACAAAGTAGAAATTGTTGAGAATGGCGGTAAAGCTAATAAAGGCTATTTGTATGCGGAGCGCACGGTTGATGCAAGCGATTGGTTCTTCCAATTCCACTTCCATCAAGATCCAGTAATGCCAGGTTCCCTCGGTGTGGAAGCCATCATTGAGTTAATGCAAACCTACGCCATTGAAATGAATTTAGGCAAAGACTTTATCAACCCAAAATTCGGGCAAATTTTGTCTGAAGTAAAATGGAAATATCGCGGCCAGATCACCCCGCACAATAAACAAATGTCACTCGATGTACACATTACGGACATCAAGCATCAAGCTGATAAACTTATCATTGTTGGTGATGCTAATTTAAGTAAAGACGGCTTACGCATTTATGAAGTCACTGACATCGCCATTTGTATTGAAGAGACTGAGAAATAAAGGAATAAAAATGACACTACAACTCGATAATAATAACAAACTCAGTCCTTGGCCTTGGCAAATTGATGAGTCTGAACTGCAATTTGATAAACCTGAGATTGCTAAAGCTTTGAAGGATTTGAACCAACCGTGTTATTTAGTTAATCACAGTGAAAAAGGTTTGGGCGTTTCTCATCAAGCCAACATTGTAATCCCGTCATACCAAGTACTCGATAATCAATATCCTGTCAGTGCCTTTGCACCAGCATTAGGTACTGAAAGCCTAGGTGACAGTAACTTTCGCCGAGTACACGGAGTTAAATACGCCTATTATGCCGGAGCAATGGCAAATGGTATTGCTTCAGAAGAATTGGTGATTGCGTTAGGGCAAGCAGGTATCTTATGTTCATTTGGCGCAGCAGGGTTAATCCCAAGCCGTGTCGAGTCAGCCATTAAACGCATTCAGCAAGCATTACCCAATGGCCCTTATGCGTTTAACTTAATCCATAGTCCAAGTGAACCAGCACTTGAGTGGGGCAGCGTAGAGCTTTATGTTAAACATCAAGTTCGCACTGTTGAAGCTTCTGCGTTTTTAAAGCTTACTCCACAAATTGTGTATTACCGAGCCGCAGGCTTAAGCCGTGATGCACAAGGCAATATTCACATCGCTAATAAAGTCATTGCCAAAGTCAGTCGCACTGAAGTCGCAAGCAAATTCATGGCGCCTGCGCCTGAAAAGATGCTGCAAAAGTTGGTCGATGAAGGCCGTATTACCCCAGAGCAAATGCAAATGGCATTAGAAGTACCAATGGCTGACGATATCACTGCTGAAGCAGATTCTGGTGGTCATACCGATAATCGCCCGTTAGTGACTCTGCTTCCAACATTGCTTGCTTTAAAAGACGAAATGCAAGCACAGTACAACTACCCTACTCCACTTCGTGTTGGTGCAGGTGGTGGTATCGGTACACCTGATGCTGCACTAGCAGCTTTTAATATGGGTGCGGCGTTCATTGTGACGGGTTCTATCAATCAAGCTTGTGTTGAAGCGGGTGCTAGTGAACACACACGTAAACTCCTGTCCACTACTCAAATGGCTGACGTAGCGATGGCACCTGCAGCAGACATGTTCGAAATGGGCGTAAAACTGCAAGTGGTTAAGCGTGGCACGTTATTCCCCATGCGTGCCAATAAGCTTTATGAAATTTACACACGTTATGATTCAATCGAAACTATTCCAGCTGATGAAAAGCAAAAACTTGAACAACAAGTATTCCGTTCATCATTGGAAGATATTTGGAAAGGCACCGTTGACCATTTTAATGAGCGTGACCCAAAACAGATCGAACGAGCACAAGATAACCCAAAACGTAAAATGGCGCTGATTTTCCGCTGGTATTTGGGGCTTTCCAGCCGCTGGTCAAATATCGGCGAAGCCGGTCGTGAAATGGATTATCAAATTTGGGCAGGTCCTGCATTAGGCGCATTTAACGCTTGGGCAAAAGGCTCATACTTGGATGATTATCAAAAGCGTGAAGCAGCAGATTTAACCCGACATATTATGGTAGGCGCCGCCTATCAATCAAGGATTAACTTATTGCAATCACAAGGGGCAATCATTCCTGTTGAGCTACAGAGATGGAAGCCTGCGTTTTGATTAATACATTACGTAAAAGGTTCATTTGAAAAAATAACTTAATTCAATCTACAGCACAGTAAAAACGAGAGGTGTTTTAAACGATTATCAGTGCTGTAGGTTGAAATTTACATATCCACTTTTCAACACCGCTCTGTTCTCCTTATTAAGGATAATGTCCACGACAATCAAAAAACCATGATTTGTATGTGATTTATTAGTTGAAAACAAAAAAGACTAATTAAGTTTCATTAAACCTTAATTATTCATTATTGAAGTGCGAAGCTGAAATGTGAAGAATGGTACTTAGGTCAAACTATGTTTAGAGCAGCACAATGGCTAGTTTATTTAAATATCAACCAATCAAGCCTCACGACTTCGACTTTACTGATGTCATGGCTAAGGACTTAGAAAAGAACAACATCGTCCATGTATTTTATATCGATAAAAATAATGACGTACAATGTTTTACTGTCAGTAAGTTACAAAATAAGCTCCACTGGGTAAAAATGAAAGGTTTTTGGGGAGTGAATAAAGCTTCTGATGCTGAACAAGAAGAGTATAAAGAGACGATGCAGTCTATGAACCTCAGCTTATATCAGCAATCCGATCGAAATGCACTTCCTATGGAGTTTGTAGTCGCATCATTTTTAAGTGATAAAAAGCTCATGTTCGAAGCAATGAAGAAAATCTCACCTCAACGCGCTGAAAAAATTGCGAAAGCTATGGCAAAAGAAACCCCGGAAGAAATAGCAGCAACTAAAACTGCAACAGTTACGTCATTTGATATGGAAACAGGCGCAGGTGCGATTGAAACACAAGAGTTTAGGCCATTAGAGATGGAAACGAACATAGATTCGATCGAAACACAAGAAACAGTGACTACCACTTTCCCCCTAAGCTTAAAAGACTGGGTAGGCCTATCAGAAGTAAGTATAGAAAACATGATGGCAATGCTAAATGCTCTGCCAGATACAGAAAGACAAAATCTCCTTAAAGAACTTTTTACAGTATTAGTAAAAAGCCCTCATATTAACAGCGACAAGTTCACTACTTTCCTCACCTTAATAATAGATAATGAGCTATGGGAAGAGATCTTTAACAAAGAAGACTTTAATGCAAGCATTCAAATTGCTTGTAAAAAGAATCAAGCGAATGTGCTAGCCATTTTAAATAATGCACCGTTACGAGGTAAAAAAGAAGAGTTTCTACACATTATCAAGTCTCTTCTGACTAATTTAAAAAGTAATAGCGGTTCTCGTTTCATCCGCAATGCAGTCAATGTCAGGCCTTTAGTCACTTCTTTAAAGCCTGCTTTGCAAGCTTTCATTAAAGAAGACAAAGAATTCTCAACATTTATGTATAAATTACTCAAAACCAATAATGCTGTTGGCAAAGAACTAGCATTTTGTCTCTATGAATGTCATTTATTCACACCAGTAGCAGAAATGGTAAGTATGATGTTAAAAGACAGCCCCCCGGAAATGGCATTTGGAAGCTTTTCAGTATTAATACAAAGAGTTAAAAAAGAACGCTGGAGTGAATTTGCCACAGCATGTCGACTCGATAGTGCAATCGCTCAGCTTTCAAATAAAAACATTGAATATTGGTTTAGTGTTCTGGAGCGATGTGATGAAAATTTACGAATGAATGTTATTTGCCCTTTCATCAGCAAACTGGTGTTTTCAGAAATAACTGATGAATATCAGCTAGAGTTTTTAAATCAAATGTCCGCAGCAGAATACCTGAAGCTTAGTGAAGCACCGGAGTATTTGGATATGATTAAAGATGCTCGAGATGAGCACTCTGAAGTGGCAGAGCTTATAGAAAGTAAAGTAATAGAAGCTAAACAGGCTTTGAAAAGCAAGTCATAGTTAATTTAACTTTAATACTGTACTTAAAGATTACTAATAAAAGAGTCTATGCTTCGACGCACTAGAACCTAGCGCACCGAAGTAATAGAAAATACAAAACCAATTAAGATAAAAAAATATAATTAAAAGCTCGATCAAAGAACTTCAAAACTCGCACTGTAAAGTTCACGATTGTCTTCATCAAACATCAACGTAACATTGTAAAGTTGCGTTTCATACTCAACTTGGTTATCCATTTCTATGGCTGTTTCATCGAATAAATGCTTAAGTTCATCATAAGCTTTTAATGCTCCAACTTCCCCGAAGCTCCATGTTGGCTTATATCTCGTAGAAATAGCCTCCTCTGGAAGCGCATTATCTAAAAAAGTGATTTTAGCTAAATTGCCATGTTTAAATGACAATAATATGTGTTGATCAAATAAATAAGCTACTGATTGATCATCTGTGTACGCTTTGGCAATAGGTTCACTCATTACCTTCAATACATTTGGTACTGAATGCGTATTGTTCTTTACTAAAGTATTAACTTTTTGAAGACCTGAACCGACTATCAAATTTGAAATAGTAAAATCGTGATGCCCATTCGATAAGCTAATGGCATCCAAAGATTTCGATTTTTTATCCTCATGAAAATTAGTAGATTCAAAAAACTCAGCGATTAATTTATTCTCTGATTGGCTGAACTCGAATGTATCATTTATTCGCTTAGCAGACTTTAGGTGCATTTTAAAATCTTGATACTCACCTTTATAAGGGATAATGCTATTTACTTTCCACTGCTTATCATCAAAAAAAGGTAAGAACTCTAATTGGTTCAATAGTTCATATGATAGCTCAGATGTTTTTGTACTGAATCGAACAAGTTTATTATCAAAAAAGTAAAACCAATGTGCTCTTCCATAACCTAATATACTGTAATTTTTATTCTTAAATTGTATAGAAGGTTGACCCAACTTACTGATAATTTTTTCAATTGAGTCATGCAACTTAACGCCATATACCCCTTCAGCAATAGAAACGCTGTCACTCTCTATTTTGGGGCGTGTTTGCTGATCCTGATCCAATGTAAATTTATATGAAAAAAACTGCTTGCTTGGATTAGATAAAGCCACAATGTGCCTATTTCCATTACTGGCGATAGGAGTTGGCTTATTTTTAAAACCGAGTGATAAATCACAGTCTTTATAAAGCAAAGCCTTGTAGCTTAATTTGAGGCTCGACACATATTTTGTAGCACCCAATCCATTAACAGGAACAGAACTCAATAAACTCTTTTTATGAGTCAATACAATTGCATTACTTCCAAAATTTACAGCTCTAGTTTTTATCTTTTCTATGAGTTCTAGCTGCAACTTACTGGCAATTTCACGATTTTCATCTTTATTTTCTGCCGCTTTTACAGATTTCTTTTCTGTTATAGTCTTTGCCTTTTCATCAGAACATTGCGGGTAATTGTCCAGAATAATAGGAGAAACAGATGCATCAACTTTAAAAGAAACACACACTAATACAATTAAAAAAGTTAAGCGCATTTTTATATCCTTATAATTTTGCCTGAAACTCGATAATCAAACTTTAATACATAACTGTCGATTAAGGCAACCAATAAGTCATTGAAAAACAATAAATATAAAATAGGAGATGAGGATATAGGGATGAATAAAGAATATGCGTACACATAAAAAATGCCAGTCATTCAACTTGACTGGCATTTTGTAACTCAATAGCTCTGAACGTTATGTAACTCAGTTTTATAGAGTGATGTTATTGATTCTAGCTTTTTCTTTGATATAAGGAATCAAAGATTTAGCATGCTTACCAACTTGTTTATCACCAGTGGCCAACTTAGCATTGTTATAAGCACGTTTATATTGCTTTAACCCTAAGTAAGCATTAGCAAGTTCAAAATGAGCTTTGCCTTTTGCTTTTAAACCTGACTTAAGCGCAGTATTAAATGCTTTGATTGCATCGGAATAACGCTGAACAATAGTCAATAATTGGCCTTGTTTCATATAAAGACTTGCGTCTTTAGTGATATCAGCAGCCTGACCGAAATACTTAGCAGCAGTTCTGAAGTCTTTTGCACCTTGATAAAAGCCTGCTAACATTTTTAGGTTAGCTTCACTCTTATCAATCACACCAGATTTCATATGCTTCTCATAAAGCTTAGCCGCATGATACGGGGCTTCTTGAGACATCAACTGTGCCAATTTTGTAATGTCAGATTTCGCTTCAATAAAACCAGCTTTATAAGCTAAATCATAAGTTTGAAGTGATTTTTTATAGTTTTCAGTTGCCAGATAAAACTGTGCTAATTGCTTCCAAAACGCTGGATCACTTGGAAATAACTGAACCGCTGTTTCAAGAACTTTAACTGCGTTTTTCAACTGTTTTTTGTTGTAATACGCATTAACTTTGATGTTATAAAAGTTCTTATTCGGCTTTTCAGAAACTTTAATTCCTTTATCCGCTGTTTTAATTGCATTATCCCAATCTTTGATTTGAGAGTATGAAGCAGCTAACAAACGATAGATATCTGCGTCATCTTTACAACTAAAAGCTAACCACTTATTAAAGTATTCAATGCCAAGCTTATACTTTTCAGTTTGTACAGCAATGATACCAACAAGCTTTAATGTATCTGCATGCTCTGTACCACCTAAAACATTCAAATCAGCGGCTTGTTTCAATTGCACAAATGCTTTATCAAGCTGGTTTTTCTCAGCGTAGAAGTTACCTAGCATCCGAGAAACAGAAGCTTTATCGAAGTTCTTTTTAGCATTAGCTTCTAAAAGAATGGCTAAAGCCTCATCGATATTGCCTTCAGTGTAAGCTTTGTAAGAACGTTGAATTTTCTTACCTACACTTTGACCAACAGCTTGGTTTTTACGCTTTTCGATTGGACATTTCTCAGCAGCAACAGATGTTGTTGCCACTGTCATTGCACCAAAAGAAAGCATAACAGCAGCTGCAAATTTATTTAATTTTGCCATTTCTGTTATTTTCCTTGGTTCAATGTAAAGTCTAAACGAATCTTCAAACCTTCACGCTTTTTAGGCTTACCATCAACAATTTGTGGCTTGTACTTCCACTTTTTCAATGTTCGACGAGCTGATTTGTTAAAGATACGCTTTGGCTTAGCTTCAATAACTTTAACATCCTCAACACCACCTGCTGTATTGATAGAGAAACTTAAAATTACATAACCTTCTTTACCGTCACGTGCCGCTTGAGGTGGGTATTCCAATGCTGTACGAACAATCGGAGTTACATCACCGTCACGCGTCATCATATTACCAAGCTTGAAACCACCACGTGATGCACTTGTATTCACACCATTAGGGTTGAAGTTCAAGCTTGTGTCAATGTTTGACGACGTATCTGGTGGCGGAAGCTCAGGCTTAGGTGGTTGCTCAGGCGGAGTAGGTGGCTTAGGTTTAACCCTTTGCTTCTCCTGTACCGATGCGTCCTGACGCTCCATGCTGATCTGAATCTGTGGAGATTCCGTTTTCTCAGCGTGGCGGCCTGCGCCGACACCAACTAAGAATGCCATGAAGACAAACAGGGCAAAGGTAACAGCACCACCAATTATGACTGATACTATTCCTCTGAACATATATTAATCCTTCCCTGCTGATACGAACACTTTGTCAACACCTGCTTTCTTAACACTGTCAAGAATCTTAACAACAATGCCATGTTCTGCGGCTTTATCAGCCTCAATCATAACAGCTGCATCAGGTGTTTCTGCCAACATACGTTCAACGTTTGCTGTTACACGTTCGATATCTACGTTACGGTTTTCCATTTTAACCACACCTGTCTTACTTACACCAATGAAGATGTTAGAAGAAGGTTGGCTTGGAGCTGTACTCGCTTCAGGTTTTTCATAATCAAGACCAGAAGGCTTGATAAATGATGTTGTCACGATGAAGAAAATCAGCATGATGAATACGATGTCGAGCATCGGAGTCATATCAATTTGCGCTTCATCTTCAACGCTTGAATGCTTTTTACGTGCCATATTCAATCTCTCTCTAATGGTGTGGCAAGCTATCTTTTAGCTTCTCAATGCTGATTTTCATTTTTGCGTCTAAACGAGTGCTAAAGAACACGCCCGATAACGCTGCAACCATTCCTGCCATAGTTGGCATGGTTGCCATTGAAATACCAGCTGCCATCATACGAGCGTTACCCGTACCATGCACTGCCATCACATCGAATACTGTAATCATCCCAGTTACTGTACCCAGTAGACCAATCATTGGACATACTGCTACCAGTGTTTTGATGATAAGCATTCCCGCATGTAGCTCTTGTTTGGCTTGGGATACCCAAGCTTCACGAATGCGATGTGCGTACCAAGAGGTTGAATCCTCTCTTTCTTCCCAAGCTTTGATCACTGCTTTATGTTTCGCTGGTGATATCCAATTTAGATACCAGTAGCGTTCAAGCATTAACACCCACATTAGAAATAGTACGCCCGCAACCAACCAAAGGACATCGCCTCCGGCGGCCATGAAGCCCCTGACGGAATCCCAGACGTCCATCAGGAATAGCATCATTAGTCTGCCCTCTTCTCAGCGTGTGCAGCAATAATACCTGCACTTTGCTCTTCAAGAACTTGTACCACTGATTTACTCTTAGCAGTAACAATAGCGTGTAGTAACATTAGTGGTAATGCTGCAATCAAACCTTGAACTGTAGTAATCAATGCCATTGAAATACCACCAGCCATCAGTTTTGGATCGCCAGTACCGAATAATTGAATGCTTTGGAAGGTTGCAATCATACCCGTTACTGTACCAAGTAGACCCATCATAGGTGCAATAGCTGCAAATACTTTGATGATTGAAATACCACTTTCTAGGCTCGGCGTTTCTTTTAGGATTGCTTCGTCAAGTTTAAGCTCAAGCGTTTCAACATCAGCATTCTTGTTGTCATGGTAAGCCTTAAGTACGCGACCTAATGGGTTGTTACCAGGATTTTCAAGGTTTTTACGCTGTGCCTTAACTTTAGCGCCAGTGCTATACAGTGTTACCAACTTATAAAGTGCAATTAAAGCACCAACAGCAAGAAGGATAATAATGATATAACCAATTGGGCCACCCGCTTCGATACGGTCTTCAATTGATGCTTTCTGAGTGAAAACATTCAAAAGTGTGCCACGAGCTGGGTCAACAAATAATTTTGCAAAACCAGTAGTAGTGCCTAAGAAGTTTTTAACACTTGACTCTTGCTCACCACCTGGTTGTTGACCTAGTTGCTGAATCAAACCTAACGTGTCGTTATAAACAACATATTGATTATCAGCTAATAAGTTAAATGGACCAACACGTGTTACTTTAGTGTTTTTAACGTTACCATCGATGCTGGTTACGTCGGCATTAAAGCTAACAATTTTACCTTGTTGAACCATTTCGAAAAGCTGCGCTTCCCAAAACTTTTCTAACTCGTTGATTTTTGGTAGCTGCTTACGCGCACCTAATTCGGCGATAAACTTTTCGCGGCCAGGATACTGAGCAGTAATGTTTGAAGAACCAAGTTTGCCAGCGAAATCGCCTGCTTCACCTTTAACAACACCAAACATCTCACCCAAGTCACCTTGAGCTGAAATTAAGTCAGCTTCTAGCTGTGCAGTTTTACGTTCGTTATCTAAGAAACGTTGGTTTAAGTCTTTACCGCGTTGTTTTTCATTAGCTAATGCACGTTTTTCACGTTTTACTAATGAGGCTTTGTCTGAGCGCTCTGCTCTAAATTCAGCTTCACGCTTTTTATTTACTTTGCCTTTTGCAGCACGGTCAGTTTGAACTTGCTTAAGCAGTTGATCAACTGAAGTTGGTGCATCCGCAGCAATTGCCATGCCTGCTGATAGCGAAAAGGTAGCTGCTAATAGTGCAGATGTAATTAACTTTTTCATTATTGAGCAGCCTCCGCAGCAGGGATTGGTAGAGCAAACATATCAGGTGCAGCTTGGCCACGTGCCTGACGGATGGCTTTTGTTACTTGACGGATATAACCATCATCTAACGCATCCCACGTCTTAGTTTCTTTGTTATAACGCCATGCTTGCTTTTGATCTAAGCTTTCAGCTACTAGAGCGATACGACCGAACTGAAGCATATCAACTAATACTTCTTTTCCATCTAGGTTTAGTTTAGCTTCATAGGCATTAGTACTTACACCGTATTCACGCTCGATGCTGTACGCATCAAGAATAAGACGGAATTTTTCAGCCAGAGTAACTTCAGCTGAATTAAGGAGGTTTTTAAGATTTTTAACACGATCTGTACGTACTTTCATGTTAAATGGAAGGTCAAGCTTGATAAAGTTATCTAGAGAATCAACCATTCTAAACATTAATGGCACAACACCTTGACGTAGTGTATCAACACCATCGATGTCAGCTTGAATGCTGCGCATTGTTGCTTCTTGGTCTGCAACTAATTTTGCTACGTAGTCATTGTATGCTTTCAATGACTCACGCTCACCTGCAACTTGGTCATACTCAATTAGCATGTCCTGTGCTTGGTCAAAATATTTATTTACTTTTGCTTGTGAAGCTTTTGCTTCAGTAAAGATTTTTCCGTCTGCTTTTTGAGCGTCAGAAAGAGGATCAGCGGCTACTAGGTTGCTGCTTGCTAGTGCAAACAAACCAACCATAGCAGTAGCGATTTTCGTTCTATTGCTTACCTTGGACATAGTTCCCAACCAATTTGAAGTGAATTAAAAAGTGTTAACTTACTGTCAATGAAGCATTACTTCAACTAGAAGCAACCTCCAATCACGTAAGTACATCTTTCTTTTGTGATTGTTTTTATTTTCCCTTTTCTATGCGTTCTTTGGCATAGACCCGAGGGCATGATTCCACAAAACATTGACCAGTGTCAATAACTCTGTGTCACTAATCTAAAGTGGAATGACAAGTTGTTTATATTTATAACCAACAAAAAAGCCACTGCAATTATACAGTGGCTTTTTACCGGGTAATTAACTGGTTATTAGTAGTTAATTGTAACACCCATGTATACGTAACGGCCTAATGCATCAACGTGACCAGGGAACGTGTTACCGTTACCTTCACCTGACGGTGCGTTACCGATAACTTGTGGTTCTTTATCCAGTACGTTGTTCACACCAAAGTAAAGGTTAGTAGACTCAGTTGCCTGCCAGTTACCAGATAAATCTAGGTAGCTAGTTGCACCGAATTCATCACCTTCAGAGCCATCTGAAGTTAACTCATCAGTTGCACTGTTGTATCTCCAGCGTGCTGTCAGGTCCATATCAAACTCAGTTGACCAAACTGCAGAGAATACGCTACGGAATTCTGGAGAAGGAGCACCACAAGTACTGCGGTTCCACTTACCTTCACATTCAATAACGTCAGCACCAGTGTATGGCTCATATTCGTAGCTTGTTAAGTATGTACCGATTAAGTTGAAGCGAACATCACCAGCGCCAGTTTCAAGCTTATAGTTAGCATCGAAATCAATACCACTTGTCGAGAAGCTACCAGTGTTAATTAATGTTGAAACAACTCGGCCAGAACTATCATTTGAACCAACCCATAAATCACCTGTACCGTCACGACGTTGAACAAAGCCACAAAGTGAATCATCGCCTTTTGCACAACGTTCTACGATGTCAGCAGCACCAATAGAACCAATCGCATCTTCGATATCGATGTCATAGTAATCAAGTGCAACAGAGAAACCGTCAAGGAATGTAGGAGTAAATACAATACCAGCAGAAACAGTTGTTGAAGTTTCAGGCTCTAGCTCTGGGTTACCACCACCGAACTGGTTATATTGACCCGCTGGGCTTGATGCAATGCTACCGTATTGTGCAGCAGTAACACCTGTGCGTTGACACTCAGCTAGAGTGAAAGCAGGGCTATCACCAGCACATGGGTCATTTGACCAGTTAAATAGCGATAGGCTTTGTGAGCCAAACAGTTCACCAATGTTTGGTGCACGTACAGCTTGTTGCAAGCTAGAACGAACACGAACGTCATCGTTGATCTTCCAGTTTAGGCCAAGCTTGTAAGTATCAGTTTGGTTACCTGTCGAGTAATCAGAATAACGATATGCACCCTCAAACTTAAGTTCTTCAGCAAATGCTTTCTCTTCAAGTAGTGGTAATTCGAATTCTACGAATACGTCAACAACGTTGTACTTACCACTTAGCGCAGTTGTTGCACCGCCTTGACCAGCACCATCACCTGATGTGAAGCCTTGATCTGGTTCAAAGTTCATTGATTCTTGACGGTATTCAATACCACCAGCGAATAGCATACCAGTTGTTGTACCTGGGATCATAAAGCCAGCATCAGTCAAGTCACCTTGTACAAGAGCACTTAACTGTGAAGACTCAGTGTCACCACGTGCGTATAAAGGCTTAACTAAGTAATCAAGCGCTTCTTGAGTTACACCGTCTGTTTCAAAAAGATTCCAAGGTACACAATTTGGATCTGTACCGTCTAGTGCCGATTTACAAACCGCTTCACCAGAATCAGGATCAGTAACAACATTTAATGAACGGGCAATATGTGCATTAGAAAGTTCATTACGATAAGTTTGAATGTATGCTGTTGTACCGAAGTTTGCGAATACATCATAAGACCAGTTATCGTTGATTTCGCCTTTCACACCGAATACACCGCGGTATTGAGTGTGACGTAAATCATCTTGACGTGGGCCACCTTCAACATTACGACGACCGATGAATACAGCCACATCATCTTCACGAGTTTTACCGTTCTTTGTACATAACGCATCAAACTGCTGATCAGATAACAATGGGTTATTACAATTTAGAGAACTTGTAGAGAAAAAGTTACCAGATGGTGCAATCTGAGCAACTGTACGATCATCCATGAACATTAATTCAGTGTAAATAGTAGCATGATCGTTTAGCTCATAATGACCAGTTACACCAAAGTTCTTTCTTTCATCTGGGCGTTGGAAGTAGTTCAGTGGGCCATAGTTATAAAGCAGGCCATCACGGTCGACAAACTCATTGCCTTGAACCGTGTAGTCAAAACCGCCAGCGAAGTCAGTAAAACGACCTGTTGGAATAGTACTTGAACCACCACATACGAAACCGTCTGTTTCATTACCGAATAATGCGCAATTTGAATAGTCACGATTATCTTGGGTGATTGCTTTAATATTACGGTATGTTGCGTATGCCGTTACGTTACCTTTGCCATCTGCAAAGTTTCCACCTAATAGGAATGAAAAATCAGACGTTTGGCCATCAACTTCTCGTCCATCTGATACATCGAAGCCACGGTCTTTAACGATACCTTGTAGCTTTTTATTATCATTACTATGTTGAGCGAACGCATATTGATAATCGAATTGGAAGCCTTCGAAATCTTTCTTAAGAATGAAGTTAACAACACCGCCAATTGCATCAGCACCGTATGATGCAGAAGAACCACCAGTTAATACTTCAACACGCTCAATCATATTAACTGGAATTGCGTTCAAATCAGCAACTGATGAACCGCCTACAGAACCAGCTGGAACACGACGACCGTTAATTAAAACGAGAGTACGTGCAGAACCTACGCCACGTAAGTTAACTGTTGCTGTACCACTTGAACCGTTAGATACGGTTGAGTTTTGTGCAGCAAACACTTGTGGTAAATCGTTTAAGAAATCTTCTACACGCGTAACACCAGTAGATTGAATTTCTTCAGCTGAAACTGAAAGAATAGGGCTGGTTGTTACGTTATTAATTCTTTGAAGACGAGAACCGGTTACTTCGATTTTTTCGATTTCATCATTATTTTCTTCTGCAGCAAATACAGGCGTCGATAATGCAGCTGTTGCAGCACCACCGATTAATGCGAAGCGTACAGACTTGGCAAGAAAATTATTGTTAAGCATTGTCTATCTCCCTGGACATTTTATGTCTTTTTATAATCAATCTAAATGTAAAAATTTAGAAAGCTACTCCAACATAAAACACATTTTTGACATATGTTTTCATTGAATGACGCAATAAAATCACATTTGAAACATTTATTCAACATTACTTAACAATTTATTTAATTATTACACTGAACAGTGTTTTTTATGCACTTTTAGATATGGTTAATACTAAATTGGAATATTAGGTAGGAAAGAAAATAATTTGCATTACGGCACAACTTAGTTATGCCGTATGCTGTTAATTTAAAAGATATATTTGAATCCTGCTGCAACACCATCATCATCATAAACAGACATAGCTTGTTCATGCTTGCCTTTGAAGTCACTTAAGTCAGTTCGGTTCTCAACATAAATCAACAATTGTTGATCATATTGATATTGTAAACTTGTGATAACATTTTTACGTTCAAAATTATCACCGTGGTAAGCGCGTTGATATTCTTGCCCAGCGTTATAGTCGTCATATTGAACATAGACTCTGAAATTGTTATCAAAAAGATATGATAATGAAGATTCTAACCCTTTAGTTTCCGGTAACAGTCTGCCAATGTTATCGACATCGTGATTGTGGCCAATACTATAGTTGGCTGCAGCAAAGAATCCCGGTTTAAGCCAATTACCAAACACTACACCTCCACCATAGATATCATCAACTTTATTTATTGATGCGCCATTTTTATTCGTTAGGTCAAACTCTCCACGGTTATACCCTGCTGTTATGGTAAATAAAGGGTTAAACTTGTACCGTAAACCGACACCATAAGTATTCCCATATTCAACAGAATATTTTTCTACTGGTGAATTCATATTATGTGAGAATGGAAATGGATTTAAGTCAGCCATTGAAAACTTGTCGTTCATAACTTGCATTTGTAATGCAACACTCAGGCCGCCAAACTGATTGCGATATTGAATCGCTTGTTCAGCTCTTCCAACTCCATTAACGTTACCATCACTTAAGTAAGTATTTGAACCTGCGGCGTTACCGTCCCATACGGCCCCGTTGTCAGTATCTTGTACGACATCAAACCAGGCTCCATATAATTTACCGAATGCTAAACTGCCGTACTTGGGGCTCTTGAATCCGACATAGCTTTCTCTGTTATAGAAAAAGTCACTGTTCTGTTTTTCTACTAAGCTATCGTTATTGAATGCAATTTGGTTATCACCAACAATATTGACTCCCCACTCAAACGTACCAAATATAGTTAAATCGTCTTTTAATTTGTGTGTTGCATCAAGATGCACTCTTGAGCCAGCACTGACTAGATGGGTTTCATTATTAGTATTGACAACAGCAACGCCAAAAATGCCCTTGCCATCAATTGTATTATTCTTGTCTTTTAAGAGGGATACCGCGGATGCAGAAATTGGATGTAAAATGGCCATAACGGCTGTCGCGATTATTGCGGCTTGCTTCATTCTTCTCACCTTATTTGATTCGTTATATTTCTCCTTTTTGTTTTAAAGTACTTCCAGCCAACTATTAATTAACCTAAATCAGTAGGTTAGTACAAGCTAAAATGAATTAAAGATAGTTAATGCTTTAAAACATTGACAATTGTCCAGTCGACGCCGAATTGAGATTTTCACCCGTTATATCAAACAATGATTCAGCAATCGGAATAATTTGTTTTTCTATATAATAGTCGTAGTCAATTTCAGCATTTCGATACGAAATGGACTGCGGCCCCTGTAGAGTGTTCACGTATTTTATGGTCGCACCACGCTTTAAGAATTTAGTATCAGAAGTATGTTTATACAATTGATTAGCGACTCTGACATGTGGTGAGGATTTAGCCGTATATTCTTCAACATTCCGACTTAACTTTCTCTTAAACACGAGTTCATTATCTAATTTCCCAGATTTAAGCATTTCGATTTGTTGGCTCAAATACCGCCCTAACTTTTGACCTAGAAATAGGCGTTGATAAAGCTCAAACTGAATACGTTTTGCGAGTTTACTCCAATCATTTCTAACGTTTTCCATTCCCTTAAATACAATTTCTATTTCTTCTTTTGTTTTCTTTGTGCCGACGTACCGTTTTTTACTTCCGAGTTCAGAGCCTCTCAATGTTGGCATATGGAACTGATCAAAATGAGTTTCAAATTCAAGCTCTAAATAACTCTCTAGGTCATATTTTTCTAATAGCTTATTTTTCCATTTTTTATTAATTAGCTCAGCAAGCTCTCCCCCCAATACATCTGGATTTTCATGATCACCAGCCCAGACAAATGTAGAATCCGTATCACCATAAATCACTGTATGACCTAACTCTTCAATCCAATGCTTTGTCTGCTTCATCAACTCGTGACCACGCATAGTGATAGAGCTTGCGAGCTTTGCATCATGGAACACACAGCTTGGTGTACCTAACACGCCATACATCGAATTCATTATAATTTTGATGGCATGTGATAAAGGCGCATTTTTTTCTTGTTTTGCAATTTCACGTTGTTCTGATAGATTTGCAATTAACTGCGGCAATATTGGGCTCTTCCTACTGAATTTTGCCCCTAAAAATCCAGCAACCGAATTGTCTGCCTCCTTTAACCCTTCAACTAACCCCTTTGGATCAATTAAAAAAGTTCGGATAATATTGGGGTACAAACTTTTGAAATCGAGCACCAATACGTTGTTATACAAACCAGGAATCGAATCCATTACGTAGCCGCCGGGTGACTCTAAGCCATCGCTAACCGCTGATTGAGGTGCGACATAACCAGCTTTATGTAATTTTGGAAAATATAAGTTGTTAAACGCCGCAACCGAAGCTGCTGTCCTACCTAACTCTAAACCCGTCAATTGGCTTCGTGCGATAGCAAAGTTCCATAAATCAGTTTTTTCAAAAATGTCCCAAACGAGCCTACAATCCGTTAGGTTATAATGAGCTAAAGATAATTTGTCATGTTCAAACATATCTGCAATTTTGGTCCCTCGTCCTTTAACATCATCGATAGCCTTACCTTCATGCAGTAATTCTCTTGAGACGTTTTCTAATGAGAAACTTTCGAATTTATAAAAAGCGGCTTTTAACCAATCAATACCATCCAATACAACTCGCCCCGGCAATGACAATGTTTCAGGTCTATATTTACCCTCAACTTTCCAGCTCAACTTAGAAGACGCTCTACCGATGGTTAAAGGTAAGCTATGAACCAGTGCTCGTTTGTAAAGTAATGCTAAATCAAATGTGATCACAGCCCAACCGATAACAATGTCAGGATCATAGTCTTGAAACCAAGCAATCAGTTTTACTATGAGCTCTCGTTCATCGAGAGCCCATTCAACGTATTCAGGTGACTTGACTTGCTCTTCACCTACCATAATGACTTTTTGATAGCCTTCGGCGTACAAGCCCACAGAATAAAGCTCACTCTGTGGACTGCACTCGAAGTCTAACGAGATGCTTTTAAGTGGATAATTTTTAGAGGCTTGGATTGGGCGCACTCTTTGTGCCCGAAATTGCTTAATATCAGTACTTGATGAGTGAATATAACTGCCTAAAAACTCAGCATCGAAGGCAATTTCACGTTCACATAAATAACGATGTTCAGGCTTGATGCCAGTCTCATATAACGGAATATTTAGCCTATCGGCGATGTCTTTAACTTTGACTTGTTCCTGTCGGCTTTCTGTATAAATAGCGGTAACTTCATCGCCATTAAAATCTTTCAATGGAAGCGACTTAGATACATAACGACTTCCAATGTCCGGATTGAATAACTTAGAAAAGTCATTTGTCTTGCAGAAACATACCCAGTTAGCATCATCAACTCGAACTAAAACAGGTCCTGAAGACGTAGCAACAAAGTATTCAATAAAATGCTGCCCACGAAGCTTATTAATTCTACGTGTTAATACTTGCCCTGAAACTGTCGTTAATGATGAAGACATTTAACCCTCTTTAAATACATGCAATACAACCAGTTAGATAATTAACTCAATTCTGGGGTGATAAACCTTACTTAATGAAATGCCATGCCACATTAACTTGAATAAATGAACTTAACCTCTATTCCACTGAATTCGCTTTATTCCCTAACTAAAAGCTCTAAACATTCAATTATCTATAATTAATTGTCATTCCATGCAGCTATATAAAACTGTTATTATATACAGCACACTTATAAGGAAGCTACAAACATAATCATGCTCGCAGATAAGGTCAAAACACAAATACGCACTATCTATAAAGGTATTGCAGCTGCACTACCCAATTTTGTCTCTCGCAGGGAGCAGAATTATATGGTGGCAGAGATCTCGAAAACACTCGCGGGCGAATATGATAAGGATCGTCGAATTATTGTGGTCGAAGCTGGAACAGGCATTGGTAAATCATTATCTTATTTGCTCGGCACGATCCCACTGGCTTTAGCACAAAAGAAAAAAGTGTGTATTGCTACGGCAACGGTGGCGCTTCAGGAGCAACTACTCCATAAAGATTTACCTTTCTTTTTGGCACAATCTGAGCTCAACTTTAAATTTGGTTTGGTGAAAGGCCGTCAACGCTACGTTTGTTTATCTAAGTTAGAAATGCTGATTGGCGAAGATAATGGTACTCAAATGGCCATGTGGCAAACAAAGCCTGATCAACACCAAATTGAAATTTTGCAAAAACTGCTGCGTGATTATCATGAAGGCAAATGGAATGGTGAAATAGATACATTAACTGTCGATTTACCTGATCATATGTGGCAGCAGATTTCATCTGACAAACACAGCTGCCATCGCACCATAGCCGCTCATAGACTATGTCCGTTCCACAGTGCCAGAGAAGAAGTCGACTCTTGGGATGTTCTCATCGTCAACCATAGCCTTCTATTTGCTGACCTAGAACTGGGCGGTGGCGTGATCCTGCCGGATCCTGAAGATGTATTCTATGTTATCGATGAGGCACATCACTTACCCAATGTAGCGAGAGATTTTTCCAGTGCACAATCTACTATCCGTGGTACAGCTGATTGGTTAGAGAAGTTTAATAAAACAGTGGCCAAACTGCAGAGCCAAATTAGCAGTGATCAGGTCATCTCACCGTCTCAGAATTTACAAGATCATATTGCAGATATGGTCAAAGTGCTCAACCAAGTGGGTCATTTTTGTGATGCGCAACTTAAGTTTTTCAATAATCCCGAGTCTCGCTGGCGCTTTGAGCATGGGCAAATACCAGAAACACTTAAAATTCCTGCTGAAAATTTAGCAACAGAGTCAAATCAAGCTCTAAAACAATTTAATAAAATTCAGTCTATTTTAAGTGAGTCGATTAAAGACGGGGAAATTCCTAAGCACCTGGCAGAACAACTCCTCACTGAAGCTGGTTTTATGTTGCAACGCCTTGAGTCGGTTGCCAAGCTTTGGAAAGCCATAGCTAAAGAGGACAGTCCGAAGGGGGCTCCCTCTGCTCGTTGGGCTGAATTAATTTCTGGAAAAAAATCAGATTACTTGTTCCAAGCCTCGCCTATCGAAGTTGGCTTTATGCTAGAAACAATGCTTTGGAAAAAAGCCGCAGGTGTCGTTTTATGTAGTGCAACATTACGCGCTTTAAATAAATTTGAACATTTTTGTCATCAGGTCGGTCTATCACTTAACGATGGCAGTCGTTACCTAGCATTACAATCACCATTTGATTATGAAAACAATGCCACATTGTTTTTACCTCAAATGCGTACTGAACCTACTGCGGACGACTACACAGAGGAATTAGCAGAGCAAATTCTTAAATTAATAGAAGGTGAAATGGCGACACTGGTTCTATTTGCCTCTTATTGGCAAATGGACAAGGTTATCGAACTAATCGAAGGTAAATTAAAAATACCTTTGCTGGTTCAAGGCACAAAACCAAGACAAGAACTGCTCAAACAGCACTACCAACTCTGCGATGATAACCTACCAAGTATCATTTTTGGAACCGGCAGTTTCTCAGAAGGTTTAGATTTACCTGGTGACTATTTAACGAATCTTATCGTCACAAAACTGCCTTTTGCGGTCCCTACTTCACCAGTTGAACAGGCACATGCCGAATACATTAAATTGAAAGGGGGCAATCCTTTTATACAGTTAACTGTTCCGGATGCATCACGCAAATTAATTCAGAGTTGCGGGCGCCTTCTCAGAAAAGAACAAGATTATGGCAGAGTGACCATTTTAGATAGAAGATTAATCACTAAAAGGTATGGAAAATCGCTTTTGGATGCCTTACCTCCATTTCGTAGAGTAGTAGAGTAATTTATTTATGATGTTAGAAGTCGGACATTGGTTTATGCTTGCGCTGGTTGGGATCAGTGCAGGCTTCATTGACGCCGTAGTTGGCGGAGGTGGGCTATTGTCTATTCCAGCATTGCTTTCTTTAGGGCTTCCACCTCACTTAACCTTGGGTACCAATAAAGTTGCGGCTTGCTTCAGCTCATTTACTTCATCATTGACCTATTTCAAACAAGAGTTGTTTAGCCCAAAACTATGGTACCACACCGCAATTGCAAGCTTTGTAGGTGGGGTGTTAGGTAGTGCATTGGTTCTAGCCATTGATAATGAATGGCTGATAAAAATTCTTCCCATCATCATTATTGCTGTTGCTGTTTATTCACTTATCAATCCTAATGCGATAGGTTCCCAAAATTCCAAAATGATTAAAAAAAGCCCAAGCAAGCTACATCAATGGCTAATGGGTCTTGCTTTAGGGGGCTATGACGGTTTTGCTGGTCCTGGCGCCGGAGCATTTTGGACAATATCAACGTCTAAATTTTATGGGCTTCCACTTCTTAATAGCTGCGGTTTAGCAAGGTCCATGACTCTAGTCAGCAACTTAACAGCTTTAATGGTCTTCATTGCTTTAGATGAGGTGAACTATCTCGTCGGTATTGTTCTTGGTTTATTTATGATGACTGGCTCATTCGTCGGTGCAAGAGTGGCGATTCGTTTCGGCTCTCCATTTATTAAACCTATTTTTATTACTGTGGTATTGTTTATGTCTCTGCATTTAGCATGGAGCGCTTGGCTATAATGAGTATCAATCAACAGCAGTTGATCATAAAACTTCGTGAACAGCTAGGTAGACTTGAGCAAGAGGTACTGAAACACGACAGCAACCTTGCACAAAACGAACAAAAGCTGTTGCAAAATAATGGTCGCTTCAACTCTGGTCTATTCCATCAAAATGGAGGTAAGCTTATTGCTTGTGTTCATCAGATAAAACACAGCATCAATATGCTCGATAAACGCTTACAAGCGGGTATAAATAAAGACGCAATTGAAACAAGTTGCCTTCATATTCAAGACCAATTTTCTGCCGTTAAACGAGCTCTCAACACTACAGCTATTGATTTAAAATCAGAAAGGCATAAACGCTCTACTGCCCGAAGCAGTTACTTGAAACGACAGCAAAAAAAGCATAATGACTCGGGTTTTGAGTGGATAGCCAGTAATGTAATGCAGAACAGTCACCAGCTTTATGCTGAGCTGAATAAACATTTGAACTGGGCAAGTAGAATTGAAGAAAAAATCCAAGAATCTAATCAGAAATTGGATTACTGCTCTGCTCGAGATAAACTCAAATTACAACATGAAATTCTTGATATGCACAAAAGATTGGGTAAGTGCAGACAAGCTATCTCTTATATAGAAGATAGAATACAATTATTTGAGCGACCAAATTACAAAAAAGACTTTTAATGAGAATAAGTATGAAAAAATGGATTTCGATTTCATCACTACTGTTACTTTCATTTGCAACCCATGCATTTGCCAGCCAGTTATCTATTCCAAGTGAATTTGAATTTTTGGCTGTCGATGGTAACCCAATAAATTCTTCATTACTCAATCGTAAATCTTCAATAAAGCTTGCTGAAGGTGAGCATAAAGTTGCGATGCGCTTTAATGATCTCTATGAAGATGACATCACTGGGAGTCATGGATATATTAAATCCCATCCTTTTATCGTTTCGATTTTTGTGGATGGATTAAACCAATATCAACTAGCTGGTCTTGGCCCTCAATTCAATAATGATCCAGATAAATACGCCAAAAACCCAAAAATTACGATTCGCAGAGTCGATAATGGCAAAGTGGTTTATTCAGTTAAAAACACCCAATTTAATGAAGGCTCTCTATTAGGTGAAATGTTAGGTGGCGAAGCCCGCAAAGACGTTAAAGCCTATGCAGTACAGCAAACAACAGTTCATAAAGTTCAAGCCTCTACACAAGCTCTTACCCATGAGATTACTGAATCAACAACCGCTGTAAAAGCGAGTGCAACAGTGGATAATGAAGCAATGCTGAAATATTGGTGGAACAAGGCCGACGCCAAATCAAGACAAAACTTTTTAATCTGGCTTCAAACACAAAATAATAAATGATCCCATATGTCTATCACGCAAGTTATTCTGAGCTTGCGTTACCTCCTACTCACCGCTTTCCAACAACCAAGTATCAGGACATTTATGAATACCTGCTGGAAAGCAAATTCGCCCAACCTGAACAGTTTCATTTTCCAGAACCCATTAGTCCTGAAGAGTTATTTGCCATTCATGACCCAATTTACGTAGATCAACTTATCAATGGTAAGCTCGATGCTAAAGTCATGCGACGGATTGGCTTTCCATGGTCGAAAGGATTAATCAGACGAACACTTCACTCTATTGCTGGAACTCGACTAACCGCATCACTTGCTCTTGAACACAGCTGCGCATTACATTTAAGTGGCGGTTATCACCACTCTCATTACGACTTCGGCAGCGGGTTTTGTTTATTCAACGATTTAATCTTTGCTGCTACTGAGATGCAGAAAACCAATGGCTTGGAGACCGTTCTCATTTTTGACTGCGATGTCCATCAAGGTGATGGCACTGCATCACTGGGGCAAAATCATGATGGTATTATTACCTGTTCTTTGCATTGTGGTAAGAACTTCCCTGCTCGAAAAATGGATTCTGATTACGATATTGAACTTGAAAAAGAGACGCCTAACCTCCCCTATTTAGAAACAGTTTCTCAAACTTTTGAGTATCTAATTCGACTTCATCAACCAGACCTCGTTATTTACGATGCGGGTGTTGATGTCCATAAAGATGACGATCTTGGATATTTAAATATCTGTGACGATGGCATCTATAAACGAGATACAAATGTTTTTTCAATTGCAAAAGAACATGAAACCCCAATAGCTGCAGTAATTGGTGGTGGCTACAGTAGAAATCGACCTGAGTTAGTAAATCGACATTATCAATTATTTAAGGCTGCTAACCACGTTTTTGGCCAGTAAGTGAATGATCTTAGCCCGACTGTAATCATCTGTTACTTTTTCGACATTGATTCTCCAAATAGACAAATGTTAACTTTTAGTTAACAGAAATGGAGATGACAATGATTAAAAAAATTCTAAAAGGCACTGGTATTGCCGTTGCTGTAACTATTGCACTTGGAGGCAGTTTTGCCGCTCATGAATGGTATGCGGACAAACCGTTCATGATGCGCTCTCTGCTCGACAGAGAAATGATGAAAATTGCTTTTGATAGCCCAGAAACACTGACTTCTTTGGGCTTTCTAGAGTCAATTGGCATTACAAGTCATAACGCTGAACTTGATGACGACAGACCTCAACAGCTAGAGAAAATGTTTGTAACTGCCAATCGAATTCAAACATTGCTCAACAATTATGATAATAACGACCTCAATGAATCAGATAAGTTAAGTAAAGAGATCTCACTTTACCTTTTAAATTTTTTAAACTCTTCCTACGAATATCGTCATCATAATTACCCAGTAAACCAACTTTTCGGTCTACAAAATGGTTTCCCAAGCTTCATGCAAGCTCAGCATCAAGTAAACAGCATTGAAGATGCAGAAAACTATATATCTCGTCTTAATAAGCTACCTGTTAAGTTTTCTCAAAATATAGAAGGACTAAAGATCCGAGAAGACAAAGGCATTTTACCTCCAAAATTCGTTGTTGAGCGTGTTTTAGAAGAAATGCGAAACTTTGTAGAAAAGCCTATCAAAGAAAACATTCTTTATTCCTCTTTAGAAAACAAATTAGAAAAGATCAGTGACATCGAAAGCCAAGAAAAACAAAGGGTGTTAGAACAAACTCATCAGGCTATCAAACAGAGCATTCATCCAGCTTACAATCAACTAATCACCTACTTTGAACAGCTTGAGCCTAAAACAGGCAACGATCATGGCTTTTGGAACCTGCCGAACGGTGATAAAGCCTATAAAAAAGCACTGCAGTTTTTCACAACAACAGATTATTCCGCTGAACATATTCATCGTTTAGGCTTAACTGAGGTAGATCGCATTCAAGGTGAGATTCTTACCGAGTTAACAAAGCTCAATATCAATGCTGATAACTTCACCCAAGCAATTGAAGTTTTGGCCGACAATGAAAAGTATTATTACCCTGATACTGATGAAGGCCGTCAACAAATCCTCGCAGACTATCAAACGATTCTAGACGAAATTAATGCAGACCTTGATGATGCATTCAACATTCGCCCGAAAGCCGGAATGGAAGTAGTTCGTATTCCTGAATTTAAAGAGAAAACGTCTCCCGGCGCGTATTATCAAGGGCCATCACTCGATGGCACCCGACCTGGACGTTTTTTTGCCAACCTTTACGACATCAAAGCTACACCAACTTACAGTATGAGAACACTGGCTTATCATGAAGGTGTACCTGGTCACCACTTCCAAATTGCAATAGCTCAAGAACTCGAAGGACTGCCGTTCATTAGAAAAATGGGGGGCTTCACAGCTTACAGCGAAGGCTGGGCACTGTATGCTGAGCAATTAGCATGGGAGTTAGGGTTTCAGAAAAAACCAGAGGATAACATTGGCCGTTTACAAGCTGAGCTTTTTAGAGCTGTGCGCTTAGTTGTAGATACCGGTATTCACCATAAACGCTGGACCCGTGAACAGGCTATTGGATACATGAAAGCCAATACTGGTATGACGCAAAGTGATGTTGTTTCTGAAATTGAACGCTACATTGTAATGCCCGGTCAAGCGACTTCATACAAAATTGGCATGATGAAAATCCTTGAATTACGCGAAAAGGCTAAGTCTCAGTTAGGCGATAAATTCAATCTTGCCGAATTTCATGATGTTGTTTTGAAGAACGGTCCTGTTCCGCTGTCTATTCTCGAAAGACTTGTTGATGGTTGGATTAAAGATAAAAATGTAGGACAAAGTATCTAACTATTGAATGGCTCTTACCTTATTATTGGTTAAGAGCCACTTAACTTGCAGTGGGTAATCGCAGTTATTTAATGAATCAATATTTTGACTAACGACATTAAATCGACAGAAATATCACTAAAACCTCAGATTTACAGTACATACATCTAAATAAACAACATTTGTTATAATTAATTACCTTTTGTTATATAAATTTAACATAAAATCACATCCTTATGTTTTACATAGAATAATTTTAGCCCTCTCTATGATTGCATTAAATATACAATCAAGAAGAATTCAATAGAATCATTTAATCATTGCTTCTTAAACCCAGTAAAAGCCTATGTTTTGTCATCATTTTTTTCATTTTATTCTTTTGTTCTTATGATGATTTAACAGCTTCTAATTAAGAAAACTCTAATTTTACATTTTGTTTACATTTTAGGTTTATCATTCTATTTTTTTAATCCAGCAGCAAAATCAATTAACAAAAATTCTAATTATAAGCTGCTAAATAACCACAGAAGTGAGAAAGCAAAACGCTTCAGTACAGGTTGAGAATTCCAAATAATAGGGAAATCACGCATGAAAAATAAAACGAGGCAAAATGTTGCATTGGGGTTATCAGCTATAGCGATGGCAGTCGCTACAGTTGCAAATGCAAACTCTGTAAATCCATTAAATAACGGTTTCAGCCAAGAATCACCGTTACCTAAGCGATACATCATTAAATTTCGCAATGCGGAGTCGGCTTCTTTTTTAGCCAGTGATTCAATCGCAACAAGTTCGGTTTCGGCTTCCCCAAGATCATTTGAGCGCTCGAATCATATGAAAGCAATGAGCAGTGTTCAGGCTCGCCAAATGAAGCAAATTGGGCGTTCTAGAAGTTATACCGCAGAGTTAAACGACTCTGCGTTACTCAAATTAAGAAGCCGAGTCGACGTAGAATTTGTTGAAGAAGACAGCCCACGTAGGCTGCTTTCAGAAACTACGCCATGGGGTCAAACTTATGTTGGTGCGACGTCATTAGACGATTCTCAAGCTGGTAATCGTACTGTTTGTATCATCGACTCTGGTTATGATATTGACCATAACGATTTAAGCGGAAATCAAGTAACTGGTACCAATAACTCTGGTACTGGCAATTGGTATGATCCAGGTTCAAATAATGCCCACGGGACACACGTAGCAGGTACCATTGCAGCCATTAACAACAGTGAAGGTGTTGTTGGTGTAATGCCAAACCAAAATGCCAATGTTCACGTGATCAAAGTATTTAATTCTAGTGGTTGGGGTTATTCATCTGACTTGGTCAGCGCCATTGACCGCTGTGTTGATGCAGGTGCCAACGTCGTTAATATGAGCTTGGGTGGAGCAGGCTCAAATACCACAGAGCGCAATGCACTACAGGCTCATGCAAACAACGGTGTGTTATTAATTGCCGCTGCTGGTAACGACGGAAATAGCGATCATAGTTACCCAGCATCTTACGATGCTGTAATGTCGGTAGGCGCTGTAGACAGTAATAAACAGCATGCTGAATTCTCTCAATTTACTAATCAAGTTGAAATCTCAGGTCCAGGTGAAGCCATTCTATCGACAGTTTCTGTTGGTGAAGGTCGTTTGGCTGACATTACAATCAGTGGGCAATCGTATTTCGATGACGGCATTGTTCCTCATTTACGCCTCGTACCTCAAGGAACAAGTTTTGGTCCTAGCCCAATTAACGGCAGCTTCTCTGGTGAACTCTCAGAATGTTCGGTATCCGGTTCAAACTACAGCTGTGGCAACATGTTCAATAAAGTCTGTCTTGTAGAACGTATTGGCAATCAAGGCGGTGGCTCTTTTCCAGATTATGATGCTGTAGAAGCCTGTGAGAACGCTGGTGCAAGAGCAACTATCGTATACAGTAATACTGCTCGCCCAGGACTACAAAACCCATTTGATGTCGACAGAGATACGGCGCAACAACATATTTCTGTGTCAGTCGATCGTGCAACAGGTCTAGCATTACGCAACCAACTTGGGCAAACAGCAACCGTAAATGTGACTGCTGGCGAAGATTACGAATACTACAATGGTACTTCGATGGCCACGCCACATGTTGCTGGTGTCGCTACACTCGTTTGGAGTTATCACCCTCAGTGTACTGGCGCTCAAGTTCGTGCTGCACTTAATGCAACAGCAGAGGATATTGATGTGGCGGGTCGTGATAATCGCACAGGTTTCGGTTTAGTCGACGCTGTTGCTGCTAAAGAATACCTTGATGCATCCTGTAATGGCCCAACTGATCCAGGTACAGGTGGCTCTGAACTTGAGAATGGTGTGGCTAAAATGAATCTTGAGGCAAGTACAGGTGATGAACTTCACTACACACTTGAAGTACCAGCAGGCGCAACTGACCTTGGCATTGTTATGAGCGGTGGTAATGGTGATGCGGATTTATATGTGAAATATGGCTCTGCACCGACGACAAATGACTATGATTGCCGTCCTTGGAAGAATGGTAATAATGAAAGCTGCCCTGTGAGCGATTCAGATGTGCAATCTGGCACTTACTATGTGATGGTTCGAGCTTATTCAACATTCAGTGGTGTGAAGTTACAAGCTGATTTCACTGAAGGGTCGACAACCCCTCCAGGTGGCGCAGCATCTTATACCAACAACGGAAACTACAGTATTCCAGACAATAATGCTGCTGGTGTATCTAGCCCTATCAACGTAACACGTACTGGCGATTCAGGCTCAGTGACTGTAGCGGTAGATATTAGTCATACGTACATTGGTGATTTAGAAGTTCGTCTAGTTAGTCCAACAGGAGCTTTCGCCGTTCTTCATGCTAACGATGGTGGTGGTTCGAACGATATCGCTCAAACGTATACTGCTGACTTTTCAGGTGTTGAATCATCCGGTACTTGGACTTTGAAAGCCGTAGATAATGCACGTCGTGATGTCGGTACAATCAATAGCTGGACACTGAGCTTCCAGTAAAGAATATCCTTATTTTATGAAGCATTGTCGTAAGGTAAGGTTGTAAGAAGCAATGTTTACTCTCCCAACTTGAAGTTGAAGGGGCTATCATGTAATTAGGTAGCCCTTTTTTTCGTCCTTGATTTATGAAACATGTACTTTGTTTTTTACTGATATTGACTTCATTTTCCGCTTTAGCAAATGACGTTGAAAGCCTGATTGCACAAAGACTTAATCTTTGTGTTGATGTTGCTCACTATAAAATTCTACACCATCTGCCAATCACAAACGTAAAACAGGAACAAAAGGTGCTTTCTGCAGCGCAACAAAAAGCGGAGGAATATCATTTAGATTCAAAGTCTGTTTTAGCTTTCACTCAGCAATTAATACTGAGCTGTAAACAGGTTCAAAAACAAGAAATGAGTAAGAATAAAAACCCACAAACATTTATGTCATTAAATCAGTTAAGACAAGAGCTGAACTCAATCACTCAGCAGGTATTTATCGACCTTTCAAACAATCAAAATCAATATAAAAAGGGTTGGCCGCTACACATTAAGAACCAATTGAGTGCGCTTGGTATTACCCAAGTTCAATTAGATATGCTCCTCTCCTCACTTAATTCATTAAGAGAAAAATAAAGCATAAACCACCATAACAACCATAGTGACAGCAAAGATTATACGAGTTACTCGCAACTTTTTGGGTTCACTCAAAAACGGCCTCAACACACCACCAGCAATTAACCACACCAATCCTGCCGTCGTGGCAACGAGCAAGCACCCTAAAGCCGTCATTAAATAGCTCATGGTTGCGGTTTTATAAGGTAATAAAAATTGAGCAAAGACAGCCAAGAACGATGCATAAATTTTGGGATTAAGTAAGTTAAGAATAAAGCCTTCTTTAAAAACAGGAACGTCAACATCATTATCATTGGATAAAGCAGGGGCAGACGCCATTTTATAGGCGACATACAGAATATAGAGCGCTCCGATACTCTCACAAATCAATTTGGCATATGGATAATGTTCGAACAATGCCGCTAAGCCAACAGCAGTAAGGGTTATGGCTATAGTCAGACCACTCAGGATGCCAAGTAAAAAAGGAATGCCTTTTTTAACACCAGCAGTTGCCCCCACGGCCGCAAGAGCCAAGCATGCAGGGCCAGGGGAACCTAATAACATGAATGCTGTGAAAACCAGTGAAAACCAAGCTTCAAGCATTAAGCTCCTCCACAAGAACAATAAATCAAACTTTTGAAATGTTGCTTAGAGGCCGTATATGGTCTCTAGTCAGATAATAACCATAAAATAGGTGATAATGTATCTAAATAAGCAACGCCGCACTCAATAATATTCTACCTCTGTTGTTTAATCCGTTAAGAAAAGAATAAAGCGTAAATCACCATTACGACCATGATTACAGCAAAAGCTATCCGTGTGGCTCTCAACTTTTTAGGATCGCTTAAAAACGGTCTTAATATTCCACCAGCCATCAACCATAATGAATCAACGAATGCTGCAACGAGAAAGCACCCTATCGCCGTCATCAAGTAACTTGTGATGTCACTCGAATAAGGTAATAAGAATTGTGCAAAAACCGCTAAAAATGCCGCATACGCTTTAGGGTTTAATAAATTTAGAATAAAGCCATCTTTGAAATCTGGTACTTCGATATCGCTAGCGCTTGGTAAAGCAGGAGCAGATGCAATTTTATAGGCCACAAACAAAATATATATCGCACCTAAAACCTCACATATCAACTTAGCATATGGGTAATGGTCGAATAACGTTGCTAGACCAACTGCGGCAAACGTAATAGCAACAACTAAGCCACTCAAAATCCCCATTAAAAAGGGAATACCTTTCTTGACTCCTGCAGTTGCACCAACGGCGGCCAATGCTAAAGGTGCAGGTCCCGGAGAACCCAATAACAATAAAGAAGTTACAACCAGTGAAACCCATGCTTCGAGCATTATGCTCCTCCTGCTAAATCAATAAACGAGCCCGTTACGAATGATGCTTCGTCAGATAATAACCAAGCGATCGCTTGCGCAACTTCCTCTGGTTTACCGCTTCGACCTAGTGGGAGTGTTTTACCTATGCGAATAGCTCTTTCCGACTCACCTCCATCGGCATGAATATCTGTTTCAATTAATCCTGGTCGAACACAATTTACTCGAATATTCTGCGGCGCTAACTCTAAAGACAACCCTTTCGTTAATGAATCAACCGCTCCTTTAGATGCCGCATAATCAATATATTCATTGGGTGCTCCAAGTCGTGATGCAGCAGAACCCACATTTACGATAGCACTACCATTTGTCATTGTTGCCAATGCCGCTTTGCAGCATAAGAAGTAACTGGTGACATTGTTTGAAAGAATATGATTGATACGTTGTTCAGTTAATTCAACGAGTTTGGATTGTTGTTGAAGGATACCAACGTTATTCACCAAATGAGTAACGGTTCCTAATTCGGTATTTGTGAAATCAAAAAGCTTTTTAACTTCGACTTCTTTTGAAACATCAGCTTGAAAAGATTTGGCAAAACCACCCTGATGAGAAATGGAATTAACTATGTGTTCAGCCAACTTACGGTTGTTTTTATAATTAATGCAAACTTTATAGCCTTTTTTTGCAAGTAATATTGCCGTTGCGGCACCTATTCCTCTGCTTGCTCCTGTAACCACGACAACTTTATCCATATATCTCCTTGTTGAATTGTGGGGGTGCGAATTATAACACGAACCTTAATGTTACTTTTTGTCAAAGCGATTTAAAACTCACCGACTCTCTTCGACCTTTGTCTAATTTTCAAACTCAAAGGTTTCACTACACTGAATCGACGATGGATGAAAGTTAAAGTGGGTGTGAATATGAGTTACCAAGAAGAATACCTTCAATCAATAGAGAATTCTGAAGCGTTTTGGCATCAAAAAGCGGGATTGATTGACTGGTATAAATCACCTGTTCAACCTTTATCTCAAGATGCTGAGGGATTTCATCGGTGGTACGCCGACGGTGAACTTAACACCTCTTATTTAGCACTTGATTACCATGTTTTACAAGGTCGTGGCGATCAAGATGCCATTATTTACGATTCCCCAGTAACCAATACCATCAAAAGAATTACCTATTCAGAACTCACCGAGCAAGTTGCTCGCTTTGCTGGTGCACTGCAAAATCTGGGCGTCGAAAAAGGTGATCGTATCGTCATTTATATGCCCATGGTACCAGAAGCGGCAGTTGCTATGTTGGCCTGTGCTCGTCTCGGCGCCATACATTCAGTGGTATTTGGTGGTTTCGCTCCCCACGAGTTAGCCGTTAGAATTGAAGACGCTACGCCTAAAGTCATTGTTTCAGCCTCTTGTGGTATCGAAGTAGATAAGGTTTTACCGTATAAGCCATTATTGGATGATGCTATCGAACAATCAGAGCACAAACCGTCTCATTGTGTCATTCTTCAACGTCCAGAGATTAATGCCAAGCTAATTAAAGGGCGTGATTTAGATTGGGCAGAACTGACCTTAAAAGCATCACCAGCCGCGCCTGTTGCCTTAAAAGGTACTGATCCGCTTTATATTCTTTATACTTCAGGTACAACAGGGAAACCGAAAGGCGTCGTACGTGATAATGGTGGCCATGCCGTTGCATTACGCTACTCAATGGAAACCGTTTATGGCGTTGGACCCGGTGATGTGTATTGGGCAGCCTCTGATGTTGGTTGGGTAGTCGGCCACTCATACATAGTTTATGCACCACTTTTAACCGGCTGCACGACGATTATTTATGAAGGCAAGCCTGTCAAAACACCTGATGCAGGGGCATTTTGGCGAGTGTGTGCTGAACATAACGTAAAGACAATGTTCACCGCTCCCACGGCATTTCGTGCTGTTCGCAAAGAAGATCCTGAAGCTGAGTTCTTAAAAAAATATGATCTCAGTAAGTTAGAACGTCTATATCTCGCTGGAGAACGTTTAGATCCACCAACTTACCACTGGTTACAAGAAAAAACGGGTTTACCACTCGTTGATCATTGGTGGCAAACTGAGACTGGCTGGCCTATTGCTGCTAACCCTGTTGGACTCGAAATGATGGAAACAAAACCCGGTTCAGCAACGATGCCGGTACCAGGTTTTAACATTGATATTTTGGATGAATCTGGTGAAAAACTTACGACTAACGAACAAGGTTTTGTCGCCATTCAATTGCCGTTACCACCAGGTTGCTTACCGACCATTTGGGGAGACTCTAAACGCTTTCGTCGTTCATATTTGGAACAGTTCCCTGGTTACTATGTTTCCGGTGATGGTGGTTACATCGATGATGACGGCTACTTATTCATTATGGGTAGAACCGATGATGTAATAAATGTCGCTGGCCATCGGCTTTCAACCGGAGAGATGGAAGAAATCGTTGCTTCACATTATGCCGTTGCTGAATGTGCTGTGATTGGTGTGCAAGATCAACTTAAAGGTCAATTGCCACTTGGCCTTGTCGTATTAAAAAATGGTGTCGAACTTGAACATCAAACGATTCAAAAAGAATTAGTGCAATTAGTTCGAGAGCAAATAGGTGCAATTGCTTGCTTTAGAGCAGCTCTGATTGTCGAAAGGCTCCCAAAAACACGTTCAGGTAAGATTTTACGCAAAGTGTTGAGGCAAATGGCAGATGGGCAAGAATATGTCATTCCTTCAACAATTGACGACCCAGCGATACTTGACGAGATTAAACAACAGCTACGATCCTTATAAATAGATCACCAAGTAGTCTAAATTCACTTTTTGAAATATTTGTTACAAAGTTTTGTGGATTTGGCTAGCTCTGCCCCCTCGATTCGTGGTAAAAAAATAGATTACTTATTTTAACCCTCAAGCCAGTAGCTGCCTTGAGGGTTTTCTACATCAGCTATTCATACTTAGTGAATGGCAAAAACAACAACAGAATGGGAGAACCCAAATGAAAGGTTCGAGAATCAAGCCCTTAGTTAGCGCTATCACTTTAGCGTTAGCCTTAACAGCTTGCGGTAGCGAAGAAACAGAAGATAAAGCAACACAAGGTGCAGCCAAACCTGCTAACGCTGTAGAGCAAGTTGCAGGCAAGCAGGCTGACAACCCATTCTTCAAACCATACGACACTTTCTTTGGTATGCCTGACTTTGCCAAAATCAAAGAAGAGCATTACTTACCTGCGTTCAAAGAAGGCATTAAACAGCAACGTGCTGAAATTGATGCTATTGCCAATAGCACTGATGAGCCTACATTTGCAAATACCATCGAAGCAATGGAGTTTTCAGGTGACTTAGTTTCTAAAGTTGCGAGTGTTTTTTATAACTTAACTGGCGCAGATACTACTGACAAACTTCAAGAGCTTAGCAAAGAAGTTTCGCCAATGCTTTCATCACTAAACGATGATATCTACTTAAACGATAAGCTGTTTCAGCGTGTTAAATCAGTTTACGAGCGCAGAAATGCACTTAATCTAAATACAGCACAAACTCGCCTTTTAGAGAACAGCTATAAATCGTTCACTCGTGGTGGTGCAAACCTAAACGAAGCTGATAAAGAAAAGCTGCGTGACTTAAATGCTCAAATTGGCAAGCTAAATCTTAAGTTTGGTGACAACCTACTTGCTGAAACAAATGCATTTGAAATGGTTATCGATAACAAGGAAGACCTTGCAGGTTTACCTGACGATGTAATCGCAAGTGCGGCTAACATGGCGACCAAACGCGGACATGAAGGCAAGTGGGTGTTCACTACTTCACGCCCATCTATCACGCCGTTTTTAACTTATGCTGATAACCGTGAATTACGTGAAAAGATTTACAAAGGTTATATTGAGCGTGGTAACAACGACAATGCTAATGACAACAAAGAAACATTAGCTAAAATTGCAGCGTTACGTGCAGAGCGAGCTCAATTAATGGGTTATAAAACTCATGCTGATTTCGTATTAGAAGAGCGTACAGCTAAAACTGCAGACAATGTTTATAAACTGCTAAACCGTATCTGGCCTGCTGCCTTAGCACAAGCGAAAGCTGAAGCTGCTGACATTCAAAAAATGATTGATGCAGACGGCGGCAAATTCAAAGTTGCAGCTTGGGACTGGTGGTATTACTCAGACAAAATCCGTGTTGCTAAGTACAGCTTTAACGAGCAGCAAACTCGTCCATATTTTTCATTAGAAAATACACTTAAGGGCGTGTTCTATACAGCTAACCGCCTATATGGCATCACAGTTAAAGAGCGTACTGACTTACCTAAATACAACGAAGAAGTTCGTACTTGGGAAGTTTACGACAAAAACAATGAGCTGATGGCTGTGTTCATGGGTGACTACTTCATTCGTGATAGCAAGCGTGGTGGCGCATGGATGAATTCATACCGTCAACAATACAACATGAACGGTGTTGATTCTAAACCCATCATTGTTAACGTATTGAACTACCCTCGCCCAGCTGAAGGTGAGCCAGCATTATTAACTTTTGACGAAGCGAGCACATTATTCCATGAGTTTGGTCATGCGCTGCACGGTATGCTTTCAAAAGTTAACTACCGCTCACAAGCGGGTACTTCTGTACCACGTGACTATGTTGAGTTCCCGTCTCAAGTAATGGAAAACTGGATGACTCAACCTGAAGTATTAGCTCAGTTTGCTAAGCACTACAAAACAGGTGAAGTTATTCCACAAGAGCTTGTGAACAAAATCCAAGCTGCAAGCAAATTCAACCAAGGTTTCGCAACCGTTGAGTACATGGCTGCAACGCTACTTGATTTAGATTGGCACACACTGACTGATACTAAGCCTCAAGATGCTGCTGCATTTGAAGCTGCGTCAGTTAAGAAAATGGGCTTAATTGGTGAGATTGCACCACGCTATCGCAGCACGTACTTCTCGCACATTTTTGCCGGTGGTTACAGTGCTGGTTACTACAGCTACATTTGGTCTGATATCTTAGGTGCTGATGCGTTCGAAGCATTTAAAGAAAACGGTATCTTTGATAAAGCCACAGCAGAAGCCTTTATGGGTACTGTACTTTCGCAAGGTGGCAGTGAAGATCCGATGAAGCTATACAAAGAATTCCGTGGTAAAGAAGCGGGTATTGAGCCTCTTCTTCGTAGCCGTGGCCTGTTAGCTCAGTAATTAAACTCGTTTGATGATGAGCTCTTTTATTTGAGGTGATTACGACTAATCAATCGAACCCAATAAACAAGGCTCAATCTTTATGAGTTTTATGAATCCGATACCAGACTCTCTGATATCGGATTTTTTTATGTGCCAATGATCATTTTACCATCGAGCAAAGTAGTTTCGAGATACTTTGAAAGTAATACGACAAGGCATCAGTTCTGTTGACGACGATGTGATGTACTGTTTTCATTGAAAAAGACGTATGCCTATAACAAAAAATGCCAGTCAAAATTAATGACTGGCATTTTCAATTGGAATCTCTAATGATGAGAAATCAATATTTATAGCTTGATACCAAGCTTTTTAAGATCTTTCATTGCGACTTTACTTGGAAGTGCAACATAACCATCTTTCTCAACAACTTTTTGGCCTTGTTTAGACAAAATGTAACGTAAAAATTCACGCTGCATTGGGTCTAATGCCTTATTTGGGTGCTTGTTTACATAAACGTATAAGTAACGTGAAAGTGGGTAAGTACCGTTTGCCGCATTTTCAGCTGTTGCTTCGATGTACTTCTTACCTTTCTTAGATAAGGCTACTGCTTTTACACCTGCCGTTTTATAACCAATGCCTGAGTAACCAATCGCATTTAAGGACTGTGATGCAGACTGTACTACCGAAGCAGAACCTGGTTGCTCGTTAACATTCGCTTTGAAATCACCTTTACAAAGTGCTTTCTTTTTGAAGTAGCCATAAGTACCAGAAACTGAGTTGCGGCCGTATAACTGAATGTCTTTTTGAGCCCAGTTGCCTTTTAAACCAACATCGCCCCAACGCTTAACGTCTTTACCACCACACTTGTGAGTAGAAGAGAAGATGCCATCGATTTGTTGAATGCTTAATCCCTTTACAGGGTTATCCTTGTGTACAAAAACAGCCAGAGCATCAATTGCAACACGAACAGCTGTTGGCTTATAACCATAGTGCTTTTCAAATGATTCAACTTCATTAGGCTTCATTTTACGGCTCATTGGACCAAACTGAGACGTACCTTCAGTTAGTGCTGGAGGTGCAGTTGAAGAACCTGCTGCTTGAATTTGAATGTTTACGTTTGGATAAAGTTGTTGAAACTCTTCAGCCCATAGCGTCATCATGTTCGCTAAAGTATCAGAACCAACAGAAGATAGATTACCAGAAACACCACTGCTCTTTTCGTAAGTCGGCAATTTAGGGTCGATTGCTGCTGTAGAAGCTACAGAGAATAGCCCAGCTGCAGTTAAAGTCATAGCGCCGACAAGCCTTGTCAGTTTCATTTTATGCTCCAAAGTTATGTAGAGTTATTTTCAAAACAACATCAGTATCAATTGCAACGATGACAATTCTATTTCCATTAAGTTACATTTAAATGACAATTTGACAGTTTTACTACACATTTATGTCAGTCATTCTCTCGTTTTATCCCTTTTAAAAACAAAAAAGCCCTGAATGAAATCAGAGCCTTATAAGATGTGTTGATTTTATCATTCAATCAAATGAGTGGGAATGACAAAGCTAAATGTGCTCCCTTTGCCTAATTCACTTTCTACAGAAAGCTCACTATGATGATGGCTCAGAGCATGCTTGACGATAGACAGTCCGAGCCCAGTCCCTCCACTCTTTCTTGAACGAGCATCATCCACCCGATAAAAACGTTCAGTCAAACGAGCGATATGCTGAGGAGCAATACCATATCCAGTATCTTGCACGCTAAACTCTGCACCTGTTGAAACAAGTCGCCATGCAACGGTGATTGTGCCACCTTCATCAGTATATCGTATTGCGTTAGAAACAAGGTTACTACAGGCACTTCTGAGTTGAAGCTCATCGCCGTGAGGGTTAATAGCGTCATCACAGTCAAACTTCAAAATATAATTGCCTTGAGCAAGTGCCTCTGCTTCTTCTTTTAGCGTTTTCATTAACTTAGACATCGAAATAGTATGCTTAAGGTCAATATCCACAGCATCTTCAATACGCGACAGAACTAACAATTGCTCCACCATAGACTTCATCCGCTTTGATTGCTGCTGCATCAAACTGAGGGCATGATGATTCATATCCCCTTCTGGAATGGTGTCTTGCATCATCTCTAGATAGCCTTGCAAAACAGTCAGTGGCGTTTTTAATTCATGAGATACATTCGCAACAAACTCTCTTCTCATGCCTTCCAATTGTCGGATTCTTGAAATATCACGGGCTATTAACATTAGCTGCCGATCTCCGTACCCCATTAATCTAATCTCAAGTAAATGAGAATCTGAAGCAGGGGAAGGTAGTTCAAGTGGCTCATCAAACTTTGCTTTTCTTAAGTAAGACGAAAAATCTGGATGCCTGATTAAGTTATTAATTCGTTGTCCGTTATCTTGAGGCCAAACTAAACCCAAGCTTAGTTGTGCAAGTTTATTGCACCAAACGATATTTAATTCAGAGTCGAGTACGACTGCAGCATCAGGTAAAGCTTCAGCGCCCTGTCGAAATCGAGCTAAGAGGGAAGCTAGTTGTCCGACTCTTCGACGGTTCTTTCCCTGAAGACGGTAGATACCATTGAAAATGCCCTCCCACGTTCCACTACCTTGAGGTGGCGTAAGCCTTCTATCCAGCCATAACCAATAATTTAAACGAGATAGTTGGCGATAATTCCAAAAAAGTAAGATTAAGCTACCGATAAGTAGAGATAAAGTGATGTGATCAATCAGGACGCCGACTAACAGAAATACCAAAAAAAATACCACTAAACGGGTAACTAATCGATATCCTGAATAAGATTCGTACATATAAAGTTCTCGAAATGTTTCAAGAAAAGTTAAAGACTATTCAGCCATGTTAAATTGAATAATCTTTAATGAAAATACATTTTTTAATTGTTTTTACAAACGTGCCGAAAAGCGATATCCAGCACCACGGACGGTTTGAATTAAGCGATCATGTCCAGAAGGTTCAACCGCCTTTCTCAAACGTCGAATGTGCACATCAACCGTTCGATCTTCTACATACACATTTGTGCCCCAAACGTTATCTAAGAGCTGCTCTCTACTATAAACACGCTCAGGGTGAGTCATAAAGAAGTGTAGTAATCTAAACTCTGTCGGCCCCATATCCAGAACTTGCTCACCAACACTGACTCTGTGGCTAATTGGGTCTAACATTAAGCCTTGCACATCAATCGACTCTTCTAAACGTGTAGGTGCCGTTCGTCTTAACACTGCTTTTATACGTGCAACCAGCTCTTTAGGAGAGAAAGGCTTTGTGATGTAATCGTCAGCACCGACTTCAAGTCCTTTAACTTTGTCTTCCTCTTCACCACGAGCTGTTAGCATAATGATTGGTGTTTGACGGGTAAATTCATCTTGCTTCAAATGCTTGGCAAATTGAATCCCACTTCCTCCTGGAAACATCCAATCTAACAATACTAGATCTGGGTAGGGTTCTTGAATTGATGATACCGCTGAATCATAATCTTCAGCTGCTATTGTGGTGAAGCCGTGTTGCTCAAGAACAAAGGTTAACATTTCCCTGATTGCGAGCTCATCTTCGACGATCAAAATCCTTGCTGTCATTTCTCGTTCTCTATCATTGAGTTGATTTGGTTATATCTTATTAAAAGAAACAAATATGACACTATTATTAAAAAGCTTACTGATTTGTTTCATTTTTATTCAATTTTTATGAAACACAGTTTTTTCAGCGTTAACTTAAAGCAAAAAACAATGGCTAGATACAAAAAGAGGCCTTTCGGCCTCTATTCTATGTTCGGTTAGAACTTATGTTCAATACCAACACCATAGTAATTGTTATCTACACTTTCACCTTCATATTGACGAGTGGTATAAAATGCAAACACTTTAGTCGGCTTAGCTAGCTTATAATCTGCACCAACAGACCATGAATCACCTTTGTCTTCCATATCTTGACGTTGTAATTTCAAGGTTGTCTTATCAATAGTGTATGCAGCACTTAGAACATAACCGTTTGTGCTTTCACTTCCTACCTTGATAGACTCTTGCTGCTGGAACATACCACCAAGCTTTAACGCACCGATTTTACCTTGAACCGTAGCACGAAGAACATCATAACCAGCAACGTCTGAGTCATATGCTACAGATGCAAACACTTTTGATTTCTTTAGTTTCGAATCACCGTACATTGCAGTAACGCCGAAACCGTCGCCTTCATACATGTAAGTTGTGTCGTCTTTTACATAAGTAGCTTTTTGCTTACTGTCACCTTCGGCTACATAAGTCGCACCAAATTTAAAGCCAGAAAAGCTAGGCGTATAATAAGTCACAGTTTGAGCTAAACGGTTATCACCTTTGAACAGCTTTTTAATATCGCCATCTAAGTCGTTAAATAAATCTATTTTACCTTGTGATTTCTTAGTTACCGTATCGTTACGGCCAACCATAACTGTACCAAAACCGCCTCTTAAACCTATAAATTGATTACGAGCTTCAAAATTATCTTTGTCATCAGAACTCACGTCCACTTCATATTCAATTGTATAGAAAGCTTCAAGGTCATTACCTAAATCATAAGAGCCTTTGACACCTAGACGTGAAGCATTACTTTGAATTTTAGTTTCGTCTGCTGAAGAGGTATCAATCTTTTGAGCGGTAACATTCAATTTACCGTATACACTAACTACGTCATCAGCAAACGCTGATGCAGAAAATAGGGATACTACTGCTGAAGCCAAAAGGGTTTTGTTTAGCGCCTTCATTTTTATTTCCTTGTGATGACGATTTCATCTGATTACATCGTTTAGATGCGGCAATTTTGCAATGTTTATGTTTCAGTTTTATTGCAAAGTAGAAATATTATATTCTTATTAGTGAAACAAAACATTCATTGAAGATACATTTAATTGTTAAAAAACATGTATTGAGTAAATCAAAATTAAATTATCCTAAAGGTCGCTTATTTGAGGTAGAATTCATTTTTTATAAGTTAGAGTCTGAATTTCTATGTGGTTTAAAAACCTAACAATTTATCGCTTCAACAAGCCTTTTTCTGTTGATACAGAACAACTTGAGTCTTCTCTCGAAGCTTTCACATTTAGTCCATGTTCAAGCCAGGACATCAGTAAGGTTGGTTTCTCAAATGCACTTGGAAAATTAGGGCAAACACTTGTTCATTCTGCGAACGGTAACCACTTAATTTCGATCACAAAAGAAGAAAAGCTTCTGCCTGCACAGGTTATTAAAGAAGCTTTAGAAGATAAAGTTGCCCAGCTAGAAGATCAAGAAAACCGCAAAATCACCAAAAAAGAAAAAGACTCGATGAAAGATGAGATCATCATGACGCTATTACCGCGTGCATTTTCTCGTCGCAGTCAAGTTCGAGCATTAATTTTGTCTCAACAAAACCTCGTTCTAGTGGATTCCTCAAGTGCAACTAAAGCTGAAGAGTTATTAGCATTACTCAGAAAAGCCTTGGGAAGCTTACCTGTCGTTCCTTTAAGCTTCACTCAACCTATTGAAAATACGTTAACGAACTGGTTAACCGAAAGCTCAGTACCTGCCGCATTTGAAGCACAAGATGAAGCAGAGCTTAAATCCGCTTCTGATGAGGGCGGAATTGTACGCTTCAAACAACAAGAGTTATTTGAAGAAGAAGTCCTTGCACACTTAGAAACAGGAAAGCAAGTTCATAAATTAGCGTTACATTTCGGAAATTCGATTTCATTCGTTTTACAATCTGATGCAAGCATGAAACGCTTAAAGTTCTCAGAAGAGTTTAGAGCGAATAATGACGATATCGGCAATGAAGATCCGCTCGCTAAAATGGATGCTGATTTTGCTTTGATGTGTGGTGAGTTATCGGCTTTGTTAGATTCATCAATTCAAGCACTAGGCGGTATAGAGGAAAGCTAATATCTTAAAGCTTACTCTTTCTCTATTTGGGCCAAAAACATTCAGTTTCTGGTCCAAAACTCTGTTCCAAAGTCGATCGGACTTTCATGCTCCTAATAGATGACTATATTTTATGTGTGCTTTTCATTAAATTCTGATTTATATTTCAATTAATCGTTAAAAATATACAAAGTAAGTATAGGGCAGGAGCTTTATTTAAATGAGGTCCTTTTTTACACTAAAAACTAAATACATTGTCCTCACTTTACTGTGTTGTATCTCTTATTATGTTTTCACTGTGACACTCCCACTTGGCATTATGCAAGATATGCTGACGGACATCGTTTTGGTAATGCTTCTTTATTGCTTACTCAGAATCTTTTTAAGAATGCCAATCAGAGTGCTCGCTTTAATTGCACTTGGTTTATCACTTTCTATTGAGTTAGCCCAATTTTTACAATATTTAAGTCTCATTGAAATTCAAGAGTCACCATTAGCTTGGGCGATTACCACAAATCATTACCAACCGGTGGAACTGCTTGCCTATCTATTTGGTTACCTTCTCATCATTTTCACCGCCTATATCGAAGCCCAATATAAACTCTGGAAAAAATACAGATCAAACTTAGATAGCTGAAATTAAAACTCAGTTTTCATTAGCTAGGAAGATTTTTAATTTTTTTTGCCCCAATGTCTCGTGGTATCATAACGTGATAAATATCACAAAATTACTCTTTACCTTACAATTTCATAAAGTCTAAAGGAGGCTCAATGCAAGCCCTCGTTGCTGTCGTTATGGGGTCAAAAAGTGACTGGCCCACTATGCAAGCTGCCACTGAGATCATGGACAAACTTCAAGTTCCTTATCATGTTGAAGTCGTATCTGCTCACCGCACTCCCGAAAAACTCATGAGTTTTGCTGAAACTGCTGCTAATAAAGGTTTTCAAGTGATCATTGGTGGTGCGGGTGGTGCTGCGCATTTGCCAGGAATGATCGCATCTAAAACTCGCTTACCTGTTTTAGGTGTTCCAGTGCAGAGTAAGGCGCTCTCGGGCATGGATAGTTTGTTATCGATTGTTCAAATGCCTAAAGGTGTTGCTGTAGGTACTTTAGCAATAGGCACTGCTGGTGCATTCAATGCGGGTCTATTGGCTTGCCAAATGTTAGCCAACAATGACGCAGAACTTGCTGCTCGAATTGAGTTATTCCGTAAAGAGCAAACAGAGTCTATTCTTGAAAATCCAGATCCAAGGGTATAACGATGACCTATAAACAACCTAAGCTTTGGGTTCTAGGGAATGGACAACTTGGAGCCATGATGTCCCATGCAGCTCAACCTCTTGCAATTGAAGTTGAAACTGTTGATATTGTGAATCCTGATGACAGAGTTTTGCCAATTGAGCCAAACGACATTATCACAGCTGAACGCGAGCAATGGCCTGAATCAGAATTAAGTCTTCAACTCAGTGAGCATAAAAACTTTATTAATGGCAGTGTCTTTTCAATTCTCGCTGACAGATATACTCAAAAAAGTTTACTCGACAAGCTCTCTGTACCAACATCACCTTGGTTTTTAGTTGATGATGAACTTACTGAAGCGAAGCTTCATAATAATTTGGGTGAACGAGTGCTTCTTAAACGCCGAACAGGTGGTTATGACGGTCGTGGTCAGCATTGGTTAAAGCAGCAAGAAAACACTACCATTCCTGCGGATTGGCGTAATGAAGCCATCGCTGAGAAAGGAATTAATTTCGATGAAGAAATCTCTTTAGTTGGTACACGTAAAAAAGATGGTACTTGCATTTTTTACCCACTAACATTAAACCTCCATCAAAACGGTATTCTTATTGTTTCCATAGCCAATTTAGACCGTCTATCTCACCTTCAAGCACAAGCCGAAAAAATGCTTTCTAGCATTATGAATGAGCTAGACTACGTTGGTGTTATGGCAATGGAATGCTTCAGAGTAGGTGACGATCTTCTTGTTAATGAGCTAGCCCCTAGAGTGCATAACTCTGGTCACTGGACTCAAGCAGGATGTCACATCAGCCAGTTTGAATTACACGTTCGTACTTTGTATGACCTACCAATCCCAAGTTTAAACAGTGCATTCCCAAGTGCGATGGTAAATTTGATCGGTACTGAATACGACAGTAACTGGTTAACATTACCCAACTCTGAACTGTACTGGTATAACAAAAGTGTGCGCCCGGGCCGCAAGTTAGGTCACTTAAATCTTTCAACCTCAAATCATGAAGTGTTAAAAGCAGACATTCAAAACTTGATGGGTTGGCTACCTGAGCACTACGCAGAACCATTAAACTGGTTAAAAGAAGAGTTAAAGATATAGCATAAAGTTTCAGATAACTTAGACAATAAAGCACTTACATTTTTTGTGGGTGCTTTATATTTCATCTTCATCATTCAATAACCTAAGTCAAAATATCCCTATAGCACTTTCATGTTAAGCAGAGTAAAATATCGCTGTGCACTGATTTCTTAATAATTTATTTCATTTATTTGGTTGAATATAGAAGTCTTAAGCTAGCAGTTATTGAATTTAAATGGATGTTTTGAGTTGAAACAAAAAGATAACCTAAAAAGTAACCGAATTGATCGTTTAGAAATTCGGTATCATCTAATATTACTTTTACTACCGATTTTATTGATCACGGTCAGCTTTTATTTTCTTGCTCCCTTAGGTGAACACAACGTCATTGCAATTAGCTTAACCTGCTTAATCTACACGATAGGATACAGCCTAACTTATTATCTGCATCAAGGACGCCTCAACAGACTATGGCTTCACCTTGAGCATGTCATCAATATTAATGAAACTACGTACGAATTAGTCAGCTTATCCAATCAATATAAAAACCAACATGCGTTTTTAGATGCTTTACTCAAAAAAGCAGTAACCAGTATTAACGGTGCAGAGATGGGCAGCATCATTTTATACGATCCAGATACTCAAAAAATGCGTTATGAAGCTTCGCTGGGAATGAATAACAGCTTGTTAAAAAAGGTCAGCTTTGAGCTTAAAGACTCTTTTCAGTTTCGCCTCACAAATGGCAAATGCGACCGAGTTGTAGTAATCAACGATATGGGGCTCACAAATGCGAATAGCGGGCTAAATAAAGAAGACCAACAAACTCTTCTTTCAGCTTCTTCTGCCCCTATTCATTCAACGCTTTCTACACCGATTCATATCGATGGCCAACTCTATGCCATGCTTAACTTAGACAGCAGCAGAATCAATGCTTTTAATGACTTTGACAGTAACCTTGTTGCTATTTTGACTCAAGAAGCTTGCAATGCCATTAGCCTGTTTCAGAAGAGTTTAGAGATCTATAAATTAGCCAATTTTGACCAGCAAACCATGTTGAGTAATCGACAACATTTTGATCAGCTTCTCAAACATTGGCGGTTCAAGCCGCATTTACCGTCATTTATCATTGTTATGGATATGGATAACCTTAAAAACATTAATGATAGCTTAGGACACCAAGCTGGTGACACAGCGATTTTAGCACTTGCAAACGCGTTAAAAGAAAAGTGGCAGAATGAAAGTTTAATTGGCCGCTTTGGTGGGGATGAGTTTGTGGTAGTAACCTATGGACCGCTTACTAAAATTAAGTTCGAATTAGAGCAGCTTCAAAAAGATTTGATTCAAGGCGTTGGGGTTCAATTCAGTTATGGCATCGCAGCATTTAAACAAGATTGGCAAAGCGCATTTAAAGATGCTGACTCGGAGATGTATTTGCAGAAACGTGCTAAAAAGAATTCGTTAAAACACGAAATGTATGATCAAGGTATCTATAGCTAAAGAATAAAGGCAGTTAAGTCGGTAGTTACATATCAAGCCCGAAAACTAATGCAACTGTTTCATAGGCTTAAACAAGTTTTAACTTTAGTTTGTTAGCTTTATATGCTACTTCTAGATTAACCCCGTCCTCAGCCAAGATAACGTGACGGTAAGAATTACATTTTCCATGATGCCTATAAGTATGTAAAAAACGGGTTAAACGTTTTTAATATATCGTAATCAAAGCGTTGTTGAACGAACAATTCTAAACAAGAGTGGGCTAAATTCATTCAGATGGTGTGCCTAACATCTGATTATGGCTTACTTTAAAGATACATTTAGAAGTTGGGCTGCAGCTAATAACTGTTCGTTTCTTTGCAACCCAGGTATCTGATTAAGCTTTGGCAGAAGCCATGCCCACGTAAATTGATCACTACTTATGTCAGCATATTTGCTAATGTTGTCTATAAAGTTTTTAAATATATTTAACATCATTGCTTTTTCATCACCAGAGTTTTCATTCGCATAACGTTGAATGATACCTGGGCTCAAACCAAGTTCGGCTCCTATCTCTCGATAATGAGGAGCAAGAACATCAAGAAGCCTTATTCTGTTTTCACCGTCTTTTAATAGATATAATTTCGCTATTTTGACTTCTAAGCTAGGCTTAAGTAAGCACTCTGGTGCTCCTTTCTCTTTCGATGCTTGGAGTTCTCTGTTTTCAATATTCCCCATTCCTTTGGCTTTCATTACTTGATAAAACGATGGATATTCTTTAATTTTAGGTACCTCATTTAAGATACTAAACAGCTCTTCCCAATTTAAAGGGTAATTTTTCAAACAATCAGAAATTAATTGAACGACTCTATCTTCAGCATTAGGCATTGATAGCATTGATTGAATTTTGCTATCAGGGATACCAAACAGAAAGGCTAAATCCATAAAGTGCGGAGCCATCATTTGGCTAAGCCTATATTTTTCTCCTTCAAATTCAATGCAATATAAGTCGTGTTCTGTAACTTTTTGCTTATAAAGAGGGAGAGCATCTTTAGGAGGCTGCGTTTCAAGCTTATCTGCACTTGTAACAGTAAAAGAAGGTGCCGGTCCCCTAGGAGTTGCATGGGGAAATTCATTGACCTCCTTTAGCTTCATAACTCCCGTGCTACCGGGAGCTTTGGGTGAAACAGTATAACTTTTATTAGAGCGCTGCTCATCACTCTTACTTACTTCATCGCGATACGACGCCGGCACATAGACTTGTCGCGATAATTGACTTTTCAAAGCTTCTGATAAGTGACCTCCAATATGTAAGTATTTAGCTAAAGTGCCTTTTAAGCCACTTCTTGTAACCGTGCAATCTGAATCTGAAAAATCTACTGTATACGTCTTACTTTTATTGACACCTCCCTTAACTGTGTATAGCTGAAGAGTTAAACTACTTCCTTTCTTACAATTACCATCAAGCTGATTAAGCTGTTCACGATTTAATGGCGTGAACGATCTATCATTTTTGTCCCATTTAACCTCACCAATATTAATAGCCATATCAATTCAATTATTCTGCTTCATTAATAATGAGTATATATTGATTCAACAGTCACTTTTTTACATTTCTATAAAATGTAAGTTAAATTAAATTTATGGAAATACTTGGAATATTTGGTTTAACGATATCGAACTATTACCTTTTTTAACGCTGCCAGAGGCTTATAAACCATAATTTCAAGTTATCTGAAGTCCTTTTGGCTGAATATGTTTGCCATTCTCCTTATGAAAACTTCCGTTTCTATACTCTCGAATTCACACTGAATGCTTTTAAGTAATGAAAAATATATCACGACAAATCAATAGAAAAACTCATTCCCCGTGATATGCCCAATGGGTGGCGACTCTATGAATATTGTTAGATACACAATCGAAATTCTGTTGTGATGGTAAACCTTTTAGGCGGTATTTCCTTGATCAAATAAAAAAAGCTACATATTGTAGCCTTTTTTATATTTTATCTATCCAAAGAATAATCGCCATAACCAAGAGCGATCGAGATCTTTCTGACAAGTCTTATATTGTTTTGCATAACGATAAGAACGACTGCCCACTTTCTTAGCCACTTTCACCAGCCACTTCTTTTTCTTATAACTACCCCGGCGATAACCGCCCCACCCTTCATGGTAATTGAGGTATTGCAAACGAGCATTCCATTTAGATACACCATTAATTTTATGAGTCTTGGTAATGAACCACCCCATAAAGTCCATTGCATCATCAAAATTACTACGGCTAGACCAACTGTTACCGGTTTCTTTTACATAGTCATCCCATGTCATGGTCTTTGCTTGAGCATAACCATAGGCTGAGCTCTTACGGCCAATTGGTATAAAACCCAAAAAGTAGTCCATTGGTGGTGCAGCATCATGTCGGAAAGAGCTTTCTTGATACATCATTGCAATAGGAACGTGTATTGGAACTCCCCACTTATCTCTTGCATCCTTTGCAGCCTCATACCAGTGGCGATGCTCCTTAAAAATTGAGCAAATATTATCTGGGTTTTTAGGCGGAGGTGTCGCACAACCAGTAAGGGCTGCACAGAACACTAAACACAACAAACCTCTTATCGACATAAATAATCCTAGTTTTTTACGGGATCTAATAAGCAAGTAAATGACTCTTTTTTCCACACATCTGGTTTCCAAAAACCGGAGCTTTTAGCTGGCATGGTCAACTCAGGATTAAACAACGCCGCCAAATGATAACGTTTATTTTCATCCATATTTATGGTTAACGTCTTTGTTCCTCGAAACTTTAATGGAACAACTAAAGAGGGTGCGCTAACTAACTCAGCAATGGTAATGCTATGTCGCCCCACAGAAAGCTTATAGAAAGCTTGAGCTAAAACCGGCTTGCCATCTATATGAGTGATCATGGCTGGATATAAATTTTTTGATTCTGGTGGGATGAGATAACTGGCCACCGATGAGCAAGACTGCTCAAGTTGAGTACTTGAACAGCCAGTTAAGATAATCAATGTAAGTACAACAAATAGTTGCTTTATCTTCATCCTAAATAACTAAAATAGTCCTTTAAAAACTCATCAAAATCTTGATTGCCTCTAAACTCAATTTCACCCTGAGCTTTAAGAGATGACTCAGTTTCTAGCTCATAAGCCGCTTTTACATCATCAGATAACTCATAACTAGAAAAATATTCATTGTACTCTTTAGCTAATGCGAATGCCCATTTACTCTGATCGGCATTATCATCCACAAAGTGGTTAAGAATTTGCCCTGATAAAGTTTTGCCCGGTTTAATTGTCGCCTCACGCCAAAGATCTAATGAGCGCTTATATTCCTTAGAGTCAGAACCATCTAATATATCGGCGATTGTTTCAAACTCTTCAAGCATTTCTAGAAGCCAAGCTTCAAGAGTAATCTCTTTCCCATTTCGCTTTAAAACTAAGTCTGGCTTTCTGCCCGAAATAATCACTGAATTCAAGTTTTCTTCCAGTTCGGCATCACCATCTTCTGAAAGCAAATCTGACGGACTGAGCAAACAATGAAGCAAAAACAAATCAAGAAAGCGAACTTGGTCTTCCGTAATACCAACGGCAGAAAACGGGTTAATATCTAACGCTCTGACTTCAATGTATTCTACGCCACCACGCGCTAATGCCTCTGAAGGCTTTTCATCAAGCAGTGACACTCGTTTTGCTCGTATAGGAGAGTAGAATTCATTTTCAATCTGCAGCACACGATCATTAAGTTGTCTATAATCTTCGCCAACCTTGACACCAATATCAGCAAAATTGGCTGATGGCATTCTAATCGCTTTTTTCATGCCCTCAAGATATTCGTTTAATGAGTTATAGCTAATACCTAACGAGCTTTGCTCTTTATTGGTATAGCCTAAGTCACTCATTCTCAATGAAGTGGCGTGAGGTAAGTAAAGGGTTCCTTTACCTGTTTTTTTGAAGGGATACTTATTTTCATTACCTGAGAGAAATGAGCCACACAGAGCTGGTGATGCTCCAAATAAGTAAGGTAAAACCCACATAATCCGTCGATAGTTCCGGATTAATCCAAAATAAGACTCTGATATAAAGTCTTTAAGCGAAGATGTTTTGTCACTCTGCTCATACAATCTTTGCCATAACTTGTCGCTTACCGAAAAGTTAAAATGCAAGCCTGAAATGATCTGCATTTGAGCGCCATAACGATGAGTCAAACCTGTGCGATACAGTTTCTTCAACTTGCCTATATTCGAAGTACCATAATCCGCTACGGGAATATTATTAATATCATCGACAAAACAAGGCATACTCACCGGCCATAGATATTGACCGTTAATATTTTGAACGGTATAAGCATGAGTCTTATTAAGCTCATCAAAGAGTTCTGGGATGCTCTCAAAAACAGGAGTGATGAATTCAAGTAAAGATTCACTATAATCTGTAGTAATTCGGCTGTGTGTTAATGCCGAACCTAAGGCTTTAGGATGTGGATCTTTAGCTAGATGGCCATTGCTGTCAATTCTTAATGCTTCACGCTCAATACCACGCTTCATGCCTTTTAAGGCTTCACGTCCTTGTTCGTTTGCAAGACTAGCAACTAACTGACTAAATGTCTTCAATATGGACTTCTCTAATTGTTCAAGATGCTTATTAAGACGAGAGATTATACTGTTAGTCTCAATCTATGCATCAATAAATTGAAAATAATTTAATTTAACACCTCTTTAGCGAAATGTAGCTAAAGTGCGCACTTTTAAATTGTAAGTTTTTAATTAGAGTCCAAGATAATATCAGCTCTTTTAGATCAAATCCGTTGGCTCAATAGGTTATTTATTTGGTTTTTCCGTTATTTCAGTCCCAGCGACCCATAGTGTTAATAAACGATAAAATGGCTGCTCATTATAACTGTCTAGTCCTATGATAGTGTCTTCACTAGACAACTGTTCATTATATGTATCAAATATTCGGTCCCAAAAACTGAACATCGTACCAAAATTGGTATCCGTATATGGCAGTTTATGATGATGATGAATTCTATGTAAATGTGGCGTGACGAAAACATATCCGATCATCTTACTTATTCTATTATTCAGTTGAATATTAGAGTGCTGAAAAATGAGCACTCCAGATTCTAATGCTAGATATGCCAGCATAATCTGAGGAGGTATTGATAATTGGTAACTGATATAAATCCTCACAACAAGTGAAAACGTATTTTCCAAAAAATGAAACCTAAACGCACTACTCACATCTAAGAATTTATCGATATGATGAACTCGATGAAAACTCCAGAACAATTTCACTTTGTGCATTAAGATATGCGACGCATACGAAGCAAAATCAAGTACAAAAATGGCAATGATGGCATGAAGTACTCCGAAGCTGCTTTCTTTACTTCCAAACATACTAGTGGCATAAAAAAGTACACCAATTTTAATAGCAGGAAGCAGGATAATATTCACGATTTGCAAACAAGCATGTTTAGAAATCCTTTTAAACCTTGCATAAAATGAGATGAGTGACAGAGGATGTGTTTTGGCCGGTTTTATATGTTCAAAAATCACAAAAACCACTGCAGCAGAATATGTAAATATTGCGAGTGAACTTGTAGTTTGATGAACAATAAGGTTTCTAAGAAAGACAAACATAAATAGTAAGCAAAGACTGAGGGCTGAGATAAACAAGAATAAGTAAATATTTACGATAACTTAAGTTTTGTAGCTATTATTCGAACTTTTGAAAGTCTAGGTTAAGAAATTAGCTTTCTCTTCATAAGAAAAAGCACCGCATTAAGGATGCAGTGCTTTAAACAAACTTAAGCCAATATATTACAAAGACATAATTGGATACCCTAATTTCTTGAGCTTAGATTCGATTTTTTCTTTATCACCTACGACTAAAATGATCATATCATCGATATTGAGTAATTTACTGGCAAGCTTGTTCAAGTCATCCTTAGAAATAGATTCAATAATTTGAGCTTGCTTTTCAGTGAAATCATCAGCCAATTTATAACGCTGTATCGTTCTCATGAACCCCGCTTTTTGATAAGGCGTTTCATAATCTAATGCTTGTCCCTGAGTAATAGACTTGCGCATAAAGTCGAGCTCTGCATCTGTCATTCCTGACTTTTGATATTTGACTATCTCTTTTAAAAACTCTTGAACTGACTCAGCCGTCACATCAGTTCGAACACTCGCTGATGCAGTAAAGCTTCCTGCTTCAATACCGCCAGAAAATCCACTTCTGGCGCCATAGGTATAACCTTTATCTTCACGGAGATTGAGATTTATACGACTATTAAATGCACCACCCAGAGGATAATTCATTAAAGACGCTTTAAAGTAATCGCCAGTAGCATCATACTTTAGAGCTCGGTCAGATATCATTACAACAGATTGGGCCGCTTTAGGCTTGTCGATAAGATAAATGGTGCCGCCTTTTAATTTTGGTGGCGCAGGCAATTTAGGGTAACTCGTAGCCTTCCCTTTCCAATGAGATAACCCATCAAGATGCTCCACTAACGATTGATGCTTCAAATTACTCACCGCAATAATTTGAGCATTCGCTGCGGTATAGAACGTTTTGTAGTATTTTTTTACATCGGCTAACGTCAATTTAGAAACGCTCTCAATCGAACCACCTGAACTCACGCCCAACGGGGAGTTTTTCCCATAAAGCAACTTACTTAAATTAACACTCGCAAGATAAGTTGGAACGGTTTGCTGATGTTTAAGACCTTGAATCATCTGCTGCTTAATACGTTGGAAGTCTTCATTTTTAAAGCCTGGCTTAAACAGTTTTTCATCTAAAAGAGTGAGTGTCTTATCTAAATTCTCAGTCAAACTGGTCACTTGAATAACACTTTGATAGCCAGAGCTATCAAACTGAATACTTGAACCAAGTAAATCAAGTTTCTGTGCCAATTCTTCATTTGAATGAAGTTGAGTTGACTCATTCATCATTGCTGCGGTTATCTCTGCTAACCCAGACTGAGCAACTGGCTCAACGCGGTGACCACCATTAAGATAAACAACAAGCTCTACTGTTGGAGTTTCATCCGTCACGGTCGACATAACATCAATACCATTAGCTAACTTTCCACGCCAAATATTAGGTACTTTTATAATGGGTGCAGGGCCAGATGGCGGTATAACACTTCGATCAAAATTAGACGTTAACTTTTTATCTTTAAAATGAACCGGTTTTATTTTCGGTAATTTTGGCAACACAGGTTTGAAGTTATCGGCGTGAGCAATTAGGTTTTCTTTACCTTCAGGTACAACGCTCATTACTACCATTGGCTTATTTTTGATGTACTGGTTAAATACACGCATCACATCGGCTTTAGTCACACTAGAATAGCGTTTGAGATCCGCTTCGGTTTGATCTGGCTCACCAGTAAATGTTTCGTTATAGGCCAGTGTAGAAACTTTGCCTGAGACACTTTGTAATCCAAAAATTGTATCAGCTTTAATTTCAGCTTTTACTTTTTCAAGATCCTCGTCAGTAACACCTCGTTTTTCAAACTCAGCAATTGATTGATTCACAATTTTATCAATATTGCTAAGATCACCATTGTCTTTACTTGGATTAGCCACCGCAATTATGCTCATCTGACAAGCGAGCTCAGAACATGGGTGGCTCGCAGAAGCTTGAACGGCAACGCCATTCTTAACCAAGTTTTGATAGAGAATGGAAGTTTTACCACCACCGAGAATATTTGCCAATAAATCCAGAGGTGCTTCATCTTGGTGACGAGCATAAACAGTTGGGAAGCCGATACGTAACAATGGTAAGTGGACTCTATCTTGCATTGATAGATAATGAGTTTTATCTAAGGTAACTTTAGTTTTGGGTAATGGCTTAACCTCTGGGCCTCTAGGAATACCGCCAAAATACTTATCTACCCATGCTAATGCTTGCTTTTCATTGAAGTCACCACCTATGGTTAGCGTCGCATTGTTTGGCCCATACCAACGAGCAAAGAAAGCTTTCACATCGTCAACATTGGCTCTATTAAGATCTGCTGGCCAACCGATTACAGGCCAAGAATAAGGGTGCCCTACAGGGTACATTGCTTGATTAAAGCGTTCGCTCATTCGACCGTAAGGACGATTATCTATCCGCTGTGCACGTTCGTTTTTCACAGTTTCACGTTGCACTTCAAATTTTTTCTCAGTCAATGCTGGTAATAAAAAGCCCATTCTGTCGGACTCAAGCCACAACATTTTTTCTAACTGATTATTCGGCACTGTTTCGTAATAATTAGTACGGTCACTATTCGTAGTACCATTTAAAGTACCACCTGCTTCTGTCACAATTTTAAAGTGCTGCTCATCTGCTACGTGCTGCGAACCTTGAAACATCATGTGTTCAAATAGATGAGCAAAACCACTTTTTCCTATTTTCTCTCTATCAGAGCCGACATGATAAGTAACATCAACATGCACGAGTGGATCTGAATCGTCTTGATGTAAAATAACGGTCAAGCCATTATCAAGCCGATACTTCTTGAAAGGAATCCCTATCTTTCCAGGCTGAACCGCTTCACTTTCAACGAGTGTGACTCCGTCAGGTAATTTTTTTTGTTTTGGGGCATGACTGCATGAAGACAAAACAGCAGCTGATACGATTAAAAACATCCATTTTTTCACGATAGCTTCCTTAATTGTTCAAAAAAGATGCTCTATCATAACCAAGACAATGCAACTAATGCCACTAAAACGTACCTCAAGGTTTTACCTATGAAAATCAAAATAGTAGAAGGCAGCAACTTACATTTAGCTAAACCTGCAAAAACACACAAAAAATCACCAACAATCGGCGCCCACGACAATAACAGAGACCAATATCCGTATTTATTGAATAGCTTCAATGCCTTTTTATACCCTTTGCTTTTACTTTCTTCTGGATTGGCGACTTTCCTTCCCACAAAACCTAACCAATAGCTGGTCAATGCTCCGAGAGTATTTCCCAGACTTGCCACAATAACTAACCCCACTACTTCACTTGGATTTTGCTTTAACAAACCAGCAAGCAGTAGCTCAGAACCACCTGGTAATAGAGTTGCGGCGAGAAATGAAGAAGTGAACATGATCCAAAGCATAAAGAAAAGCCATCATAAGAACTGTACGAAATTAAACCAACAAAACTTATTACGATAAGTTATAAAAAAATGCCATTAAGGAATATGGCTTCAAGCGTATAAAATTGAGAAAAATCTTTTATTTGTTGGTTGTTTAAATATAAGGTAGTAACAAACCTAACTTGCACGATACAAAAAACTTACTGGAAAGTACATGATTCAATCTGCATTAAAGCGAATTCCATTTTGGCAAAAAGTTCTCGTCGGCTTTTTCTTAGGAAGTATTATAGGTGTCATCTTTGGCGAGCAAGCCACAGCATTAAAGCCACTAGGTGATTTGTTCATTTCGGCAATTAAGATGCTCGTTGCACCCTTAGTATTTTGTGCAATCGTCACCAGTATTACCTCATACGAGTCACATGGTAATTTAAAGCGTCTAGCTCTTAAAACACTTGGCATGTTCATGTTTACCGGTACAGTTGCTTCATTATTGGGTCTCGCAATTGGCTCTCTGATAGACATGGGTGGCACAATGCAGCTTGCAACAAGTGCAGTACGTGAACGTAATATCCCTGGTTTCTCTCAAGTTTTACTTGATATGATCCCGACTAATCCTTTTGAATCTTTAGCAGAAGGAAAAGTACTACAAATTATCGTATTTGCTGCTCTTGTTGGTATTGCGATAAATCAAATTGGTGAAAAAGCTCAACCACTGAAAAAGGTCATCGACTCTGGAGCAGAGGTCATGTTCACTCTTACCAGTATGGTGCTAAAGCTAACACCAATCGGAGTATTCGGTTTAATGGCTTGGGTTGTTGGTAAGTACGGTTTATCAACAATGCTGCCGCTAGGTAAGTTCATTCTAGCGATTTATCTTGCTGCACTGATTCACATCATTTTCGTTTACGGCGGTCTAATTACTTTTGTTGCTAAGTTGAATCCAATTCAGTTTTTCCGTAAAGCTTTACCTGCTCAATTAGTTGCATTTACTACTGCTTCAAGTTTTGGCACTTTACCTGCAAGTACAAAAAGTGTTGAATCAATGGGGGTAACTAAAGGGTATCGTTCATTCGTTTTACCACTAGGCGCCACCATGAATATGGATGGTTGTGGTGGTATTTATCCAGCAATTGCTTCTATTTTCATTGCGCAAATCTATGGGATTGATTTATCAACACAAGATTACATTATGATTGCAATTACGGCGACCGTCGCTTCGATTGGTACCGCTGGTGTCCCTGGCAGTGCAATGGTTATGTTAACCGTTACTTTAGGCGTTATTGGCTTACCACTAGAAGGTATTGCATTTATTGCTGCTATTGATCGTGTAATTGATATGATCAGAACTGCTACCAATGTGACAGGCGATATGATGACAGCTGTCGTTGTCGGCCAATCAGAGGGTGAACTTGATAAAGAACAATTTTATTCAAACAAACCAATAATTGAGTCACCTTCAGCTAATGATGAACAAGCGAAAAACTGCGCTTAACTCATAAGCAATGCCTATTTAACAAAAAGCTAACTACGACAGATAGTTAGCTTTTTTCATTCAGCATTAACAATGTGTATAACCAAGCTAAAAACTCCACACTTTCTCCTTTAATATTAACACCTTACTTCATTAACAAAGTTTAAGGTGATTCAATAATCATCAACACCTATAATTAGGTTACTAAATACTCTCATGCCTCAAAGATATAGCCACGAGTAAAACAAGAGATTTTGTGCATGAATTGATTTTGACAGAGGTAGGTTATGGAAGGTGGAATAGGTGCAACAGCTCCCCAGCAGCATTACAGCGTAGAAGATCGGATAGTATACAACCAGAATAATCATACAGCTCGTAGAGAGCTCGTCTTGGTCGTACAACAATTTAGTTCTGAAGAAATAGATGAGATGGCAAATCGTGTTGGGAATCCATCCGTATATGCTATAAATATTAGGCCTATGCTTCAGCTTCTGAACTCTTCAAATGCTGTAAATAGCAGTAATAGAGGTCAAATTAGTGACGCCGTTTCTGAGATGGCTCGGGCACCAAATCAAGATTCTGGTACAGTTGGTTTTGCAGTTTCAATGAGAAACACATTATCAAGACTGAATCGAGCTCTACAAATTAATCATTCAAATAGCGGCCCTCGATTTGAAATAATTAGAGGTGATCGTGATAGCAGTGGTCGACAAGCGCATCACGCTGCATTTGTAAGCCCAAGCAACGGTGACAGTAAAAAAAGTGCAGCTGCTTTCAGTACAATGAACTTAACTGACGATGAAGCCAATGATGTTCATAGTGCTCACATGAAGCACGTTCAAGAACAACAGCAGGCGCACCCAGGTATGACTATTTTAGAAACTGATACCTTAGCTGTTGATGTTGAGTTTGTTGAAGGCGGTGCTCCAAGTGATTTACTTGAAAAGAGTCTTGTACAGAGTGAATCTGTCTCTGAGGTAATAAAAAAAGACGAAAAGAAAAGAGCCGAAGCAGAGAAAACACAAGTTGAACTAAAAGAAGATAAAACAAAAGTAGATAAAAGGCATGAAGCTGAGCTAAAACGTGAATTACAGAAATCTCAAAAAGAAGTTACTGAAACTCATGAAATGGTTAACAAAATGGAAATTCAGAAACTATACCTAGAACAACAACTTGAAGCTATCAAAGGAAATAATCAAGCAGCTGGAGCAGCGTAAAAAGTTAACAACTAAACTAAAGGTCTTGATTATTCAGGGCCTTTTTTTTAATTAATATAGATTTGAGTAAATTTTATAGAGATTCAAGGAAATGGCGGAGAAGGAGGGATTCGAACCCTCGATGGGAGTTAAAGCCCATACTCCCTTAGCAGGGGAGCGCCTTCGGCCACTCGGCCACCTCTCCGTTATTTTGGTACGCGTGAGAGGATTCGAACCTCTGACCGCCTGGTTCGTAGCCAGGTACTCTATCCAGCTGAGCTACACGCGCATCTAAAACATATAGGCTGTAAATAATGGTACGCGTGAGAGGATTCGAACCTCTGACCGCCTGGTTCGTAGCCAGGTACTCTATCCAGCTGAGCTACACGCGCATTATTATTTACAAAAGCAGACTTATCTTCCTGATATAAGATGATGTGGTACGCGTGAGAGGATTCGAACCTCTGACCGCCTGGTTCGTAGCCAGGTACTCTATCCAGCTGAGCTACACGCGCATCGACAACAAGTTCCTATATAAAGCAGAAGAATGGTACGCGTGAGAGGATTCGAACCTCTGACCGCCTGGTTCGTAGCCAGGTACTCTATCCAGCTGAGCTACACGCGCATCTTCAATCTACTTAACAAGAATGGCGGAGAAGGAGGGATTCGAACCCTCGATGGGAGTTAAAGCCCATACTCCCTTAGCAGGGGAGCGCCTTCGGCCACTCGGCCACCTCTCCGTTGTCTTGTTGGCGCACATATTACTGTTTGAAGAAAATAAGTCAAACCCTTTTTCATGATAAAAACACGAGTGAACTGTTTTTAATCGAATTGCACACCAAACAAGCTTAACTCAGCGCTTTTTAGACGTTTAAGTAGTTTTAAAACTACAAAACATCTAAAAACTGCGACATCTAAAATAGAAAAAGCCAGTTAAATAACTGGCTTTTTCTTTGGCTAACCAATTCTAATGAGAATTAGAAATTGCCGTCTTCGGAAGAATTCTCTTTCTCAGACTGAATGCGTTGATAAATTTCTTCACGATGAACAGATACTTCTTTTGGTGCATTAACACCGATACGTACCTGATTACCTTTTACACCTAAAACTGTAACAGTGACATCATCACCAATCATCAGTGTTTCACCAACACGACGAGTCAAAATCAGCATTCGATCGCTCCTTTAGTTTCCATTTCAGCGTACTTCCGACAACTTCCGATTTCCGCTTATTATAAGGTTAGCTTAGTACAAATTAATAGTATTCAACACCCATAAAGCTGTTGAATCGTTTTTATCGAATCCGGACATACATAGTCATGCACGAGCGGTCTGATACAACATTTCATCATCAATGATAATTGATAACTTATTTCTAAAGCTGCGGTTAACTTAACATGAATTTTTTAGATTCTAAAGGTATCCAATACCTTAACTCTAATTCCAGCAACTTTCTGTTCAGGTTTACAACTATTAACACGTATTGACGTTTAAAAGTTAAAGCCTGAACGTCAGAAGTATAGCATAGGCTATACGTTAACTATTAATTTTGTCTATTTAAACTAACAAGTCTTCACTCTTGCCAAAAAGCAGTATTAATGTACTTTTAAGCAAGAGAAATCCATAACATTCAAACAATAGACCGACAGAATAATCGATATCTTACAAATTCTGTCGAAACACTATTTAAATTAAGCTAAACGTTCCTCTAACCAAGGTAACACTTGCTCTAGTGCTTTATCTAAATTCTCAGGTTGACTACCACCAGCTTGAGCCATATCAGGGCGACCACCGCCTTTACCGCCAACGTGTCCGGCTACCATTCCTACTAGTTCACCCGCTTTAACTTTTGAGGTTAAATCTTTAGTCACACCAGCAATAAGGTTAACCTTAGCGTCACCCGCAATACCTAAAACAAGAATACCAGATCCTATCTTCTGCTTTAGTTCATCTTGGAAGCCTCTCAGAGACTTAGCATCAACACCTTCTAACTTCTTAATCAGTATCTTTACGCCATTCACTTCTACAGCCTCACCAATCAAATCTGCACTTGCTGCAGAGGCTAGCTTACTCTTAAGTTGGGATACTTCTTTTTCGAGCTGTTTAGCTTTATCAAGCTGAGCCTGGAGTTTTACTACCAAAGAATTTGGTTCAGCCTTTAAGAGTGATGCCGCATGGGAAAGTTCACTCTGTTGTCCATTTATCAGTTCAATTGCCGCTGAGCCAGTAACCGCTTCAATACGGCGTACTCCGGCAGCAATACCTGATTCTTGAGTTACCTTAAATAATCCAATATCACCTGTACGACCAACGTGAGTACCACCACATAATTCAATAGAAAAATCGCCCATAGTGACAACACGAACTTCTGAATCGTATTTTTCACCAAATAAGGCCATTGCTCCTTTCTCTTTTGCTGAATCAATATCCATTACTTCAGCTTTAAGTTCATGGTTACGTCGAACTTGTTGATTAACTAGGTTTTCAACTTCAACGAGTTCTTCATGTTTAACGGCTTCAAAGTGAGAAAAGTCGAATCGTAAACGATCAGGTTCAACTAAAGAGCCTTTCTGCGTCACATGAGCACCTAATACTTGGCGCAAGGCAGCATGTAATAAATGAGTCACACTGTGATTAAGTTGAGTTCTATGACGACGCTTCTTATCTACTTGCGCGTCAATGTCAGCACCTAAATTCAATGAACCAGAAATCACCTTACCAATATGACCAAAGGCAGAGCCATACTTTTGAGTATCCGTTACTTCAAATTCAAAACTTTCGCCTACCAGCTTACCTGCATCACCAACCTGACCACCTGATTCGGCATAGAAAGGTGTATTCTCTAATACGACAATCCCTTGCTCACCTGTAGATAACGTCGAAACGTCTTCACCCTCTTTGATCAATTTAACAAGTTTACTGTTGTCTTGCAGTTGTACATAGCCAGTAAACTCAGTTTCATTTTCGATTGAGATGCTTTTAGAGTAATCGGCAGAGAATTGACCTGCAGCTTGTGCACGCGCTTTTTGTTTCGCCATTTCCGCTTTAAAGCCAACTTCGTCCACTTCAATTTCACGCTCACGACAAACATCAGCGGTTAAATCAACAGGGAAACCATAAGTGTCATAAAGCTTAAACAGTGTTTCGCCATCTAATACTTTGCCTTCAAGCTCTTCTAATGCGACGTCAAGAATAGATAAACCACGCTCTAAAGTACGAGCAAACTGCTCTTCTTCCGCTTGCAAAGCTTTCTCTACAATTGGTTGTACTTCTTTTAGTCCATTTGCAGCATCGCCCATAACGCTGATTAGCGTTGGTACAAGTTTATAGAAGAAAGTGTCTGTGGCACCTAGCTTATTACCATGACGTACGGCACGACGAATAATACGACGTAATACATAACCACGGCCTTCATTAGAAGGCATAACACCATCTGCAATTAGGAAGGCACAAGAACGAATATGGTCGGCAATTACTCGCAAAGATTTCTGTTCTAAATCTGTTGTACCGGTTAAACCTGCAGATGCTGCGATTAATTTTTGGAAAATATCGATATCGTAGTTTGAGTGGCCACCTTGTAGAATTGCAGCGATACGTTCAATTCCCATGCCAGTATCGACTGAAGGCTTTGGTAATGGTTCCATAGTACCGTCAGCTTGACGGTTATACTGCATAAAGACTAAGTTCCATATCTCGATAAATCGGTCACCGTCTTCTTCAGGAGTACCTGGGCGTCCTCCCCAAATGTGATCGCCATGATCATAGAAAATTTCAGTACATGGTCCACAAGGTCCAGTGTCACCCATCTGCCAGAAGTTATCAGAAGCGAATTGTGCACCTTTATTATCACCAATTCGGATAATATTCGCTTCAGGCACACCAATTTGATCACGCCAAATATTAAACGCTTCATCATCCGTTTCATAAACGGTTACGCATAGTTTTTCTTTTGGAAGCTTTAGCTCTTCAGTCAAGAACGTCCAAGCAAAACGTATCGCATCTTCTTTGAAATAATCACCAAAACTAAAGTTACCCAACATCTCAAAAAATGTGTGATGTCTTGCAGTGTAACCCACGTTATCTAAATCATTATGTTTACCACCTGCACGAACACATCGCTGAGAAGTCGTTGCTCGAGTATATGAACGTTTTTCTTGACCTAAAAATAGATCCTTAAACTGGTTCATTCCCGCATTAGTAAAAAGTAGAGTTGGATCGTTATGCGGAACAAGAGAACTGCTATCAACTATTTGATGACCATTTCGGCCAAAATACTCTAAAAACGCTGTTCTAAGCGCTGCGGTGGTTTGATACATGAATACATCCTGATATTGGAATTCGTTAAAACACAAGAATCGAAGCGAGTAAGGGCTTCAATTACTTAAAACACACAAATGGAGTGATTATATACTGTGTAAATTTTAAAATATATGTGCTTAATGAGGGTTATCGATTCAGAACTGATTTAAATCCTTCTAAAATGCAGTTTTACTTTTAGCAGCTAAACTATATGTATCAACTCATATAGAGAGGATGCTTATGAGCGGTATAAAAGCAGAGCAAACATCACTAACGAAACAGATATGGGATGCTCAAGGAAAGGTTGATGGTGAATATCTTACTGATGATCACGGAAATGAGATTTCAATTACAACTGATAGTGAATATGGAAGTATCGATGTAAAATATAATGCAACACTAAAAGATGCAAGAGCTGCTGGAGCTGTTGCAAAGGCTGTAGCTACTTTTTTCTCTTTATTTGATTTCACTTCTAGTTGGTCCCCAAAAATCTTGAAGTGGAGCTTAGCTTCAAAAACTAAAACCATGCTAAAAAACATGGGAGTTTCCGTTTCAAGTTCTGGTTCACAAGGCGGCCAAAACTCAATCCAAAAGTTTTTTCATCAAGATTCCCCTAAAGCTACACAAGCCAAGAGTAAAATCGAAAAATTAGCAAATATTCCTAAGGCATCTTTAAAGGATGCAATGTTTGAAGAAAAAACATGCCCAATCACTGATGAGACACTGACATCTGAAAATGCAGTGTTACTTCGACTAAATAAAAAACAAATACTTTTAAGTAGAAATGCTATTTCTAAAGTACTTGCAGAAGGTAGATATGAAAACGAACACCATGATTTAAACATTACTCGTGAAGATATTCTAAGAGGAGAGTTAGAACAAGTAACTCATGAAAACTTAAAGTTCAGGGATAATTCTTTGCTTTCTTGGGCCAACGAAACTTCATTTACGAAGTGGGTTGAAGAATCGGACTTCTATAAAGTTAATGATGAAAAGTCTTCATTTGAGTTTGAGCAAAGAACTAAGAACTAAGAACTAAGAACTAAATAAATATTTAGTCATTTGCAATTACCATTTCTTTTATAAAAAAATGTATCGACTTTTTGACGTTAATTAAAAGTCATAGATATAGCATTACATACTATTAATACTCTACAGTGCACTTTATTTAATTCTGCATACGCAAGATTCTAACTCCGTAGTCCTAAAAGCTAAGGAAAGTCAATGAAATGGAACGTACAAAAAAGTTAGTGATCAAGGTATTGATTTCGTTGGTAGAAGATGCCCTATCACTGACGTTTCATTGCATAAGAGTAATATTGTTTTACTTAAACATGACAAACGTCAAATTATATTAAATAGAGCTGGTATTTGAGAGTGCTACTCAATGACAATCATGAGAACTACGCCACACGGAAAGCTATATCAAATTTTTGATGGAAGTTTTAGCCAGATTACCCTTCATGACTGTATATTTGATGGTGATAAAGGACTTGTTAGTCACGTTTATCCAACGTCGATTGATATTCCTGAATTAAGCTCTTTGCCTAAAGACGCTATGGTATTAAGCTATATGATTCATAGAAATGTAAATTGGAGTAAAGGAACGTAAGGATACTCAAGCAACACATTAACATTTAGATTAATAACTCTATTTCTGTCGAGTTTGATTTCAATACTTTTCAATGACTTGTGCGGTACCATCAGCAAGTAATTCTAAATGACTCATTTTTGATATTAAAAAAAATTCATAAAAGTAGATATCACGCTTCTTACCCGCAATACTCTAACTTTTAATCATATCGCATACTCAATAATTAAAACGCTAACACCGACTTTGTCAGGAGAGCAGCATTAATGACAGCACCTACTCAGATTCAACAAACACAACAAACAGGCATAGATCATAATGCTGAGAGTGATACAGCAAACCAAACGGCACAGACCGTGTCAACAAGCCGGCGATATGGCAATGGCTATAAACTATTTAATGCTCCCATCGAGCAAGTGCACAAATCAGCAAGTTCTTTCGCTCAATTTTTCAGAAGTGTACCTTATTTACTTAAGCCAAGTAGCTTCGATGCAGAGTTGTATAAGAATGCCTTTACTCTTAAAGCGATCTCAGACTCTGAAATTGATGCCCCAAAAAAAGAAAACATTTTGATTCGAACTGCAGAAGAAAAAATTGAGAAATTACATTCGACTAGAACAAGTACAATACCTGAGGATGATTTATCAGGAGTAATGTGCCCGATAACACGAATCAAACTAACTCAAAAAGAAGCTGTAGTAGTCAAGTTAACAGAGAAGCCGAACGCTGGTCATCAGCTCCTTGTAAGTAGAGAAGGCTTAACAAGGCTTCTTTACAAACCTTTCGTAGCCGATCCAGTATTACCTAACTGTTTTTTTACGAGTCCAGGAATACTAACAAGAACTGAACTTATAAATGCTGATTTTTTTCCTGCAGAAGAGAAACACTTTTCGGCAGCGAGAAAGTTCAAATGTGAAAATGAGTCGGCAATATGTTCATCTGAGGTGTTTGAGCTTAAAACTGATGATCATACACTCAGACTCGAAAGTTCAAAAAAAAATAAAAATGACCGAAGGAATAGACGAAAAGCACAACCGAAACATAATCCTGAAATTGTGCATTTTAACGCCTCAACATCACAATCTCATCAAGCTCTACCTATACCAACACCTGTACATATACCAGCATCAAGAACAATACCAGCAGCAGGGACGGCACCAAGACCTGCAACTCCGCCAAAACATGTACCTAAACTAGAAGCAGATTTGACTGAGGCAGCTCAAACTTGGGACTTTGATGAATTGTCACAAAACACTTCATTATTGAGCGAAATGCTTCTTAAGGTTAAAGAAGCTTCACCGGATTACTTGAAAATAAAATCCCACTCTCACATTACACAACGATGTCCAATTAATAATACAGTCTTAACTGCCAAAAATGCAGTTATGCTACATCATTTTGGCCAACGACTTTTAATTAGCAGGAAAGGTTTATTAGATGCACATCACCACTTATCCATTGGGTCTAAGCCTAGTAAAAAGTATCCATTTACCAAAGAACAGCTAAAAAGGTGTAAAATAAAGCCCGTGGTTAATTATCCGACAACTGAAACAATGAAAGCAGATATCAGAGGTTTCGTTATGGTTGAATTACCTCCAGTGGATGCTCATATATCCGATGCTGTTAAAGCATAATTCGCTTGTTCATAATCAAACCCTTGCCCCATTAAAAAGCGGATTCGTTTTGCTTTTTCTTTATAATCAGAAATTGGTTTGTTTTTGTATTTTTTTTCGGCCTTCTCTTTAGCTAATTCAAACCAATCACAGTCAGACCCATTTAAAGTTTCAGCAACGGTTTCAGAACTGACCCCTTTTAACATCATTGCTTGTTTGATACGGATAGGTCCATGACCTTTATAGATATGAGAACGAAGTAGCATTTGTGCAAAACGCTTATCATTGATATATCCATTTTCCTCAAAGGCGTCGAGTACAGATTCGATTTCTTCAGCTGTGAATTCTTTAGCTTCAAGTTTTTGTTTTATCTGATGCCTAGAATAATCACGGCCAGCTAATAAGCTGACCGCAATTTGTCTAGCACTTGGTGTGCTTTTCATGATTTAACTCTTGATGAGTAGCTTTGATAAGCTTGTCTTAGAAAACTTCACCCGTTTCTAAATCAACATTTTCTTCGCCTGTCGCAGAATCTGACTTGCTAGGTTTACTTAATAAAGCAGCACGAAGTTGTTGTTCAATCTCTTGAGAAACTGCTGGGTTCTCGACCAAGAATTTACCTGCATTAGCACGGCCTTGACCAATTTTGTCGCCTTTATAGCTGTACCATGCACCGGCTTTCTCAACAAGCTTATGTTGTACACCTAAGTCGACGAGTTCACCTGTACTGTTAATGCCTTTGCCATACAAGATTTGGAATTCAGCTTGCTTGAAAGGTGCTGCAATTTTATTTTTTACGACTTTAACGCGAGTTTCGTTACCGACTACTTGGTCGCCTTCTTTAATTGCACCTGTACGACGAATATCAAGACGAACAGAAGCGTAAAACTTAAGTGCGTTACCACCTGTTGTCGTTTCTGGGTTACCGAACATTACACCAATCTTCATACGGATTTGGTTAATGAAAATTAGAAGTGTATTTGACTGCTTTAGGTTACCCGCAAGCTTACGCATTGCTTGGCTCATCATACGTGCAGCAAGACCCATGTGAGAGTCACCGATTTCACCTTCAATTTCAGCTTTTGGTGTTAGCGCAGCTACTGAGTCAACAATGATGACATCAACAGCACCTGAACGAGTTAATGCATCACAAATTTCAAGCGCTTGCTCACCTGTGTCAGGTTGAGAACACAGTAGGTTATCGATATCCACACCTAGATTCTGTGCATAGCCAGGGTCAAGAGCGTGCTCTGCATCGATAAATGCACAGGTTTTACCTTGTTTTTGTGCTGCTGCGATAACTTCTAATGTTAGGGTTGTTTTACCTGACGATTCTGGACCATAAATGAAAGCAAAACTTAGTATTTAACACTCTAATGGTTCACACCGTTGTTATTTATTCTAGTTCAAAAAAAAGAAGAAAATGAATATTTATTGAATAATTCTTTTTGAATTAATAGAGAAAAGTTGAGATTTCTATCTGCGGCCGCCGAAATTTGAAGAAGTTAAAACTTAAGCTCAAACGTTAATTCCGAGCTTAAGTCACATCATGTTTGAAGTTGGGATTTGATTAAAAAACTAGAGTCTGATTCTGTTAAATTCGACTCCATTTAGGGTGGTGAGAAATACTTCTTTAAGTTTTCCTACAACGTCTGAACCTTCACAATGGGACATTTCAAAGATATAGTTAATATCTATATGTATTTCTGCAGCGTCTGGATAAAATCCAAAGGTGTTAAGAAAATCAAATCTATTTATATCAAATATGAATTTACCTGCTTGATCCTTTTTAATAAAAGATTCTGGGGATTCATGCCAATTTTTAGTATGTAGGTTTACACCAAATAAATCCTCACTCGCCAAGTAATGCTTTCCCTTGCGAATGTGATAAGACTCCCCATGTACATATGACCCATTATCACCATCATAAATTACATACACTCCATCAGGAACAAGACCAGAATTTCCATAATAGGTCATTTGAGCCTTTTTTAAACGCCTTGTGTTTACAGCTTTATTATAACCATAAGTCCCTTTAAACTCAGGTTTAATAAGACCTGCTGGCACAGCTGGCCCTTGATGATAATTCGTTGGGTTATACAAAACATATCTAGGAATCGCTGATTTCATTTCAAGCTTTTTGGGAATGTCTCTAAATGTTCTTCCACCACTCCAAAAATCTACAAGTCCATCATTGTCTCGATCTCTATTAAATGAAGCAGAATTGTATATAACAAACTCTTTCCCTAAAACTTCTTGCTTGGCTGTTTCAATTTCTTCAAGCCAGTCATCCCATGCCTGTTGCTTTTCCTGCTTTCTTACATTTGGTGGTTTTGTTGGATCATTCCCTACATAACGTGTAGCTACCTCAAAATTAAACGGATTTTTGCATAAGCCTACTTTTGCAAGGCTAATATCACCTAAGCTGGGCGCTTTAACTGATTGACCAGAGCTACTAGTAGCAGTGCCCGCACAACCGAGGAGTAAAGTTGAAGCAAATACTAAAGTACATATTTTAACTGCTTGAATAATCTTCATAAAAGCTCACTATTTTTTAGCTAGGAACCTAAGTTAGAGATTTAACAAATACAGCATTGTTAACATTTAAATTACATTGAATATATTTTATAAATGGATTGCAACCCCACTTTAGTACTACGAAACTACATCCAAGAAATTCAAAATCTATTGACAATGAAATACGATTCTTGTTTATTTTACATTCACATTACGAAATAGTTAGGCCAAGTATGAAAAGGATTTCTTCTTTGTTGGCAATGAGTTGTTTGCCATTTATTACTCATGCAACATCTATTACTCATGCAACATCTATTACTGAAAGTGGTGACTTGAACAAGGTTCATTACTATCAAGAATTAACAAAAAAAGTTGCTTTAGATAAACAAAAGCAGTTCGAAGCTGTTCTTAATCAAGTTTCAGATCCCAAATTACAAGCTATTCTGATACAGCATTCTTCGTTTTCAGCCGTTCCTGATAATGGGGATGAAAATAATCCTCATATTGATTGTGAGCAATTTGGTAATGGCATATTCGCATCTCAAGTACTTGGTGACTTAGATATGTCATGTCAAGATTATGATATTGATTTGTCTCATAAGCAGATTGATTTCATGTTTCTTTATCACCCAAAATGGTTTGCAGAACAAGAATCAGCAGGTCAAGCTTATAAGTACGCTGTTAAACAAGTTAACTTGGCGAATGAAGCTTTATCTATGATTGACGGCGTTCAAATAAAGCTTGTTGCGTTTGAACAGCCGACATTTGAAGGCTACAGAGACTTTCAGATTTTGCGAGTAGGTCAAGATATCTTTGATGACTTTTACAAAGGAACTGATGCAGAATTACCTAATTCGGTTGATTTTGATTCTATTAACGGCCCTACTTACCATGAATTTGATACAAATGGCGATGTTGTAAAAACCCATAGAGGTCTTGATCATCTGATTCAAACAGGACAATGGCATACCAGCTTTTATTTAACAGGTCTTGTTGAGTTTGAAGATCTTCCGCATGATTCTCAATTGTTTGTAAAGTATGGAGTCGATTTGTATAGCTGGGGTCGATTACGTGAACCGCAATACAATGACGGTACTGATAACGAATTGTGTGGCTTTAATGGTGGAAATCATATTTCATTATTACTTGAAGAAGAAAATTTATCTAAATCTTATTGCACTAAAACCCTTGGGCACGAAGCGGGTCATGCACTTTTAGCGGGGCATAATCAGGGGAACCATGGAAACCACGCTTGGGCTCGTGCTCGCGCAGTTCCATGTGATAATGCTAATACACTCATGCACTATAAAATAGGCAATGAGACTGTAAATAATTTCTCTTCACCTAACCTATCAGTTAATGGTCAGGTTTGTGGTAACGAAACTAATGGCAATAATGCTAAGCAAGTAGAATTATCAGCACCGTTCGTTGCTAACACTCGCCCTGCAATGTCTACATATGGTGATGTATGGTTTGAGTCAGAGGATATTGAGGTAGCTGAAAATACTGAAACTGTTAACCTAGTTGTTAAACGTAATGGCGATTTATCTAAAGAAACTGCTGTTAAAGTATTTATTGATAACGGATTCACCCTACTCTCTTCAGATTTTATTCATGTTGAGTTTGAAGCTGGTGAAAGCTCTAAGACCGTTTCTTTGAACATCATTAATAATGACAGTACTAGTGAGAACCCTCAGTTGACTGCTAAGTTAGTTTTACCGTTACAGCTTGAGCTCACTAATGATAAAAATTCTATTAGCATACAGATAAAAAATGATGACTCTCTTCCACCAGTTCAACCTCCTGTTGAACAGCCTGAGCCTAAAAAGGATTCTGGTGGTGGTGCGATTTTCTGGTTGCCTTTGCTTGGACTAATCCTTGGTTACAGAAGGTTTTCACATAAAATTAGTTAACATTGATTAGTAAAAATCAGATACACAGTAAAACAGAATGAAACTTGTTGTTTTACTGTGTTACCTAAATTACTCAAATCGTCTATAACCCAAGATCTAATATCTCTTTTCTAAATCTACCAAAAATATCCAGCATTCTTTCGTAGTTCGTACTCAGCTCATTACGAATGGGTAATTTATGTTCACAGCTTGAGTTGTTAACCGTTGGCTCTGGTTGTTCACTAGAAAGAACTTCTTTCACCTCAAAATTACTAAGCTCTATTACATTTTCATTGCTTGAGTGCTCTATTAGATCGGCAGACTCAGCGAGTGACTCTTGTGAGTCAATTTCAAGCGTTTTATTCATCTTGCCAAAATTGACCACATCTGCCTTTTCCGGCACATCATCGGCAATTCTATATGCATATTCGAGCAACTTAGGTTCTGCTGGCATAAATAAGAATGCTTGCTGATTGGAATGCTTTGTCATGCGTAAATTTCTGCCATTAATTTGCCTGAAATACATTTCCGTTTTAATTCGGGTTAAATGGCAAATAACCTGAAGCCTCGGTATGTTAGTACCTTCACTAATCATCCCTATTGAGATTACCCATTTCGAGTTAGAGTTTCGGTATTTGTGTATAAGTTGTGTGGGATCATCTTCTTGATAGGTAATAATAGAAACATCTTCGCCCAAATGTTCATTCATCAATGCTGCAATTTGCAAAACATGATCCACTGAAGACGCAACAACTAACCCGCCTGCCTCCTGATTGGACTCACGTAACCTTTCTAACGTTTCATTGGCTTGAGTGAGAATGTGCAACAGTAATACTTCATTTTGAATCACTAGTTGATAAGGAAAGCTGGAGTGAGATAGAAGATCTGTAAAACTAGCGTATGATTTCCTCTCATCCTTCTCTGTAATGGAGATATTATCATTATCTATAGCAATAATCTGCGGTAGGCGGCATACACCATCGTTTATAGCATCAGACAAACCATAGATATAATTACACTCAATTTTATTGGTGTAATTACAATATGTTGATAAAACAATTGGAGCTGTATCGGATCGCCACGGTGTACCTGTTAATGCTAACGAAAAGCTGGCTTTACCTTGAATATTCAAGATAATGTGTTCGCCCCAACTATTTGCGTTTTCTAAGTTAGAACCTGCACAGTGATGTATCTCATCGAAAATAACAAATACTTTATGCTGCAGAAATAACGACCAAAATCCTTCGTCCAAATATTGCATACTCTGATATGTTAACGAGCAACCTTTAGCACCCATTCGTCCATCAAATCGTTCTCCGAATACTTCTTGTAATGTCTGAGTAAAGTCACTGCAAACAACAGAAGATGGTGAAAAACAAATGATAAGATCGATTAACTCCTTTTCAAGCATTTCCTTACCAAGCATTGAAGCCATATAAGTTTTTCCAGCTCCCGGTGTAGCTAAAACAAGGTAATGCTTTTCACCACTAGAATACTTACATAAAGCATCTTCAATACACTCTTGTTGCCATTGCCTTAGCTTCATAAAAGTTACCTGTACTTCTTAATGACAGTTTCAATTGCTTTAATTGAGCCTAATACTTTACTCGTTTGCTCTCTGGCTTGGTTGTAGCTATTTTGGATACTTCCTCGTAATTCAGGGAAGTCATTACAGATTCTCTGATATTCCTCAGCTTCTCCCATCAGGATAAGAAGTTCTTCTTTTCGGGAATTAAGATCTTTTTCTAATTGCGAAGATGAGGGGGGAGTTCTAACAACCACTGGAGTTTTTGGTACTTCATCTCTTGAGTTGCTCTCTTCAGCTTTGCGTAATTCTTCGGGATTGAACAACTCCGTTTTGCTATATGAAATTATCTGCCGACCTTTGGAAACTGATTTTGTTAGCCAACCCTTTTTGACTAAACGTTCTAGGGTCGCATAAACCAGTCTTCTCACTTCATCAGGTTTAAGCGTCTTATCGTTACTAAGAGAAATAAATGCAGTTCTTATCTCTACCACGGTGAAGTAATTACAATTTGGTGCAGTTATGATCTGAGCAATAAGACGATGCAATCTCATACCAAGTTATTCCAAAAGCAGCACAATATAAAATGTGACATAAAATACAGGTGTATTATATGTCAGTGATATTTAAAAAAGCAATGTGGGATAATTTCTTGATTGGTATAAAGGGATTTCTGATGAGCGACCCAATTCAAGAATTTTCAACGAAGCTCCGTGCATTAAGAAAAGAAAAAAATATTACTCAAGAAAAACTATCGGAACTTTGCAATTTAGACAGGGCTTATATCTCTCGTATTGATCAGGGGAAAATTAATATAACTCTTGAAACTTTAGTTAAACTCGCAACTGCCCTTCAGTGTCAACCATCAGAGCTAGTACCAAGTATCGATTTCGAAAATAAAAAACAATAAACCTTTATTGCCTTTCAGATTATCAAAACACACCCGAACGAACTCTTAGAAATAAAATCAGCAGGGATTATGACTTAACTCAATTGACTGCTGATTTGACGTTACGTCAATTTCGTAACCATCGATGATTCACAATATTTGAATTTAGCAGTTTGTCGTAACGACATATAAACGATATCAGAAAGTTCAGATTGATTGTAAATGCGACTCAAATGTAACAGTTATTGGTACCGTAGAATTTATTATGAGCAACGCTCATTTTCATAAAAATAGAAACTGCTGCTCAAAAATCCATATCCAAAAAAATTAAATAACATACCCAAGAATATCTTACCACATTGTTTTTTATGTACATTTTTATTATAAAAATGGATATGGTTTTTTATTTTCATTAGCTTACAGTTTAAATATCAAATCAAAATGAAATAAGGATATTCAAATGGTATTTACACAACACGCCCAACAGCGGATTGAAAATCGCAGTATTAGTCCACTGATCCTTGACTTAATTATTGAGTTTGGAACTAGCGAGTTTCATCAAGGTAATGAGGTTCTTTATATTGGAAAAAAAGAACTGAAAAGACTTAGAAAGTATTTAGGTTCTGGTTCTAAAGAAATAGAAAAAGCTGTCAGAAAGGTCTATTTAGTTGTTGAGGGAAACTTAGTCATCACCGCTGCACGCAAATCATGCCATCACAAACGTAGTCGCCATTAAACGGATTTATATATGACTGTACAAAACACAGAAATACAGAAAGAGCACCACCTCGATTTAAAGAAAATTGTGGAAAAATCTGAAAGAAGAGCATCTGCTGCCCAAGCGGTAGCACTCAAGACATTAAAGACATGCAGAAAACGAATTAAATTTGCAGATAGACTTATAATTGCTGGAAATCTGGATTTTATTCTTAATCGTTACAAAATAAACCCTAATAAATTGAAAATTGATCCAGAGATTTGGAACTCTAAAGAGGCATTCCGTCGTGACGTCTTCAGAATGAGATTACCAAAGGGAGAGGAAAAAAAAAGGTTAATTTCCACACTTGAAAAGTATCGTAGAATAGTAATGATGATTGCGGCTTCTAATTCCTGTCCAATCTCTGAGGCATACTTAGCACATCTACTTTTAAGGGGCTCATCTTTACATCAATGCCTAAAAACAGAATCTAGTGAGTTACGCTTGATGATGTTGCTGGAAAATATGATTCAGGATCTAAATCAGAAGTTTAATTTACTCGAAAAATATAAGTTATTAGCCAAAGCCAAATCCAATTACTATGCCTTAAATCATAAACTTCTAATTGAACATAATGATACTTTTACCAATTTAGAACCTAATGACTCTATATTGGATAAACAAACTCATGAACATTACCTATCTCGCAATACATGTCTTCACAATATAGACATTGATGATCATTGCTTCTTTATGGATATCGAAGATTTTTGGGATTTTCATATTCGATACTTTCCAAAATGGTTTGTAGGCGTTGACGACTGGCGAGAGTTAACTAAAGCAGAGTGTGTTATACAAACTGAGCCTGACTACATTCATACCCTGAACTTGACTGGATCAATAGATCCAATAAATGAACATTGTTATTACATTATTGTTTACCCAAATCGTGCTTTAACAGAGCTAATGCCTGTTTTGGTGCATTTTAGCGAAGAAGGCACGACAACGGTTCAATTAAATGAAGTATTGCTCGCTGAATTATCGAAGAAAGGAAACCGTATATTTAAACCTGTTGCTGATGGCGACACATCTGTTTCAAGGTGCATTATAGACAGATTAAAAGATGATATTGGAGGGAAAATTGAAATTGAGTGGCAAAACTCTAGTGAAAGCTTGACTTCTCATCCTTACATTATTGAATACAACAAACGTAATGATTTAATGAGATATTTTTAATCATTAATTTATAAACACCATAGAAGGAACTATTGTGAAAAAATTTTGGCAACTGCGAATGGAAAACACTCCAAATAAACTTAATGAAAATAAACTTCATCTTCCAAACAAACTGTACAACTCTATAGCGAGAGGACATGGTATTGTTTTGGCCACTTGGAACGAGTCACAACTCCTTGGTCAAACTCATACTTTTTGTATAGTTAAACAGAAAGTCAGTAATAATATTATAGAAGTTGAGTGGCGTCCGTTTTCTATTGCTCTTCGCCCTTCACCGTCTGGTGTTACTCACTGGCGTAATAAAGAACACTTTAAATTTGCTGATTCTGTCATTGAACGCTACGGGCTGGCTGACTTATTTGCTGAGTGTTTTTCAGATTTGGGGCAACAGAGTTTCAATAGAGTAGTGGGTTCATCATATACACCAAGATCTTCACCTAGTTCTACTAAGCAATATATTGAAACCAAAGGTTTTGTATACCTGATTCAATCGCCATATGGGTATAAAATTGGAAAAACGGTAAATATGAAAAATAGATATCAATTATTTTCAGTGAAGTTGCCATTCAAAATTAAGTTAATCCATTATGCTGAATTCGATAATTACAGTAAAGCCGAAGCCGATTTACATAAAAAGTTTGCTGACAAAAGGCTCGAAGGTGAATGGTTTGATCTGAATGAGTCTGACATTAATTATTTAAAAAGGATGGGAAAAAGTATGCCTTTGATTAAATAACTTGTACTAGCTCAGATGACGTGCGAAACGTCATCAACTATTCAAGCTGTTGAAATAAAACTACATTTCTATCTCATCATCTGAGACGTTGATAGCGTTTAATTGTACTAGTTCAGTAACCATGTAAAAACTTCGTAACGAAAACAAACTGTGCCCTATTTTTTCCCATACAAAACTCAAAATATATAACTAAAAACCATGTTCTCTATTTGATTTTTTATATATCTAGAACCTTTTTAACCACTTCAATAGAAAGTGAATTAATGATTTGTAGCATTCTATGGCAACTTGAGCACACAAGAGCTAACTATGAAATTTTTGTTTATAGGCTTTCTGTTAAAATTGAAAGAGGTATATTATGACACCCCTTCATTCTCCAATGGCCAAAACAATGGCAACCAATTGATAAATTTACATATTCACCTAGATTGCCCTATCAATAATTATTGCTTTCCAACCCCACGTAGAGCGCTTTTTATTATAATTAAGAACTGCTTTACCAGTTATTACATCTCCATCTTTTACATTAAAATCATTAATATAACTACGGTCTATAAAAATATCTGAATCGGTAAAGCCAAGCCCGTTAGATACACGAACTTCTTCATTGAAAGATTTAAGAATTTTTTGACTAGGTTCGATATCAGTAATTTCACTAAATACAGAATGATATTTTATGCCTCCTTTTGACTTATGCTTCGATAGCTTCACTAAAATAGGCTCACCCAAAGCAAACTTTTTAGGAAGCTTCGAAAAAGGAATTACTGTATCAACACCTCGTTCAACAATGACATGAACTAGTTTTTTGTCGACATTAACGTGATCAACAATACCAACTGATGAGTTAAAAATATCCCACTTCTCGCCTTCCCTTTCGGCAAATTGATACACAACAAAGCGATTATTTGAAGAGTTAAAATCCCCTTTGAGTTCAATAGCGTCACCTTCCTCTAATTGAGAAAAATTAAACTGACTTTCTGGTAATGAAACCTCTTCTGGGAACTGATTTAAACCATCACTTAAAAATACCTTTCTCCTTTTCTTATTTTGGTTATCTTGTAAAGAAAACGATTTACCAAGATTAGCCTTAATCCAAGGTAAATTCTGAAAGAGCACCTCTTCAGCCAAACTCCCGTATTCTTGATAAATTTCTTTATTGTTTTTGCTAGTTACAGTTTCCTGAAACCAAGGTAGATTTTCAAATTCAGACACGGCTTTAGGTATTGTCCACCCTTCTTGATTTCGAGCTTTGATTACCTGTAAAACCTCAGATTTAGCGGCACTGAAATTACCTTTAACTACAAACAAATTTGCCAACTTCAACCTCAAGTTGGCAATAAAGCTTTCTTTTGGATTAGATAACAAAGCGCGGCAATAACAATTTAAGGCTTTATCACTATTGATATTTACTTGAATATCGCCCAACAACTCCCACGCCCAATAGTCTGTCACTTTTTGTTTTGCTACTTTTATAGCTAGGTCGAAAGCATTTTGATAATCACTAAGAACATTTAACGCTCTGGCCTTATTAAGTTCTAACCATATTTTTTCCTCTGCAGAGGCTAATACTTTATCCACCAATGGGAGTAATTGTTTCAAAAGAACTACATCATTTTGCTCAACTGCTTGTTTGGTTCCATGTTGTGCAATTTTTGCAGCTAGACTTGGATAAGAAATTCCTGTTGTACTATCAATATAAGGTTCATAGTCTTCTACTCGCAGGTTTTCAATACCCCATAACTTAATAAAGCCGGCAAGATTAAAGCCATTTTCATTAATAAGTTTATCTGCAATCCCTAGTATTAGTGAGTGTAATAGAGAGGGTTTTTCACATTGTAGCTTTAGGTAATCGTTTAATAATTTTTTAACAGCAAAAACGTTTACTTTTTCATTGTTAAACTGCAGCTTAGCCAGTCTGTATAGCTCCCATCCAATACTTGTTCTAATATTCTGATCTTGAGGCTGAGTATTTAAAGCTTTGCTGTATATATTTATAGCAACTTGATGTCGCCCTTCTTTACTCGCTTGCTTTGCTTTTTGCAGCTCTTGGTTTACTGGGTTAGCAAGCCTATTTACATAAGCTTTATGCTCATTAATGATGTTGTCATTAGGATCGAACACAATTGAATTCAATTGCTCAAGATACAAGTTTACTGCTTCAGAATTGTTAGTAGATGCTTCCCTTTTTATTATATCAATCAAGCACCAGCCTAACGCTTTCTTGTTCCATTCATCGTCAGGTTCTTTTTGTATTAACTTAATAGCGCTCTGATAAGCTTCATCAAGCTGTCCAGATTTACGCTGCGAGAATACATCTTTACTGGTTAACCCTACGTTCACATGACGCTGTATTGCCATAATTAACTTAGACTCCCTTCAATTAGACCCTCAACAAAAACTAATAATTGGTCTGAATTTGAGAGGTTATTTAAGCCCATAAATCGAGTAAACTGACTTTTTCCGTTATAGAAAATATCAATAACAGCAGTTTCATCATTTCTTTGAAAATAATACCTTTGTGTGAAATCTCTAGATATTAGCTCTGGAATTGAGATGTTATGAGCTAAGCAGATGGTGGTTAATAACTCATGAAACTCCCTTAAAAATTCTTTTGAAAATTCAATTTTAGTGGTTATTGAAGAATCATAAGAAGTAATAAGTTTACCTTTCAAATGACTTAATTTTTGAGTTAATAAACTATCTAGCGAGCTTTGTCGGTTAAATGTTAACGCTGTGATTTTCTGCTTACTGTTATATGTAAATCGAACCGTTCCAAATTCGTCATTCGATTGGAATAAATATACTTCTTGGTATTGATTATGGGTTATTTCTTTTACCTCAATCCCAGAACCTTCTAACGATTGTTTTACTTCAAAAAATAACCTTTCTAAAAATATATTCCCTTGAGGTAGCACAATAGGAGACTGAGTTGATTCCAATATTTTATCTGTTTGGAGTTCACAAGGTGTCACTTGAGTTGGCTCTGAAATCTGTTTATCAAAAGTTTCTTGCACTGATAAACTAGAGGGCATACCAGCTCTCTTTAATCCTGAACCCAACTTAATTTTAGGAGGTTCTAATACATATAATTGTTCAGATGTTCTTGTTATTGCAGTATATAACCAACGGAAATATTCATTACTGAGTGTTTTTAAATGAGAGCTACATTTCAGAAATACATTTTGCCATTCACTACCTTGAGCTTTGTGACAGGTAATCGCATAACCAAACTTTAATTTAAACGCATTAAAATAAGGATCAGCAAGCAAGGCCATTCTAAATTCATTACGTCTATCTTTTGTGAGCAGATTGGAGTGTCTATTCCTGAAATCTACATATAATGCTTTATGCTCGTCAGAGCTTAAGCTAGGTTCGTCACTGTAAAGTAAACTCTCAACAATTTTACAAATGAAAAAACTAGCATCTCCGTTTTCATCTCTAAACCCTAATTCAACATCTCTGAACTGTAAGTCTACCTGAATAGTTTCAGTAGTATTATCTTCACACTTCTTCCGTAACACGACTGTTCTAATTTCAGGTTGAGATAAAATACGCCTAATCATCCCAAACTCACCATTTGTTATGACTTTTTCATTTACATAATGATTAGCAACAGAAATAACTTTATCACCTTCAGCAACTTGCTGCTGAGAAGGAAAAAAATGTTCCCTAATAACTCTGTTGTACTGACTCACTTGAGCATTTGACGAAGCAATTACAATAGAGTTTTTAGTATTAGAAATTTTATGATTACAGACATTTAAAAATTGATTAAGAAACGTATCAGCTGATAGCTCATGAATATCTTCAGAGCCCAATTGAAAATCAAGCTTGTTAAAAGTTTTTGCCTGCATAGCTCCTCTGAGTATTTGAGCATTATTTAATACTCCAGTGTCAGACTTTTGTCTAACTACTTCTGTTAACTCATACTCCACTGAGGGTAACTGATACTTTTCTTGTAAATATTCCCGACTCAACGCTGGTGAATAACTCATACCAACTGGCGGTAACTGTGCATTATCGCCAATAAATATTACTTTCTTAGAATGTTCATTATGATCTAAATTAATGTAAGTTAATAAGTCTCTAAGGAGGAAACCTGACCCAAAACGAAAGAATTCGGAATCAGAGTAGTTATCTGAAACCATTGAAGACTCATCAATAATATAAACTGTTTCAGAGGTATGTTGATTAACTTTGATCTCGGCAAAAAATCTAAATGTTTCTGACCCTTCTACACCTTCTAATTTGTACTCTTTTACATTTTCATAGTTATAAATAACTCTGTGAATTGTTGACGCTGATTGTCCAGTTTTATCACTGATAACTTTTGCAGCTTTCCCCGTAGGGGCCATTAAGACAAACTGTCGCCCGATTGCACTTAAATATTGAGTCAACCCTTGAGTAATGAAAGTTTTACCTGTGCCTGCATATCCTTTTAATAAAAAAATAGTTTCATCACTATCATTCAAAAATTTATCAATACTTTGAACGAGATCGCTTTGTCCTTGAGTTAGAGAGCAGTGATTAAAACTATCAAAGATATTGATATTTTTTCTTGTTATGTCCATTTGAAGGTCAAAACTAGCGGCAGCTTCTGAACTAGCAATTTTGAATTCTTCAGTTAAATAAAGATTATTGGAAGCAACAATTGAGTTTTGTACTTCTTCTAATTTTGCTCTTAATTCTACTAATTCAGACTCAGCTGCAAGAAGAGCATTTGAGCTGCCCTCAACTTGATTTAAGAGCTCTTCATTCTTAATCAAAAGTTCCTTTTGTGCATTAACAGGTGGTGAAGGTTCAATATAATCAGGTAAAGATATCTGAGTTTGATTAATCGCCTGAATAAACCACTTCCCTACGAGAAAAGCTTCTTTTGTTAACCAAAGTGCCTGCTGAACAGACTGTTCCGAGCTGTTATGAGCAGCTTTATTCCCATGCATTCTCAAAGCATGGAGCTTTGCTACGATTGCCGATTCTACAACGTCTTTAAATAAAGGATGATTCAGTCTCTGAAATAAATCAGCTTTTGAGTCTATCTCTATTGAGAGTTTTGAATATATATGACCAACTAGTAACTCAGTAAAACATCTCAATTTAACTAAAGCCGCTTGCGGATCACTGTGAACATAGTTTTCAGCAGCTTCTCCCAATACAGCCAACGTTTCATATTCTTGATGTAAGAACTCGAAGTTAGATCCTGACATTCCTTTTCCCATAACCGAACGCATTATTATCACACTATTATATTGCTCAGAATCTTAGATAAAGTGATAGCGTCTATGATTCTGGATAATACTCTTTTACAAAATTCAAAAAGCAGGCATTACCTGCTTTTCAATAAGTCAAACGCTAATCGTTTTAAGCTCGCAGCTAATAACGGGTTTGATAGGTATTGCATCATCATTTCTTGGTGAGCTTCGTCACTGTCCATTACGGCGTTATCAAAGGCTTCTGGGAAATCGCCTAACAGCGCTTGTTCAGCGGTGTTGTTTTGAACCTGCTTCATCACTGAGTCATTCTCAGCGACTTTGCTAGTTGTGGTATGCAAGAAGTTAATCATATCGCCATCAGTGAGGTTGTCGGTAATAAACATATCGTTTAACCGAGCCACAATCTGCGACATAAACTCTTCTTTCTTGTCCTTAGGCTTAGCCGTACCAATATCATCAGACGGCTCTAACTTGCTGTCTTCGTCGTCCTGTTGCAGCTTGATGTGCTGCTCACGGATTTTAGACAAACGATAATGGCTCATTACCACGTTATCGAGGTCGATATCATCTTCCTCAATCACTCTCTCTCTTAACAGTGGGCGCAGGTAACGGGCGTAAAGGCTGAGTTTTTCTAGCTCTTTATCGTCGTAATCCACAATCTGCGACATAAACTCATAAAAGCGTGCAAAGCTGCCTAAATCCTTTTTGAAGATTTCTAGGCGGTCTTTTTCTTTTTTACACTCTTTAAAACTGTTCTCAGCGTTGGCAATCAATACCGCATCATTGGTTTTCTTGGTACGCTCAAACATCTCTTTTGCTTGAATGTACGCATCTACTGCCGAGCTGTAGCGTTTCTGCCAGCGTTCTACCGCAGGCTTAACGATGTTACTTACCGCCGCATTGCTCTTGCTCTGCCCAAGGAAGGCTTCGCAAAATCGTTCTACTTCGCTCCAAGTGAAAATACCGCTGGCACGTAACTTTTCAAACAAATCGAATACTTTATCTGGATCAGAAACATCCGTCAGTTCAGCGGTTTGATAATAAGGTTGAAAGGCATTTAGGATCTCATCAGGCTCGTTATAAAAATCCAACACGAAGGTACCGCATTCCGCTTTACCCGGATAAGTTCGGTTTAAACGAGAAAGCGTTTGCACACATTCAACACCACCTAGTGGCTTATCCACGTACATAGCGCATAGCTTGGGTTGGTCGAATCCGGTTTGGAACTTATTGGCAACCAACATGATTTGGTAATCATCAGTATCAAAGGCTTTGCGCATATCCCGACCTTTTAGGCCAGGGTTCATACCCTTTTCGGTAAATTTCTGATCTAGCAGCGCTAGACTGTCTGGGTCGTTTTCATTAAATTCAACCTCGCCAGAAAACGCTACCATCACTGCAATTTTGCTTTTACCTTTTGATGAGTGTTCAGCCAAATATTTATCAAACGCCAACTTATAACGTACCGCCTCTTTACGAGAGCTTGTCACCACCATGGCTTTAGCTTGTCCATCAAGCAGGTGCATGATGTGAGTGGTAAAATGCTCTACAATCACTTTCACTTTTTGTGAAATATTGTGGTCATGCAAACGCACCCATTGGCCTAACTTAACTTTAGCTTTTTTGCTGTCGACTTCTTTGTCATCTGCATTGATTTTTTGCGCAAGACGATACGCCACTTGATAGTTGGTGTAGTTCTTCAATACATCCAGAATAAAACCTTCTTCAATCGCCTGACGCATGGTGTAAACATGAAAGGCTTCTGGTTTATTGGTTTTCGACGAAGGCTCAGCAGGATTAGGTAAACGACCAAATAGCTCTAATGTCTTAGGTTTTGGGGTAGCAGTAAATGCGTAGTAATTGAGGTTACTGCTGCCACTTCTTGCGGCTATCGTGGCATCTAAAACATCTTCTGAAGATAGCGGTTGGTCGTCATCTCCCTCTTTACCTTCAACCATCAGCACTTCTTTAAGCTGACGTGCAGTAGAGCCTGTTTGTGACGAATGGGCTTCATCGGCAATCACCGCATAACGGCGCTCTTTTAAACTTGCACTGTTTTCAATGGCGGCTAATACATGAGGGAAGGTTTGAATGGTAACAATAATAATCGGCTGTGCGTCTTCCAAAGCTTTTGCCAGCTTTTCTGACTTAGAACCTTCACCTTCTTTGCGATTGATTTTACCTACCACACCATCTGCGTGTTCAAACTGATAAATGGTATCTTGTAATTGGTCGTCGAGTACGGTTCTGTCGGTGACTACAATCACTGAATGAAACTGCTTGTTTCCGTCTTCATCATGCAGAGTCGATAACTGATGTGCTGTCCAAGCAATCGAATTCGACTTACCAGAACCCGCACTGTGCTGAACCAAATACTTATTGCCAGTACCTTCAGTACGAGCAGCACTAAGCAGTTTATTCACCACATCCCATTGATGATAACGAGGGAAGATCAACACTTCTTTTTTGTATTTTCGACCGTCAGGGTGTTCTTTCTCTTCAATCTGCAAATGCACAAAGCGGGCGATAATATTCAGCAGATTATCTGGCAGTAACACCTCATTCCAAAGGTACTGCGTAGCATATTGGTTTTCATCTTCGGGTACATCGTTGCCAGCGCCACCATCTTTAGTGCCTTTGTTGAATGGCAAGAAGAAGGTATCGCTACCCGCCAATTTGGTTGCCATATACACTTCATACTGACTGACGGCAAAATGCACCAAAGCGCCACGTTTAAAGGTGAGCAGTGGCTCTGGCTTTTTGGTTTCAGGGTCTTTGGGTAAACGAGTGGTTTTATACTGGCGAATCGCACGGTCTACCGACTGTTTAAATTCTGATTTCAGCTCCAACGTTGCCACTGGCAAACCATTTACAAACAGCACTAAATCAATGCGCCATGCCTTCGCTTTTTTACCTGTTTCTTCTAAATTTTCTGCCGTTGCATGAGGTGAGTAAACCAGCTCAGGCACTACACGACAACGGTTTTCTTTATAACATGCTAAGGTCGCAGGGTTAAGATCATGCTCAGGCATGAACTGGCATAAAGAGAAACGAGCATTGCGGATCTTTAAACCATGACGCAACACACCCAAAGTACCAAAGCTACGCATCTCCTTTTCAATGGCGTTTTCATCAGCTTTTTTAAGCTGTGCCACCAAGTGCGAGATAAAATGTTGCTCACTATCAATCGGGAACTGCTTACAGAACTTTGCCCACTCTTTTGGTTGGGTTTGCTGCACAAAATCTAAAACATCTTGGGTATAAAGCGCACTTTTCCTGTCGTATTGGTCGCCACGTCCAAGCAACCAGCCATTAGCTTGAAGCTGAGCGATGATTTCATTTTGAAAATTTACTTCCGCTGTTTTATCGGTATTGTTTAAAGCGGCATCCTTGCTCATAGCGCAGTCTCTTGTTGTTTTTGTTGTTTGTCTTGTGTAGCAGGCGGTTGCCAATCACGGACGTCGATTTTTCCTGTTACAGCGGCAGAGATTAGGGCGGTGCGGCGTTCTTGAAGCAATTTAACCTGCTCTCGGCCTTCTTCCAGTAACTCGCCATAATGGGTTTCTATTTTTTGAAGCTCACTCAAAATATTTTTTAATTCATCTTTTGGTGGCAATGGAAAGTAGACGGCCTCGATCCCCTCACTGGATATATTGGGTTGGTTTGTGATTGTCATATTATTCACAAATTGAGCCAAAAATGGCGAGGACTGAGTTGTTTGGAGTAGGAAGTCCGTCAGCGGTTCATCTTCAATACACAGAAAACCTACCCTCTGGTTTATCAAAGGTTTTGAGTTGTTCTTTATTTTGGCAACTTTAATACCACCAGAAATTACAGGTCTCGTCATTGCAAAAACAAGTGAACCTTTTGGGGCTATATATTCTGAGTGAATTTCTGAAAATGATTCAGGCAGATACGATGAATCAGCCCACTCAAACTCAAAATGGCCAACATTTGCAATTTTAATTACAGGGTAACCATTATCTGTAAAATGGCCACTCTTAAATGCATAGCCACCTAGAACTCGACCAAAGTGTTTGATGCGCTTTACTTTCCAATGCTTTGGCACTTTTCCAAGCCATTCGACACCTGAATCTTTCATTGGCGCATCAGGAGTTAACCCTTTGGTGACGGCATGACTGATCACCGCCTGTCGTTTTTCCTGCAATAGCTGGATCAGGGATTGCTGTTCTTCGATCAGGGTGTCGATTTTGGCGGTTTCGTAATCGAGGAAGTTCTGAATCTGCTCACGCTCATTCCATTCTGGAGGCACTGCAAAAGAATAATTACCTAGATGTTCTTGAGTCATGCTCGGCAAAGCAGTACTCGTAGAATAACGGCTGAATTGAATGGTCAGAGCAAGGTAATGCAAATACTTCGCAGGCACATCTTTGTTGATTTCTGTGTAGTACATTGTATCTACAGTCCAGAACGGCACATTGATAAAAAGCGGTTTATCAATGGTTCCTTTCCGGCCAAGCAAAACCGACTCTTTATCGTGCAGAAACTTAGTTGCGTAGGTGAATTGTCCTCCTGAACCCAGCACTGGATATCCTTCACTGGTTTCTATCGTTTTGTAATCTTGCCCGTTTTTTATCTGAGCCATGTGCTTTAAACGGGTAACTTCCCAGTGTTGAGGCACTTCTCCCAACCACTCAACTCCAGAATCTTTATATTCTGGATAAGTCGCATACTTGCTCATAACAAACCTCCTGATGTGGATTTTTTGCCAAGAGCAAGGCGTGCCTGCGCACAGCGAAGGAGCATAGATTGACTATGTGACTGAGTGAGCACAGCCACAACGCCGCTATTAGTGAAAAAGACCATCAGGAGTGCACCTCCGCCAATAGCTTCATAACCCGCTTGCTCACCGCATCCAAATCCGCATCAATATCTTCTAAATCACGAGGCGGCTGATATACATAGAAATGGCGGTTAAATGGGATTTCATAACCGACAATACCAATCTCCTTATCGGATTCGTCACGCTTGTCGGCATTTATCCACGCGTCAGGTACATGTGGCGCCACCTCACGATTAAAGTAAGTTTCAATTAGCTCAGTTGTGGTAACGCTTGGGTTCAGCGGAATATTTTCATTATCTCGCAAGTCGCCATCTTGCTGGAACTCCACCACTTTGCCTTGGTATTCAAATTTGCCGTAAAGTGGGTCGGCTGAATCTTTAAGTACCTTTTTCACTACTGACTCAGCGTCAGGATTTTTAAAGGTTACTGCGTCTAAGAATTGTTTTCTTTCTTTGGCGTCTAGCTTGATATCTAACTTTTTAAGTGCGGCTTTAAGCTCAATATCAAAGGCATTGAAGTCATTGCTTTGTTTGGCTCGTCCACCCAGTGAGGTTGCAAACTCATCTTGTAGCTGCTGTGCTTTGTTCATTAACCCCTGTTGGAACAGCCAAAGTTTATCGCTCAGCACTTCTTTGATTTGTTTTTCTTTTAGCTCTTTGAAGTCTTTTTTGATTTTCTCTCGAATAGCATCTTCGTTATCAGCCAACTCTATATGGCAATCTTTTTCAAGAGCAATCCCAAACTCACTGTGAATCCAGCGCATCACGTTATTAAAAGGCTTTGGCGCAAAGCGTAAACCTGCCACCGCTTCATCGGTAATTTGAGCAGATAGGCGCAGTGGACGTTCAACGGTGATACGACGATAGCCAAACTCATGAGTTTCGAAGATTTTGCTAGCGAAGGTTTTTGGTGTTTCTTGTTTCGGACTTGTGCCCTTTGTTTCAGAAGAACGTCTACCACGGTTACTTTTTTGCTCTAGCGCTTTATCAAGCACCTGCTGCTCAACAGCTTCAAAGCCACCGTAGCAACGGGTGATGGTTTTAATGTCTGCATTGCTCATGATGTTGCGCTTAGAGCCTAATGACTTGCGCATTTTGCCGTATAAGTCTACTCCGTTAATGAGTTGCACTTTGCCTTTGCGTTCGGTAGATTTTTTATTACTCAGCACCCACACATAGGTCGCAATACCTGTGTTGTAAAACATATCTGTTGGCAAGGCGACAATGGCTTCGAGCAAGTCAGACTCAAGGATATAACGGCGGATTTCACTTTCGCCACTGCCTGCACTGCCAGTAAACAGCGGCGAACCATTAAGGATAATCCCGATGCGACTTGGGTTGTTGTTCTCAGGCGTGCTCTTGTCAAAAGAAGAATCTCTGAACTTACTGATAAGATGCATCAGGAACAATAACGAGCCGTCAGAAACTCTTGGCAACCCTGCGCCAAAGCGACCATCAAAGCCTTTAAGGGTATGTTCGTCTTTAATGTCACCTTCAATCTTTTTCCAATCGACACCAAAGGGAGGATTAGAGAGCATATAATCAAACTGATTGTTGGCGAGATGATCGTTAGACAAGGTGTTACCCAGTTTAATACGGCTAACATCTTGACCTTTAATCAGCATATCGGCTTTACAGATGGCGTAGGATTCAGGGTTTAACTCCTGACCAAAGGCACGCATTACTGCATCTTTATTGTATTCGTACACATACTCCATACCTGACGATAAGAAGCCACCTGTACCCGCTGTCGGGTCGTAAATGGTGCGGATCACGCCTTCTTTGGTTAGGGCCTCATCGTCTTCGGTAAATACCAGTGAGGTGGTTAGCTCAACAATATCGCGAGGGGTAAAGTGTTCACCAGCGGTTTCATTTGAGGATTCCGCAAAACGGCGGATCAATTCTTCAAACACTAAACCCATTTCATGGTTGGATATCGCTTTTGGGCTTAGGTCGATGTTTTTGAACTTCTGCACCACTTTGTAAAGCAGGTTGGCTTCATTAAGTGAGCCAACAAATTCATCAAACTTAAAGTGTTCAAAAATCTCACGAGCATCTTTTGAAAACGAAAGCACATAGTTTTCAAGGTTATCTTTAATATCCTTTTGCCCTAATTTGGATAAATCCATTGGCGAGGTATTGAAGAATGATAACTTTGAAGCCCTGAGCAGCAGCTTTTCCATGCCATCTTCTGGCAGGTTCATCGCCTTAACTTTGTCGTGTTGAGCAACAACATCGTCTTTAGTAGTCTTTAAAACGCATTCTAAGCGTCGTAGAAGCGTAAACGGAAGAATAATGCGCCCATATTGAGACTGTTTGAAATCGCCTCTGAGAAGGTCTGCTACAGACCAAATGAAAGCGGCTAGATTGTTATGGGAAGAAGACATTTAATGAAAATCGCTATTGCTCGGAAAAAATAATTACCGAGTATACGCACATTTTATTTGTTGTCGTGAGAAGTTTGGTTTTGTTTGGTCAGAGTTTGAGCAGTGTCAATTTGTGATAACTGATTGTTAATATAGAGATAAGAAACGCAACCAACAAGGTTAAGAATTCCGTTCGTTTAGGGCAGAGACTTCTGGCTTGATAGAGTTTTCCGAGTGCTCCCAAAGCAAAGATCCGGTTAATTTTCGGTGCCTGCATTGCTCAGAATTAAATCGGTGACTTTTAGAGTGTTTTTTATACTAGTTAAAGTTAACTTTGAAATACCCTTCACTGAAAATACACTTCGTAAGCACAATGAACCCTAACATTTGAAAAAAACTGATATGAGGAAGGCTGAACACGCTCGGAACGATCCAGTTCCATAAAAAGTATGCAGGAATTGAAGCAATAAGAAGATTTAAAATCGTGACTGGAATTAAAAGGAATATAGCTTGAGTAAAATTCATAATATTCATCTTTTGCCAAACGCTTCAAATAAATCTATTCAAATTTCAACTAAAAATCAAACATAAAATAGTTAAATACCCTTAACTTTCAAATATATAAACGATATATTTGCGATAAATAATATCATAACTCTATTTGATTTCTTTAGTTATTACCGCTCAATTCTTCCATTGAATTAACGGGTTACTACTCCAATGAGATCATGTTATGGGAAAGATCAAAATAAAACTGTAGTGTCGTATCAAACGAATTGTGGCCAGCAAAGTTTTTTAATTTGTTTTGCATAAAATTGTAATCCATTTCTTTTGCGCGTCCCAAACGCTTGCCTCTTTCCTTTTCAACCTTAAGTAATAGAGCGCCAAACAAGGTAATGGCATATCTTCTTAATGCATGAGGAGTGCATTTGAGCCTTTTTTCGGTCTTTATTTTTTTAGAACCAGTAATATCTTCGGTTAAATCAAAAGTTACAATTTTTGAAATAGAGGTTTTTGACATCCTTGCTGACCGCCCTTTGCGTTTATTTACTGCTAATACAAACACTTCCCCAGTATCAATACACTTACCTGCATCAAGAAGGAGTTGCCGCTCAAACTCTATGTATTCTAAGGTTCGTTGAATGAGATCTGGACTGACATCAATAGTCCTGCTTTTACTATTCTTTACACCGTCCTTTATATTGGTATGTACCATATGTTTAACAGGGTTAGACTGATAAGGTACATCTAAAAAGTCTGCTCTAAGACTTGCGGCACCATCTGACTTAGCTTGTGCATTTATCCACGCTTCTTCAATCGACTCACAGCGTAACATTTTTATTTCATTTAAGCGCAAACCTGCTTTTGACATCCACTCAAAAATAAGACCATCTCTAGTTCGATAACATAAATCAGCGTCTTCAATGTCTTTTGGTGCACTCTGAGTTGCACGAATTATTACTAAATCATAAAGATCAGTGATTTCCTTTGTTGAAGGGACATAGCGTGAAATATAATTAAAATTATACCGTTGCTTATAATGATGCTTATAAGCATGAATTGAGTTTAGAACTGGCTTAAAAACTTTTATTTGATGAACAGGAATATTTTTCTCTGTATCAGCCCAACCACAAAGATATTTTACATCTGTTTTTTCATTATCTTGTAGCCACCAATAGAAAGCCACGATAGCACTTAAATTTTGGTTGGCTGATTGTGGACTAATTTTATCTTTTCCTTGTTGGAGATATTGCAGGTATTGACGCAAATCATCGGATGTAACGGAATTAACCTTCTTCTCGAAAGCATCATTACAGCTGGATTTAGTTAAAGCTGAAACCCTAATTAAGTAATTGAAAAATTTGACTAGATACAGCCGGTGATTGTTACATGTACTATTTGAGTCTGTTATTGATTTTTCTAAAATATAGTCAGTTGCATTCCAATATACATGCCCATTTGGGAATAGTACGATATGTTCTTTTGTGACACTTGGCGAAGAATATCTCGGACAATTAGCTTGCGAAGAAAACATCACTTTGTTGAACCCGAAATGTAAGAAACATTTTCTGAACTAAAACTTTTCAGTTTCTGGTTTTCTTTTTGTAGCTTTGAAACCGTTTCATTTAAATCAATGATTACTGCATTTTTCCGACTAAGCTCTTCTCTAGCCTTAATATAATCTTTTCTAAGTTCAATTAAGTCTGCCGCTAATGATGTGTTGATTAGCTCCAAATCAGGCTTAGGAACTCGTGACGTTTTGGACTTTTCCCCTTTATTTCTTGTTCGTTCAACTGCGATTTTAACTAGCTCTAGTAATTCCGAGATTTCAGCAGAAAACTCTTTGTAAATTCGAGAAGATTTACTGAAAGCTTCAATATCCTTTTCTTCACAAGACCATTTGCAAAACCAGTTACTACTAATTCTGACTTTTGTTTTCTTCAGCTCTAAACTGAAAGCAACTAATTCATTACTGTCTTTAATGAGACTTCTCAATATATCGATTTTCGTCTGAATTTTTTTTCGACTGACTGAAATTTTTGCTTTGTTCGCAGCTTCAGTTTTAGGCATGATGAGTATCCTCCTCGCCTGCACTTATGGCTGATTTGAATATTATTGAGTCTTCGGGTTCGAACAGACACTGATTATCTAAATTTTTATAGTTCCAATTTTCTAGAGATAACAAGTTAGGACAGCCTCTGCATTGCTCAGAATTCGCCGTTAAAGTATGAGGTCTTTCATCATTTTTGATGCACTGAGATTTACTTTGTCTGGCTTTTGTATTCCCAACACATAAGCCGCTTTCAACCATTTCAAATACAATTCCATTTTCTTTGACATACTTTTCATATCGCTTTCTTACATCGAAGTCAGTTACAGATTTTATTCCACTCAAGCAATGATTAAACTGCTCCCCGATCTCAGAATTCGCTTTAAAATCTCCGCTCTGCCTATAGTTTTCGGGTAGTAACTCAAATAATGCTCTTTGCATAATTAAATCTGTAGAGTTATTTTCAGATTTTGAATTTAGATATTCAAAGGTCATGGCAATATCAGTATGACGTAGATGATACTTTAGCGTATCTATACTTCCACCAAAATGATTAACAAAGGCACATGCAAAAAATCGACGAAATTGATGCTCACTGAACTGCCATTGAAACTCGTCTTTGATACCAATGAATTCAAAATATGACGCTTTATGAGTTTTAAATAGGTATTTAGAAACATCGTCGCTTACCATGCTTTTGTATTGCCAAAGGTTATCATTACCTGATACTTCTCTTGCTGGACGACTAATTTCTTCGAGTAATTCAATACAAATTTTTATTAAGTTTGTTGCAGGAAATTTGTCATTAACTCGATATGTTTTAGCAACGTACATTTGTATCCAATGACCGGACTGAGTTGTACTGACACATCCTGCTTTTAAGGACATTATTTCCGAACTTCTGCGTCCAGTGAAAAAACAAAGTACTAACTCAATTGCGACCATCATGTAATGATATAAAAAAGTTGTTAGTCCATAATTTTGATTTTGAGATATATAGGGGTCTTTGTGTTTTTTAACCCAAACACTGATAGTTCCCTTTGTTGTATTATATTGTTCGGCTAGCCTAGGCATTGATTCCCCACCAGAATATCGCTTATAGATCTCAGCCCATTTTTCCATTTCTTTCTTACTCGATCTCTTAATATGACTTTTATTAAAATTTGTAATTTTTATTGGTGGGAAACAATTTTTATAACCAGCTATGTTGATAGGGTGTTTACGGAAGTACTCTTTAGCAACCTCTGATGGCTCATGATTAGGCTTTCTTAACTTAAAATCATTGAACCTTCTTAGTGCTTTATCTCGATGAGCAATTAATTTTTGTCCATAATAAATGATGTATTGAATTGATGTTTCAATTGTTTTAAGCATTACAAAGAAAGGAACATCTTTAGTTTTTCCCGAAGGGTTTCCTGATTTCTTAATTTTTATTATTTCACTCTTCGATATAAATTTGATGCCTGATGGCATCATCGGTACAAGAATTGGAAGTCTCCTTGCTATTCTTAATGTCCTGTTTAATGCCGATATTTGTTTGTCTATTGAACCGTAATTATTTTTGTCATAGATAGACTTATTAGTTCCGGAATTTTTTTGTACGGTTCGATTTGCACTCGCTAAATAATGATTTTTTAAGTTGTCTGTTATATCTGCGAGCTCTTTGAAGGCAGCCCAGCTTTTTAATGGAATTCCTAGATCAAACAACATCCTTTCGAGATTAAACACATTAAAAGTCCTCCCCTCAGGGGCTTCTCTGATATATTTATAAGATGAAAAGTCACCTCCGATTAACTCTGAAAATCTATGAAAACGTTCTTGATACTTCAAATTGTACGCAGCGGTATTTGAGAGGCTATTGGCAAACTCTCTGACCATTTCATTTGTTGCATTTTTTGGGTTTCTAATTCCATATTTAACACGTAGGAAACGAATGAAATACAAAATTTTATCTAAGTATCTTTGTATAGATTCATGACTAGATAGAGGCTTCCTTGTTGCCCCTGAATCTACGATTGATAACAACAATAGCCACTTAACGGTGTTAAGTAATTCAGGCTCATCGGTGAGAAGTATTTGTTTATCAATGACACTATTAAAACCTATCGTTACTTGGCTATTTTCAAATTTAACAATCCATGTATTTGAACGGAATGGAGTTAGCAATTTGTCGCACAAAGGAGCATCTAGATCACTAAGATCAATTTGTGATTCAAGCTTCTTGAGTAAAATATTTGAACTATTCATAAGCCAAATACCTTTAGATATGGGTTTTTATTTTTTCTCTTCTCAAAAAGCGCTACAGCTGATAAATATTCATTTCTAGCTTTTATATTTTGCGAATACTCATTCAGAGCATAACTGCAATAAGCTCCCCATAATTTCCACTTTTCTTCTATTTCACGCATTTCAAGAGCAACTTTTAATGCTTCGTTTAATAGCAAGGTATTTAAGATACTGTTGGGGGTTGCAAGTAAAACCTTAACCCTATTCGTACATGTAGGGCACAAATCTACTCTTGTGCATACGACTCCTTTTTCTACATGAGGACTATTTTGAGGTTCTCGACAAATTATGCCACCAAACTGATTTTCTAAGATTTTTTTAGCTTTTACTTGGCTAAGCATGTAATCATTTTTGTCAATACCAACATATTCAACAAACTCATCAATATTCTGAGTCACTAAAGCTTCCATAACATCCATAAATTCACGGATTTCTTGTTCGGACTGTATAAATAGCATTTCATGCTTTAGATATGCCGTGGTTGATGAAAACTTTGTATGTCTCGCCTGCTTCATCACTTTAAAAGGATCTCTAGTAAGTAAAGCTGTAAGCTGCATCTGACTTTGACGAATCAATTTAGGAGGAATAGATACAACTCCATTGGTAAGGTCTTTGGTTATTTTTCTGAAGAGGCAAGTTGAATAACGACCAGATAAAGGGGTTGGATAGAAACCTTCACCTGCACAATTATTTTTATGAAAATTAAGAAATAGTTTATTTTTATATTTTTTTAATGTTATTTCACGATAATTTTTTGTAGCCAAAATTAAATAATCAATTACTTTAGGTACAGAAAGTTTTAAACGTTCCCCAGCGTTAAAGCTTAATACATCAATTCTATTTTCATTTGGATCTTTGCTGAGTTTGAGAACTTTCCTTTGACTCATATCAGCACGATTTTTGATATCTTGTAAATGATATGTTCCATTATGTTCAAGTAAACAATCTGGTTCCAAATAGCGAATGCTAGTTTCATTATTACAAGTATCTATATATAAAATACATTGTGCTAGTATTTGTGCTTCTGAATAGAGGTTAAAGCTATTATTGATGTCTTTATGTAGAGAAATTTCAAGCTCTCTGCAAATTGAACTTAAGTAGAAGTATAATTCACTATCATAATAATTGCGTTTAGGTACACGGTCTCCCTTTACATCACGTGGGGCAATACCATTATGGTAATGAAATATATAAGCTGATAATCCAGCTTCTCCGTAGGAAACAATAGTTCTCTTAACTTTTTTTATCTCACTTTGTACACCTTTGACCTTTTTATTAGATAACAACTTCCTCCTCTTTTTAATTAAACGATTAATATGCCTAGCTTTTTTTATATTTTGTTTTTTATTAGCAGAACGAACAGAAAGCAATAATTTTGCAAAAATAGGTCGTAATCGCTTTTCCGCATTAACCCTAATCAGTTTTAAATTATCATTTAAGAAAGAACATGCCTCCCTAATAAGATCATCTCTACTTGATATTTTTACTCCCGAGTATTGAATTACATTCGATAAAATTGATCTAATTTGAATGCTATTGTCGTCTACTCCTATTTTATTAATTACATCTTCGACTTGCTCTTGAATATTTTGGTGATACTTGCGATTAACTGTGAGCATTGATGCTGCAGATTTTTTAGGAAGTTTAACTCCCCTGATTCTTAAATCATGTGGCCATAAACCATTACAAGCAGAAAATCGGAGAAAACTTGATAAAATTGCGATAAAATTATTAGTATGAGTGTTTTTTCTATATGTAGAAATAAGGAAGTATCTATAGTCTTCTATCACAACAACCCAGTCATGATACTCGATATTTTGATGACCAATTGAATCTAGCTTTTTTAATATTTTAATTGAAGAATCACTATTACCAGATGCTAAATATTTTAAGAATGTAAAAATCCTAAAATAAATATCAGTACTACCAGTGATTTCTGTATTGTAATGTTCTGAAGTAAACCCTTTGAAAGAAGAGTCAACATCCTTTAGAAATGGGAGTCCTAGTGATTTTAATTCTTGGCGAGTACTAAATTGATTTTTTGTTTTAGCAAGATTGCGAGTCATTTCTAATCTCCAAAAAGAAACTAATCTTGTTCATATAAACAAGATTTTTCTTCTCTTTTCTATGTAGGAGTTAGAATCGAGATATCAATTAACGTATAAAATCCTCGCAGGTTTTTAAATATAACTTAATTTTCAATCAATGCATAATTCGCTTGCTCATAATCAAACCCTTGCCCAATTAAAAAGCGGGTTCGCTTTGCTTTTTCTTTATAATCAGCAATAGGTTTATTGGCGTACTTTTTCTCGGCTTTTTCCTTAGCCAATTCAAACCAGTCACATTCAGAATCATTGATTACTTTTGACACTAGCTCTGGATTCAAACCTTTTAACTTCATGGCTTGATTAATACGAATTGGGCCATGACCTTTATAGATGTGTGAACGAAGGAGAGATTGTGCAAATCGTTTATCATCGATATAACCGCTTTGCTCACAAGCGTCGAGTACGGTTTCGATTTCTTCTGCTGAAAACTCTTTTGCTTCAAGTTTTTGTTTTATCTGATGCCTAGAATAATCACGGCCAGCTAATAAGCTGACCGCAACTTGTCTAGCACTTGGTGTGCTTTTCATGATTTAACTCTTTATGAGTAGCTTTGATAAGCTTGCCTTAGAAAACTTCACCAGTTTCTAAATCAACATTCTCTTCACCAGCGTCAGAATCAGCAGCACTAGGCTTGCTCAATAACGCCGCACGAAGTTGTTGATCAATTTCTTGTGCGATAGCAGGGTTCTCAACAAGGAACTTACCAGCATTTGCACGGCCTTGACCAATTTTGTCGCCTTTATAGCTGTACCATGCACCGGCTTTCTCAACAAGCTTATGTTGTACACCTAAGTCGACGAGCTCACCTGTACTGTTAATGCCTTTGCCATACAAAATTTGAAATTCAGCTTGCTTGAAAGGTGCTGCAATTTTATTTTTTACGACTTTAACGCGAGTTTCGTTACCGACTACTTGGTCGCCTTCTTTAATTGCACCTGTACGGCGAATATCAAGACGAACAGAAGCGTAGAATTTAAGTGCATTACCACCAGTGGTTGTCTCTGGGTTACCGAACATTACACCAATCTTCATACGGATTTGGTTAATGAAAATAAGAAGTGTATTTGACTGCTTTAGGTTACCCGCAAGCTTACGCATTGCTTGGCTCATCATACGTGCCGCTAAGCCCATGTGTGAATCACCGATTTCACCTTCAATTTCAGCCTTTGGAGTCAATGCTGCAACCGAGTCAACAATGATTACATCTACTGCACCTGAGCGAGTTAACGCATCACAGATTTCAAGTGCTTGCTCACCGGTATCAGGTTGTGAACAAAGTAGATTATCAATATCTACACCTAAGTTTTTAGCATAAATAGGGTCTAGTGCATGCTCAGCATCAATGAAGGCACAGGTTTTACCTTGCTTTTGTGCGGCTGCGATCACTTCAAGGGTAAGAGTTGTTTTTCCTGAAGACTCAGGTCCGTAAATCTCCACTATACGGCCCAAAGGCAAGCCCCCTGCCCCTAACGCAACATCCAAAGATAAAGAGCCAGTAGAGATCGTTTCAACATCCATCGAACGGTTTTCACCAAGCTTCATGATGGAGCCTTTACCAAACTGCTTTTCAATCTGACCTAAGACTGCACCAAGTGCTTTTTGCTTGTTATCATCAGTATTAGCCACGTTATAATCCTTAACATTCAAATCAAAATAACGAATATTTATTCATCAATGATGATTTATAAATATTTTCAATTCTTTTTTAATATTTTGAAGAACCGATATGAACCAGTTCATTCCGTAAAATCTTTTTCAACTGTATATTAAACCTGAGAGTACATCAAAATGGACCGTATCCAGTTTTGCTTTAGTAAATCTCAACAATACGACCCATTGGAAGACCACCAGCACCAAGAGCAACATCCAACGACAATGAACCAGTAGAAATGGTTTCAACATCCATCGAGCGATCTTCACCCAACTTCATGATTGAGCCTTTACCAAATTGTTTTTCAATTTGGCCCAATACTGCGTTTAGTGCCTTTTCTTTGTTAGCATCAGTCGCCATTGTTATTCCCTCTCATTAATACACTTTCATAAACACGAAAGTTTATACAGTTCTATACAGTAGTTGATGGTTAGTATACTGTACAATCATACAGTATCAAGAGTTAAAGCAAAAAATTTTTAGATTCTGTTCTGAAGCTCGAAATAATTACTGATAAGATACGCTTCAATATTGAATATGCAAAAACGGATTAAGTAAGCCAGATGAAAGCTGAGTTAGCCAATTTAGACAGTCACACACCAATGATGCGCCAGTATTTAACCATGAAAGCGCAACATCCTGATATGTTGTTATTTTATCGAATGGGTGACTTTTATGAATTGTTCTACGATGATGCAAAAAAAGCCTCAGAGCTACTTGGCATTTCACTCACAGCTCGTGGTAAAAGCGGAGGCAACCCGATCCCAATGGCGGGAATTCCATATCATTCAGTTGAAGGTTATTTAGCAAAATTAGTACAACTCGGCCAATCTGCTGCCATTTGTGAACAAGTTGGCGATCCTGCCACTTCAAAAGGGCCTGTTGAGCGGAAGGTTGTACGTCTTATCACGCCAGGAACTCTAACCGATGAAGCCTTACTACAAGAAAATCAAGATAACCTTTTAGCCGCAGTATACAGCTTCAAAGGTCGTTTTGGTTACGCCACTTTAGACTTAGCCTCAGGTCGATTTGTTGTCAGCGAACTCGAAAATCAAGAGGTGTTAGAAGCTGAATTGCAACGCACTAAACCTGCAGAACTACTGTATAGCGAAGATTTTAGTGAGATGACCTTAATTGGTTCACAAAACGGTATTCGCCGTCGTCCTGAGTGGGAGTTTGATTATGACACGGGCTTGAAAATGTTGCTGGATCAATTTGGTACTCGTGATTTGGTTGGCTTTGGAGTAGGCGACGCAAGACTGTCAATTCAAGCTGCTGGATGTTTAATGCAGTACGTCAAAGATACGCAAAAATCTGCCCTGCCTCATATCAATGCCATTACTCGCTTTAATCAAACTGAGAGTATCATCTTAGATGCAGCGACTCGTCGTAACTTGGAATTGACTCAAAATCTATCTGGCGGTTTTGAAAATACGTTATCGTCAGTTTTAGACAGTACTGCAACGCCCATGGGCAGCCGTATGCTGAAACGTTGGATCCACCAGCCGCTAACTGATCACAATCACATTCGCTCTCGACAATCTGCTGTGACCGAAATGATTGACTGTAATTTATATGATGAATTACATGAACAATTAAAAATACTCGGTGACATTGAGCGAATCATGGCCCGTCTTGCACTGCGCACCGCTCGTCCACGAGACTTTGCTCGCATGCGACAAGCATTAGAAACGTTACCGACGATTCAGCATTTACTTGAGGATGCTGAGTCTTCACACATCAACAATTTAAAGCAATATTTAGGTGAGTTCCCACAAGAAACTCACCTATTACAACAAGCAATTGTTGATAACCCACCAATGTTAATTCGTGATGGTGGTGTCATTCGTGAAGGTTATAATTCTGAGTTGGATGAATGGCGAGCACTCAGTGAAGGTGCAACCAGCTATTTAGAGCAGCTAGAATTAAGGGAAAAAGAAAGCACTGGAATTGCGACTTTAAAGGTCGGATACAATCGAGTTCATGGTTATTACATTGAAGTAAGTAAGGGGCAATCTGATAACGTTCCTTTAAGTTATCAACGCCGCCAAACTCTCAAAAACACTGAACGTTATATCACTCCTGAGCTTAAAGAATACGAAGAAAAAGTATTATCGAGCCAAGGGAAAGCACTCGCACTCGAAAAACAACTTTGGGAGCAGTTATTTGATTTGATTCTGCCAAAGCTGCATGAGCTTCAGCAGTTTGCTAAAGCTGCCGCTGAATTAGACGTATTAAGCTGTTTTGCTGAGCGAGCAGAAATGCTCAATTACAACTGCCCAGAACTCGTTAATGAAACCGGTATTCGCATAGATGCTGGTCGTCACCCCGTTGTTGAGCAAGTGAGTGAAACACCGTTTATCGCCAACCCTGTCAACTTGAATAATCAGCGTAAGATGTTGATCGTGACTGGACCAAACATGGGGGGTAAATCGACTTACATGCGTCAAACTGCGCTTATTACGTTAATAGCACATATTGGCTGCTTTGTTCCTGCTGAGCAAGCTGAAATCGGCCCTATCGATCGTATATTTACTCGTATCGGAGCCTCAGACGACCTTGCCTCTGGTCGTTCAACCTTTATGGTCGAAATGACTGAAACTGCGAATATTCTTCATAACGCCACAGCTAATAGTTTAGTGCTGATGGATGAAATTGGACGAGGCACTTCAACTTATGATGGATTGTCACTCGCTTGGTCGGCCGCTGAGTATTTAGCACAGAAGCTCCATGCTATGACGTTATTTGCGACCCATTATTTTGAGTTAACTCAGTTACCGGACACGATGAAAAATGTCGTTAACGTTCATCTTGATGCCGTAGAACATGACGATACCATCGCCTTTATGCACGCAGTACAAGAAGGTGCCGCAAGTAAAAGTTATGGTCTGCAAGTTGCGGCATTAGCAGGTGTCCCTAATGTGGTCATAAAAACAGCTAAGCAAAAATTACATAAATTAGAAAGTCGTGATCACGAAATCGGAAAGCCGCAGCAACATGACTTAAGTTTAAGCTTTAGCGAACCAAATTTGTCGCCTGAGCTTGAAGAAGTGCAATCGATGCTGGATAGGATATCACCTGATGATTTAACGCCAAAACAGGCACTTGAGTTAGTTTACAGCTTAAAAAAGACACTGTTCTCAAATTAGAAGAAAATGTTCCTACAGAAAAACACTTTCTCATAAAAAAATGATAGAGGAAAGTAAGCTTTTGCTTTACCGTAACTTCTAATAATCAGATTAAACGGTTTTAGAAGGCTAAGATGCAGATAAAAAAAGCAAAAGTATTGTTACTTTCCTCAGCCATTGCAACGACATTTCTTATCGGTTGCGGCCCACAACAAGAACAGACAAAGCCAGTAGAGACTGTTCGTCCAGTTGAAGCGTACCAAGTAAAACCAGCCTCAGCGTTAACCACTTGGAAATTTCCAGCTATTGTAGCAGCTTATAAATCTACAGACTTAGCTTTTAATTCTGGCGGTAAACTAATTACGTTTGATATCACGCAAGGGCAGCAAGTAACCAAAGGTCAGCTACTCGCTGCTATCGATCCTCGTGATTATAAGCTCAAACTCGAATCAGCCAAAGCAAATTACACCCAAGCTTTAAATGCTTATAAACGCGGTAAACAGTTAATTCAAAACTCAACAATATCTAAAAACGATTTTGAACAACTGGAATCTCAATATAAAGTCTCTAAATCTCAATACGAGTCTGCAGAAAAGTCGTTAAAAGACACAGAAATATATGCTCCTTATGATGGTGCGATATCTAGTACTAGTATTCAAAACCACGATACAGTTGCGGGTGGCCAATCAATCATTTCTTTGATTGATTCAAGCAAATACAGCGCAAAATTTGATATTTCAGCCGACCGACTTAACTATTTAAAAAAGCGTGAGCCTAAAGGAGCGCATGTTGTTTTCAATACTTTGAGCAATGAAAAGATAGCCGCTGATTTTAAAGAAATTTCGTTATTACCAAGCAGTAACCAATCTTATGAGGTCACATTGTCTTTTATACCTCCTAAAGACATCGCCGTACTTCCTGGGATGAGTATTCAAGTACAAATTGAAAACGACTCATCTTCAAATGCAAAAGCCATGTTTGTACCGACTAAAGCTGTAATCAGTAACGGAAAAGAGACATATGTTTGGAAAATCGATTCACAAACTATGACTGCCAATAAACAAGACATTATTGTCAGTAACAGTATTGGTGAATTTGTTACTGTAGCGTCAGGGTTGAAAGCTGGTGATCGAATCATCACTGCGGGTGCTCCATATGTAGTGGAAGGTATGAAGGTTTCAATCTGGCAACAAGGTAAGTGATATGAATATTGCAGAGTTTTCAATTCGCAATAAAGTCATTTGTGCCATTGCGATAATCGTCACCCTTCTTTCAGGCTGGAATGCGTTTCAAAATATGGTTCGACTCGAAGATCCTGAATTCACCATTCGTCAGGCTCAAGTCATAACTTACTACCCTGGTGCGACACCAGAACAAGTTGCAGAGGAAGTAACAGATCCATTAGAAACCGCCATTCAACAACTAGCAGAAGTTAAAGAGATCACCTCTGTTTCCAGTAATGGTAAATCTGAGATCAGTGTAGAAATTAAATATGACGCATCAAAGACGAAAAACCAGCTACAAACCGTGTGGACTAAACTAAGAAATAAGGTTAGCGATGCGAAACGGTCACTGCCGCCAGGAGCAAGTGACTCCATTGTTGCTGATGACTATGGCGACTTGTTTGGCATGTATTATTTCGTGACTGGCGAAGACTATAGCATTGCTCAACTTCGTACTTACGCTAAGACCTTCAGAGATCAATTGCTTCAAGTGCCCGGTGTCGCTAGGGTTCAACTTGCTGGTGAGTCAAGTCCTGCTATTTATGTCGCATTTTCTCGTGAGAAAATGCAAGCATTAGGTGTATCTGTCAGTCAAATTTATCAAAGTTTACAACAACGCAATATCGTAGTAGACGCCGGAAATACTCAGGTCGGTGACTTAAGAATGTCAATTACACCATCTGGTGGCATTGACTCTGTTAAAGACTTGAATAACACCTTAATCAGTACTTCTGACAAAGGAAACCTAATTCACTTAAGTGATATTGCCACGGTTACTCGAGGTGAAAAGCAGCCCGACACGACGATAATGGCTTTTGATGGAAAACGCGCCATTGCTGTTGGTATTTCAGCAGGAAGCGGTGAAAATGTCGTAAAACTGGGGAAACGTGTTGAAGCGAAAATCGCTGAATCAGTGAATATCAGACCGCTTGGAATGGAAATAAACCAGTTCTATCAACAAGGGCAAGAAGTCGAAGCTTCCATTAACAACTTTGTTGAGAATGTTATTGCAGCACTAGCTATTGTCGTAGTCACTTTGCTTATTTTTATGGGGATGCGCCCTGCCATTGTGATCGGCGCTATTTTATTATTGACCATTGCGGCCACACTTTCTGTAATGAATATATCAGGGATTCCGATGCATAGGATCTCATTAGGCGCCCTGATTATTGCGCTGGGTATGATGGTCGATAACGCCATTGTTGTTGCTGAAGGTATGCTGATAGGCATAAATAAAGGTGAAAACAAACTGACGGTGGCTAAACGCATAGTTAAACAAACCATATGGCCATTATTGGGCGGTACACTCGTGGGTTGTGTTGCCTTTGCGCCAATTGGTTTTGCACCGGGCAGCACAGCTGAATTCACAGGAAGTCTGTTCTGGGTAATTCTGATTGCATTGATGTTCAGCTGGGTATTTGCAATAACTCTCACTCCACTGTTTTGTCATGATTTATTCAAGCGCCCTAAAAATGCATCCAATACAGAATCTGAAAGTTCTTTGAGTACGAAATACAAGGCTTTTGTTCGAAATGCCATCCACCATCGATGGAAAGTACTCACGTTAACCATCACTTTATTCGTCGCCTCTGTTTATGGTTTTAATTTTGTAAAAAGTGGCTTCTTCCCTGCTTCTACCACACCACAAATCGTGGTTGATTTCTGGATGCCTGAAGGTACAGACATCAAGACAACTCAGAACAGAATGAAGAAATTAGAAAGTTATTTGCAAAAGCTTAACCATGTAAAAGACGTGGAGACATCAGTCGGTGCCGGCGGTTTGAGATACTTATTGGTTTATTCACCTCAATCGTCTAATAGTTCGTATGGCCAAGCTTTAATTATCGTTGACGATTACAACAATATTGATTCAATGCTCAGCAAAATTCAAAAACACATTGATGATGAGTTTCCTGCAGCACAATCCAAAGTTTGGCGATTCCAACTTGGTCCAGGTGGTGGTTCGAAAATTCAAGTTGAATTCTCAGGCCCTAATCCGTCTGTGTTAAGAGACTTAGCTGAACAAGCTAAAACAATCATGCACAAAGATGGTGGTGCGATCTCGATTAAAGATAACTGGCGCCAACAAGTTGCTGCAATCGAACCTATTTTCAATGAGGCTAAAGCAAGACAAGCTGGTGTAACTCGACAAGATATTGCTCAAGCGCTAAAACAAACCTATACCGGCAGAGACATTGGCGTATATCGCGATGGGAATACGCTTGTTCCAATCATTGCTATTGCTCCTCATGACGAACAAGTCGATCTCGCTGATATTGGTCAAGTGCAAGTATTGAGTAGCAGCGGTGCAGTCGTCAGTCTTGATTCTGTGGTGAGCGGATTTAAAACCGTTTGGCGTGATAACTTAATGCGACGTGAAAAACGTAGTTGGATGATTAAAGCTGAGGCCGACCCACTCCCTGATGAGCTTGCATCTGTTCTCCGTAATCGCCTTGTGCCTGAAATGGACAAAATCCAACTCCCTACCGGTTATAAAGTGGAGTGGGGTGGTGAATACAAAGACTCGAAAGATTCACAAGATGATCTAGCCAGTACGCTACCACTTGGCCTTGGCACAATGGTCATAATTGTATTCTTGCTGTTTGGTACAGTAAAACAACCCGTATTAATTTGGTGTGTCGTTCCTCTTGCATTAATCGGTGTTGTTGTTGGTTTACTATCGACAGGTATACCGATGGAGTTCATGGGAATTTTAGGTTTGCTGTCTTTATCGGGGCTATTGATCAAAAATGCCATCGTCTTGGTGGATCAAATTGATTTAGAAATTAAAGAAGGAAAACCAAGGCTTGATGCAATTGTTGATGCCGCTACTAGTCGTGTTCGACCTGTAACAATGGGGGCGTTAACGACCGTGCTAGGTATTATCCCATTATTCTTTGATGCCTTCTTCAAATCGATGTCAGTGGTTCTGGGTTTTGGTTTGACCTTTGCAACACTATTAACTCTGATTATCGTACCTGTGCTTTATAGTATCTTCTTTAGTGTTCGTAATGATGAATCGACGGTATAGTTAATTTTATCATCATTAAAAAAGGGCTGCATTGGCAGCCCTTTTTCAAATCATTAGAACTATACTCCCTCAAAGTATCTCTGGAATTCAAACGTCGTGATCTCTTTATCAATCCACGCTTGAAATGCTTTGAGTTCGTGTTCTCTGCTTAACCAATATTGTTCTGCCAATTCGTTACCCAGCGTCTGTTTAATAAAATCGCTTTCTTTAAACAGCTCTATCGATTCTTTCAATGTTCGAGGTAATTTTTCTAAGCCTTCCACATCATCAGAGTTGCCATCAACCATTGCAGGTAAACTATAGTTATTGTCTAAACCATCCAGCCCTGCTGAAACCATTAATGTGAGTGTGAGGTAAGGGTTAGTATCTGCGCCTGGGCAGCGATGCTCAAATCTTAAATTATTTGCATTAGGGCTATGAGCTACTCGAATAGCTACAACTCTGTTTTCGTTACCCCAACATATTTCTTCGGGGCACCCCGTTGCTTTTGTTAAACGCCTATATGAATTTATTGTCGGTCTAAACACGAGATGAGATTCCTTCAATCGGTGTAATAGCCCTGAAAGAAAATGTTTCCCTTTCAAACTCAATAATTCTTTACTGTGCTTAAAAAGATTATTTCCATTGCTGTCGTAAAGGCTCATATGAATATGTGCACCATTTGCAGCATCTTGCCCTATCGGCTGATACCGAGCCATAAAAGTCGCAATTAAGCCTTTTTCTCTGCACAAAAGTTTCAGATGATGACGAAATAAAATGGCATTATCTGCCGCTTTTAGAGGGGTTTCAGGCTCAAGTGCAATTTCATACATACCTTTACCTGATTCAGTCTCCATAGAAGCGAGATTAATGCCTAATGCCTTTAATCGCTTCTGTAACTCAGTCATTAATTCTAGATAAGCAGGTTCACGACTGAGTGAACTGTACATGACGCCATGACCAAAGGGCTGTAATTCACCGTATTTACCCTCTTCAATTAATTCTCTATCGTAATGAAAAATACCAAATTCAAATTCAAATCCGACCTTCAACGTTAACTTTCTCGTTTTTAATTCTTGTTCAAGCCGCTCTAATGGTTCTCGGATATCTAAACAATATCTGTCTCCTTCTCTGTGGTACGTATTTAGAATAACTTCAGCGGATTCCTCAACCCAGGGAATTGAGCGTAAAGTGGATTTGTCAGGGTATCCAAAAATATTTCCAAAACCAGTATGGAACCAAATAGTTGGGGATTCGTAAACAGTATCCCCAATAGGATAACCATCAGAATGTGATAGAGCGTATATTGAAGAATTAATCGTCATACCTGACTTTATACAACTTAGAGGGACAATTTTAGTTCGCAGTAGACCATTTAAATCTGGAACATGAACATGAACATTATGTATCCCTTCCAGTTCAAGATCTTTTATTACTTTAGACAGTGCTGAATTTTTAGACTTTTTAACCTTCTCAAAGTGAGACATCTAAACCTCTTTAACGAAATCTGTTAAAAAACGCTATTAACATGCATAAAGGATAGTAGAACATGCAGACTTGAGCGTTTTAATCTCAACGGTCTGCAAGTTTTGAGAAAGTTTTTTTGAATTAATGCTTTTAAAATTACAGCAACTGAAAACACATGTGGCAAATTTTAAATAAAATGCCCAAAAAATTTAACAATTGAGGACATTTAATATCAATTTAGTAATTTTTTTTCATTTTTTATTGGCATCTCTATCAAAATCCAGTCTAATATCTGCCTAGGGTCACAAAACTCTTTTTTAGGGTGTATTAAATGACAAACACATTAGAAGCATTAAAAAAATTAACAACCGTGGTTGCAGATACGGGTGATATCGAAGCGATCAAACGCTACCACCCTCAAGACGCTACAACAAATCCATCTCTTATATTAAAAGCATCAGAAATCCCTCAATACTCAGATTTAATTGACGATGCAATCAGCTGGGCTAAAGAACAAAGCGATAATTTAGAACAACAAATCGAAGATGCTGCAGACAAACTCGCAGTGAACATCGGTGTTGAAATTCTAAAATATGTTCCAGGCCGTATGTCGACAGAAGTGGATGCTCGATTATCTTTTGATAAACAAGCTTCTATCGAAAAAGCTCATAAGCTCATTAAGCTTTATAAAGAAGCAGGCATTGATAAATCTCGTATTTTGATCAAACTGGCCTCGACTTGGGAAGGTATTAGTGCAGCAAAACAATTAGAGCAAGAAGGCATTAATTGCAACCTGACGCTTTTATTTAGCTTTGCTCAAGCAAGAGCGTGTGCTGAGGCAAATGTGTTCCTTATATCACCATTTGTGGGCCGCATTCTTGATTGGTACAAGAAAAATCATCAAAAAGAATATTCTGCTAGCGAAGATCCTGGCGTTGTCTCAGTTTCTGAAATATACCAGTATTATAAAGAGCACGGCTATAACACTGTAGTTATGGGTGCGAGCTTTAGAAACACTGGCGAAATTTTAGAATTAGCTGGTTGTGATCGCCTAACCATTGGTCCTTCATTGTTAGAAGAGTTAGCAAATTCAACACAAGACGTTGAACAAAAGCTAACGGCTGTTGAAGCTACAAAAACAGTTGAAAGTCACATGACTGAGGCTGAATTTCGCTGGCAGTTTAATCAAGACGCTATGGCCGTAGATAAACTCGCTGAGGGTATTCGTAACTTCGCCATTGACCAAGACAAACTTGAAGTGATGCTTAAAACACGTTTAAGCTAAATTTGAGACAAAAGGAAGCCAGATCAAAGGTTTCCTTTTTCATTAGTGACATTCTCATCATTTAAAGTACCATAACAATCTTTTTGGTTTCCAAACTCTTTAGGGACGTTTTCATGTCTTTTCTTACTTCAACGGCAAGCTGGCAAGCCTTAAAACAGCACAAAGACACTCTCCCACATATGCGTCAACTCTTTACAGAAGATGCAGAACGATTTGAAAAAATGTCGCTTAAAAAATGTGACCTTTTATTGGATTACTCAAAAAATAGGCTCGATGATAAAGCTTTATCGTTACTTTTTAAGCTTGCAGAAGAAACTCAACTCAGTAATAAAATTACAGCGATGTTTTCTGGTGCTGCCATCAATACTACAGAAAATAGAGCTGTGTTACATACAGCACTAAGAGCAAAAGCCGACAAAGAAGTATGGGTAGATGACATTAATGTAATGCCTGAAATTCAGCAAACTCTGACAAAAATGGAGGAATTTGTTGAAACAGTTCATACAGGGGAATGGAAAGGTTATACCGGCAAATCAATCACCGATATTGTAAGTATTGGGATTGGTGGTTCGTTCTTAGGGCCTAAAATTGTATCTCAAGCACTAAGACCCTATTGGAATAACAAAGTGAATGGTCACTTTGTCGCAAATGTTGATGGCACATCAATTGTTGAGAAGCTAAAGGTTTGTGACCCAGAAACAACCTTATTCGTTATGTCCTCTAAGTCATTCAGCACTCAAGAAACATTAACGAATACCTTAACCGCTAAAGATTGGTTATTAAATGCTGGTGCAACTCAACAAGATGTCGCTAAGCACTTCGTCGCTATCACATCGAATGTAGCAAAAGCGACTGAGTTTGGTATTGCTGAAAACAACATTTTCCCAATGTGGGACTGGGTTGGTGGCCGCTACTCTCTTTGGTCAGCTATTGGTTTACCGATCGCATTATTAACTGGTTTTGCAGCATTTAAAGAGTTACTCGCTGGTGCTGCTGAAATGGACGACCATTTCGCAACCGCTCCACTTGAGCAAAACATGCCTGCCATTATGGGGTTGCTCTCTCTTTGGTACAGCAACTTTTATCAAGCTCAAACTCAAGTCATATTATCTTATGACCATTACCTTAGAGGTATTCCAGCTTATATTCAGCAATTGGATATGGAAAGCAACGGGAAATCCGTTGACCTTGCCGGAAATCAACTGGACTACACAACAGGGCCTGTAATTTGGGGCGGCGAAGGAACTAATGGTCAACATGCTTATCATCAGTTGATCCATCAAGGGACAGCGTTGATTCCAGCAGATTTCATCATGCCTCTGAAAAGCCACAATCCAATTGGTGTTCACCATCAACAGCTTGCTTCAAACTGCTTTGGCCAAACACAAGCTTTGATGCAAGGCAGAACTTATGAAGAAGCGCTTGCTGAATTGGATGGTAAAGACTTATCCGATGCACAAAAAGATATTATTGCTAAACACAAAGTGATGCCCGGTAACCGCCCAAGTAATACCATATTAATGGATAAGTTAACCCCTAAAACGCTAGGGTCTCTTATCGCACTCTATGAACACAGAACATTTGTTCAAGGTGCAGTATGGGACATTAACTCATTTGATCAATGGGGCGTAGAATTAGGAAAAGCATTGGGTGTTGATGTACTGGAACGTTTAGAGAGTGAAAATAAGTGTACTGAACTTGACGCTTCAAGCAATGCACTCATTAACCTCTTCAAATCAGGTGAAATTTAATCATCCCCCTTAATGAGTGGAGCTTTGAATAGCTTCACTCCTATATTCTTATTTAACTCTCTACGAACACTACTCCTCATATACGTTCTAATAAACAAACAATAAATCACTTCATTTTAAATTCGACACTCCATTTTATTTTTCGACTTAATTCAAGAGAAACGCTCGAAAAATAGGTATAAAACCAGATAAAAGTATTAATTATTCAGTTTGATTTAAAATAAATTTGCTTTTAAAAGTTAACATTAATGAAACAAAGTTGTTGCATTCTGTTTCGCAATCGTGATATTTAATGATTGTTCGCTAAAACAACAGGAGGTTGCCATGGAACAGCTGGATTATGCGAGTGTATTGAACAACGTAGTTGAGAAACCTACACGAACAAGAAGTTCATCCAAAAAACGTAAGTGGCGCGAAATCGAAACGTTAAAAGACAAACATAGGTTACTGAAAGAACTAAAAGATATAGATGATAGTTTCCATTTAGACTTTAACGACGTCCTGTCATAGTCATTTAAAGAGCGCTACTTGCGCTCTTTTTTATTTCCAATTCAATTTACATCACCTATCATATGCCTTCACGTAAAATGGAGTAAATAATGAAAATTACCAAGCACTCAGCGGTAAGCATCCACTATCGTTTAACTGACGCTCATGGTGAGTTAATTGAAGATTCTTTCTCTGCTGAGCCAATGCAATACTTACATGGCACTCAGAACATGATCCCTGGTTTAGAGGCTGAGTTAGAAAATAAATCGGTAGGCGATAAGCTCGATGTTGTTGTTAAAGCAAAAGATGGCTACGGTGAACATAACGACGCATTGACTCAAGAAGTACCTATAAGTGCATTTGGTGATGTTGAAGATATTGTGCCAGGCATGCGTTTCATTGCTGAAACTGATAATGGTGAAATGCCAGTCCGTATTACTGAAGTCAATGAAGACTCAGTAATTGTTGATGGTAACCATCCTCTTGCAGGTCAAGATCTGAGCTTCCATGTTGAGGTCATTGATGTTCGTGAAGGTACCAATGAAGAGGTTTCACACGGACATATTCATGCTGACGGTGCTTCTTGCTCCCACTAAGCTACTTCAAACACAGTGTTGCCAGCATAAGTTATTTACTGATGCTGACAACATTTTGCTTTATTATTAAAGCCATTTCAGTACAATCCAAAATCTAGGGACGTACTTTGGATATAATTATGATTAAAAAAACTCTACTAATCAGCACACTAAGCGTAGCTATCTCAGCGCCCGTCATTGCAGACAGTTTCAGAAAAACTGATGATGCTATTGACTATCGTAAATCTGCATTCAGTTTAATTGCTCACAACTTCGGTAATATGTCTGCCATGCTGAAAGGTAAGAAAGAGATGAATGCTGAAGAATTTGAACAGCGCGCAGCAAATATCGCCGCATTATCGCATTTGCCGCTAGAAGGCTTTATTGCAGGTTCTTATTCGGGTGACACTGAGGCATTAGCTAAAATTGAGCAAAACAAATCCGATTTTGCTGATAAAATGGAAGCATTAAAAGTAGCTTCTGCTAAATTAGCTATGATTGCTAAGTCTGGTGATAAAAAAGCAATTAAGACGGCTTTTGGCCAAACAGCAAAAACATGCAAAAGCTGCCATAAAGCTTATAAGAAAGACTAAAGCGTATAGTTTCGCTCCTGTCGCCAGGAGCGAATACTCAAACTGAACACATTACCTACATTGATACCCAAATAGGCCACACAAAATAATATCCTGCTATAGTCAATACTACACACCATAATACTAAGCTTATAATGGCTGACTGGAACTTTAGGGGTTTCTCATCTCCAACATTGACTTCTTTTTTTCCTGTGAACATCGCAGGAATAAGTTTATCTCCTTTGATTGTATGAATAATCACAGCCGTAACATGGAAAAATGCAAGTCCTAAAACTAGATAAAATAAGTTCCTATGTATCCAAGTGAAAATTTGCCCGACTTCGTTACTCACACTGGCATATAAAGGACCTTCGGTGAAAACATCGTCTGTAGCAAATAGGCCAGAGACAAACTGTGCACTCACTAGCAACAGTAAAACTAGTACCATATATCCACCCAGTGGATTATGCCCAATATGGGGTTTTAACGGTTTTTGATTTTTTTGTTCCCGAGCGTATTTTAATACTTGCATCGGTGTTTTTATAAAATTAGAAAGTCGAGCGGATTCACTGCCTAAAAACCCCCAAATCCATCTAAATAATATTATTGCCCCTAATGTGTATGCGCATATCTGATGCCACTCCATCTCCCCCTCTTCTGCTGTCCACCATAGTGCAGCCAGCAAAACGATCATGCTCCAATGGAAAAAACGAGTGGAAGCATCCCAAACTTTAACTTTTACTTTGCTCTCGGACATACAAATCTACAGCTAATACTTTTAAATAGAAAAATACCACAAAGAAGAGAAGTACAAAATAAAGATAGGAAGCGAACAATAACTTTATGAGATTTTTGGCTAAACTTGAAGAAAACCTAAGCAAAATTTATATGCAAATCCAATCAAATATGCGTTGTTTTTATAACAAAGGCAAGGGAATTTGAGCAGTTATCACAAAATTTTGATCCAGTCGATGAATTACTCAACAAGTGATTATAAGCCAAGTAAAAGTGTGATACAGATCACATTTTATTTGTATTAGCTTAAGTAATCTGAACCCACGAAAAAAATAAAAAAAGGTTCGACGTATGATAAAAATCACTAGCAAACACCTTGAAGTTACTCCAAGCATTAAAGAAAAAGTTGAAGCTAAATTTGAAAAGCTAGCTCGACATGATGTGCAATTGATTAACCCACACGTCATTATTACACAAGAAAAACAAATCTTTAAAATTGAAGCCTCTGTGGGCATTCCTAATGGAGAACTGTTTGCTCATGCTAAAAGTGAAAACTTATATGCTGCAATTAAAGCGATGGGACAGAAACTTGAAAAGCAATTAAATCGAACCCAAGACAAACCAACAGCACAACGTAACCAAAAACTTGAACATGTTGAAGAAGTAGACTCTGCTGATTATGAGGAGGAGTTTGACGAAGAATATGCAGCGTAAGCAGCATCGGGCACACATAGTGGCAGTTTCTTTTAGTTAGCTGAAAAAAATCACTAACAACTGTAAAATTAGTAACAATGAAAACTGCCGCTAATCAATATAGGAGATTTAATATCAAATTATTTAAATAAGCTGAACGACCGACTTAGTTGAGAAGTTGTTATCTCAAACCGGTTTTAGTAAACCAAATCTTCTGGTCGTTCGGCTATTACTTATCTTTGGCCTGCATTATTTTTGTTATTAATTCAGCTTTTTTACGATTCCTCAACCGTGCAAGTAAAGCACTAGCATCAGGTTTTATTTCTCCTATCATAGTCATCATATTTTGAATAGATTCTAATTTTGTTTTATCACTATCCATAACCATCAAGACTTCTTCTAAACATATGCCTTCTTCAATCATTGCTAAAATAAATGACTGTGTATCTTCCTCAGAGAATCCTTCGATCAGTATATCCGTAAACTCTTTCTTACCAATTACTTTTGAGAAAATCTCGGCAGTTTGAGCTACTCCATAAACAATTGATTTAAGCTTTTTCTCTTCCGGCACATGCCGCCAGACCGTTAGGAAACTATCATCATCAAAAGTAGCACAAGATTGTAATAACAAACTAACTTCATCTTCAGAGAGTGTTGCAATAAGCTGAGCAATAATAGTTTGATCTTTAACATTAAATACAGAAGCTTTCGCATCCGCAGGTGTCTGTATGAATAAATTTATTAGGGTTTCTGAAGAAACACTATCAATCATAGGAAAACTCGAAATTCTTCCGTATTTAACTGAAATAATAAGCCATGCAATATCTGGGTTTTCTCTAAAAATGTCTAATTCTTCTTCGGGTTCAAGCTTCTCAACTGCACCAATCAAATCAAAATACTGTGCAATTCCCACTTTCGAATCAGGATCTAATAGTTTAATTTTATTAGCCATTGCAACCACTCGAGGTTTGTACATTTTGCTTTGAGAGGCAGACATAAATTTTCTTGGAACTTTATGTGTCCCATTTTCTCCACGTTCCATCATTTTTAAGGAAAGCCCTCTAGCTCTGCTTTCATTCATTTGATTCAACACTTGCCGAGCAACACTATTTGGAACATGCATCAAAAGTTCTACAGCAACCTCTTCATCAGCTGACTTCATATTATTCAAAAATCGCTCAAAGTCCTCTTTTGAGTCTTCAGGTACCTCTTTAAATTTCTGAACATTAATAGCTCCTTCCTTTAGAGTTAACCCTATAATGCTGGCTGCAATAGACGTTCGTCGGCTAGGCTGAGCGATGCTGAGCCTAGCGGTATGTCTATTGTTTGCTGAATCGAGTTCTTGTCCTATCTCAATAAGTGTCTGCTTCCCTATGACTAAAAGCTCCGTACCTTCAATCAAATCCTTTGCTTGCTCAGAGTGAAGGAGCTCTAGCTGTATACTCTTAGGCAATGCAAAGAAGCTTTTATAGCGATTTTTAAGAGCTAATGCTATTAAGTGTTTCCCGATGATTTGTGTGCTTTCACTACTCACTCTTTCAGACTTTTGTTCAATACTTTCACACAGCAAGTTTAAAGGCTTACATTCTTTACCACTTGGTAGTTCTGCAACAATAGCTAATAGGCTCTCTTTTAAAATAAGGTCTGAATTTAAAACTCGCCTTAAGCCATCACCTTCGAGATGTGAAATAAGTCTAGCTACTGTTTTAAGGCTTTCTCCAACTATAAATTCAGCAAGCTTAGCACTGACAGTATCGCCTGTTTCTTTATCACTGCAGGCGTCCATTAATAAAGGACCAACTTTCGCACAAATGTACTCATCTTCAAATAAATCCATTAGATTATTTTCGAAAACTTTCATAACATCATACTGAACAACTTTACCTAACGCTGTGGCTTGAATGCCTGTTGGAAGTTCTTTACTTACGATAGCCAAAGCGCTCTCAATAATCCTATCTTTCTCACTAGGACTAGCTTCTGCTACTGAGGCTTCATGAGGGCTTAGATCTGTTCTTGGCCTCTCTTGCAAAAATAGATTTAAGACTTTTATAGCTATTTCATGTTCAAGTACTTCTATACTCTCAACTAAATTTTCAGCATTAACCAACAATTGCGTCAATCCCTCAACAGCTTGCTCTGGTGCTATTTCTATTATTTTTGCAGCTAGTTTTCCAGATACCGTGAAGCCAGAACCTCTGCTCAATTCATGACTAATAAGCCATTCAATAAGTTTAAAATCGTCTGTTAATAGCTGTATTTGAGGAAGACTATTTAATAATTCATGGCGACAAGAAACTGAATAAAGTTCTGAATACATTTTTTGTTTTTCGCTTTCGGATAGAGAAGAACAAAGAAGTAACTTTAAAGCCTGCACAGCTTCAGATGAATAGTAGTTAGACATTGCTAGCTTTACTATTTTTTCTTGTAGAGGAAGCTCTAATGAAGCAATAAATTCAGGTGAAACAGCTTTTTTGCACGTAGCCAGTAAATCTAAGAGCATTTCAGGGTATCTATTATCAAAAGATTCAAAGAACTCTTTTTTCTGTGAAATATTTTCTCCTGACATCACATGCTCAAATAATGATGTAGAAATAGTGCTGGGATTGAACCGACAAGTGATTTCAGCTTGCGTTGAAGCATCAAGTGTTTTGCAAGCTTCGATTATTTCTTTATCTGTAAAGTCACAATCACCACATATTCTTTTTAGCCTGATCACTCGGTCACGTATTGATGAGCTCTCTGGTTGAGTGAGCAATGCCAATACAAAGTTGGGTTTTAAAGGTACTCTCATTTCACTAAATAATGGTTTCAGCTGTTCATCATCCAAATACGCAATCCAACCAATATAATCACGATTTTGAGTAATTACTGAGGATATAGCCGTCTGCATTTCCAAAGGTTTGGCTTCATGATATTTACGAACGTCACAAAAATACTTATAGCCTCTTTCAGCGAGAAAAAGTGATAAAAACCTAAGCGAGTCCTTCATATCTGTAAAACTTGAATACACACCTTTTGCCTCTCTGTCAGTCATAGACTGTGTTATTTGATGTCTGAGGCTTAAAGGTAAAAGAGTTAATATCGATATTGCTTCGTCAATATCATTCTTTATCCACACTGTCAGTTTTTTAGTGAACTCAAGTTTAGTTGCCGAATGTAATAACATTAGATTAAAAAATGCATTCAATTCATGAGGTTCTTTTTTCAATTCTTTTAATAAAACAGCCATATTGCACTCTTTAGACTCTAAATTAAAAGCGCTCAAAAGCAGTTGATTGAAATTATCAGGGTCGCCAATGTAAGCATTAACAATCACTTTTTGAATATTTATTAAGCTGAATTTTAGAAGAATTCCAGTTCTAGTCTCTTGACCCGTTAAGGCATACAGATAAACCGCTTGCTGCAAATTTAATTTACTTACTATTTTATCCCTTACTTGAGGGCAAATAGCCACGCCAAAATCAGTAGCTCTGGCACTCAGCTTTTCTGGTTCTAGCAGGCGCCCTATATCTGTATTGGTTAACTCTGGAACAACTTTCGCTAAAACTTCTTCTAAAGGAGAAGGAGACGTAAGTTTATTTAAATACTCAATTTTAGATTCTGTTTCTAACGCTTGGAAATACTCTAAGGCGTCATCTGCAGATAATGCAGTAATAGTTGATTTAATATAATCGTCTATTTTTTGAATAAATTGAATTGTGTTAACATCAGTATATTCTTTAGGTGAGTAAAACATAACGGCGTCAGGGGTCTTGTTCCACTCTGTGAGAGTATTTCGAAGCTCAGCTAAAACTCTAGGTGGTAATTTTTTTAAAAAAACATCCATCTCTGTTGTATTTATAGAAAGAATTACACTTATAACTTCTTCTGGAGTAGCTACATCCAAAGCTGAAGCGATATGCTCAAAATGCTTATTAGCCTCTACATAGCTAAACCGTGGAATAAAAATCCAGCTTTCACCTTCGGCATTTGCAGTATCTCTTTCTGAAATCTCTGGCTTTTTAACGATAAACAATTCAGTGCTCGAGTCTTTAGTACCTCTAATAATTGTCATTAATTGTTGCGGTGTCGCCATTCTATGAACTTCAGCAGCTCTATCTTCACTCATGCATTGAAAATTGAGATCAGTTTTAATTGAGAATTGAGGTAACGCTATGATTTCAAATAAAATATCAACAGGTAAATTCTGGAATAGATCATTCTTTTTATCAACTGATTGATTAACTAACTCTGTTAGCGCTTTATCAAATTTATCCAATACACCTTTTTGATACGCTTCATTACAAAAAGCCCTAAGCTTTTGTTGAGATAGCTTCGATAAAACTTTAACTTGTTTATCTTGAGCAGCATCTTCAAGTGTTTTAACTGTTACTTCTGGGGATGTAGATTCTTGCCAAAGGATTTCCATTAGAACTTGCTGGGATGTGATATGTTTTTTTCCAGAAAATTGGATATCTACATTTTGATCTTTATGGAAGATTACTAAACGTTTCGAAGCATCTAAGCAAGCTTGATAGTTTTTTACACGCCAACTTGCCTTCGCTTCAAAGGTAATTCTATCATCGGTTTTTTCCGAATGTTTTAATCCCGAAAAATCAACACCTAATCTTCTTAATGTATGAGAAACGTTACTAACTTCTGCCATCAAATACCACTTCTAAAAATTGCTACCTAAAGTATAAGTGATAGCCAAAGAGGTATTGAAAAAACCGGGCTATTATTAACCCGAATTAATCTGAAAGAAATATTTATAGTTGGAGAATGGCTTTAAAAGAATACTATACAAACTCTTCTATCAGCATTTCAAATCAGCCGCTGACTGCAACATCACACGACTCTCTTGTTGGAATTGATCCGCAAAATCACCTAACCATTTGGACACCTGAGTGAAGTTATCAACAAATACTTCTCTATCCATACCTTTAAGCATCTCAACACACTCAAAGTAGTTATCAGCGTATTGCTCGACTCTGTTCACATTTTGTTTTTGAGCAAAAATGATGTCTGCATAAAGTTCAGCATTTTGCGCAAATAAGCGTCCTACCATTGCGAGTTCGAGTCGATAAATTGGAGAGCTAAATTTTAATAATTGTTCAACATCAACACCCGATTTAAACAAGTTCAACCCGTATGCAAAGGTAGAAAAATGCCTTAGAGCCTGAACAACTTGCATGGCTTCATCATGCTCATCAGCATTAGCCTCAACAAGATGTGCGCCCCAAATTTTGATTTGTTCGAGTAACCATTGGTATTTTTCAGATTCGCGGCCATGACAAATCACCATAACCTGCTTAGCAAAACTGGTTACATCAGGGCCAAACATAGGGTGCAAGCCAATAACAGGACCTGAATGAGCATCAAGCATTGCATTAAGAGGCTCAGACTTAACAGAGGTTAAATCCGCCAGAATACAATCTTCAGGCAAGTTAGCTAATTTTTGTTTTATCACTTCACAGGTTTTTGAGATTGGTACAGAAACAATCACTAACCCTGCACCATCAAATAAAATATCTGATAGATGCCAGTCGTCTTTATCAAGTACATGCACTTGATAACCTGACAGTGACAGCATTTGCTTAAATAAATCACCAAGACTGCCTTTACCACCAACAATCACCACATGACCAAGCTCGGGGTTAACTTGCTTAAAACCCACATTTTTTTCATTTTGGTAAGATTCACGCATCAATCGACGTAACACGTCTTCTATTAACTGCGGAGAAACACCAAGACTTTCAGCTTCATCTCGACGCTTAGACAACATCGATGCTTCACGCTTTGGCGCATAAATAGGTAAACCTGCACTGTGTTTTACTTCGCCAACTTTGGCGACCAAATCAAGCCGCTGCTTCAGCAAGTGGAGTAATTGCTGATCGACCTTATCGATATCATTGCGTAATTGTTCAAGTGCATCAGTGGTTTTTTCTGACATTAAATCTGTCACCTATCAAGAAAGAGAATTGGAGTACTGAAATGTAGCAATAGGTAAGTCTGTTTTACAAGTGAATAAAGTAGCAAAAACAAAAAACCGCCCTAAAAGGCGGTTTTTCGTGCGAACACTGCGTCTAAATCTATTTTCTAAGTAGTAATTACTTAGCAAGCTTCTCACGGATACGTGCAGATTTACCTGAACGTTCACGTAGATAGTAAAGCTTAGCGCGACGAACGCGACCACGACGCTTAACTTCAATCTTAGCTACTGCTGGGCTGTGCGTTTGGAATGCACGCTCAACGCCTTCACCATTAGAGATTTTACGTACTGTGAATGCTGAATGCAGGCCACGGTTACGTTTAGCGATAACTACACCTTCGAAAGCCTGAAGACGTTCTTTGTTACCTTCTTTTACACGTACAGAAACAACTACAGTATCACCTGCGCCGAACTCTGGTACGTCAGTTTTTAATTGCTCATCATTGAGCATTTTAATGATGTTGTTCATTTATTACTCCGTTCTAGAATTAACTGAACCATATTACATTAAGTAATAGCTACTCTTTTTCTGTCTCGGCTAAAGCCTCGGCCAGTAGTGACATTTGTTGATCAGTCAGAGCTAGATTTTCAAATAATTCTGGCCGTCTCTGCAATGTTCGTATCAAACTTTGCTGATGACGCCAGCGTTTTATGTTTTTGTGGTTGCCACTGAGCAGCACCTTTGGCACGTTAAGACCATCCAAGGATTCTGGTCGCGTATAGTGTGGACAATCTAGCAAGCCATCCGAAAATGAGTCTTGCTCTGCCGAAGCTTGTTTACCTAGTACACCAGGCACTAGCCTCGAAACAGAATCAACAAGAGTCATCGCAGGTAATTCACCGCCCGAAAGCACGTAATCACCAATTGACCACTCTTCATCCACTTCAGTCTGAATGATGCGCTCATCGATACCTTCATAACGACCACACACCAAAATCAACTTCTGGTTTTCTGATAACTCTTTAACGCCTTGCTGAGTCAGCTTTCGACCTTGAGGAGACAAGTAAACCACTTTTGCACCATCACCTGCTGCTTTTTTAGCAGCATGGATTGCATCTCTTAACGGCTGCACCATCATTAACATTCCTGGGCCACCGCCAAATGGGCGATCATCCACAGTTTTATGCTTATCATGGGTGAAATCTCTAGGATTCCACGTGTGCAACTCTAGTAAGCCGTTTTTGACGGCTCGACCCGTAACACCAAAGTCTGTAACTGCTCGAAACATCTCTGGAAAAAGTGTAACTATTCCTAGCCACATTCTAAAAGTCCGGATCCCATTCCACTAAAATCTTTTTCTCCGCAACATTCACATCAATAATGAATTGTTCCGGGACAAAAGGAATCAAACGTTCCTTTTTGCCAAATGCATCTTTGATATTGGCTTTAACTTGAAGTACATCGTTTGAACCAGTCTCTAACAACTGTTCAACTTGTCCCATGTTATAGCCTTTTGTATTGGTAACTTCACAACCTATTAGATCTTTCCAATAGAACTCACCTTCCGGCAATTGCTGCATATTCTCAGGTAACACGCCAATTTCACAGTGTGTGAGTAATTGAGCTTGCTCCCTAGATTCAACGCCTTCAAGTTCAGCAATAACAACTTTACCTTGCTGGCGCCAATTAACTACCTTTACTTCTCGCCATTGGCCGTTTTCTTTTAACAACCACGGTGAGTAATCAAAAATACCTTTAACAGAGTCGGTATAAGCCGTGATTTTTATCCAACCTTTGACACCATGACTGGCACCGATTTTGCCGAGAATTAACGGCTGCTGGTTGTCGTTCATCAATTTATACCTTACTGCTATTAAGCCGCTTTACGAGCGTCTTTAACTAGCTTCGCTACGCGATCTGAAACTTGAGCACCAGTACCAACCCAGTGATCAACACGGTCTAGATCAACACGTAAAGTTTCTTCTTGACCTTTAGCTAAAGGGTTGAAGAAACCTAGACGTTCGATGAAACGACCATCACGAGCGTTACGGCTATCAGTAACAACGATATTGTAGAAAGGACGCTTTTTTGCGCCGCCACGAGCTAAACGAATGGTAACCATGCGTTTTAATTCCTCTAATGCTTTGCCTTTATAGTAGGCAAAAAATAAAACTGGAACCCTGTGTTCGCATAGAGTTCCAGAAAGAAAGCCGCAAAATTTTACCTGAGTTACTAATAATTGCAACCAAATTGGCTATTTTTTGCGGAGTTTATTCAGTTCATAACAAAAGCATTAACGCCCTGGCATCTTCATACCTGGTGGCAGCATCCCCTGCATGCCTCGCATCATCTTAGTCATACCACCTTTCGATGACATTTTTTTCATCATCTTTTGCATTTGTGTAAATTGCTTCAATAGGCGGTTAACGTCTTGGATTTGAGTACCAGAACCTGCAGCAATACGGCGCTTACGAGAGCCTTTAATAAGATCAGGACGTGCACGCTCTTTTTTCGTCATCGAGTTAATAATGGCTTCCATTTGATTGGTCATTTTGCCATCTTGAACTTGAGCTAATGCTTCTGGCGGTAACTGCCCCACTCCCGGTAGTTTTTCAAGCATGTTCATCATGCCGCCCATATTTTTCATTTGCGACAACTGCTCACGAAAGTCTTCTAAATCAAAACCACCACCAGTTTTTAACTTCTTAGCCATCTTCATGGCTTTGTCTTTGTCTACACCACGTTCAACTTCTTCAATGAGTGACAGTACGTCACCCATACCAAGAATGCGGGAAGCAACACGATCTGGGTGAAATGGCTCTAAGGCATCGGTTTTTTCACCAACACCTAAGAATTTAATCGGTTTGCCAGTGATATGACGGATCGATAATGCAGCACCACCACGAGCATCACCATCAACTTTAGTAAGAATTATACCGGTCAGAGGTAATGCTTCATTAAAGGCTTTAGCTGTATTTGCAGCATCCTGACCTGTCATTGCATCGACGGTAAATAAAGTCTCAACAGGAGTGATTGATGCATGAAGTTCTTTAATTTCATCCATCATTGCATCATCAACGTGCAAACGACCTGCCGTATCAACAATAACAACATCAATGAATTTTAATTTTGCATGGGCAATAGCAGCATTAGCAATATCAACAGGCTTTTGGCTGACATCCGATGGGAAGAACTCAACTTCTACTTCACCAGCTAACGTTTCAAGCTGTTTGATCGCAGCAGGACGATAGACATCAGCACTTACTACAAGAACAGATTTCTTGTTCCTCTCACGTAGCAGCTTAGAAAGCTTAGCGACACTGGTGGTTTTACCTGCACCTTGTAAACCTGCCATCATGATAACAGCTGGCGGCTGTGCGGATAAGTCGAGTGTCTCGTTGGATTCGCCCATGGCTTTTTCAAGCTCTGTCTGAACGATTTTTACAAAAACTTGCCCTGGTGTAAGGCTCTTAGAGACTTCTTGACCAACTGCTCGTTCTTTTACGTTTTTAACGAACTCGCGTACTACAGCTAAAGCTACATCAGCCTCTAATAAGGCCATCCGTACTTCACGCAATGTCTCTTTAATATTGTCTTCAGTTAGGCGACCGCGGCCACTGATATTTTTTAAGGTACGCGACAGTCTGTCACTAAGATTCTCAAACATATCCTGAGCTTTACCCTATCCATTCATAAAATTGAGTGTATTATACCTAAATTATTAACTTGAACAGCATTTAGGTGAAATTAAACTCGCGCTTATTCAAAAAAACAGTTAAATTTTACGATATTAATTTAACTAGGAACTCTCTTTGGATAGTTCCTTGCGACTAGGGTTTCCCGATTACACAATAAATGTTGATAAATCGAGAGTTCTCCTAAAGGAATAGATTTTGTCTTCAATGGTTATATTTTCTGCGTCTGCAATGTTTTTTTATTGCTGTGCATTAATCCTTGTTATCAGTCGTTTATTTCATATACAAGGACCAAACCGCAAAGCCGTTGTTATTATGGCCGCTATTGCCGTGGCATTACACGCAGCAGCACTTTCGCAGGCGATTTTTACACCAGATGGTCAAAACTTTAGTCTGACCAATGTTATCTCAACCGTTAACTGGATTATTGCGCTTACATTCACCATTGTATTAATGCGAATGAAGGTCATTGTTGTTGTACCCGTTATCTATGCTTGCTCAGTTTTGTCCGTCGCACTTTTGTGGTTAGTCCCACCAAAGTACATTTATCATTTTGAGCTTTACCCAGAAGTTTTAGGGCACGTCATACTCTCATTAATGGCTTATAGTACATTAATGATTGCAGCATTATATGCAATACAACTTGCTATAATACAACACAAACTAAAGAGTAAACAGCTGATATTAAGCCCAGCAATCCCTCCTCTAATGACCGTTGAAAAGCAGCTTTATCACCTTGTTGTCATCGGCGTGATTTTACTCAGCTTATCCCTTGCTACTGGATTTATCTTCTTAGATGATATGTTTGCAGAAGGTAAAGGTCATAAAGCAGTGTTGTCGATCATTGCTTGGTTTGTGTACATTGTAATGCTATGGCAACAATACTGGGTTGGTTGTAAAGTTCGTACTGCTGTTATCTATACATTAAGTGGTGCGACCTTATTATCTTTAGGATACTTCGGCGCAAGAATTGTCAAAGAGCTGATACTTACGTAAACTGTAGAATTTGGAGTGTGGTAAATAGATTGCACTCCACTTGCTAACCATTTGGATTTTGGCTAGCAATAGTACGTTAAACAACTCAAACGGAGCCCTTTTTTGGACGCTATCTCAACCGGAACCCTTCTGGTTATCCTCGTTATTCTAATCTTATGCTCAGCCTACTTCTCTGGCTCAGAAACTGCCTTAATGACCTTGAACCGTTATCGCTTAAGACACTTAGCAGATAGTGGGAACAAAGGTGCGAAAAAAGCAGCTAAGCTACTTGAAAAGCCAGATAAGTTAATTGGCTTAATCTTAATCGGCAATAACTTTGTTAATATCCTAGCTCCTGTACTTGCTGCTGAAATCGGACGGCGAATGTCTGGCGACCTAGGTGTAGCTATTGCTACGGGTATTCTCACTATTGTCATTTTGATTTTTGCCGAAGTTACCCCAAAAACCATGGCAGCATTGAACCCTGAAAAAGTCGCGTTTCCATCAAGTTACTTTTTAACATTGCTTGCCGTTGTGATGCGCCCTTTTGTTTGGGGATTGAACCTGATCACAACATTATTCCTTCGTTTAATGGGTGCTGACAAAGAGACATCTGCAAATGCATTGAGTAAAGAGGAGCTTCGCACAGTAGTAAATGAAGCAGGAGCACTGATTCCACAGCGTCACCAAGATATGCTGTTATCAATCTTGGATTTAGAAAAGATTGCTGTTGAAGATGTAATGGTACCTCGTTCAGAAATTTACGCCATTAATGTTAACGATGACTTCAAAATCATCAATAAGCAGGTCACGCAAAGCCCGCATACACGCGTATTAGTTTATCGCGATAACATTGATGATGCAGTTGGTTTTATCCACTTGAGAGATGCGTTACGTCTGCAGTCGAAAGAACAGTTCAGTAAATCTTCTTTATTACGTGCTGTGAAAGAGCTATATTTTGTTCCTGAAGGCACTTCACTCAATGTTCAACTTACAAACTTCCAACGTAATAAAGAACGTGTGGGTATCGTAGTAGACGAGTATGGGGACATACAAGGTCTTGTTACTGTTGATGATATTCTTGAAGAGATTGTTGGAGACTTCACCACCACAATGCTACCGGCACCAAGTGAAGAGATTTTTTCCCAACAAGATGGTAGTTATTTAATTGATGCTGGTATTAATATCCGTGAGCTTAATAAAGAAATGGATTGGGATTTACCGATTGACGGCCCAAAAACATTGAACGGTTTAATATTAGAGTATTTAGAAGATATTCCAACTCAATACACAAGCTTACGTTTGGCTGGATATCCAGTTGAAGTCGTCGATGTAGCTGATAATATGATTAAAACTGTGAGAGTCATGCCTCAGTTTTATGAAAGGCCAAATTAAATTTTTATATCAGAATATAAAGGAAGCTCAAGTGCTTCCTTTATATTCAATCTTTATCAGTAACTTCATTGATAAGAGATTTGATTTCAGCCCTAAAATCTATACCAAGTTTAGGGTCATTGAGCGCATATTCTACGAACGCTTTAGCATAGCCAAGTTTATCCCCACAATCATGTGACTTTCCTGACATATGAAATGCTTCAACGGTTTCTTGTTCAACAAGCATATCGATAGCATCAGTAAGCTGAATTTCATCTCCTGCACCTATCGGTGTTTTAGCAAGAAACGGCCAAATCTTTTCTGAAAGTACGTAACGCCCAACAACTGCTAGATTAGATGGTGTTTTTTCTAAAGTAGGTTTTTCTACCATTTTTTGAATTTTTACCGACTCTCCAGATCCAAATTTATGACCTCCACAGTCAGCAATACCATACTTGCTCACTTCGCTCATCGGTACAGGAGAAACCATAATTTGACTGGCTTGTGTTTCTTCAAATCGCACCTTCATCGCCGCTAAATTTTCTTTTGATTGATCAGCTGAAAACTCATCTAAAATAACATCAGGTAGAAGAACCATGAATGGATTATCCCCAATACAAGGTTTTGCGCATAAAACTGCGTGACCGAGCCCTTTAGCTTCACCTTGCCTAACATGCATGATAGTCACATCTTTTGGGCAAATAGACTGTACTTCATCAAGCAGCTGCCTTTTAACCCGCTTTTCGAGCTTTGATTCCAGTTCATATTGTTTGTCAAAATGGTTCTCGATGGCATTTTTACTTGCGTGTGTCACCAAAACAATCTGCTTAATTCCCGCTGACACACACTCCTTAACAATATACTGAATAAGGGGTTTGTCGACTAACGGTAGCATCTCTTTAGGTATTGCTTTCGTTGCTGGCAACATTCTCGTACCTAACCCTGCAACTGGAATGACAGCTTTCATGTATTTATTTCTCTGATATGTTTTAGTTTTGATAATTTATTTCTTCACTCGTTCAATATTAGTGAAGAAATAAATGCAAAAGCCGTAGGAAGTAGATAGCGTTAAGCCTAGCACTAATTTATTACAGGTTCGTATACTAAAAAAGTGCTAAGCAAAACTCAAAAGATGATTGGCTCTATTTAACTTGCTCTTCACGTAAGAAAACAGGAGCATCAACGGTTGATTCTGCAGAACTGTAATAATACCCTGCGACATCAAAAGCCTCTAACTGCTCACGTGAATCGATATTGTTTTGTATAATAAAACGAGCCATCATTCCACGAGCTTTCTTTGCGTAAAAGCTTATAACTTTATACTGGCCAGCTTTACAATCCTTAAACACAGGAGTAATCAGCTGCCCTTTAAGATCTTTCTTCTTAATCGCTTTAAAGTATTCATTAGAAGCTAAGTTAACCACTAACGAATCATCATCTAACTCACTATTAAGTTTGTCTGTAATGGTATTGCCCCAAAAATGGTATAAATTTTTACCTCTGCTATTTTCAAGCGAAGTTCCCATCTCTAATCGATACGGCATCATTAAATCTAATGGTTTTAGTAAACCATATAAACCAGAAAGAATTCTTAGCTTCTCTTGTGCGCTTTTAATGTCTTTTTCAGATAGTGTTTCAGAATCTAACCCTGTATACACATCTCCTTTAAAAGCGAACAACGCTTGCTTAGCATTATCAAGGGTGAAGTCTGGTTGCCATTCAGTAAATCGAGCAACGTTTAGCCCCGCTATTTTGTCACTCACTTTCATTAGCCTTGCGATGTCAACAGCCGTTAAATTACGACAAACCTTCATGATCTCTTCGCTGTGCTCAAGTAATTCTGGCAACGTAAATACAGAAGAGGGAGCAGGGTTTTCAAAGTCCAAGGTTTTAGCTGGAGAAACAAGTATGCGCATTCTTTTTCCTTATTTGTTATCACGCCCCTATATTAATAGGGGCAAAATAATAGGTTAATCTTTTTTATCCCAAATGCTGTCTTTTAATTGATTTGAAATTTCAGGAAACTTGTTGATATCAAACTCAGGTTCATCACCATTTGCAACTTGTTGCCTATAGTCTCGTACTACTTTTACTGCAACCCCTGATAACAACATCAGAGCAACAATGTTCACTGTCGCCATTAGTCCCATCGAGACATCGGCAAGATTCCATACTAAATCAATTTTAGCTATTGCACCAAACATGACCATGCCTAGCACACCAACTCGTAAAAGATTAATGAGTAACTTACCCTTTTTAGCAAGGAAGATGATATTTGTTTCAGCATATGAATAATTAGCAATAATTGAGGTAAAACAAAACAGCAAAATTGCGAAGGAGAAAAATATCCCGCCCCAATCACCAATTTCATTTTTCAAAGCATGTACAGTGATAGCGATGCCATCGTGGGTACCGCCTGTATCGCCTGCTATCATTATCAAAGCTGCTGTCGCAGTACAAATTACGATCGTATCAATGAAAACACCCACCATTTGCACGTAACCCTGAGAGGCCGGATGATTTGGGTTAGGTGTTGCACTGGCTGCAATATTAGCAGCGCTACCCATACCAGCTTCATTCGAGAATAAGCCTCGTGCAATACCTGATTGCATTGCCTGAGATACAGCATAAGCAACACCGCCTGCAGCAACTTCTTGAAGGCCAAACGCACTTTTAATCACCAACATCAAAATACCTGGTAATTCAGAAATGTTCATTATCACAATAACGAGTGCTACAAGAATGTATGCTAATGCCATGAAAGGCACTAAAAGCTCTGAAACATGTGCAACTTTTTTTAGCCCGCCAATGATTACAAATGCCGTAGCTATAACAATGCCATATCCTATCCAGCTTGCATCTACATCATATAAGCTTGTAATTGCACTGGTAATGGTATTGGCCTGCACTGCACTGAAAATAAAACCAAATGAGATGATCAAGAGAATTGAAAATAGTGATCCCATCCAACGTTGACCTAACCCTTTCTCCATATAGTAAGCTGGGCCACCACGATAAATGCCTTCGGGATCTTTTACTTTATATACTTGAGCTAACGTCGCTTCAGTCATCGCCGTAGCCATACCTAATACAGCAATTAGCCACATCCAAAAAACAGCACCTGGTCCACCAGCGCTTATAGCGACTGCGACTCCGGCCATATTACCAGCACCAACACGTGCAGCCATTGAAGTACAAAATACTTGGAAGGAAGATAGACCATCACCCGTTTTCTCACGACTGATCATCATAAGTTTTATTGAGTGCTTAAAACCAGTGACTTGGATAAATGCCAATCGAACTGTTAGAAAGATACCAGCACCTACTAAGCCATAGACAAGGATTTTCCCCCAAAGCAATGCATTCAGAAAGTTAATGATTGTTTCTAGCATATATTTTACTCGCTTTTTATTTATTTTGACTAGACAAGTTCTTATTGCGGCGCTTGTACGAAAAATTCAAAAATGATCGAGAAGCAAAAACACTGCACCTAGCCATTTTAATAAATCTAACAGCCAGATCATAACACCTAAATAGTGATTTCAATGAATAAGCTCAGGTAATTGATTATTAAGAATCAATCCTGATTTGTTTAACGAACAGTATGCCAAAACCAAGCCGTGATCAAGATCACACTTGTCATTTTATAGTCGAAAGATACCTCGAAAGTAACAAAAGGATACGTTATTGTCAGATGCCATTACACGGATTTGTTCACTCCTTTTGACAGATTTCTGTCAAATAGCCAAAAGTTGGATGTAGCACACATTTTTGTAAGTTAATTACAACTATAGTATCACCAGGTAATCATTCTATTAATTCCGTTTGCTCCAGTGAGGCTAACATGACCCAAGCAACTGAAATTACCGCTCTTAAAAAATTAGTAAGAGCAACCAACTTCCTTGCAACATCTCAAATTTATTTAAAAAAGAACGTGTTGCACAAAAGAGCTTTACAGCACGATGATATTAAACCACGACTTTTAGGTCACTGGGGTACTTGCCCAGGCATTAACTTTGTATATGCGCACGTCAACCGTCTGATCACAAAAAATAATCGTGAATTCATCTACTTAGTAGGCCCAGGCCACGGTTTCCCAGCTGTTCAAGCAAACTTATTTGTAGAAGGATCTCTTAGCCATTTCTATCCAGAAGTCATTCCTTACAATGAAGATGGTTTAATCGATATCTGTAATAAATTTTCAGCAGCATACGGTTACCCTTCTCACGCAAATCCTGAAGCTCCAGGTCAAATCCTAGAAGGTGGTGAGCTAGGTTATTCACTATCTGTAGGTTTCGGTGCAATTTTAGATAATCCTGACCTAATTGCTACTGTTTTAGTTGGTGATGGTGAAGCTGAAACGGGTCCATTAGCAGCATCTTGGTATGCAAACCGTTTAGTTAACCCAGCTACAGATGGTGCAGTTCTTCCAATCGTTCACATTAACGGTTACAAGATTTCAGGCCCTACTCGTATGGGTCGTATGAGCCATGAGGAATTAGAACTTGAATTCCGTGGTTTAGGCTATCACCCGATCATTGTTGATGATCAAGAAGAAGGTGATGTGTATGTAACTATGGCGGAAGCTATGGATAAATCATACGAAATCATCAATGATATCCAGAAACGTGCTCGTGCAGGTGAAGATATCGAAAAACCACGCTGGCCTGTAATCTTAATGCGTACAGCAAAAGGCTGGACTGGTGTTGCTGAAGATAACGGTAACAAGCTAGAAGGTAACTGCGAATCTCACCAAGTTATCGTTAATAAGTGTGCGACTAATAAAGAACATTTAGAAGCTTTAGATGGTTGGTTAGCAAGCTACAAATTTAACGAGCTATATACCATCGAAAACGACCAAATCGTATTCGACAAAGATATTCAAACACTTCTTCCTCCAAAAGAATTGTGCTGTGGCCGTCAACATCTAAGTTATGGTGGTGAAGTTGTTCGTGCACTGAATAACCCAGACCTAAACAAGCTAGCTTACGGTGCTGAAGTTCCTCGTGGTCAACGTGGCCTTTCGATGAACAAGATGGGGGAATGGATGCGTGAAGCATTCAAACTGAACCGTGATCAACGTAACCTACGTATCTTCAGCCCTGATGAAACATACTCAAATCAGCTTCAAGCTGTTTTTGAAGAAACAGATCGTGCATGGCAGTGGCCAATCGAAGAGTGGGACAATGACATGGCTCGCGAAGGCCGTGTACTTGAGCTACTTTCAGAAAACTTATTATTTGGTATGTTGCACGGTTATACGGTAACTGGTCGTCATGGCATGTTCCCAACATATGAGGCATTCTCACAAGTTATTTCATCAATGGCTGACCAGTACTGTAAGTACGTGTACGCTAGCCAAGGTGTACATTTCCGCAAGCCTCTACCAGCTTGTAACGTTGTATTGTCTTCATTACTAGAGCGTCAAGATCACAACGGTTACTCACATCAAAACCCTTCTTTCTTAGGTGCGATGCTTGAAAAACACCCTAAGATCATTTCTGCATATTTACCAGCTGATGCTAACAGTACACTGGTATATACAGAAAAGGCTTATGCGGGTCGCGATAAACTGAACATCATCGCCGCTGGTAAAAAAGAACTTCCTCAATGGTTGAACCTTGAAGAAGCTCGTAAACAAGCTAAAGATGGCGTTATGGTTTGGGATTTTGCATCAGATGAAAATCCAGATGTAGTTCTTGCTGCTTGTGGTGATTACGTAACTCAAGAAGCAATGGCTTCTCTTGTACTTATTCGTGAATTGCTGCCTAAAGTACGCATCCGCTTCGTTAGTGTTACAGAGCTAACAAGCTCTGGCTTAGGTAGCCTTGAATTCCAAGCTAAACCTTGGAAAATGGACGACGTATTCACAGAAGATAAGGGCGTTGTATTCAACTACCACGGTTATCCAAACACAATTAAGAAACTTGTGTTTGATTATAAAGGTAGCAAACGTTTCCGTATCAAAGGTTATGAAGAAGAAGGTTCTACTACAACTCCATTTGATATGGGCGTACGTAATGGTACTTCTCGTTACCACTTAGTAATTGATATGGCTTACAAGCTATTCCAACAAGGTGTAATTGACGAAACTCAGCACGTTGCAATCACTACTGATATGCTTCAGAGACTTGTTGACCATCGTAACTACATCAAAGCGAACGGCGTTGACCCTGAAAGCATCGAAAACTGGGTTTGGACTCGTTAATATCTAATTCGCTTAGATGTTAAAATCAAAAAGCCTTTGCAAATGCAAAGGCTTTTTTGTATTGAGAACTTAACTAAGGACAATTAATGCTGTTGTTGCTGAAATAAAGCTTCTACTGAGAGCCCTTGAGCACTTAATAAGTCTCTTAATCGCTTTAGTGCTTCAACTTGGATTTGTCTCACCCGCTCACGTGTGAGTCCAATCTCTGCACCAACATCTTCTAATGTTGATGGTTCATAACCGAGTAAACCAAATCTTCGAGCAAGCACTTCACGTTGCTTACTATTAAGCTCATTTAACCACTTTACGACTGAGTTTGAGATATCTTTGGTTTGAACTTTATGATCCGGCCCTACCATCTCTTCAGCAGGAAGAACGTCAAGCAAAGCTTTATCATTTTCCCCACCGATTGGTGTATCAACAGAAGTAATACGCTCATTAAGCTTAAGTAACTTACTCACGTCTTGACTCGGAACATTCAATTCTTCAGCGATTTCTTCTGCTGTAGGTTCATGATCAAGCTTATGTGCTAACTCTCTTGCTGTTCTCAGGTAAACGTTAAGCTCTTTAACAACATGGATAGGGAGTCGAATAGTGCGGGTTTGATTCATGATGGCTCGTTCAATTGTTTGACGAATCCACCATGTCGCATAAGTAGAAAATCGGAAACCTCTTTCAGGGTCGAATTTTTCAACGGCTCTGATTAGACCTAAATTTCCTTCTTCGATAAGATCTAAGAGTGCTAAGCCACGATTGTTGTAACGTCGAGCGATCTTAACAACAAGTCGCAAGTTACTCTCAATCATTCTATTACGAGATTTTTCACACCCAAGTAGTGCTTTGCGTGAAAAATAAACCTCTTCTTCAGCGGAAAGTAACGGTGAAAAGCCAATTTCACCTAAATAGAGCTGAGTTGCATCCAGATTTCGGGGTGCATCATCTTGAGAAGCTTCTTCAACTTCCTTGGCGGTTTGTTCAGTTTTAGCCTGAGCCATCACTGCCGTATCATCAAATTCTTCTACAACTGCTGTGTTATTTTTACTTCCCATAATTGGATCCCCCCAAGTGGAAACTCTAATCGCTTACTCGATGCTCTCCTCCTGCGCCAAATTGGCTCCTAGGTAAACTACCTAGGTAAATATCTAAGTGGGTCTACTGACTTTCCATGGTAACGAATCTCAAAGTGAAGCATTACCTTGTTAGCATCAGAACTACCCATAGTTGCAACTTTTTGTCCTGCTCGAACTTGTTGCTGTTCTTTTACTATAATTTTATTGGCGTGAGCATATGCACTAAGGTAGTCATCACTGTGTTTAATGATGACTAAATTGCCGTATCCTCTAAGTGCATTACCGGCATAAACGACTTTCCCAGAAGCGGCCGCTTTAATCGCATCTCCGCGACGGCCAGAAAATTTAATCCCTTTATTTCCCTGGGTTTTATTTGAAAACTTGCTGATGATTTTGCCTTTTGAAGGCCACACCCATCGAGCAACTTTATTGTGGGAAATTTTACTACTTGCAGCTTTATCTTTGTTGTTTTTTTGTTGTGATACTGTTACAGAATATGCAGACTGTTTCTTTTTATCAAGTATTTTTTTTGAACTATTTTTAGCCACTTGATTATTCTTATCGGTCTTACGCGTTTTTGCTTTAGCATTTTTAGCAACTTGAGTACTTTTTTTGTTCGTCGCTTTTGTTTTTTTTACTGCTCTAGGTTTAATTCTTAACCATTGGCCAGCGTATATGGTATAAGGTTTCTTCAATCGATTAAGCTGAGCTAACTTCTTAAAATCCTTACCTGCACCCCATGCTATAGAATAAAGCGTTTCTCCTTTTTTCACTTTATAAATAGAGGTTTTGATTGATCCTTTTTTATGCTTTGGATTATAAGGTTTTATCGATTCAACAGGAGCAGCTTGATGAGATGAAAAGCTACACGCTTGAATCAATAAAACGATAAGAAACACAAAAATACAACGAAAGTACATTAATACCATACCTCGTATTTCCAGTGTCTCTCACCCATAATTCATCCCTAATATTTTCTATGTGTACATGCAAATTGTTACAAAATAACGAATGCTGCTAAATCACTACTCTAAATCACCATCAATCAGTGGTACGAACTTCACTGGTTCAATTATTTCAGAACTGATTTGATCACCTCTGCGGGTAATTCTCATTAATTGTTGTATGTCCTCTCCGACCGGAATGATCATCTGCCCACCGTCAGCAAGTTGATGAACAAGTCTTTCAGGCACGAGTCTGGCAGCAGCTGTTACGATAATAGCGTCAAATGGGCCACGATTACTCCACCCTTTCCAACCATCCCCGTACTTGAATGAGATGTTGTGTAAGTCTAGCCACTTCAGTTTTTGTCTGGCTTGTACCTGTAAACCCTTTATACGCTCTACAGTGCAAACTTGATCAACTAATTGTGCAAGAATAGCCGTTTGATAGCCTGATCCTGTGCCAATTTCTAACACATTCACAGGCGAATTAGTGAGTACCAACTCAGTCATTTTCGCTACGATATAGGGTTGTGAAAGCGTTTGGCCACTGCCTATTGGCAATGCGGTATTTTCGAACGCTTTATGCGCTAATGCCATATCAATGAAGTGTTGGCGAGGTGTTTTAGAAACGACATCCAATACTTTATTATTATTTATTCCAAGTTCTGCCAGCTTCCTTGCTAAGTTAGCTGCTGCAGTTATTACTGCTTGACTCATATACTCTCGATCCAGTTTTCTAAGTCTTTCATTTGCCTATAAGCGGTTAAATCTACGGTAAGTGGCGTAATCGACACAAACCCGTTGGCTACTGCATGGAAATCAGTACCGTCTCCAGCATCTTGAGTTTTACCAACTGGACCCAGCCAAAAAATCTCTTTTCCTGCTGGATCTTGAGTTCTAACCATTCCTTCTGCTTTATGCCTTGCACCGCAGCGAGTAACCTTTACACCTTTTATTTGCTCGAGTGGTAAATCAGGTACATTTACATTAAGAATTTGATCATTTGCAACTGGATTAGCGAGTAAACTTTTTACAAGCTTCACTGCCCAAGTTGCCGCTGACTGATAATGTTTAAGTTCTTTACCCACCAGTGAAATAGCAATAGCTGGAAGCCCAAGAAAGCGCCCTTCCATTGCTGCTGCCACTGTCCCTGAATAAAGCACGTCGTCACCCATGTTAGCACCTGCATTAATACCAGAAACCACAATAGCTGGCTCATGTTCGCATAATTCTCGAATTGCAATATGCACACAATCCGTAGGTGTACCATTAACGGATATATAACCATTATCTAACTTATTAATTCGTAACGGGTTAGTCAAGGTTAATGAGTTACTGGCACCAGAACAATTCCTATCAGGGCCAACGGTTTTCACTTCAGCTAGTTCAGTCAATGCCTTAGTTAAGACATCAATACCTTCAGCGGTTACACCGTCATCATTACTCACCAAAATATGGTTCATTGTACTGCCTTTTGCTTTTCTTCAAATGCTGCTTGTGCTTGACGCTGTCGAACATCAGTAACATTGATAATTTCACGCAGTACTGAAGTTGCAAAGCTTCCAGAAGGCAATGCAAATTCTAATACTAATGTCTCGCCATCAAATTCGTATTGTAAGTTTTCAGGCTTCAATAAAAGTGGGCGGCGCTCCTGCTCCAAACCAGCTTTTTCTAGACCTTCTTTATCGGCAGCAAAATCATTTAGTGCAGCATTTTCTAATTCAGCTGCGGCTCCCAAGGCTGGTAACCGCCCTCTCCCCCATAAAGGTGCAGAAAGTTGAATATCATTTTCAACCAAACGCTGTGTTAATGTGTCATCCCACTTTTCTTCTGCAAAGAAACTGCGGCTTCCGGTTAATTGAACACAATCGCCTTCTAGAGAATCAGTACCATGTACCTGAAGTCGCTTACTGACAACCTGATTAAACAAATTGGAACGTACTGCAGATAAGTAAATACTGCGTTTGTTACGATCTTTAATTTTTTTCCCAGAAAACATTTGTCTCGCCATTTCGATATTTTTACCGTTATGACCAAAACGTTGTTCGCCAAAATAATTCGGCACACCTGTTTGCTTTATTTTGTCTACTCGAGATTGTACATCTTTAATATCAGTTACATTTCTAATGGTAAGCTTAAAACGGTTTCCAGATAGAGCACCTGTGCGTAACTTCTTATTGTGCCTATGAGCCTCAAGTACTGTAACCCCTTCAAGGCCAAGCTTTTTCCAATCTGGCGTTTCTTTTCCTGGAATTCGAATACCAAACCATTGTTCAGTAATAGCATGACGATCTTTTTGTCCTGCGGAAGTCACATCTCGTGGATGAACGCCTGCGAATTTAGCTAGCTTTTCAGCAACAAAGTTAGTGTTTAAACCTTCTTTACGAATATGAACAAAGTGATGTTCACCTTCGCCTGTTGGCTGAATTGGAAGAATTTCTTTGACAATAAAATCAGAGTTATGAGTACGTAAATCACCTTCTGCAGAAGGTTTTTCATAAAGGTAGAATAAATCTTTCGTCATTTTAAAGAGCCTGCATTAATACGACTGCTTCAACGGCAATCCCTTCTTTACGTCCTGTAAATCCAAGTTTTTCTGTAGTTGTCGCTTTTACGTTTATAGAGTCAATATCTGAATCTAAATCTTGTGCTAAAACTTCACGAATAGCTTCAATGTGTGGTGACATTTTAGGTGCTTGAGCAATCACAGTGACATCAAGGTTTCCAAGTTTAAAGCCTTTTTCTAATGCAAGTTTATAGCAATGCTTGAGTAATTCTCGGCTGTCAGCACCAGAAAATTCAGGATCTGTATCAGGAAAATGCTTGCCGATATCACCTAAGGCCATTGCACCTAAAATGGCATCAGAAATCGCATGTAGAACAACATCACCATCAGAGTGAGCAATCAGTCCAACATCATAAGGAACCAGCACACCACCTAACATTAATGGCTTATCACCACCAAATTTATGTACATCAAAGCCGTGACCAATTCTTATTGTCATTCTACGTTTCTCTCATGTTGTTCGATATAAAGACGTGCCAACTGAAGATCTTCTGCATGTGTTACTTTAATATTATCTGGTCTTCCTGCAATCAATCCAGGACATTCTCCAGCCCATTCCATCGCTGAAGCTTCATCCGTAATGGTTGCACTGGCCAGTAACGCATTTTTAAGGTTATTCATTAAAGCACTAATAGGGAACATTTGCGGCGTCATCGCATGCCATAATTGTTCACGGCAAACAGTTTCAGATATTTGATAATTGTCACCCGCACGCTTCATGGTATCCCTCACAGGCATGGCCAGTATTGAGCCTTGTGGAAACTGTTGTCTTGAGTCAAGCATCAAGTCAATATCAACATGAGTAATACAGGGACGCGCTGCATCATGAACTAATACCCAAGCGTCATTGTACCCTTCACTTTGAGCGTGCTCTAAAGCTGCTAGTACAGTATCCGCTCTTTCAGCCCCACCGAAAGTTCGAATCAATTTTGGGTGTTCGGCCTCTTTTAAATCGGCAAAGTACTCATCTTCTTTACTGATTGCGACGATCACCTTATCAATTTTGGGATGATTTAAAAAAGCGCTCAGAGTGTGACTTAATATCGGCTTGTTATTAATGGATAGATATTGCTTAGGAATATTGACGCCCATACGTTTCCCTACACCAGCGGCGGGAATTATGGCGATAATCTTTTGTACTTGGCTCATATTACTCATTCTGAGTCGATGAAATGATGTTTTTTCTTACCAGAGACCACTCGATAAAAAGTTTCGCCTTCTTTAACCAATCCAAGTTCGTTTCTTGCCCGTTCTTCAATGGCTTCAGTACCATCTTTAAGATCGGCAATCTCCTCTTTTAAGACTTGATTTCTGGCTTTTAATTTATCATTGCTCTGGTTCTGGACTTCGATTTGTTTTTGTAAGCTAAAATACTCCCGCAAGCTATTCTCACCCTGCCATAGGCGATATTGCAACATCGCTAATAAAACAAATAAACTTGCGTATAAAAATCTCATAGAATTTAAAATATAATCAGAATATTTAGCTTTGAAAACAAAACTATACCCAAAAATTTAGGCTACCTAAATAGGCAGCCCAAGGTATGGTAATTATGAGTGAGTTAAATCAACGAAGCAAGCCATCAACAGTAATAGTTAGGTAATTTATTCAGCCACCATGAACAATAGACAGCGCCATCCTTTGGACATGTGCAGGCAATTGATCTAATTGTTGCCATTTGCTGGCGTCATACTTGGTTAAATGAATGTCATTTTGAATACCAGAGTAGGCATAATCATATAAACCACTAGAATTTTTTTTCTGCTCCGCTACCACCTTAGCTAAGACTTGATGATAAATATCGTCATAAAGATCACGATAATCATAAAGTGCTTGAACAGATGTATTAGCGGTATGACCATCAATGGCATATTTAATTTTCCATGTTGAAATGCGATCTAATGCTTCTTTTACGCCAACACCATTCAATGAAGGTAAGTACTTTTTATTTGTGATTTTATAGCTTTGATATAAGTCAGCTGTATAAACAACTTGATCATTTGGGACGTAAATCGCCGATGCTGCATCGCCATCACTTGCTCCAAGCTCTATGACATCAACACTAACATTACCTAAATTAATAACATGCTTACCATGATATGACACATCAAATTTACTTGGGGCAATATGTAGAGGATCAAATCTCAACACGTTATTAGCGGCACTTTCAATGTAGGTTTTGGCGCCTGGAAATTCTCGAGTCCCACCAATATGATCAAAGTGAGCTTGAGATAATACAATTGCCGTCACCGATTTATCCGTCACTTTCTTCAATGCTTGCTTTAGCGCTTTGGCTCTTGTTGGATTAGCTGGATCAGTAATTAAAACTCCGTTTTCACCAATCACAACTAAGCTCGCATAATATCCTTGATTGAACAAATACGAATGACCATTCAGCTTTTTAAGTGGTGTATTTGTTGCAGCAAAACATAAAGTTGGAATCAAAAAAGGGAGAGATAAAGCAAATATTTTTTTCATACAAACCTCTTAACTAATTGCAAAATTAACTTGCAAACCGAATCCATGTACCTTTGAATTAAGGCTTTGAAGATTCAAACGTCTAGGTTATGAAAGTAGGGTATTTCTACTGAATAGAGAATGAACGTGAACCTAAAGCGAGTGCTCTAGGTTCACATATTTAGAAATTAACGCTTAGCGTTGATTTCTGCTAAGCCACGATATGCAGCTTTTTCACCTAATTGCTCTTCAATACGTAACAATTGGTTGTACTTAGCAACACGGTCTGAACGACATAGAGAACCTGTCTTGATTTGGCCAGCCGCAGTACCAACTGCTAAATCAGCAATTGTAGCATCTTCAGTTTCACCAGAGCGGTGAGAAATCACAGCTGTATAACCAGCTTCTTTAGCCATACGGATTGCAGCTAAAGTTTCAGTTAGAGAGCCAATTTGGTTGAACTTAATTAGGATAGAGTTACCAATCTTATTCTCGATACCACGAGCTAAGATCTTAGTGTTTGTTACGAATAAATCGTCACCCACTAATTGAACTTTGTCGCCCATGATTTCAGTTTGGTATGCCCAACCATCCCAATCTGACTCATCAAGACCATCTTCGATAGAAACAATTGGGTATTCATCAGCAAGTGACTTAAGGAAGTCAGAGAAACCGTTTGAATCGAATACTTTTCCTTCACCAGATAGGTCATACTTACCATCTTTGTAGAACTCAGATGCAGCACAATCTAATGCTAAAGTCACATCTGTACCTAGCTCATATCCAGCAGCAGCAACAGCTTCTTTAATTACAGCTAGTGCGTCAGCGTTTGAAGCTAGGTTAGGAGCGAAACCGCCTTCGTCACCCACTGCAGTATTAAGACCTTTGCCTTTTAGTACTTTCTTAAGTGCGTGGAAGATTTCAGCACCCATGCGTAGTGCTTCACGGAAGCTCTTAGCGCCAACTGGTTGAACCATGAATTCTTGGATATCAACGTTGTTATCAGCGTGCTCGCCACCGTTAATGATGTTCATCATTGGAACAGGCATAGAGTACTGACCTGGAGTACCGTTTAATTCAGCAATATGAGCGTATAAAGGAATACCTTTGAATGCTGCTGCTGCTTTAGCATTTGCAAGAGATACCGCTAGGATTGCGTTAGCACCTAACTTATCTTTGTTCTCTGTGCCATCTAGGTCTAGCATGACTTGGTCAACGTCAGATTGAGCCGTTGATTCTTTACCAACTAGCGCTTCAGCAATTAAACCATTTACGTTTTCAACCGCTTTTAATACACCTTTACCTAAGTAACGAGCCTTGTCACCATCACGTAATTCTAGTGCTTCACGGCTACCTGTTGATGCACCAGATGGCGCAGCCGCCATACCAATGAATCCACCTTCTAAGTGAACTTCAGCTTCAACAGTTGGGTTACCACGTGAGTCCATGATCTCACGACCAATTACTTTGATAATCTTAGCCATTTTAATCCTCGATTTTTGACTTAAATTTGAAATTCTTAAATTCATTAAAAATGAAAAGTTCATTCTTGTAACAGCTACGACAAAAAAACTGCTATAAGAATCGACCTTTTCAAGGAAATAAGCCGGAGAAATAAGCTCCGGCTTCATAATTCAATTTTTTAAAGGTTATTGTTTCTTTTGAAACTCAGCTGATGCAGCAATAAAACCTTCAAATAATGGATGTCCATCTCTTGGGGTAGAAGTAAACTCTGGGTGGAATTGACCAGCAACAAACCATGGGTGCTCTGGTAACTCAATCATTTCTACTAACTTCTTATCAGAAGAAAGACCACTAAATGCTAAACCTGCTTTTTCTAACTGTTCAACAAAATTGTTATTTACTTCAAAGCGATGGCGATGACGTTCCACGCACGTTTCTGAACCATAAGCTTGTGCCGCTTTCGAACCTTTCTTTAGATGACAAAGCTGTGCACCTAAACGCATTGTGCCGCCCAAATCAGATGCTTCATCACGTTGCTCGATCTTACCTTCTTTACCAATCCATTCCGTGATCAAGCCCACAACTGGGAAAGGTGACTCCTTGTTAAACTCGGTTGAGTGCGCATCTTTCATACCGGCAACGTTACGAGCGAATTCAATTAGTGCGACTTGCATACCTAAACAGATACCAAAATATGGGACATTATTTTCACGCGCATATTTTGCAGCAAGAATTTTGCCTTCAACACCACGTTCACCGAATCCACCAGGAATGAGGATGCCATCTAAGCCTTCAAGCACTTCATCGCCTTTGGCTTCAACAGTTTGTGAATCAACATACTTGATCGTTACCGATACACGGTTTTTCAAACCTGCATGTTTGAGTGCTTCGTTAACCGATTTGTATGCATCTGGTAGTTCAATATATTTACCCACCATGCCAATCACAACTTCTTCTGTCGGGTTAGCTTCTTGGTAAATTACGTTTTCCCACTCAGAAAGATCGGCTTCTTTACACGTTAAACCAAAACGAGAAGTCACAAGTTCGTCTAAACCTTGAGACTTAAGTAATGCTGGGATTTTGTAAATGCTGTCTACGTCTTTTAATGAAATTACTGCACGTTCTTCAACATTACAGAATAGTGAGATTTTCGCTTTTTCATTGCTCGGGATAGCACGATCACCACGACAAACCAGTACGTCTGGGGCGATACCGATTGAACGCAGCTCTTTAACCGAGTGTTGAGTAGGCTTCGTTTTTACTTCGCCTGCTGCACCTAAGAAAGGAACTAATGTTAAGTGCATGAATAAGGTGCGAGCACGACCTAATTCAACACCCAATTGACGAATTGACTCTAAGAAAGGAAGTGATTCTATATCACCTACCGTACCGCCAATCTCAACGATAGCCACGTCATGACCTTCACCACCAGCAAGCACTTTGTCTTTGATTGCATTCGTAATGTGAGGGATAACCTGAATGGTTGCACCAAGGTAATCACCACGACGTTCTTTACGAAGTACCTCTTCATAAATACGGCCGGTAGTGAAGTTGTTTAGACGATTCATCTTGGTGCGAATAAAACGCTCATAGTGACCAAGGTCTAAATCCGTTTCCGCCCCATCCTCAGTAACGAATACTTCACCATGCTGTGTTGGGCTCATGGTACCTGGATCAACATTAATATATGGATCCAATTTCATTATAGTGACGTTAAGCCCTCTGGCTTCTAGAATCGCTGCTAATGATGCTGCTGCAATGCCTTTACCTAGTGATGAAACCACACCACCAGTTACGAAGATATACCTTGTAGTCATGCTGAACCTGAGAAAATGAAATTGAAAATAAGGTGCTTAGATCAATCCGATTCACATATTATTGAGTGTGAAAAAATGGAAGATTTGTGAAGCACTAGGACGGGGAAGTAGTTTACCAAAACCACTCCTCCTTAACAATTATGTTTTGGATTATTTTTCAGAATTTTTCACTGTATTCCAATACGAATCCAGCTGCTCAATATTGAGATCGGACATCACTTTGTTATCTTGCTCGACGGCAACTTCAACTTGACGAAAGCGAGTTTCAAACTTGTGGTTAGCTTGTCTAACGGCTTCCTCTGGTTCAACGTCAAGGTGACGAGCAAGGTTGACTACTGAAAAAAATAAGTCGCCTAATTCATCTTTCAACCTTTCTTTATCGACTAAAGGTTGTTCGACTTCTTCCATTACTTCTTGAAGCTCCTCGGTGACTTTTGCCGATACATCATTGATGTTATCCCAGTCAAAGCCTATCGAAGCCGCTCGTTTTTGAATCTTATGTGCTCTCGATAATGCAGGCAATGCGATTGGAATATCGTCAAGCACTGAGTCTTGTGATTTCTGCTTCCTTTCCGCCGACTTTAATCTTTCCCAATTGGCTTGCTCTGAGCCTTGTAACTTTGCATCTTCAAATACATGTGGGTGACGTCGAATCAACTTGTCAAGAATGCACTGCACCACATCATCAAACTCAAACCGCCCTTCTTCTTTGGCAATTTGGCAATAAAACACAACTTGAAACAGTAAATCACCCAGCTCATCGGGTAACTCATCCCAAGATTCACGCTCTATGGTGTCTGCTACTTCATAAGCTTCTTCAAGAGTAAAAGGCACAATAGAAGCATAAGTCTGTTTGATGTCCCAAGGGCAACCCGATTCAGGGTTACGTAGTTGAGACATCACATTTAAAAGCTGTTCAATTTTTTTTGCCATTAAAAACGCTTCGCCTCAAATACACCTTCAATTTGTTGAAGCTTTGCAATTAACTTACTCAAGGTATCTACGTTATACAGCTCAAGATGCACCTCGACTGTTGCAGTTTGTTTCTTCATATCTGAAGCCGAACTCATATTCAGCACGTTTGCTTTTTCTGATGCTAAAACCGTAGTGACATCACGCAGCAAGCCTGTTCTGTCACTGGCTATCACACGCATTTTAACTTTAAAGCCACCTGAATAGTTCTCTCCCCAAACTACATCAACTACACGCTCAGGGTTTTGACGTATCAGCTCTTTCAATTGGTCACATTCATCACGATGAACTGAAATACCTCGGCCTTTAGTAATAAAGCCAACGATTTCATCGCCTGCCACTGGCTGACAGCAACGCCCGAGGTGGGTCATAAGGTTACCCACACCATTAACCTCAATTTGGCCTTTACTCTGACCTGAGCTGCGCGCTTGCCCTTTCTTCAGCAAGTCTTCAACGGCAGCAGAAGCATCGTGTTTGTCTTTGTTTACTTGTCGACTTTGTACGTGGTTAACGACTTGATTTAAGCGAACGTCTCCACCGCCGATACCAGCCAATAAATCTTCGAGGCTAAGCATGTTAAAACGCTCTACTGCACTTTCAGCATCTTTGACCGTTAAACCCAAACGAGAAAGCTCTGCTTCAAGCATTTCTTTACCAGCAATAGCATTTTTATCTTTATCTTGTTGCTTAAACCAATGTTGAATTTTAGAGCGAGAACGAGAAGAACGGATATATCCTAGGCTTGGATTTAGCCAATCACGTTTTGGACTTGGATGTTTGGTGGTAATGATTTCAACTCGCTCACCCGTCTGAACTTGATAAGTAAATGGCACAATACGACCATCAACTTTAGCGCCGATACAACGATGACCCACTTGAGAGTGAACATAATAAGCAAAATCAAGTACCGTACAGCCTGCTGGCAAATCGACAACTTCTCCTTTAGGTGTAAATACATAGACACGATCTTCAAAGACTTGGCTTCGAACTTCATCAACTAAACTGCCACTTTCAGAAACATCTTCTTGCCACTGAAGAATTTTACGCAACCAGTTAATTTTTTCTTCATAGCCACTTTGTTTACCCGAACTGCTGCCTTCTTTGTATTTCCAGTGCGCTGCAACACCTAGCTCAGCATCTTCATGCATCGCTTCTGTACGAATTTGGATTTCAACTGTCTTACCTTCAGGGCCTACAACAATTGTATGTATTGATTGATAACCATTTGGTTTTGGATTGGCTACGTAGTCATCAAACTCTTTTGGTATATGATGAAAAAGTGTATGCACTACACCTAATGCGCTGTAGCAATCTTGCAAACGATCCGTAACGATACGAACGGCTCGTACATCAAATAACTCATCAAACTTTAAATCTTTACCCTGCATCTTTTTCCAGATGCTATAGATATGCTTAGGGCGACCATACACTTTTGCTCGGATATCTTCTTTATCTAATTCCGCTTGTAAATTCGAAACGAAAGACTCGATAAAAGATTCACGATCAAGACGCTTGCCATCTAATTTTTTGGCAATTTCAATGTAAGTTTGAGGGTGAAGATATCGAAAAGACATATCTTCAAGTTCCCACTTAAGCTGACCAATACCCAAACGGTTCGCTAGAGGTGCATAGATATCAGTAATTTCTCTAGCAAGCAGAACTCTCGTTTCTTCATCGTCATTTTTCACTTTACGAAGTAAACAAACACGCTCGGCTAACTTAATCACAACGGCGCGTACATCCTCAACCATTGCCAATAACATCTTGCGGATCTTATCAATCTGGGATTCTGAAGCCTTATTATTTGGAGAAGTCTTTAAGGCACTAATTGCACTCATCGTGCCAGCGCTATGAACTAGAGTTGCGAGGTCCTTACCAAACAAATCTAATATTTTTTCTTGGTCAAGCTTGTCCTCTTGTAATAAAACATAAAGAACTGCCGCTTGAAGTGTCTCAAGATCCATATGCAAAGGTGCTAAAATCTCTACCATTTCTCTGGCATAGGTAAAGGTTTCACCTTCAAGTAAAGTACTGCCGTCTTTTTGAGCTTCGGTTAAGGATTCGAGAAAAGTCAGCAGCAATTTGGCATCATCATCAGAGTGAAGATAACGACCAATCCAATCTTTAAGATTAAAATTCTGATTTTCTAAATGCGTTTCTCGAACCGTTACCATTTATAACTTCCTTTTGGTATTAACCACAAAACTCTTAGAATTAAGACTCTCTTGTAAATAGCGCCATAGCTTCAATATGATGAGTCTGAGGAAACATATCAATCATAGACAATTTCTGCAATTCATATCCGCCATCAATCAATAACTTTGAGTCTCTTGATAAACTTGAGGGATCACAAGACACATAAACGATACGCTCAGGGTTCATCTTTTTCACTTTTTGCAGGGCTTCATAAGCTCCTGCTCGTGCAGGATCTAACAGCAATTTATCCACTTTGCCATACCAAACTTTTTCAGTGATGTCTGATGTTAAGTCACACTCATAAAACGCTGCATTTTCAATATGATTTGATAGCGCATTTTGCTTTGCTTGCTCTACAGCCGCTTCAACGCCTTCAATACCCACAACATTTCTACACAGCTTAGCTAACGGCAGACTAAAGTTCCCCATACCACAGAACAAATCTAATACTCTGTCACTGCTATTCGGCTCAAGCCAGTCAATGGCTTGTGCTACCATCTTTTGATTGATGTCACCATTCACCTGCACAAAGTTACCTGAATTAAACGCTAATACGGTTTCATTCACTTTATAGATAGGTTGCTTTTCATCACCAGAAAGTTGTTCTATCTCGTTATCATGTTGTAGTTGCAAAATAACGTTATGGCTAACGGCAAAGTTTTGAAGCAGGTTCTTATCTGATTCCCCAATTGCTTTAGGAGTACGTATTACAACGAAAGTTGCATTCTCTCCGGCAATTAATTCAACATGTCCAATCGTTCTCACACTTTTCAGTTGATTCAGTACAAACGATATAGGCTCAATTAATACCGACAACGTCGGCGCAATCACCATGCAAGTTTTAATTGGTTCGATTTTATGGCTCGCAAGCTGACGAAAACCAACAATTAATTGTTTTACGTTTGTATCAAAGTAGGTAGCAAGTTTTGCTCGACGTCGATAATGTCTATCTTCTCCTTCGATGATAGATACTGCTTTAGGCTCAACGTTCGTCAATTTACTGAAAACTTGCTTGAGTGATTCAACCTTATGCTTTCTTTGGTTTGCGATTCGCAAGTGCTGTAGATCACAACCACCACATTGACTAAAGTGTGGACATTCAGGCTCGACACGTTCATCACTCGCTTGAATTACTTTAAGTAACTTACCTTTTGCGTATTTTTTCTTTTGATCTACAAGTTGTAATTCAACCTTTTCAGATGGTAATGCCCCCGGAACAAACACTACTTTACCCTGATGATGCGCAACCCCAGCACCTAAATGATCAAGCTGACGGATCTCCATCGTCATTTTTGGTGATGTTTTCTTTGAATTTCGGGGTTTATTTTTAAAAAACTGCGCCATATTTGCCTCAAAATGGATAAAGTATTAGCATCTGATGTTCATCAGAACTTCTCAGAGCTAGATTGCGGAAAACGGGAAGCTAAAACAACAATAATAAAGAGTATTCTTTGCAAGATTTTAATAACGGATTTCAAACTTCAAAAACTAAAATTGATTCCGACGCTTCAAAAAGTAATTTGCGTGTATGGGTGTTACTTTTAGCTCTCATCCCCACTTTGGTGATGGGTATTGTACTCGCCACGATCTTCACCGTAAACAAAACATACGATGAAGATTCACAGGTGAAAGACAGAATCAAACGAATTACAGATCCTGTTGCGCTATCACTGGCAATATCCATCAGTAACAATCAACGTGATGAAGCGAAGCGACTATTAACCAACTTGCAGTTAAATGAACGTGGCTTTGTTCGCTCGATCTCTGTTTTTGATGACCAAAACCAACTCTTCGTCACCTCCCACTTTCAAGGTGAAGTTGATGGGATGCGTTATGAAAACTCGTTAATTACTCTGACAAAACAAGAATTACAATACGTAGGAAATGACATTCTTGCTAGAGCTCCCATTTTTAAATTATCTGATGACGAACGCTCAAAGTTGGATCAACCGCACTCAAAATTCAAGCCGGGACCTATGCTTGGCTATATTTCTATTATTTTCGATAATGAAAAAGCCACTGAAGGGCACCATACCTCAATCATTCTTGCATTTATTGTGGTGCTTTGTGGCGTTCAAATAAACTTACTCTTTACTATTCGTTTAGTTCGTTATTTCACTGGGCCAATATCAGAAATAACCAGTTTAATCACTCATGTTCGCTATGGCACAAATGTCTCGCTGATTGATAAGTCTTATATTTCTGAACTAGACACAATGAAAGAAGGTATCAACTACCTCGCTCATTCCGTGCAGCATTACCGAACAGAAACCGATGAGAGTGTTCAACAAGCCACAGGTGATTTATTGAGAACTCTTGAGCAAATTGAGATTCAAAATGTTGAATTAGACATGGCTAAGAAGCGAGCTCAGGAAGCCAGTAGAACAAAATCTGAATTTTTAGCCAATATGTCTCATGAGTTGAGAACGCCACTCAACGGTGTCATAGGCTTCTCTAAGCAACTCGCTAAGACGCCGCTTCATTCTAGCCAATTAGAGTACATTCAAACCATTGAGAGAAGTGCAAACAACCTGCTCAGTATCATTAATGACATTCTCGATTTTTCGAAGCTTGAAGCAGGAAAGATGGTCATCGAAAACATCCCGTTTGGATTGAGGGATTGCCTGGATGAAACTCTTGCGATTATATCTACATCAGCTCATGAAAAAGGCTTAGAAATTGTTGTGGACGTTGAAGCAGATGTTCCGGATAACGTGAATGGCGACTCCATGCATCTTAATCAAATCATTACGAATTTAGTCGGTAATGCGATTAAGTTTACTGATGCAGGAAGCGTTAGCGTTAAAGTTTCTCTAGAGTCCAGCCATCTAAATAAAGTTATTTTGCGTTTTGAAGTTGAAGATACTGGTATTGGAATTAGAGAAGATCATCAAAAGAATCTGTTCCAAGCTTTCACCCAAGCCGAGTCATCCATTTCAAGAAGGTTTGGTGGTACAGGGTTAGGGTTAATCATCACTCAACGTTTAGTGAGCTCATTAAATGGGGAGATTTCATTCTCCTCCAAAGAAGGTTTTGGTTCAAAGTTTTGGTTTACGATGCCGCTTGAACTCTGTCAATTTAAGCTTGGTGATTCAATACCGATTAAATCATTAAGTAACAAATCAATACTCATTTATGAGCCGCGTACTCTATCATCGAATATGCTCGCAAAGAAAATGCGCTTGTGGAACATTCACTATCGTATGGCGACATCTATCGATGATTTAAAAGCTAAGCTCGCTTCTTCATTAAGTTTTGACTATCTCATTTTAAGTTGTAATGGTTTATGCCATGAAAAAGAAGTGTCTGCCATTCTCGACATTGCTCAGCCTAAAGTAGGTCGCATATTTTTGTTGCATGATTGCCACCAAAATGAGCAGGACATCGAAAAGCTAAGAGGCTCTGTCGATGGCATCATTTCAACACCATTTACTGATTTAGCCCTAGCTAGGCAGCTTCTCTATTCACAAAATACTGAACAGCCAGCCGAGCCAGTCGATATAAAACAGCCTATCGTTAATGATAGAAAGAGCCTGACAGTTTTAGCCGTTGATGATAACCCAGCCAACTTAATGTTGATTAAAACCCTGCTTGAGGAACTGGTCACTAACGTGGTTACCGCTGCCAGTGGTGCTGATGCAGTAAAAATATCTCAAAGCCAACGCTTTGACTTAATCCTAATGGATATTCAAATGCCTGATATTGACGGTATTGCAGCTACTCAATTGATTAGAGAGAAGTCGGTCAATCGCAACACACCTGTGATTGCTGTTACCGCACACGCCATTGACGAAGAGAAGCAAAAAATTCTCAGCAGTGGTATTGAGGGCCATTTACCAAAACCTATCGATGACAAGGCACTCAGTAATGTGATTGATAAATGGGTTGTTCGCCCTAAGTTTACCCACTTTGATGTCCATACGTTAAATTGGGAATTATGCTTAACTCAAGCAAGCCAAAAACAAGAGTTGGCAATTGAAATGCTAAAAATGTTGCTCGACACAATGCCTGAAACAACTCAACTTATTGATGAAGCATTAGAGTCTAGAAACAATGAAGCTATGCTTGCCATTATTCATAAGCTGCACGGTGCTTGCTGCTACTGCGGAGTACCAACTACTCAGAAGCTTTGTCAGCAAATTGAGTCTGCTTTGAAGCAAGGACATACAGCAGAAATGCTAGAACCTGAAATTCTTGAGTTACTTGACGAGTTAACTAAGGTAGAATCTGCAATTAAACAAGTGATTTCGCAGCTGTCGTCGGAAATTAGTTAATGACTAAAAAAACAGGCTTTTTTAAGCGCCTTAAAGCGCTTAGTCTTCCTCAAAAACAACTCTTTGCCATCGCTCTTTGTCAAAGAATGTATCCAAATTATCAGCTTTTTTCTGAAGTCTGCGAATTTGGTAACCCACAAGTTTTAGATACTGCTTTAAACCTTTTATGGCAAAAGCAATATGACAACAAACTTAAACTGAATATCGATATTTACTTAGAGCGTTTAGACGAAGTTGCGCCTGAACCTGTAGATTTTGATTCTTACGGTGTTTTCCCTGCTTTAGATGCGGTTTCTGCATTAATTGCTCTGTTAAGTGCAATACAAAGTAAAGTAGAAGACGATATCACCAACATCAGTAAACTTTCCTCTAGCACAGTGGCTAATTACATCGAAGCTACTTGCGAACAAGAGTTAAGTGAAGCTGCACTGGATGATTATGTTTTTGAACATCCAGCTATGAATGAAGAGCGCGAGCTGCAATCAATGCTGTTAGATGTCATTGAAGAAAACAAGATATCACCAGCATTTGTAAAAGAGCTGCGTAAAGAAATTGTCGATAGTGGCATTTCAAATATTGGTATTAGCGTAAGCTAACAACCAAGCAAAACATATAAAGCCAGCTTTAAGCTGGCTTTTTTGTCTCTGTCTTTTATCGAATTTTTGATGAAACCTATTTACTGTATAAAAAATCAGTATATACTGTTTATCAATACAGTAGTTTTGATAATGACTGATCAATTACTTTTCACAACACATTGAATAGTAATGGATGCTAACAGGGACAACATTATGCTTTGCCAACTGAGTATCAACAATTTCGCTATCGTTCGTTTTTTAGAACTCGACTTCAGTAAAGGAATGACGAGTATCACTGGAGAAACTGGCGCAGGCAAATCTATCGCTATTGACGCACTAGGACTGTGCCTTGGAAATCGTGCAGATACACATGCTGTGCGTCCAGGTGCCAATAAAACAGAAATATCAGCGACATTTAATATTGATAAACTTCCTTTGGCAAAACGCTGGCTCGAAGATCAGGATCTTCATTGTGATGAAGAATGTATTTTAAGAAGAACCATTACTTCTGAAGGCCGCTCTCGCGCATACATCAATAGCAACCCTGTCCCACTATCACAACTCAAGTCACTTGGTCAGTTACTTATTGCCGTTCATGGTCAGCACGCTCACCATGCGATGCTAAAAAATGAACACCAATTAGATCTCCTTGATAGCTACGCTAACCATCAAGGTTTACTCAGTGATGTCGAGAAACAATATAAAAATGTTAAACGTATTGAATCTGAATTAAAACAGCTATTTGCCTCCCAAGAGGAACGTAAAGCTCGCCAGCAATTATTAGAATACCAAGTACAAGAATTTGATGAGTTTGATTTGAAGAAAACCGAATTTGAACACATTGAACAAGAACATAAAAAACTTGCCAACAGTACAGATCTAATCAGTCATTGCCAGCAGAGCTTAAACTTACTCTGCGACTCTGATGAAAATATTGAGTCAATGCTCAATCAAGCAAGTTCGCTCGCTGCTGATCTTGAATCATTTGATCCAGATCTTAAGACTGTCGGAGAAATGCTGAATAATGCGCTGATTCAAATTCAAGAAAGTAGCGGTGAAATTCAACATTATTTAAGCAACTTAGAACAAGATCCAGAGCATTTTGAGTACATTGAACAAAGACTATCAAAAACAATGCAACTTGCTCGAAAGCACATTGTTGCGCCAAACGAACTCTACTCTCATCATCAATCGATTAAACATGAACTTGAGCAAATCTCTTTAGATGAAGGAAAGCTTGATGATATGCATCTCACTCTTGATTCTGCTAAAGACAAGTATCAGCGAGCTGCAAAAAGGCTTAGTCAAAGCCGAAAGCGATATGCTAAAGAGCTAGATAAACTGGTTACTCAATCCATACACCAACTTAATATGCCTAAAGGAAAGTTTGAGATTGAAGTGAGCCATAATGAACACAACATTTCAAACATTGGTGGAGACAGTATTGAGTTTTTAGTGACGACTAACCCTGGCCAACCTTTGCAGCCCATTTCTAAGGTTGCTTCTGGCGGAGAACTCTCAAGAATAGGGTTGGGAATTCAGGTCATCACCGCTCAGAAAGTGTCTACACCTACGCTAATATTTGACGAAGTAGATGTTGGTATTTCTGGCCCAACGGCAGCAGTAGTTGGCAGAATGCTACGAAGTTTAGGCGAATCGACTCAAGTATTTTGTGTTACTCACTTGCCACAAGTTGCAGGTAATGGCCACCAGCATATGTTCGTTAATAAAAAGTCAGCTAAAGGACAAACCGAAACCTCTATGACCCCATTAAATAAAGAACAGAGAATTGAAGAGCTAGCTCGACTATTGGCAGGAGATACTATCACACAAAGCTCATTGGCTAATGCGCAGGAACTTCTAATTCACTAATGAAAAAGGCTTGCCTATGGCAAGCCTTTATTTGCTTTTAAGCAATATACTTTAAAACTTATACGATGCGTTCACATACCAATAACGACCTTGGCCACTGTGAACATTTGTTGAGAATCCCATAAACTCGTTATAAATAAATGGTGGTTCTTCATCAAATAAATTCGTTGCACCTAGCGTTAATACCGTATTCTCTACGCCATAATAACTCACTCTTGCATCTACAGTTATCATCGAATCTACATCTTTCAATACTGTACCGTCTTTTTGAATTCGCACAGACTCATCTTGCTTAAATTCACCAATGTAATTCAATGATAAGTTAGAAACAAAATTATCGGTCTTCCAGTCTGCTCCAGCTCTCCAGCGGAATTCAGGCTGCTCAAAATCACCTTCAACAGTATCTATTCGATAACCACCATTGCCATCATTACGCTTGTCTTCATATGATAAGATGTAATTAAGTGCATAAGAAAAGTTAAAGTCGCCAGCACCAGTTTCTAGTTTGTAATTTACATCAAGATCGATACCTGAAGTATCAAGGTTACCAATATTTTGGAAAGTATCAAAAATGCGAACTACTTCACCCGGGTCTCCTGCTACACCAGTAGGAATACGCTCAACCACTGAAGGATCTGTTCCAAAGTTACTCAGTACAAATTGAGTATCAGAATCGATGATATTTTCAATTTTGTAATTGTAATAATCTACAGAGAAGTCTAAATCCTCAGTAATATTATAAATTACACCTAAGTTATAACTTTTGGATTCTTCAGGTTGTAGATCTGGGTTACCTTCAAACTCCGCAGTGAACTCAAAAGGTTCACATCCAAGCCCGACTAGAGCACAACGCGCTTTATCCACCAAAGTTGGGGATTCATCCGTCTTTCCTAAACCAAGCTGATGTAATGATGGGGCTCTGAATGCTGTACCGTATGAGCCACGGAAGGAAAGATCTTCCATCGGATTCCATAAGAAACTGACTTTAGGATCCGTTGTATTACCGAAGTCACTGTAACGTTCGTGTCTCAATGCAAACTGAAGTTCAAAGGTATCATGTAACGGTATGGCCAATTCAGCGTATATGGCTTTATTGTCTCGACTACCATTCGCTTGCGTTGCCTCTGTACCAAATACTTCTCCACGTAAGTACTGATCATCTGGATTATCAGAAATCGACTCTTTACGATATTCAGCACCGAAAGCTAACAAAACATCGCCAGCATCCATTTCCATTATAGGACCTGAAATCGTTGCATCTATCGATCTCATCGTAGATTTACCAATGCGGGTTGTCGTGGTTTCGATATAATCTAAAGCTTCTTGAGAGTTGGAAGAAGGCTCAAATGGATCATAAGTTCCATTATCGATTGCTTCTTGTAATCGGCGTTTATTCGGGAAACCATCAATACCACGTTCTACTGATTTTGATTTAATGTAGTTGTACGCAACTTCCCAACTCCATTCTTCTGCAATTTCACCTTCAAGACCTAAAATAACACGGTAATAATCACTATCGACGTCTTTAGCACGGTTACCTATATCCACCATTCTTCGTCTCATTGTGAGATCTTGACCATGAAACTCGTGATCAGCTTGATTGGCAAAAGGATGATTAGGGTTATCACCAGCCATGAATAATTCATTGAAACTTGGGCTACCAGCACCACGAACTAAACTGCGACCATTTTGCCCATTAAGCTCAGCGAAGCCACGCATCGTATCAGTAATGTCATATTGACCCATGTAATTAAAGCTAAAACGTTCAGCTTCAGGGATCATAGTCATAACTGGAGCATAATCATATCGGCATAAATCACCAACAATCTGATCAGCAGGACAAACATCATTACCAAAGGTATCCGCCATACGGTTGGTAGGATTACTCTTTAGTGCAATCGTTCCCGGATAACCAGATGAGCTTCTAAAATCTGTAGCGTGAGGATCACCAGTTCGAGCTTTTTGGTTCGCTGTTGCAGCAAAGCTTCTGTCACCATAGAGCACTTCTTCACGCTTGAAATAATCTAAGATAAATGTGTGATTACTTTTTTCAGCTTGGTTACCCCAAACAATACTCAGGTTTTGTTCTTCACCACCACCGCTGGTTGTATCGCCATAACGCGCACTAATTTCAGCACCATCTAAATCATTACGTAAAACAATATTGATCACGCCGGCAATTGCATCAGAACCGTAAACCGCACTCGCACCATCTTTCAATATATCAATACGTTTGACGGCTGCAATTGGGATATTGTTGATGTCGACGAAGGCGGTATCAATTCCTTTCGCAAAAGGGCTCACAGAAACACGACGACCGTTAACCAAAATTAAGGTTGAATCGGCACCCAACCCACGCAGTGAAACGCTCGAACCACCGTTTGCAGTATCGTCACTTGAGTTTGCTTGAGTAGAAAAGGTTCCAGCACCAGCTATAGGTAGTTTAGAAAGTGCTCCTATCAGGTCAGTTGCACCAGTATCTTGTAAATCTTCGACGGATAAACTCGTGATCGGATTAGGACCTTCCATGTCGGTGCGCTTGATGTGCGATCCTGTCACCTCTATACGCTCAACTTCTTCTTTATTGTCATCAGCCGCACTTGCGTAAGATGAAACTGCGGTTGCAGTAATGGCAGCAAAAAGCACATTCAACTTAAATGTTTTCATGTTGTTCCCTCAAATTGGTTTACTAGGAGTACTCCTCTGACCTCCTGTCCTTTAATCTAGGAAAAACATGAATAACATAATTGATACATTTTAGAAACATATAATTATTTCAAAATGCTACAAAATATTAGATGAATATTTCGATATTGATATTGTTTTCAATTTAAAACCATTGCCTACAGAACAACATAAAGTGCTTCAACGCCTAACTATCTAACCATTATGCAAAATCATCAATACTAATGCACTCGTCATTATCGTCTACAACCAAACTTGAATTAGATAAGTAAACCGCACCTTTTTATTTAAATTTTTGCAACCGTTTCATTTGTAACTATGACTTAAAATTCTCTTGGCACGACATTATCAATCGAAAAAACCGATTCAATTTAAAAGAAAATTTTTGTGATTTGATTTGTATTTTCAACTTAAACTATCGTTGTGATCTATTTCATTTTCTTTCAGAAACCTCCACTCACCAGGCTTAAGCTCATCGGGTAATTTGATATCTCCAATTGAAATACGGTGAAGAGCTTCCACAGGGTTTCGATAGCGACCAAACATTCTCTTTATTTGGTGGTATTTACCTTCACTCAACGTCACTAGCGTCTCAAACTCGGATAGAATTTCTAACTTAGCAGGTTTAGTAGTAATGTTTTCATATTCAAAATGAAAGCCTTGGTTAAAGCCAGAAATATAATCCTCACTCACAGGGTGTCTTAACTTCACGTAATATTTTTTTGTTACTTTTGAATCTGGTGACATTAATTGGGACGACCACTTACTGTCGTTGGTGAGAAGCAACAAACCGGATGAGTTTAAGTCTAATCGACCAGCAATATGAAGTTGGGCTTTTTCTGGGTGCACGATTAAATCTAACACGGTCTTATGAAGATCATCTTTTGTTGCACTTACAACTCCAACCGGTTTATTCATTAAGATGTAAATGGGCTGATGTTCCTGTAGAAGCTGATGGTCTAACTGAATCTTATCAAACTCAGTGATTTGCATATCTAGTGCGTCAGCCACTACATCATTAACTTTAATTCTTTTTTCAAGTAGATAAATTCGTACCTGTTTTTTTGAAATTTGTAATGCACTACAAAGAAAGCGGTCTAAACGACCTCTTTTATTTTTCATCATTTTTATTTTGTCACCTCAAAATCAATACTAAAAGCAAAAAAATTACGTCTTAAAATAGTAAATTATACTTTTTGTTTAAAAGTTCAGATTAGCATGGCGTTAAACAAAATTAACAACCATAGCCAATGATTTATCTTTATGTTTATGATCATGCTTGAAATCAAACATTTTCAGCCTTAATACGCATAATATGGCAGCTCTTATAGTCACACCTAATAAGGTATTCAATCAAGCATGGGGATTATCTTGTGATAACATTCAAGACTCTACAACTGGAGGGTTTGAGGTCTCCTTTAATAATCATGAATGGCATATAAAACCTACTTCGGAACGACATTTGAATACATCGGGAGTATTAGCTTTTTTTAAGTCATTCATATGCATCGTCATGAATCCAATCAAAACGTATCAAATTAAAAGTGCGCTACAACGATCAAATATCACAAATTGGCTATCTCATGTCACAAGAAAAGATATTTCGGAACCTTTCTTCTTTACACAATCACAATGCCAAAGACACATAATGCAGAGAGCATTTGAATGCACAAATTCTGATAACAGAGTATTCAAGAAACTCTCTCCTTCAGAGCGTAATAAGCTCTATTCATTTTGTTGCCCAATAATGAAAAAACCAATAACGCCCTATAATGGAGTTGCTGTGAATATCAGAAATACAGAGCGTTACAGAAATGAATTCAAACACGATGGCTTTTGGATCGTCATGTCGGTTGAAGGTCTTTCAAGGTTTATTCTTAATGGAAGAGCTAAGTACTCCAACGCTTTAGAACTAAACCCTGATGGTTTACGGAAGGAAGATATTAGAAATTTAAGGGAAATACCTGTCGCTCAACTTCAGCACATTAGATTATAAAAGAACTGATTGAATTGAGATGATTGAGTATTTGATATTTGATATTTGAAGCTCAACTCAAACATCTAATTATCTGCCGATTCTTTACCTTCCACTTCTCCAAGGATCAACCCTGCAAAAAGTATCAATATAGAGCTGTTCAACTTTATCTCTGGCCCAAGGGGTTTTTCGTAGAAATTTAAGTGATGACTTAACGGAAGGCTCACTCTTAAAGCAATTGATATTGATTCTATCTGCAAGGCCATTCCAGCCAAACTCTTGCTGAAGTTCTTCCAATATAGCGTCTAGCCTTTTTCCATGTAAGGGGTTGTTCTGTTGTGAATTCATATATTTTTGATAACAAACTATGTAAAAGAAATATAAATATTTATTACACTTCCATTATTAAAACTCAACAAGGTAAAATAATCATTAAATTAAAACTCATATTACCTGTCTAGGAATCGTAATAAATGTTTGAAATTGGTAGCCACTTTCGAAGTATAGAAACAAATAACTTGGAAGAGCTTTCTCATTTTCAGCCGAATAAAAACCGCCATTATACCCAACTCAAAACAGGTAACCTCAACGTTCGATACAACGAGGTAAACCTTGGCTCAGTACAAATTATGCGGGAAGCGCTAACTACTGGCGGCATGATACAAGCTACACCGAACTCTCAGTACATCCCATTTGCCTTCCCTTTAATGCATTCAAGTAACTTCCGCTTTTGTGGCCAAGAGAGACGTAACCACACTTTCTGTAAAGCAAGTGGAGGCAGCTGGGAAATGGTTTACGATGACAATTTAGATTATATCGCAGCCGTATTTCTGAAGAAATATTTATCTTCCAAATACCAACAAATATTTAACCGAGAGCTTCCTGATACATTATTACAAAGTAGTATTATTGAGGTTTCACAAAAAAAAGCGCTCTACTTTTCAAATCAGTTAAATAAAATCATGAGTTTATCTCGCAATATCAATCTTAATGGTTTAGCTAAAACAGCGGCTTTATTAAGTTCTGAAACCTTACAAGTAACACTCGATACGCTTATCGACCCAATCGGTGCGACGTCATTGGAAACATCACAATCTAAAAGGCAGGTTGGCGTTTATAAAGTTATTGATTATTTGCATTACAATGCGCATTTACTTCCTGATATTGCAACCTTGTGCAACGTTGCAGGTGTGAGTGAAAGAAGCTTGCAGTACGGTTTTTTGGAGCAATTTGGAGTTACTCCAATCAAGTATTTAAGATTAATTAGGTTAAATGGAGCAAGGAAACAGTTACAGAACTCCGAAAAAAGACGCTTTAAAGTTATGGATATCGCCTTAAATTGGGGGTTTATCGAACTTGGAAGATTCTCAAAAGAATACAAAGCTCTATTTCAAGAATCCCCTTCTAAAACACTCAGGTTATAATTTCAGATTGATAGAATTAAGCAACTTCATTATTTGATTCAATGAATAATGAATCTAGAGAAGCAAGTGCCTCGTTACTATACAGCTTTCGCTTAGCTTGCTCGTAGATATTTTTGGCTTGGGCTTTACTTTGCTGCTTTAGCAATACCGCTTGGCTTATCACATTTGCCTCAAAAATATACCCACTCAAAAAATCGGTTTGAAATACCACAGCAAGCACTTTACGGTCATAAATCAGAGATTGCTTCTCTAAACTCATTACCACTCTTTCTGGAAATCCCCAATGGTGAGCAATTTGATGAGTCAGCTTTTTTGAATATTGATTTAACACCTTTTTAAAATGACTTGAACCTGGTTGGTACTCTGGTGGTACAACAGAGAAGGCATCAAGTAAAAGCTGATAAATGACAATATTACCAAGATTTTGCATCAACCCGAGCAAATACGCTTCAGCACAAAATTCTTTATGGCCAGATTGCTCCAACAAGTTTTTTGCGATTTTTCCTGTATTGACACTGTGCTGCCAAAGCTTGACGCCATAAAATTGAAAATAGAGGTTTTTTTGCGGAATGAGCTGTTTAATAAATCCGTTTATAACCGCCTCATTGAGCCCATTAGCTCCTAGAACTAAAAACGCTTTCTTCAAGCTAATGATTGGAATATCACTTTTTTTATAGGCACTTGAGTTGGCTAGTTGAATCACTTTAGCAGCGATGACCGGTTCTTCATTCAACAACTTAACAATACTGAGAGCATCAAAATCGTCATTTTTTAGCTGTCTAGAAATTTCATTTAGCGATCTGGGTAAAACAGGAAGATCATTCAACAATTCTGATGGTGATTTTAGTAAGCCTGAAATTTGATTTGCGATAAAAGCGGCTAGTTGATCACTTCGATCAATACCACGCTCTTTACCAAATAAATAATGATGAAATTGTTCTTGGAGATCGCATTGAACAATGCGTTCTTTTTCATCAGTCAGGCTCTGTGCGGGCTTGTTAAAGCTCTCTTGAAACTCGATGGTTTTTAAAGAGTGATAGGTATCTTCAAAGTATCGCCACTCTTTATCTGCATCTTGCTTTTGTTTAAAGAAGAACTTTTTTACTAACTGTTTAAACATAAAAATGTTGAAATTAACTGTTAACTCTATGCTTAAATTTTACTTTTTATGAATAACAAAAAGTATGCATAATCCGCAAATATTCGAGTTTACAGGCAGTAAAAAATGCTCACCTACTTAGGTGATTAAAACTGCTCCTAATGATATTAGCTTTATATTCTATTGTTTCAGTTTCAAGTAAAAGGCACCTTAATCAAATTAAACAAACTCCTTTGAGAAAACGATTCAGTTGAACCGCTTTCTCATCATTTCAACTCAACACCATCCTAAAGCACGCTCCATTTTCAGAGTTCACATAACTCAAGTCGCCACCGTGTTGAATCATTATATGCCGCGATAAACTTAACCCTATGCCAGAGCCTTGTGGCTTAGTAGTAAAGAAGGGGACAAAAATCATCTCAAGAACATGCTCTGCTATACCTATGCCATTATCAGAGATGTCCAAGCTCACTTGAGCATCATCATTTTGCTGTAAGCTGATTGTAATTTTCTTTTCTGCTTCATCACTCACTGCTTCTGTGGCGTTTTTTAATAGATTAATCAAAACTTGCTCCAACTGCCCTGCATCAGCCATTAATGAATAATCACTAACCAAATTAGTATCAATATCAATGCCATACTCTCGCCACTGTGCTTCAAACAGCTTTATCGTCCGGCCGACTAACTCTTTTAGAGAAATGATTTTCAAACTTGGTGCGGGTAATTGACTCATAGAGCGAAAACGACCGATAAATTCATCTAAATGAGCCGTCCGCTTTGCAATAGTGTCTAACGCCAAATGTAAATCTTGCTTATCTTCTTCATCGTCAAAACTAAGCTGCTCTGGTATCAATGTCATTGCAGTTTGAGAGAGTGACGTAAGAGGTGTGATTGAGTTAGCAATTTCGTGAGTTAACACTTTTGTGAGTTTTTTGTAGGCTTGTTGCTCTTTGGCTTGTAAGGCTAAATGGATAGATTGAATGCTAACCAGTTTTAATGCTTCTCCATCAATGCTGACACAAGTGATCTGCACAGAAAGTCTGTCTTGATGTACCCCTTTTTGCCAGTTTAGCGATAACCGATGGCTTCGTTGTGTTCTTTGTATGCATTCCCCTAGTTGCCCCATACGACTTACGTTTTCAGGTAACAAACCTAATAAACGTTCACTGGCTGGGTTTTTGTGAGTTAATTGGCCTTTACCATCAACCACCAAAATGGCGATATCTAAATGAGTTAACAAAGTTTGTAAATAATGAGCTTGTGACTGTGCCTTTGCTTCACTACTTTTGAGTTGCTCATTCACTTGGTCGAACTTCACTCTAAGCGGATGATGTTTTGCTAATCCCAAACTAGTATCACCATTAGCTAAGGCACTCAGCATTTGCGTGACTTGCTTTTGCTGTTGGTTAAATTGCGCCACCAGCAAGTAAACTAACAGTAAATTGGATAGCCCTAAAATGGTGACTAACGCAGTCATCCCTTGCTGATGCCAAGTGTGTGCGGTCAACAGCAACACAACACATAAACAAACAACATTCAGTGCGAGTTTGACGCTACCACGGCTTAATTGGGTATGAGTGACTACATTAAAGTTCATGTTTTTCTAACCTACGATAAAGTGCACCACGAGTTAAACCCAATGCTTTTGCCGCTTTGCTGACATTCCCTTGAAAGTGTTCTAATGCCGCTGCAACTGTTTGCTTCTCAACGTCTTGCAAATTAAATGTTGTGAGCTGTTGATTATTATCAGAAACAATATCCACTGCTGGTGTTGTAACAATCGTTGAAATATCTAACTTACTGCCTTCACTTAAAATAACCGCTCGTTCAATAGAGTGTGCTAATTCACGAACATTCCCTGGCCATGAATATTGGCATAACCGTTTTAAGTCACTTGGCGTAATACTTAAATTTCGTTGATATTTAGTGCCAAAATACGTCAGGTAATGATCGACCAATAACGGAATATCTTGCTCACGCTCTCTGAGTGGCGGCAAATGAATTTCAATGGTATTAATCCGATACAAAAAGTCTTGGCGGAACTCACCACTGTCAATGGCTTGAAGTAAATCATGGTTAGTCGCACAAATTAAGCGAGTATCAAAATCGATGGTTTTATTACTGCCTATTGGCGTCACTTGGCGGTTTTGGAGTACAGCTAATAGCTTTGCCTGTTGCGATAAAGGTAAATTACCAATTTCATCAAGGAAAATACTGCCTTTATGAGCCAGTTCAAAACGCCCTACTCGGTCTTGTTTGGCATCCGTGAAAGCGCCCTTTTTATGGCCGAAAAGTTCACTTTCAAACAGAGTGTCTGATACTGATCCCATATCCACACTAATAAAAGTTTTATCTACTCTCTGACTGGCTTGATGTACCGCCCGAGCTGCAAGCTCTTTACCTGTTCCGCTTTCACCTAATATTAAAATATTGGCATCGGTTTTTGCGGCCTTTTCGATGGTGCTAAACACTTGTTGCATGGCAGGGCTTTCGCCAAGAAAAACCGAGTTAGATTGAGTGAGTACCGAGCTGAGCTCTTTATTTTTACGACTTAAACTATCCCGTTCACTCTTTGTTTCCGCATGAGTAAAAGCGGCCGCTACAACTGCCAGTAACGCCTCGTTTTGCCACGGCTTGGCAATAAAATCAGCCGCTCCGGCTTTGATGGCTTGGACAGCTAGATTCATATCGGCATAAGCCGTCATCATAATCACGGTAGTGCTTGGTTTCAGCGTTAAGATTTGCTTTAACCAATGAAACCCCTCTTTGCCACTGATAGCATCTTGAGTGAAGTTCATATCGAGCAGCACCACATCGATATCAAACTGGTTTAAGTAATGGCTGATTTGTTGTGGGTCAGTTGTAGTTTTAACTTGTTGGTAATGCTTTTTTAGCAGCAAACGTGAAGCCGTTAAAATATCGGCATTATCATCGACGATGAGAATACTTCCCTGATGTTTCATTATTCTTGTTGTATCAGTGTTAAATAATTGCAATCAATGTACGGATATTTACCTTTCATCACAAGCAAATTGTCCATTTATGGACAATTTATTGTTTCAAAACTGGACACTCTTTTATTTCATTAACAACCACAAAACCATTAACCAGCTGATTTATATTGCATTAATATTTTGGCACACCTTTTGAAATGTCTACTTCAACATTTTACTAAATGATTTCATAAGAGGCTGTGCAATATGGATAAGCAAGTAGCACCATCAAAATCAAAACAATGGAAAAAATGGTTGTTAAGCGCTTCTATCCCTACGCTTTTAGTTGGGAGTTATTTCTATTGGCAAGGACATCAAGAACAAGGCCGAATCCAAAAAGTTAATGCTTCTAGCTTGACCATTTCTACCGTGACTAAGGGTGAGTTTTCAGACAGCTTGCGCTTACGTGGCAATATTCACCCTAAAACAACGTTATTTTTAGACACGGTTGCAGGCGGTCGAGTTGAAGAAAGATTGGTAGAACAAGGTGAGTACGTAGAAAAAGGCCAGCCACTAGTTAAGCTTACCAACACGGCTTTACAGCTGGATGTAATGGGGCGTGAAGCTCAAGTTACTGAACAGCTCAACTTCTTACGTAACACCCAAATGACGATGGAAACCAATCGTTTGAATTTAAAGCGTGACTTGTTAGAAGTTGAATTACAACTGGCGCACCTAAACCGCAAAATCACCCAATCAAAACCTTTGGTTAAACAAGGTGTATTAGCTCGTGAGCACCTGATGAATCTAGAGCAAGATTTACAATATTTTCAGCAGCGCAAGGCCCTAACTGAGCAACGCCAACAGCAGGAAGAGCAGATCAGACAACTTCAAGTTACCCAACTAGAAGACAGCGCTGAAATGTTGCAATCCAATCTAAAGTTCGCCCGCAACAATTTAGATAACTTACTGGTTAAGTCGCCAATCAGCGGCTACTTAAGTGAGTTCAATGTAGAGCTTGGCGAATCCAAATCTGCAGGTAGCCGTTTAGGTCGTATCGATATTCCTGGTGAATACAAATTGATGGTCAATATTGACGAATACTACTTAAGCCAAATCAAAACAGGAATGCCAGCAAAAGTACAAATTGCGGGTAAGCCTTATCAAGTTGCAGTAACCAAGGTTGATAGCCGTGTAAAGCAGTCACAATTCACGATTGAATTAGATTTACCAAAAAAAATTGCTGGCGTAAAACGCGGCCAAAGTTTAGATGTCGATTTAATGTTTGAGGCCAACAGCCGCCAAGCTATCTTACTCGACCGTGGCGGATTCAACAGTTCAACCGGTGGGCATTGGGTATTCGTTGTTGATACTAATGGCGACACTGCATCACGTAGACAAATTAAGCTCGGACGTAAAAACCAAAACCATTATCAAGTTATCAGTGGACTCAATCCAAACGAGAGGGTCATAACGTCAGGCTATGACGCCTTTGAGAAAGCCGACACATTACAAATACAACTTTAAAACAATTTCGCAGATTTTAATTCGAAGAATAATTCAGAATTTAGGGACAAAAGCCATGATTAAACTACAACATTTATCTCGTATCTTTCGCACCGAAGACGTTGAAACTACTGCGCTGAATGATATTTCACTCAGTATCAGCCAAGGCGAATTTCTGGCTATTATGGGGCCTTCTGGCTGCGGTAAATCTACACTACTTTCAATTCTAGGTATGCTGGATTCACCATCTACAGGGCAATTTTATTTCGATGGCACAGAGCTTAGCCAATATAGTGAAAAACAATTATCTAACGTTCGTAAATCTAGCATAGGTTTTGTTTTCCAGAGCTTTAACCTCATCGATGACCTTACTGTTCGTGAAAATGTCGAGTTGCCTTTGCAGTATCAAGGCATGGGCAAGTCTGAGCGTAACCAACGTGTCGATGAGATGTTAAAACGCGTCAGCATTGATCATCGTGCAGATCATTTACCTCAACAACTTTCTGGTGGTCAGCAACAAAGAGTTGCTGTAGCCAGAGCATTAGTTATTAATCCGAAGCTTATTTTAGCCGACGAACCAACGGGTAACTTAGATTCTAAAAACGGTGAAGATGTGATGGCGATGCTGCAAGAGCTGAATCAAGCAGGCACGACTATTGTGATGGTAACTCACTCAGAAAAAGATGCGAAATACGCCAGCCGAGTAGTTCGTTTATTTGATGGTCAAATCATGCTTGATAACGCCAGCGAAACTCAACGTGAGGTGCAATATGCTTAATAATTACATTGTTGCCGCCTTGCGAGCATTTCGTCGTCAAAAGCAACATGTTTTACTGAACTTATTTGGTTTATCCGTTGGTTTAGCAGCTGCTATTTTGGTCGCACTTTATGTTAATGTTGAGCGCTCGTACGATAAGTTTCAGCCGCAGCATCAAAGCACTTATCGCTTAGCTCAGCACTTTATCCCAATGAGCTTAACGGTTCCTGCAAGTAGTCCAGTATTGAAAAAACACATCACTAAAATTGATGGTATTGAAGATATCTTCACCTTAGGGGTATTCAATAGTTTTGTTGATGATCAAGTTTCTGTTAACGATGAATATGTTTTGCTTGATGACTTATATTCAGCTTCACCGAACATTCAAGACTTTTTCAATATACAGGTGCTTGATGGTGATCTAAATAAAGCTCTGACGCTGCCCGACAGACTTGCATTAACGGAAAGTGAAGCTCTTCGTTTATTTGGCCGAACGGATGTTGTTGGCGAAACCTTATTAAGAAAAGAAGGGCATTGGACCGTTGATGCTGTACTGGCTGACTTACCTGAAAACACACATCTCTACTTTAAGTCATTATCGTCAATGAACCCGTCGTTATATGACAAAATGCACCTAAGAGATAATGCCGCATTTAATTACTTACGCATCAGCAACCCAAGTCAGGTTGAATCGATTGCAGCTCAACTCACAAAGTTATTAAATGACACCGTTTATGATGGTAATAATGTTGTAGAAACCAGCTTTCAACCCTTAGCGGATATTCATTTAACGTCACAGTCGCGTTTTGAACTTAAAGATAATGGTTCGAAAACCACAGTGCTTATCTGTATTGGTTTAAGCGTGCTATTGATTGTGATTGTAAGCGTTAACTTCATTAACATGAGTATCGCTCAGTCGAGCCAGCGTGCTAAAGAAGTAGGCGTTCGTAAAGCACTAGGTGCATCTAAAGCTCAACTGATTACTCAGTTTTTAACAGAGTCAGTTTTACTAACCGTAATTGCAGCAATCATTGCCTGTGCCATCGTAGAACTGAGCTTACCTTGGTTCAACACACTTATCGGCGGCAACTTGGTATTGAACTATGCTACAAGCTTTAGTTTATTTATTGTTGTTATCACGCTAACAGTTGGTGTTGTTGCAGGCTTATATCCAGCATTATTTATCTCATCATTCAGTGCTAAACGCGTATTAAGTGGTGACCTACAGCGTGGTAAAACAGCCATTTGGGTGAGAAAGTCTTTATTGGTATTGCAATCAGCATTATCCATTGCGCTAATTATTGGTTCCGTCACCTTATATCAGCAACTCCAGCTTCTGAACAGCCTACCTGTTGGCTATGCTAAGCAGCATAAACTGTTAGTTTCAGGCTTAGGAAATAAAGACTTATTTAACCAACATAATTCTGCGTTACTGAGCGAAATTAAACGACTTCCCGGCGTAAACTCGGTATCGGCTATCGATAATGATTTAACCAACGTTATCGGTAGTTCGATCCAGTTTTTTTGGCAAGGTTCTGAGCAAGGACAAGTCATCCCATTTGTGGGGGCTGGATATGACATTGCTAAAGTTCAAGGCTTTAATTTAATTGCTGGTAGAGACTTCTCTGAAGAGTTTGCTTCTGACTGGTACTCAAAGCAAGAAGATGGCACAAATAAAGCGTCAATTTTAATTACCCGTAACCTAGCCAAACAAGCTGGATACCAAAACCCTGAAGATGCCTTAAATCAAGTTTGGCGTTTTAATGGCACAGACCAAGGCGTGATTGTAGGCGTAATTGAAGATATTGTTGTCGGCTCAGTAAAAGATACAGTAAATCCAACAGTCATTGTATGCGGTCTATCGTTCCAAAATGTTGCTCGCTTAGTGATTGATTTCGAACCTTTAGAATTGGCAAATATTAAAGCGAGCGTAAAACAGCTGCTACAACAAAAACTCAACATTGCGGCTTCTGATATGGAAGTGCTGTCACACAACTATGAGCAGGTATATCAAACTGAGCGTCAAATCACTGAGGTTGTTATGATCTTCTCTGGCCTCGCCATAATTCTAACGTGTGTTGGTATTCTTGGCTTGGCTTCATTCAGTGCTTTAAGACGTAGCAAAGAAGTCGCTATTCGTAAAGTATTGGGGGATACCGTATTTGGTTTAGTCAACTTACTAGCAAAAGAGTTTATGCTGCTGGTATTAATCAGTGCTGTAATCGCCTTCCCTGCAACCTACATACTCGTTGATGACTGGTTGAGTAACTTTAACGAGCGAGTGACTCAATCTGTACTTGCTTATCTTGCAGCGGTTACATTAGTCACTGGCATTACTTGGTTAACAGTAGCCAGTATCGCTTACAAAGTGGCGAGCGCTAGGCCATCATTGAAACTTCGTTATGAATAATTAATACTTTGTCCCGTCTTGAAATATTCCAAAAACCCAAGACGGGACACTCATCAATTGAAGGTAAAAAGTTAACCTAAACCTTCAGTTGCAGATTTCATTTGAATAAGTTCAATTTTATATCCGTCAGGGTCTTCAACAAAGGCAATTTCTGTATTTCCGCCCAATACAGGGCCAGGTTGGCGAGTAATTTTTCCACCAGCGGCTTCAATGATTTTGCATTGATGGTATATATCAGCAAAGCCAATAGCCAAGTGACCGTAACCAGTACCCATGTCGTAGCTCTGCGTATCCCAATTATGGGTCAATTCTACAACCGCTTGGCCAGTTGATTCATCCGCATAGCCAACAAATGCCAAAGTGTATCGATACTCTTGGTTTTCTGACTTTCTGAGTAACTTCATTCCTAGCATTTTGGTATAAAATTCGATACTTCTATCAAGATTACCTACACGAACCATAGTGTGTAATAGCTGTGACATGATTTACGTTCCTACTTTTTGATTTGAATATTTAGGAACTGTCCCATAATAGCTTCCCCGTTTTGCTGTCGTTTATTTTTGAGCTTATGCAAGGAGGAGAAAGTGCGGTGTAGTTATTAACGACATACACAACTGTCGTTACTACGTTTCTAAATGAGCTTTCGACAACGCAGTAGAAGCCAAAAATAAACACAGCCCAAAGGGTTACGCTTAAAATTGCCACTCTCAGCGTTACTCATCATTCATTTATAGCAACTAAACTTCACTCTTCGTGCCTTGATATTGGCAATTTTAAGCTGTAACAAATCGGGAAGTTATTTCGGGACAGTTCCTTGTTATTGATAATTCGATTTTTTTGAAAGCCCACCAATTCCAGCATTAAACGCATTGGTTGGGTCTAGTGTTTTATAATGTTCAGCCAACGGTTGCTCAGCTTGATAATGGTGTCCAACATTATGCTCTGCTGGATATTTTGCACCTCTCAGCTGGCAATAAGCCAAAATTTCCAGCTTCAAAGAAGCTATGTTTTCACCTTTTTTAACCAGATAGTCTTGATGTAAAACATGGCAAAGAAAGTGACCATAGTAATTTTTATAAACCAATTTCTGATCAATACCTTCTGGCAACACCTCAAACCAATCGAAACAATTTCTTGGTAGAGCAATATCCAGCGCTACGAGACCTTCTACTTCTTTTGCATGTACAGCTTCATACTGTATGGCAGCACTGGCACAAGCGTAACGTAACAACCCTGCATCAGCTGCCTGTTGAGATTCTAATTTAACGATATTGATTTTAGCGGAAGCCGAATAATCATTATTAACTTCATCGACAAAAGTTTCTAATTCTTCAATACCGTTCGATTGAGCATTAATGATTAAATGATGTTGATACTGTCTATTTAGGTCACGGAAAAATTTTGGCGTCTGACTGCCAAGAAGTCTAAAAAAATAGTGACAGAAACTGTCTATGATGCCGCTATTGTTAAAGCCCAGCTTATTCAGCCAACCATTTAACTTCTTTTTTATTTTAAAAAACGAAGGTAAGTAGCTACTGCCAAATTGCTTAATCATAAATACCGTATCTCGCCCATAAGCTTCAGCAAGATGAAATGCATCATGGTGAATATATTCGGCACTGATAGGTAAATGTTCCCCTTCCTGAAGAATTTTACGACGTAACGCCTGAAGCGAAACGGCTGAATTAGTACTGATAAAAAACGCTTGGCTACGTTCAGCTTGTTCAAAACTATCCAGTCGAACGGCAAAAACAGCTAACTTCCCAGCACAGCCGCTGGCTTTGTATAAACGGCGAGTATCGGCATTAAATCGAGCAGGATTAGTGCTTTGGATATCACGAACATACTGTTGATACTCATGGTCTGAGGCTTGTTTCTCAGTTTTAAGAATATCTTGTTCGCTAAATTCACCTTGTTGTAAGCGAGTTAGTATTTCCTCTGGCGTATCACCTAAGTCAATATCCAGTTCATTCCTTAAATGAAGTTTGCCAAACTCGTCGACTTCAGCATACAAGGATAGCTCTGTATAAGCAGGGCCTCGTTCAACCAAAGCGCCACCAGAATTATTACAAACACCACCTACAATCGAAGCGCCAATACAAGATGAGCCAATAACCGAATGTGGCTCTCTTTTTTTCAATTTTAACCGCTTCTCTAAATCAAAGAGTGTTGCACCTGAAAGTGCAACAATTTGCTTTTGAGACTCTAAAAAATGAATACCGTTTATGTGCAGTGTGTTAATAATAACCGTCGGTCTTTCAACGCCATCAGTCGGTGTTGAGCCACCAGTAAGCCCCGTATTAGCGGCTTGCATGATCACCATTGCACCGGCATTAATACAAGTCTCAAGCACCTGATATTGTTGCCACAATGTGATGGGTAATGCGACTGCAACCGCTGGACCAAAGCCTTCTCTAAAACCTTTACGATATGGCTCGGTATCACTATCACGGGTTAATAATTGCTTAGGTGCAAGAATTGCACCCAGCTGATTAACGAGGTTCTGAGTGTTCATATCATACTGCTTTAATGCTTATTTGAATTGATTGGTGTTTTTGAAGAGTAAAGTTGTTTCTCTAATGACAATATTTGCTCTACGTTTGATACTTCAGATAATGAACTGCTATCTCGAGTGATTTGATTATTCGCCATCATAGAAAGGTAGCGGGCACAACAAACCCTAAGAAACGAAGTAAAATTTCCTAAATCGTGCCCAGCATCAATAGACTCAAGATAAAGCTTACTGATCAATGACGTATCCGTCATGTTATCTCGTTCAGCAATTTCGTTTAACACTTGCCAAAAAAATTGTTCTAATCGTATTGATGTTACGACACCTTCAATGCGAAGAGATCTTGTTTTTGGTTGCCATAACGATGGTTCAGCATCAATGAATAGCTGGCACATAGCGTTCCTTTCTACGATGTTGAAATATGGAGTTAAAGCAATTTATTAAACTGCTTTAAAAACTCAACTTGAGCCGTCCAAGCTGGTCCTGTGACTAAATTGTCATCGGTAATTGCCGACTCTAATGGCAAATCTATATAGGTTGCTCCTGCCAACTCGACCTCTGGTTGACAAGCAGGGTATGCATTCACTTTTCGCCCTTCGAGCACTTTAGCTGCGGCTAATAACTGTGGCCCATGACATAATGCAGCTACAGGCTTATGAGTAACGAAAAAGTGTTGTACCATTTTTATTACATCAGCATTTAAGCGTAAATATTCAGGCGCACGCCCACCCGGAATATATAGTGCATCATATTCTTCAGGCTTAATATCGTTAAAAGTGGCGTTTAAAGTAAAGTTATGCCCAGTTTTTTCTAAATAGGTTTGGTGATTTTCAAAATCATGAATTGCAGTAGCTATTTGCTCACCAGCCTTCTTGTCTGGACAAACTGCATCTACCTCATGCCCCATTGCTTGTAGCGCTTGGAAAATAACCATATTTTCGTAATCTTCTACAAAATCACCAGTAATCATTAGAACTTTAGACATAACATTCTCAACCTTTCCTTATTGATAATTGTGAATTACATCACAATTTAAAAGGTTAAGGGTAGTAACTGAATACTACAGAAACTGTCTATAATTTTGGTGTGAACAAGGCACTTTTAAAATGATAATGAAAGTAAGCCTATTCCAAAGCCGATCAAATATATCGGTTCATTTACCAAGTAACGGCAAGGTAATTCGAGCGAAAGCCCCGTCCTCTCGTTCATTATTTTTTAATAATAAATCGCCACCATGACGGCTAATGATTTGTCGGCTTAATGCTAAACCAATACCACAGCCGTACTTTTTAGTGGTATAGAAAGGCACAAATAAATTATCTGGATTACTGACACCAACACCACAATCAATGACATCAATGACGATCTGAGTGTCATTTTGTTGCCAACATACACGAATATCTACACGCTCAAGGTCAAACATGGCTTCTTGGGCATTCTTGATTAGATTTACAAGCACTTGCTCAATTTGCGCTTTATCAGCATAAATTTGGGGATTAGATGTGGAAGTTTGAATGCTCGATTGAGTAAATAGAGGGACAATCGAATTGACTAAGTCGAGTAAATTAAACCGGCTCTTTTCTGGCGCTGGCAGTTTTGTGAGCCGTTGATAACCTTTTAGGAATTCATTCAATGATGTTGAACGCTCTTTGATGACGGCTAGTCCATCATTTAAACTCTTTCCAAACTGGGTAGGTAACTCTTGCTTAGATGATAGTCTCAACAAAGTGTCACTGATCGATGCAATGGGGGTAAGTGAGTTATTGATTTCATGGCTTAAAACACGTGATAACTTTTGCCAAGCCAGACGTTCTTCCTCTCTTAATAGGCTTTGAATATCTGAAATAAAAACTAGTTGATGTTTCTGTCCGTTTTCAAAATATTCATCAACATGCAAATACACCCTTTTGTTCTGTTTTTCTAACGTGAACTCTACCACTTTTCGATAGCAATCTTCTGGTAAATTATGCAAACCAATCGTTCTGATAGGCCACCCATCAATTTCACTAAATCGACACTCAAACAGTCGTTCAGAGGCAGGGTTCATTAAGCGAATATTTTTATGATGATCTATCGCAATAATAGCAACATCAATCTGATCGATAACCTTATCTAATAAAATTTGCTCTATGCGACCATCAACGTCAGTAGAAATCCAACGAATGTTTTTTGGTGCTAGTACACCTGTACCACGCACAGTTACGACGAAGTCGCCACGCTGCACTTTATCCGTGAGCACAGAATCTTGGCTAACAATAAGATCGGCATTATTTGTGTTTAGAAGGAAAAACAGACTGGCAACGATTCCAAAAGTCACTAAGGAGCTGATTAGTAACTTCTTGTTAATTTTCTTTTTTTTATTCCGAGTAATATCCATAGTCTCGATTCATATCTAATGATTATGAATGACTTAGTCAGCTTTCGTGCCAAAACCTTACTACATTGTTTTAATTGGTTTTTTAATTTTTTTATGAAGTGGGCTTGAAGTTTAATCCCAAAATCGGAACAGATTTACTCTCAACAGTGTCCCGAAATCGATACGGCCATCGATGGACTCGTAACTGCAGAAAGAATAACGAGTTATTGATCGGTTTTAAGTGACATTAAATAAGCCAAGAGCAGCCAACAAAAATAGTATTATGAACAAAGCTAAGAAGGCACATAAAAATGACTTTAGTTGGGACTGGTATTTAAATTTCCAAGCAAAAAATAAATGTAAGGGACCACCGAAAAAAGAAAACAATATGGCCATCAACGCCTGTAGTATCACTCCTCCGACTAATGGTTGATAAAAATAGTAGATAATTAGGGGGGGGTAAACCCATCAACAGCCATAAAGAGATAATTTTTAATACTGAAACTGGCTTCATACTTTTCCTCTCTTTACTCAATTATTCTCTGGTAAAACTTGTCTTATGAAACTCTTATTAGCCCATACATTAATAATCTCTGAACCTAGCATCAGCTTATGCTAAGCAGTCATTGGTTGCTCCTTAAAGCACGATTTATAGAGTATCAAACACACTTCTGGACATAAATGAGTTTGCCTATCACTACTACTTACTATTCAATTCTAGTTTGCTTCCATGTATTGAGTCAGAAGTATGCACCAGAAATCCGGAGCTTTGTTATTGCTCAGTCTTTTTTACTAGATTTTGCAACTGACAGATACATACCGACAATAATCATTACAAGACCAATGGCTTGATATAGAAATAATTTTGAGCCTGTATCGACACCATCAATCAAAATACTTGTGATCATTTGGCCGCTCAAAATGAGCAATACGGCTTTAACCGCACCAACTTTGTGAAATACAAAACTATTGATTGCGACATACAATGCACCGATAACTCCACCCAAATAAATTGAAAACTCAAAGTCAGAACTAAGCTCAGAAGGAAAATTGAAAAATAAGAAAACTAATAAAGACAAAAGAACAAAGCCGACAAAGTGATTTACTGTTGAAGCAACAAATGCGTTTTTCTTCATGCTTAGCATGCCGTTCAGTGTTCGAGCTAGGGCAATTAAAACACCATTCAGTAAACCCAAAAATATCATCGTCATAGCATCTCTCCTGAAGCTAAGATAATTAATAAACTGCCACCTGTGATCAACAGCAAACTGGCAATATCTTTAAGGCTAACTTTCTTCTTTACAAGTCCAAACCAGCCAAAAGAATCGCTGAGTAAGCTAAATAGAATTTGACCTATAATTGCTAGTGCTAGCGTTCCTGAAAGTCCTAAATAACTGTTTACTGTATAGCCAGCAAGCAAAACTGTAAAAGCGCCGGGTAATCCACCGAGGTAGGCTATCAGTGGAGCCTTACCGCCATTATTTGTTTCTTTTTTTGATGTTCGTTGACTTACAAACATTAACACTAAAGCTGTTAAGCCTCCGATGCCATGAGCAAACCATGAAGCCTCTATTGGAGAATAAGCCACTGCTAATTGGCTATTAAAGAAAATCATGAGGGCTAAAAGCCCGCCAGCCCCAAGAGTTAAAATTGAAAATCTTAACTGGTTATTTTTCATGTAAAATATACCGATACCTCTATATAGATGCCGTATTGTATATAGATTTATTGACGAATAAAGCTCAATTGTGGAAACTTATAGTTGAGAATAAGTTAATAATAAAATTTAATGAATAACCTTTCTGCGCTTCCTGTTTTCGTTACTGTAGTCAAACTTGGTTCATTTTCAAAAGCTGCCGCTGAGTTAAAAATAACAACTTCAGCTGTCAGCAAACGGATTAATCAACTTGAACAAGACTTAGATGTTAGGCTATTAAACCGAACAACTCGTAGCTTAACGTTGACTGAAATGGGTAATGTCTACTTCGAGTTTGCCAATAAAGCATTTGATCTGACTAGACAAGGTGCTGAGGCATTACAAAGCCTGAAACAAAAGCCAATGGGGAAGTTGAAGATTAATGCTCCAATGTCTTTTGGTCGTCTTCACCTTTCGAAAGTCATGCCGGAATTTTTACAATTGCATCCTGATGTAGAGGTTGAATTATCCTTAGATGACAGAATGATTGACTATGTAAATGAAGGGATTGATGTTGGGATCAGAATAGGTAATTTACCAGATAACTCATTAATAGCTCAGCGCCTCGCTCCATGTATAAGCACCTTATGCGCAACACCAGAATATTTAAAGAAGTTTGGCATACCGACAGAACCAGCAGATCTGGAAAGTCACAATTGCTTGTTTTATTCCTACTATCGTGCTGGTTTTGAATGGACATTTTTCAAAGATAATGAGGATTTTTCTGTAAAGCCAAGGGGAGGCTATCAAGTTAATAACAGCGAAGCGTTAAAAGAAGCTTTACTACAAGATGTAGGAATTGGAAATATGCCTATTTTCATCATCGAAAATGAATTAAAGAATGGCTCCATAGTACCTGTATTAGAGCAATATCTCTTGCCTAAACATGCGATAAATGTGGTTTACCCCAACCGTGAACATTTACCACCGAAAGTTATTGCGTTCGTCGAGTTTTTAAAATCAAAGTTTAAAACAGATACTCCGAATTGGTGTTAATTTTGTGTTCCAAATTCGGAATTGGGGCAGGAATGTGCCAGTCGATTATGCTGGCACAGGTTTGGACAAAACCTACTTACACCAGAGGCACACTTCAGATCATCAATAAGCCAGAAAAAACTGGCTCATTGATAAATTTAAAACAAATTATATAGACTTAACTATCTGCGAAATGTGCGTAATTGATTCTCTAGCTGACTGGCTTATAGAGGATAATTGAAAGAAACCATGTATGACGCCTAAATAGCGTCGACACTGTGCGGGGACTTTAGAGGCAAGTAACTTTTTATAAAAAAGTTCTCCTTCATCTAGCAGCGGATCAAACTCTGCGGTGATGATGTGTGTTTCTGGTAATCCCTTCAGATCTTTTCGAAGAAATGGACTAATTTCTGGGTGAGTATGCGATATTTTAGAGCCTTCTATATATGTATCAAACCCAGCAATCAATGCGTCACTAGTGATAATATAATCTTGGCCATTAACTTTATAGCTGGTACAAGATGCGGTTGCATCAAGCATTGGGTAAATTAAAATTTGTTTTTTTGGCAACCAATTACCCATATCCCTCAATCTAAAAGAGGTTATTAAAGCGAGTTGACCACCTGCACTATCACCTGCCAAAACGATTTTGTCATTTAACCCACCCCATAAATGACAGTTTTCATGAATATAGTTTGCTGCAACGAATGCATCATCATGAGCTGCGGGGTAACAATGTTCTGGAGCTAAACGATACTTAACAGCAACAACAATTGCATTAGCCTGAAAAGCGATCTCACGAAGCTGTTGTTCATGAGTTTCGAACGAACCACTTACAAAGCATCCTCCATGAAAATAGATTATTACAGGGAGGTTCTTTTCTTTAGAAGCTTTATAAATTCTTAAGCAAACGCCTTCTCCAACTACATCTTGTACTTCAGGTAAATCACGTTTCTTTCCAGCTAGTATAGAACTTGCAACATAACCTTGTCGTCTATCTACTAAACTGAGTTTCGCCATAGATGGACAACTAGCCTCTACGAACTCTGAAACTAATTTGTCTATTCCATGCTCAATAAAATACTCAGCCATAATTACTCCATTTTACTACTTAGCTTTTCGAAAAAAAGCATTTTACCTTAATGAAAAATATAAGGAATAAGAAGCTAGAAAAGTAACATTTCTGGCACGATATGGGGCAGAAATGTGCCAACCGTTCAAGCTAACAAAATTTTGGACAGGGCCTTGCTAGAACATTTCACGACATAGTTCTAATTTGGCATTAAAATGTCAAATTTAGCCTTATATTTAGATGACTTTTTGATTGGAACATTACAATGTGCATAGGCAGCACTTTACAATCGCTGTAACTCCACGCCCCTAGGCACTAAGATGTTAAATAGCCCTCTTGTTTTGATGAAGACTGTCGGTCAGCCATATTAACAATATTTTGAGTAATTATTTATGTGACACTTAGGCCATCACTTTTTTTGCAAATATTTTTATTCTACGTTGATAGTAATAAAGCTATAACATTAATTGATGGTATTTCAGAGTATTACCATCATTCCTCCAACAAAACGACGTAATAATAATTCTATTATTTTTCTATTTTTAGTGAATGCGTAGATTTTTTATAGGATTTCATTTTGCCTTTGCTTAATGCTGTTTTCATCGTTAACAAAGGAAGTAGAAAAATGAAATATAAAGCCAAATTATCCTTATTATTCATATTAACGGGCAGTTTTAATGCTTCTGCCGGTGTTCTCATCATTGAGCCAGAAATGGTCACAATTCCAGCTGGGAGCTTTATAATGGGAGGAGATAAGAAAAAACAACAGCCACGTCATCACGTTGATATTAGTACGTTCAAATTAGCAAAACATGAAGTGACAGTAAAAGAGTTTCGACAATTTGTATCTGCAACAAACCATAAAACCAGAAATGTATGCTGGGTTTGGCAAGGTGTACAACCAAACAATAGATGGGGTATTACTCGTACAGAAGGCAATTGGAAAGAATCGAAACATGCACCGTCAGATGATCACCCAGTAATGTGTGTCACATGGGAAGATGCCAAAGCCTATGCCAGTTGGTTAGGTAAAAAAACAGGAAAGCTCTATCGTCTACCTACAGAGTCTGAATGGGAGTATGCCGCTCGTGCGGGGTCTAATTCAAAGTACTTTTTTGGCGATAACCCGAAACAACTTTGTGAATATGCCAATGTATTTGATCGCCAGGGTGCAAAAGCATTTCTGCGGGATCATAAAATCGATACAAAGGCGATTGAATGTGATGACGGCAATGAGTACACCAGTGTTGTTGGTCAGTATAAGCCAAATGCATTCGGGCTGTATGACATGATTGGGAATGTTGGTGAGTTTGTACAAGATTGTGAGCACGATAATTATCAAAATGCACCAAATGATGGACGCGCTTGGGAATATGGCTGTAACTATGAACAACTGATGGTCATTCATCGAGGTGGATCGTACGGTTCAGGTGCAAAGAAATCGAACATCGCAACTCGCTCTCACGCCGGCCCAGATAACCCTAGCAGCTTAGGTGAAGGCTTTCGATTAGCTGAAACCATTATCTCAAAATAGCGTTTAAGATGCTTTGCAGCATTCACTTATAAAGTGAGTGCTGCTAACTTATCTTTATTGCTTGAACGCCAGTAAGGTGTGACGTTTTCTTTTAAATACTGCAAATAGTAATCGGGGTTTTCGGCTTTATCATAAAGAATTAACGCTGCATCTAAACTCAATTCTATCTCGCCTGAAAACTGAGCTTGTTCAAAGGTACGTTGAGCATGTTTGATTACCTGCTCATCTTGATGCTGGGATTGAGCGAGTAACGTTTTAAGAAACGAATTATGTACATTATCTGAAGTTAAAGTCTTGATCAGTGCTTCGGCTTCAATGTATCTTTTCTGTTGTAAATATCCTTCCAATAATATCTTACGACTTTCCTGTGCCACCCAAATATTCGGTGTAAGCGCCGTACGCATAAGAACTTGCTTTAGATGTGGTTCTTTATCCATCGCTGAGTTAGCAAAAATGGCATAGTGAAATGAAATAGTGGCTAAGTGATAGTCGGGTAACTGATAGGTCTTAATTTTACTCTGCGCTTGATGTAAGTATAAATATTTATCTTGTTGTTGCTTATGTTTATGAGCCATGATCGATAAATACGTCAATGCGTTAAGTTCACGTAGTACGTCTTTAGCTTCATAAGCTAAACGAGCAGATTCAAGCAAATTAGCCTTGATTGAAGCATAATCATTTTCTTGATGATCTAGCCACGATTGGGAAGTTAATGCATCTGATAACCGTCTAAAATCACCCGTAACTTCAAAATACTCAATCGATTTTTGTAACTTTTCTTCGCTGAGTTGATATAAGGACTTATTGGTTAAAATTGTACTTTGATATAATAATGCGTTACCTGCCTGTTGTAGGTTTCCTGACTCATTTGCTAGTGTTGATAGCTTTTCAGCAAGCGACATTGCCTTTTCGAAGTCCAAGGTTTTTATATAGGAATTAACCAGCTGGTTTAAGATGATCAAATCTTTTGGTGCCGATTGATGCGCAATCAAGAGTTTTGCTTGCTTAACTTCTGGTGCTAGAGGTGCCTTAAGTTGCTCGTATATTGCATTATGGCTTAAGTGCTGATTAAGCTGTTTAATCACATCTTGCTTCGAGGCTGCCATGATCTGCCCCTTCCATTGTGAAAACTCACTTTTAATGAAAAAGTCTAAGTAAACGTTATCTCGATGTGTTCTAAATTGCCCTGTTAGTAATAACGGGTATTGTTCCTTCAACACTGGGAACTTAACCTCTGATGTAACGATAAAATCAGCACGTTTTAAATCAGGTATTGGCATAAAAGATATGTTCGAAGTGTCTTCGAGCACAGTTGTTGTGTTGCTATCGAGTTCTGTGAAAGGAATATAAGCCAATGTGGTCTGCACAGAAGGGGCTTGCACTTCTGCATGATTAAACGATGAGTAAGTAATATAGAGCGCAGTGGAAATGATACAGGCGATCAGCAATAACGCATAACTGTATGGTCGGTTAGTGCGGATAAAGAGTAAGTTTTGATTATGAGTGGGTTTTACAGGTAATGCATTAGTGTGAGAGTCAGCATCTGGCTGCGGCTCACATACTACGGTCTCAAGTTGCCACTGATAGCCTCTTTTAGAGAATGTTTTAATACTTTCACTACCAAAAAGGCTTCTTAATTGGCTGATGTTTTGAAAAATAGCTTGTTCAGATACAATCTTATCCTGCCAAACATCAGCTAAAATGGCATCTTTACTTAAGACTTTGTTTGAGTTCTCAAGTAATAACTTTAAGACTCGAGCTTCATTATGCCTGAGAGATACCACATTATTTTTCTGTGTTAGTACTAGACCTTTGCTATCAAATTCGAACTCATTAAATTTATAACGCATTATTGTTATTGTATAAATCTTATTATTCTTTTGCTTATAGTAACTTAGTAATGAGCAGCAAGTAACGCAATAGTTGTCTTGAGACATAACTATTTTATAAATATATACCTCGTGAGCATTTAAATAAACACCTTGAATTCGGGCTTAAATAGCAATAAACAAAACGTATATTGCTATTATTTTTAAATTCAAATCAAGTACGGATACGCCAAATTTCTTCGAGATTAAATTGATTATTAACACTTGTGGTTTTGCCTTTGCTCACATTAACATTCCGACTTCCTGCTATTAACATGAATGTAATTGAGTGTAATGTTCAGAGAATAACGTCGTTCTTAATCGAATTTGAGCAAAGATCTTTAACAACCAATCAGAGCGATACTCTCATTACAAAAAATCATTACAGAACAATATTCTTAAAGCTGGTTACGAGCCAATCTAATTCAGTTGAATGTCGCTGATATAGAAACTCTAGGATCGCCTCTAATTTATTCATGGATTGACATTGTTTAAGAGTTTGGCCAGTAACACGCTGAAAACTTCTTTCAAGAGTTCGCTGTGATCAACATCCAATTTTTTCTGCGGAGCCGCAGTCTCTTATTAGATGTTTTAGTAATGATTTAAGAGCTATAAATATATCTTATAGGTACAGTGACAAAAAGCCCTGACTTTAAAGTCAAGGCTTTTTGATAGGTAGCTCCCCAAGATACCGCTGCCGGTGTAAGCCCTTGAACCGTAGGTTCAAGGCGGGTAAAGCCATACTTCCTAAGGCTTCTCGGTACAAGCCGAGCATGCTCAATGTCAGTAAAACCTTCACCCTAAGGTTGTAAGCATCGGCACAGGGACATTACTAGCTGGCTAATACCCCAGGGAGCGTAACGCTGTTGTGTTAATCACAGTTGCAATTAACTAAAATTCTTTAAATTAGGACTTTGCTTGCCCTACACTGCGCTCTACAAGCGCTTGTTCTAACGTTGATTGTAACAAAAGAATGCGTTCATCCATTTGTGACATATACGCCTTGTTTTTCTGTTGTTCAGTATAGAGCTCGTGACCAATATTTAATGCTGCCATTATCACAATTTCTTCGCGACTCAGGCTTGATGTTCGACCTTTTAGTTCAGCTAATTGTGTTTCAAGCTTATCAGCAATATCTCTTAATGCTGCTTCTTGGTCTGGCGGACAGGCTATTGAGTAGGTCCGCCCCAATAATGTGATATCAATGGCTTTGTTACTCATGTCTATCCAACATCCTTTATGTTGAGCTTAAGTCGGACTATATAAGTCCCGTATAAAAAGTGCAACAGACTCTTCAAAATATCTAACCCAATTTAATTTAGTTGCTGCTTCTTTAACTATGTTAGCTAATTTTTCATCGCTGTGCCTCAATTTGTAATCAGCTTGATTTGCACAAGTTTTCTCACAATGTGCTATCTGTTAGTATTAGCAGCAATATTTCTTTATGGAACAAATCTATGGTTACTCCACCGTCTTTACGGACTGACAAGCTCATAGCAGCATTAAAAGCCGCTGAAATTTCTTTGCATCCGTCTGAAGTTCATGGCGCTGTTGTTGGTTTAATTTGTGGAGGTTTAGGGGAAAAAGCTGATCTTTGGTTACCCGCCTTAACCGATATTATTAGTGAAGGACGAGCATTTCCTGAGTCTCTATTAGCTGTGGTGGCCGATCTTCATAAAGATGCGTATGACCGTTTGGCTGAGTTTGAATTTGGCTTTACGCTGTTGCTTCCTGAAGAAGAAGAATCACTCACCTCTCGTGTTGAAGCCTTATCTTTATGGGTTCAGAGCTTCTTGACGTCAATAGCTATCGCTCAACCTAAGATCAATAAAAGTTCTGAAGACGTAAAAGAAGTCGTTAAAGATCTTTCTGAAATTTCACAGATTGAGTTAGATATTTCTGAAGATGATGAGTCTGAAGATGCTTATATTGCGCTTGTCGATTACGTCCAAGATGCCGTAGCGATTTGCTTCGCTGAATTTATGCGTGATGGCCAAGAAGATGATAGTGAAGACAAGCCGGAAGTACTTCATTAATTTACATTTCTATTTATGTGATTGATTCAAATCATGTCATTATCTTGATGAATCAATCACACTACTTCGAAAAACTCGCTCGGAAGGTTCATGGTCGATAACACATCAACACACGGTTCAACCCATCAATTTGATGTCGTCATTGTCGGTGGGGCAATGGTTGGCTCAGTATTAGCGCTTGGTTTGGCACAAAAAACTAAAAAGCTAAATAAATCGCTTAACATTGCACTTGTTGAAGCCTATGAACCAACCGCTGAACACCCTGGTTTTGATGCCAGAGCCATTGCTTTGTCGCATGGCACAATTGAAGCATTCAAAAACCTCGATATTTGGGATGATATAAAACACCTTAGCACCGATATCTCTCGTATTCATATTTCTGATCGAGGCCACTTCGGGATGACTCAACTGGATGCAAAAGATTTTAATCTTGATGCGATGGGGGCAGTCGTAGAACTAAGCCCTGTGGGTTTTGAGTTGCACCAAAAATTGCAAAGCTCAGATGTCACCATGTTTTGCCCTGCAAAAGTGACCGACGTTACCACTGAAATTGATAATCAAACGTTAACGCTCGATAACGGCGAAAAGCTCAATGCAAAATTAGTCGTTGCAGCTGATGGTGCTCATTCAATCATCAGACAAAGCCTTAATTTAACTCAGGAGTTTGTTGACTTTGAACAAACCGCAATAATTGCCAATATTGAACTTGAACAGAAGCATCAACATAGGGCTTGGGAACGTTTCACTGATACCGGCCCATTAGCATTATTGCCCATGTCTGAGTTAAATGGATGCGATCGCTTATCCCTTGTTTGGGCATTAACGCCTGAGAAAGCTGAACAATATCTACAATTGTCTGATGATGCTTTTATTGAAAAGCTACAACAAGCATTTGGTTATCGAGCGGGCAAATTAATTGCTACAGGTAAGCGATTTAGTTACCCATTGATCATGACCTGCATGCCAAGACCGATTCATCATCGCACGATTTTTGTCGGTAATGCGGCCCAGACCTTACACCCAATTGCAGGGCAAGGTTTTAACTTAGGGCTCAGAGATATAATGACTGTAATTGATGTTATTGAAAATGGGCTCAAATCTGTACAGGATTTGGGATGCACACAAATTACGCATACTTACCTAAAGCAAAGACAAGAAGATAGAGATAACACCTTAAATAGAGTTGAGTTTTTGGTGAGAGGATTTTCTAATAATCACTGGCCTTTGGTTTGTGGTCGAAGTCTAGGATTACGCTTACTCTCGTATCTGCCTTTTCTTAAAGCGCCTGTTGGTAAAAAAGCCATGGGTTACACCACTCAATCTCATTTTTAGCGAATAGCTATCTAATACGTAACGGATTAACAATGTTTAATACTCAAAATTTCGAAGTAGCAATTATTGGTGGTGGCATGGTTGGGCTTGCAACGGCTATAGGTCTTGCACAAGAAGGCATTAAAACCGTTGTGATAGATGCAGGTGAAACTCAAGCTGTTACTGGCGAAACTCGATTACGCGTTAGCGCCATTAACAAAGCCAGCACGAATTTACTTAAAAATCTCGGTGCATGGGATTATGTTAATGAGTCCCGTGCTGGCCACTACGACACCATGCACGTATGGACCAAAGACGGTTTAGGTTCAATCGATTTTGATGCGAAAGATCAAAATGAGTCAATACTTGGCAATATTATTGAAAATGATAATATCAGTCATGCGCTTGCAATGCGTGCGGGTGAATTAGCCGAATTGACACATATTCAAAACCAAAGAGTTGGTAATATCGCATTTGGCGATAAAGAAACGTGGATATCGTTAAGTTCAGGTGAAAACTTAACGGCTTCAGTTGTTATAGCTGCAGACGGTGCAAATTCATGGGTGCGTGAACAATGCAAAATTCCACTGACTTTTTGGGATTACGATCATCATGCTATCGTAGCGAACATTCGTACCGAAGTGGCACACAACAATTGTGCAAGACAGGTTTTCCTAGCCGATGGTCCTTTAGCCTTTTTGCCACTCAATGAACCTGACTTGTGCTCAATCGTTTGGTCTGTTCCACCAGAAAAAGCAAAAGCATTACAAGCCATGGAAACTGAAGCCTTTAACAAAGCGCTCACTGCGGCATTTGATGGAAAATTAGGATTATGCAAGTTAGAAAGTGCAAACCCGGCATTCCCGTTAAGGATGCGTTATGCCCGACAGTTTGCGCAGCACCGACTCATTTTAGCTGGAGATGCGGCTCACACGATTCACCCTTTAGCAGGACAAGGTGTGAATTTAGGCTTTTTAGATGCAGCAAGCATCATTGAAACTCTGAGTGAGTTAAAACAGAATAATCAGGACTTAGGGGAATATCGAAATCTACGCGCCCTAGAACGTTGGCGCAAAGCCGAAGCGGCGGAAATGATTGCCTCTATGGAAGGTTTAAAGCGTTTATTTGCTGGTTCTAACCCTATTAAAAAAGCCTTGCGAGATTTAGGCTTAAATTTAGTTAATCAAATTGGACCAGTTAAAGATTTATTCGCTAAACATGCGTTGGGGCATAAATTAAAATTGCCTAAATTGTGTAAGTGACAATTATCTAAAACCTAATGATAAAGCCGTTCATTCCCTATAACGGCTTTTTTTATGCGTCATATTTTGCGTATTTCATATTATTAAATCTAATGCTTAACCATTCATTTTTAGAAAAACTTTTGTATACAATTTGTATCTTCGAGGTATAATTTTGCAACTTTTTCTCTTACTCATTTTAAAAAATAGAGTTAAGACCCCTACAAAAATAACCCCCAAAAGGGATAACAATGGCAAATAAAACAGTACTCTTTGATAAGCATCTTGAATCAAACGCTAAAATGGTTGATTTTTACGGCTGGGATATGCCGCTTAATTATGGTTCTCAGATTGAAGAACATCATGCTGTTAGACAAGATGCAGGTATGTTTGATGTTTCACATATGACTGTTGTAGACATCACGGGAACTGAAGCTAAATCATTCCTAAGAACCTTACTTGCCAACGATATTGCAAAATTGACTGTTACGGGTAAAGCACTTTACGGCGGCATGTTAAACCATGAAGCTGGCGTAATTGACGATTTAATCACTTATTACCTTACAGAAACTCATTACCGCCTTGTGGTTAACTCTGCTACCCGTGAAAAAGATTTAGCTTGGATTAACGAACAAGCAAAAGCTTTCAACGTTGAAATTACCGAGCAACCTGAACTTGCAATGATTGCAGTTCAAGGACCAAACGCAAAAGCAAAAACGGCAAACGTGTTAAATGATACACAAAATGCAGCTGTTGAAGGTATGAAGCCTTTCTTTGGCGTTCAAGCTGATTCATTATTCATTGCTACCACTGGTTACACTGGTGAGTCTGGCTATGAAATCACCGTACCTCAAGCTGAAGCTGAAGCTTTGTGGCAGGCGTTATTAGATGCAGGTGTTCGCCCTTGTGGTTTAGGTGCACGTGATACTCTTCGTTTGGAAGCTGGCATGAACCTATACGGTCAGGATATGGACGAAACGGTTAACCCAATTGCTGCAAATATGGGCTGGACTATTGCCTGGGAACCAGAAGATCGTAACTTCATTGGTCGTGAGGCACTCACTACCATTAGAGCAAATGGTACTGAAAAGATGGTTGGCCTAGTGATGGAGCAAAAAGGTGTACTTCGTCACGGCATGAATGTTTTCTTCACTGACAGCGAAGGTACAGAGCACCAAGGTATTATCACTAGTGGTACTTTTTCCCCTACATTAGGTTATAGCATCGCTATGGCTCGTGTACCAAAAGGCATTGCTGGAGTTGCGGAAGTTGAAATGCGTAAAAAGCGCGTTGAAGTAAAAGTTGTCAAGCCTTGTTTCGTTCGTAATGGCAAACAAGCATTTTAAAAGATTATAAATAAATATAACTAAGAATATTGTAGAATATGTGCGCCTCAATTTATCAACACAACCTGAGGCGTTACACTCAACAAGGAATCATAAAAAATGAGCACTTTACCTACTGAATTAAAATACGCAAAATCTCATGAATGGGCACGCAAAGAAGCGGATGGAAGCTACACTGTTGGTATTTCTGAGCATGCACAAGAGCTTTTAGGCGACATGGTGTTTGTTGAACTTCCTGAAGTTGGTGATGCGGTATCTCAAGGCGAAGATTGTGCAGTTGCTGAATCAGTAAAAGCAGCATCTGACATTTACGCTCCAATTTCTGGCGAAGTAATCGCAATCAATGAAGAGTTAGAAGACTCTCCTGAATTGGTAAACGAATCTGCATTTGGCGAAGGCTGGTTATTCCGCGTTAAGCCTTCTGACGAAGCTGAGTTAGCTAACTTACTTGATGCTGACGGTTATCAAGCTGTCATCGACGAAGAGTAAGAAAGAATTTCGTATACTCGTGATAGTCCAAAATGTAGTAATTCAGCGAGAATTAATCGCCATTTAGGCAAAGCGTTTTTACGTAGAAATAGTGGTTCTAATTTAAGGGAAAACAACGAAGAATAAATGGCGATTAAACTCGCACTTCGTGGGCTTCTCAGCTTTCATTCTTCTTTGTTGTGAAAGCTCGAATTAGCCCCACTAATCTTTTACTTTCACGCCTCAAATAATGAACGCTGAGGTAGCCCTGAAAACGACATTTTGGAATATCACGAGTATTAAGCCCATTTTTGGGGCTTTATTCGTAATAATTACCCTAATAAAAAATAGAGTTCTCCATGACCAAGCAAACTCTTACCCAACTTGAGCAACACGAGCTATTTTTAACTCGTCACATTGGGCCTGACGCACAACAGCAACAAGATATGTTGAACTATGTTGGCGCTGAATCGTTAGATGATTTAATGAATCAAATCGTCCCTGAGTCTATCCGTATTAACCGTGACCTTAATATCGGTCGTGCAAACGGAGAAGCTGAAGGTTTAGATTACATCCGCAATGTAGCGAACAAAAACCAAGTTTTTAAAAGCTATATCGGTATGGGCTACTACCCAACGATTGTACCTAATGTCGTTTTACGTAATGTATTAGAAAATCCAGGTTGGTATACGGCTTACACACCATACCAGCCAGAGATTGCTCAAGGCCGCCTTGAAGCGATTCTAAACTTCCAGCAAATATCAATGGACTTAACGGGTCTTGATCTGGCTTCTGCCTCACTGCTTGATGAAGCGACAGCAGCAGCTGAAGCAATGGCATTAGCTAAACGTGTTTCTAAAGCCAAAAAAGCGAACATCTTTTTCGTTGCTGACGATGTATTCCCACAAACATTAGACGTAGTAAAAACACGTGCTGAATGTTTCGGTTTTGACGTAATCGTTGGTCCAGCAGCCGATGCTGTGAACCATGAATTGTTTGGTGCACTATTCCAATACACCAACAAAGAAGGTCAGATCCACGACTACACTGAACTGTTTGCTGAACTGAAGCAGAAAAAAGCCGTTATCTCAGTTGCCGCTGACATCATGTCATTGGTACTGCTGAAGTCGCCTGGTTCTATGGGCGCTGACGTCGTATTTGGTAGTGCACAACGCTTTGGTGTACCAATGGGCTACGGCGGTCCTCACGCTGCGTTCTTTGTTACTCGTGATGCTTACAAACGTTCTATGCCTGGTCGTATCATTGGTGTATCACAAGATACTCGTGGTAACCGTGCATTGCGTATGGCAATGCAAACTCGTGAGCAACATATTCGCCGCGAAAAAGCGAACTCGAACATTTGTACTGCGCAAGTGTTACTAGCAAACATGGCTTCTTTCTATGCGGTGTTCCACGGCCCACAAGGCCTGAAAACCATTGCTAGCCGTATCAATCGTTTCACTGATATTTTGGCACTTGGCCTTTCTTCAAAAGGCTTAGCAGCTCAAAACAGTGCATGGTTTGACACACTAACCTTTGAAAGCAATGAGCTAGCTTCAATTAAAGAACGTGCTATTGCTGCTGAAATCAATCTACGTATTGATAGCGACTCTCGTTTTGGTGTGAGTTTAGATGAAACCACAACACGTGAAGATATTGCTCAGCTATTTGATGTAATTCTAGGCGAAGGTCATGGTCTTGATGTTGCAGTTTTAGACGAGCAAGTTATCAATGCTCATGAAGCTTCAATCCCAGAAAACTTACAGCGTGATGAAGCGATTTTAACGCACCCAACATTTAACCGTTACCAAAGTGAAACGGAAATGATGCGTTATATTAAGCGCCTTGAAAACAAAGATTTAGCATTGAACCACTCAATGATTTCGCTTGGTTCATGCACGATGAAGCTGAATGCGGTCGCAGAAATGCTACCAATAAGCTGGCCAGAGTTTGCTAATATGCATCCATTCTGCCCACTTGAACAAGCACAAGGTTATACGCAATTAATTGGTGAACTTTCTGACTGGTTGGTAGAAATCACAGGTTATGACGCAGTTTGTATGCAGCCAAACTCTGGTGCTCAAGGTGAATATGCTGGCTTGCTTGCGATTCAGAAATACCACGAATCTCGCGGTGAAGCGCATCGTAATGTGTGCTTGATCCCGCAGTCAGCTCACGGTACAAACCCAGCATCAGCTCAACTTGCTGGCATGAAAGTCGTAGTAACAGCATGTGACAGTGAAGGTAACATCGACCTTGATGATTTACGTGCAAAAGCTGAAGAAGTTGCAGAAAATCTTTCGTGCATCATGATCACTTACCCATCAACACATGGCGTATATGAAGAAACGGTTCGTGAAATTTGCGACATCATCCACCAGCATGGCGGTCAAGTTTATCTTGATGGTGCAAACATGAATGCACAAGTGGGTATTACTTCACCTGGCTTTATCGGTGCTGATGTATCTCACTTGAACTTGCATAAGACCTTTGCTATTCCACACGGCGGTGGTGGCCCAGGTATGGGACCAATCGGCATTAAATCTCACCTTGCTCCATTTGTTGCTGGTCATAAGCTAATAAAACCAGGTGCAGAGAGTGATAATAATGGTGCTGTTTCTGCTGCGCCATTCGGTAGTGCAGGCATTCTGCCGATTTCTTATATGTACATTCGACTATTGGGTAGCAAAGGCCTTAAAGCGTCTACGCAAACGGCTATTCTTAATGCGAACTATGTGACTAAGAAGCTTTCTGAGCATTATCCAGTGTTATTCACTGGTCGTAACGATCGTGTTGCTCATGAGTGCATTTTAGATTTACGTCCGCTGAAAGAAGCGTCAGGTGTAACTGAAATGGATATTGCTAAACGTCTTAATGACTATGGCTTCCACGCACCAACGATGAGTTTCCCTGTTGCTGGTACGCTGATGATCGAACCAACTGAATCTGAGTCTCAAGTTGAATTAGATCGTTTCATCGAAGCGATGATCAATATCCGTCAAGAAATTACTCAAGTTGAGGTAGGTGAATGGCCGGTTGATAACAACCCGCTAAGCAATGCCCCTCATACTTTGGCTGACATTATTGACCCAGAATTTGATTCACGCCCATATAATCGTGAGCTTGCGGCCTTCCCAACTTCTGCGGTTAAAGCGAATAAGTTCTGGCCTACAGTGAATCGAATTGATGACGTTTTTGGTGACAGAAACTTATTTTGTGCATGTGTGCCAATTGAAGATTACCAATAAGCAATCACTTAGCTATTGTTATTAAGTTTGTTGCAAAGGATTAAAGCGAACCAGTTTGGTTCGCTTTTTTATTTTGATACCACAGTAATTCTACGTCGATGTGATAATCATATAAAAGCAACCATAGCATTGAATGCAGTTTAATAGGTTAGTCGAAAGGAGTATTTTCCGCCCCCCTTCATTCTGACCTTCCCTATTTAGGATAGAAAATGAGAGTAAACAAGGCTCTTAATTTCATGACGCTTTCTTTCTTCTACTGCTCTTATTCAAACCAAGATTTTCTCTCAATTGCTTTGGTGTCACCGAAACATCAGTCATTTTTCGAAGCGCTGACTTTTCTACTAAAATTAAAGCCAGATTCCTTGCCTCATTCAGCGGTAAATTGTCTTGTTTAAGGGCTTCAGCTAAGAACTCAACGGTTTCGAGAACAGTCGGCAAAACTTTTCGCTTTTCTTCTCGCTTTCTTAACGAGAGCCAATGAATTCTCACACCTACTGCTTGCTCTAATAACAATAACCGCTCTTGGGACAGCGGATAATCAAGTTCCAGATTCAATTTATTAATGTCAGCTAACACTTTAATGGCAACAGAGATAGAGTGGTTTTTGATTGTCGCAACATTATAAGCAAAGGCGCCTTGCCTTCCGTTTCGAGCTATCTCGTCCCCTTCTCTAGGAATGCCGACTGCGAATAAGTCCTTAGTAATTTGGTTATCGTTATTAATGAACTCACCAAACTCTGACACTTCAATTCCACGATTTGTTTGCTTATGTGGGATTGCATACCCTTGGACATCAATGAGATTGCGCCAGAGAGGTTGCTCGATATGATGATAATTGATTTCACGATTTAAATTTGAAATTACAGCGCCAAAACAAACCGTCTGCTGTGTATTCAAGTTTTTATCTAGATAGGTAAGTTCAATACTAGCTTTACCTTTAGGCTTGGTAGTAAGGATTTCAGCTTCTATTAATTTAATATTGTGTTTTTCTAGTGGTTCTACAAAGTTAGTTGCCAGCGGCATTGCTGCAACTCTCATTGTTGCAATCACTGAATTATATTTATTCAATAAATACTCTGAGTCCTCTGCAGGTATTTTATTCACTAGCTCAGAAAAATAGGCTTCCCAAGCTTTGGTGATCCTCTCTGGAATAGTGCTTACGTGAATATTAGGCGCTTGTTTTCTTATTGTATTGTTTAAGTACTGCCACTCTTTAATGATGTCCTTAACGAGTCTCTCTCTTCCTCGATACGGCTCATCAATAAAGGGAGGCTTCCTGACGTCAATGACTTGATGGAGGTGATCTTCAGGATATTTAAGTGGCGTCAACCCTGTTCGAGAAAATAACGTGATCTTGCCTGTATGCCCCATGTCTTCTCGTAATGAAATTACCGAATCATACGCTGACAAGCTTGAGCCAATGATGGCTACCTCTGCATTTTGAGGTATTTGCTTAATCGCATTCAACCCTTCTGGCATGTACTGTCGACGAATAAATCTAGGGTGGTCTTCTATGTCTTTTGTAAAAGGAAAGTGTGACAACAAATTACCTGTGCCAACAATCGCCCGCTTTGCAAATACTTTATTTGGCGTATCTCCGTCAAGCTGGCTGGATTTTAACTCAACTTCAAATTGCTCTGCTTTTCTCTCGATCTTAGTCACTTCTGCACTGTACATCGAGACACTACAGCCACTTATCGATTCAGATAATGCGTGCTGGAAGCGATCTTTTATATAATCAGCATATATTCTTCTAGGTGCTGGACCACTCACATGAAAAATCATATTTTTCCATTTCTGTGGCCAATGACTTCTATCAGCTTCTTTATTCGCCCAAATAAGAAAGTCTTCAACATCTTCCCTAAAAATAGACATTCTTCCAGCTTGAATATTAAAGATGTGAGTCCAGCTGTTACCCTTAGCAGCATAGGCTAACCCACCGAACCTAAGTGATAAGTCTTTTTCTACGATAGCAATGGATAGAGGTTTGTTAGTGAATTGCAGTAATCGGATTGCCGTTGCCATTGAAGCGACACCTGCACCAACAAAAAGTACATCAAACTGTGGTATTGTCATCCTGACTTACACCCATAAATCCTTTTATGGGCTTAGTATAGCTAACTGATTGTTAAAAATAAAAATTCTATTCTAAAAACTGGCCAAGCAATTCATTTACGAACATTTGTCCTTTTGGCGTTAATGTCCAATGCTCTTGATCTTCAACCACCAGCGCTTTAGATATTCCTTTTTCCATTCCTTCAGTTAGGACGGTATGAGGCAACCCTGTCCGCTCTTCAAATTCAATTTTAGGAATCGGTGAGATCAATCTAAATCGATTCATTAAATATTCGACAGCAAGCTCATCGGGTTTAATTTCAGTGGTATCTGAAGTGAAATTTTCAGCCGCTAAATAACCTTTAGGGTGCTTAATTTTTATCGTGCGCAGTAATCGATTATCAGCAACCATGGTAATTTTTCCGTGAGCACCACAGCCAATACCTAAATAATCACCAAACTGCCAATAATTCAAATTATGTCGACATTGAAAACCCGGTTGTGCATAAGCTGAAATTTCATATTGCTCATAACCTAACTCGGCGAGTTTCTTCTGCCCTTGCTCGTATATTGTCCACAATGCTTCATCATTGGGTAGCTGTGGTGGCTTTGAGTGAAATAACGTGTTTTGCTCAATAGTAAGTTGGTACCAAGATAAATGTGGAGGACGTAGGCTTGCAGCTTTCTCGATATCAAACATCGCTTCATCAAAGCTTTGGTTTGGTAAACCATGCATCAAATCCAAATTGAAACTGTGATAACCCGCCTCACGAGCATTCCTAGCTGCAAATTCAGCTTCATCATCATTATGGATTCGACCAAGTAAGTTTAACTTTTGCTTTGAGAAGCTCTGAATGCCGATAGAAAGACGGTTAACCCCTGCTTGCTGATAAGCGTTAAAGCTATCATGCTCTAATGTGCCTGGGTTCGCCTCCATTGTGATTTCGATATCTGATTCAAACGGAATTAATGATTCAACACCATTCAGTAGTGACTTTATTGCCTCTGCAGAAAACAGCGACGGTGTGCCGCCACCAATGAATATACTGTAAAGCTTCCTGCCTTGAACGTACTCTAAATCTTGTTGTAAGTCTTTTAAGAGCGCTTCAACATAGTCTGATTCGGGTAAGGGGCCTTTTTGTCCATGGGAATTAAAATCACAATAGGGACACTTTTCAACACACCATGGAATGTGAATATATAAACTTAAAGGAGGTAGCTTTAGCATAAGTTACTTAATGATCCCTTGCTCTTTAAGTGAGCTGATAAGCTTCACTAGAGCTTTACCACGGTGGCTAACGGAATTTTTTTCATCAGCGGTCATTTCTGCTGCGGTAACACTCATCCCTTCAGGAATAAATAACGGATCGTATCCATGTCCGTACTCACCTTGCTTTTGAGCCGCAATTTCCCCTTCCCAAGAAGCTTGTGCAATTATAGGCGTCGGATCTTTAGCATGTCGCATGTAAACCAATACACACTGAAATCGAGCGGTTCTATTTGATGTGTTCGCAAGCGCTTCTAACAATTTTTTATTATTTGATTCAGCCGTTGCGCCTTCCCCAGAGTATCTTGCCGAATAAATACCAGGTTGACCATTAAGAAAGTCCACTTCGATACCTGAATCATCTGAAATAGTTGGGTGTCCAGTAACTTCAGCGGCATGTCTTGCTTTTATGATGGCGTTTTCAACAAATGTGGTTCCCGTCTCTGGCACATCTGGGACGTTGAATTCACTTTGAGGTAAAACTTCAATTCCGAACTCTGAAAACAGCTGACTAAACTCAGCCAGTTTGCCTTTGTTTCCACTTGCAAGCACAATTTTAGACATAGAAAACAACTCCCAATATTTAATGGCTGCAATCATACTGGTGCGAGTTTGAAAGTCAAAATGAAAAAGGCTCCAAACGGAGCCTTAAAAAGTACAGAAGAGATTTTATTCTACGTAAAACTTATGATTGAATTTCAGTTTGGTATTAAGCTCTTTTTTATACTTAATATTAATGTCGAAATTGAAAGTTTCATCTTCATTGTATGGAACTTGGGCAATGTAGTAGACCGCTTTGCCTTCTTTTACCTCTTTAAAGTCTAATGGTACATGTGAGTCCATTAAATTTTTGCGCATGCCAGTAATTTGAACTGGTACGCCAGGGCTTCCTTTTTGTTTGGTATCCAACACTGAAATATTAATGATACCTACGTTCTTGCTTCGAGTGATTCCATACGCTTGAGCTACTTTGGGAGTAATAAATGTACTGCCAAATGCAATGTAATGAATATCAAAGTTACCTACAGTGACCTTTTGCTCTGCATGAGCAATACCGGTAAGGCTAAACGCTAACACTAATAAAGCACAAAATTTTCTAAGCATTGTCATATACCTATGGTTTTAAGTCGTCAATTCAGTATATACCCAATTACTATAGTGGCAAAATGCCGATGAAACTGAGTTACTTGAAAGGTAAGCCATTCGCTTACCTTTCAATACAATGACTAGATGATTGCCCAGAAAGGAACGTATTGAGCAAGTAGAATATTCAAAAAATTCAATAATATGATCACTACCATCACTGATAAATCTAATCCTCCCATAGGCGGTAAGATTCTTCTGATTGGTGCGAGTAACGGTTCAGTTAATTGTCCAAGCATCATGACAAACGGGTTATAACCTTGGTTAAACCAGCTCAGAATTGCACGTAAAAGTAACATCCAAAACAACAACATCCCTGCGTGTTTTAAAACCATTATAAACGGAAGTACTGGAGACATTGGGTAAACAGTCAAACTAGAAAGCACTGTCATTTTAACCGCTGCAACAGCCAATGCCAAAACCAATGATGAAGTATCTAAACTTCCAATCGATGGTAACACCCTTCGTAAAGGCGCAACAATCGGATGAGTTACTTTAACCACAAACTGAGAAAAAGGGTTATAAAAATCTGCACGAGCCCATTGCAATAAAACTCGAAGAATCACAATTGTCAGATAAAGATTTAATACAACATTAAGTAAATAAATCAATGCTTCCATAATTTTGAATTGCCTTGTTTTAATCTTGGTAAATTATATAAAATAAATTCACTTTAATTATTTTATATAAAGAGTTAAAGCTGAGTTTAGAAAAGTTTTTCCATTTCCTCAGCTCTTTTCACGCAATTTTGCATGGCTGAGTCTACCAATTGTCTTAAACCACCTTCTTCAAAGGTTTTAATCGCTTGTGCTGTAGTACCACCTTTTGAAGTAACATTTTCTCTGAGTTGAGCTGCCGTTAAATCAGGGTTTTGCTTTACCATCTCTGCCGCGCCTAAAGCTGCCTGTTGTACCATTAACCTGGCTTTATCCGCTGGTACATTCATTTTCTCAGCAGCTTCAAGCATAGATTCGACAAACATAAAGAAATAAGCAGGAGAACTCCCAGCAAGTGCTATCACTTGGTTTAATTCTGCTTCTTTGTTTACCCAAACTACTTCACCACCGGTCTGCATAATCTGTTCGCATTCCAATTTTTCTAATTCTGAAATGCTTTCATCAGCAAAAATACCTGTTACACCTATACCAATTTGAGTCGGTGTATTCGGCATGGTTCTGACAAGTTTAACCGGTTGTTTGAAATAGTCTTTATATCGGTTCGCAGGAATACCCGCTGCAATCGTGATAATAAGCTTTTCTGATAAATCTAGGTGACTTAACTTGTTACAAACCGTTTCCATCATTTGAGGTTTTACTGATAACACAATAATGTTCGCTGAATCACAAGCCGCTTCATTATCGTGGGATACGTTAACCCCAAAATCAGCATGCATGGCATTGAGTTTCTCTACACTTGGATTTGTTGTTTCAATAAACTCGGTAGGATAACCACTTTTCACTAAGCCACTTACGATGCTTCTGGTCATATTACCAGAGCCAATAAAACAGATTTTGCTTTTTTTCATCTTCAACTCAATGGGTATTTATTCATTATTAATATTTGGTCGTTCTTAAGATTTACAAGGGCTAGCTTCTTGCGCCAAAAATAGCACTGCCAATACGAACCATGGTTGAGCCGTTTTCAATTGCTAACTCAAGATCTTGGCTCATACCAATCGACAACGTATCTACGCTGTTATAATGCTGCTGTAACGTTACAAACATTTGCTTTATATCGATATACTCTTGTTTCAGTTTCTCTTGGTTATCAGGCTGGCTTGGTATTGCCATTATTCCACGTAACGTCAAGTTGGGTAGCTGATCTATTTTTGATGCAAGCTCGTTGAGTTGCTCAACATTAACACCTGACTTTGAGTCTTCACCGCTGATATTAACTTGAATACAAACTTGAAGCGGATTTGCACCTTGTAATCTCTGTTCATTTAGACGTTTAGCAACTTTTATTCTATCTACGGTATGCATCCAATCAAAGTGCTCTGCCACATCTTTCGTTTTATTCGATTGCAGTGGCCCAATGTAATGCCATATTGCTTCAGGACAAGAAGCCTTCAACTCGTTGATTTTCATTACGCCTTCTTTAACGTAATTCTCACCAAACTCTCGTTGCCCTGCTTGATAAGCCGTTATAATATCAGTACAGGGTTTTGTTTTACTGACAGCCAAAAGCGTAATCGCTTGCGGATCTCGGCAAAATTTATTTGCTGCGGTTTTAATTTTCTGCTTTATCTCAGCGAGATTGTCAGTAACTGTTATCATGTGCGAATAATACTACGGAATATTTTAAACTATGGAAATTACAGAGCTTTTAGCCTTTAGCGTTAAGCATAAAGCATCAGATTTACACTTATCAGCTGGCGTATCGCCAATGATTCGTGTCGACGGTGAAGTTAGAAAAATTAACTTGCCTGCTCTCGAACACGCTGACGTACAACGTCTTGTCTACGACATTATGAATGATAAGCAGCGTAAAGACTATGAAGAACACCTTGAAATTGATTTTTCATTTGAAATTCCTAATTTAGCTCGTTTTCGTGTTAATGCATTTAACCAGCATCGCGGTGCAGGGGCGGTATTTCGTACTATTCCAAGTGAAATCCTAACTTTAGAGCAGTTAGGTGCTCCTGAAATCTTCAAAAAAATATCTAACTTCCCTCGTGGCCTAGTACTTGTAACGGGGCCTACAGGTTCAGGTAAAAGTACCACGCTAGCGGGAATGATTGATTACATTAATGAGAATAAAAAAGATCACATTCTCACCATTGAAGATCCTATTGAATTTGTCCATGACAACAAACAATGCTTGATTAACCAACGTGAAGTTCATCGTGATACCCACAGTTTCAGCGATGCATTACGTAGCGCTTTACGTGAAGATCCTGATGTCATTCTTGTGGGTGAGATGCGTGACCTTGAAACCATTCGCCTTGCAATGACCGCTGCAGAAACAGGCCATTTAGTTTTTGGTACTTTGCATACCACTTCTGCTGCAAAAACCGTTGACCGTGTGATTGACGTATTCCCAGCCTCAGAAAAAGATATGGTAAGAACCATGCTTTCAGAGTCACTACAGGCCGTTATTTCACAAACACTACTTAAGAAAGAAGGCGGAGGCCGTGTAGCTGCTCACGAAATTATGTTGGGCACGCCAGCAATTCGTAACCTGATTCGAGAGGCAAAGGTTGCTCAGATGTATTCGGCAATACAAACGGGGATGGCGCATGGGATGCAAACACTAGAACAAGCATTACAACAATTAGTAAACCGTGGTGTGATTAGCCATGAAACCGCCAAAGCCAAAAGCCCAAATCAACAAGCAAATACGTTCTAAGGATTGAATATGGATGTTCGACCATTTTTAAGAGTTATGGTGGAGCGTAAGGCTTCAGACTTGTTTATTACTGCTGGCTTTCCGCCAAGCGCTAAGATTGATGGCGAATTAAGACCATTAACAGAGACACCTTACGGCACTAAACAATCATTAGAGTTTGTAGAGTCTCTGATGACGGATGTTCAGAAGCAGGAATTTCACGAAACCAAAGAGTGCAATTTTGCATTTTCAGCTAAAGAAATGGGTAGATTTCGTGTAAGCGCATTCTGGCAACGAGAATCACCCGGTTGTGTTATGCGCCGTATCGAAACAGATATCCCTGATGCAGACACGCTTGGGTTACCGTCAATTTTAAAAGAGCTGGCTATGGCAAAGCGTGGCTTGTTCATTATGGTTGGGGGTACAGGTACGGGTAAATCGACTACCCTTGCGGCTCTGATTGGTCATCGAAATGGACATGCTCGTGGCCATATTCTCACGATTGAAGATCCCGTTGAATTTGTACATGAGCACAAAAAGAGTATCGTGACACAACGTGAAGTTGGTATCGATACAGATTCATTTGATGCCGCACTTAAAAGCTCCCTTCGACAGGCACCAGATGTCATTATGATCGGTGAAATTCGTTCACAAGAAACCATGGAGTTTGCCCTCGCTTTTGCTGAAACAGGCCATCTTTGTCTAGCGACATTGCATGCTAACAATGCAAACCAAGCACTTGACCGTATCATGCACCTAGTGCCAAAAGAAAAACATCAACAATTACTGTTTGATTTATCACTGAACCTTAAAGGAGTTGTGGCACAACAGTTAGTGCCAAGAGCTGACGGGATGGGACGTCGGGCAGCCATTGAAGTTTTGATTAATACGCCACGAGTATCCAGCATCATTGCAAAGAATGAATTGCACTTGCTTAAAGAAACCATGGCTAAGTCAACTGAGCAAGGCATGCAAACGTTTGATCAAGCTTTGTTTAAACTCTATCAAAGTGACGAAATCAGTTATGCCGACGCACTCCATCATGCTGACTCAGCCAATGATCTCAGACTTATGATAAAGCTGGATAGTTCGGATTCAAAAAACCAAAATGAAGGTTTTATGGATGGCGTTACACTAGACTTAGATTGACACGTAAAATTGCCTCAGAAAAACAGGGCAAGTGATTACAGAAAAGCTCTCGAACGATAAATATAGCTAAACTCATTGATCTCAACTCTAGTCCTTACCGTAGTATCTGCGGTAAGATCTGAGTGATAAAAAATAAAATCTGAATATTAAAGGTGTTGTGTGTCAAAGTTCGCAGGATTATCTAAAGACCAAGGTCATGCTAAAAGAGCCACAAAGGCGGTTTTGCTTATTAACTTAGGCACGCCAGATGCGCCAACAAAAAAAGACGTCAAACGTTATCTAGCTGAATTTTTAGCAGACCCTAGAGTTGTTGAAATACCTAAAATCGTTTGGAGTATTATTCTTCATGGCATTATTCTTCGAATTCGACCAGCTAAGTCAGCTGCGCTATACAAACAAATATGGACTGAAGCTGGTTCACCTTTGTTTGATATCACTCGAAGACAAGCTGAAGCACTCCAAAAAGAGTTAGATGGTCAAAACCTAAATATGCAAGTGCATTTTGCTATGCGCTATGGGAACCCATCTATTGCTAGCACGTTAAAAAAGATACATGACTCAGGCGTTGATGATATAACTGTTTTACCTTTGTATCCTCAGTATGCTGCACCAACAACGGCTTCTAGCTTTGATGCTATTGCAAAAGAGCTAATGACTTGGCGTTATTTACCTGCCTTAACGTTCATTAATACCTATCACGATCACCCTGATTACATCAAAGCCTTGGTACACTCGATTAATCAAGATTTTAAAAAAAATGGAAAGCCTAAGAAATTAGTATTGTCCTATCATGGAATGCCTGAGCGTAATTTAAAGTTAGGTGACCCATACTATTGCTTCTGTAAAAAAACAACTCGCTTAGTGGTTGAGTCATTAGGGCTCGAAGAGTCTGACTACATTACCACTTTTCAATCTCGTTTTGGTAAAGCGAAATGGCTAACGCCTTATACAGATGAGACTCTAGAACAACTCGCTAAAGACGGTGTTGATGACATAGCAATCATTTGCCCTGCATTCAGCGCAGATTGCCTAGAAACACTTGAAGAAATTAAGCAAGAAAACCGTGAAATATTTGAAGAAGCAGGTGGTAAACACTATCGATATATTGATGCTTTAAACGATGACCCACTTCATATCGAAATGATGGCAAACCTCGTAAAGCAGAAACGAAATAATTAATCTTTTAATATAGAAGTTTCAATCAATGGCTTAAGTTAAACGTTTCTCTATTATTAATATTCATTAACATTTTTTCACTATACACTCTGAATTGCAGGCGTAGCATAAATCCAATAACTTTCTATTAGGTTTATGTTATGTCCTCCTCCAGTATTCATATAAATGGTGAAAGCAGTCAGTCTCAGTATTTTGCAGTTCAAGCTGCCGAGCTTCAAGCATTACAAGAGCAAATTATTGCAGCGCAAACAGGTAATGTCGTATTTGCATACCAAGACCCGAGTATGAGCAGTCCTCAAAAGCATTACTTTGAGGTCGCTAATGCAAGAGATGAAGGGGTAGTAGACTTTTTCGGAAAAACCGGCCGAATAAGAAAAAGTGGGTTTTGGAGCCCTAGCTCAGATGATAATACTAAACACCTTACAACACTTTTAAAAACAAATAGAGAAGTCACAACAGACTTTTTTAAACCTCTAGAGTATTCACATGTGTATATGAGAGGGGAACAGTGGGGGGATTTTGAGTCAATCAAACCAAGCTTCCGTGCAGTCCAGAAGGAAAGCGGTGAATACATTGTGTCTGCATATCACCTAAACCCAGAAATTTCCGCTACTCGACTAGTTAAGTTTGGAACTCTAAACAGAGGTGAATTTGATCTAGGAACACATGATGAGGAGGTTGTATTAAATTTTGGTGAAGAGACACCACTAGTTGAAGATGGGAACAGCTTTAAATTTCAGGTTCCTAGACAAAATGCGCATGTTGATTTAATTCTACGTCAATATTACCCCAACCCACAATCGCAAAGGAAATATTTCAAGTTATTTGGATCAGACGTCGATAACTCAACTACAATGCCAATTACTGTTGAGGCCGTATACGATGATCCTGACAAATTAAGCTATCTTAGAACTGATTCTCGAAGTAACTCTCAACAATAAGCACTGCTGAGACAGAATCAATTTGATCTTTTGCGAGCTTTTTATACCCGCCAAGTTCGAAAAGCCTCGCTTTAGCATCTGTGGTCGTTAGTCGCTCGTCTTGCAACTCCACTTTAATGCCAAAACGACCATGTAATCGATTGGCAAATTTTTTGGCTCTTTGAGTTAATGGCTGCTCAGTTCCATCCATATTTAATGGGAGCCCTACAACAAATAAATCCGGTTGCCATCTTTTTATAATAGCTTCAATAACATCCCAATTTGGAATCCCGTCATTGGCTTTTACAGCAGTTTCGGGTGAAGCTTGATAAGTAATACTCTGCCCAACTGCAATACCAATGCTTTTTGTACCAAAATCAAAACCCAACACGGTTATAGACATTATTCAACCCATGAAAAAATACTGCAAAATTAGAGCAGTATTATATGTTGGTTTTATTGAGTAGGAAATAACTTGTTTAAGAATGCCCTACTTGAGAAGAAACTTGCCAGGATTCAAACCCAAGTGACGTTGTCGCCATTTGCCAACGCTTTTCTGGTTCGATATCAAACATAATTTCTGAGGTCGCTGGAATCGTAAGCCAAGAGTTACTCGAAATCTCCTCTTCAAGTTGATCTTTACTCCAACCAGCATAACCAAGGGCGACAATAAAATTATCTGGTCCCTTTTGTTTCCCCATTGCGCTTAACACATCACGAGAGGTCGTAATCATAAGGTCATCTGAGACTGATAAGCTGTTCGTCCAACCATTTTGATTGGAATGCAAAACAAAACCACGATCAGGGCTGACGGGGCCCCCTACAAGTACAGGAGAATCTTTAACTGCAGAATGAAGTAAAGTTTGTGCTGAAAGATCCATTTGTTCTAGTAGATCGCTCACCTCTATTCCAATAGGGCGATTGATGATAATCCCCATTGCACCTTTTTCATCATGCTCACAGATGAAAATGACACTTCTTTCAAAGAAAGTGCCGTCTAGCTCTGGCATTGCAACCAGAAAATAATTCTGCAAACTGTCCATAGGAACTCCGATTAATAACTGCTTAACCGCCTGCTAACTTAACGATGAAACCCTGCTTCTCTAGAAGCCCTTTTAATGTTTCACGGTTATCTGTTTGCATTTCGATATTAAAATCTTTAACAGTGCCACCGCATCCACACTGCTTCTTTAACTTTTGAGCGAGAGTCTTTAACTCTTTCTCTTCAAGGCCAAGTCCCTTAATTATAGACACACCTTTGCCTTTTCTGCCTTTGCTTTCTTTATGAATTCTGACAATACCGTCAGATGAAGGCGCAGAAGCTTTTACGGGTTCCGATTTTATTCGACCAGTATCAGTGCTATAAACTAAAGAAACATTGCTATCTGAATTCATTTTTAATCTGTTTTGGATTGTTATTTTGTTTTAGTCTAACAAAACCAATATTAATGGGAAAACCTATTACAAATTAAAATGAGTTTATTTTTGGTGATTTATTGAGCGATCATCGCAATCACTAACACTGCGGTTGTCAAAGCACACGGAAGAATGAATCGATGTAAACGCGGAACGGCAACAAAACTCGCTGTAACCATGAAAAAGATTGCAGTAAAACTCTTTATTGATGGCTGATTAATGGTAAAAACAGCACAAAGAATAATACCTGCTACTGAAAGTGTAACTAAGCTTTTAATTACTTTTGCATCTAGCTTTAAGAAAGGATGAATGCCTTTAATTACAGCACTGGGTTGCGGCATCCAAATTACCGCCATACTGCCTACCACGAGAGCAACTATTAACCAAAGCATGTTTTCAATCCACTAAACATCATTACTGATAATAATTATCATTAAGATTTGTGAGTTTGTCAAACTTTTAAGTAATTTTTTGCAAATCAATTTGTTCAATTGATCTCTGGGTTGTATCCTGAGTACAAATGGATGAATTAAGGAGTAACGTTATGAAAAAGCTATTGGTTATTGCTGCAGTAATGTTTTTAAATGCATGTAGCTCAACTAAAGGGAACTGGGATTACGATCCTCAAGTGAACTTTAATCAATACAAGACTTATGCGTGGGTACATAAAAAAGCAGGTGACGCTGGTTATCAACTTGATGGTTTAATGGAAAAAAGAATCCATAATGCAGTTGAAAACCAAATGATGACGAAAGGCATCAAAAAAGTTTCCAATACAGCTGCTGAATTACTAGTTAATTACATCACTAAAACAGATAAAAAAATTGATGTTGATACTTTCCATACCAATTATGGCTACTACCCAAATTCATACCCTAATTGGTGGTGGGGTGGCAGTACACAGACTCAAACTAGCGTTCGTGAGTATGAAGTAAGCACATTATTGGTTGATTTTGTTGACGCAAAAACCAAAAAACTGATTTGGAGAGGTGCAATAAAAGATACGGTAAAGAAAAATAAGACACCACAGCAAAAAACCGAGATCATCAACCAAAAGATCAGCAAATTATTGGCTAACTTCCCACCAAAACCAGAAGCAAGTAAATAATCCATTCTTATTTTGAAGCGGTCTAGGCCGCTTTTTATTTAACATGCCTTTTCATCTCTCTATCCCACAAATTGCATCTTCATTTCATAAGAGTATATTGAGCCAGTATATGGCTTCAACGTAATCCCTACTTCAAAAATTAAGTAATTAAAAAATTTAATGAGAAAACAAATGGCAGTTTTTAACACACGTTCACTATTATTACTGAGCTTATTTTTTTGTGGTGCAAGCACAGCGGCTTCTGGTCCAGAAAATCACCACCAAGTTAGCTTTGGCGCAAACAAAGTGAATCTATTAGGCACATACCCAGCTTTGAACCAGCCAGCTCCCCTATTTCGAGTTGTCGATGGTAAATTCAACCCGATAGATCTGTCTGACTTCAAAGGGCAAACCATTCTTATCAGCTCAGTACCAAGTTTAGATACAGGCATTTGTGCGATCCAGACCAAAAAATTTAATGACCAAGTTGCAAACTTCTCAGACAACGTCGTCATGTTATCCATCAGCACCGATTTACCGTTTGCTCAAAAACGCTTTTGTCAGCAACAAGACGTAGACAAAATAATGGTTCTATCTGATGCTGTTTGGCGTGACTTTGGAACAAAATATGGCTTACTAATGAAAGATAAAGGCCTATTAGCAAGAGCCATTTTAATCATTAATAAGCAAGGCGATCTTCAATATCGCCAACTTGTTACTGATACAGGTAAAGAGCCAGATTATAAAGCTGCATTAGCGGCATTAACTAAAATTAGCTCGGAAGACTTTTAATGCCTTCTGAAAAATACTGCCCAATCTGTAATAAAGAAAATCACTGTGCAGTCGCAAACAATTCAAACCCTTCTGAATGCTGGTGTATGAATGTCGAAGTACCAAGAGAAGAAATAAAAGCAAAGCTCGCAACAGTTAAGGACGTTCAACAATGTTTATGTCGTACTTGTTTAACGACCACTGAAGCTTCAAAAAATAAAAAGGAACTTTTTTATCATGCTTAAGAAATTACTCATCGGAATCGGCATCATTATCATCATTCCTTTATTCAGTGCTCTAATGCTGGACAACGAATATGACGTTGAGAAAAACATCATAATTGATCAGCCAGTTTCACACGTTTTTTCATACATAAAATTACTTAAAAACCAAGACAACTACAGCACTTGGGCAAAGTTAGATCCAAACACTCAACGCTCCTATAAAGGAACAGACGGTAAGGTTGGGTTTATCGCTAAATGGAATAGCCAAAATCCAGAAGTTGGCGTTGGTGAGCAAGAAATAATAGCCATTACCCCCAATAAAAGAATCGACTTGCAACTCAGATTTTTAAAGCCTTTTAAAGCTACTGAACCCGCTTATATGACTACACAAGCTGTGGGCAACAACCAAACAAAAGTTACTTGGGGCTTTAAAGGTCATCTTAACTATCCTATGAATTTGATGTTTTTAGCTATCGATTTTGAACAACAAATTGGTAATGAGTTACAGCAAGGACTGAATAATTTGAAAGTCATTTTAGAGAAAAGTGATAACCAAGCTAAATACATCGATTAACCCAAAAACCCTTTAAAAATTGCATGGCCCTCTATGGTCTTTGTTGGTTCACCATTTATTCGTGACAAGCAGACTTGACAATAAGTAACTAACACTCTACATTAATTCATGTAAAGTAGACTTAACTTAATGACAAGGAAGCTAGTTATGAAAAAAGTAATTAACGCCATCTTCTGTGCTGGTTTGCCAAAAAGAGACTTACAAAATGCTAATAGAGTAAATTTATGGGGGCTTATGTGGGCAATCACATTGTGTGCCACCATTTTTATGATTAAATATGAGTGGGTTAATCATCTTCCCTACGTAATCATCGCATTGGTCATTAATGCAGGAGCGGGTATTGCCATGGTTTTAGCTTATAAAAGAATGCTGGCACATTTAGATGAAATGGAAAGAAAGATTCAATTAGACGCCTTAGCTTTATCAGTTGGCATTACCATCATTTTGTATGCTGGCGGCTCTATATTAGAAGAAGCTGGAATCATATCGCACCTATCTCCGTCGACACTCATCGTATCCATCTCTCTGAGCTATGTAGTAGGGCTAATCACTGGGAGAGTTCGCTATTCATGAAAAACCGTTTAAAAGTATTAAGAGCCGAAAGGGACTGGACTCAAGCAGATTTAGCTCAGAAACTGGATGTATCTAGGCAGACAATTAATGCGATTGAGAAAGAAAAATACGATCCAAGCTTGCCACTTGCATTTAAAGTTTCACGATTATTCAAATTACCAATCGAAGATATCTTTCAAGATGAGGAATAGTAAAAAGGGCTATATCATTAGCCCTTCTTTCGATCAGTGCTTATTACTAACACCATTTCGCACCATGTCTTGCCCGGTCTGGAATACTTCTTCAGATACCCAGCGACCATAAAGTAATTGATGTTGTGATCCAAATACCGCAATAAAACGACGACCGTCAGCGTTATTGGTTGCCATGCCGACACCTTCAACGCCATTTAAACCCAACGCTCCAGTTTCAACCAGAAGAAGAAAGTTTTTTAAATCATCTAAGTTACTGATGACTTCATCACTAAAATTCATATTTATCGTTTGCGAAGAAATTTGAGCGTACTTTATCTCCCTATCAAAAAAAATAAAAGTAGTAACAGTCAATCTGTAACAATAAAAGGCACTTGTAACTTTTATGTTAATATCGTGCTGAAAAATAATACAAGGAACCGTTTTTATGAATTCTGGGAGTTTCCCTAAATCCTCTATTTTGGGTTTATTGATCGCCAATGGACTTGAAAGAATCGCTTATTATGCTTTTCGATCTATGTTTGTTTTATTTCTTGTTTATCAAGGTACAAATGGTGAGATTTGGGAGCAAGAAAAAACCTTCGCTTTATATGCTGAATTTACCATGTTCGTTTACATAGGTATTTTGCTCGGTGGATTGCTGGCGGATCTCATTACTGGTAGCTTTTATGCCACGCTGTTAGGCGGTGTTTTTACTGCTATCGGCTTTATATCCATTGGCTATGTTGATAGCGATATGATCCAAGGCATTTCCATTTTAATTGCTTTGGGCATTGGCTTAATGCGCCCAAATATACTTTCTTTAATTACGCTCCAATTACAGCAGTTTCCTAATAAGTTAAAGAGTATTTTCATTGCACAGTATCTTGTCATCAACCTTAGCGCCGCAATAGGCGCTATGTTAGCAGGCTTGTTAATTACCGATGATATATATTCTAATGGCTTTATTTTAGCGGCCTGTTGTTCAGCATTGTGTTGCTTGATCATGTTCTTACTTCGTAAAAAAATGACTGATGAAGCATTCACGGCTAATAGGAAGGCAGAATCTAGCAAACTGGGGATTTACAAAGGAGCTCTATTTACATTTGCCGTTGCTGCACTTTCCCTACTGTTTTGGAGCTTATGGGAGGCGGCTGATGTCATTATTTTTGAAAATAAAAATATAGATATAACGCTAAACGGTATTGTTAACTCATTAACAGTATTAGTTTCTTCAATAATATTTCTCACTGTTTTTTGGCGTTATAACGTAAAATCCATGATGATTTTGTCAATGGGTTTACTGATGTTTTCTCTCGGCTGGTTTTTGATTGATTACAGTATTTCCAATGATTGGCAAGTATCAAAGACCATCATTGTCATGATGGCGCTTCACTCCATTGCAGAAGTGATCTGCTCAGCTGTATTCTTGTCGCTAATCGCTACGAAATCGGACAAACGAATACTCAGTACAAGTTTTGCAGTTTTTCTCATTGCTTCGTACTTTTCAGGACTTTTTGCGAACTTGTTAGTTGATACTGAAGTGGAGTTAATTACGTTTGGAGTTGTAAGTGGTCTCGTGGTACTTGGTTTAATGGGTATCCCTAAATTTAAACGAAAATTCGCATAAAACTTTCAATGACAGTTGTTGATACTTTCCTCAACAACTGTCATTGAAATATACTTTTATTCAATCAAAACGGTGGCCGTGGCGTAATGCTTTTCGTCAGCAATCGTAATATGAGCAGAAGCCGCACCTAAACAATGCAGTCGTTCTAATGCTCCGTCAGTAAAACAAATAAGCGGAGCCCCGTTCTCATTGTTACTGATATGGATATGCTGAAAAGATACGCCTCGCCCTATTCCTGTACCTAACGCTTTGGCTGCTGCTTCTTTTGCTGCAAATCGTTTTGCAAGATAACGCTCTGGTTGAGAGTGATTTAAGTACACTTTCATTTCGTTTTCAGTCAGCACACGCTTGGCTAAACGATCGCCCACACGGGCAATATGCTTTTTGATGCGTTCAATTTCGACGATATCAGTACCTAAACCCTTAATCGCCATTACTCGCCTCTACGGCCTTCAATCATTAATTGCTTCATATCACGAACTGCAGTTTCTAAACCGTCAATCGCCGCTCTAGCAACAATCGCATGACCGATATTAAGCTCGTACAATTCAGGAATTGCAGCGATTGGTTTTACATTATGGTAATGCAAACCGTGACCAGCATTAACTACTAAGCCTTTCGAATGTGCATACTTTGCCATTTTAGCAATGCGCTCTAACTCAGCTTGTTGCTCAGCATCAGTTTCTGCATCAGCGTAACAACCAGTATGAATTTCAATATAGGGAGCACCAGAAGCAACTGCTGCATCAATTTGGGCTTTATCAGCATCAATAAACAGTGAAACTTTAATGCCCTTTTCTGCTAATTTTGCATTGGCTTGAGTGATTTTATCTAACTGCCCGGCCACATCTAAACCGCCCTCAGTAGTCAACTCTTCACGCTTTTCTGGCACTAAACACACATAAGTAGGTTTAACTTCACAAGCAATATCTAACATTTCTTCAGTGACTGCGATTTCTAGATTCATGCGTGTTTTTAGCGTCTTAGCTAATACATAAACATCACGGTCTATAATATGACGGCGATCCTCGCGCAAATGAATGGTAATACCTTCAGCACCAGCGTGCTCGGCAACAGCTGCAGCATGAACTGGATCAGGGTAGTTCGTTCCACGAGCCTGTCGTAATGTTGCAATATGATCGATGTTAACGCCCAATAAAATACCGCTCATAGGAACTCCTTGATTTATAGATATAGAATTTGCGCACATTGTATAGATTGCACAACCTGTTATCAATTTTGCTTTATTTTTTGATATTGAATGAAAAGCTGACGGCTCATCAATGGCTTATTGCCTAAAAATGGCGCAAGCAAGTTTCGCATTAATACTTTTAATTCGAGAAACTGCTCTTCTGTAATTTGGTTTTCACGCAACTGATTTAATGCGATACCGCTTATAACATTATTGGTTCTTGAACCAACAAAAATGAAGCCTTGTTCTGGAACATAGCGATATAAACCATCATCACAAATTTCTTCACCTTGGGCATCAAACAACAAACTTGGCATTGCGCCAAGCTGCAATAACAACTGATATTCAAACCATCTTAGCTGACTTTGTTTAAAACCCGCTGCGATATCAAGCAACACTCGGTTGTAGATGTGAAATAACTCTTCAGCTTGATGTTGATTTGATAACGTTCTTACGAGTAATTCATTGAGGTACATTGAGGCATAAAGCTGTTCCCCAACTATTGGTATCGCTGGGGAAGCGGCTTCAACTTGAATGAGATTTTTTAGGTCACTTTTGCCCGTAAAGTTAAATATCAACGGCTGAAAAGGTTGTAGAATAGATTTAAGCGAACGCTTACCTGATCCAACACGAGCGATTGCATCGACTCGACCAATACCATCCACGAGCAGATTAACTAATAAACTGGACTCTTTAAATGGTCGATGATGCAATATGTAGCCACGTTCCATAGGCTTGGTACTTTCCTGCTCATAGAGCCACTCCAACGACTGTTGGAGTGGAATTCATATTAGTCTTCACCGTATCCCAAGCTTCGTAGGGCTCGTTCATCATCAGCCCAACCCGATTTCACTTTCACCCATGTTTCTAGGAACACTTTATTATCAAATAAACGCTCCATATCTTGGCGGGCTTCAGTTGAAATGGTACGAATACGCTCACCGTTTTTACCAATAACCATGCGTTTTTGACCTTGGCGCTCGACTAAGATCAATGCATTAATATGGTAAACCCCATTTTCCATCAATTTAAATTGCTCGATTTCAACGGTAACATCGTAAGGTAATTCATCACCTAAAAAACGCATAAGTTTTTCACGCACGATTTCTGATGCCATAAAACGTTGGGAACGATCAGTCACATAATCTTCAGGAAAGAAATGCGGACTCTCAGGCAAAGATTCGCTAGCGAGTTCAATGATCCTCTCAACATTCGTTCCTTGCTTTGCTGAAATGGGTAGAATTTCATCAAAATCAGCTTTCTCAGCAATTTTTTCCAAATAAGGAAACAGCTCGCCTTTTTCTTTGATGTAATCAACTTTATTGATTGCCAATACTAACTTTGCATCATTGTGTTTTGCGTTTTGCTTCAGCTTTTTGAGGACCATGTCATCATCAGCAGTCCATTCCATGCCATCAACAACAAATACCACCATACAAACATCAGCTAAAGAGCTTGACGCTGCACGATTCATTAAACGGTTAATTGCGCGTTTTTCTTCAATATGGAGACCGGGTGTATCAACAAAAACGGTTTGCTTAGGTCCATCCGTGTGAATACCCATAATACGATGACGAGTCGTTTGTGGCTTACGTGAAGTAATACTCACTTTCTGACCTAAAATACGGTTTAGCAGAGTTGATTTACCCACATTTGGGCGACCAACAATTGCGACCATTCCACAATAGGTTGCATCATATTGCTGAGTTACTGGTGAAGTATTAGTAATACGGGAAAGTAACTCATCTAATGATGGTTCAACTTGATTGTTTTTAGGCTCATTTGAGTTTGAACTGCGACTCATTTCTTTAATAGCTCCAACATCTGAGCAGCGGCATTCTGCTCAGCTTTACGACGTGAACCACCCACGCCAACTTTAGATTCATGCACATTGTCGATGGTGCATTCAACGGTAAAGGTTTGATTATGTGCTTCGCCTTTGATATCTGTTACCTTGTATTCAGGTAATGGGCGCTTCAAACCTTGCAGATGCTCTTGGAGCAATGTTTTTGGATCTTTGTGACTGACGCCAGGCTGTATCTCTTTTAAACGCGATTCATACCACGCAAGTACCAATTCACGGCAAGTTTCGAGTTCAGAATCTAAATAAATGGCGCCAATAATTGCTTCTACTGCATCAGCAAGAATTGATTCACGACGGAAACCACCACTCTTAAGTTCACCTGGGCCGAGCTTTAAGTAATCTCCTAAAGAAAACTCTTGTGCTATCACGGCTAAAGTATCACCACGAACCAATGAAGCACGCATACGGCTTAAGTCACCCTCGGTTGACTTAGGAAATTGATGATACAAAGCATCTGAAATTACAATTGAAAGAATTGAATCCCCTAGGAATTCAAGTCTCTCGTTATGCTTGTGCGCTGCACTTCGGTGCGTCAACGCTTGAATCAATAAGTCTTGGTTTTTAAATTGATAACCGATAGTTCTCAATAAACGGTCTTTGTTATCCCAAGCTTTCATATTAGTGAATTCCGCCTACACGATTAAAGCGAACACCTGTTGGCACCCACTTAGGTAAAAAGTCGGCATCCGTGCGGTCAAATTCAAAGCTAATCCATATTGCAACGGCCTTCCCGACCAAATTAGCTTCAGGTACAAATCCCCAAAAACGGCCATCAAGACTGTTATCTCGATTATCGCCCATCATGAAATATTCGCCCTTAGGTACTTCGAACTCATATGGTTTTGTGCCACTTTGCTTATAGTAAGCACTTACTCGATCTAAAATTGCTGGGTTGATCAAAATATCATGATTTACATCACCCAGTTGTTCGTTGTAACGCAACATCGGGTAACCATTTTGTGAAAACTCACCTCGATTGATCTCTTTTCGGTGAATTAACTCTGGGCCAGGACATTCTTTCACGCCCTCTGCGCACGCTTTCTGAATATAAAGCTGCTTATCACGATAGATGATTTTATCACCCGGTAAACCAATTACACGTTTAATGTAATCAACCGTTGGGTCGATTGGATACTTGAATACAACAACATCGCCACGCTTAGGCTTTCCAGTCTCAACCAATTGTTTTCTCCATACAGGATCCTTTAATCCGTATGCATACTTTTCAACCAGAATAAAATCACCTACCAATAATGTTGGCATCATCGAGCCTGATGGAATTTGAAAAGGTTCGTAAATGAAAGAACGCAAAATTAATACAAATGCGATCACTGGAAAAATAGAATGCGCCGTTTCTACAATCGACGACTCTTGAAGAATCTTTTCTTTCGCTTCTTCAGTTAAACTCTTTGTCTTCTCTGCTTCTGCAAGCGCAGCTTTACGTTTTGGTGCAAACGCAAATGCATCAATAGCCCAGATAATGCCTGAAACCAAAGTGACAACAACTAAAATCAATGAAAAATATTGTGCCATCGTAATTTTTACTCCTGGCTTTTTGTTTCAATTCGTTAGTTTATGGATTACTAATAAAAGCAGTAGTTCCATAACGGTATGGGTTTAAGTGTAAATCAATGTTCAAGGAAACCAAAATCATACACTTAAGGTGCTTTTATTTTGAAACAAATACTTAAAATGCTGCTAAAGATAAAAAATAGTTGTTTCAAAAAAAACGCTAAAGCGCCGCTATTGCGACGCTTTGATTGCACTTAAAATGATTATGACTGATTAATCATTCAACTTAAGTACGGCTAAGAAAGCCTCCTGCGGAACTTCAACATTACCAACCTGTTTCATTCGCTTTTTACCTTCTTTCTGCTTTTGCAGCAGTTTCTTCTTACGTGATACGTCACCGCCATAACATTTTGCTGTTACGTCTTTACGCATTGCTTTCACGTTAGAACGAGCAATGATTTGGCTTCCCACTGCTGCTTGAATCGCAATATCGAACATTTGTCTTGGAATAAGCTCTTTCATCTTATCAACAAGAGCAATACCTTTATGACGAATCAACGAACGGTGAATAATCATTGCAAGCGCATCAACACGATCGCCATTAATTAGTACGTCTAAACGCACCATATCTGCTGGCTCAAAACGTACGAAGTTGTACTCAAGAGAGGCGTAACCACGGCTAGTTGACTTCAATCGGTCGAAGAAATCCATAACCACTTCAGCCATTGGGATATCGTATGTGATCGCAACTTGGTTACCATGGTAAACCATGTTTTTCTGTACGCCACGCTTTTCGATACAAAGCGTAATCACGTTACCTAAATAATCTTTTGGTACCAGAATATTGGCTTCAACAATAGGTTCACGAATTTCAGCTATGTTATTTACTGGTGGTAAGTCTGATGGATTATCGACATAAACCACTTCACCGTTATTTTGCTCAACTTCATATACTACGGTCGGCGCAGTGGTGATCAAATCAAGATTATATTCACGTTCTAAACGCTCTTGAATGATCTCCATGTGCAGAAGGCCCAAGTAACCAATACGGAAACCGAAACCTAATGCCGATGAATTTTCTGGTTCAAATACCAACGATGCATCATTCAAACTTAACTTGTTTAAGGCATCACGGAAGCTTTCAAATTCGTCAGTTGAAATTGGGAAAACACCCGCATATACCTGCGGAGTAACCTTCTTAAATCCTGGTAACGCTTCTTCTGCACCATTTTTAGCGTGTGTAAGCGTATCACCAACAGGCGCACCATGAATCTCTTTCAAACCAGCAATAACAAAACCAACTTCGCCTGTTTTTAGCTCTGGCTTGTCTGTTTGTTTAGGCGTAAAGATACCGACTCTATCAGCAGTATGAGTTTGTCCGGTAGACATAACTTTAAACTTATCACCTTTCTTTAGTACGCCGTTTTTAATACGAACTAAAGAGACAACGCCTAAATAGCTGTCGAACCAAGAATCAATAATAGACGCTTGAAGTGGCCCTTCAGGGTTACCTTCTGGTGGTGGAATGTCAGAGACAATTTTTTCTAAAACATCTTCAATACCAATACCTGTTTTAGCACTACAGCGAACAGCGTCCATTGCTTCAATACCAACAATGTCTTCAATCTCTTCAGCTACACGCTCAGGCTCAGCTTGTGGTAAGTCAATTTTGTTTAGAATAGGAACAACGTCTAATTCCATTTCCAATGCGGTATAACAGTTTGCAAGTGTTTGTGCTTCAACGCCCTGTCCGGCATCAACAACCAACAATGCTCCTTCACACGCAGCAAGAGAACGAGACACTTCATATGAAAAGTCTACGTGTCCTGGAGTATCAATAAAGTTCAGTTGGTAAGTTTCACCGTCATGCGCTTTATAGTTTAAGGTTACACTTTGAGCTTTAATGGTAATACCGCGTTCACGTTCGATATCCATTGTGTCAAGTACTTGAGCCGCCATTTCGCGGTCACTTAAACCATCACAATACTGAATAAGACGGTCTGATAATGTTGATTTCCCATGATCAATATGGGCAATAATCGAAAAGTTTCTAATGTGTTTCATTATGCTCTGTAACTAATGCTAATTACCCAAAGGGGCATTACACTCGGCAAGCTATTTTCATGTGTAAAACATGCGCAAATAAACTTGGCAAGCTTTGAGAAAACTAAAAGTGGTGAATTGTACCCGATTGCGAGACAGATACCAATCAGTTCAATTAATCTGATGGCCTAATCTAGATAAAATTACAGGTTGGGCGATAGATTCAATATTTTTGGCCTGAATACGCCCGAATATCCAAGCGAGAAATGCTCCCAGCCCTCCAAACAAAATCGTAGGAATATCTGCTGATTGGGTAAAGGGAACGACTATGCCTAACTTCTCAAATAGAAATGTTCCTAAAAAAGCACTTGCGAAAAAGCCAAATAATGGCAACAAGTAGACCAATGCCGCCGCTTTTAAAACAACCGATTCAGGCAAACCAATTTTTACCATCTCACCAATTTTGACGGGAACTTGAGTTTGAATAGCAAACGCTTGAGTTTTGGGGGAGAAGGCTTTTGCGACAGCAGCCGTGCCACAGTTTTCATCGTTATGGCAACTGTGACACGCACTCTTTAACTCGACTTCTACGGAAACCCAACCATCTTCTGAATCAGAGACCACTTTGGCCAGTTCTTCCATCATAAAGAAATACTCTATTCTGCGAGCGTTAGACTTTTAGCGATATTCGTAAGCGTTTCAGTAGGTACTTGTCCTATTACAACAACTTCCGCATCGCCGACTTTATCTGTTACTACAGACAAACCGTTACGAGCATTCAATGCTTCCGGTAACTCTGTATCTCCTGCTCTTGCTACATATACAGAAATATTAGCGATACCATCACTGATGCCAATATATTCAACAGGTTGTCGACTTCCATATAAACTATGATGATCTTGCACCAGCACCTTAAAGCCTTTTGGTAACCAATTGAACTTCCATTTGATCACACTTTTATGTGGTAACTGTTTCGCTGCACTAGGCCAATTACGTTCAGCCGCTTCTTGCAGTATTTCAGGCGTTTCATCCATAACACCCATTTCAATTACCATTAATTGCTCTAGCAAGTGTTTGTCTGGGCTGATGGTATCTAAACGAAGTGGTAAGTAATTCTCCATATCTAACCAGAGCTGATATCCATAACGGAAATCATCATTTGGTATAATTCGAACTAATTGGCCAGGTCGCCCTGCGATCCTGTTACGGCCGCCAAGCACGAATTGATAACTGTTAGAGAGTAAGTTAATGTCTTCAGCAAAAACTTGTGGCCACAAACCATCTATTCGCTGAGCTTTAACACTGTATGGAGGTTGCTCATTTTCAAGAAAAGTAACTTGTTCACCAACACGAATTGCTTTTTGTGGTGGTCCATTTAAGTACTCTAAGAAAGCCACTTCCTGTTTATTAACTACGCCATGTAAGTAAACCAAAGGACGAATATGATCGGACTGAACCTCGATCATAGATGCTTTGAATTGTGTTTGTTGAAGGGCTTGGCTCATTTTATCAAGCCAAGCCTTCGCAGAAAGTTCGTTTTGTGCAAATGCAGGGAATACTATAATAGATAGTATTAACAAAAGGGAACGCAAATGAACTCCTATTGCTCGTTCTGAGGTACAAGCTCGTTTGAGTCTTGTTCCTGTGCTCCAGTATTTAATCGTTGTTGCAACATATGGTCTTGAATATAAGCATTAATTCTACGACGTTGCTCGTTGATTTTATCGTTATATTCTTGTTGACTCAATGCTGATGATGCAGGTTCTGCCTGTAAACTTACTGGAGAAGCACTACCAACAAGTGGCATTGTGTTAACAACAGGCAATGGGTTGTTATCAATATCAGATTGATCTTGATAATTCTGTACCCCAATAACGGCAAAAACAGCAACTGATGCAGCAATAGCATATTGGCCGAATTGCTTCACAATGGGTACAGTTCTAGAAGCTAATGTTACTACGTTTCCAGACGTAACCACTTCTTCTTGTGTAGCCGTAGTTTTTATAACAGGCGCTACGATTTCTGGCTCATTTTCAAGCGCTGCAGCAATATTTGCTGATAAATCTAGTGGCATCGTCTCAGGCAGGTCATCACGCAATGCATCACCAATCATGTGATAGCGTTGCCACTGTTTTTGTGATTGCTCATCTGATACAAGCTTACTAATTGCTTGCTCATCAAGAGCACCATCTACAGCAGAGGATACCCATTCTTTCTCAAATTTATCCATTACACACCTGTTTATTACTCTTCCAATAGCGGTTGAAGCACTTTATCGATGGCTTCACGAGCTCTAAAGATTCTTGAACGTACCGTACCCACAGGGCACTCCATAATGTTCGCAATATCTTCATAACTCATACCTTCGAGTTCCCTCAATGTTAAGGCCATCCTTAACTCCTCGGGAAGTGTCTCCAACGTATCAAAAATCACTTTTTTCATTTCACTTGAAAGCAATAACCTTTCAGGTGAAGCAAATTCCTTAAGTGCGTCGCTGCCGTCATAATATTCGGCTTCTTCTGCATCTACATCATTCGCAGGCGCCTTTCGCCCCTGTGAGACTAAGTAATTTTTCGCAGTATTGACCGCAATTCGGTACAACCAAGTATAAAATGCACTTTCACCTCTAAAGTTAGGCAGTGCTCGATAAGCTTTAATAAAAGCTTCTTGAGCTACATCAGCTGCGTCAGCCTGGTTTCTCACAAAACGTGAAATAAGACTTAACACTTTACTCTGATATTTTTGCACTAACAGGTTATATGCTTGTTTATCACCCTGTTGCACTCGTTCAATTATTATTTGATCGTTATTCTGTCCACTCATCCGAGCCGACTACTCCTCAATCCTAGTTGCTGATTTCTCAGTCGCTCGAAATATCTCTTAACTGTTTAAATCTTTCCAGTTACATAGTAGACACACGCGATTTGAAAAAGTTCTTAGATTTATTAAAAAAATGCTACAGCATTAAAATCACTTTTGATTTACCATTATAGGTATTCTATAAAACAGCAATTTAGTCGATGACACAGTTAAATGAACACCAATCAGATGTATTGGTAATTGGTAGTGGTGCCGCCGGTCTGACTATAGCATTAAATCTCGCTAAGCAGTGTAAAGTAATTTTAGTCTCAAAATCAAAACTTTCAGAAGGTTCTACCTATTATGCTCAAGGTGGAATAGCTGCTGTTTTCGATGATAATGATACTGTTGAAGCCCATATAAGAGATACAAAAATCGCAGGTGGTGGCCTTTGTGAAGAACAAGGCGTTAGACACACCATCGAAAACAGTAAAGAAGCCATTTTATGGTTGATCGAAAATGGGGTTAGCTTTGATCGAGACTTAGATCGAGATGATGAAGGTACAGAATACCATTTGACTCGTGAAGGCGGTCATAGCCACCGTCGAATTCTTCATACTGCTGATGCTACAGGTAAAGAGATACAATTAACGCTTCAACAACAAGCACTCGCTCACCCCAACATAACCGTTTTAGAACGCTATAATGCGGTAGATTTAATCACTACACAAAAATTCGGTGAAGAACCGAACCGTGTTTTAGGAGCTTATGTTTGGAACCGTAATGTTGAACACGTAGAGACGATTAAAGCCAAGTCAGTAGTGCTTGCAACTGGTGGGTGTTCAAAAGTTTATCAATATACATCAAATCCAGATGTATCCAGTGGCGATGGTATTGCAATGGCATGGCGTGCTGGCTGTCGAGTCGCCAATATGGAGTTTAACCAATTCCATCCAACATGCTTATATCACCCTGATGCTAGAAACTTCTTGCTCACTGAAGCATTGCGCGGTGAAGGCGCCGTTTTGCGTCGTCCTGATGGCTCACGCTTTATGACTGACTTCGATGAGCGCGCAGAACTCGCACCGCGTGACATTGTTGCTCAAGCCATTGATTTTGAGATCAAGCGCTTGGGTGTTGATTGTATGTATCTCGATATTACACATAAACCTGCAGAGTTTGTGATCAAACATTTCCCGACGATCTATCATCGCTGTTTAGAGCTTGGTATTGATATCACTGAACAGCCAATACCAGTGGTGCCTGCTGCTCACTATACTTGTGGCGGTGTGATGATCAATCTGGATGGTAAAACAGATGTTGATGGTTTATATGCTGTCGGCGAGGTGTCTTATACTGGGCTACATGGTGCAAACCGCCTAGCAAGTAACTCTTTATTAGAGTGTATTGTTTATGCCCGTTCTGCTTCAGAACACATTATTGCCAATATTGAATCCATCTCACTCCCTGAAACATTACCTGCATGGGATGAAAGTCAGGTATCGAATTCTGACGAAGAAGTCGTCATTGCCCATAACTGGCATGAGTTAAGACTGTTTATGTGGGATTATGTGGGCATTGTTCGAACCAATAAACGTTTAGAACGCGCATTACGTCGCTGTCAAATGTTACAGCAAGAAATCCAAGAGTATTACAGTAACTTCAGAGTAAGTAATAATTTGCTTGAGTTACGTAACCTAGTTCAAGTAGCAGAATTGATCATTCGTAGTGCAATGGATAGAAAAGAAAGCCGAGGCTTACATTTCAACACAGATTATCCAACAAAAGAGGATAATCCAAAGCCAACTATTCTAACGCCTAATTCCTTCTAATATACAAAAGCAAGCGACTCAAATGACGATAGTTTGAGTCGCTAAGCATGTCTCTCCAAACAATGATAAGTTGTGATTTTTCTGTTTGGTCTTCAACCTCAGTACTTGGAAATACATAAAAAGCACACAATAAAGGTGAAACCCACAACACCTTACACTCAAACTCGTTTGGGTTATTAGTGAATTTAAATAAATTATGCGAATGAAGAGAAAAAGAGAGTTTATAAGACCTTAGGCGATAAATGACATAAGAAAAGTAACTGCAAACTGCGATAGCAATGACAACTTGAATTAGCCACAACCCAAGACCTTGTGGCCAAAAGTAAAGTGTAAATAAACAAAAAGCCGCCAAGATAAGCTTTGACAGCTTTTGTTGTAACGATGAAGTAAGGTAAAAACTATGGCTTTGGTCGACCACGAACTTTAATCACCATTTCAGCGAGCTCACTATCGGTGCAATCTTCATGCCCCATGAACCACGCAAACAATTCAGGATCTTCACACTCCAATAGTCGAATGAAAGTTGCCTTATCTTCTTTAGAAAGGTTTTCATAATGTTTTTCAACAAAAGGTTGAAAAATCACATCCAGCTCAAGCATCCCTCGGCGACAAGCCCAGCGTACACGGGCAATGTTCATTAATTCCAAAAGTATTCCTCAAAACCCATTTTTGCGTTAGTTTAGCAGTAATTACAGGGTAATCCTATTCCCTAACTGGAGATAAAGTTTATGAAAATGATAACTTTGTTTTTATCCGCATTTTTACTTTGCAGCTGTCAAAACATACCATCCGTTCACCTCGATGACTTTCACTTAATAAATAAAGTTAATGATGATAAAGTCTGTTTCTTATCCGCTATAGATGAATCTAATCAATACTTTAGTTGTACTATTTATAAAGTTGACCCAATAAATCACAACTTTCTAAAACTTGATATCAGTAATATTTACCCTGTTAATCCACAAGATAAGCCATTATTTTGCAAGTTTAAGAATTATCGACCACTCAGAGCTGAACCTATATTTGCTCAAAATTATAGTATTGATGAAATCGAAAATCATAGATTTACCATCAACTACAAACGCCCAATTCGAACTCCACAAATTTATATGAAATTTGAAGCAAGCGGATTTCATATTAAAAGCCATATAACAGTAAGTTGCAGAGTTAATGAAAATTAACCATACATTAACTGAAAATCGATCTAAGCTCATTATGTTTAAAGCTATTACTTCAGTAAACTAGATGAGGAACGAGTTATGAAAATACTCAAGCTACTCGCACTTACTACACTTTCTTTAGCATCAGCAACATGCTTAGCCGCCACTCCTTCAAATGAGAATAATGTCGACTCAGTTTTAGATGTCCACGACATATGCAAATTAGCTCATACTCCTGGTACATCAGGAGAATTCAGCTGCTCCGTATCCAATCACGATACAATTATAGGGAACACTACTGTTCACTTAAATTTTACAGCAATGCTTGTACCCAATGAATTTTCGGGAGTCCAATGCCATTTTCAAAACGCATTTGTGAAAGGGAACGAAAGCAATGGCTACATAATCTCTAAAGTGACTGATCATACTTTCACCATAAACAAAGTTGATGGAAAAATACAAGATCCTTCTAATACTGTCGACATTACAATTGATGAACATAAAGCCAATCAGAGGCATATAAATATTGACCATTGTAAGAGCTTGGTCAATTAAATATCTAATTCTTAAAGTCTAAATTTTCGTTAAAGCACTCCATGTTGCGGCTTTAACGAAAATAAACTTATAGAGTATCTGATTCTTCAGGAGAAAGCTGCTTCATTAGTCTTAAATAGTAGGTTCTAGACAAGCTCTGCAATTCACTCAATATCATTTCTCGGACACTTTCATCTTTATACCTCGCAATAGCACTTCCATACTCACCCTCTTTGCAATGCCCTAGTATCGCTTTTGAATAACTTTTACTGCACATTTCATTGTGAAAAGGTAACATATCATCTAATGATATTTCAGGCCGTGGACAACCTCGGTCAGGTAGCAATTTGAAAAGTAGATGACTACTACATTAGGCCTAACAGCACAGTTAAAGTGGATTTTTCAAAAATGGACACAACTACGCTTGGTTTCTCATATATCCAATGCCACTTTAAAGACGCCCACCCTAAGCCCGGTGAGAGTAATGGGTATCAAATATTACCTACCTCAAAACATTCTTTTCGCATCCAAAAGAAATCAGGAGAATCTCAAGCTGGACATCAAGTTAACGTCCAAATTTATGAAGGAAGCCATGTTACAAAAACTGTAAATATAGATAGCTGTACAGTTAATTAAAGGTGCTTTCTGAAAGCCAGTAAACAATTACTGGCTTCTTGATAATAGAATTGAATGATTTTTTCAAAATGCTTATTAAATTTTTTCGTTTGATTAAGACTTTTATACATGAACAAAGCTATCTTCAAACTTTTCTTGTCTTTTTGCTTCTTGTTCCATCATATCGAAAAATTTTGTTAATAAAGCTTGGATTCTATCCAGATCAAATTGTTTTTGAACCTCCCCATCAAACAACGCTTCAGTGAGTTCTGAGCTTTCTAATAGAGCTATGGCTCCTTTATCAAGTTCCTTAGCCTCAACTAATTCCATCACGTTAAATATTACTTCTACTTTTTGTACTTTAGGCAACTTTGCAAATATAGCTTTAAAACACGATTCGCCTGATTGCGGCAATTTATCGCCAAGGTCAAACTGCTCTGATAGCAATAATTTCTGAGGAAGCCATTTTATGAAATGTTTAACAATGCCTTTTCCTAAATTATTTTGTGAAAGGTGCTCAAGTATTTCTCCCAGTTCATCAGGCTTTAAAGTTAACAAATAATTTTCAGTTAAATTATCCATGAAAATTATTTTCCTCTCTCCAGTACAAGCTAATAATTCACTTTGACGGGGGTCTTCAGTCCAAATAGGATTAGAAAAAATTTCAGCCTTGGCTTTAGCTGATATATTTCCGAGAAGGCATTTTAAATTATTAGGTTGATTGAGACAGAATAGCTTCAATAGTAATATTTCATTATTATTTAATGCTTTATCTGTTAAATCTGTCATCAGATTGAATCCAGAATCTGTCCCTTGATAAAGGGAAGCAACTTGTTGAATTTGATCTAATGAAATACCTTGAAAAAGGCTGACTAACTGTTCTCGGGTTGCTTCCGGTTTTATAGCTGTCTCTAATTGCAACTTAAAGCCTTTTGGTAAACTTTTTTTATGTTCTATTTCTTGAGATGGTTCTTCCGTTGGCGCAGGGCTACTAATCGTGTCCAGTTCTTCACCTTGGATCATATTGAGAGCTAAACCACAAACCCTTCCAATCAATAAAGCCTTTTGCGGAGATCGAACATAGAGTTCTGCCACTTCATCTGGAGAGAAAGGGGATGGATTTAACACAAATGGAGTAGTAATATCTGACACTTCTGGAAATAAAATAACACTAGCTGCTAGCATCTTTGAATAGTCACAATCTCTACTACAGGCAAGTAATTTAAATATTTGTACTTTTGCGTTTTCACGAATTTTAGCTGGAACAAATGCTAATATACTTTCAATCTCTTCTGTTTTTACGTCTTTAAGTTTTATGTGATTAGTGAGTGATTCAATAACACTTTTTACATTAACATCATCTAATTCATTATTTTTAACATTAATTTGATTCTCGAGCACTCCTGAAAATATCAATTGCCTCGCAGTGATAGGGTATTTATTAAGTGCTTTAATCAATTGAGGCTTTTGCTCTTCACAAAGCTTTAGCTTGTTATTTACAACTAAAGATCGGTCAATGCGCTCACCACCTCTCAGTAAAGCCTCTGACTGTAACGAGTGTAAATATAGTTCCATTATGTCTTGATCAATATCTAAAGAAGACAAAGAAGACAAATAGTTCAATACTTTTTTAGGTTCTGAATACGATTTATCCCATAAAAAATCTAACAGTTTTCCTGCTCTGTAACTCCCTTTTACCCCCAATTGCCTTGCAATATCTTCTTTATTATCTGCTTCATCAAATCCTTCAAACATAATTTCAAACAAGTTAAATTGCCCATGATTGAAGTTTGAATCTTCTAATAAGTGAATCACTAAATCTGGCCTAGTTTTAGCTAATTCAACTAAGAACTCTCTATTTATGTTTCCTTCTAATTCAGGTTTCACCAACTTTGATGTTTTTGTTGTGTTTATCTCATCATACTCAAGTTGAGAATCATGCGTCTTTAGAAAGGAAACCACATTTAAAGCTGTTGATGCTGAGGACTGCTTTAATATTCCAATTAATTCATCCCTAGAGCTAACCGATGCTATAACTTCTTCAGCTTGAATGTATTTATCTGATAAAAGCTGAACTTTATAACTATTAGCTAATTGGGTATCTGACTTTTTTTGCTCAGTATTAATCCAAAATCCCCCGTCCATAAACCGCTCTACTTTTACTTGAATTTCTCCATTAACTTTCTTAGCTGAAAGTTGCCTTCCATCAGGGTGAGTAAATTTACTCACTTTATTATCTCTTAAATCAGCAAAATCAGTGTGTTTGAACTGATAGTTTTCACCAACCCCACATACGGCCATCTTCTTGCCCTACAAAAATACCTTTATAGGTCTAAGTCTAATTGACGGACATTTCCATACGATGGAGTAAAGGTTAAAATTTGTTATAAATACCGTCAGTTATAACAAATTTAATAGTGAGTTAATCTCGAGGTTATTTACTTTCTCCTTGAAACAAAAAAGCCAATATCTCAACTAAAGATACTGGCTCTTTGTTTAACAGAAACTATCTAAAATTTGCCTTCAAAGCTTAAACTAACTTGACGTTCTGTACCAAATTCAACAGACTGTTGAGTACGTGAACCTCCTGTTGTTCTGAATGCATAATAATCATTATCCAGTAGGTTTTTCGCAGTTAAGAATAAGCCAAAGTTATCCCAATTATAACCAACTCGAGTGTTAACGATTGTACGAGTGGCACTTCGTGTTGCTTGCTCAGGGTCATTTTGTGCAACAAGCTTATCTGCTGATGAATCTTGGTAATTGGCATTTACATTAAAAAATATGCCGTTATCTGCGGTATACGTCACACCTAAGTTTGCAGTCCATTCTGGAGCACGAGCAAATGAACCACCAGTGTATACATCTTCATCATCTACGAAATCAGTGAATTCACTTTTCGCTAAACCAAAACCGCCGTTAAGTTTAAAGTTTTCTGTAACGGTATAGAAAGATTCAACTTCAAAGCCTTTTACTTCAGCATTACCCGCATTCACAGTGTAATAATCAAAACGACCACCTGTGTCGCCTTCAACTGACACTTGCATATCCTTCCAATCTAAGAAAAACAAATTAGCGTTTACCACCAAATCATCATCTAGCCATGCTGAACGGAATGACAATTCAAAGTTATTAGTAAACTCTGGGTCATATTCAAAGATTTCAGTTGTTGCGATATTACGCCCTACACCACCACTGCGGTATCCACGTTGATAAGTGAAGTGAGTGCTCATTGAGTCATTAATGAAATAACTTACACCTAACTTTGGTAAAAGCTCAGTAAAGCTTTCTTCAACTTGATCTTCTTTTCCTGAAGCATCTTCAGCAAATTTTAAAATTTGTCCGTTCAACAAACCTAAAATTTGTGGCAAAGCCGGATGAACAGCAGCATAAGCAGGGTTTGTCGGATCCGGCAATTGTGCGCTATTCTCGATACTTGTAATTGTTTCGCTGTAACGAGACTGTTTCTCGTAGTCGTAACGCAAACCACCAAATACTTCGAAGCTATCATTCAATTTATAACTTAATTCAGTATATAAAGCCGCACTTGTAATCTCTTCACCAGAGTTGCCAAATGCTCTAACAGCTGCAGGGTCAAAGCCAGTTTGACTATAGACAGGCATTACAACTTGATTAGTAATAAATTCAGCTTCTGCTTGGGAAAAACCAAAACCAGCTTGTAATTGACCCACTAACAATTGAGGCACACCTAATTCGACTAAACTGATTTGTCTAGGACCATCAAATACATCTTTAACTTTAATATCAGAATAATAAGCACCAAATACGGCATTTAACTTATCACCTTCAAAAGTGAATCGAAGTTCCTGACTTTTCGTTTTGTCATTTCTATCATCAATGAGGGTTGATTGAGACTGCGCAGTTTGATCACCATCCCAACGATAACCGTAATCAGAGTTCAAGTAGGTAGAAACCGAATCAAATGACCATTCATCATTGATATCGTAAGCTACTGACAAAGTTAAAATGTCATTATCCGTGAATTGGTAAGTCTTATCATTAAATTCGTTAAAACGATTATCAGCTGTTGATCTTGGGTCAACAAAAGGAACCCCAATTTCGCTGTCATTATAGGTATAACTTAACGTTGCGCTTAAACCTTCAATTGCATTCGGCTCAAACAAAAATTTTAGACGATAAGTTTGGTTTTCGTTGTAATCAGAATAATCATTACGTGTGATGTTTTTATTTACACCGTCAAAGTTGTTATTTTCACCACTAAAACGGAAAGCAACTTGATTTTCAATTAATTCACCGCCGACAGCAACTGCTGCTTCACGCTGACCATTTTGACCAACAGTAATACGAGTTTTACCACTCCACTCATAAGTTGGTTGTTCTGTAGTAATCCAAATTGCACCCGCTAACGCATTACGCCCTTGGAGTGTTGATTGGGGTCCACGCAAAACTTCAACTTGGTTTACATCCCAAACATTAAATGCACCTTGTTGAATCATTCGATATGGAAGAACAGCGCCGTCTACATATACGCTCGTTAAATAACTTGTACCACCACCAGAAACGTTGAAAGAATTAATACCACGAATACTAAAATCACGCCCAAACTGACCTGATACATTAGGTATTTGATCCAAAACTTCGTACAAATTAATTAATTGCTCATCTTCGATTTGAGACTCAGTAATCACAGCAACACTCGTTGGTGTTTCTTGCAATTCACGATCTATCTTTTGACCTGTTACGATGATTTTTTCGATTTTTTCATCTTCTGCGAAAACATTTACTGAAAGCGCTGCGGTTGAAAGTAAACCAATCTTAATTAAACGAGCTAGATATGTAGGTTTCATTGTCCCTTCACCAATCCATATGTTAATGCGAATTATTTTCGTTAACATTATAAGATCGTTTATCAATTAAATAAATCAATATTTCATACTGTAACCATTGATTTATTTTACGACAGCGAAAAAAGTGCATTTCATTTATGGGAACTCGTCACTTTCAAAAACTTAAGTAAATTCAAATAAAAGATCATCAATTGTTAAATTTGTGTAACATTGAACTGTTTCACATAAAAATCACAATAAAACCAATAGGCATGAAATTTATGAACGCTACGAAAGGAATGTTATGGTTCGCAAGTTTGCTTTCTATAACTATTTTGCAAGGATGTGGTGGTTCCGATGATAAAAAGGAATCAAGTAGTCCCACAACTCAACCTGTCACTCAACAACCTACAGCACCTAAACTAAACATCGCTGGCGAAAGTGACTTATCAATCAGGATAAATGAATCCATACTCTTTGAAATAACAAACTCTGGAGATCCGGTCACTGATTGCTCAATTTCACCCGCTCTATCGCAGCCACTAGAACTAAGGAAAATCGGTAGTACTTGCGTATTAAGCGGAATAGCTAATTCTGAATTTGAAAAAAAGAATTTCACAGTTACGGGAAGTAATGATGTTGGGTCATCATCTGTTGAATTATCTTTAGAAGTCGTTCAAACAGTACCTGTATTTACAAGCACCCTCGAATCACTTTATCAACTACAGATTCAACAGCCTTTTGAGCTATTCATTACGACTCAATTAGCGAATGCTGAAACATGTACGACTTCACCAGAGTTGCCACCCGGTTTAAGCGTGACTAACAGCGGTGGTCACTGTGTCATTAATGGTGCTCCCACTGAAGCAAGCACAAGTACGTCCTATACCCTTTCAGCTAAAAACAGTGGTGGAACGACGCAAACTTCATTCAATATTCAGGTAGATCCACTCAGTGAATATTCAGGTGATGGACCTAACCCAAGCAATTTTGATTTTGTCTCTGAAATTAGCGAGAAAGACAACCCTAACTTAAATGTCATTGCAGTAAGAGAAGATAACTTCGACTATGACACTGTACTACGTCTCCAGAGTAATGGGTTTCCGAATATCATCCAATCTATCAAAACCAGTTCAGGATTAAATTTAACTTCGGCAGAAGATATTGCCTCTTTGTTTAAATTGCACATTGATCCGAATAGCGGTGAAGTTGAAGTACATTTAACTCGTCAGCTCAACTTTGAACAAGACGCTGCTTTTTATGAGCTTAACTTAGAGCTTGGTTCAAAACCTGTTACCTTGCTTGTTCGCCTCTTCAATGTGCAAAACGGCACTGAAGCAGAGCCGCTAACCGTCAGTAGTCTTTCTGAATTGAGAAGCTTTGCTGATGGCCAGTTCATCACAGAAAACATTGGCTTTGATGATATTGATTTAGGCGAACATACTAACCGTAATGATCAGAACTTAGCTAATTTGATCATCACCTTAGACCGAGATATTGATGCCTCAGCGTCAGCAACGTCTCCTTGGGAGGCTTTTGAGCTAGAAGGTACAATCGACGGAACTAAGCATGTTATTTTCAACTTAACGACTGCTAATAACGGCTTTATCTATAACAATGACCACAATGACTTAGCGAAAATAAAGAATATTGGTTTTGACAATGCTTCGTTTAAATCAAGATTTATTTACGTTGCAAATGGTGAGCTAAACAGTATTTATTTAACTGGAACTGCCACTCCCGATGAAAGTGCATCTCTATACTTTTCCCCGCTTTCTGCTGCAATAAACCCTATCACTCGGGTTTACACAAACCTCTATGTTGATTTAGGTGAAAACTTAACCATTAATAGAGTTGAAATCGGTGGAATATTTGGAGGAATTGGTTCTTTCTTTTATCTAGAGTCCGCATACAGTAATGGAACCATTACTGGTAGCTTTGAAAGTGTAGGCTCTAACGCACAAATAGGCGGAATTGTAGGTGCAAGTATCTTTAACTATTCAGACCGTTTTAGACCTTCACTAATTTATAGCGCAATGAAACTTGATGTCAGTGGTAATCAAGGGAGAATTGGTGTCGGTGGGCTTGGAAGTCAATACCTTGAGTACCCCGAAGGAGAGGTAAGCAGTAGCGATTATCAATGGCGATTTGTCAAAGATAGAGGAAACCCATCCATCACCAGAAATGTTGGTAATCTACATCGTGATTTAAATAATGATGGTATTGCTGATGAAAATGGTGAAGGTCCAGATGTATCAGGCTCTGGCATAACCGAAGCACAACTGAAGCTTGCTGAAACCTTTACGGGCTTATGGATAGCTGAAGACAGTCATTTTGATATACAAGATGGTGAATTCCCCGTCCTCAAAGGTATGCCTTATCCACATACTTTAGGTGCGAGCTGGCTTAATGCGGAAGATCCTGGTGTCGCTCATCAACGCGCTACTTATAACGACTATCTAACAAAGCCTTAAAGCTCTATAGCTTTTTACGAATAAGTGTCGGTAATTTCAATGGTTATTACCGACCTTTCTCGAACTGTAACTTACAAAATGTGATCGTGCATATAATTCTTCATAAACTCAACGATTGAGCAAAATAAACACTACATATGTAATAAAATTACATTTATAATCTACGGCTGTATTCTTAATTTTAGGCCGAAGAGTGTTTGAGAAATTACATTTATCATTAACTACTCCAGCATTACTATTTCCAGCAATTTCTTTGTTGTTGCTTGCATATACAAATCGATTTTTCTCATTGGCTGCCTTGATCAGAAATTTAAGCTCTGACCAAAAACCAATATTGAATGATCAAATAAAGAACCTACACAAACGGATTGCGATCATAAAGCGAATGCAAGAGTCAGGCGTAGTTGCATTCGCTTTATGTGTAGTAAGTATGATCTTACTTTACATAGGCTTTAACGAAGTGGGTTCAATCGTATTTGGTTTAAGTTTATTACTATTACTTTATTCACTAATTCTATCAGTGATAGAAATTAGAATTTCTGTAGACGCACTCAACATTCACCTTAAGGAAATAAGTAAAAAATGAGTCAATGGATTTACTTCTTTGATTTATGGGGCACAGCGGTTTTTGCACTAACTGGCGCTTTAGCTGCCGGCCACCATAGGATGGATCCGTTTGGGGTTCTCGTTTTAGCTGGTGTAACAGCTGTTGGTGGCGGAAGTATCCGTGATTTACTCATGGGCTCTACACCTGTTTTTTGGTTGCAAGATACAAATTATATTTTAGCGATTCTACTTACTGTCGCTTTAACATTGCTGTTGTTACGTTCGAATAACAACCGAAATGCACCTTGGTTCATTTTACCTGTTGCCGATGCTTTCGGCTTAGCATTGTTCACTATTATTGGAACTGAAAAGGCACTCCTATTGGGGTTAGATGAAATTTCTGCAGTCATCATGGGAGTCGTAACAGGGATTGGTGGCGGTATTCTCCGTGACGTTATTTGCAGACAGGTGCCGATGGTACTACGTACAGAAATTTACGCTACAGCTTGTATGATTGGCGCTATTTGTTATGTATTATTCCTGAGTGCTGGTTTCGATCAAAAAACAACGATGTTTATTGCTATGGGTACCACGTTATCAATTAGATTAGCCGCGATTCGCTGGCGTTTATCATTGCCTGCTTTTGATTTAAGTTTAAAGAGTTCATAGATGAGAAGTTTGTTATTTGCTATTGTATTTTTTGTTTCTTTTTCAACGCTTGCATCAAATGGAAAAATTCCACCAGAGCAAAAGCTGGCGCTGAATTACATACATGCGCTCACAAATAACGACATGAAAGAACTCAGCACCTTCTATAGTAGAGAAAGTGTTTTTCAGGATAAAACTGCCGATAAAAAATATGTTGGCCGTAGCCATATTTTAGAGTTTATCCATAGAGCTCATGAAGGTTTAATCGAGTATAAATTTACTATCGAACACATGTTTAATTCGGGCTCTTTGGTCGTCATTGTAGGAAGCTACAGTTATAGAGGGTTGGGTCGACTTTTTGGAAAACCGGGGAAGGTAATCAATATTTCTGTATCTGGGGTTACAACCTTAGATGTTGATGTAAAAAACCATAGAATTAAAAAACACGTTGATATGATTGATTACCAAACAATGAATGACCAACTAGAAGTACAATAATTCATATGCGTTATGCCCGTATATACATTTACGGGCATAACGTAAACTTTACTTCGAATCGTATTCCTTCTTTAACTTAATATATCGCTCATTAAGTTGTGAAGTGTACAAAGCAAGTAAGACAGAATAATTGACTGACTTTTTGGGTACATCAAAAAAATCAGATACTAATTCAAACATCATACAAATCGCTTTATCTAGGCTATGTTTCGCAATTGACAGCGATTTAACAAAAACCACTTTTTTATTCTGATTTATCACACACTTTACAGCCCAACCTGATTTTTTCTGAGGAGGAACAATAATAATATGTTTCAACTTACCATCAGGATGACAAAACATAGACATTAAAGAATTATTCGAAGATATTTGTTTATCTGCAAGCTCATTATCTAACTGTTTAGCTTCATACTTTTTTAACGCAAGCTCTTTACCTAAAAGACCTGTAACATTAATAAATCGGTTAAACTCTTCTTTATTTACCTTGCGATGAACGTGAAGGTACTCTCGCCCATCGAGCTCTCTATATACTACTGACATAACGCCTCTCTCAGAAGGCGCATCCTTGCTAATGTAACCTTTCTAATACTTAAAAGGCTTAAAAAATGATATTGAAGGATTTTATCAAAAGTTGTGAACCGAAAACTAGCAATCATTGTGTAAAATTTTATAAAGGCAAAATATAAACTTAGTACAATTCGATTAATTTTCTATAAACAAGCGAATTGCTCGTTATTATTACTGTTACACACGCTCTGCTTTTATAGTAAAATACCTACCTTCAAGGTAATTCATAGTCATCACGTCCCAATAACGTACTTTCTCTGAAACCCTTACTATTACTGAATTTTACCGAGGAACATCAACAAAGTGGCGTTATTAATTGATGACAGTTGTATCAATTGCGATATGTGTGACCCAGAGTGCCCAAACGAAGCAATTAGTTTAGGCGAAGAAATTTTTGAGATTGAACCTGACCTTTGCACCGAGTGCGTTGGCCATTATGACAAACCAACATGTGTATCAGTTTGCCCTATCGATTGTATTGCTCCAGACCCAAACCATAAAGAATCACAAGATGAACTCTTAGTAAAATATGGTATTTTAACTGGGAAAATTAAGGTTTAGCAGCCTGTGGTTACCGCTTGTACTGTGGCAGCGGTTGATCCTTTTGCTATAAAGTAACGGATATAGCACTCAGTATTTGAGGGTGTAACCCCACTCCCAGAGCCTGTTCCATCTTTTGATAAGACACCAAAGCCTATATCCATTGCAAGCCTTCTTACTCCGTCAGCTTCTCGCTCGCCCATTCCTTGATAAACCCAGTCGAGTTCAGTGTTATTTGCATTTACGCTGTATAACCCAATACTACCGATATCAACACTTGCAAATAAGCCTGTATTTAAAAAATTCGGATAACCAGGAAGCTTAGGGTATCCATAACTAATCTCAACATCTTTGCCTGCAATTTTTATCACCGCACTTTGTTCTTCAGCAACACCTGCGACTTCAGCTTTCATATGAACCATTGCAATGGCACTTTTTATCGAACCGGCAGTTTGCTCTAAAGTAGCCTTACGAGCATCTGATGAAAAGTCAAAAAGCTTTGGCGCAGCGATTACGGCTAAAACGCCTAAAATCACAATAACAATCACGAGCTCAATTAACGTAAATCCGTTTTGAAGTTTGCTTTGTTTATTCATTGGGTAAAGAAGATAAATGAGTTAACTTACGTATTTACTCTACAGTAACTCCAACAATAAAAATATCGATAAAATCAATATTTTTATCTGCTTATGTTTTCTTTAAGTCAAACAAATAAGAGATGGTGCTTTTATGCTGAGCAAAATATGAACTCAACTTCCTTCATAAACACTCGTACTCATATCTGAATGAACGAGCCATTTTCCATTACTTAAATTTTCCAGTGTAATATAGCGCCCACTATTTATCGTTTGTCCACCAATGTGACCAAACTATAGTTCGAACGCAAAAGTTTAGAGCATTATAGTCGGCTTTTTTATCACCTAAGAAAATGAAAATATCATCATTTTTTGTAGCTAAACTCTGAGCTTCAGTAACTTTTCTTGAGTTTTTACCAACGAAGGCTTTGGTGTGAATTCTTATTGAGACCAGTGAATCACAACTTTCACAGCCAAAGCTTGTGGTATCAGAAAAAGCCAGCAACTTAACATTGTTACCAAGTTCACTTACAACATCGACAGCTGTTTCATCGGCCGACTCCAAAGGGTTGGATAAGATTTCACCGAGGTTTCTGCCATCAGGCTCAATTGAAATTCAGGAGCCATTATCGATACTACCTGAATCATAGAGTTTACTTCCATTCCACTCTTGTTTTGGGTTATAAGAATGATGGACAGATAACGAATTATCTTTATTAGTTAGCCCACATAACTGGCAGATAGCATCAGCAAAAAAGTACCTTCATAAAAAGTTAATTTTTATTCATTGCTTGAATCGTACAGATAGCTGTTTTCTTATAAAGCTAAATAGATCAGACCTTAACGAGGTTTATTAAAAATGGAGTTGCGTAAGGCGACTTGGATATATATTGTTTTAAATTCCCTGAAAAGGTTTGAACACTACCGTCATTGTGTATAACCCATTTATCGTTACCTAAGTTTTCAAGAGTTATATAGTGCCTTAAATTAACCTTACCTGAGCCAAGGTAAAAAACAATTGTGTTTATTTTAAAATTTGCAAAAACCTTGTGATGAGAAGTTTCTGCACCTCTTTTTTTTATACCTTTTTCGCTATCAAATTTCTTTCTAAAGCTGACAGGGATACAGTCATTATTACCATACAACAATGCTTGAGCTTCTATTGGTTTTCTTACATCAGGGTAATCAACAAGTCCAATAGCTATTCTTAGAGATATATCACGCTCCAATGGACCACTAGCGATACTTTGAAATAATACAGCATCCAGCTTTTCTATTCTGTCGCCTTTCTTAACTTCGAAAGTAGAAGCCTTATCAGCCAAAACCTCATCGGATAATTCTACAGATAATGATCTTCCTTGTGGGTGAATTAAAAAATAAGCGCCGCCTCCAGATACATCTGACTGAACGGGTTTACCAAACAATTCGGACTGTTCAGATTTAATTTGATACCTCTGTCTTCTGTAGAGTAAGTTTTCGGTTTTATATAACCTGAACAATACACAAAGGCTATCAGCAAAGTCTCTTGAATCATGTTGTTGCTGTAGTTGACTTGAAAACATCAACTTCAGATTATTGTGAGCCGCTTTATCTTCAGCACTCATTGTTTTATAGTTTTTCGATGCCAATGATTGAAGCTCGTTAAAAAAACGATCATATGCTTTGGGTACATCAGATGAACAACCTTGAGACCTTCTGACTTTATAAAATGCATTCAAAAGATTAGAAAATGCTTCAGCTAATGGTTTCACATAAACAGGAACCGCTTTTACATCAATATCTTGATTACCAGGTTCTAGTATTAATTGTTTTAATGCAGCATGAGCAAAACAGCGATTAATGCCACCACTAAATCCAGGAGTTATAGCTACTATATTTTGAGTTTTTCTATCTAGGGTCGATGGGGTTGCTTTGCTTAATTTCTCAGTTTTCTTTCCTAAAATAGATGGAGTAGCTCCTTTTGAGCACTCAACTTTGTGAGTCTCTTTAGCTTTTAATGAAAGTTGTTCAACAACCCATCGTGATAACGCTTTACTTTCAGGTGTTTCGGTAATCACAGTAAAGCCATCTTCCTCGAAAAACGAAAGGAATTGCATACTCACCGTTTGGCCTTTTCCCGTATCTTGGGTATTTTGAACTTGGCATACAAGATACTGTTGTGTTTTTTCAGGTTTACCGCTTTCATTTAAAAAATTAACATTCAGTAATTTTGGGTTGATATGGCTATACTTTGAAAATAGCTCAAACTGACTAGCAGAAGCTCTGTAACCTAAGCTATTTTGATATATATAAAAGTAAAACTGTTGTCTCATCAGGGATGTTAAACTCAAACTTTGGAATTTATTTTAAACTCATTTTTTTAAATAATGATTAATCTTTATTAATGTGATGTAAGCAATGCAACATAAAAATTCCTCGCTGTAAGTCATAAAAAATTATCAAAATTGACCCTTCCGACATTTTTGTTATAAAAAATTTAAAACAACAAAAATTTAGATCTAAATCACTTTATCTAGTTAGTTTCATTGTTAATTTAGTACTCAGTAGAGAATTAGAATTTTAAAAATTAACTTTAAGTTTATAGGAGTGAGCATGGCCGCTAAATTTTTTATCCCATCTGTGAACGTTTTAGGACAAGGCGCTGTAGATGATGCAATTGGTGATATTCAAACTTTAGGTTTTCAACGTGCACTTATCGTAACTGATAAACCATTAGTTGAAATCGGTATTGCTGGCGGTTTAGTTGCTAAACTTGCCGACGTAAGTATTGAAGCCTTCATTTTTGACGGTACTCAACCTAACCCAACAATGGGCAATGTAGAAGCGGGTCTAAAAATCTTAAAAGAAAACGATTGTGATTTCGTTATCTCTCTAGGTGGTGGCTCTCCACATGATTGTGCTAAAGGTATCGCTCTTGTTGCAACTAATGGTGGCAGCATTAAAGATTACGAAGGTGTTGACGTTTCCAAGCAACCTCAACTTCCATTAGTTGCAATCAACACTACTGCTGGTACTGCGAGCGAAATGACTCGTTTCTGCATCATCACTGATGAAGAACGTCATATCAAGATGGCTATCGTTGATAAGAATACTACACCGATCTTATCTGTTAACGACCCAGAATTAATGCTTAAAAAGCCTAAAGCATTGACTGCTGCAACTGGTATGGACGCACTGACTCATGCAATCGAAGCTTACGTTTCTATTGCTGCTAACCCAATCACTGATGCTTGTGCAATCAAAGCGATTGAGCTTATCCGTGACAACTTAGCAACTGCAGTTAAAGACGGTCAAAATGTTGATGCACGTGAACAAATGGCTTACGCACAGTTCTTAGCGGGTATGGCATTCAACAATGCAAGCCTTGGTTATGTACACGCTATGGCGCACCAATTGGGTGGTTTCTACGACCTACCACACGGTGTTTGTAACGCATTACTTCTTCCACATGTTCAAGAGTACAACGCACAAGTTGTTCCTAACTTATTGAAAGATGTTGCTGTTGCAATGGGAGTTGACGTTACTGGTCTAAGTGATGAACAAGGCGCTGCGGCAGCTATTGATGCAATTAAGAGCCTTGCAGCTTCTATCGATATTCCTGCTTCACTTACAGAGCTTGGTGTTCAAGAAAAAGACATCCCAACTCTTGCAGATAACGCACTTAAAGATGCTTGTGGTTTCACTAACCCTAAACAAGCTACTCATGAAGAAATCTGCCAAATCTTCAAAAACGCTCTGTAATTCCATTCAGAGATAAGATTTTCAGGCAGCTTAGGCTGCCTGAATTTTTTTGCGTTTCAATAATCTAACTTTCATATTTGTGCTTAGTAAACCCGAAATAACAATGAGCACAAGCCCTATGCCATAAGCTGGATAAAATGGTTCGTGAAAAAAGACCATTAAATACATCATTGCTAATATCGGCGTAAAATACACAAACGGTGCTAAACAAGAAGCGTCTGATTTTCTCAACGCCCACATCCAAATCAAATCAGTCAAGCCGTTAATTACAGCTCCTACAAATATCACTGAGAACCAATCTAGTCCCTGTGGCCATACGAACCTGGATTTAATTAACACTGCAATAAAAGAGCACAGAGTCGCTACGCTAAAAAACACCACAAATAGGCTTGTTGCTTCAAGCTTTAAGTGTTTCATGCCCAAATTAAATATGGCAAAACAAAGTGCACCTAAAGCTACGAAGCCTAGTAACTTTGGATTTTGTAACGAAAAATCATCCACGCTACCTTTAGAAAGTACGATAACAACAGCACATAAACCTAATGTTGTGGCAATTACCTTTCGCCAGTTAAGACTTTCCTTAAAGAAAAACACCGATAAAAATGACAACATCAGCGGCCATGTATATTGAATGATGATGATATTAATGCCTTTGCCCTCAGAAAAACCCTCATACAAAAACAAATAATATAAAAATGTACCAACAAACCCGACACTGGTCGCCATCAACCAATCTATTTTTCGATACTTGAGAGGCGTAGATAAAGTGCCTTTCCAAAAAGAAACGGCAACAACGGCAATGAGTGAAAAAAGACTCGACCAAAATAAAAATTGAAAATGATCTAATGAGTTGTGACTCAGACGCAAAACACTTGCTGTTGAAGCCCAAACCAACACACAAAAAAGAGCAATTAAAACACCTTGTCTTTGCGCTGTCATTATCACAATCTCATAGCCAAAATAAAGAGAGGCTAAGTGTAGTAACACAAGGCGATATGCGATATTGATATATACTGATTTTTAGTATCATTTTTTGTGAAGTGTTTTACATAGGTGACACAATGGAGTTTAAGCAATTAAAGACATTCAGAACTGCTGCTCGAACAGAAAGCTTTTCAGAGACGGCTGATATTCTTTGCTACGTTCAATCAGCGGTAACAGCTCACATTAAAGCACTGGAAACTGAGCTTAATGTAAAACTCTTTGATCGGCTCGGCAGAAATGTAAAGCTTACTCAAGCAGGCATTCAACTTTATCAATATACGGAACAGTTGTTTAATTTACGTGAACAAGCTGAAACCGCCGTTCGTTCGACTCAAAGCGTCGTTGGCAAACTCAATATCTCAGCTTATGAAACGGTGCTGACTTATCGACTTCCGCCTCTCATTACCGAGTTCAGTAAACAATTTCCTGAAGTAAACCTGTTTGTTAGTTCATTAAATGTAAGAAGACTGTCTGAACAAGTCATCAATCATCAGGTCGACATCGCATTTACTTTAGGTCATGAAGATATTGCTGAGCGGTTTTCAAAATTAGCCTTAAGAAAAGAGCAAATTGTTGTCATTGCAGCACCGGAGCACCCATTAGTAACCCGAAATTCAATAACAGCGGAAGACTTTAAAGGTGAAACCATCCTTCTTACTGAGCAAGGTTGTCAATATAGGAAAAAATTTCTGACGGCTTTGAACGATGTAAAACCGGTACAAATGAAATATTTAGAATTTGTAAGTATTGAAGCAATCAAATCTTGTGTCAGCATGGGACTCGGAATTGCTGCCATTAGTCGAATTTCTGCACAAAAAGACATAGACGCAGGAAAGCTCGCCGTATTAGATTGGGCAGGACCTGACCTTTCTTTAACTTTAAATATGATTTGGAGTAACAATCGCTGGCTATCTCCTGCTGTAAAAACGTTCATAGAGTTATCAAAATCACGTTTATTTAAGCAGATTGAACACTAACTCAACAATCGAAACAATTTTAAAAAAAAGAGCTTGCAGCCCAGAACCTCTCGCTATATTATTTAGCCCGCTTTGAAGGAGACGAGTTAGAAATGACTTGATACAACTTCATCAAATGCCCGAATAGCTCAGTCGGTAGAGCAGAGGATTGAAAATCCTCGTGTCCCTGGTTCGATTCCGGGTTCGGGCACCATTCTTTAATTAAGGCTCTTTTTTATAAAGGTTTTTATTTAAGAATACGCCGACATAGCTCAGTTGGTAGAGCAACTGACTTGTAATCAGTAGGTCCCGAGTTCGACTCTTGGTGTCGGCACCATTTTTACTCTTTTAATTAAGAGCGTTAGATTTGCCCGAATAGCTCAGTCGGTAGAGCAGAGGATTGAAAATCCTCGTGTCCCTGGTTCGATTCCGGGTTCGGGCACCACTCTTCTTTTTATGAAGAGATATATTTGGAATGCCGACATAGCTCAGTTGGTAGAGCAACTGACTTGTAATCAGTAGGTCCCGAGTTCGACTCTTGGTGTCGGCACCATTCCAAATCCTCATTATAATTAAATCTAAAATCCACCAATTATAAATTCTCATTTTATTGATAATTGAAACCCCACAATTAAGCTTTATTCATCATTATTGAAACCGATAAACATTCCATTTTAGAATCTCGCCTCACATTTCATCTCACGAGATTACTTTAATGAAGCTTGTCCAATTTAAAAAGATTTTGAACAAGGCTCCAATATGCGTAGCTATTATTTCAGCTCTTGTACTCAGCGCTTGCGGCGGAAGTAATTCTTCTGCGAAAGACTCAACACCAACGATAAACAAGCCGAACGTTTCCCCAAACAAGAACACCCCCAATCCAAACAATCACTCACTCGTTACAGATTTTACTTGCCCAACAACATCACAGATAAAACAAACTTTCTCTTCTTTTCAATTCGCAGTCCCGAAAGATGAGGGTTATCTAGCTTACGACCTAAGACCCTCGAACAATCTCACTTTGACGTACATAATTGGACTCAGGCTAGCAACAGTGCATGATGAAACTACAGCCAAAAGTGAAGCCGATAAATTTTGGGCAGAAAATAACAGTAACTTTAATGAAGAACCCACCGTCATAAGAAGACCTGACCATAACGGTCATGAAACTCAACTTTGTATATACTCAGGAAGTATCAGCAACATGTCTGAGCCATTACTCTTTGTTTCAGCATTCGATACATCAAAAAAAGCAAACAACTTTAACCTGTAACCCAAAAGTTGTGAATTCATATAAGGCTTAATCAAGAGCTTTGATCGTATCGATTAGCTTTCTATTGAATTCACTATCCGTTACTTTCCCAATTTCAAAATCAAAGTTCTCGTAAAAGCTCGGTAATGAAATAGCACTTAAAACTTCTGCGCCAAAATAATGTGCTGAATTCGCAGCAACAGATAGAACACTATTTGCCCCACCTGGACCTGGTGATGTTGCTAACATGATCACAGGCTTTCCCTGAAACACTTTCATATCGATTCTTGAAGTCCAATCGAACAAGTTTTTATATGCTGCAGTGTACGAGCCATTATGCTCCGCAAATGAAATGATAATGAGATCAGCATTGCCAATCAATTTAAAAAAATCGATGGCTTGTTTTGGAGAACCTAACTCTTTCTCTCTATCTTCACTGAAAATTGGCATTTCAAACTCATTAAGATCCACTACGTTCACTTCAGCGCCTTGTACTAAGTTAGCGGAATACTTTGCCAACGTCTGATTAATAGAATTCCGACTGTTACTTGCGCCAATCGCTAAAACTTTCATTATTTTTTCCTCATAAAGTGAATATGTGAAATACTCTAATCTATTTCCTAATGGTTATTAATATGCCATTTGTGCATAGATAATTTCCATATAACACTTAATAAAGTTAAATAGTATGAAATCAAACTTACTCGATGGGATGGTAACTTTTGCTAATGTTGTTGATAATGGTAGCTTTACATTAGCCGCTCAAAATTGCGGGCATTCGCCCTCTTATATCAGTAAAGAAATTAATAGACTTGAACACAGGCTGGGAGTAAGGCTACTGCAAAGGACCACTCGCACGTTAAAATTGACGCCTGAAGGAGAGCTTTATTATCAAACCTGCAAGCAGATTATCGAAAGTGCCGAAACTGCGCAGTGTGGATTGGAAGGAAAACAAATAGAACCACAAGGCCAGATTAAAATTAGTTGTCCCGTCGGGTTTGGTATTGTTCAATTGAGCCCAATTTTTGCTAATTTTATGAAGGCTTATCCTAAAGTCACCCTAAATGTAGAACTGAATGACAGAAAAGTAGACTTAATTGCAGAGGGTATTGATATTGCAGTTAGAGCAATTCATTCCACAGAAGATTCAAGCTTAATCAGTCGAAAATTTGGTAGTTCATATACCGTAACTGTTGCAGCGCCAAAATATTTACAAGAATATGGTTCACCAAGATGCCCTTCCGAATTAAACCAACACAAAGCTATTACATATAGTAACCACAAAACGCCCAATTCATGGGGTTATACTGACGAAATGAAACACACAATCAAAGCTGAACTTAATAGTGTATTTACTGCGAATAACTTAGATATGGCAATGCAACTTTGCATTGAAGGCGTAGGTATCGCTCGACTCCCAATAGCCCTTGCAGAGCAAGCCATCGCTACGGGGCGTTTAGTGGAGCTATTCAGTCATTTACCAAAGGATAATATCGAACTATGTTTAATTTACCCAAGCCGTAAAAATGTATCTGCAAAAGTCAGAGCTTTCATTGATTTTATGCTAGAGAATTTTAAGTAGTAACTTACCGCTGAGGTAGATTACTACTACTTTGTGGTTGTTAATGTAGCTTAAGCTTAGGTCGATGCCAGCGAAGTAGTTTTTGTGCGAAACGATAAATCAAAGCAGAAAAATACCCGTACAAACTGGATAAGTGACGTTGATAAAGTGACATATACATAAATCGTGCAATGTGCCCCTCAACAAAGAATTCACCAGAGCGCAGACTGCCCATCAAGTTGCCAACTGCAGAGAAGCGGCTTAAAGAAACTAATGAACCATAATCTTTATAAACGAACTCACTCTCTGCTTTGCCTTTAAATTTGTTCACTAAATTTTTATGTAAACGGTGCGCCATTTGATCAGCCGCTTGAGCTCGCGGCGGTGACATTCTTCCATCCTGAAGCTCCATTGCCGCACAATCGCCTATTACATAAACATCTTCAACACCATCTACTTGCATAAAACGGTCAACTTCTATTTGATTCCGCTTGGTTACAGGAAGTTGTGCCAAATTTGCAAAAATTTTAGGGCCCATTACTCCGGCAGCCCATACCTTGATATTGGCGGGTATGAGGTTTCCATCATGAGTAATAAAACCATCTTTAGTCACTTCTTGAACTTGTACGCCAATATGTAATTTAACCCCTATTCTGTCTAGTAAAGACTGGGCTCTAGCACTGATACGTTCAGGTAATTGAGGTAATATTTTGGGTGAAGCTTCGATTAAGTGAACATCTAAGTGACCATCAGAAACGTTGTCATAACCAAAGTCTTTTACTGAGTCGATTACGTGGAATAATTCTGCAGCGAGCTCTACACCTGTTGCTCCAGCGCCGACGATCCCTATACTCAGCTTCTTATCTTCACTTTCACTTAGTTGCAATAAAGCATCCAACAATTTTTGATGGAAAAATTCTGCACTTGGAAGGTTATCAAGAAAAATACAGTGCTCATTGGCACCAGGTGTACCAAAAGTATTTGAAACGCTACCTAACGCTAACACCATAATGTCGTAATCAATATTACGCGATGACAAGAGAAGCTCACCATCTTCAGCGTAAACTGGTGCTAAATCGATTGTCTTATTATTAACATCACAACCCGTAAACTCACCACGAATAAAGCGGTAACCATTTTTAAGGCCATGATCTCGATACAGTAGACCATCGATAGATCGATCAATGGCACCTACTGCAACTTCATGTAATTTGGGTTTCCATAGGTGTACTGGGCTTTTATCAATCAAGCAAATATCAAACTTATCCGTTTTTCCAAGCTTACGTCCTAATCTTGATGCCAAAGCTAAACCACCTGCCCCACCACCTACAATGACAATTTTCTTTACCGTCATAGAAACCTCAAAAGTTACCGATAGGAATACTTTTACCCAACCAAATTGGTCAGACCAAATTACCAATACAATTTAGCATAAAGCGCCGTAAAACATAAGCATAAAGACTTAAACAACTAAAAAACTACATTAATAATAGTTAACAATTGCGAGAAAGAAGTATTAAGTAGACTTTTTAAATGAAAGAGAATAAAAAACCATGGGTGGCCATGGTTTTTATAAGCTAATGAGAAAACACTAAAAATTCTTAAACCGCATCTTCGTTTTCTTCGCCAGTTCGAATACGAATGACTCTTTCAATATCCGTCACGAATATTTTACCATCGCCTATTTTGTTGGTTCTAGCCGTTTCGACTATTGCTTCTAACGCTTGCTCTAACATTTCATCTTGAACAACGATTTCTAATTTTACTTTCGGAAGAAAATCAACCATATATTCAGCACCACGATAAAGCTCCGTATGCCCTTTTTGGCGACCAAAGCCTTTTACTTCCATTACCGTCATACCGCTGATGCCTATCTCAGCCAAAGACTCTCGAACATCATCCAATTTAAATGGTTTGATGATCGCTTCAATTTTCTTCATCGTTTTTCCTCAATGCAACTATTTACACTATTTCAACAACATCCAAGTCTCAGTGTTGTAAGCATAGATTATTTAAACTGCCCTTATTTTAGCCTTTAGCAATTCATTTGCATACAGTGAAATCTGAGATATTAAATTCTATCACTCCTAGTAGAAAGGGATTATTCCCTCAATTTTTTAGATCAGCTAAACTTAATGAATAATTAGGATTCAAGGATGAAACCGTGTTTAAGGTTAAAGGATTTACCTTATTGGAGCTCATGGTGACAATTGCGGTTGCTGCAATACTGCTTGTTATAGGTGCGCCCTCCCTCAATAATTTATATCAGAGCGTCCGAACTGACATGGGTGCTAAGAAGCTTCACCAAACAATTGCTTATGCAAGAGGTCAGGCTGTTTCTTTAGGCCAAAATATCACTGTATGCCATAGAAAGGAAACTAACTGCACGAATGATTGGTCGAAAGGGCTCACTGTCTTTGTTGACCAAAATAGTAATAATATATTCGACGGTGACGATATGGACCTTACTCATACTGAAAACTTTAATGAGCACGACTCCATAAACACCAATCAAACATCCATACAATTTCAGGCAGATGGAATGGCTTTTGGCAATCAAGCTACCGTCGTATATTGCCCGGAAAACTCTACCAGTGTTACACCGAAAAAAGTGGTTGTGGCACCAACAGGAAGAATCAAGATGGAAGATGCAACTTCAGCTGAATGCCCGCAAAACTAACTTAAGCACCAACTAATACTAAAGGATGATTTAAACTAATTATTTATATATACTCGACTTTGTAATTAGGGAGTTTGTCTATGTTGAGTATGAAAGGATTTACATTAGTTGAGTTAATGGTAACGATTGCAGTTGCTTCGATTCTTTTAGTTATTGGCGCACCTTCTCTTACCTCTTTATACGAAACCACCCGAGCAGACCAAAGTATTAGGAAAGTTCAGACCATCATTGCTTATGCTCGTAATCAAGCCATTAGCTATAACCAAGTTATCAATTTGTGTCCTCAAGCCAACAATGTATGTGGAAATGATTGGAAAACGGGAATCCAAGTTTTTCGACCTGCACAAGGTGGACAAGATTTAGCACAATTGCGCTATATAGAAGCCTTCAATGATAGCGATTTAATTAAGTTCGGCTTCAATCAACTTCAATTTACGCCCGATGGAAGAGTAAGTTTTCTTGCTAATGGAGCAGAAAATACAGACACTTTCTCTGCAACACTTTCTTATTGCCCGAGTGACAAAAATAATGAACACTCACAATCTATTACCATTGACTCTGGTGGTGGTACTCATATCACAAAGTCTGGTGTAAATTGTAACACCTCCTCCTAAACCATCTACTGGTTAGAAATATCAATAAACAGTATACTAGCGCCAATTAACGATAGTATTGCGAGACACTTTTTTGAACCTTTCATATATTCCTTTAGATGAATATCGTCGTAAATGGATCTTTAATCACAATGAAATTCCAGTGTGTGATGAAGACAAAGACGCTATTAAGCCTTTGACTGAAAAAAGCGCAATGCAAATTTGGAACAAGCTCATCAGTAATAAGAGCATTAGACCCGATCTTATATCAAAAGGTGATTGGGCAGCCAGAAGTAACAGCTGGAAAAAAGAAGGATTGTGGCAAGCAGCATGGGACAGCGAAGAACCTCAACTTCCTGAACCAATAGCTGAATCAATCGAATGGAATGATGACACCCAAGTCTTTTTTTGTTATGAAAAGTATCAAGTTATAGAAACTACATGGGAAGTCTTCAAACGAAATTGGAAGTGTTTCCTTTTCTTTGATGATGGCCCATTTCTTATTTCTTCAACTGAAAAACAAGCCATTTGGTTCCAACAAAATGGCGAATTTCAACTAGGGATCAGAAGTTAGACTAAACTCATGGAAGTTATTTTAGTTTTAATCAATTTATGAGGTAGTTATGAAACTTCTATCAAAATTGCTATTAATCACAATAGTACTTTTTGGCAGTCAAGCTATTGCAAAAGATATGAAAGTATCTGGTGTTTCTGTAGCCGACAACCTGAATATCGAAAGTAAGCCAATGTTACTTAACGGTAGTGGCGTAAGAAGTAAGTTCTTTTTCGATCTTTACGTAGGCAGCTTATACCTTTCAAACAAAACGAAAGATGCAAATAAAGCCATGAACGAAAAGTTTGCAGCTATTCGTTTAAATATCATCTCAGGCTTGATCACAAAAGACAAAATGCAGGAAGCTATCGTCGAGGGCTTTGAGCATTCGACCCATGACAATGTAAAGCCGATACAGCCCCAGATTGATGAATTTATGTCTCTATTTGATACAGGCATCAAAGAAGGTGATCAATTTACTTTCGTGTTTCATAAAGGGGTGGGGGTTACTGCATATAAAAACATGAATAAGTTAACTGACATTAAAAACGAAACGTTTCGAAAAGCGTTAATTGCCATTTGGCTCGGCGACAAGCCAGCACAAAGAAGCTTAAAAAAAGATATGCTTGCTCAGTGAATAAATCGTTTAATACAAGGCACCCATTAGCGTGCCTTGTATTTTAACTACACTTTATGTGCCTTTAAAAACAATCTTGCTGATTCAGCAATAAACTCTGACCGCATTTCTACAAGGTTTCCAGTCTCTAAACCAAGTTCTAATCTCACTTTCAACTCACCAAACAACATCGAACACAGTCTAATTGCGCTATCTCTGCAATTTCCGAAATGATATAAACCAATTTGCTCGACTTTAATGAAATACTCTTCAAGCATATTAAAGATGTGCGTTGGTCCTGCGTCATAAAACATTCTGGATAATTCAGGATGACTATCTGAATTTGCAATACAAGCCTTATATGCCGTAATAGCTTCGTGGCTTACTATCATCTCACCAAATTTATGCGCAAACTCAGTAATACATCGCTCTGCATCTTCTGGATCATTCAACAAACGGCCAGATAACTGATGCGCTAAGCAACGAGATTCAATTGCTGCAACGAATAAATCATCTTTAGAACCAAAGTGGGAGTAGACCGTTTGCTTTGACACTCCAGCAATTTTTGCGACTTCATCCATACTGGTATGCGGAAAACCGTGCTCACAAAATAATTGGATCGCTGCGGTTAAGATATTTAAACGCTTTTGTTCACTCTTAGAAAGTACAACTTTTTCACTCATGTTCATTTTCTTGTAAAACATTTCTGTTGAATTAAAGCACAGAATAGACTGGACAGTCTAGTTTTAAGCCTCTAAACTACAATTCTAGACTAGACAGTCTAGTTTGATGTGGAATATACCAACTAAAGCTTAGGATAACTTCATGGACGACATAACTACTTTCATAAGAAAAATTATTGCCAGCTACATTATATTAGTCATGATTTCTGCCTGCTCAAAGCCTAACGTTGAGAGTAAAACATCAAAAACGCCTTCAGTAGAAGCAATAGAAATTAAAGTTCAACCTAACTATTTTGTGCAGCGTACATTTATAGGTTCATCAGAATCCCTCAATAATTCAAGACTCGGATTTGAATTGGCAGGCAAGATTACTTATCTTTATGCCGACTTAGGTGACAACGTTTTAAAAGATCAAAAATTAGCCACACTAGACACTGCCTTGTTACAGAATCAAAAGTCTCAGGTTGGCGCTGCAATGAACCGAGTACAGCAGCAGTTGAATTTAGCGATACGTACTTTACGACGAAGTGAAACAATGAGCGAATCATCATTTGTTTCCGCACAAATCATTGATGAACAGCAAACGCAAGTATCCCAGTTAAAAGCTCAACTAAATGAGTTGTCCGCAAAACAACTATCCTTAGATATACAAATTGATAAATCAAACATAATTGCCCCTTTTAACGGCCAAGTTACAAAGAGATATCAATCAATAGGTGATAATATATCAGCAGGTCATCCTGTTTTTCAGCTAAACCAATCAGAACAACATCAAGCAATTATTGATGTACCTTCTCAACACTTATCCATATTCAATATTGGTAAGTCGTACTCTATCGAAATACAAGGTACTGAGCATAAAGGAAAGCTAATCTCTATCACCAAACAGCTCAACCAACAAACGCAAACCCACCAACTTAGATTTCAGCTACCACCAATCAACAATCATAAGCCAAATTCAATTGCTATTTTAACTGTCCATCAAACTGTGGTATCGGAAGGTGCATGGGTGCCTAACTCAGCATTGATAGATGGAATGAGGGGGCTATGGAATATTTTTGTTCTTCAGCCCGATGCAAGCGGCCAACTACAAGTCACTAAGCGTAATGTAGAAGTGATTCATACGTCTGAAAACCGATCTTTTGTTACTGGTGCTTTTAAAAACAAAGAGCTACTGATGTCTAAAGGCACGCACAAAGTCGCTCCAGAGCAATACGTTACTGCCTCTCATATAACGGAGGCAAAATGATTCGCGCGTTTATTGAAAATGCTCGCTTAAGTGCACTCATCATCGCACTTATTTTAGTTGCTGGATTAGGGGCGCTAAGTAACTTACCTCGCGCGGAAGACCCAACCGTGACCAACCGCTTTGCGAGCGTGGTAACACATTATCCGGGAGCATCAGCTGAACGAGTTGAGGCTTTAGTTTCTGACGTACTCGAAAACCAACTTAGAAGGCTTGAAGAATTAAAAAGGATCTCTTCGACATCACGTCCTGGCATTTCAGTTATCCAACTTGAACTCAAAGACAACGTCATGAAAACGGATCCGGTTTGGTCCAGAGCAAGAGATTTAGTTGCAGACAGCACACCGTTACTTCCTCAGAATACCAGTCGCCCTACCCTTGACGATCAGGTTGGTTTTGCGAGTACGGTCGTTTTAGGGGTCACTTGGAATAGCGACACTGAACCAAGAATCGACTTCATGAATCGCTACGCTAAAGAGCTACAAAGTCGAATTAGGCTTATTACAGGCACTGACTTTGTGAAACTCTATGGCGAGCCTCAAGAAGAAGTGTTAGTCACGCTTGATAAAAATAATTTAGCCGCTTTAAAAGTGACGCCTTCGAATATTGCTCAGCAAATTCAAGCCGCTGACAGTAAAGTCTCCGCAGGTGAGATCAATAACCAAACACTTAAGGCAACGATAGAAGTAAGTGGTGAGTTGGACTCTTTAAAACGCATCAAACAACTGCCTATAAACATTGGTGCCGACAAACCCATCATCAAGTTACAAGATATTGCCGACATTAAAAAACAGGTAAAAAAGCCAGAGCAAAGTATTGCGCTGATTAATGGTCAGCAAGGTATTATGGTTGCAGTCACAATGCTAGATAATGTTCGCATCGATAAGTGGCAGCAGAAAGTAAAAGTGGCCGTTGACAACCTAAGTAAAGAGTTACCTTCTAATGTCAAAATCGACTGGCTATTTGAGCAGCAAAGTTATACTGAAATCCGATTAGGTGAACTGGCAATCAACCTATTACAAGGTTTTGTACTGATTCTAATCGTACTCATGATCACACTTGGCAAGCGAAACGCAATAATCGTAGCCGCAGCACTTCCATTAACGGCTCTATTTACACTAGCTTGTATGAAGTTAGTGAATTTACCTATTCATCAAATGTCTGTTACAGGGTTAGTTGTCGCTCTCGGAATCATGGTCGATAACGCCATTGTCATCGTCGATGCAATCAGCCAGAAAAGACAGCAAGGACAAGGTCGATTACAAGCGGTAACAGAGAGCCTTAAGCACCTCTGGCTACCATTAGCTGGCTCAACCATCACGACTATTTTAGCCTTCACCCCTATTGTATTAATGCCCGGCCCTGCTGGTGAGTTCGTAGGTGGCATTGCAATCTCCGTCATTTTTGCCTTAATTGGCTCGTACATTATTTCACATACATTGATTGCCGGATTCGCAGGTCGATTCAGTGGCGGTAAAGATAAAAAATCGTGGAGCAGCCAAGGTATTTCAACACCGTGGTTGTCTGACAAGTTTTCTCGCTTGCTTTCGCTGGTATTAACAAGACCACTTGCTTCAACAGTTATTATTGGTGCACTGCCCATTTTAGGGTTTGTTGCAGCGTCTAAACTGACTGAACAGTTTTTCCCACCATCAGACAGGGATATGTTTCATATCGAAGTATTTTTATCTCCACAATCCAGTCTCGATAATACGCTCTCTACAGTAAAAGCAATGCATCGCTTCCTTGGTGAAACTCAAGGAGTGAAAAAAGTTGATTGGATGGTCGGTGACAATACACCCTCGTTTTATTACAACATGACACAACGTCAACAAGGTGCTGCAAATTATGCACAAGCAATGGTTAAAACATCCCACTTTGATGTAGCAAATGCACTCATTCCGCAATTACAAAAACAATTAGATAATAAGTTTACAGAAGCTCAAGTACTTGTCAGAAAATTAGAACAAGGGCCTCCATTTAACGCCCCAGTTGAATTCAGAGTTTATGGTTCAGATTTAGAGAAGCTGCACCTGATTGGTGACAAAATCAGGCAACGGTTGAACCAGTCTGATTTAGTCACTCACTCGAGAACAACACTATTTTCTGGGGCTCCAAAAGTTTGGGTGAATGCTAACGAGAATATCGTTAGCAAAATAGGACTAAGCCTCACAGATATAGCCAGACAAATTGAAATGTCGACGACGGGTATTTTAAGTGGGAGTGTACTAGAACAAACCGAATCACTGCCTGTTCGAGTCCGACTTACTGATGAATTCCATCAATCTCCCGATAAGCTGAATGACATCCAAATCATTTCATCAGATGGTGCTCGCATTCCGCTTTCGGCAATCAGTACCCAAGAATTCAAAGTGAGTCGAGGAGCCATAACTAGACGAAACGGACAAAGAGTGAATACCATTGAAGCCTATGTTCATTCTGGTGTCTTACCCGCAAAAGTGTTAACTGAAGTCATGGAGGACATCAATTCAATTTCATTGCCTGCTGGCTATAATATTGAGGTTGGCGGTGAAAGTGCAAAACGAAACGAAGCTGTAGGTAAATTGCTTTCAAGCGTTGCGCTCGTCATGGCATTACTGATTACTGTTGTTGTTTTATCTTTTAATTCATTTAGGTTAACGGCAATTATTTTATTAAGCGCAATTCAATCGGCGGGACTAGGTTTATTGGCCATTTACATTTTTGATTTTGCCTTTGGCTTTAATGTCATTATTGGATTATTGGGCTTAATGGGATTAGCCATTAATGCAGCCATTGTTATTATCGCAGAGCTGGAATCATCTGAACTTCCAAGAGAAGGAAATGATAAAGCCATCATAAGAGACGTAAGCAGCTGCACTCGCCATATTAGCTCCACAACCATCACTACAATCGGTGGTTTTTTACCGTTAATTCTCGCAGGAGGTGGATTTTGGCCTCCATTTGCAACGGCTATTGCAGGCGGTACTCTTTTAACAACATTGATTTCGTTACTGTGGGTGCCAGCAGTTTATAAGCTGATAATGAGACCTAGAAAAGTCAGTTTACTTGATGAAGAACATAACCATAGTGCCGCCGAAGCTTAAATCGGCGGCCAACTCGCTTAATGATCAGGTGAGTTCCATCTCTTGGATAGTTTCATAAGCAATTTCTGGACTTGTGCATTTTGGCTTTTCGTGTCTATCTGCTTTCAAATGACCTTTTCTATGTTTTAACGCAGCATCAAGACGCTTTCCGGCTTCTGTAATTGCAGGAAACATAACTTCGTTTGAACCCGAAGCTGAGATAGCAGCTCCTTCGTAATTCGTTCTTATTTCTACTTCAAACTTATGATGCTCTTTAGCAATGGTAACGTCGAGTGAAATGAGTGATGGAAAATGATTGGCTATTTTGGCAAATTTTTCGTCTATGAATTGTCTTACGTTGTCAGTGACATCAACGTGATGACCAGATAAATTTATTTTCATATATTTTCCTTATGCTGTAACTCATTGATGTAGCCAAATGAGAAAGTTTGCACTTTCAATAAAATAACTCATGACAAAAAAATTATTGGTTAATGTCAAAAGGCATTTTAACGGCATGAACGGTTTTTATATCACTCCCGCATAATTTAAGAAGTGATCTTGATCACTAGTTAATCTTTCGCTCCTAAAAGTCTTCCTAAAAATACGCTTAACCCTATCTTTGTTCGGATTTTCTCAGCCCACTTGATACCGAAGCCTAATCCTAAAGCAGCGCCTATAGACATTGTTTCAATCAATAGGCCATTACTATCACCTATCACAGCACCTATAATACCGCCGAGTAACGTTGGAGATATAGCTACGCCACACCAAAGAAGAGATAAAACAAAATATTCTATAAACTTCATAAATATCCTTATTTTTCCGTCCATAATGTTATACCGTTAAGTGAACCAATTTTGCAAGTAATAAGGTAATAACAATGAGTTTTCATACTTATATTCAATGGAATAAACAAATTAAAGAGGATGGTGAGTTCAGTCGTGATCACACAATAACTTATGGGAGTGGTCAAAAAGTTAATGCCTCTTCAGCTCCTGAATATAAGGGAAATGATACGTTTGTGAATCCTGAAGAAAGTTTACTTGCAGCATTATCTTCCTGTCATATGCTGACATTTCTCGCTATTGCTCATTTAAAACGCTTACCCGTCGAAAGCTACGAAGACAATGCCAGCGCAACGTTAAGTAAATTAGACTCAGGGAAGCTGGCAGTCACTGAAATGACACTTTCTCCCAAAATAAAATTTATAGAAGGTGTTGAAGTAGACGAAGAAACCATTCAAAAAATTCATGACAAAGCTCACGCTAACTGTTTCATCGCAAACAGTATTACCTCAAAAGTCACGATTAATCGTTAAGTTTCAATCAGTATTGCAACTTCTTTTATGAAAAAGGCCAAAGTATCACTTTGGCCTTCTTTAATATCGGGTTAATGAGTCTTCATTACTTATCTAAAATATCATCGGCCTTTCCTGTTCCAGGCAAGGGCATGGCATTTAGTTCAGCTCTTGGCTCTTTCGCCATAGCTTTCTTTAAGTAATCAATCGCTTTGTTTAACTGCGCATCGTCACCTTTAAATGTTGCTACCGGAAGGTTATCAACTTTGATATCCGGTTCAACACCATGGCCCTCAACAATCCAGCGGCCATCCATTGCATATTGTGGATACTCAGCAACTCGTGCCATACCATTATCAGAAAGACGGTTACGTCCAGATAGCCAAACTCCTGCACCTGCGGTTTGATTACCTATCACTGGCGCTAACTTTAATGCTTTAACCCCTGAGGTGAAAGTTTCACCATCCGAATAGGTAAGTTGATCAGCCAGTACTACCAGCTTACCTCTAAAGGTTTGTTGCATATTAGTACTGGCATCACCATGCGTGGGTTTCCAAAATGCCCACGCTTTACGCAGTAGTTTTTCTATAACCCAGCTATCAATGTTGCCACCACGATTACGGCGTACATCAATGATCAAACCATCTTTGTCATAGTTTGCATAAAACTCTCTGGCAAAGTTTGCCATGTCGTTACCGCCCATCGCATAAAGATGTAGATAACCAACTTTATTGTCTGTGGCCTTTTCTACTTTGGTCTCATTAGTCTCAACCCAGTCTTGATAACGCATCTTTGAGTTCACACCAGCGCTCACCGGTTTAACAACGGTAAACAACTCTTTCTCACCACGTTTTAAGGTTAACAATACTTGCTTACCTTTTTGATTACGCAGCAATTGATTTACGTCAGCAACATTACCCACAGGGTTTTGATTGATGGCAACAATGACATCGCCTTCTTCTGCATTCACACCTTGACGCTTCAATGGTGATGCCATATCTGGCAATTCAGGATCATTTTTGTAAATATCAGCAATAACAACACCGTGCTGAGTTTGCTTTAACCAAGCACCTAAGTTGGCTGCTTGAGATTTCTCAGAGTTTTTAGCGATATCTCCACCACGAACTTGTGAGTGTAATGAATCAAGCTCGGCCATCATTTGCTTGAAGACATCATTAAGTTCACTGCGATCTGTCACTCTATCGACCAATTTTTGATATTTAGCTTTGGCTTTCTTCCAATCAACACCACGCATGTTTTTATCAAAAAATTGATCACGATGCATCAACCACGCATCGTTAAAGATCTGTTGCCATTCATCTTTAGGATCGATAGCAAAAGTCCAATCTTTAATCTGCACAGTATTCTTGCTGGCATCTTTAGGCATTTTTGTAACAGTATCTACTATCACTAAAGATTTATTCGCATTCTGTACAATCAGCTTTTTACGATCAGACGAAACATCATAGCCACGAATGCCTTTAGCTACAGTGTCAACTTTTGGCTTAGCATCACCGAATGAAACAAACTTAAGATCTTTGTCTTGTTTGAAGTAAAGCCCTTTATCAGTAACATTCAAGTCAACAAAGTCGCCCGCCTTTACAGGTACTTGCCATAAGCGTGCATTGAGGCCAATCCAATCGACTTTCGTTGAGGCATCATCAGATTTATTAGGCTTTTGAGTTAATTCTGTTTTCTCTGCAAACGGAAACGTTGCGCTTTTATCTAAGGCAATAGCATAAATGAAGGCACGATCATTAAATTCAGCACCTAAATTCCTGTCCCCCCATGGGGAGCCATTCGCTAATTTAAATGAACGATTTGACAGGAAATACAACCACTTTCCGTCAGAACTAAAGCTCGGAGAAAACGACTCATATTTATCAGTGGTAAGAGTGACGGCTTTATTTTCAGCTAATGAATATAAAACTACCTGTGAACGAAGCTTACCTATCTCGGCTTTAGTTACCGCAAGAAACTCATCATCTGCTGACCATCGCACATCGGCGTAAGGACCTAAGCCTTGCCCATGAGTCATTACTTTCTTATTTTTGCCCGTTTTGGTATCGAACAACCACAGATTACCATCATAATCATCATTCGCTAGGTAACGGCCATTGTGAGATTGCACTAGGCTCATGCGTTGAGTGTGACCATCAAAAGTCATCTGCTTACTTTTACGGCTACCATTTGCTGCAAAGCGCCAAATCTCTTGTTCACCTGAAGCATCAGAAATCGCATAAACCCACTTACCATCTTCGCTCAATACACCATTTCGGCTACGGCTATGCTCAGGTGACGTCACGTTTATGGTTCTTCGATGATCAGTTGTCGCAATACCAATATGGCCACGAGCCGTAATCACTAATTTATCACCGTCAGATGAAACATTTGCGGAAGTCATATAATTAAGCGGTTTTTTCACCCACTTTTCACGCTGATGAGGTGAATCAGATATCAAATTAATGTCTAAGGTTTTGGCTTTACTTGACTCAATATCAAACAAAACGATATCAGCACCATGTTGATATACTACTTTGCCTTTATCTAAACTTGCAGCTCTGATCGGAAAGTCTTTGTAGTGAGTGTGTTGCCATAAATCATGTCCTTCTGTCGACATCGACCATAAATTATCCGTGCCACCTTTATCACTGATAAAATACACTCGGTTATCCCAATACATCGGCTGCCTCACCGAGCCTTGTTCCACTTTAGTTAGCTTTGTCGCTTCTTTATTGCTGCCAATCTTATATCGCCAAATTTCACCAACGGCTCCGCCTCGATAAACACGAGCATTATCCCCTGTCGTTTGTAAACCAAATCGAGTGAAATAGACGTTTTGGTCTTTATCATCAACACTGCCTTCAACGGCATCGGCTAACGGTAGATCTTTGGTCACTAAAGAATCAGGGTTAACTAGGCGTAATACCCAAAAATTTGCAGGACCATGAGCATTATCCGTTGAATATAAAACTTGCCCTTGCTCAGTCCAACCTTGCAGACGTACTCGGCTGTTTTCAAATGTGACTCGCTTGGCAATACCACCTTTTGTCGGCATTACATAGACTTCTTGTGTACCATCATAATCAGCAAGATAAGCGACCCACTGACCATCTTTTGATATTGACGCATCAATTTCTTGTGAAGGAATACTGGTTAAACGGCTTGCAGTGTGCTGAGACAGGTTTTGCGTCCATAAATCTCCCTCTGCGGTAAAGATAAGTTGATTATTGTGTAATGTCGGCGATCTATAATAGCCATGATGGTCATTCGCCATCACATTAAAAGAGCTGGTTACTCCCAACGCTAATAATACGCTGGCCATGCAAGAGGTGAGTTTCATTGTTTGACTTCCTGTTTTTATAGTTTTTCGAAAGTATCAAATTATTCAGGAAGTTTCAGGAGGAAATTTTAAGAAAATGTGTTTTGTTTTTTCTGATAAAACAAAACACACAAAAGTGGTGAGCTTTTGTATGTGCTCTTGTATTCCACTGTTACTCTTTTATTTATTCTATTGGTTAGCGTGATTAATACTCAAAACTTCTACGAAGTTTTTAACGTCGTAGGCTTTCTGCCCACACCCGAGGAAGAAGGGAGTTCACCAGCAAACTCCCCTCTTCCATCTCCCCATGCCGCCCAGCAAAGTTAGGCGTTATTCGTCTTACAGCAAAAATATTCTAACGTTTCCGATGGTACATCCATGTACCTCGGAAACTAGCGCAGCTTCCCTGCTGCGCTTACGATATTTTCACTGACAACTCATAACAACTTTGCCATGGGGAATCACCGTAGCCTTTAAAGGTTTTGAAAAATTAATATTGTGGTTGCCTAAACTGTAATTTTCTTCAAAGAAGTTAAATGGCTGATGGTACCCGTCGAAGCTGTTGAAGATATTGTTGAATATGAAATGACATGGGCGAGACATGGATGTCGAGCCAAGCTCTGAGGTACATGGATGTACCATCAGAGCTGTTAGGAATTTATTCAACAATATCTGAAACGCTCAGCTTCGTTAGGGCGGCACGGTGAGATCCAAGAGAGGATTTGCTGGAGAATCCTTTCTTGGTCGGGTGTGGGCAGAAAGCCCACGACTTTGCTCTTTGAAAATGAAATTCCCCATCAAAAAAATTACTTCATGATATATTGAGACTTTTTAAAAATACTTGATAAAAACACAAGGAAATAAATCGAAAAATGGATGTATCAAATAACAATACTTCTCCAAATTTATCGTTAAGCCATGTTGAACTCTACGTTAAAGATATAAAGAGCATGGAAAGCTTTTATACAAATAAATTAGGCTTTGTTGTTACAGATAGAAGCCCAAAACAAGGTGGAATGGTGTTTCTTAGTCGGAATCCAAATGAACACCATCAAATTGTTTTAAGTCCATCCCCTGATGAAAAGGAAGTGCATAGTCCTGTTGATCATATTTCATTCAGAGTTACCTCACTTTCTGACTTAAGAGCATTTTATATTTCACTTAAACCATTATTGGGTAACAAGATTCAAACAGTATCTCATGGTAGTACTTGGTCAATTTACTTCAGAGATCCTGAAAATAACCGCTTTGAAATTTTCACTGAAACGCCTTGGTATGTGAATCAGCCATGTAGGTTTGAGGTAGATTTAGAGTTGTCAGATGAAAAGTTATCTGAATACACATTAAACCAAATAAAAACTATGTCGGGCTTTACTGATGGAGCAAGGTGGAAAGAGTCTCACCAAAACAAACTACTTTGATAATTCTAAGTTTAGTCTGTTAGAAAATCGCTTATTTTAAAGTATAAAAAAGGTCAGACTTTCACCTGACCTTTTCAATCAAAAATCAAGTTACCCTAACTTAACTCTCGCATTACGGAACATGCGCATCCATGGACTATCTTCGCCCCACTCATCTGGGTGCCATGAATTTGCTACGGTTCTGAATACACGCTCAGGGTGCGGCATCATAATGGTTACTCGACCATCAGTGGTTGTTAAACCAGTAATACCATTTGGCGAGCCATTCGGGTTTTGCGGATACTGAGTCGCAATTTCACCGTGACCATTTACATAGCGCAGTGCAATAGTACCGGTAGATTCTGCATGTGCTAAAGCATCTGTGTTAGCAAACTCGGCATGACCTTCACCATGAGAAACCGCAATTGGCATTCTTGACCCTTTCATACCTTCAAAGAAGATAGATGGGTTTTCTTGTACCTCAACTAAACTGAAACGCGCTTCAAAACGCTCAGATTTGTTGCGTACAAAGTGTGGCCAATGCTCACTACCCGGAATGATTTCTTTCAGGTTCGACAACATCTGACAACCGTTACACACACCCAGTGAGAAACTGTTATCACGAGCAAAGAAAGCACTAAATTCGTCACGTGCGCGTTGATTGAACAGAATAGATTTTGCCCAGCCTTCACCAGCCCCTAAAACGTCACCGTACGAGAAACCACCACAAGCTACAAGGCCTTGGAACGCTTCTAGGCTGATGCGACCAGAAAGAATATCCGACATGTGAACGTCAACACTTTCAAACCCTGCACGATTAAATGATGCCGCCATTTCTACGTGTGAGTTAACGCCCTGCTCACGTAAAATCGCCATCTTAGGTGAAGCACCTTTTAAGATAAACGGCGCTGCAACGTCTTGTTGTGGATCAAAGCTTAAATCAACCGTGAGTCCTGGCTCGTCCGCTTTAAGCTTTAGATCGAACTCTTGCTTAGCACACTCAGGGTTATCACGCATCGCTTGCATGCGGTATGTTGTCTCAGACCATAACTTGCGCAGTGCAATACGGCTGTCTTCAAATACCACTTCTGCTGCATCGGTAATACGAATGTTATCGCCAGAAGTCAAATGACCCACTACGTGACAATCCACACCACCCGCTTGATACTGAGCTTGAATTGTTGCCACATCATCCGCTTTCACTTGAATAACGGCGCCAAGTTCTTCATTAAATAAACGCTCTAAGTGAGTGCCTTTTAGTGATGCTAAATCAATATTTAAACCCGTGTTACCAGCAAACGCCATCTCCACTAATGTGGTGAACAGACCACCGTCACTACGGTCGTGGTAAGCAATGATATTTTTACCAGCCACCAGCTGTTGCGTAGTTTCAAAGAAGTGACGCATTACCGCTGGGTTATCTAAATCAGGTGCGTTATCACCTAACTCGTTATAAACCTGAGCCAAACATGAACCACCTAAGCGGTTTTGACCTTGGCTTAAATCCAACGCTAATAAACGCGTATCGCCTTTATCACTTCGAAGCTCAGGCGTTATCGTTTTACGAATGTCTGTTACGGCACCAAATGCCGTAATCACCAGTGACATAGGTGAAGTAACGGCTTTATCTTCACCGTTTTCATTCCACGCCGTTTTCATCGACATAGAATCTTTACCTACAGGAATGGTTAAATCCAACTCAGGGCACAACTCTTCACCCACGGCTTTTACTGCTTCGTAAAGACCAGCGTCTTCGCCCGGGTGACCTGCAGCCGACATCCAGTTTGCAGAAAGCTTAATGCGCTTGAACGAACCAATATCCGTACCCGCTATGTTCATGATAGATTCAGCGACGGCCATACGCGCCGATGCACCGAAATCTAGCAATGCTAGTGGAGTACGTTCCCCCATAGACATAGCTTCACCAGTGTAGCTGTCAAAGCTTGATGCGGTAACGGCGCAATCTGCCACTGGTACTTGCCAAGGGCCAACCATTTGGTCACGATTCACCAAACCTGTTACGGTTCTATCACCAATGGTGACTAGGAAGGTTTTATCAGCCACTGTTGGTAATGTTAAAACCCGCTTAACGGCATCGTTGATTTCAATATTTGCTTGCGCAACTGGCGTACCTTGAGCTTGTTTTGATACTACATCACGGCTCATTTTTGGCGCTTTACCTAATAAAACCTCTAACGGTAAATCAATCGGCTGATTGTCGAAATGCGGATCGTCCAGAATCAAATCTTCTTTGATAGTAGCTTCACCTACAACCGCAAACGGTGCACGTTCACGCTCACAAATTTTTGTGAATACGTCTAAGTTTTCAGGCGCAACCGACATGACATAGCGCTCTTGCGACTCGTTACACCAGATCTCTAACGGACTCATGCCACGTTCGTCTGACAACACATCACGTAAGTTGAATCGACCACCACGACCACCATCGCTTACAAGCTCAGGCAGTGCGTTTGAAAGACCACCAGCACCTACGTCATGGATAAACTGAATTGGGTTGTCGTCACCCAACTGCCAACAACGGTCAATTACTTCCTGACAACGACGTTCCATTTCTGGGTTTTCACGTTGCACTGAAGCAAAGTCTAAATCTTCGCTTGATTGACCTGACGCCATTGACGATGCAGCACCACCGCCAAGACCAATGTTCATTGCAGGGCCACCCAGTACGATAAGTTTCGCACCTTCGGTGATTTCACCTTTTTGAACGTGATCTTCACGAATGTTACCAAGGCCACCTGCCAACATGATTGGTTTGTGATAACCACGAACTTCATTGCCGTTGTGGCTGGTCACTTGTTGTTCATACGTTCGGAAGTAACCCAAAAGCGCTGGACGACCAAATTCGTTATTGAATGCAGCGCCGCCTAATGGACCTTCGGTCATGATATCCAGAGCGCTAACAATGCGACTTGGTTTGCCGTAATCGCCTTCCCAAGGTTGTTCAAAACCCGGAATATTTAGGTTAGATACGCTAAAGCCCGTTAAACCTGCTTTCGGTTTTGAGCCACGACCTGTTGCACCTTCGTCACGAATTTCACCACCTGAACCCGTCGCTGCACCAGGATATGGGCTGATTGCAGTTGGATGGTTATGCGTTTCTACCTTCATCAGAATGTGCATCGGTTCTGTGTGGTAGTTGTAAGTGCCATCAGGATCTGGGAAGAAACGACCCGCTACACTGCCTTCCATTACCGCAGCGTTATCTTTGTATGCTGATAACACGCCATCTGGCGTCGTCTCGAAAGTATTTTTGATCATCTTAAACAATGATTTTGGCTGTACTTCGCCATCAATTGTCCAATCTGCATTAAAAATTTTATGACGACAATGCTCTGAGTTCGCTTGAGCAAACATCATCAATTCGATGTCATTCGGGTTACGACCTAGCTGAGTGAAATTCTCAACTAAGTAATCAATCTCGTCTTCTGCTAAGGCTAAGCCCATTTCCACATTGGCTTTCGCTAAGGCATCACGGCCTTCATCCAGTACGTTTACGCTGGTAAACGGCTTTGGTTCAGTTTGCTCAAACAAAATTGTCGCAGATTCTAAATCACTGAATACTGCTTCAACCATACGGTCATGAATCAACGCAATTAATGACTTTTCTTGTTCTTCAGTTATCGCATCAGCGTCAACGTAATACGCTACACCACGCTCTAAACGGTTTACTTTCCCAAGGTCACAGTTATGGGCGATATCAGTAGCTTTAGAAGACCAAGGAGAAATAGTGCCGGGGCGTGGAGTGATGAAGTAGAGAGAGCCTTGAGGAAGTTGAGTTTCGATTTTAGGACCATAAGTGAGCAGTTTTTTTAATTGTTGTCGCTCGTTATCGTCCAAGGCTTGGGATAAATCAGCTAAATGAATAAACTCGGCGTAAATACTCTTAACTGGAAGTGCCTGACTGTTACATGCTTGCAGCAGTTTCTGCACATTAAACTCTGAGAGTGCAGGGGCTCCGCGGATGATCTCCATCACGTCTGTTCACCTTATAGTTTGTAGGGTAGTTATGGGATATTATTTGGGCGGTATTATATTGAAAATACGCTGACAAATCATCATTTGCTGTTGTTTAAACAACCTTTTCTTGTGTTATAAAGTGGTCGGTTTTCCAAAAACTCTTTTCTCATTATCCGAACGATTTTTAATTGCTTATGAAGTTAACTTGGTGTTTCGCATGGATGATACTCATTTTATCAGGCTGTAGAGCAACAGTTGAACCCTCTATGACGCCTGAAAACCCTGAACCTATGCGGGTTTTAAAGGTTGGTACTCTTTATGGTGCTCACACTTATATGCAAACCAACAACGGAGCAACTGGGTTCGATTATGAAATGGCGCTTAAGTTTGCGAAATACCTTAAGATCCCATTAAAAGTAGAAGTGTACTCGGACCGAACTCGTTTATATCGTGCATTAAATAACGGAAAAATCGATATTATTGCCGCCGGTCAGCAAGAAACACCATCAAGAGAACGAAAATATCGCTCTAGCCCTCCTCTGTATTTTGTTGACCAAGTGTTGGTCTACCGCAAAGGCACAAAAAAAGTCACCTCACTCAAAAATATTGTTGAGCCCATCGATGTTATGGCTAACTCATCTTTTGAAGAGCAACTTAAACAATTGTCATCAAACTACCCGAACTTAAAGTGGAAAAAGCTCTTTGGGATGGATAATGAAGAATTGCTCGATATGATCAATCAAGGTGAAATTGTGTATACCGTTGCAGACTCGAATATCATAAAAGTTAATCAACGATTCATGCCTGAAATCATAAAGGGGTTAACGATTGCAGAGCATCAACCAATTGTTTGGTTTTTTAAGAAACATCATTCCAATCGCCTGTTTAGCAAGATTTTAGATTTCTGGAATACGCAAATTAAGTCGGCTACGTTCAAATTTATGCGTGAAAAGTACTTCGGCCACGTAAAAAGTTTTGACTATGTCGACACGAAAGCTTTTATCAGAGCGTTTAATCGAGTGCTCCCTAGATACCGCCCAATATTTAAAAAACACGCCAAAGAACTCGATTGGCGTAAACTGGCTGCAGCGTCCTATCAAGAGTCTCACTGGAAACCAAAAGCTCGTTCTTTTACTGGCGTGAGAGGCATGATGATGCTCACGAACCAAACGGCTAAACATGTCGGTATAGATAATCGATTAGACCCAGAACAAAGCATTAAAGGTGGCGCTATATATTTAAGAGAAATGATTGAAAAGCTGCCTGATGCAATACCTGAAAGACAACGAATGTGGTTTGCATTAGCGTCATATAATATCGGCATTGGTCATGTACTTGATGCGCAGAAACTTGCGAAACAAATAGACCTTAACCCAAATACTTGGCGAGATATGAAAAAAGTCTTACCACTGTTACAACAAAGAAAATATTATCAGAAAACAAAATATGGTTATGGACGAGGAACTCAAGCCGTGCATTATGTTGATAGCATTCGCCGCTATTACGACACATTAGTATGGCTCGATGAAAAATCACAGCACCAACAAATGAAAGAGCAACTACTGGCGAAGAATAACGTTGCTGGTATTGAAAATATGAAATAAGCCCATATGTATTATTTCTGTAACATAGTTAAGGTAAAACCTAGCTCTACACCAAACAGAAATTATCGAGGTAACATGAAAAGAAAATTCAATAACACATCTTCACGAAGACGATTGCACAATAAAACGAAACATCTACGAACCATCAAGCGTCAAAAACTGTTCTTTAACTTCTTAACAGCTGAAAATTAATCTTACCTTTCAGCTGCTTTTTTTGCTTTTTTCAACGCTTTTATTTCTTCCCTTCTACGTTTAAAAAATGCACTTAATTGCTGACTACACTCTTCTGACATTACACCCGACTCTACTTCAACAATATGGTTGGCAGATGAATGTTGTAAAACATTATGCACCGTACCAGCAGCACCAGTTTTCTCATCTTTTGCTCCAAACACTACTCTGCCAACTCGAGCATGAATGATTGCGCCAGCACACATACTGCAAGGCTCCAATGTGACATAAAGAGTAGTATCTATGAGGCGGTAGTTTTCAAGCGCTTTTCCTGCCTGTTGCAAGCAGCGTATCTCAGCATGACCACACGGGTTATGGTCGGTAATTGAAAGGTTGTAGCTAGTAGCAATAACTTCATTATCTTTAACTAATACTGCACCAACAGGCACTTCACCTTTTGCTTCTGCTTTGGCCGCCATTTCAATGGCCAATTGCATCCATTTTTTATCTGTTAAATTTTCCAAAACCAATTTTATTTTTAGACATATCATCTCTATTATATCAAATTTAGAATATATGTAATTCAATTGACAATGTTCATTTAGATTTCAATATTTCCATCTCTATTTCTACGAAGTCATCATCCGGCGTACTCTCAGTTTCTAGATCTTTAACTTCTATTTCTACAAATTCATCATCCAGTGAACTTTCTGTTTCTACACCTATAGAATCTGGAAGTACTGCCACTCCCTTTTTGAACTGCCGAGAAGAAGTATAAATTTCGAAAGCTGGTTCTTGTTGTTCATCTCTTAAACGTGGATTTGCATTTTTTTGAAGCAATAAATCCCTAATATTTATAGCCTTAAACTTTGAAGCCCAGTGTAAAGCAGTTGTTCCCGCTTTCACTTTAGGAAATGCCTTTAGAGTTTGAAAGTTGATATCAGTTAATGGCATTTTATCAATTAATAGGGTTGCAAATTGCCCCCTCAACTTTTCATCTTTTAATTCTGAAACAAACATCAAGGCTGTAACGCCACAAAAATTTTGTTGATTAAAATTATTTGCCCCTCGAGACAAAAGATAATCTAGCATTTCAACCGACCCTGACTGAATAGCATTGATAATAAGAGTGTTTTTTCCAGTTTTCTTTTCAGGGTTTACATCACTTGATTTAAAGCCACTCACGATGGGTTGGTTTAAATCAAGTGGAGAAACTTCACATAACTCTTTGACAAAGCCAACATCTCCCTCTAACACCTTTTTACTCAATAATCGATAAAAACTACCTCTTGAGATAATAGATTTTTTAAGGAACGCTTTTGCAATGGGGGCGGTTAAAAACTCTATAATGTCACAATCTCTGGGCTGAGATGTATAGTACCCCTTAAAAACTTCGTAAATATCAACCTTTCTACCAATATTTACCTTGCGGTCTAACAAATAAAGTAAGACCGTATCATCACCTGTTCTCTTAAACCTTTCAGCAGCAAAGCAAAGAGCGTTATAAAAACTTAATGGATGCCAATTGGGGTTTACTTCATGTTGAACTGTAAAATACATGCAAGTATTAACTTGAAATTTGCCGAAGCATTGGGCTATAAACTCTACACTGGCGTCTTCTGCCGCAACCATCAATAAGGTTTTACCACCATAAAATGGTTTGTTAATATCTGCACCAGAATTTAAAAGAGCCATACAAACCTCAAACTTCTTTCGTTTTGCAGCCCAACCAAGTAGTGTTGTATTAACTCTTCCATAATATTCTAAACGGTCTTCAGTTTCGATATCATGGTTTAGTAAACCTCCCGAACATTTACTCGCAATGAGCTCTACAATTGCACTGTTTCCATATTCTACGGCTCGATAAAGCAGGGCTTTTGCTTCTCTACTCTTTAAGGAGTTAGGGTCAAACTTGCTCACAAGTACAGCAACAAGGTCAACGTTTCCTTTGGTAACAGCTGACTCTAGAAAGGTATAGATTCCACCTACTGAGTCTATTGAATCTACTGAGGTTAATATCAAGCTAATGAGCTTAATATTATTATTTTTGATCGCTTTTGAGAGTAACTCTGAAGCATTAGATATCTTATAGCCTTTACTCAATAAAACCTTAACGATATCAATATTGTTTTTGCTTACCGCCAGCTTCAAAAGATCATGTAATTCTGGAACTGAGGTTACTGAGTTAAATAACATTTCAACTAACTGAACATTACCACTTTTTACTGCAGCCTTTAATATTGCTTTAGGGTTTAATACTCTTGCTCCGGCGGTCAATAACATTTGAACAATTTCGGTATTTCCTTGCTCAACGGCTAGAAATAAAACCGATTTACCCCCATCACGATAATTGACATTTATCCCACGTTCAATTTCATCATTAACTTCATTAGCATTTTTAGACTTTATAGCTTCAATGAGGGAATCTGGCCTACTGTTTAACTTTTCACGTATTTTAAAAGCACACTTATTCGCTAACTCATCCTCAACATGTTGAGCCCGACTTGCAATAGATACCAGCTCGAAATCATGTTCAGCGGCCTCTGAAATCAAATTTTGCTGATGCCCCCCTACCGCACAGTTTGTATGAAAGTAATATAGATTCCATCTTTGTGTTTTCGCAGATTCTGGGGTAATAAGCTTTAAACGGTAAACCGACCCATCACCATTCACAGCCCTTCTTACGGTAAGTTTACATTCTAGTTCTTGGCTGACTTCATTTAGGCGGGAGGTTGAAACCTGAGAATCAACATCGTCACAATTTAACGGCAATATTAATTCGATAGAGGCGACGCTGTTAGTTGCTGTCATGATATTTAAACCTGAACGCAATTCTCACACATCCAGAGAACTTAACAGGGTATGACTTTTTTATTCCGTTTTTAAACATTGATTAACGTTAAATTAATCAATAAAAAAATCAATTAAACACTTTGAGTTGTTGATTCAATCGATAAGGGCTCTACCAGCATTAACTCTCTAAAAAAGATTAACATTCAGTGTTCTGGCCCATATTCTATTTAAGTCAATATTGAGTTTTTTATATTACCCTCCCACTCTAATTCCAACATTTGCTCAAGCTCTACCTCTCATTTCAATTCTCTGAATTCATTTTTAACACAAGACCCATTTATTTATATTTGAATACTTAAGACAACTTAATTTATTAATCATTTATTAAACAAGATTAATTGGCAAGAAAATACACAGAGACCAATAATGAATTTTAGGTTTATTTAAAATAATTAACAGTAAGAGGGAATAATGGAGGCTGCAGCTAAAACGACTTTACAGATGTCACTAAAATTTATGGGGGAGAATCATGGTGACGCTTCGGATGAAAGTCTTGACGTACCTTCAAATAGAAATACCGATGTCACCACAATCTTCAAAAATGGACAAGAAATCCTAGTAACAGTACCTGAAACTTCAAAGCAATATACCGTTACCTTCAAAAACTCAACATTCGGAATTGTCGTTCCACCTTCTTGGTTTTTGGGCAGAGATAAAACAGTTTATTTAGGAGATGATTGCGAACCTAACCACCGTGATGCATATGAAGTCTTGAAGACAATGATCTTATCTAAAAGTATTTATGAGCCCAATGCTATTTCCACACTAAAAAATGTAAAAGATAGTGCTTTTATCCGTGTCTATAGAGACTTAAAAGCTGCTTCGCCAAACCAAGCAAAACTATTATTAAGAGGCTTAGAGCAAAAAAAATTCAAAAGCATTCTTACTCATGCTGATATTGACGCTATCATTGAACTTACTAATGATTTATTAACCACTGATAATACATGGAAGCCTCAAGATGAAATTAAATCTGACCAACAGCCTCATCACAAAATGTTTGTTGCTGCATTGGAAAGCAAGTTTGGAAGCTCCCCTTCTCAATTACAATCACTGTGTGAGAAATTAAAAGATAAACCTGCATTTCCAATTATCGTAAGCCTTTTATCCGATCGCTGTAAACGTACAGTGCTACCGGATTTATCTTCAAAGATGATTACAATTCTTTTTAATGCTTATCCAAAGTCTATAAGTCATTTTATGAAATGTTGTCCTGCTCTGACACTAAGTAGAACGGACTCTAAGGGTGCTACAGCAGAAACTGACGATAAGTCATTAGAAGGTATCTTAGTCCACTGCTCTACTTGTGCTGCTGCTCAAATTCTCCTAGCAAATTTTGCCAAGAATACGCAGTGGTGTCATAAAATTCTACTTGAACATAACGATACCGCTGAGCTATTTTGCGAAACATTGGCATCTTCATCTGAAACAAAAGCAGAACGAGAATTATTGAAAGAACTATTCAAAGAAGAGCTTGATACAAACATAGTTCAAGCCCAAAGAAAAATTCTTAGATTATGTGAAAGGAATGAGCTTGAAAGTTTCAATACTCTTTTAAGTTGCTGCACTAATCATCAAAAGCTAATACTACTCAGACAAGCGTCTTCACTCCCTCTTTGTAAAGCAATTGAAGAGGAATGTATTCGGGATTCAAGTTTTGTATTGGAATGTCTTGAATACAATAAAGAAAAATCTCCCGTAAAACCTTTAATTAATGAATCATTTGACAAGAAACAAGAAAGCTTTTCACAACTTCTTGTTCACTTGCCATTAAAGGTGACCATCGAAATTATCAATTGCGGTGAAATTTCGCCTGGTAATTTTGCCAATCTTTTACTTGATTGTGCGGAGAGCTCAAAGCCTAAGTTATTGTCTATTTTAAATGCGATAAATAGTGACAAGTTGCATCAGACATTTAACGCAATAGGCAAAGATGAGTGCCAAGCGTTTTTCTCGTTGTTAGAAAAAAAACAACAGGTTAGGTTGTTAGAAGAAGACTTAACTAAAACCCCAAAAGAACAAGTGTTATTGGCTTCTATTGTGCCCGATGAGCTTATTAGGCTTGTACTTGAACTCCCAAAGAAAGATCAAGCCAAACTTTGTGAACTGCTCGACTCGAGAAGTGATAGCAAATACGCTTCAAAAATCATTGTAAAAGCAAAAGAAGATGGAGAGCTCGCAAAGCTGCTTATTGAGCTACCAAAAGAATCAATCACCAAACATCTGAGTGAAATCCCTTTAACTGATCAAATCATCGCTGAAATCTCCACCTTTGCAAGCTCACAGCAACTTGCAAAAATACTGAACACATTACCTTTTGAAAACAGAATAAAGTTTTTTAATCAGCCTGAAAATAAAAAACTCTTCATTGACTGTTTAAGTGAAATGGAACCAGAAAAAGCAGCTGAAATCGTAGCGCACTTAATGAATATTGAATTTCAGAACCGAAAGGTATCAGATACTAGTTGGGCAAAAGCTATTTCAGAGATGAAAAAAGAACCTCTAATAAAGGTATTCTCATCAATTGATTTTAAGCTCACTTTATTATGCTTAAAGTACCTTAAACTTAATAAAAAAGCTGAGTATGTAACTAGACTATGCCAATTAAACCCTGAACAAGCAGGAGCTGTTTTTAAGAGATTATATAAATCCAATCCTACTGAGCTTGTTCAAATAGCAGTTAAATATGGCGACAAAGAAACTAACTCAATGCTTACGTCTTTATCTACCGATCAAATTATACAAGCTTGTATTTTTCATAACCCTGCACAGTTTGCACACCTACTGAACTCATTAGAAAAATCTACTGCTGTAGACGTTGTTTTAAAAGCGCTTGATAATGAGGCCTACAACGGCAAACTTTCAGAGGTAGATGAACAGATCGTAAGAGAAACGTTCAAGCAAGTTACTGATGACAAGAACAAAACAAAGCTCTTAGAAGAAATTCATAAAAGCGCTGTAAATTTTTTCTATTTGTTCGATTATCATCGAGATTTTATCGAGATAGCATTCCCTCATTTTAGCGATGATATGCTCCATTCAGTAGTTGCCGTGGACTCTATCCCAGACAGATTAATCATAGCTTTACATCAACGAGCAGAAAAATGTTTAAACAGTGCACAAAAGACCATTTTTTACTCAGCATTCACGGCATCAAAAATTGAGAGAATATGGAGGCAATTACCTGCCGAGCATAAAGATAACTTTCTGGATTCAGTTAAAAAGAATGGTGATCCTAAGCAAATGGAAGAGTTTCAGCAAACTGCGAAGGCGACTTAACTTAAACCTGGTATTGTTCTCTTTAATCAAGTTGTTCATTAGTGAACAATTAAAAAAGGCTTACTTTTTCAAGTAAGCCTTTATTGTTACTTTAAGACTTTTTATTCCCACTCAATCGTCGCAGGTGGTTTGCCTGAAATATCGTAAACAACGCGAGAAATACCATCAATTTCATTGATGATACGGTTTGATACCCGGCCTAAGAAATCATACGGCAAGTGTGCCCAATGTGCGGTCATAAAGTCGATGGTTTCGACTGCACGCAGTGACACTACCCAATCGTATTTTCGACCATCACCCATTACGCCAACAGAGCGTACTGGTAAGAACACGGTAAACGCTTGGCTGACTTTATTGTATAAATCCGCAGCGTGCAGCTCTTCAATGAAGATATGATCGGCACGGCGTAATAAGTCACAATATTCTTTTTTGATTTCACCCAAAACTCGTACACCAAGACCAGGCCCAGGAAACGGATGACGATATAACATGTTATATGGCAAGCCTAACTCTAGTCCGATTTTACGCACTTCGTCTTTAAACAATTCACGTAATGGCTCAACTAAACCAAGCTCCATATCATCTGGTAAGCCACCTACGTTGTGGTGAGACTTAATCACATGCGCTTTACCCGTTTTGCTGCCCGCAGATTCAATCACGTCAGGATAAATGGTACCTTGAGCAAGCCATTTAGCATTCACGCATTTCTTCGATTCTTCATCAAAAATCTCAACGAAAACATGGCCAATCTTTTTACGCTTAGCTTCAGGATCATCAATGCATTTTAATGCATCAAGGAAACGAGTTTCAGCATCAACATGAACAATATTTAGGCCAAAATGGTCACCAAACATTTCCATCACTTGCTCAGCTTCGTTTAAGCGAAGCAGACCATTATCGACAAAAACACACGTCAGCTTATCGCCGATAGCACGATGCAACAACATCGCAACGACAGATGAATCAACACCACCAGACAAACCAAGGATGACTTCATCATCGCCTATTTGCTCTTTTAATCGAGCAACCGCATCTTCGATAATCGCACTCGATTTCCAATTAGCTTCACACCCACAAATGTCTAATGCAAAGTGAGAAAGAATGCGTTCACCTTGACGTGTGTGTGTCACCTCTGGATGGAATTGAACACCGTAGAACTTCTTATCTTCATTTGCCATCGCAGCAAATGGACAAGTATCCGTTTTAGCAACGACTTTAAAGCCTTCAGGGATTTCTGACACTTTATCGCCGTGACTCATCCAAACATCAAGTAGAGGCTGACCACTCTCGCTGACTGCATCTTCAATCGCTTTGAATAACGGAGACTCAGTCATCACTTCAACTTGAGCATAACCAAATTCACCTTCGCCAACACCTTGAATAACTTTACCACCGAGTTGCTCTGACATGGTTTGCATGCCATAGCAAATGCCCAAAACAGGCACACCAGCATTAAATACGTACTCAGGCGCACGAGGAGAGTCTTCAGCAGTAACGCTTTCAGGGCCACCAGCTAAGATAATGCCGTTTGGAGCGAATTCACGAATGTATTCTTCAGAAACATCCCATGCCCAAAGTTCACAATAAACACCAATTTCACGAATACGACGTGCAATCAATTGTGTGTACTGAGAACCAAAATCTAAAATGAGGATCTTATGCTCATGAATATCGTTCATTTTTGACCTTTAAAACTGTTTGAATTGTTATAAAAAGAGCGACCGAAGTCGCTCATTAAAACTTACACGCCAGTGCGGTAGTTTGGTGCTTCTTTTGTCATGGTGACATCGTGGACATGAGATTCACCCATCCCCGCAGATGTTACTTTCACAAATTCAGCCTTAGTATTTAGTTCATGAATCGTGCCGCAACCGGTTAAGCCCATACAAGAACGCAAACCACCCATCTGCTGATGGATAATTTCTTTTAGGTGTCCTTTATAAGGAACACGTCCTTCAATGCCTTCTGGTACTAATTTGTCAGCCGCATTATCCGACTGGAAGTAACGATCTGAAGAACCTTGTGACATGGCGCCTAACGAGCCCATACCACGGTATGACTTATAAGCACGGCCTTGGTACAACTCCGTTTCACCCGGTGCTTCATCGGTACCAGCAAACATTGAGCCTGCCATAATGCATGATGCCCCCGCCGCTAATGCTTTTGCTAAATCACCAGAGAAGCGAATGCCGCCATCAGCAATAACAGGAATGTCTAAATCTTTTAATGCTTGAGCAGCGTCAGATACAGCAGTAATTTGCGGAACACCAACTCCAGTGACGATTCGAGTAGTACAAATTGAACCAGGACCAATACCTACTTTTACAGCGTTAACGCCAGCTTCAACCAATGCTAATGCACCTTCAGCTGTCGCCACGTTACCACCAACGATTTGTAATTCAGGATGTTTAGCACGAGTTTCACGAATGCGTTGCAGTACGCCTTCTGAGTGACCATGTGAAGAGTCGATAAGCAATACATCAACACCCGCTTTTACAAGTGCATCAACGCGCTCTTCATTACCTGCACCTGCGCCAACGGCAGCACCAACACGCAGACGGCCTAGCTCATCTTTACATGCGTTAGGCTTACGCTCAGCCTTTTCAAAGTCTTTAACGGTGATCAAACCTTTCAATTTAAAGTTATCATCAACCACAAGCACTTTTTCAATACGATGAGAGTGCATTAACGTTTGCACTTGATCTAATGGAGTACCTTCTTTAACGGTCACAAGACGATCTTTTGTCGTCATTACTTCGGCAACGGTATTCGTCCAGTCAGTAACGAAACGAACATCACGGCCAGTAATAATACCAACAAGTTCATTAGAACCATTGATAACAGGGTAACCAGCAAAACCGTTTCTATGGGTTAACTCTCGTAATTCAGTCAGAGTCGTTTCAGGTGATACGGTAACAGGTTGTTGAACAATACCCGCTTCGTAGATTTTCACTTTACGAACTTCTTCTGCTTGTTGTTCAATACTCATATTTTTATGAATAAAACCTAAACCGCCTTCTTGAGCCATCGCAATAGCAAGACGAGCTTCAGTTACTGTATCCATCGCAGCGGACACAATTGGCATATTCAAATTAATTTTATTTGTGAGTCGAGTTTTTAAGACAGCAGTGTTTGGGAGGACAGTTGAATGCGCAGGCACAAGTAAAACATCATCAAATGTGAGCGCTTCTTTCTTCAATCTTAGCACGGCAACATCTCCCTTATTGTGTAGGGTTAAAGGTGAAATATTGCGGCGGGATTATACTCTGAATCACTGTTGCGGTAAATGGAAAATATGAGATTTTTAAGCGTTTGGTCAGTAAAAGCAGGTAGATAAGCAAAAACAGTGTTTTCTTATTTTAGACTAATCACCTAGGATCATTAATAATAACCTAAAATATTCAACGCTATAATCGTTTTACTAATCTCCGAGTTTATTGAACACCTGATCTTACTTGAATAATTTAAAATCTTTTTTCAGCGGCCTTATGAAGTGATATAAAATGCTCTGATAATACCATTGAGTTTACGATATAAATGACAAAAACCATCTACACCGTTTCACGTCTCAACGGCGAAGTAAGGCGAACCCTTGAAGGTCAAATTGGACGAGTTTGGTTGAGCGCAGAAGTATCTAACTTTTCTTCTCCAAGCTCAGGGCATTGGTATCTGACTCTCAAAGATCATTTCTCCCAAATTCGTTGCGCTATGTTTAAGGGGAAAAATCGAAATGTCTCTTTTCGTCCAACCAATGGACAGCAGGTTTTAGTTCAAGGCAATATCAGCGTTTATGAACCTAGAGGTGATTACCAGCTGATTATCGATTCGATGCAACCCGCTGGTGATGGCTTACTTGCTCAACAGTTTGAAACATTAAAGCTTAAGTTGGCTGCTGATGGGTTATTTTCTGCCGAAGACAAACGTCCACTGCCAGATTCAATTCAAAAGATTGGTGTCATTACTTCTCCAACTGGTGCGGCCATTCGAGACATATTGCATGTTTTGAATCGTCGAGATCCTTCTATTGAAGTCATCATTTATCCTGCACAAGTGCAAGGTGAATATGCGACTCAACTACTCTGTAATGCCATTAACCTTGCCAATGAACGCGATGAAGTCGATGTATTATTACTCACTCGTGGTGGTGGTTCATTAGAGGATTTGTGGTGTTTTAACGAAGAGGCACTGGCTCACACCATTTATAACTCTGGTTTGCCTATTGTGAGCGCTGTTGGTCATGAAGTCGATACAACTATTAGTGATTATGTTGCAGATGTTAGAGCCCCTACACCGTCGGCGGGCGCCGAGTTACTTTCTAAAGATGTCAGCCATAAGTCTGAAAAAGTAATAACGCTAAACAATCGCCTAATTCATGCATTTAAACACTACAATTTGCAAAAATCTGCTGTTCTTAACCGTTTGCAAGCACAGCTTCAAAGACATGAACCAGAAAATAAGCTGATTCAATGGCAACAACGTTTTGATGAGGCTCAATTGAAGTTAGATGCACTGATTCAGCAAAAACTGCATCATGCTCAATTGAAACAACAGAACTTACAAAACCGGCTTTTGGGTCTGTCACCAAAACACAGAGTAGAGTTATCGTTGTCACAACTAGAAAAACTAGAGAGTGCTTTAAAAGACTCTATGGCGATTAAAATTACACAAGCACAGTCAACGTTTTCACATTTAGCACAACAGCTTGATATCGTCAGTCCACTCGCAACACTCAGCCGTGGTTACAGTATTACTACGGATGAAAATGACGATGTAGTTACCGACTCAAGTACACTCGAAGTCGGCAGTCATATTTTGACTCGTCTCGATAATGGTAAAGTAACGTCGAAAATTGAAAAAATCGAACACTAGGTAGAATAATGAAAAAACTGGTATTAGCGCTATTAGTAAGCGGAATGTTATCGGGCTGCGGTGACAATGAAGTTGGTGATGTATCTCTTGGTTTATTTACCATGAAAGACATTAAATTAAATACCCTCGTTGACCCTGATGTGCCTGGTGTTACCTGCCACATCGCCTCGATTGAAGCCGACTTTTCGTTATCTGATCCAAGTGACAGTTCAATCTCATGTCGTCAAACCGGAGAGATTACGCCTGAAATGATCGCCAAAATCGATAAGAGCGACTCAGGCGAAGTGGTATTTAAAAAATCGAAGAGCATTTTCTTGAAAGCAATGAAGGTAAGACGCATTTTTGATGCTAAAAATCAGACGTTAATGTACTTATCTTATTCCACCAAAGAAACGTCAGGCAGTTTCAAGCATAGCCTATCTACCGTTCCTTTGTGGGGAACGAAAGCTTACAGAGTTAGCCCTCAACAAAACTGATGGTAAAGAAAGCCGGGTTCCCCGGCTTTTTCTTTATTAAATCGACATACAAATGTATTTCGTTTCCAAATATTCAGATAGACCTTGATGGCCACCCTCTCTTCCTAAGCCTGAGGACTTTACCCCACCAAAAGGGGCAACTTCTGTAGAAATAATGCCTGTATTAACACCAACCATCCCGTATTCAAGTGCCTCTGATACCTGCCAAACCGTAGAAATATCTCGAGCGAAAAAATAGGCCGCTAGACCGAACTCTGTTTCATTGGCTTGTTTAATCACATCGTCAACGGTCTCAAATTTGAATAACGGCGCCACAGGCCCAAACGTTTCTTCATGAGCAATCAGCATTTTATTATTGGCATTTTTTATGATCGTAGGTTCAAAAAAGTTTCCGTGTTCGAATCTTTCTCCATGCATTCTTGAGCCGCCAGTTAACAACTCACCGCCAAGCTTTAGCGCATCGGCTATATGATTTTCAACTTTGTCTATGGCGGCTGAATTGATCAGTGGACCAACATCTATACCTTCAGCACTCCCTTGACCAACGTTCAGCTTCTCAACTACCACTTTCAATTTTTGAGCAAATTCATCATACACTTCTGCTTGAATATACAGACGATTAGCACAAACACACGTTTGTCCTGCGTTTCTGAATTTACAAAGGATTGCACCTGCAACAGCGGCATCAATATCAGCATCATTGAAAACAATAAACGGCGCATTACCACCAAGCTCGAGGGAGAGCTTTTTTAGCGTCTTAGCACTTTGTGCCATCAATAAGCGTCCTACGGGTGTTGAGCCAGTAAATGACAACTTCCTCACCACAGGGCTATCACATAAGGTTTCACCTATTTGTTTAGCATCACCACAAATTACATTGAATACTCCGGCTGGAATACCAGCTCTGTCTGCGAGTTCAGCCATAGCCAATGCCGTTAAAGGAGTGTCAGGCGCGGGTTTAACTATCATAGTACAACCCGCAGCTAAAGCGGCTGCTGCCTTTCGGGTTATCATTGCAGCGGGGAAATTCCAAGGTGTAATGGCTGCCGTAACACCGACAGGCTGCTTCACTACCATTAAACGTTTATCAGATTGATGAGGCGTGATCACTTCGCCGTATACTCGTTTTGCTTCCTCTGCATACCAACGAATGAATGATGCGGCGTAGGTAACTTCACCTTTCGATTCGGCAAACGGCTTACCTTGTTCTAGAGTGATCAACTCAGCCAATTCATCAGTATTTTTCACGATTAGTTCGTACCATTGCATCAGGACAGAGGCTCTTTCTGAAGCGGTCAACTTTTTCCACGGGGATAGCGCTTGGTTGGCACACTCTATTGCGACTTGAGTTTCACTTTTACCCAATTGATAGACATGAGTAATTTCTTCAGAAGTCGCTGGATTGGTTATTGAGGCTGATAAATGAGAATCATCACCTATCCACTTGCCATTAATATAACTTTTCTGACGAATCAAACCACTACTGATTAATGACATCGGGTATCTCCAAGAAATGTATACATTTTTTTTACAATTGCTCTTTTTTAGAGCTTGAATGTTCGATAATATATCAAACAGTTAGCTAAATCCCATAAGGGAATAAAATTAAAACAAGGACGCTAATCAAATGTTTGGTTTAAAAGAACTTCAATGGTTCACTTCAAAAATGACTCGCTCAGTTGTTCTCTTCGGAACAATTTTAATGAGCTTTAGCAGCTTGGCTAACTTTAACCCCGTTGAAGACCGAGTCACACTCAACATTTTTTCACTCCCTTTGGAAGTTAACGTTCCTTCAAACTGGAAGCAAATCCGCCAAGATCAACTCTCAAATATGTACTCAGCGGAGTTTCTTCCAGAAAATGAAACCATGAATCAATGGACGCAACTTATTTGTGTACAGGGGTTTAATAATGTCTCTGACTCTATGAGCCCAGAGACATTTCTCGAGTCATTTTCTTTAACCTATAACGAACATTGCCAAGGTGACATTATTTTTGAGCCATTAGGTGACATAGAAGTTAAAGGATATGAAGGTACTCACGGCCTGTTGGGATGTACCAAAATGCCTAATACTCATACCATCCAAATTGGCGAGCGACACTCATTTGTGACCAAACCTCAAGGTGAAATGGGGTATTACACTGTGTTGATGGCAGATAATAAACTCATCCTTTTCCACAAATCGATAAGAGATAAAGTCTTCTCACCGAATCACCCGCCTTTTTCCAAAGAAAACTATCAGGCTTTCGTTGGTAAAATATTTCCAAATAAACTCTAGACAAACAGACGTTTAGACGTCTAAAATGACACCGTCAACTTTGATGGTGCTTTTTGTTGTAAGGCAAAAAGATAATCGGGAAATCAGTGAAAGCCTGATACTGCCCCCGCAACGGTGATGGTTAGGAAGTTAACTGAATGAGTTTATTTCCATTAATGCTCTTTTTTAAATAAATTTAGCATTAGAAGCCTCAGTCCGGAGACCGGCCAACAAAGTGATTTCGATGATTTCGGTGGGCAGATCTCGAAATGCGATGCTAATTCTATCAGGTATGAATAGTCTTGTGACGCCTATGCCTCATTTTCCTCTAACTATGAAAATGAGAACAATGAAAAAACAATTTACTCTTTCAATCGCAGCAGTGCTAACTGCATCGTACCTTTATGCTCCATCAGTGCAAGCTGAAACTAAAGCTGAAACTAAGCCACTTGAAGTTATTGTTGTTACAGGTCGCCAAGCTAAAAATGATTTAGATATACCAAGCAACATTAAAGTTATCGACAGCAGTGATATTGAAGCGAGTGGTGCGACCAATTTAGAAGATGTTTTGCGTGGTCAATCTGGCATACAAGTTTCAGACACTAACTCAGGCGCAGTGTTTTCTATCCGCGGTTTTAATGGCGGGCAAGCGGCGAATAACACCTTAATCTTAATTGACGGTCGTCGTCTGAACAATATCGACATTGCAGCTCCAGCAATCAGCGCAATTCCTCTTAATCGAATTGAACGTATTGAAGTACTATCTGGCAGTGCTGGCGTACTTTACGGTGACCAAGCTGTTGGTGGTGTCGTTAACATTATCACTAAGTCACCAACGAATGCTGGCGGCTCAGTCTACTTAGCAGGCGGTAGTTTCGATAGCCAAGAAGTTAGAGCTGATTATTCAAACCAGATTAACGATGATTGGAGTTACTATTTAACTGCAAATCATCAAAAAAGTGATAACTATCGTCGTCATAATGCTAATGAAACAGGTTCTGTTTTAGGTCGTTTACAGTATGAGAGCGGCGACACTCGCTTCTTCGCTGAATCAAGTTATTACGACAATGATAGAGAGTATGCTGGCTCACTTACTGAAGATCAGTTAAAGCAAGACCCAAGACAGAGTAACTCAAGTACTGACTACGGGCATCAAATTTCAAAGGTATATCGTTTAGGTTATTCCCAAGCAATAAATAAGGTGTGGGCCTTTGATTCTGAACTGAACTTTAATGACTCCAACACGAATGGTTCAAGTTTTGGTTCATCTGCTACAAATAGCCGTGAATTACTCAGGTTTACTCCTAAATTCATTGCAAATTACAAGACCGATTCAGGTAATTTAAATCTGCTATTCGGAAGTGATTTAAGCCGAGGAAAATCTGAGTTTATTGGCGGTTTTACTAACGGTCGTTCAAACACTCAAAAATTAGTCAGCCTATATACACAGGCAACTGTGCCATTAACTAAAGAGCTGGATTATGTTGTTGGTGGACGTTATTCTGATATCACTGACGAAATCAAAGATCCAAACACTTTTGCTCAAGGCGCAAATTTAGACAATGACGCCCATGCTGTAGAGTTTGGTTTTAACTACCGTCCAAATACGAACAATCGTTTATATATTCGCACTGAAGACAACTTCCGTTTTGCTAAAGTTGATGAACAAGCCTACAGCAATGAAAATGGCTTAAAACCTCAAACGGGTCGCTCATATGAAGCGGGTTGGGACTTCAATAGCCAAAAGCAAAGTCTAAAAATCAGTCTTTATCAACTCGAGCTTGAAGATGAAATTGTATTTGATCCTACTGCACCGACACCTCCTGGTGGTTTTTTCCAAGGTGCCAACGTTAACGCTGATGCTTCGAAGCGATTAGGATTTGATGCTGATTGGAATCTTCAGCTGATTGAACGTTTGAATGTTGGTGCAGAATATCATTACATTGATTCAGAATTTACTGAAGGCTCCAATAAAGGTAAAGAACTACCTTGGGTGGCTAAAAATACCGGACGCATTTACAGCACTTTCGATATTACTGACTCGTTTCAATTCTTTGCTGAAGCCAACTACGTCGGTAAACGTTTCTTAGAAGGTGATAATGCCAACACTGGTGACAAACTTGATAGTTATACACTATTAAATACCGCAATTAACTATCGTAAAAATAACTGGCTTGCGAGCTTAAGATTGGATAATTTATTAGATAAAGAATATGTTAGTGCTGGCTACAGTTACGGTGCTTTCTACCCTGGTGAAGGCAGAAGTTGGAAATTGAGCTTACAGTACCAATTCTAATCAAATTTTAGCACCAATTATTATTGGTCATTTGGAGTTTTTATGTTTAAAGGACTACGTCGTTACCTGTTTATATTAGTGGCTTGCGTTGTAGTTCTTTTTATTATCAATGGTAATAAACACTCACCCATCGAGCTGAATGATGGTGCAAAAGTTTTAGCCTTTGGTGACAGTTTAACTCAAGGCATTGGCGCTTCAGAAAACCAAGACTACCCCTCACAACTTTCCAAAATTCTGGGGCAAAAAGTAATCAACGCAGGAATTTCTGGTGAAACAACATCAGAGGGTCTCAAACGCTTTGAGCAAACAATTAGTAAATATTCACCCGATGCCATCATCTTACTCGAAGGTGGAAATGACTTTATTAGAAATGTTCCTCGAAGTGTGACTCATCAAAACTTATTTCAGATGATCGACATAGCAAAAACACAAGGTATAAAAGTATTACTGGTTTCTGTTCCAGAAAAAGGCATCTTTCTTTCTGATGCTGAAATCTATCGCTCTCTGGCTAAAGAGCATAGCATTCACCTGTTAACTGACACCTTATCTGACTTACTTGGCACTCCTGCAAAGAAGTCTGATCTAATTCATTTGAATAATCAGGGTTATTTTGACTTAGCGTTGGCAATATCTAAACAATTTAACTTCACAAAATAGTTTTTTTATAACTTAATTTATCAAAGTTACTTAAATATTGAGCTGTTGTGCCGATACCCCTTAAGAATGGTTTTTTTTCTGTTAGTATGTGGCGCTATAAGGCGTGGATTGAGAAGCAATTAACAGTTTTACCTAACTAAACTTTGTAAAATTTTATAGCGTTAAATTGTGAATGCGAAAGTAGGCAAATGCTACAACAAAAAGTCACTGAGAGTACGACAGAACTTGAGCAGAAACTATTTACTCAAGTAAAGGCAATAGTATCAAACGAAGAACAAGTAATTGGTCGTCGTGGAATTCTTATCCCTTTAAAAAAGGCCATCATTGCTGATGGCGACATCCAAAATGTGATCGATATTATTGCAAGTGATCCAGCATTAGCAGCTCACTTATTGTGGCGCACAAATACTGCGCATGCCGAACTAAATACAAAAGGTAAAGCCAGAACACTAAAAGAAGCTCTGATTCGCCTTGGCCAAGTTAATATTTACCGATATTCATTTACTTTCTACTTGAAAGAGCAATTTGATGAATTACCTCAACCTTACAAAAAACTTGTAAAGGGTTATTGGGCGCTTACAGAGTCTATTGCAGAAGAAGCACTTGTTTTATTACACGAGTCAGAAAATCAATTGCTTGACGCAGACGAGCTTCAAACTCTAGCGTTATTTAGCGTATTTGGACAAATCATTTCTCTAACGGCTTTTGCATATTTAGAAAGCCACCTTAAACAAGCACTTCCACTTAAGATAGTGAAAAGCCTAATTGACTCTGAGCAGCAGCAATTCACAATGTATGCCTTTAAATCAATGGGGTTAGACAGCGAATTACAGAAAGAATTTTTAATTGCTCATGATGTAATTAGTAGCAGTAACTCTGAATCTGTTGGCTTACTTTTAAGAGAAGTTCTTTCCAAGAGAAATATCTTACTTAAATCGTAATTATTTATGTCACAGATTTATCCAATAAACTCTGTGACATTGTTTTCATATCATTGTTTCGATTAACTCTCATTACTCCTCACCGTAAATTCATTTTTCGTATTATGAAATGCTAATTAAACCTCCTTAAGGTTTCTAGTAAAATTAACTTAGCTCTGCTTTACTTTATTTAGGCTTTAGAAGTAGAAGTCTACGGAGTTAAGCATATGGGCACATTAGAATACTCACTTAAATCACTGGCAGGTCAAAGTTACTCTGCCCACCTAGATTCGGCGCCAGAAACAACAGGAAGACAAGTAACGCTTAATATATTTGATTATGCAGTAAAACAAGCCACTTCTACTCTCGATAAGTCTTTCTCAAACTTTTTGGATGCTGAACACACCGAAGTTGAACACAGATCAGAACCAAATTTACCAACATATGCTTGCTCCTCACAACGGGTGTCTACTCGTGAAAATGATTTGTTAACCTGCTTAACTGTTGAAGAACCGGTAAATTCACCTCAAAAACCAACATCATCAACTTTTACACGCTTTCTAATGCGAACTTTTGATTTTAGTAGAAAGAGTGTCAGCCCAAATGACCAAGAAACATCACCAATAAATAGTTTGACTCCAAGAGGCAATAATCGAAGTGTCCATGAAGGCACTAAATCGAACCCTTTAGAGAGCTCTCTATATCACTCAACTTTTGAAGAAAGCGCTCTTGAACGTACAGGAACTGGGTTTAAGCATGAAGCTAGTGCCTGCGATTCATCAATGGTGAAACCCTTCAAGAGCGTACCCAAACAACAATTTACAGTAGAAACTCTTGAGCAACCAACTGTTCTCATTTCGAGAAAGTATGATGAAGCTAAAAGAGATTGTGTAAAGGAAATAGCTGAACGTCATGCTCAAGAAATAATAAACTCGGGTGAAGTAAGCAGCCTTGAGTCACTCATTGACTGCGGTGTAATGAGTTTAAATGAAGGCCCTGTGACATTAGAATCAATCAAGTTTGATGAAAAAGATACAAAACTGGAGCGATACAAAAAACAATGTCACCTTTCTTGCACACCATGGCTTATTTCTTCGAAATTAGCTTTAAAAACTTTAGAGGAGCTCGTTTCAAAAGGTGAACATCCCAGTCTTTCAGATGGTTTATTAAGCCTCGATGCATTAGAACAACTAATTGAAACTAAAGAGTTTCAAGAAATGGAGTTAAATCGGCCATTTGAAGCAGCCGTAAAAATGTTTAGCCAAGATACACAAAAACCGACCCATGTTAGCGTTTCAAAGTTCTTAAATGCACTCAGGTTACAATATGAACACCAGGCAGGTGAAGAAAGCCAATTATCACATTCAAAGATCAGACTAACTTCTGCTGGACAGCTTCGCGCAGCTTCTAATGGTGGCCTTTATTACAATGCAGTTGAAGGTAGCCAACAAACAGTACCTTTAACATGTAATCACCTGTATCAGATTGATAAAAACAATAGCCTTTCTTTGCAACGAAAATTAGATATTAACCGTCAAGCAATTGAGAATACATGTGATGTAACGGAACTTTTGAAGTACCGCCATCATATTTATAACAACAGTTCCGATATCGCCATAGAACTACAACAACTTGTTGATGAAAGGCTAGAAAAACTAATTCTTCATTCAAGTGTATCTTTCAAATCAACTGATATTGATTTGCAAAAAATCAATGATATTGATCTGAATGGTTTTCCACCAAAAATTCGTGATTGCCTTCTAGAATCTGTCATCTGTGAATGTACCGAACCAGATAAGTTAACCTATGCTCTCTCCGTCATCAGATCTTCAGAACATAAATTAGGGGATGAATTACCGATAGAAACAATGTCAGAAATGATAACAAATAGATTACAAGTTGTTGAATTTAAAAAAAGAGTATTAAGCGATGAAGACTTAGGAGGATGTATTAAGCAATACTACACCTTTAAAACAGAAGAAAATCCCTTAGCTGAATCACTTTTCGGTGAACTTATATATATTTCTATCGTTCCAGAGAAACAACAACAACTTATCAAATGGATGAACTCTGAAGACGGTCGTGATTGGTTGGAACAATCTCATGAGCATCAACTATTTCTTACCGAAACGCTAAGAAAACTCTGCATTAATGTAAGTTCCGATCATAAACCTTCAGCTGTTGCTACTACAAAAACAAATGGTTCAGGACAAACTTCAGTATCCTCATCCCAAACTTCACCTGAGAGTAAATCAGTATTTGAAGAAACTGTTGAAGTTTCACACGATTACGAGTCTGATTTAGAAAAGACATTAACGTTATCATCGATTCCAGCTCCCACTTACATTAAGCCAACGGTGAGCCTTAGTGACTGTTCAAGAGAGGATTTGAATACAAAAATGCTAGAGAGCATAGCAAAAAATGATAAAGACACGTTTAGAGCAGCAATAGCCAATGGCGCCGACCTTGATTTATTAAGTCAAACATTAGATATAGATACTCAGAACAAATTGAGTCTCCCCTATATGATGATTAATGATGCTCTATGTGACTGGATGGCAGAAAATAAGCCCGCATTCTTAGAGTGCTTAGGTACGACGTCACCTAAAAGAATGCGTACTTCATCTGATGCCTATAGAGTGAACCCGCTTTTAAATACTCTATGCCGCACTGGTCAAGCTAATGCACTTGATAACTTATTGAGAAATCATATCTACAGCGTCGAGCCCGGAAGCCAAGCCGCCATTAGTATGAAAAAAAATGGAGTTCACAGCTATAAAATAATGGCAATCTTAAGCCGTCATGCCATTACATAACTTACTTAACCGTCTTAACACCTTCAGGTGTACCAACAAGAAGTACATCTGCACCACGATCTGCAAATAAACCATTAGTTACAACACCAACAATGGCATTGATTTGAACTTCTAGCTTTTTAGGCTCCATGATTTCAAGATTGTAAACGTCTAAAATCACATTACCATTATCAGTGACTACACCTTCACGATATACAGGATCGCCGCCAAGTTTAACTAACTCACGAGCAACGTATGAGCGTGCCATTGGAATCACTTCAACAGGAAGTGGGAACTTACCTAAAATATCAACTTGTTTGGTGTTATCAACGATACAAATAAATTTATCCGCAACAGCTGCAACGATTTTTTCACGTGTAAGCGCTGCGCCACCACCTTTAATCATATCCATGTGGCCATTGATTTCATCAGCACCATCAACGTATATAGACAAATCATCTACGGCATTCAAATCAAATACTGGAATCCCTAACGCTTTCATTTTTTGAGTTGAAGCCTCAGAGCTTGAAACTGCACCTTCAATGTCCGCTTTCATCGTTGCAAGCGCATCAATAAAATGATTAACCGTTGAACCTGTACCAACACCTACAATTGTATCTTTTTCTACATATTCAAGTGCAGCCCAACCTGCCGCTTTTTTCATTTCATCTTGAGTCATAACTGATTCCGATAAGACATTAATAAATTGGCGATAGTATACCTGTTTTATTTAGAAAAAATGATAAGTGGGTTAGGATATTGAGCATCAATTAGATTTAAAAGGATTTACTATGGCTGGTGCAAGCCTGCTAACCTTACTCGATGACATTGCGACTATTCTTGATGATGTTGCTGTTATGAGCAAAGTCGCTGCGAAAAAAACAGCGGGCGTATTAGGTGATGATCTTGCGCTTAATGCTCAGCAAGTCACAGGGGTGAGTACCGACAGAGAACTTCCGGTTGTCTGGGCCGTTGCCAAAGGCTCTTTTAAAAATAAGCTTATCTTAGTGCCTTCTGCGCTGCTCATCAGTTCATTTACTCCTTGGTTAATTACGCCATTATTGATGTTTGGAGGCTTATATCTGTGCTTTGAAGGTTACGAAAAAATTCATGAAAAACTGTTTCATCACGACACTACTGACAATGATGAAAGCGATCTTAAAAGTAAGCAAGCTAACTTAAGTGACGAAGAACTCATTGAGTATGAAAAAACGAAAGTAACCGGAGCAATTCGTACTGACTTCGTACTTTCGGCCGAAATCATTGCAATTACACTTGGTGTCGTGGCTCATGAAGATTTAATTACTCAGGCTTCAACACTTACCATTATCGCTATCATCATGACGATAGGCGTTTATGGCCTGGTTGCTGCCATTGTTCGAATGGATGATGCTGGCGCTTATTTGCTAAGAAAGAATGCACAAAAAAAGATAGGAATACTGGGCAAATACCTAGGGGTTCTACTGTTAAATTCGGCGCCAAAGTTAATGAAGTTTCTCACTTTTGCAGGCACCGTTGCTATGTTTATGGTTGGCGGCGGTATCATTGATCACGGCGTGCATATTCTTGATGAACCTATCCGCTATGTGAACACTCTTTGGCAGTCTGTTCCTGCCATATCAGGTTTCATGAGTGCAATTACACCAAGCTTATTACATACCGTTTTTGGGATTATTGTCGGCTCAGTTGCACTGGCAAGTACCAGCATAATTAAAAACATATTTTCATCTAAAACTTAGAAAAGCAGTCTCTAAGTCCCACAAAATGTCTGGTAATGAAGATTAAATTCGTGATCAGACATTTTGTAATTTCTTGCTAATTCAGAGTCCTGATATGGCACTTTCAAGACCTTTAAAAACGCCATCACAGAGTCCGATTTCCCCGTTGTTTCACACTCTTCGATTATGCTTTCTACAATGTAATTTCTTGGAATAATCACTGGGTTAGATTTTCGCATGAGCAGCTGAATATCAACCGCTTTGCTTTCATCAAGCTCGTCACGCCATAATGTAATCCAACCACCAAGCCTTTCTGTCACAAGCTCAAGCGCTTTGTCACACGTTAATGAGCGAGTCAACAAATCAAAGGTTTCTGTATAATCCAGTTTGTGCTCTAGCATCAAGCTTGTCAGTGTTGAAAGTAACTCATGATTTATTGTTTTCAAGCCCAGCTTCTGGTGCATCATCGCTACATAAGTCTGATTAAACTTATCAGAAAAACCATCAATTAACTCCTGCATTGGCTCAAGTAAGTCATTATCATCATTTGCGAGTTGCAGCAGTGCCTCGGCAAATCTAGCCATATTCCAGTGAGCAATTTGCGCTTGGTTTCCAAAAGCATAACGACCGTTTCTATCAATTGAACTGTATACCGTTTTAGGATCGTATGATCCCATCATAGCGCAAGGACCATAATCGATGGTTTCACCTGAAATAGCAGTATTATCGGTATTCATAACCCCATGGATAAATCCAACTCTTAACCACTGAACGACAAGTTTAATTTGCTTCTCAATTACACTCGCAAGTAACAGAGCATACTTATTTTCTGTTCTTTGAAGTACTTCAGGGTAGTGACGTTCAATCGTGTAATCAGCCAAACGCCTTAATGACTCAATATCTCCATTTGCAGCAAAATACTGAAATGTGCCCACTCTGATGTGACTTGATGCGATACGAGTAACAACGGCGCCTTCATTTTGGATTTGGCGATAAACGCTTTCTCCTGTTTTAGTTATCGCTAGACATCGAGTGGTAGGTACTCCCAAATAATACATAGCTTCACTCATAATAAACTCACGTATGGCGGGACCTAATGCGCAACGCCCATCACCATTTCGAGAAAAAGCACTTTGACCTGAGCCTTTGAGTTGCAGATCCCAGCGGTTACCTTGTACATCCAAAATCTCACCCAAAAGATGCGCCCTGCCATCACCAAGTTGTGGATTGAAGTGTCCAAACTGATGCCCTGCATAAGCCATAGAAAGTGGTTTTGAAGTAGGAAGTTGCCTGTTACCCGAGAAGTAGTGAGCTTGTTCGATCTCAGAATTAAACTCGCCGCTCAAATTTAATTGCTCTTCGACTTCTGTATTCCACAAAAACAAAGACGGATTTCTAAAAGAGGCTGGAGAGTTAAGCTCGAAAAAGCGTTCTCCGAGCTCAAAGTAGGTATGAGTAAACTGCATGAATGTATCGTTTTAAGGTATTGTTATTTCGACATTGTATCACTGATTGATTTAAGTAATATCATCAATCGGCTTCAATGGTAAATAGATATCGGTAACAATTTCGTCTATGTGTTGTACGGCTCCGGGTAATACAACATAGTGGAAAAAGCAGGGTTCTTCCGTTCTAGACTCACCACTTGCTGGAAGCCAGTCATCGATAAATTCTCTGAATGTTTTCGAGAGAGTCTCATAACTTCCGGTATGTCTGGCTTTTGCGTAGCGTCCACCAGCAATGACACCATTTCTCACATCATAATAATTTTCTGGTACTTCATGACTTACTGAACCACCAATGTCAAAGCGAAAACCTTTGTCACCAACTTCATCAGGATCTGTTACAAATATTCCGTACGAATTAGATTCTTTTATTGGTGAATATCCTGTTTCAAATCGCCAAAGGTCGAACTTAATTGCAGTATCTCCAACGTCAGCAGGTTCACCTTCATGTGGAATAAAAGCAATTGACTCTTCTTCCAAATTTACGATTTCAACATCCATCATCTACCTCGGCAGCTTAGGTTTCTCCGTTTAGTATAGATAGAAACTAAAAATTTACTTAAATTTAAAAGCTATATGTATAAACTTTTTCTGGCGTGATAATTTGTTTCAGTGGTACATCCCAAGATTGGACAGGTAAGCGCTCCACCTTTTGGCATTCAAGTGCAAAACCAGCGACTTCAATTGAGTCAGATTCATTTAAGGATGATAAAGTTCGATCATAATATCCCCCGCCCATCCCCATACGATTTCCAGAATCATCAAACGCTACTAATGGAGTAAAAATCACATCTAACTTAGAAGCTGGAATCAATTTCGTGACATCTAATTTAGGTTCAGATATCCCATAATGATTCTTTACCATGGGTGATGTTGGTGAGTATTCAATAAAAACTAAGTGACCGTCGCAGAAAGGGTGTAAAACGGGAACATAGACTTTTTTTCCTAACTCCCACAGTGCTTGAATAAGCGGCTGAGTATCAAGCTCACCATCATGAGTAAGGTACAACGCAACCTTTTCTGACTTGACGGTCTCTAACCAATTGATGGCCAATAATGAGGCTTTCGATGCAAAAACGTGTTGTTCACTCTGTGAGATTGCTTTCCTTTTTTTCCTAACGGATGTTCTTATCGTGTTTCTATCCATAAATACTCCAGGCACAAAAAAGCCGGAATTAATCCGGCTTATTAATCAGCGAAACTTAAATTGAGAAGCTAGCCCCACAACCACAAGTTGTCGTAGCGTTTGGATTGCGAACAAAGAATCGAGAACCTTCCAAGCCTGAAGTGTAATCAACTTCACCGCCCATTAGATATTGAAGGCTCATAGGGTCAACCACTAAAGAAACACCTTGTTTCTCAATCATGAAATCACCATCGTTGCTTTTCTCATCAAAAGTGAAACCGTACTGGAAACCTGAGCAACCACCACCTGTAACATAAACACGAAGTTTAAGTTCTGGGTTTTCCTCATCTTCTAGCAGTTCTTTTACCTTGCTTGCAGCTTGGTCGGTAAATTTAATTGGCAAGCTCGCATCAGCTTGATCTTCATTTTGCTCGTTTGGCTCAATTTCTTGAACGACCGCTTCAGTTTGTTCCGTCATTAAAACCTCTTACATCACACATTTGTGGAACGCGCTCAGTTAATTATTCTCATACTCATAAGTATAATTATCTAATACCTTAGTGAACTGTTCAAGTATTCTGCTCAAGAAGCTGGAACTTCACCTTTAGTGGCTTGCTCAACACCTTTTTGTTGCTTCTTCATATATTCGTCTATGGCTTGTTGAGTTTCTTGAGTTTCATCTGCAAGTAATTTCTTCAAGTCAAAAGTGCGTTCTGTTTCTTCTGCACTAGACCAACGAGTCGCAGGCACCTTGACCTTCACCTGAACTTCTTTCCAATCTGTGCCAACTGGTAATGTCAATCGAGCTTCTAACATCTGGAAAAATCGAAACTTAAACTTAAACTCATTTGAAACGAGTTTATTAATTGACTGAGTGACTTCTTTACCATCTTTTACGCCAATCAAGGTCAGCTCAGCAAAACCAGCTAGAGAACGACGACGCTTTTTTTGTTGAGTGAGGATCAAAGTCAAATCGTGTTGACCACCGACAATCGATGGTTCAAACGTTAAATCATGGATACTGACACCTTGAGCTGCTTTTTCTGGTGCCATAATACTTCGGTAAAATGCTAACTCTCTTTCTAAATCCTTTAGCTTGTTTCGTTGCTCAACAAACATCATCTCCATATTGGCATTCGCTTGTTTCTCAAGCGTAATTTCAAGATTTTTGCTGGCCAGATCCTGTAAGTGCTTGCTGTTCTCTTGCTTGAGCGTCTCAAATTGTGCTGACTTTTTCACTTTGACAGGTAAAACATCTTGATAAGCATGATAGCCAAGTGCGCCAATTAGAAACGAAATAATAATAACGATAAATAAATATCTATTGATAGGAAGATAATTACGCTCTATCACTTGCAGGCGGTTTCGCCAACGCTCATAATTTACCATTAGCTTTTGCTCAAAAAATTAAAGGATTAGGTTTATTTAGTGCATTCTACATTAAAAGCGATAATTAATTCTCATAGAATTACCAAAGCACGTCAGTACTTAACGGTTGATTTACGCAATCACCTTTCTGAAGGTAAAACGAGTATTCAACTTTGCTTGCTCGCATTACTGTTTGCACTGATCGCATCTGGCATAATTATTCTCTTCAGACTTTTATTGAATGCCTCTTTTCACTTTACAGAACTTAAACATATTAACCTCCGAGACAGTCTTTGGGATTGGCGGTATTATTTACCCATATTAGGCGCAATAGTAATATGGCTTTTGGCCCGTTATACCAGTTCGAAACGCTACAAACGGATGGGGATAGCTTATGTGATGCATCGCTATAAACTCCATTATGGAAAAATCCCACTTCAATCAGCTCCCGGACAATTTTTTCAAGCTCTCGCAGCATTAGCCTCCAATTTCTCTGTAGGTCGTGAAGGCCCAGCAATTCATTTGGGCGCAGTGAGCGCCAGTGTACTCGCAGAAAAATTTAATCTTCCAGACAATAGCGTCAGGATCATGTGTGCCAGTGGTATCGCAGCAGGTATTTCAGCCACCTTCAATGCCCCTTTAGCCGCAGTAATTTTTGTCTTCGAAGTCATTATTCGTGAATATCGCATTCACTATTTTTTTCCTATTTTATTATCCGCAGTATGTGGCGCCGTAACCAGTCGGTTAGTATTTGGTAATGTGCATGAGTTTGATCTTATTCAAGTGATTCATATTCCATTGAGCCATTATCCAGTCCTATTGATTGGTGGAGTCATGCTCGGTTGTTACTCTGCATTTTTTAATTTTTCACTATTAAAAATCACCAAATTAAGCCATGAATGGCCCTTGCATACCAAATTCCTGTTGGCCGGTGTTGTTACTACCATTATTGGATTGTTTTTACCTCATGCATTAGGCAGCGGTGATTTAGCCATAAATCTCGCCATTGAAAATAAAACCGCAATATCTTTATTGATAGCCTTATTACTTGCAAAAACACTAGCAACCGTTTGTGCTGTTGGCTTGAGTATTCCTGGAGGTCTTATTGGTCCTCTTTATGGAATTGGTGCGCTTTTAGGCGCTATATTAGCCTTGATCAGTGCGATGCTATTCCCTTCTAGCATTCCCTACATTGGCCTCTATACCGTGATTGGAATGACGGCCGTAATGGGAGTTAGCCTTAGTGCACCGCTTGCAGCATTAGTCGCACTTTTAGAACTAACAAACGATGCATCCATCATTTTGCCTGCAATGTTTGTTACCATTCCTGCTTTCTTGACTGCTTATCAATGGTTTAATTGTCGCTCAATATTTTTTAAACAATGTGAAATGATGGGGCTAGGCTACAAAGTTCCCCCTCTGAACCTAGGGCTGCAAAAAACTGGTGTCAGAGCCTTGATGGACTCTCGTTTATTAGTCGTCAAACAAAATAGCGAGTTGCTGCTTGAAGTGATGAAACGAGCCCAAGGTCGACCTGTTTTAAGCAGAACAGAAAACGGACACGTTGAAATGCTCAAGCTTGAGTTTCAAGCGGATGGTGAAAACACGGTACTGTCATCCCATCCTGTTAAGCTTTTACCTGATACAGCATCTGTTGATGAAGCTTATAAACTCCTTGCAATAAAACGAAGTGGCGAAGTGGCTATTTATCAAGGGACAAAAGATAACTTAGTTGGCCTCATAAGCTGGGCGCACTTACAACAAGAAATAAGAAAAGGCCATGTTTAGCCTCACATGAAAATACACTTAAAACATTCACCTCCATTTGGTCTCGGCTTTCTAGGTTTAACAACTGACTGAGCTTTGGTACAATTGCGCCTCAGCCAACCCTACATAATAATTTGGCAGTAATTACTGCCCCAAGCTACTGGAATACAGGCTGATGACACATTTAGAAGGACAGCACATCCTTTCGGTTAATCAACTTAACCTAGATACAATCAACACTATTTTCTCTGTCGCAGATCGTATGCAACCTTATGCATTACGTCATAGAAGAACCAATGTTCTCGAAGGTGCCATTTTAGGAAATTTATTCTTTGAACCGAGTACACGTACTCGTGTCAGCTTTGCCAGCGCCTTTAACCTTTTGGGAGGCAGTGTTTCTGAAACTGTCGGTATCGGTTCCTCTTCATTATCGAAGGGCGAGTCACTTTATGATACGGCGATGATGATGGCAACATACTCTGATGTCATAGCTATGCGTCATCCAAAACCGTTTTCAGTAGAAGAGTTCTCAAAAGGCAGTACTGTTCCCGTAATTAACGGTGGTGATGGCGCAAATGAGCACCCTACCCAAGCATTGCTTGATTTATTTACTATCAAAAAAGAACTTGAATCAAAAGCGAGAAATATTGATGGCATGCACATCGCTTTACTTGGCGATTTAAAACATGGCAGAACGGTTCACTCATTGTCAAAGTTGTTAGCACAATATGAAAATATTCATTTCAGCTTATTAGCACCGAACGAGCTGCAAATGCCTCAATATGTGGTTGATGAAATTACAAATGCTGGTCATCAAGTTTCCATCCACGATTCGATTGAGGGTCATGCGGCTGGTGCTGATATTTTGTATCAAACCCGAATTCAAGAGGAGCGCTTCCCCTCACAAGAAGAAGCAAATAAATACCGCGGAAAATTCAAACTCAATAAAGCAATTTATCAGGGTCACTGTAAAGACAGTGCGGTAATTATGCACCCTCTACCTCGTGATTCACGCTCTGACGCTAACGAGCTGGATAACGATTTAAATGACCATCCAAACTTGGCGATTTTCCGCCAAGCGGATAACGGTTTGCTTATTCGCATGGCTTTATTTGCACTCACACTGGGTGTTGACAGCCAGCTTGAGCAATACGAGCTACCGGTAAACTGGTACTCACGCAAAGGCTAACTTAAATTTTAGAAGGACAAATCAATGACCCGTTCTGATACGCTGTTTGAACAGGCTAAACAAAGCATCCCTGGTGGTGTTAATTCTCCAGTGCGTGCCTTTAATGGTGTAGGCGGTACTCCTCGCTTTATTGAAAAAGCAGATGGCGCTTATGTTTATGACGCTGATGGTAATGCATATATCGATTACGTTGGTTCATGGGGGCCTATGATTTTAGGTCATAACCATCCTAAAATACGCCAAGCAGTATTAGATGCGGTTCAGAACGGTTTATCTTTTGGTGCACCAACAGAACTTGAAATCACTATGGCTGAAAAAGTCATCGAGATGGTGCCATCAATGGAACAAGTTCGTATGGTAAGTTCCGGTACTGAAGCGACAATGAGCGCAATCCGTCTTGCTCGTGGGTTCACTAGTCGAGACAAAATTCTTAAGTTTCAAGGCTGTTATCATGGCCATGCTGATTGCTTATTAGTGAATGCGGGATCAGGTGCGCTTACCTTAGGTCAACCAAGTTCTCCAGGCGTGCCTGAAGATTTTGCTAAGCACACACTAACAGCAACGTATAACGATATTGATTCAGTTAAAGCATTGTTCGAAACATACCCTGAAGATATTGCTTGTATCATCCTTGAGCCTGTAGCGGGCAATATGAACTGCATTCCTCCTGTAGATGGTTTCTTACAAGACTTACGTGATGTCTGCGACCAATATGGGGCACTTCTCGTCATCGACGAAGTAATGACTGGCTTTCGTGTTGCGAAAGCTGGTGCACAAGCTCATTACGGCGTAACACCAGATCTAACAACCTTAGGTAAAGTGATTGGTGGTGGTATGCCTGTAGGTGCATTCGGTGGTAAGAAAGAAGTAATGCAGTACATTGCGCCGACAGGTCCAGTTTACCAAGCTGGTACGCTTTCAGGTAATCCAATAGCAATGGCTGCTGGCCTTGCACAAATGGAAGCCTTGGAAGAAGCAGGTTTATACGAAGAGTTAGCTCGTAAAACGAAATATATTGCTGAAGGCTTTAAAGCATTAGCTGATAAGCACAACATCCCAATGGCGATCAACTATGTTGGCGGCATGTTCGGTTTCTTCTTTACTGAAGAGCAAAACATCACTCGTTTCGATCAAGTAACGAAGTGCGATATGGAGCGTTTTAAAGCTTTCTACCACGGTATGCTTAACGAAGGCGTTTACTTAGCACCGAGTGCTTATGAAGCTGGTTTCTTGTCTATGGCTCATGATGACGCAGCATTAGAGAGAACGCTTGAAGCTGCGGATAAAGTTTTAGCTTCTTTGTAGTTCGTTCATTATAGTCAACTCATGCCTCGTTTTTACGAGGCATTTTTGTATTAAAACAAAAATCACTTTGCATCAATAAACTCTTATATTTCAACCTACTAAATACAACCTTGTTAAAAAAACTAAACTATAATTAACTTTACTTTCAATCGTATTGATCAATATTAAGAACTATCTAACTTAGCTATTATCTTCGCTATTTAGGAGGTCTCTCATGAGGGCTGCTCTATCAATACTCTCACTACTCGCCTGTTTTAATGCACACGCACTTACTGTAGGAAACCAAAAGCTTGATCATAAATTTGCTGCGTATGAATGCTCAGCAAAAGGAAATTCAAATGGACTAATCTGTTTGTTTAAGAAAAATCAAGTTTGTATATCTGCACCATATTCTTCAGATACAAACGGCGTTTTATTTAACGTTGTAAACTCAAAGTTTGATGACCATATCAAGGATTATACAGTTGAAAGTGATCAAAATATTTCAATAATTCAAGCCCAAAATGATACGCAAAAAAAATCGATGATTATCTCTTTAAACAAACCTTACAACGTGGTTGTCACTCCAGTATCTGATACCTGCAATTTCTATACTCCACCGAATAACTTTAATGAAAAAGCTAAATAGTATCAGTACTCATTGAAGATAACTTTAATGGAAAAAACACTATAACTAAGTGATATTTTACATCACTTAGTTTGTTTCCTCATTCTAACTGGCATGCCATTCCATAATGGTTTCATCATACTCGTCTTGTTCAACCACATGAAAATCAAAACGCTCGAAAAAACCTTTCATCACATCATGTCCTTCAACGTAACAAATCGAAATTGCGTTACAGTTTGGAATGTGCTTTATCTCTTCTAGTACAAGCCTTACAGCTTCAGTACCATAGCCCTTCCCTTGATGCTGAACATCAATCATCAACTGGTCGATAAATACCTCATTTACTCTATTATCTTTGTGATTTGGGTAATACTGAATAAAACCAACAGCTTCATCATTCAGATATACACCTCGATTAACATAATCATCATGAAATTTTGAAGCGGCAATCGACTCTGAATTTAGGGCTACATAATTTTCTTGTTCTTTAGTAATTTCAAGCTCTACCATATCAACCCAGTTATCCTTGGTGATATCCCTCAAATTTATACTCATTAATAACATCCTTTGTAATCATGAAATTAAGATATAAGGATAAATTTATACATTTAAAGTCGTCATGCTCTAATTGATAACAACTTCACGGTAGATAACACCTAAATACTATTTAAATGCTTAATTAATGGTGTTAGCTTAAATTCGATTTGCTGCAATTCGATAAAAGATTTACTCAGAGAATAGATAAAACTTTAAGGAATTATCATGAACATGGACAGCCAACTTCAAAACTACTTGAATGACCTTCCGGAACAATCTTATGCAATTCAAGTTGATATCACGGATCAACGTTGCTATGTCTTCAAGCAAAACTCTGAAGTATTTCGTATATATGATGTTTCAACTTCTAAAAATGGAATTTCTAACGAATCGGGAAGTAATGGAACACCAACAGGATATCATTATATCCACGATTGCATTGGTGAGGGCGAACCAATAGGTCGTTGTTTTAAAGGAAGAAAAGCACAACAAGAAATTATTCCTATTGATTATGTCCAGCCTGACTCTGAAAGTTCTCATGATTATGTGCTTACTCGAATATTGTGGCTAAAAGGCCTACAAGAGGGGGTTAACTTAGGAGGCAATGTTGATACTTACAATCGATTCATCTATTTCCATGGCACAAATGCTGAATATTTGATTGGCACTCCATCGTCTCACGGTTGTATCAGAATGAGAAATGCAGACATCGTAGACTTATACTCGTTCATCCAACCAGACACCCCTGTGTTTATTGGGTAATGAGCTTAATTTAACCTTTGCAAAGTTAGGTATTAGCCTTTTATAAGTATGAAAATTAAGACGAAGGGCATGTGCCCAAGATAGAGCATTTTTGGCAATAACTGCCTGAAAGTTCACTCTATCATTTGCGTTTGATGCCAAAGATTAAAGCCTTACTCATGCTAAAACATGCGTACTATCTCCCTTAGGCTCAAAGCGCACTCATTAATGCCTTAATAAAAATTATTATTGGCACAGAGAATGTGTAATATTTAAGTCAGCCTAATAATTAAATACTCGGGTGAAATATGCGATCTTATTTGTCAGAGGCTCAAATTTCAGATTACGCAGAAAATGGGTTTATCTGTCCCATTCAAGTCTTACCCCTTGCACAGACAGCTGAGTTAAGAAAACGGCTAGAATTAATAGAGCAAACTCAAGGTGGAAAATACACTCAATTTCAGTCCAATAAATCTTACTTGCTATATGATTGGGCTGACCAACTGGTTAATCTCCCTACTATTCTTGATGCCATAGAGTCCTTAATAGGCAAAGATATTATTTGCTTAATGACAAATTTATTCATTAAGGAGCCCGGCAGCAAATCGTTTGTTTCAATGCATCAGGATGCCGCTTATTGGGGAGTTGAAGCCGATGACGTCATAACGGCTTGGGTTGCCCTCAGTCCTGCCACAAAAACATCTGGCGTAATGAAAGTTGAGCCTGGTAGTCATCACCATCTCCGGAAACAAGTTAATACTTACTCATCAGATAATTTGCTTTCTCGTGGTCAAACGATTCCAGAGCAAGCTCTCTCTCCAAGTAACAACGTTTATATGGAGTTGGCACCGGGTGAAATGTCACTTCATCATTTCAAGCTTGTGCATGGTTCAGATCCGAACACCTCTAACGACAGGCGCATTGGTTTCGCAATTCGGTATATAGCAGCAAAAGCAACAGTAAGCGCCAATAACCAATCAGGGCTTTTAGTTAGGGGAACAAATAAGAGCAATATAAAACTTGAAAAAAGAATTACGCAATTAAGTCAAAGAGAGAGAATCATCGAGCACGCAAAAGCAATGAGAAAATTAGTTACCGTTATGCTTTCCTCAGGGAAAGAAACACCGTTTTTTGAGCGTGTAAGGCTTTTTATATTTCGTTGGGCTGCTATTTGTCTCACCTATTGGAGACAAATAATGTACTAATATTTTTAGGTATCCCTAAGAAGCTACGCCTTTTGTTGCTGTGCCTGATAATTGAATATTGAGGTTACAGTATGAGTTATCCCTCTAATAAACTTGGTAAAAAAGAATAACCCTCTATCGCCACCAAGCATATATTCTTCAGCATAGAGAAAGTTTTTAGGGAATTCGATATCTACAGGATTATTGTTTGAGTAGACTTCTGTACTTAAATGCCCTCTAAGAACATCTGCTGAATATGAATCACTCTTTATATGCTCTTCACTTTTAGGATAATTAGGGTTTACTCTGAACTCTTCTTCATCTGTCTGTTTTGCTGACCAGTAAACTATTTCTTTTGCCGTTTTAGTAAAGTAATTCTCATAATCCTCATCAGAGAGTTGAAGAACTTTTTGTAATGATAGATCATAGTCATTGAAATAACCTTGTATTAATAAGGTCATACATTTTTCTAAAATTTCTCTGACCTCTTTGCAAGATTGAGGGTTTTTATAGTGATAATTAGGGTTTCCTCTCATAAATCGAGCCACTAAGACTTGCGAGGCAAATAATCCTTGAGCTAAGAATTCTCCAAACAGTAACTGTTCTTGAATATCATCCGGGTGAATGTCTGAATTTAAATCAAACGCTTTAAATTCTTCTCGAATTTTACTGAATAAAACGCTATCTCCAATGTCACGTAAACCATCATGACCAATATCCGGCTGGTCAGTTGCTTGAGCCAACCACGTTGTTAGCACCCCTGTATGAGTAAATTGGGTATCCCTTCCGTATAAAGAGTGGAACATCAACAACCTTCTATCTTCAGTAACATTATGAAAAGCAGGAATAACACTGGTAAATACAATGCCTAAGGAAGCAAAAACACCAATATCATGTATTGCATTGTATATCCCCTCAAGCCCTTCAAAACCTTCTTTTCCTTTGGCTGCATTCTCAGGAGCCTTAACTTTAAAAGCAGGTAAACCATATTCTTTTGAAGCAGTGTAATGAAATACTTGATAATACTGTTTACCGTCTACTTCTATCTTTTCTAAATCATCTTTAAATTGATGTCCTTGAGCATCTAATACCTCACATGGAATTTTGAATAATCCTTTAAATTTTGGATAACGACTTTTTAGCCTCTGCTCAAGCTCAGGGGTCTTACTCAAAGTATCATAATAACCAGCCTCTCTTGCCAAATCTTCGAACTTTTCACCCTTTCGAAGTATCTTTAAGTGATGGCATTGGTCTTCTTGTTCTGCTCGCAGAGTTCTCCCACTTATCACTTTATAATCTACTTGGCTTTCAGGAAGCTCAACTCTTATTTCTCCTGAAGCCGAAGCAATAAACTGCTCGACCTTAGTTTCAAATTTTTCTCCTTGGTTAAAACAACTTGGCTCAAAACCTGTATTTTTGTAGCAAGATAATAACAGCTCAAGTACAAAAGGATTATGAGTCTCACGCTGAAATCTAGCTTTTAATAATGGATTAACTTCATCATAGAGTTCGCTTGCTTCAACATTACAATTTGGCATTTCATCAGGCCTGAATAGAAAATTAGCCACCATTTCAAACTCTTGAGGAGTCAGAAGGTCTCCAAACCACTCTTGGTCATCCTTATAGTCATTTTCTAGGAACAAATCGAATACATTTGCTTTTGAAGTCATAACAATAATTTTTATCAGACTTTTCCTAATTTCTGGAGAAGTTACGATTTTAAAGAGCTTTAATTTTTCGCTATCATTGAAATAAATAAATGATTCAAGAATACTTTGTTCAACTAGCGCTTTATTTTGTGTTTCCGCAAGTTGATGAGACTGCTCAAGATCAGAATTTTTAATACAGCGAAGTAAAAAGTAGCGCTTAGCTTTTGTATCTAATAACTGGCTTCTATCAGCATCAGGTAAGTCAAGAATAAATTGAGCGATAACTTTTGCATTTTTAGCAACACCAACGGATTGCAGGTGCACTGTTTGCATAGAGACCCCATTTAAATACGTACTCAAAAATTCAGTATTTAAACTGGAAGGGCTAACCTCACATATTTTATCTCTGTTCAGTAAACATGCTTTAAGCTCAAATTGCGCTACGGTTAAATCTACATCTTCGAGCGTTTTAAAGATTTTCACAACTTCAGTTAATGATTGAATATCCCCACGACACAGCCCTAATAAAATTTTAGTGGTTAATTTATTCTTAGGAATTTCATCAAGCTGAATGTAACGATTACAAGTGACCATTTGCAGATAATCTTCTGAAGACCACCTATTTTTTATAACTTCTGGTACATATTTTAGTGGGCTACTGACTTCTCGATAACCATCTTTCACACTTACGAAGTGAATTTGAGGCCTTAAGCAAAGCGCTTTGCATACTTTTTCGGTTCGTTCAGCTTCACTGAGTCTTAGAAATAATGTGGGGCATAGAGTCACAGCCTGAGTAACTACGTCTTCATTTTTTAAATGGTTAGGAATGATGAGTTTTTCTGGCTGATAAATGCTGCTACACGCCACGAATAGCATTTCTTTTGTTTGATAAGATATTGGTAAACTTGAAAAAGCACTTCCCTTCAATCGGCATAATTTATGATAAAACGCCTCTTGTGCTCCATCTATTTTGGCTTCTAATGCTGCACTCCCAATTAGAGAGGCGTCTTTTCTACATGCATGTAATAGCAAAGCTTCATATGCTTCGCTTTTTTGTATTTTATCAGGCAATACAAAAACACTTTCTGGAGAAACTCCGACGAATACTCTTGCCAGTTCTATATCAATTAAATCTTCTCTTTCAGCTAAAATTTTAGCGACTAAATCAGTCTCTGCTCTGCTTTTTTGTAAAGCCCTCTTACATGTTGATGTATACCAAAGTGAACTTGGAATATCAGTTAACGGATTAAACTTTTCAACGTAAGCTATTTGAAGTTCTTCTTTTGCCTTTAAATCATCATCTAACTTGAGAAAGTGTTCAGAATTGTTTTCTATCAAGCTGACAAGCTCTTTCGTGCTCATACTTCTATAGTCAACTGGTTCTGTATTGGCCTTTTCGTGTTTATCTACATTAAATTTATTTCTTGATTTAAATGGTTCGTTATAAAGAAAACGTCGTGGAATTTGACGAAATAAAGTCCTACCAAAATAACTACGCAAAGCTTGAGTTTCTTCTTTACTTAAAGGCTCAATCTTTTCAAAATAACTTTTACCTTTTAATTTAGACAAATGGATTAAAGCATTTCGAGTTTCTTCGGAAATGATGGAGGGACGCTCTGTTTTGTCAGATTCTTTTTTACTTTCAACTCCAGTAATTTGATATTTTTGTTTTATCGATTTAGCAGCTCCTTCCGTTTGCACTAAAGGGGGAGTAGTTTTGATAAATTGAGCAAGTTTTATAGGATCACTTTCACTCTGTTCAACTTTTAGTTTTACTCCCACAGCTGAAAGTGTTACCGGAGCTTCTTCTTCAAATGTACAACTATAATCGACAGGTTTTATATCTGCTTGTTCAGTTTTTAGAGTAGACATAGCGCTCTTGGGGTGCTGTATTTCCTTCCAAATTAGCACCATAGAGCTTTAATAAAATGATGATTAATAGAGGTTAACTTGAATTAAATATATAAAATTTAATTCATTTTTTTGCTTAAAACACTTTAGTTCACAGTCAATTGATTTGTAATTTACCCAAATTGATTTTAATTAAAAATATTTGATTTTGTTATCACTTCACCGAATATTTTTTAGGTTAATGTTCAAAAAAATGCTTTGAACAAATGGCATTTGATATCTTAATATCTATTCAAAATAGCCATAAATATACCAAATGCCAAAATACTAATTATCAATAATTAATTTTTAAAAGCCTAAAGCTGCAGCTCCTGGCCTTCTAGGATCTGCTGAGCCATAAAAATACCCGTCTTTAAACATAATCGACTGAGTACTGCCCATTGAATTTTGCGAAGTTACAACCTTATGTCCTTTGGCTTTTAAAAGCTCAATTGTGTCACTATTAAGCCCTGGCTCTACAAGAATTTGATCTGGTAGCCATTGATGGTGAACACGAACAGCATGTGTCGCTTCTGCAATATTCATATCATGATCTACCACATTCAAAATCACTTGCATTACCGTCGTGATAATTCGGCTACCACCAGGGCTTCCTGTAACCAAAAACGGTTTACCATCTTTCATCACAATGGTTGGCGTCATCGAGCTTAATGCACGTTTTTTGGGCGCAATAGCATTGGCCTCACCTCCAACTAAACCATAACCATTTGGCGAACCCGGTTTAGCCGAAAAGTCATCCATAACGTTATTCAATAAAATACCGGTACCTTTAGCTACAATGCCTGAGCCATAAGAATAATTAAGCGAATAAGTGTTAGATACCACATTGCCAAACTTATCCATCACTGAGAAATGAGTCGTATCAGGACTCTCAGGTAATGGAGGTGTTCCCGGATTCACATCTTTTGAGGTGCGAGCTTTAGCCAATGAGATTTGAGCAACAGTTTGCTTGGCATACTCATCACCGGTTAACCATTTTATAGGAATATTATTGAAATCAGGATCGCCCAAATGCTTGCTTCTATCAGCATAGGCTTGACGCATAGTTTCACTCATCAAGTGAATCGTCGCAGCAGTATTGTGCCCCATGTTTTTCAAGTCGAATTGCTTAAACACGTTGAGCATTTGTGCGATGTGAACACCGCCAGAACTTGGTGGAGGCATAATCACTAAGTCATGGTTTCGATAGCTTGTTCGAACAGGTTCGCGTTCAGCAACGACATAGCTTCCCATATCAGCTTGAGTAACCAAGCCACCACCATGTTTCATGTCAGTAGCAATTCGTTTAGCAATTTCACCTTTATAAAAAGCATCAGGCCCTTTTTTTGCAATTTGCTCAAGCGACCACGCTAAATCTTTTTGATACAGGGTTTCGCCAGCTTTTAACGGTGTACCATCTTCGTTAAAGAAGATTCGTTTTGCTTCAGGATCTTTCCCTAAGCGTTTTGAAGCATAAACCAGTGAGAAAGCTAAATCATCAGTCACTTTAATGCCGTTACGAGCCAAATCAATCGAAGGTTGTAATACTTCAGCAAGGCTCATGGTGCCATGCTCTTTTAATGCTTTAGCAAAAGCTGCAACCGTACCCGGTACACCAAACCCTTTACGAGTGTAACGCACAGTATGTTTGTCGACACTACCATCTGATTTGATATACATGTTACGGCTCGCCGCAGCCGGAGCCATTTCTTTGTAGTCTAAAGCAACAAATTTATCTTGCTCTGCTAGATAAACCAACATAAAACCGCCACCTGCAAGATTACCTGCTCGGGGTAAAGTGACTGCCAACGCGAACCCAACTGCCACAGCCGCATCAATGGCATTCCCACCACGCTTTAAGATATCGACACCCACTTGGGAAGCTAACACTTCTTGGCTGGCCACCATGCCATTACGCGCAATGACAGGATGAACAATGCTGCTGTATTCCAATAATGGCGTAGCACTTTGAGAAGACAGTGTTATAGCTGATGAAGCCAATTTATTGTTTGATTCAGCAATGGCTTGGCCTGCTGAAAGAAAAAAAACAGCACTTAATATTGATACCGTTTTTTTGAATCCTCTATTGATAAACACCAACTTCTCCATTTTTAACGACTCAGTAACTTTTACTTTGAAAAATAAAAATGCCAGAGACAAGCTCTGGCATTCAACATCATCAGCTTAAAAACTGTTTAATACTTATATTTAGCTGTTAAGTAATAATAACCGCCATTGAACCCAAATGGCGCATTCGCCTGTGGGTATACAAAGTTACCGAAGAAGCGGTTATCTTCAGGACGCTCATCAGGGTATGTATCAAATAGGTTTTGAATGCCACCAGATAAACTTAAGTTATCAGTAAGTTGATAATTAGCGGCAATATCCATAGTCCACTTTCCACCAAACTTCACGTTTCCAGCTGAATAACCAATGATGTAAGAACCAAAGTAGTTAGCTCTAACCGTTGTAGTTAAATCACCATAAGAGTGAGTAAAACCAATGTTACCTGTGTTTGCCGGGGTCGCTTCAGTCATTCTTACACGTTCACGACGGTCAAATAAGTCATCTTCTGTACCGCTAAGTACTCCCGGCAAGTGAATGCTATCAATCTCAGTTTTCTTATATGAATAAGCTAAGCTGAAATCAAATTCACCAAGACTTTGAGTTTCAACCTTTTGAGAAGCTACAAGCTCTAAACCTTTAGTTGTAGTATCTACCCCATTAACAAAGAAACGCGCATTTTCTGCAGCCGTGTTTGCTAAAATAGCGGCAACTTCAGGAGATGTTTCATCGTTAACAGTACCAGAAAGTACAATACGATCTTCTAGCTTAATTTGATAAGCATCTAGCGTCACGCTAAAGCCATCATGGTTATTAAATACAATACCTGCAGTTACTGAGCGAGACTTCTCAGGATTTAAATCACCACCACCGAGTGCATGGGTGATGTCACTAACAGTATTAAACGTACCAGTCTCTTGTGGTTCAAGAAGACCAGTAGCAGGGTTTAAATTGAACTGCGTAGAAATACTGGTGTAGTAAAGCTGCTGAACACTCGGTGCACGGAAACCTGAATCAACCGAACCACGGAATGCTAAAGAGTCAGTTAAATCATAACGTGCAGAAAGCTTAGCGCTGGTGTTTGAACCAAAATCAGAATAGTTCTCATAACGTAATGCTGCAGTCCAATTAAAGTCATCCGTTAATTGGTTTTCGGCTTGTACGTATACACCTTTGTTGTTACGGCTTTCATTAACTTCAGATTCTGGGGTAAAACCAGTGAAGCCCTGGCTTCCACCAGATTTACCTTGATAATCACCTCTGTCATACGAACCTAGCTCGCCGGCTTCAATTTCATAAGCATTACGACGATAGCTAACACCTACAGCTAAACCAAGCTCAGAATCGTTGAAAAAATCAAAGCTGTTTGATGCATCAACGCTAATGTTTGTTTCACGAGTCGCTAAAGTACCAGCGTAAAACTCGTTAGGGCTTGATGGACCATATGAAGCGTTAATGGTTTCTGCTACATGATATTCAAATTCATTAGTGCCGTGACCAATAGAAACATCGAAGTCCCACTCTGCCGCAGTAAATTTAGTTCCAACGTAAAGTGAAGCATCTAATACTTCAGGCTCAAGTTTTGGTAAGAAACCATCTGGGTAAACTTCTAATACGTTTCTGCTATCTGCTGGACGACGGAAGAAAGCGCCAGAACTAGTCTTACGATCACTCACGCCACCAAACGCATATAAAGATACGTCTTCAGTTACTGAGTATTCACCGTTAAGCATAAAGGCGTAGTTTCTGAAATCAGCATCACCAATTTCGAATACGTCTTTGTTTACTGTTTCTTCGCGAGGGTCTGGGCTACCATCCGCTAATTCAGGATAAAAATCACGGTTATAAACGCCTGAGCGATCTGTTGCAGCTTTATCATGGATTTCAAGGCTAGTATTGATAAAGCCTTTACCACCTAAGTCAAAACCTTGGTTCCAGCCAAAACGAACTTGCTCACCGTCACCTTCATAAGTTTGACCCGTAGTTAGTTCTAACTCACCACCTTGAGCGTTATCTTTTAATACGATGTTGATCACACCAGCAATAGCATCTGAGCCATAAAGTGCCGCTGCACCATCACGTAATACTTCAATACGTTTGATTGATGTTAAAGGAATTGCGTTTAAGTCTACGCTAGAAGAACCTTTACCCACGGTACCGTTAGTGTGAACTAAAGCACTGCCATGGCGGCGCTTACCGTTAACCAAAACTAATGTGTGATCTGGAGATAAGCCACGTAAGCTTGCAGGACGAACAGCATCAGTACCATCTGTAATTGCAGATGTTGGGAAGCTAAAGCTTGGTACTGCATATTGCAGAGCTTTAGAGGTTTCAAGAAGACCAGTAGCTTGAAGCTGTTCACCGCTAATTACATCTACAGGAAGTACCGTATCCGTTTCACTTCTTACGGCAATTCGAGAACCAACAACAGTAATTTTTTCAATTGAAGATGTTTCGTTGGCTGCCATAGCACTTGGCAGAGAAACGAAACCTAGGCTAATAGCCATTGCTAAAGATGTAACGCGCATGTGACCCCAGAGATAAATTTTGGTTATACGTAAAAATAGGGTGCGATACTAACAAATACGTTTTTATAACAAAAAGTACTAAAAAGGATTTATTATATAAAAATGTTTTAAAAATAGAGCAAATGTCAACCAAATAAACATTGATTAATTAAAAGAGACTTTTTTGATACAAAACGTCAGCACTTTTTTAGTAAGGATTTAGCACAGTTATCCCAAATTCTTCTCGTAACTGCCAAAGCGGTGTGTCCAAATAAGGTTCTGGCTCAAACCAAGCCCACTTCTTTTTCATTCTAATTCCACGAGACACAGCAAGAATGCAAATTGGAATTAATGAAACCAATCTTAGATATACTCTAAACTTGCTTTTGTATCGTTTTACATAGCTATTAAGCACGACATCATAATCAACGAGTTCAAAAAATTTTAAGTATTTTTTTATCGTCATATCCGTACCAAATAACGTCAGCACGTCATTAATTGATTCGCCTCTAAGTTGAAATGGAATGGTGCCAAAAATAACGTGGGTGCAGTCATGGCAATAAAACCAACGGCTGGCTTCACTCTCACCATCATTGTTATTTAAGTGTTCGTAACCAGCAGTATACTCTTCAACCCCTTGCCTTAGGGTTAATTCGCTGTTTTGTTGAAGATATTCGAAATTGCGTTTCATGAGTGCACCACTTGGAATTGATGATCTATAAATATAGTCCGATAAGTGTCGAACAAGTAGTGCATTTAATAGGTCTTTTCTATGTATATTGAAGGCATTGGAATATATTTTTATAACACTGTATCTCCCTCGGTAAGGGCAGATACTATTTCAAACTCACTTATAGAACGTTCTTGAAGAGACACAGAAAACACTAAATTTTGTCTTAATGATTCCATAAACTTTCTATATTCAGGGTTCTTACTAGACTCTTTAGCTAATTGAATTACATCTTTTCCATCAGAGTTTTTAATTTTCAAAAGTTGAGGTAATAAACCTACTTTTTTTGCATGTCCGATTATCAATCGAGCACAGGTAATATGCCCATATTGTGCAGTGTTTAAAAGAGGAGAATTATTTGGTCCATTATTAAGAATCTTGGCATTTTTACTTAATAAACACTCCAGGATTTGTATTCTATTATAACCTGCAGCCAAATATACTGCAGACCACCCATTTTTATCCTTAACGTCTATATCACCTGATTTATCAAGAACCTGCTCAAATATATCAAAATCACCCAAACGAATGGTTTCCATTAAAGGTGTGTTACCACTTTTGTCAGCAACATCAAGCTTTACTCCTGCCTCAATCATCATCTCAACAATGTCTTGATCCTTAGATTTTAATGCTAAAAGTATCGCAGGGACACCTGCAGAATTTTTAACATTTAAATCTATACTTTGTTGTATGAACAATCTAATCAGATTAGGTGCAGGACTTTTAAGTGCTAACGCTAAAGTTAAAGCAGGTGAGCCATCTGAATCTTTAACATTTACACTTGCTCCATATTTCAATAATAATCTAATTAGATTCGGGTCAGGGTTTTCTGATTTTAGCGCTAATATTAGAGCTGTAACACCTGATGAATCTTTAGTATCTACATTTGCACCACTTTTAATTAACAGCCTTGCAAGGTTTTGATCTTTAGCTTTAGTAGCTAAAGTTAAGGCTGGTGTACCTGCTGAATCTTTAACATTCACATTAGCCTGCAAAGCAATTAACTTTTCAGCTAAATACCCCCATCCTTGCATAGTGCACACTTTTAACAGGCATTTAGTTGCGTCTTTAGGTAACAAGCCAGCTTCTAAAACCACTAGTGCCATCTCTAAATTTTCCGATTCTATGACCGCATCTAGAAAGGCATCACTTGTCATACAAGTTGTACGAGTTACACATCCAGCTTTTAGTAGACGACTAAAAGTAGCAGACTCTCCTTTTTTACAAAGCTTTAAAAGATCTTGAGGGGCATTTAACTTATTTTGCACATCATCTATCACACAATCGATTTCCAATGATCCAAAACCTTTGCCTTGTAGATGAAATGAAACTATTGAGTCATTACGAGAAAGTTTTGCTACGTATGTTCGTGAGCTGTCACCTAAAGTTCCGCCGACAACACGAAACTCCACAAGCTTTCCTGAGCCCAATTCGTATAGTCTATTTAAATCGAAACTATGAAGTATAACTTTCGAACTCGCCTCTAAGCCCACATCAACTTGCAACATAAATATAACGTCTTAAAATTACATAATAAAATGATACATGAGGCAATTGATTGAAATATATGAAATTAATTAATTCTAAGTTAAGATTTATTAATCTAAACCGAATTAAGCTCCTTAACCATTGTTACCAATTGCCCTTCTTGTAAGGTTTCTGCGCCACGAATCACCACCTTATTTTCTGAAGATAGCTCACCATTTACCGCAATCCATTCTCCATCACCGTCACCAAGTTCGACGGCTACTTTGTGAGCTTTATTATCAGCATCAACGATAAATACAAAAGCACCATTCGAACGTAATACCACAGCATCTCTAGGTACTAACGTGGTGAGCGCTTTCGGTGCAATGGGTAACGCTAAAGAAATCAACTCACCGACACTGAAACTGTCTTCAATACCAATGGGTAGATCCATGCGAATCTCAAAAGTTTGAGAACGAACATCGGATACAGGTATTAAACTTCTCACTGTTGCGACAAAATCACCACCATTATGGTAAACCTTAAGTTCATCACCTACCCTAACTCGTTTACTGTAGCGCAAAGGAGCATGTAGACGAGCTTCGAGTCGATCAGGGTCAGTTATCGAGACAATTGATGTTGCACGATTAATATCTTCCCCTGCTTGTCGTAAACGTTGTGTGATAATGCCCGAGAATGGTGCTCGAAGTTCGGTTCTGCGAATGTCATCTTCAATAACATCCAATTGGAGTTTTGTTAATTTGAGGCTAGCCAGTGCCAGATCTCGTTGTGATTTAGCATCATCCATTTGAGTTTCTGAAGCATGATTACTTTGATTCAGTTTTTCTAAACGTCTGTATTCACGTTCTAACCTTTTTAATGACACTTGATCATGCTCAATTTGTGCTTGTTGTTTTGCTTTATCGAGCAATAATCTTGCTTGTTCGATACGAGCGACAACGTCACCTTTTTTGATGATAGTACCTGCATCTTGCACCCACTCAAGCTTACCTTCTATCCCTGCGGTCAGTTCAGCACTCTGGCGTGAATACACTGAACCAATGATATTGATCTTTGGTGATAATGGTCGATTTTGTACTTCAACAATACTGACTAACTTTGCAGGTTGCTCTGCAGTAAATGCTGAGGGAGCTAACAATAACCCCACAAGTGCGATTGTTTTTAATTTCATAACTCACTCCTTGTCGTACTTGGCATCCAAGGTAAAAATGAAAAATTTAAGGTGTCGGTCAATCTTAATAAGCTCGGCATTAATATCAGTGTAAATAAGGCACTGAACGTCATACCGCCAACAATAACCGATGCTAAACCTCGATAGATTTCACTGCCTACACCAGGCACTAACATTAACGGTAACATGCCAAAAATCGAGGTTAAGGTACTCATATAAACAGGGCGAGCACGAGTTCGAACAGCTAATTGAATGGCGTTGTCGATATCCAAACCACTTATGACGCCTTGACGTGTTTGATCTACGAGTAAGATAGCGTTATTAACCACCAGTCCAAGTAAGATAATAAAGCCGATCATGGTCAACAAATCTAAACTTTGAAAACTGAACACATTTAATAAACGTAAACTTAATACCCCACCACAAATTGCTAATGGCATTGAAAGTAATACCAGTAAGCTATCTTTTACCGACTTAAATAGTGCCGCCATCAATAAAAATAGAATGAGCACAGCCAAAGCAAAATTGGTGCTCATTTGATGTATGGTTTCAGCGAGTTTATCTGAACTACCTCTAAACTTAACAGAGCTACTATCCGGTAATTCTGATCTAATTTTAACCAGTGCTTTTTGGTTTAAAATCTCTAAAGCTTGATCCAATGACATATCTGCTGGCGGAAAAACTAATAAACTCACGCTGCGTTTTCCATTTACTCTTTGCAACTGCGTCGGCCCTACCGTTCGTTTTATGTGTGTCAGTTCGCCAATAGTTTGAATTCCCGCTGCGGAAGTATAAATTGGCGTAGCCGATAGCTGCTCCGGATAATCCCAATCAGGCCCTTTTAGCAACACATCCATGCGCTCGTTACCGTCAAAATACTCGCCAACAAACAACCCTGATGTATACGCTCTTACTGCACTTGCAACTTGCGCTTTATCTACACCTGCTTGGGCGAGTCGTCTTTCATTTGGAACTAACTGTAATTCGGGCTGTGAAAGAGAAAGACCTGGGATAGGCCGAACGACCGAGCCCGGTAGCGCTTCGTTGACATGCTGCATGCCTGAAGCTGCGGCAGTCATCAAGGCTTCCATATCCGGTCCTTGTAAATCAATATTGATTGCGCGTCCGCCGTTGAATCCGAATTGTAATAATGAACCTCGGTTTGTGAATGCTTGAGTGTCTGGTAAACCCACTAAAATTTCATTGTTGAGCAGATCTATCATTTCATCAGCTTGAGTAGGATCTTCCGGGTAAATAAATAAAACGTTAAATGCTGAAAACATCGAAAAGTTATAACCTTTGATAAAAGGCTGTTTTTTCTTTTCATAGTACGGTTTCAAACGCTCAATAATCGGTTCGCCCACCTCTTTTTCAAGCGTGGCAACGTTGGCTCCTGGTGGCAAAGCAAAAAAGGCAAAAATACCATCTGACTTAGCTTGAGGTAAAAAGTCAGGACGAGGCATCATCAAAAATGTAAGTACTGCTGTACCGACAATAAGCAAAGCACACCAAATGGCGGCTAATTTTTTCGTAGAAGTCAGCCCCTGAATTTTATTGGTAAGGGAATCCCAAAACACACTGTCTGATTTAGACTTTAAGGAACCTAATTTTAGCCACAATAAGCTGAATACAGGCAGCAAAGTGACGGCACAAACAAACGATGAAACAACCGCAACAGAAAGTGTTAACGCTAAGTCAGCGAACAATTGCCCTTCAACACCGTTCATAAATAGAATCGGCAAAAAAATCGCAACAGTGGTCGCAGTAGATGCCATTAATGCGCCGCTGACTTGTGATGTTCCTTCTAACACAGCTTGCTTTAAAGGTTTACCTTGTTGCAGCATACGAACAATATTTTCTTGCACAATAATCGCAGCATCGAGCACTAAACCAACAGCGAAAGCTAGCCCAGCCAGTGAAATAACATTTAACGTTCTTCCCAATGCCTCCAATGCGATAAATGCTGCCAATAATGCTACCGGTATGGTTGAAGCAATCATCAATGTTGCAGGAAAGCTTCTCAAAAAAAGATACAGCACAACTAAGGCCAACAGCACACCAATAGCAAGGTTACCTTTCACTAAGGCAATCGCCCGCTTAATGTGAATTGAAGCATCAAATGAAAGATCCATCACTAAACCGGCTTCAGCTAACGGTCCCTCATTCAATTCTTTTATTGCTTTATTAACACCTTCCAATACCGAAACTGTATTAGCATCAAATGTGCCTTCTAAAGTGATATAAAAAGCTGGATAACCATTTCGCTTGGTAAAACCTTGCGGATCGGCCGACGAAATTTCAACATCGGCGAGTTCATTCAAATAAACAGGGCGCCCATTATTATAAGTAAGAATGAGTTGGCCCAAATTATCTGGATGATACTGGCCAACAAAGCGAACCGTATATTGCCTTCGCCCGACATTAGTTGTTCCGCCGGAAACATCAGATGCTCTTCGAAGTACATTTCTAAACTGATCAATGGTTACACCCAGTGCCGCTGCTCGATAAGGGTCAAAACGAATATGGAGTTCTTTAGGTAGTCGGCTCTGTAGGTTGACATTAGCGACCCCCATTATCTGTCTAAGCTTAGGCTCAACAACATCGTCTATCAGTTTTTGATAACTACCAAAATCGGTATTTTCATTGTCCGGAGCCGTTCTAATAAGAAGTGAAGCGAGGTTTGGCGCACCTCTGCCGCCGCCGACATTGATAAACGGTTCATTAGCATCAAGAGGCCTTGGAGGGGTTTGATTTAAAGCATTGATGACATTAATCATCGCCTCTTGCATATTACTGCCAACTTCAAATGTAAGCGTGACGCCACCAAACCCTTGAGATATGTTTGATTGCATTTCAATCACACCCGGAACTTGCCTCAGTACATTTTCTTGTGGTTCAACAATATTTGACTCCATTTCTTGTGGAGCGGCGCTGCGCCAATTATTAAATACAGAAATTTGAGGTTGTTGAATATCGGGAAGTAGTTGAATGGGAAGTTTTGAGGCGGCTAATAAGCCAAAAACGGAGATAAGGAGTAAAGCAACAATAGTACCTGCAATATTTGAGGTAGCAGCTTTAGTAAGATTCACGCTTCGTCCTTGTTGGTACTTCTATATTGACGTGTATCTTACTCTTTTCATTTAAAAAAGCTTTTGCAAAGTGTTACAAAGGTTTTCGATTGTCTTAACTATAAAGTTTACACTAAACCAAGACCATTAAACTGTTGGCGTCTATGCAAACTTTCTGGAGTTAAAAAGTCTCTAACAAGCCTATCAAAACTAGCCCCTCTATCAAGTTCTGCGGCAACCCAAACTTTCGTTTTCGGATCAATCAATTCACTTGCAAAAAAATCTTCCATAGAAGCGAGAGCGAGATCAAGTTCGGCTTCCATTTCTGGTTGCATATGGAATGAGCCTACCAGCATTCCAGCAAAAATTAGCTGAGGATGCTCTTCATCATTTCTTCGATAGCTTCTTCCACCGAATCGAACTTCTCCACTTTGAGCTTCTGTTTGAATCTCATTATTGAAGATTTGAGGATGGAGGTCAGCACTAAAAACATGACTATTAGTAATATTAAATCCCACCTTCTGCCCTCCTCTTTACCTAATTTTAAAAATACCTAACTTAAATTATAGTTGATTTACATTAACTTCTGAGAGGTACGTCAACTAAATCAAACTCTAAGACTTGTTTTAAGATCGGGTTCACCTTTTCCATAAATTCTGTGATGACCTTAAAGCCTTTCACTCCAGCTCTTTTTGCGAAACCGCCGTCATGTTTTTCTTTAAGTTCATTAAGCCCCGAAACAAAATAAGCATTAATAAGTGGCATGCTTGCAAATGGAGCGAATGACTCTAAATGTTCGACTTGCTCAATGAGCATGTTCATATTGTTATTATAGCTTGAATCATTGCCTGCATCTTTCTTACACACGTGTTGACCGTTTACTAATAATGATGAAGTGGTAGCGTTATAACGGTTCATAATAATTTCGCCTAATTCTGAGTGACTACATGCTTAAGTATATACATCACATGTAAACTCGATATTTGCGCGAGATTAACCTTGATTAACGATGAAGAGTTCAACAATTGGGAATTAGAAATATGAATTTTATCTAAGGCCTTAAAATGAAGATTAACGATAATTAATACACTCAAAAAAACCTCATAACTAACTGTTAATTAACTATAACTATGTTCTGTTGAACATTGCCATTTTTACAGTTTCGTTGAACATGAACAGATAGTATGTTCTTATTCATCAGATTTTAATCTTCGACACGAAGTCACTCAAATTCAAGGATTTAACCTACACTAAAATCAACATCAAGACTATTTTTTAAAATTGGCGGAATCGCATAATGTTCAACATATTCATGATTGCTTTAGCTGTTATTGCCTTAATCACCATTATTTTCGAAGACATTACCGGAATAAATAAAGCAAAAACAACTCTATTTCTAGGATGTTTTTCCTGGGTTTGTTTATTCGTAGCAGCAGGCACACCTCAAGAAACACAAATCGTCTCAAAAGAACTCAATGAAAACTTACTTGAAATCGCCACACTTTGGCTTTTCTTAATGTCGACAATGACTTTTGTGGCTTACTTAAACTCAAAAGGGATGATTCAGGTTATTGTTCAAAAGATATTCCCAAGTCAAATCACTGTAAGAATGCTGATGATTGGTGTTTCTCTGTTTGCACTTATCCTGTCAACTTTTTGCGATAACGTAACTGCTTCTCTGGTCACTTTAGGGCTAGTTAGCACGTTCAAATTGAGTTCAGAAATAAAGCTGAAAATGGCCGTTCTTATTATTTTTGCGGTGAACTCTGGAGGTGTTGCGCTGATTACAGGTGATGTAACCACGCTAATGATATTCTTGAGTGGTCATGTAAAAATGTCAGAACTCGTCACTCTTATTGTTCCTGCTGCTATAAGCGTTATTCTACTATCGTTCTTATTTTCTTATAATATCAAAGGCACAGTCAGTACAGAAAAAGTCGAACGCACCTATAACACAGTCGATGTCGTTATTACGGTACTTTTCTTTAGCACTATTGTATTAACAATGCTGCTTAATATTCTTTTTGCCATTCCACCGGTGTTAACTTTCTTAACTGGCTTGTCAGTGATGTTTATGACTGCAACACTTGCACACCCAAACCGCAGCGAAGTGAAGATATTAGAGTATATTCGTCAGGTTGAATTTGATACTTTGCTTTTCTTCTTGGGTATCTTGTTGATCGTGGGCATGCTAAAACAAATTGGAATGCTTGACACTTTAGCTCAAGTCTACAGCCAACATAACCCTAACTATTCTAACTTCTTTACTGGTATGTTTTCAGCTCTACTCGATAATGTGCCGCTCACAGCTGCCTTATTGAAGGCTGACCCAACACTTACTACGGCTCAATGGTTAGGCCTGACATATGGCGTTGGTGTTGGTGGTTCGCTACTCGTTATCGGAAGCGCTGCAGGGGTAGTAGTAATGAGCCGAGTAAAAGAGCTGACTTTTGCAAGCCACGCAAAGTTCTTCCCGCTTCTGTTTATCTGTTATTCAATTGGTTATGTACTTTCTGTTTACGTCGGTCATTATATTTTCGGCTAAAGATCAACACTAGTGTCATAATTAAAATATAGGGTGATATGCAGTTTCACCCTTTTTTATTTCAAGGAAGAACAATGAAACCCATTTGTGTGCAAACCATTTACGTCAGTGATCTTCAAAAATCTTTAAGCTTTTATCAACAGGGGCTTGAGCAAAAAATTGGGGAACAATATGGAGATTGTATTGTACAGTTGCAAGGTGAAGGCGCAGCGCTAATTTTACAGCAAATTGAACTAGGTACACTACCAACAAAGCCGCAGACTAAACTCGCTTTCCAATCAAATGACATTTATGCCGATATCGAACGCTTAAAAGCTACTGGTGCAACCGTATTACATGATCAACCTCAGTCATGTCCTGTCGGCGTTTATGTGGCATTTGAAGATATAGATGGCATTGGGTTTGAACTGCTTCAATTTGAGTCGTGATACAGACCAATTCATCACTAAGCATATCTAAAGTCTTGTTGAGTTTTACTGGCTCAGGAACAAAATTCACGACTTACATAGCAGGTACTCTAAATTTCTCACCAGCTACTTCTAGAACTACATCTCTAGGGCGAATTTCAAGGATTTTCAACTTGCCCCTAATCTTATCCCCTTCTTTTAACTCTTGCCCATTAACACTTAAACGACGCTGTGAGGGAATAGACGAATACATGTGAGCGTTGATATTGAACTCAGGTACTTGTAACTGAACGCCAGCAGGCAGTTCACCATAACTCGGTACGTTTGGATACTTTGTTTGTGGTAGTCCTGTCATCATAGAATCTTTTTTATCAGACGCTCGAATGGATTTTTCACGCTCAGTATTTCTTAACTTTGCATCAATCTCTTTTACTAATTCATCTTGATGATGCTGATTTTGTGTTTTTAAGCCTACATCGGTTGCGGCTGCATCAATTTGACGTTTCAAAGCTTCCAGCGACAGTTTTTGTTGCTGTTGATTCGTCAATGTTGACTCAGTATCTGAAGAAGCTGGATTTGATTTCGTATCAGCATGAATTCTTGCTAACTCATCTTCACTTGGCTGACGCCCTAAAATTATTGGTTTATGAAGTAGAGGTTGCCCACTCGAACTGTTTTGTTCGTTTGTCGATACATGTTGCTGCTGTATAGCTTGATTAGAAGGTACATTAATCGAAGCTGAACCTTCACTCGTAGCAACAGTATTATGCGCAGTTTGAGCATTTACAGGCTTTGGTCTTGCTTGCACAGTCGTTGGTGAGTAGACCTGAGAAATCGGTAAAGCAGACTTACCGGCGATTTCGACATTCTTAATTTTAGCTTGAGCGGGTTCAACTTGAGTGTTCTTTGGCAGAGTAGGTTTAACGGCCTCTTTTACTTGAGGCTTTTGCATTTGCACAGTTGCCGTACGGTGTGATGTAGCCAACAACCACGCAGCAACAATTGCCAAAAACAAAACTAAGACACTGACACCTATCTTGATGGGTAAATTGTCGTTTTTATGCAGTTCGGCGTATTGTTGCCTTGGTGTTAAAGCGGGATCGATTACATCGGTTTGTTGCTGCTTACTCTTAGTAACTGCATCTAATAAAATTGACATAACTGACTACATCCCCGCCGCATTGGTTAATCTTGGACCTTCAGAACTTGCATAGAGGTTGAGCTGTACAAACGTTTGTCTTCCTACAATTCCGTCTGCTTTTAATCCATGACGTTGCTGGAACTGCATGAGCTCTTTCTTTAAATTAACATCGAAATAATCCACCATTCTTGGTGCTCGATGATTAACTTTTGCCAATTGATTTTCTAACCATTGCACATCTTCAGAAGACGCATTCTGATTAATCTCACTCTGCGTCACTTGTGGTTTATGCCATAGTAATTCGAAAGTTCCGGCATAATGTTGTTCAAACCAGCTTCTGGTGATCCAAATTTGCTGCTCTGCAAACTGAAGCTTCAATCGTTGGCCATCACGTGCGATAACCGCACCATAAAAAGGTTTATCATCAATATCTCTAAAGTACAACAATGCAGGGTAATTAATGGCAGTAAGTACTTGCCAGCCACCCTGTTGTTGATGGCAATCTAGCCCTTGTAATTGTGCACCCTGACACGGTGTTAGGTTTTGGTATGGCACTTTGCCCCACAAACCAAATAAAACCGCAAAAGACGTTTTGATATCACGGCTATTATTAATGGCTTGAGTTAAAATTTCTGAGTTTTCATCAAAACTTTTTTGCTGCTTTTCAGACTCAGTTTTAACCAGTGTTTGTGTTTTTACCTGAGGCTGGCTCTCTTCTGCTTTAATTTCATCTTTTGCCGTAATCACTTTTTCAGGATCAGAGTCATAACTGAAAAATGCATATGTCGCAGCAAAAATAAGTCCAAATAACCCAACAGCTCCCAAGTAAGGTAATGTTGAACGTTTTTGTTCAAGCTCTTCGCCTAAGACTTCTGCCGACGCCAACATAATCATTTTATGATCAATTGGTGTCTTAGATTGGGCGTATCCGGCCATAAGTGCACGTTCACAAAGCAGGTTAGTTAGCCGAGGAATACCGCCACTTTGGCGATGTAAATACTTAATAGCTTTACGAGTAAATAGTGGCTCTTCTCTGCCAGCCACCTGCAAACGATGCTGAACATACAAGGCAATTTCTTGCTCTGAAAGTGGCAGTAAATGATAACGTGCAGTGATTCGTTGGGCTAACTGCCTAAGCTCACGACGTTTCAATAATATTTGCAGTTCTGGCTGACCGATTAAAATCACTTGCAGTAGCTTTTTAGTATCCGTCTCCAAATTAGTCAGTAACCTTAGCTGCTCTAATACCTCGGCTTTTAAATGTTGAGCTTCATCGATGATTAATAAAGTATCACGGCTTTTTTTATGATTGTTGAGTAAAAAGGCACTTATTTTATCGGTCAACTGCTTTAACGAGGGATTCTCTTCATATTCAATTCCAAGCTCGTCACAAAGTGTCGCTAAAAGCTCTAATTCTGTTAATGCTGGATTTAAGATGAATGCTGTATCAGTGTTTTCAGGTAATTGCTTTAATAACGATCGAGAAACCGTTGTTTTACCTGTGCCGACTTCCCCCGTTAACAGGACAAATCCTCCGGTCTCACCAAGACCATATTTTAGGTGCGCTAACGCTTCACGATGGCGATCACTTAAAAATAAATAATGAGGATTAGGTGCAATTGAAAACGGGCTGTCATTTAATCCGTAAAACGACTGATACATATAAAGTTGAACCTTATCATTTTGAACTGCCAACAAGTTAAGGCTAAGTCCTTTTATTGTCAAAGTATTATCTTAAAAAATTAGGGATTGTTTAAGTTTTTATGCCATTTATACAAGGATAAACTCGTTATTTAATGCAGAACAAAGCTTGTGCAGTTTTCGATACCAATGAGCGTACTCTTCTCTGTGTTATAAGCCACTAATTTAGATTATTAAATTTTACTGTTCATGCTTCAAATTAATAATCGGTCAGCAAGCACAACATTCAATCCTGAAAGATAAACAGCCCCTGACAAACAATGATAAACTTAACAATATTGAAATTCTAAGCTTAGAGACAGATGAACATTTACTTGGTTGGCGGAGCCGTTAGGGATGCCTTATTAGACTTGGAAGTCAAAGATAAAGATTTTGTCGTAGTTGGTAGCACCCCAAAACAAATGCTCGAACTTGGTTATCAGCAAGTCGGTAAAGACTTCCCTGTATTTTTGCATCCAAAGACTAAGCAAGAGTATGCTCTCGCAAGGACAGAGCGAAAAACTGGGGCTGGTTATATTGGTTTTACTGTTGATGCGTCCAAAGAAGTTACTCTTGAAGAAGACCTACTCAGACGCGATTTAACCATTAACGCTATAGCAAAAGATGAACATGGCGAGCTTGTAGATCCTTATGATGGCCAACAAGATCTCAACAACAAAATATTACGACATGTCTCAGATGCTTTTATTGAAGACCCATTAAGAGTGCTTCGAGTCGCTCGGTTTGCAGCTCGCTTTTCCGAACTGGGGTTTACCATTGCACCAGAGACACTCTCCTTGATGAAAGAGATATCAACGTCAGGCGAGTTAACAGAGTTAAGCGCTGAACGTGTCTGGGTAGAAACAGAAAAAGCGCTCAGTTATAGCCAGCCTCAAGTCTATTTTCAAGTATTAAAAGATTGCGGTGCGCTTAACGCATTATTCCCAGAAATTGATGCTCTTTTCGGTGTACCACAACCTGAGAAATGGCACCCTGAAATTGATACAGGAATTCACACTCTACTGGTATTAGAGCAAGCAGCAATGCTGACTGAAGATAAGCAAGTTCGCTTCGCTTCTCTTGTTCATGATTTGGGAAAAGCTGTTAGCCCGAAAGCACATTTACCCAAACATCACGGTCACGGTCAAAAAGGCGTTTCGATAATAAAATCGCTCAGTCAAAGACTCAGAGTGCCGAATGAGTACCGTGATCTTGCGATTATCGTCAGTGATCTGCACCAGAATATTCACACAGCAATGGAATTGAAGCCTGAAACTATTCTAAAAATGTTTGATAAAATGGACGCCTGGCGCAAACCTCACCGCCTAGGACAACTGTTACTTTCATGTAAAGCCGACATTCGGGGAAGAACAGGGTTTGAAAATCATGAATATCCGCAAATGGATTACATACAAAACTGCTTTAATATTGCCAATGAAATAGACGTCAAAGCCATTATTAATGCAGGGCTGAAAGGGGCACAAATTAAACACGAATTACAACGTCAACGAGAGCAAGTAATTTCGCAATTTAAGGCAACAAAAAATTACAGCTAAGAAAATGAAATGTAAAAGTATTTAAGATTATATTAAAAGAATAGATATTATAAGTTCACAACGAAAAGCTAGCTTGCAATCAAGCATTTATTGGTTTAGTTTTAGCCAATCTGATTAAATCATGGCAACTTAGATTGTTTATGACATAATTAGTTCGTTACGGTTGCAACTTTTTGTAATCGAAGCATTTAATCCAACCTCCATGTAAGGGATTTTTTCCATGAACAAAAAAGTACTGACAATCGCTGGTCTTGCACTTACTGCTCTTTTAAGTGGCTGTGCAAACACTTCTGCTCTACAAGAAAGCGTTAACAACCTAGGCAACAAAGTTGACCAACTTACTGCTGAAGTTAACTCTCTAAAATCTGATCAAGGCCAATTGAGCTCAAGCAGCCGCGATTCAAAAGCAGCAGCTATGGATGCTCACGCTGAAGCTAAGCGCGCTAACGACCGTTTAGATAACATGGCTACTCGTTATAAGAAGTAATATGTCATGCTTAAAGGAGCTGTCCCTAAATAATTTCCACACTATGCTGTAGTGTATTTAGGGACAGTTCCTCGTGTGACAACCCTCATGTTGTCACCATAAATATTTCAAACTCTTACCCTAACCAAATGATTCCACATAACACTGCACCTAACACCAGACGATAGATTACAAACGGTGTCATCCCCATACGGCTGATGAGCTTCAAAAAGTAATGAATGCACACATACGCAGAAACAAATGAAACCGAAGTTCCAAGAGTTAATGCATGCCAATCAATAGCATGACTGGTTTCAGCAAAATCTTTAGCTTGGAAAACAGCAGCGCCAAAACCAACTGGAATAGCCATTAAGAATGAAAATCGCGCCGCAGCTTGTCGACTCAACCCTAAGAATAAACCTGCTGTTATCGTTATACCTGATCTTGAAGTGCCTGGGATCATCGCAAGAGCTTGAGCAATACCAATGATTAGCGCTTTCTTCCAACCAGTTTGATATTCCGTCAAATCTTTATGTGTAAGCTTATCAGCCCACCATAGCAGTAGACCAAAAATGATGGTAGTTGCAGCAATCACTTCGATACTTCGAAATACGGTTTCCACATAATCTTTGAACAGCAGAGCAAACCCCACAGCCGGTATAGTAGCTAAAATAATCCACCAGGCTAATTTACTGTCTGCTGAATGTTTTTGCTTAAAAACACTGGCTAACCAAGCCGTTAATAATTGCCAGACTTCTTTCCTGAAATAGATAATCACAGCCAATAGTGAACCTGTATTTACCGCAATATCAAACGACAAACCTTGATCTTGCCAACCAAGAAGTTGTGCAGGAAGAATCAAGTGTGCGGAACTTGAAATGGGTAAAAATTCGGTAAGCCCTTGGATTAGAGCAAGAATAATAACTTGAAAGGTATCCATAAAAATCCTAATCGTCCCAATTAAACGTTATTGGACGTAAAACTTGCGCTGATTTGTCGTATTTATTCCATAACGACGACATGCTTTCGTTAAGTTCTGGATGAATAACATCGGGAGCAATCTCAGCAAGTGGCCATAAAACAAAAGCATTAAATGCAATTTCTGAACGTGGCAAACGCACAGGCTCTTGGCAAATTACATCATCATAAAGTAGTAAATCGAGATCAAGCGTACGCGAACTGAACTTAACTGCATTTGGTAAACGGCCGTTTGCAATTTCTACTTCTCGAAGTGCCGAGCTAGCATCTGCAATTGAAGCTGTAGTCTCAGCGCCAATAACAAAGTTATAAAAATCGCCACCATCAAAGCCAATAGCTTCACTCAGATAAATCGAGGATATTTCAAGCTCTTCAAATAACGCCCGCAATTGCCGAACACCTTGCTTGATATTTCTTTCAGGCTCAATATTACTGCCAACACTGATATAAATCTTTGCCATTATTACAAATTCTTAGTACGTATAATTTTTACGCCAACGTTAGCAGCTTGCTTAACTGCACCGGGCTTGTTTACGGTAACCATCACTTTAGATACATGGAATTCGTTCAGTAAACAGTGAGCAACTAACTCAGCTACTGTTTCTATGAGTTCTATTGGCTTTTCCGAAACAAGCTCAATGAGACGGTTCGATACGGTTTCGTAACAAAGTGCATGCTGATAGTCATCACTTTTTGCAGCAAGTGAAATATCCCAATCCATCTCTAAATCTAAAAATAAACTTTGTTGGATCTCTTTTTCCCAATCATAAACACCAATAACCGTATCAACTTGCAATTGATTTATAAAGACTTTATCCATTAAAACTCCTTCTACACAGAGGTCTAATAAGACATCTGGATATTTTTGGTTATACTGCTGCCGTTTATTAAAAGAATTGCTATTTTATTGCCCTTTATATAAAAAACATTTTGTGCTTTCTACTCATTAAAAACACGAGTAGGATAATGAGCCAAATGGTGTTAAAACAGAATAAAATGCTTTTTAGTCTTAAAAATGAGCTTAATTTTGCAAATTCATCGTCAGCAGCGAAACTTCACCACATTTTTGTGGCGTGATAATACATTAACAAGCGTAAGGAAACCATGTTGAGTGTAATCGCCGTAACCCTATGCATGCTTATTGCAGCCTACCTCCTTGGCTCAATATCATCTGCTGTATTGGTGTGCCGATTAAAAGGTCTGCCAGATCCTAGAACTCAAGGCTCAGGAAATCCTGGTGCTACCAATGTCTTACGCATAGGTGGAGCAAGCTCTGCGGCAATGGTTTTATTCTGCGATATGCTAAAAGGAGCTTTACCAACCTATATTGGCTACAAGCTGAATATTGATTCAATATCATTAGGATTAGTTGCCGTTGCAGCGTGTCTTGGGCATATTTTTCCCATTTTTTTCGATTTTAAAGGTGGGAAAGGAGTTGCAACAGCTTTTGGTGCAATGGCACCGATTGGTGAATATTTAGCGCTCTACTTAATGGCAGCTTGGTTAGTCATGATATTAATTACTCGCTATTCTTCTGTAGCCTCTTTAACGGCCGCCTTACTTGCTCCGATTTTGACTTCTATGCTTGATGATAGATTTACTATTCCAGTATCTATGTTGAGCTTACTTATATTTATTCGACATAAAGACAATATTATCCGCTTATTTAATGGGACAGAGTCACGGTTTACGCTGAAGAATAAGTTAAAGAAAAATAGATAGCCGATGACCATTAAGAAAATTTAACACAACAGCCTTTTCGTATTTGACTATACTCAGAAACTATTCTCTTAAAGAATAGGAATAGCCTATATGAAACTTGTAAAACCAATAGCATCTTCATTGTGCATAGCTAGCCTTGCTTTTTTATCTGTAGGCGCACAAGCAGTACCAATTATTAAAGCTACAGGTAGCGGCACATCAGATTCTCCCTACAAAGTTGAAATTCCTAAAAATATTGAGTTTCAATCCAATGAAGAGTCTCTAAACCCGATATCACTACCAAATATACCCAAGGACGCAAAAAATGTGTATTTGATCATTCATGTTCCAGAAGGTATTTCTACAAAAATAGAATCTATGTCAATAGCTTCGACTCAAGTTCTACTCGATGATGGAAATATTATGTATGGTCAATTTACTGGTGATAATTCAGATGCTAATGGTTATCCCGATAAAGGTTCTGTGAAACTACATATCTCTAATCAGTGTGTAGGAGAAGTTGCAGCTACTGGACAAACATGTGAAATAGTTAATCACAGTCCTATCGAGCATGGTCATTTTACGACTTACCCGTTAAAGTCAGGTTATTATAAAATGAATTTTGCAATTTCTAAAGCGCTTCCGGATTCAATTTACATAGGAGCGGCTTTTAGAGCCTTTGCTAATAAAGCAAATAACTTCAACGAAAAATAAAATACTGAACCAATAAATAAAAATAAGGCTCAGAACACTCTGAGCCTTATCGATTACTTACAAACTAATCTTTCTTATATTCATAGTACGCTTCACCTTTGGTCAACCATTGAGGTGCAGGCGCTCCTTTTAAATAATGATCAAAGTACTGCTTCATCTTGATGGTGTAGTCCAATTTATTTGAATACTTCTTCAAATGATGAGGCTCATCTTGATATTGCAAAAACACAACATCTTTACCTGCACGGCGCATCGCTAAATAAAGCTCAATACCTTGCTCCCACGGTACCGCATCATCTTTATCACCAAACATAATCATCATTGGCGTATGGATACGTTCAGCATAAAATACTGGAGAGTTTTCAATGTACTTTTGTGGTGCATCAAATAAGCTTTCACCAATACGGCTCTGACCTGTTTCGTATTGGAACTGGCGTGCTAATCCACTACCATGACGAATACCACTATAAGCACTGGTCATATTTGATACTGGCGCACCAGCGACTGCAGCTTTAAAAATATTAGTCTGTGTGACAGCATAAGCAGTCTGATAACCACTCCAAGAATGGCCTTGAATACCAATGGCCTTAGGATCTGCAATACCCAGATTGATCAGGTGTTGCACACCTGAAACAAGCGCTTGTACTGATGATGGCCCTGGGTATCCAACTTCAAAACGGATATCAGGTAAAAAGACCGCATAGCCATTCTCTACATACCATTCAAAATTAGGTCGATGGTTAATTTTCATTTGTGGAAAAGCATGCAAACGCTGACTCATAAAACGATAGTAATATACTAAAACAGGTAAACGCTGCCCTTGTTTATAGTTAGCAGGCTTAATCAATACACCATCAAGCGGTTTTCCGTCACCATTTGTCCAATGAACTAACTCTGCTTGCCCCCAATCAAACGCTTTCGTCTGTTTATTTAAAAACGTCTGTTGAGTCGCTTGCTGTGGTTCTAAATAGTTAGAGGTATAAAGATCTGGGAATAAATCATAGCGCTCTTTTGAGTAAATCAATCTATCGCTGTCTTTTGCTCTTGCAAGGACTTTAATCTTCACGGGTTCAGAAGTCAGCTGCTTGACACCACCAGCAAGGTTCAAACGATAAAAATCATCCGATTTTGTACGTTCGTTATATCCTTTCAAAAGTACTGGCTGATTTGCCACTAATTGTACTGGTTGGTCTTTTTTGGGTAATCCAGTAACTCGATACTGCACGCCATGTTTACGACCTTGACCTTTCGTAAGGTTCGTCATTTTTCCCGTTTCAGCATTAAGCTTCCAAACGTCATACTTATCGTAAACTAAAACGGAATTTTCGCCCTTAACCCAAGGACCAAAGCCATAACCAGGTGCCGCAGACGGATAGTCGTGATCTTCATTTGCAAAGCCTACGCCAAGCTTTTCTGACACGTTCTTACGAGTTTTACTTGCAACATCATATAGGTAAATTTGACCTTGACGATAGTAAGCCATGTATTCGCCATTTGGCGAAAGACTTGGTTTCCAATACGTTGGATACTGAGTCAGGACTCGACTCTTTTCACCGGTATTTTTATCAACAAGATAAACATCTCGGTAAAAACCCGCCCATGTAATCATTTTTCGGTATGGCAGATTAGATTGACCAAGAGCAATATTAGAAGAGTTAGTAACCTCTACGTCTGGTACTGTAAAGTCAGCGATTTGAGTTACCTTCATAGCTGACACATTCAAACTCGCTAAATAAGTTCGTTTTAGTTCTTTTTTGTATTGTTTAACTTCGTTTGGCTTAATCAGCGGGTCTTCACCATTCCAAACTCTTAGATCTCGCTGCCCAGTGATGACACTTTGACTGTATAGATCTTTAGTATCCTTTACTTTAGGCACAGAAAGTTGCTGGCTAACTTCTGGCACACGCCCAAATAAAAGTTGCTCACTGTTTTTTGAGAAGTTCAGCTTAGAATATCGGTTTAATTTCCACTTGCTAGAATTAGAAACTCTATCCGCTTGTTTTGTTTTTAAATTGAATAGGTTTAAGTGATACTCACGACCATAAGGCGCATCTTCTGCAATACCTGTCGTATAAGCTAACCATTCACCGTTATTAGCAACGGCTGTTTCGCCAATTTGCATCGCATCTGATGAAAAGATTTTGCTAGATTGGTCTGTAGCTAAATCGACAAAAGTAAGTTGGTGTGAGGCCGATTTTATATCATTTTCAGCAACCACAAATCGTTTACCATTTTGGCTAAAATGGAAGTTAGTTACCTGCTTAAAATTCTTTTCTGCATTACTAGAAAGAGTTATCAAACGTACAGGGAAACCTTTATCAAACTTATCAACTTTTACGTCTGATTTAGATTTCTTATTTTCGTTCTTGTCAGCTTTCTTATCCTTCTTGGATGAATTATCAAATTGAATAACAAGGTGGCTACCCATTTCGTTAAAAGTAAACGATTTTACCTTTTCGAACGTTGTTTCTTCACCCGTTTGAGTATCAAGTAAAATAAGACCAGCTTTTAATTTTTTCTTGTCTTTCTTGCTCGCCTTTTCAGAGTTTAACAATGGCACACTTTTAACCATTGCCACAAAGCGGCCGTCGGCACTTACTTTAGGTTTAGACGTATCTTTAACATCAAACGTCTTATCGCTATTTAAGAGCTTAACAATAACTCTGCTATCACCACGATCTGGTGCAGCTTCTACTGCTAGAGTTGAACCGTTATCAGCTATAACTGGCTTTTTGAGTGATTCAAAATGCATGATATCAGTTAATGATATCGGTTTCGCAGCTTGAGTTGAGGGTACTGCAGTAATAGACGCTGAAATCAATATCGCAGCGGCAAGACTAGTGAGCTTCACCTTATCCTCTCTTATAATTTTCCATGTGGAGTCAGGTGATTATACATATTCGGCTATATAGAAGTAATGATGAAGTTAGCGATATTTTGTAAGTTAATTTAATCCAAAGGATTTGCGACTTCCTGGCATATAGCATCAAGAGCTTTAAGCAACTTTCTGTTGCCTTTTAAAAAGTCATGGCTCTGTATAACTGCTCTTAACTTTTCCCAGGAAAAGTCATTCGTGTGATTTTCAATTTCATTGAGTATAAGTGCTAAGCATAGATAATCATTATTTCCAGATTCTTCCTTTAAGTACTGCGCTTTTCGATCTGAAATCCCCCATGCAATCGCAATTGATTTTGCCCAAGGCTTCAATATTTCGAGTACATTAATACGCTCTCGACGATTTCTTTCATCTTTTATTTCTACGGAGACCAACTTACTTAGCTCAATTGACGGCGTGTTTCTTCTGAATATTGGAAGGTTCCCTTTGGATGTGTCTGGAGGTGATAATTTAAAGTTGATGCCAAGCTTATTAATAGCTTGTTGTACATGAATACTTGGCTTTCCACTTAGCTCTAAAATGTAAAAAAAATCAGCACAATTTAATTTTTTTCTATCGCACAAGTAAGAATATCAAGCATAACTCCATTATTATCATCAGATTTAAACCTGCCAGCTTTACTTCTCGCAATGATGTCTGAAGTCGGAAGTCCTAATAATAAACCTAGATACAAGAATCTATCGCATAATGAAGTTTTACCATCATCTTCTTTTTCTGATAATAAAAATTCAAAGTGAAAGGGTTGTACTTGCATATCTTCCGGAAGCAATGGGATTGTTTTTCGTTCAAAATAATCTCTAGGAGTAATCTTTGCTCTAGGGGGGACTGAAAGCAATTTATGCAAATGAGCTTGGCGTTCAACAACGCTTCCTTTTAACTAGTTTTCTCTTGATACATCATTTATTTCGAACTTCTTCGACTGTTCACCACCACAAGCGGAGCCGTCTGAACTATTGCATTGATGTTCAACAATCCTTCTATTAGATGCTGGGTAACAATAGCTACGTAATTGCTCTGACATTTGATGGGATAACTTCCCACCAAAGCAAAACATTCGAGCGATAAAAGCTTTAAATCCTGCTCGTCTAACTCGAATCGAGCCATTAGCTTGATTTTCAAAGGTAATCTTATATACCTTATTTTTTGTTGTAGTATTAGTCTTACACGAAAATGAGAACTCTAAAGTAGTATGAGTATCACCTGCTCTTTTAGCTCTCTCTAAAGCGTCCTTCACTTGAAGTTTTATAGAGTTACCCATCTCTAACACTTTAGGGGTTCTACTGCCTGGAGAGTCCCATTTTAATGTACCTACAATTGATTGCGGAGGTATAAATAATGGCATAAGTAAACCTTTAATTTTCTTATACAAATTCAGTTTCAAGAATATTTACTAAATAAACAAGTGAATTTCATTAAGCTTTGTTTACCTTTATAGCCTTTGATAAAGCGCAAACAAAGCTCAAAAAAATCATTAATTATTCGATCTTGCTCACTATCCTCTATATAAAAATGTGAAATTTGTTTACAATACGTGGTCATACCTCAGGTACAAGCTCAGTAGAGATACAGATAAAAAAATACGGGGTCGATATTGAGCATAAAAGTAGTAACGACAACGTTGTCCAAGGATTTTAAATGTCAAAACGTACGATTACCGTAATTCCAGGTGATGGAATTGGCCCTAGCATTATTGATTCAGCGCTGAAAATTTTAGACAAAGTTGGCTGCGACTTTGAATATGAGTTTGCTGATGCTGGTTTAGTTGCACTTGAAAAGCACGATGAACTATTGCCACAACAAACACTTGATTTAATAGAAAAAAACAAAATCACACTTAAGGGTCCTTTGACGACTCCAGTCGGTGGTGGCTTTACTTCTATTAACGTAACGCTTCGTAAGAAATTTTCACTTTATGCAAACGTGCGTCCAGTACTTTCTCTGAAAGGTACTCAAGCTCGTTATGAAGATATTGATATCATCACAGTACGTGAAAACACTGAAGGCATGTACTCAGGCCTTGGACAAAAAGTTTCTGAAGATGGTTGCACAGCTGAAGCAACAAGTATCATCACTCGTGAAGGCGCAGAAAAAATCGCAGTTTTCGCCTATGAACTTGCTCGAAACGAAAACCGTAAAAAAGTAACTATCGTTCATAAAGCAAACATAATGAAATCAACTTCAGGTCTATTTTTGAAAGTAGCTAAAGAAGTTGGCGAGCGTTACCCTGATATCGAAACTGAAGAAATGATCGTTGATGCAACGTGCATGAAATTGGTGATGAATCCTGAGAATTTCGATGTAATTGTTACAACGAACTTATTCGGTGATATCCTTTCTGATTTATGCGCTGGCCTTGTTGGCGGTTTAGGTATGGCCCCTGGTGCTAACATCGGTAAAGATGCTGCAATCTTTGAAGCTGTGCATGGTAGTGCACCTGATATTGCAGGCAAAAACTTAGCAAACCCGACTTCTGTTATCTTAGCTTCTATCCAAATGCTTGAGCATTTAGGCATGGCAGATAAAGCTGATAAGATCCGTAGTGCTGTTGCTGATGTTATTGAATCAGGCGACCGTACAACCCGTGACTTAGGTGGTACTCATGGTACAACTGATTTCACTGATGCTGTTTTAGAAAGGCTGTAAGTCAATCTGAAATAATTAAGCCCAGTTTACATGCTGGGCTTTTTTGTATCTTGCTCATAAAAGCTCATATCCCTGCCAAATGTCTCTTTGAGATAACACCAAGAAATAACAGCTAAAACCAAACATATCGTCATCAACATTGTGACTGTCGGTAAAATGCCAATCACCGGCTTTAAGAGTTGATAGCCGGTGAAGTAAAGAATCAAAACACCCCTTACAAAATTAGGTGCAGAAACGGTTGCCGTCGCTCGATATTCTGTACCAAATGTCTCAGCCGTTGTTAACCAACATAACGCCCAGTACCCAGCAGCAAAACCACTGATCGCAGCTAACCAATAGTACTTTGTGGCAGTATCAAAAAAGCCCATCAACGCTAAGCCTGCCAGAATGAATAACCCGCACATGTAAATCGCTACCGCTTTCTTTCTTGAAAACAATAGTTGGCTTACCGGCCCACTTAATATGTCGCCAACACAGTGTGCGAAAAAATACCAAAATACACACTTCCCGACTGATACAGTACCTGTCACTCCAAGCGCTTTGGTTACCTCATTAGAAAAAAACATAAACATACCGAAGAAAAGCTGAATCGGCATTGAGATACCAAGACAGCAAACAAAACGTTTCATCATTGACCGGTGTGTAAAAAAGGTAAGCAAATTACCACGTTGTGAAATAGGTATCTGTTGTGAAGCACTCGTGTAGACTTCAGAATCGAGTAACTTTTTACGTGCGAATAAAAGGCAGAAGCCTGCAACACCACCCACAATAAAAGCTTCTCGCCAGGTCGTATAATCAACAAGAAGAAAAGCCGTGCACCCTCCTAATAACCCAAAGCCACTAACCAGTGCAGTAGCATAACTCCGGTGTGACTTCTTGACGGATTCAGAAACGAGCGTCATTCCTGCACCAAGCTCTCCAGCTAAACCTATACCTGCAATAAAACGGCATAATGCATATTGTTCGACATTCCCAACAAAAGCGTTGGCTAACGAAGCAGTTGAATATATGAGAATTGAAATTAATAGAATTTTTTTACGGCCGATTTTATCTCCAAGTGTGCCGTAAATGATGCCTCCAATGATTAAACCAGCCAATTGCATGTTAATAATTAACGTGCTCGTCGTGGATATTTCTGCAGCGCTAAGCCCCATTTGTTGCAGACTTTGAATGCGTACGACACTAAAAATTACAATATCATATACATCAACAAAGTAGCCGAACATGGCAATAAAGACAGGGTAGCTCAATAAGCTATATTCACTGGATTGCTTCATAACACTGATAAAATAATTTACGCATTATCAATGTATAGCAGTTATCTCCATCCCCAACAAAATAATACTGTAATTTAACTTATTCACATTTATTGTAGGTTAAGGAATTGATTACTTGCTTCATTTTCGCCAACTCAAGATAGCCTCTTTTCTTTCCTAACAGAGCGCCCGATGAGTCAAAAAATAATGTAGTCGGTGAAGCTTGAAACCCACCTACTTGCCTTAAAAATTGTGTAGTTGATTTATACGCCGGAATATTTTGGTGATAATGATTTAATTCACGTTTCAGCTGATTATGACTTCCTTGTGTGCCTACTAAAGTAAAAGTGAATAATGAAGAACAAGAAGTATGTATCACAGATAATGTTTTCTCTTGCTTTTTACACCAGCTGCAATCTGGCTGAAACAGCATAACCACACTCGGCTTACCCGTAGGATTTATCACTCCTGATTCATTTATCCTTAAGCTTTTTAAAGATAGCGCTTGCCCAACAGCTTGGCTTGAAAACAAGCTGGCACTCGCTAATGCAAGTACCAGCTTTAGCTTGAAAGTCATCCGCATTAAAGCTTAACTTCTACGCCAGCGTACATTTCACGACCATGTAACGAGCCATAAATATAAGCTACGTCATAGCCACCATTCGCATCATAAAATAAAGGAGAATCGCCTCGATCAATTTGTGTCTCTTCAAAGATATTTGACATGCCGGCGTAAATTTTGGTCGACTCCGACAGCTGATATTGCACTTTAATATCAGACATCGAAAATGCCGATCCCGTCATTGCCTTACGTGATGTTAGGTCACCTAAACGATCATAACCTTCATAACCGTATTCGCTTAAGTCTTTGCTACCAAACCATACCGTAGACCAAAACACTTTCAAATTATCGTTCTGATACTGAATTTCAAAACTTGCTCTTTCTTCAACTGGTGCGATGGCATAAGAGGACTTAAACGCATCATCATAAACAAATTTTTCTGCGCTGACGTTTACAGTCCAATTATCGTTGATTGTATAACCTGCTGTAATATCAACTGTAGTAACCGCTGCACTATCATCCAATTGAGTAAGAAGTGGAACACCGCCTTCTGTTTCTTCAAGACTAGCAAGATTATCAACTTTTGAATAAGCCACTGAACCAGTAATCGCTATGTCATCAGAATCATAACTCAACGAGTAACTGGCCGATAACGACTCTTCCAGTGAATCAATATCTATTTGGTAACCCATTTCAGCATCAAGGATGCCGTGATCCGTTTCAAAAAACGACAAGGGGGCACGATACCCTCTCCCAGTAGAGAAACGTGACGTTAATTCATCACTGTGCATATAACGCATGTCTAAACGAGGAGCGATAAAGGTTTCATCAATTTCCGTCCCTATTTTTTCAGGGTCAACAAAATCTGCGACAACCTTGTCGATACGTACAGCAAATGCGATTTCTAAATCATCATTAGGTGTCCAAGTATCTTGTACAAAGATACCTTTAGTATCGTAATCAAACGCATCACTCTGGTACGCTTCTAAGCTTTCTAAAGCATCGGTTGCAGAGCGCATTTCTTCTGTACGAATATCGACACCATAAGTAATAAAGTGAACATCACTCAGTTCGGTATCAAACTTAGCTCTTGCATACCACATTTTATCTTCGGCTTGATAGTCAATCCCCTCATAGAAAGAGTCTTGAACGTGCCTGGCATGACTTACAGCAAACTCCGCTACCGTTGAATTATTCAATTCAATAAGATACTTGATATACGCTTCGTCACGAGAGGTTTCAATCCATTCTGTGGTTTCCCAAGCTTTTCCAATGTATTTTTTAGTGACATCATCATCTTGAAATAAGTGTTCTGATGCTTTTCCATCAAAACTTGAAAGCGCTTCACCTATCGATCCGATATTGTCACCAATCACAGGACCACCAAAAATTTCAGACTGAACTTTAGAAAGTCTTACTTGGATATTGCTTACATCCGATAAATCATGGCTCACTAACGCTGTTAAAGACTGATTTTCAATAAACGGCGCTTCACTCACACCGTTGCCATCATGATCTTCCTGATCTTGCTTGTCGTACTGACCAATTAACGTAATACCGGTTAAACCATCATCTGAAACCCCTGTGGCCATACCTTTAAAAGCAGTAAAATCATGTGAGCCTTTAGCAAAATCTACTGCGACACTATCTTCATAGGCTTGCTTAGTAATGATATTAACCGTTCCACCAATCGCCTCAGGAGCAATTAAAGATGCACCCGCGCCACGTGCAACCTCGATACGTTCAACCCCTGTAGTCGCAATAGCATCCACAGCGTAGAATCCTGAAATCAAGGTGTGAGTTGGTAAGTCATCGACTAAAATCGTGGTATGTTCACCTTTCATACCATTGAGCATAATGCGTTTAACACCGCACATCGAACACTCATTTGAAACATTAACACCAGGCTCATTATTGATTGCAGCTGTTAGGTTTAATGCATTTTTATTTTCAATCATTAACGCATCTAGCACTTCAGTGTGCTGAATGACATCTTTTAAGCGACCAGCTTGATCAAGTGTACGACGTACACCTTGAACTTGAATAGCTTCTACATCTTTATCAGCTGAATCTTCAGCAGCACTTGCTATTGGTGAACTTAAAAATAGAGGTGTTGCCATCATGGCAAGGTATAGAGGCGATAATGATTTCATAGACAACTCAGCTTAGAAAAATAAACGAGTGCTAATGTAATCCATTATCATTAAGATTGAGATTGATCAAAATCAACTCAGGTGTTTAATTAATCTTTATTGTTTGAATAAGCAGCAATAAATAATTAACTTTGTGATGAGGTTATCATAACCGTTTCTTATGCTTATTCTTCCAGCACCTGCTGCTCTTTTTCCCCCCAAGGTAACAGTCTGTATTTTTTTAATACAACACCAGTAATGATTAGCGTAGAGATGGCTCTTACCGACCCCGTAGCTAGTGCAGCACCTTCAACATCAAGAATAGGGATAAGTACGATATTTAAGATGATATTAGCAATGAGCGAGACCACTAAAATCTTAATCACAAGCTTTTGATCATCAGAATATTGTAACCAAATCACAGATAACCCAAAAATTGCATCAACCATATTGCCCAGCGTTAAGAATTTTAATGCGTATTTTGTTAATTCAGTGTCATGCCCGAACCAAACCAAAATACTCTCTGCATTAAAAACAATAATCAACGATAGCGGTAAAGCCGTCGATATAAGTAATTTGAAGTATTTACGACTCAATGTTTGCATAGCTGCTTCATTACTTTTTAACGCTATCACAACAACAGGGGCGATAAAGGCATAAACTGAGTTTTTAATCGTCATAATGAGATTAGCGGTAGTTTGAGCAGCGGCAAAATGGCCTACAGACGTTTCTCCGCTCATCCATTCGAGCATGTAAATATCAACCTGACTCATCAATATTTGAATGATGATGATAAACATCAATGGGATTGACGTTTTAAGCCAAACTTTCTGATCATCTGCGATACTATCACCAGAAAGAGAAATTAAGTCTTTTTTTAACGCTTGCCTAAACTGAAACGCAAAGATAATAAGCGCTGCCAAACTCATCAAAAATACAGCCGTCATATCGCTCAGGCTTCCCGCAATGATGAAAACTGCACCACACAAGATCATTCTTAGTAGCGGAAAACCGATTCGCCAAGGCGCAAAAGACCAAACTAATCGTTTTGATATGAGAAATAAACAACCAATTAATGCCGAAGCAGCTGAAAAAGGAATGGTTAATGAGGCAAGTAAAATAGGATGATAGCTGCTCCCTTCAAAAATCGAAATATGTAAGTAATGGCCCAATATAGATAGGAAAAAAATTGCAACCGATGCGACAATAACAACTTTCAGATAAAACCAAACATAGGTCCAAACCTTTCTGGAATTACCCCCTATGATATCTTCAGAAAGTAATTTTGCAGCTGCCTTTGAGCCCCCCATCAATGCAATGATAGAGCCAAGACCTACAAAAGCTTCAGCAACTTTATAGTTACCATAAGCATCAGGAGCTAAGATTCGTGCAAGTAAGATATTAAACAAGTAACCAACAATAAACCCACCGATATAGGTAGATGTAGCGATTAAGGCACCTTTGTTTAAATTTTCAGAATTAGTGCTCATCCCAACTCGTCACTTTAAAATTCTTATTTAAATGATTTAAAAAGTATAGATGATGAAAAGTGCAGTGTTAGAACAAAAGCTATAGAAAAAAGCGCTAACAAATTACTAGCGCTTATTAAAATCTTGATCAGTGCATTCCCGTTTAACTAAAGTTCCATGGGTTGTTAGGGTTCAACCATAAATGGACAGTCACTTCATCACGATCGTGATAAAGATGCTTACACTGAATTTTAAAGTCTTCAATACCATTCTCACGAAGTACTTCATCCATGGTCGCCAAAATTTGCTTAACGTCTTTAAATCGGCTTTTCATTGGTAATTTAAGGTTAAATATGGCTTCTTTAAACCAACCTTGGATGGCCCAATGTTCCATTAATTCAGCGACACGTGCAGGCTTTTCAACCATATCACACACGAGCCAATAAATATTTTTACGGTAAGGTTCAAATTTAAACCCATCTTCACGATAGTGCTTAATTTGTCCTGTATCCATAAGCTTTTCATTCATCGAACCGTTATCTACAGCCGCAACAAACATGCCTCGTTTAACTAACTGATAAGTCCAACCACCAGGGCAAGCGCCTAAATCTACAGAGTTCATACCGCTTCGTAAGCGCTCTTCCTGTTCTTCTGGGGTTAAGAAATGCTTAAAAGCTTCATCCAATTTTAGCGTTGAACGACTTGGCGCATCAGAAGGATATTTTAGCCTTGGTATCCCCATAAAATATGGTGAAGTGTTGTTGCTTAACGAATACCCTGCATAAGCTTTACCAGAGCCAATAAAACACACATGAATGATAGGCCTTCTTGGGTTTTCTTTGTTAAGTAAGCTACCTGATTTCTTTAGAGCCTGACGGAGAGGTACTGTAAATTTACGGCAAAATGTAGACAATTCTTTTGCTTCATTGGTGTCTGGCGTTTCGACTCGAATCTCACCTGCTTTTTCCACCTCTGATAGAGCTTCCACAATTGGTGACGCCCTATCACTCTCAGGTAAATCAGAGAGGAGTTCGCTAGCAGCAAACATTTGTCTCGCAAAGACAAGGTCGTTGAGCCTTATTTTCTTTAATAAAACATCTGCCCCGTTGTCTTCGAATGTTTGATAAACCACATAGGCATCATTATTGTTAGCCTTAACAAAGCCTGCAACACCAACTTCTTGAGCTCGAAACTGAATTTCTGCTGCACAGTCTTTTTCATAACCCGCACGGCAAAATAAGAATAGATTTTTCATGAGAATGAATTAGAAATATAAAATTGGCGACAGTATAGCGGTTTTACATACTCTCGCACTAGAGGACGCTCTCAATTAACTCTTTTGTTTATCCTAGATCTCTTTGTATGAGTATCGATTAAATGGAAGAAAGAAGACCTTCAGTATTACAGTTAATCTAAACTTTTGTTTCCATTCTGTTTTGCCAAACGGTTGCTGCAAGTAATAACCAACCAATCAAGAAGCACATCCCACCAATTGGTGTGATAATGGCGACGAGCTTAGTTCCAGTAAGTGCATAAGCGTATAAAGAACCAGAAAAGAAAATGATACCAATAATAAAGGCATATGCTGAGTAATCTAAACGTTTGGAAGGAAGCCATTGACCAGCAATAGCAGCGCCCATAATGGCAAAGGTATGATAAAACTGGTACTCAACACCCAAGTTGAAAATCTCAATCATTTCTTTAGTTGCAACGCTTTTTAGCCCATGTGCACCAAAAGCACCAAAGGCCGTAGCTAAAAAACCAAAGAAACATGCGATTAAAAAAAGTCCTTTACGCATTTTTTCCTCCAATGAACGCCATTATTTGATCAATCGACAAATCCAAATTTTGCTCCAAATTATGCCCAGAGCGCTTCCTAGGTTCAAAGCTGTGGTCACCATCAGGCACCCAGCTAAAAGTAACGTAACTTGGTAAAATCCAGTCTCGTATTTGCTGCTGGCTTCCAAAACGATCTCTGTCACCCTGAATAATATGGACAGGTACTTGACACTTTTCTAGAGGCTCAAGCCGTGGATTCCCACCTTTTATTGAAATAAAAGGGTAACCAAGACAAATCACCCCTTTAATATCGAAACTCGATTGCTCACAGAGAATAGTAGCAACTCTCCCTCCCATCGACTTACCCATTAAATATAGATGCTTAGGTTGATATTTTGCGACAACTTCGGCAATCAGCTCTTCAAAGTGGGCTATCAGCTTAGGCATTCTTTCTGGGGGACGTCTTTTCCCTTCATCCTTGTTGATCTGCATATAATTAAAGTTAAAACGGACAACCTGAACTTTTTTTGCAGCTAACTTCGCAGAGACTTGCTGCATGAAATCAGAATCCATCCCTGCACCCGCTCCATGAGCAAATATAACCAAAGTATCATTTACATCGCCATCAACTTCATACGCAATCATATTATTTATCCTGCCAGTAATTCGTTTTTCGACTCTTCAGCAAACATTTCTTGCATCCAATCTCTAAATGCAGAAACTTTCCCTAAATCTGCTTGGCTTTCAGGACATACGAGATAATAAGCGTTAGGACTTACCAAGACATCTTGAAATGGAACAACTAACCGACCGGCTTTGATATCTGGCGTAGCTAACACACTATAACCGAGTGCAACGCCTTGTCCGTGTGCAGCAGCTTGTAATACAAGAGATGAGTGACTAAAGATGGGGCCTTGATTGACATTTATACCAGAGACACCACATTGTTTAAACCACATCTGCCAATCTGTTCTCGACATATCATGTAATAAGGTAAAGTTTTTAAGGTCTTCCGGCTTTTCTAAAGATTTGGGACCATTAAACAACGTAGGGGAACAAACAGGGATAAGCACTTCGTTGCGTAATTTATCTACCCGTAAGTGTGGCCAATTACCTTCACCATAGTAAATCGCCACATCCACATCATCAGTTAAATGATCGACATCTTGATCGACAGCTTTAATACGTACATCAATCTCAGGGTTCTGTTCACTGAACTTTGAAAGACGTGGCACCAACCATTGGATAGCAAAACTCGGTGGCATACTTACAGTGAGTGAACCAATGGCACTTCTTGCTAATAGTCGTTCTGTTGATTCTGCAATTTGACTGAAAATATCTTTGATATCGAGAAAGTAACTCTGACCTTCCTCTGTTAATAACAAAGCTCTATTTTTTCGCCTAAATAATTTTAAGCCTAAATAATCTTCGAGGGCCTTAATTTGATGGCTAACAGCAGCCTGAGTAACGAATAATTCTTCAGCTGCTCTAGTAAAGCTTAAATGGCGAGCAGCAGCTTCAAAGGCCTTTACAGCGTTTAATGGCGGCAATCGTCTAGGCATAAAATTTCACTCTTATTCTTTTTATATTCACTAATAATCACAATCTATTCTGACCACATTTTAACATTAGTTTTTCTAATCCGTATAGTTACTTTTAATCGTTTGTTATCTGTACACTGGTCGATTAAATTACGCACCATCAAATAGGGATTCAGATAGGCCTAAAGCATTAACTAATCAATAGTTTGGCTAAGTCTGAGATAGCAGCGACATTTTTTAAAGGCAAACATCATGAGCAAACTACTTTCAGCTTTAGGCATTACATTTTTTGGTTCATTTTCTGCTGTAGCTTTTGCTGAACCAACAACAGAATTAGAATTTGATAAAAAAGAAATTAACCAAGAAATTCAAATAAGCCTATCACAGTCTATGGAAGAATTGATGATTAATCTATTTAACGAAGATCATCAAACATTTCTTGTTGCTAAAAAAGAAGACAAGCCAGCTGAAAAAGATCAAACGGCTGAAGATTAATTTCAAACTTAATATCTTATTTTCTTTATAAGGCCGCATTTTATGCGGCTTTATGCTTCTATAATCACACCCATTCCAACGCACTTTCCTCTAAGAACATAAAACCGTTACAATAATAGCTAAATATCAGAGCAAAGGTCTGTCCAATGGCTTATTCCTGCGAAACCATTTTATCCAGTGCTTTTATAAAAACACTCAGTAAAATTGAGGTTGATGGGAAAACCCACGGCATAATGTCTGTGCATGATAAAGATTTTGCTATTACTATTATTGACCATAAGATTGTCGGTGCAGTTCGATTAGACAGCCCCTGTTCTTCGCTAAAAATATTTTGGAATCAACTTACAAGAACAGGAAGTTGTGTAAATATAGTGAAGGCTTTTAGAAATATCCACATAGATCAAATAAGCAGAACACCACGACTAATCAAAGACGGCTATTACTGGTTAGGAATAAAAGAAACTGAGACCAATATAGATCTTGTTTTTGAAGAGTTCTCCCTATCACCTTCCCAATCTGTCATTGATGGCCTCTGGAATACTCAAGGCGATTCAAAACAAATGATAAGCTGTACTGATGATGAAACATCGGAGAGTAGTTCAATTTCTCATTATTCAGTCAATTCAGCAACACACCTTTACTTTAGCTTTAAAGGTAGCACTCCTACTCAGAATGATGATAGTGGTTTTGATGATAGTTTTGACGATATAGTATTTAGGAATGGTTATGTGAGACTACCATTTTAGGCTGCTAGCTGAGTGTTTTCACTCAGCTAGCACCAAACAGGCTATGGGCGATAAACCTTAACGTTCGTATGGCCCTGTTCCATCAAATAAAGCGCTTGTAGCTTACTCATGACACCACGATCACAATACAGTAAGTAAGAACGGCTTTGATCTAAGTCAGTAAATTGAGTGCCGAGTTTAAAGAAAGGAATATGAAGAACTTCAACACCGTCAAGCTCTAGTGGCGCAGCTTCTTCTTCTTCAGCTGAACGAATATCAATCACTACTTCTTCAGAAGATAAATCTTGAACTGTTTCAGTCTCTGTTACTTGAGCATCCATCTCTGCTGCGATATCACGAACGTTCATGATGATCGCTTTCTCAGCAGTTTTAGCAACAAGCTCTTCAGTGAACTTCTCTTCTTCTGATAAAATTTTAGACAATACCGCTTTCACTGTTGGCTTTTGTGAAATAACACCGCAATATTCTGGAATTGATTTGGCAAAATCTTCTGTACCAATGACACGAGATTCATCAATAATGTCTTGCTTATCCATAGTAATAAGTGGACGCAAAATGAGTAAATCAGTACTGCGGTCAATCACATTTAAGTTGGTCAACGTCTGGCTAGAAACTTGGCCTAAACTTTCACCTGTTACAAGCGCTTGAATTTTAAGACGATCTGCAACTCGTGTTGCAACTTTCATCATCATACGCTTTAAAATAACACCCATTTGACCGTTATCTATACGCTCTAGGATTTCAGTAACAACATCTTCAAATGGAATGGTAATGAACTTAACTTTGTGCGACTCGCCGTACTTCTTCCATAAGTGATACGCTACCTGCTTAACGCCAATCTCATGCTGAGCGCCACCTAAGTTAAAGAAGCAATAGTGCGTTCTTGCACCTTTTTTAATAAACTGGAAGCTGGATACACCAGAGTCGAAACCACCAGAAATAAGCGAAAGTACGTCTTCTTGAGTAGCAATCGGGAAGCCACCTAAACCGTCAACACGATCAACGACCATATAAAGTTTATCTTGGCTGATCTCAAGGTTAATCGTCATATCAGGATTTTTAAGTTTTACACCTAAAGCTTCAGTATGTTGATTTAACCCGCCACCAACATAACGCTCTACGTCGTTAGACTTAAAATCATGCTTGCCGTTTCGCTTCACACGAACACAAAAGGTTTTGCCGACGAGTTTGTCTTTATACAAGGGTAATGCATGCTGATAGATATCATCCATTGTTTCAAAGCTGAACTCTTGAACTTGCAATGAATGAGCAATCCCAGGAATACACCCTAGGCGTTCACTTACCGCAGCAACTAATTCGTCTGAACCATTAGGTACATTTACTAAAATTTTATCCCACTGACGTTGAACCGCTACCCCATCATCCACACGCTTTAGAACATTACGCATATTTGATTCAAGCATTTTGGTAAAGCGAACCCTTACCGAGCGGCTTTTCATCATAATTTCAGGGTATAACTTAACAATAAACTTCATTGGGTTTCCGCAGTAACAAAGATTGAACAAAAAAGTGGCGCAAATTATACAGTGTCGACACTAGATTGCATAATCTGAGTTGCAAGTTTTATGCGATAGATTTGATTAAACCCATTTCGAACCATGCTTGTAACGCTTGTAGCACTTCAATAGGTGCTTGTGATTCATCAAAATATTCAAGCATAGCTTCACATTGCTGAGCAAAATTAGCCCCCCGAATAAAGCCCTCAATGAGTTCAAGTTGATATGGCATGATTGAAGTAAATTCGGTGAGCCTCGATTCACCACGCCATAATAACCAATGACGCTGATGCTCGAGATCTGGTTCTGGCGGCATTTCTTCCGCTTTCACTGCTTGCCATATTTCAACCGCATTTGACTCACAAGTGAACAACTGCACACTGGGATGAAAACGAAGCTGAGCTTCAGGCCATTGCTCTGCTGGCAATGCCTGTAAGTCAGAAAAATTGGCTCGTTCAGTATCACTCGCATCAAACGAGTTTAATAGTCGTCGTTCAAAACGTGCGATTTCAGCCATTTGTGGATAATCACTGAACGGCTCAGTTTGCGATAAAAATTCTGGTAATTCATCACAAAATTGCCTGAGTGACTTAAATTTAGACGGCTTTGAATTAATATAAGCACGCACCATATCTTCAAACCAATCATCCCCTAGATAATGAGCAAGGATGTCATGATCGGTTTCGATAGTTGAGCGTAATCTTGCATAATAAGCATTAGCGTAAATCACTAACCGTGTATTAGCGCTGATATTACCCTGCTCAACAACGTGTTGATTGAATGAGTGTGCTTCCAAATTATTGTTAGCTAAATTGGCTTCTAAAATGTAGTCAAAAAAGCCTTCTTGTAATTCTCGTAACTGACTCATACTGCTACCTTATCAAAAGTCTGTGCAGCAATTTGTCTTGCTTGATCGAGCTCAGCCACTAATTCATTTAATGGTGGGATGTTATCGTCACGCTCTATCATAGTGCTGACCATACCATAACGCTTAAGCGTGTAGGCATACAGTTCCCACACACTCTTGGGTACATCATGATCATGAGTATCAATGACGTAATCCCCAAAATCACTGTGCCCGGCCAAGTGGAACTGCTGCACTCGTCTTGGGTCAATATGATCGATATATGCTTTAGGATTAAAATCGTGATTTCTACTGCTTACATAAATATTATTGATATCGAGTAAAATCAAAGAGTCTGCTCTATCAGCAACTTCTTGTAAAAACTCCCACTCACTCATTTCAGATTCTTTGTAAGACATATAGCTAGAAACATTTTCAATCAGTATTCGACGACCTAAAAAGTCCTGAACTTGAGCAATTCGATTTGCTACATGATCGATAGTTTCTTCAGTGTAAGGTAACGGCAAAAGATCATGACTGTTTAAGCCATGAATGGAGCTCCAACAGATATGATCTGATATCCACTTAGGATTAATTTCATTTGCTAATGTTTTTAGCGATTTTAAGTAATCCATATCTAATGGGTCAGTGCTACCGATAGTCATTGACACACCATGCATTACGACAGGGTATCGCTCAGCCATTGCATGTAAATAATATTTGGGCTTACCACCTGCAACCATATAGTTTTCAGACAATATTTCAAACCAATCTACGTTAGGAGATTGGTTTAAAATATCTTCAAAATGATTGGTTCTTAAACCTAATCCAAAACCAAGTGAAGGGTGAAGTAAACTTTCAGAATTCATATCAGACATGAGCACACTTTCTTAAAAGAAAGGTTGCGATGCATCGCAACCTAGATAAGCAAACAAAAGGTGATTAACCTTTTTTACCACCGATGTCAGCACACGATTTAGCTGGTGCGTTAACAAAGCCAGTACCTTTACAGCTTGCGTGACCACCACAAGCGTTCTTATCAGTCTTACAATCGTTGTGACCTTTACATACGTTCACACCGTAGCACTTAACTAGATCGGCCTTAGCAACAGTACCTTTCCACTTATCTTGTATTGAACCACCAACGTCTTTACAAGACTTGCTTGGCATCGCAACAAAACCTGTGCCTTTACAACTAGCATGACCACCACAAGCATTGCTTTCAGTTTTACAGTCATTATGGCCTTTACAAACATTAACACCATAACAATGAACCAAGTCTGTACTAGCTGAAGAACTACCTGCTGGTGCAGCTTGAGCTGTTGAAGTTAAACCAGCCATAGCTAGTGCAAGAGTAGCGCCTGTGATTGCCGATTGTGCTTTCTTATTCATTCGAATTTCCTTTGCATCTTTATAAGGGTTATGTCTATGAATGCGCTGTGCAAAATCGGCTCCCCCCTCTCATGCACATCATATTCGCAAACAAAGACCTGCTCCTGCCCAAGAAAATTTCAAAAGCCCTCAAAAAATCAAAAAACTCTTAGTTTTAGTTGTTAAATAATCGAGATTTTTAACAAAAAAAATGATCGTGTACGCAATATTAAACGTGCTTAATAACAGGTTACATACACAAAAAAAACACGATAATACCAGCGACAGGCAAACCAATTACCTGGATATAACAATGACAAGCTTAACTACACACACTTCGAACACGAGCAAGTACTACTTGGATATAACCCAAGCAGGCGTAAATAAACTAGTCACCATTGCTGATGATGCCATTGACCATAAGGATAGCTGGCAGTCGTTTACCATAAAGAGCCCTACAGGTAAGATAAAAAAATTCCAAATTAAGTTTTCAACTAATGAAGATGGTAGCCACAAAGAGGTAGCATTCAGGAGAAATAACTTGGCTTCAAAACTTAGTAGAAGCCAATTTTTCAGGCGCTTTATTGCGGATCAATCGACTAAAGAGACCAAAGAGACATTAAAATTCGGCCAAGCTAAAGCAATATTACAACGCTATGTATTAAGTCAACACTCTATACGAAATAACTCTTTCGTAGGCAATAACACTAATGCCGTAAAACCAGCTCATCAACACCTACTCTCACCAGCACAACTCGAAAAAACAGCAGAACCATTTAAGACATCAAGTGGCATTACTCACGTTATTGCACCATCAAAAGTCGTCAACCAAATACTACAAAACACACAGGCAAATGACCACTCAGCGATTGTTATTGGGCTTGAAGGCACTTTATGCCGCTCTAAAGGTATTGATTCTGCAGCGGAACAGGAACGTCCTCTGGATTCTAAATTGCCTGAAGCTATCAAAAAGCTAAAGCAACAAAGACCTGATATGCGCATTATCCTTAGTAGCCAAACGCCATATACTCAAAAACAGGATGTTTTGGATAAGCTTAATAAATTTGGACTTTCTCCAGATGATTTCCATTTCATTCATTGCGATGGAGATCCTGAATTTGAATATGAGCATCCAATTTCACAAGGGCAATTAGTCAGCTCTAATGCAGCAGCAGGAAAAAAAGAATGCCTTCTATCCTGTTTAAACAAATTAGAAGATGAACCTTGGCTTCCAAGCCGAGCCATTATGATTGATCAATCAAGTGAAGAACTTAAAGATGTTGCAAAATCATGTCGTGACTATGGAAGAGAAGGAATACCTTTTCAAGCTTATCAAACTCATTTAGATCAACACTTAGCATTTCTAAGCGAAAATTCACAAGCTAGCGCATCTAATAATAGACAGGGAGCAAATGAACCATATCAGGCACAGCAAATTTCTTGGGATGAAAACCATCTTTACCATGATGAAGATCCAAGTGGTGACTCAATTACTCCTAGCACTAACATTAGTGAACAAGAGACACATTCATCAATTGAGGTAACCACCCCACACATCAACACTATTGAACAAAGCTCATCGGCAGAAGATGAGCCAATTACACTAAATAGCGAGGTTACCGAGCTAGGCTTACTGGAACGAGCACCTTTCACCGCTCAACATTACTATATGATGTTAAGAGGGTAATATTAATCGCTATATAAAAGTGTCATTAAGGCTTTAAAGGAATAAGGCCTTGGTATGAATCAATAAAACTCATCGTTCTAAAACATTAAATTAAATTAAATATTTACAGATAGTTAAGCTTGTTTAATATAGCGTTCTTTATCAAGAAAGAACCAAAAAGATAAGCCATAATGTAACTATAGAGATGACAATAATAGGAGGGGTAATATGATTACTTTACAATCACCCCCGACAAACAGTGGTCAAGCAACAGACACTAATTATCACTTAGACTACGCACAAGAAAACAATTTACAAGGACTAAAAAAAATTGCTTCGAAAGCTGCGGACAGTAAAAACAACTGGAAAAGTTTTACTGTTAAAACTCCTGACGGCTCTATAAAAAAGTTCCAAGTAAAACTGATTATCAAACGAGGTGAAGAAACTAAAGTTGATATAAGAAGAAGCGGCTTTAAAGCGTTTTGGGCAAGGCATGGTTTTGGTAGTCTTATCAATACTACGGCAAGAAAAGCTGAAACGGAAAGTTACACCAGTGCTTTTAACGATACCCTGAAGCGTTACACAGTAAGTGCGAGAAGCATTAAAGCGGACTCAAAAACTGAAAAGGCAGCCAATCAGCATTTCCTTAACACAACTGAATTACAAGCTGTAGAGCCCTTTAAAAACAAAGATGGTTATACTTCAGTTATGGCTCCATCAAACGTTTTAAAAGACTTAGCTGAAGGTAAAGAGAGTGATGAGCATATTGCATTAGTTTTCGATTTAGACAGCACCTTATACACTGAGGGAGACTACATTTTTGATAGCACAAAAAACGTTAAGTCACTAGACCCTGAATTGCCAGAGATGCTAAAAACACTAAAATCAAAACACAAAAACTTACGTATTTTCATTAATACTCAGACCCCCAAAGACAAAGAAGATTTAATGAGGGAGAAGCTCATCCAATCTGGTTACGATCCAGATTTATTTGACTTTAGACTTATGAAAAAAGATAAAGAACGGATGTATAATGGGGAGATGGCTAGTAACAAATGTGAGAGTTTACTTTCAGCATTTGAAGATTTAAAGGCTCTAGGCTGGAAGCCTGAAAAAGTTAAGTACTTCGATGATAGTCCAATGGAATTGAAATGTATGAAAAGAGATTTAAATACAAAGAATATTCCACTCGACTGTTACCAGGTACACGCTGCTAAACATTTTACTGATTATGGAAAAATAGTCGGAATGGGTGCGGAAGATACTGTAAAACGCAGCCATTCAGAAACTCAAATAAAGTGCGAAGACTTAATAGATAAAGCTAGGGATGATACTCAACATTACTATTACATGCTCAGGGGCTAAGCTCTTCATATATTTAAGCAAAAGGCGATATTCAAAACACTATCGCCTTTCCAATTTTTGAACAACTGAAACCTAAGGCTCAATCCTAATCTCATCACTTTCGTGCGGCTTACCTTGCTCAATAGCAATTTCCACACGACGATTTCGAGCACGATTAATTGGATTGGTATTTGGCACTAAAGGGGACGTTGATGCTAATCCGACCACCTTTAACCGCTGTTCATCAAAGCCATCAGCTTTTATCATTTCATGTGCCACTGAAAGTGCACGTTTACTCGAAAGCTCCCAGTTTGAGCTATACAGTTCATTACTGACTCGATAATCATCCGTGTGACCAGAAACCGTAATGATCCCTGGCACATCCTTTAGTAACGAGCCCACTTTACGCATAATTGGTCTAAAACGAGGTTGTAGGAACCCCGATCCTGAAGCAAAAGCACCTTTTTCACGGATTCGAATGATAATCTGCTGCCCTAAAGACTCTAGCTCAATCGCACCGTCTTCAATTTGCTCTTCAAGTTGTTTAGCTAGCTTCTTAAGCTGCTCATTGATTTGCTCTTGATTCGCTGCTGAATCTGCCGTTTCTTTCTTTTCAGCTTCTTCTTGTGCAGTAGATGATGCATCACCACCACGGCGTTCACCACGCTGATCTTGTACACCGCCTGCACTGTCTGACTCGCCTTCTTGGAAGTTCAGCATCGGCTCTGTCATTTCGCTGGTTTGTTGGTTAATCACTTCAATTGGTGTTGGATCAGGTCTACCCGGGCGGAACTCAAGCGCAATGACAGATGTACCTTTGGGGATGTCTTTTACTTCAATTTTATTTTGCACACCAAAGGCATACTTCATTGAGCCTGAAAGTTGCTTGAACTTAAGCACGTCCATTTCTGAAAACGCTAACAGCAATACGAAAAAGCACATTAGCAGTGACATTAAGTCAGCAAATGTTGCCAACCACATTGGAGCGCCCGGTGGCGGGCAATCGCACCCTTTTTTAGCCATGGGTTACTCCTCAGCGCTGCCTTCGCCGCGTTTTTTTTCTGCCAGATAACTTTTAAGGAAGCCTTCTATCACACGTGGATTTTGACCGTCTTGAATGGCAAGTACCGCATCCATGATCAGGCTGCGATTGCGCATTTCTTCATTCATACGCAAAGCAAGCTTATCGGCAATTGGAATGGCAACCATGTTCGCCACCATTGCACCATAAAGGGTCGTAAGGAGTGCTACAGCCATTGAAGGTCCAATGGATTTTGGGTCATCCATATTTTGCAGCATGGCGACTAGACCCACGAGAGTACCAATCATTCCCATCGCAGGTGCAACATCACCTAAGGCGGTGAAAATTTTAACACCCGATTTATGGCGCTCTTCAGTAAGCGCAATGTCTTTTTCTAATGCTGCACGCACTACTTCACCATCATGACCATCAACTAACATATCGACGGCTTTTTGCATAAATGGGTTTGTTATCGTTGCTTCTTCTAAAGCTAAAAACCCCCCTTTACGAGCAGCATCAGCCATCGTTACTGATTGTTCAATCAGATCTTCAGGCTTATCCAACTTAAAAATAAAGGCTTTAATTGCAATTTTAATTGCGCCCAAAAACTGCCCTAAATTGAACTTCATCATTACTACGAATAATGAACCAAATAGAACAATTAGAATCGACGCTACATCAACGAACGCCCCAATGCCACTTTCAGTGGTCGCCATTGAGCCTAAAACAAAACCAAACGCGCCTAAAATTCCAATTAGTGTTGCTAAATCCACAACTTATCCTCGCCAAAAACTGCGTAACTTCCTTTTGTCTCACCTTACGTTCGACTAATAGAACCACAAAAAACTGCAGCGTATTGTACTTAAAAGCTCACCGCGAGTCTCAACTAAAAAACAACTCCATGTTCACAATTTGTGCAAACAGTTTACAAATCACGCGATTACTATTGTTTTAACTAATTTCGCCTATCAATCATTTATCGGTCAAAATAACCTCAAGTTTAGGTAAAAATCGTTAAAACAGCTTTTTTTTCTTTTTTACCTCATTTTGTGATTAAAATTTCTGCGGCTAAATTTGACCCTAAGCACTCGCTGATATACTTTGTGCATCGCATACCATAAGGAAACTTCACCGTGGCAAAGAAAACAGAGAACTTAAGTTTTGAAGAGTCAATTTCTGCACTTGAGCAAATTGTTGCTGAACTAGAAAAAGGCGATATTCCACTCGATAAAGCACTGTCCCAATTTGAACAAGGTATTGCGCTTGTCCGCCAAAGCCAAAGTAAGCTAGAACAAGCACAACAAAAGGTATCTGTTCTGCTTCAAGAAGATGGCGAAGCTAAATTAAAGCCATTTATCGAAGAGGAATAATTTGAGTGGCTGACGCAGAATTAAAGATTTCACTGGCATCTTACCAACACCGTGTAAATCAGATCATTGAATCCCATATCAATGCTTTACCGAATCATGCGACAAAACTAAAAGAAGCAATGAAATATTGCACTGTACTTGGCGGTAAACGCATTCGCCCTTTTTTGGTATACAGTATTGGTGAAATGTTGAATGTTAAGCTCGAACAACTTGACGCTTGTGCTGCTGCGATTGAATGCATTCATGCCTATTCACTTGTGCACGATGATTTGCCTGCAATGGATGACGACGACTTAAGACGTGGCCAACCAACGGTTCATATTGCGTATGATGAAGCAACAGCAATTCTGGTCGGCGATGCACTGCAATCCCTCGCTTTTGAAGTACTTAGCCATGATGACAGCGGGCTTTCTGCATCTCAACAACTCAATATGCTAAAAGTTTTATCTAAAGCTGCTGGCTATTCAGGTATGTGTGGCGGCCAAGCCATTGATCTGGCTTCAACAAATCAACGTATTGATTTGGAGAAACTTACTGAGCTGCATGCATTAAAAACTGGCGCTTTGATATCATGCTCTGTAGAGCTGGCCTTAATTGCATCAAACGCAGACATAAATACCAAAGAATCACTGAGAACTTTTGCTAAAAAAATAGGTTTAGCCTTCCAAGTACAAGATGATATTTTAGACATCACATCAACAACAGAAGAGCTGGGTAAACCTCAAGGTTCTGACACTGACGCAAACAAAAGTACCTTTCCGTCACTATTAGGTTTAGAACAAGCAAAACTGACAGCAGAACAATTAATTAATGACGCACTATCAGCGTTGGCTGATTTGCCCTACAATAGCAAAATTATTGAAGATTTTGCCCAATATCTCGTGGTGCGTCGAGTATAAAAAAGTCAAAGACCCTTTATATGAGTGTGGATATCAATCAATTTCCAGTATTAGCAAAAGCAAATACTCCAGAAGAATTAAGACAGCTTCCTAAAACACAGCTGCCAAAACTTGCGGATGAATTACGTGAGTTTTTATTAAAATCTGTAGGTAAATCCAGTGGTCATTTCGCCTCAGGTCTTGGAACCGTCGAGCTGACTGTTGCTTTGCACTATGTTTATAAAACACCTTTCGATCGCCTAATTTGGGATGTGGGGCATCAAGCATACCCACATAAAATCCTTACCGGTCGCAGAGATAGAATGCACACCATTCGTCAAAAAGATGGACTGCACCCTTTCCCTTTCCGTGAAGAAAGTGAATACGATACTTTTAGTGTTGGTCATTCAAGCACTTCTATCAGTGCCGCTTTAGGCATGGCTATCGCAGCAGAAAAAGAACAAGCAGGACGTAAAGTTGTTTCTGTTATTGGTGACGGCGCAATTACTGGTGGCATGGCGTTTGAGGCCATGAACCACGCAGGTTCATTACACAACGATATGTTAGTTGTGTTGAATGACAATGAAATGTCAATTTCTGAAAACGTTGGTGCGCTTAACAATCACCTTGCTCAAATCATGTCTGGTCGCTTTTATGCCAACATTCGTGAGGGAGGAAAAAAAGCCCTTCAAGGCATGCCAATGGTCAAAGAAATGGTTCGCCGTACTGAAGAGCACCTCAAAGGTATGGTTGTTCCAGGAACGCTATTCGAAGAACTTGGATTTAACTATATTGGCCCAATTGACGGTCATGATGTTGAAGCGCTGGTTGAAACCCTCAGTAACATGCGCAACCTCAAAGGTCCTCAGTTCTTACACATCATGACCAAAAAAGGTCGTGGTTACGAGCCTGCAGAAAAAGATCCTATCGGCTGGCATGCCGTGCCGAAATTTGATCCAAGTGAATTTAAAAAACCAGCTTCAGCACCTTCAAACCCTACGTTTTCACAAGTTTTCGGTAAATGGTTGTGTGACGTTGCTGAAAATGATGAAAAGCTACTAGCCATTACTCCCGCAATGCGTGAAGGTTCTGGCATGGTTGAATTCTCTCAACGCTTTCCTAAGCAGTATTTCGATGCCGCAATTGCTGAACAACATGCCGTAACCCTAGGAGCAGGATTTGCTACTGAAGGATATGGAGCAGTTGTCGCCATATACTCCTCCTTCTTACAGCGTGGTTATGATCAGCTCATTCATGATGTAGCCATTCAGAATTTACCTGTTTTATTTGCCATCGATCGTGGTGGAATTGTTGGTGCCGACGGTGAAACTCACCAAGGAGCATTCGACTTAAGCTACCTGCGCTGTATTCCAAACATGGTAATCATGGCTCCATCAGACGAAAACGAGTGTCGTCAAATGCTTTACACGGGCCACTTATACACTGATGGACCTACTGCTGTACGCTATCCGAGAGGCAGTGCTACAGGTGCAGAACAAGTTACGGAAATGACGACATTAGCAATCGGTAAAGGCAAAATCGTACGAAAAGGTCAAAAGATTGCGATTTTAAACTTCGGTACAATCTTAGCTTCCGCTATGACTGCAGCAGAAGCGCTGGACGCCACGGTTGCCGACATGCGCTTTGTAAAACCGCTTGATGAAGAGTTGGTTTCTCAGCTTGCGTCAGAGCATGACGTATTAGTCACAGTTGAAGAGAACGCTATCGCGGGCGGTGCAGGTTCGGCAGTTTTAGAGTTTTTAAATAAAAATAAAACTCTCAAGCCAGTATTACAAATTGGTATCCCAGACGAATTTATTAAGCACGGTGCGACTAATCTAGTGTTAGAAGAGTTGAAACTCGATGCGAAAGGCATTCAGCAACAAATCACTGATTACCTAGCTTAAGTTAATATATAGAAAAGCCTAGTCTTTGATTCTAGGCTTTTTTATTTCTAATTTTGAACAAATTCTGACTACCTCGTAAGCAGTTGATTCTATATGCTGAAAATCTCGCCAATTCAGGGATGACAACTTAAAGTAAACTTCGTATACTTCAACTCGCTTCGATAATTCATTATCAAAGTCGGCCCCTTAGCTCAGTTGGTTAGAGCATACGACTCATAATCGTCAGGTCCACAGTTCAAGTCTGTGAGGGGCCACCACTTATTCAATACATAAGAGCCTGCAATAGCAGGCTTTTTTGTTATCTGGCGTTTAATTTCTCAGTTATTTTAATAACCTAAATAAATAATTGCCTATGTTTACATTTATTCAAATCGCCATACAAGACATCTTTAATTTGTAGCTAAAGGGTTAGAGCTAAGCGTACCAAATAAAGCTATAACCCAAACAAATAGAGTTTTATCATCTTGATTCAAGACTTAAGTCAGGACTTTGTTTTACAGGAGTCTATTCAACTACTCTCTGGTCAGCGACTTCAGACGAAAATATGCCCCTCTTCCACCAGCTTGTTTCGGACATATTCAAGAACTGTTAACTCACAATTTAAAACATGTACCTACTTTTATAAAGCAATACGTTTATCATTAAGGTGACCAGAATTTACAACTCGTATCATTGAGCTGGTGAGCTTGCTGTTTTTCTCTTATATCTTGATTAACTCCTAACCTCCTTAATTCGGTATTTACGAATAAAAAGATTAACGTCAAATTAAGGTTTATTCACCATTCTGTTATGGGTTCTAAGTCTCCTTTATCATCGAGTTCCCATTTTCAGTATTTCATACCTTAAGAGAAAGTTATATGTCATTGACTATTATGAGTGCACAACATGCAGTTACTGTGAGTGGTTTTATTCAAGAATAATCAGCACCATGTAAACTCAATAGTACCGGCAATGGATGATTCACCTCCAGCCAAGAGACATGAGCATAATCATTAAATATAACTCTTATTGACTTAAGTTGTGCTTCGTAAAGCGATTTAAATTTTAAAGATTACTTTTATTCATAAATCACATTCAGGCAGGTTCTTGATGAAAAAAATTCTCATCTTATTATTTACTCTACTTTTTTCCTCACAGGCATTTGCATTTGGTGAAACTGGACACAGGATTGTTGCAGAAATCGCACAACGATTATTAACCCCTACAGCTAAACAGGCCATTTTAAAGATCACTGAAGGCTACCCTTTAGCTAAGCTTGCAACCTTCCCCGATGACGTGCGCCCCTCTCCGGCTTGGGAACATACGTTTATTTGGCACTTTATGAGTGCAAGAGATGCTTCCAACATATATCAACAGAAAGCCAATGGTGAACCTGCAAATATTATTCAAGCACTTCCATATTTCGAAAATAAGTTAATACACCACAACGAATTAACGCCAGAGCAACGTTGGCAAGCTTTGGCCTTTTATGTTCACCTTGTTGGTGATATTCATCAACCGCTTCATGTTGGATATGCGTCAGACAGAGGAGGAAATGAAATTAAAGTAACTTTTTTAGGCAAGCCAAGTGAACTTCATCGTGTTTGGGACTCTGGAATGATTGATGCTCAAAAATTATCGTATGAGGAATATGCTACTTTTCTAAAACCAACGAGTAAAGACATCAAAAAATGGAGTGATTCTTCCTATGTAAATTGGGCAAAAGAATCTGTAGCTTGCCGCTCCATTGTTTATGGAAAGTTACCTCATAAACAGCATGGAATATACGAATTGTCTTTCACATACATGTATCAAGCTTTACCTTCCTTAAACCAACGAATGCAACAAGCTGGTGTTCGATTAGCTTTAAAACTGAATAAAATTTTCGGTTAACATTTTACGTTTTCACTCGATGAAATAGAAATGACCCACTTTGGTCATTTTTTCTTCACCCAAGCATCATTTTAGCTAAACATATTTGCAACAAATCTCCCCTAGACTTGCCGCCGTTGATAATAATTAATTACCTGGTGGGGAGAACCATGCCTTCAACATTCGCAAAATCTGTTTTGGCTAGTGCCGTTTATTTCGCTTTATCACCTCTTACTTTTGCTGATGATGTTGCAAAGCAAGATGATGATTCTCAGATAGAAAAAATCACCGTTGCAGGCAAACGTATTGCTGTAGCAAATAATAATGCAAGCCAAGTGATGATTGAACAAAAAGCACCGATTTCAAGTGTACTCGATACCATTAACAACTTACCCGGTATCAGCATTAATCAAGGTGACGCTTTTGGCGGAGACGATTGGTCAACGACCATTACCATGCGTGGTTTCACTATCGACAGTAATCAACAGCAAATTGGTATGACTATCGACGGATTACCAAATGGTAACTCGAATTACGGTGGTGGTGCTAAAGCAAACCGTTACATTGGAATTCAAAATTTAGCGACAGTTGATGTAACACAAGGTACTTCAGATCTTTCTTCCGCATCGCTGGAGGCACTAGGTGGCACGTTTAATTTCATCTCGAAAGATCCTTCAATGGAGCGTGAGACGACGATTGAATACACAACTGGCAGCCACGACGCAAAACAATACTTTGCCCGTCATGAAACAGGTGAAATCCTCGAAAACACCTACGCCTACATCAGCTATGCAGATACAGAAACTAAACGTTGGATTGGTAGTGGTTCAAACGGTGGCTTCAAAAATCAACATGCCGAACTTAAATTTGTATCAGATATTAGCGACGACTTTACATTAACTGGCCGTGTGTCTTATGACGATGTGCATGAAGATAATTACAACAGCGTCAGTGTTGAACAGTTCAATCAAACTCCTGATTGGGATCAGCTAACTTGGAATTGGACTGGTGTGCCACATCTTGATCAAATGTTCGCAGAAGGCTGGTCAACACTGCGTGAAAACACTTTTGCTTATTTGAAATTTGATTACCAAGTTACAGACGATTTTTCGATTCAAGTAACACCTTATCATCATAGAAATAAAGGTCGTGGTGATTGGATCCCTCCTTATCTCGTTTACGCTGTTGACGAAAACGGCATTCAAACTGAACGATATGGCAGCATTGAGTCCACTTATGGCTTCACAGATGGTTCGGGTAACCCGTTATCACCTGCTGCGGGTTGTACAGCTAACTACGAGTGGCCTTGGAACTCTGGACCAGGATTACACCCTGCTTGCTACTCAAGAGATGCGGTACCAGTAATGTCGTTCCGTCATACTCATTACAAAAAAAATCGTAATGGTCTGACTGCAAACGCTGAGTTAGAGCTTGATAATCATGCACTAAAAGCTGGTATTTGGTATGAAGATAATAAACGTGATGAATCACGTGACTGGCACAAAGTGATTGATGCTCGTGTTTATCACCATTTTGACCAAACACCATATTGGACTCAATACGCACTGACTTTTGATACCACAACATTTAAGTGGTTCTTACAAGATACCATGACATTTGGCGACTTCACGATCAATCTGGGTGTCCAACAATACCTCGTTGACCTAGAAAAGTACGACTACTCGGCTCGCCAAACAACTGCAAAAGTAAATAGTGACTCTGACGTTTTATTCAGTGGTGGTATTTTGTATCAAGCAACCGATGAAGTTGAATTGTTTGGTAGTTATAGCCAAAACTTTGCGGCTATCAAAGATACGGCATTAGAGAGAGATGCTTCAGCACTGACGGATATTGAGCCAGAAACGGCCGACAACATTGAATTAGGTTTACGTTATCGTGCAGATAACTTTAACCTTCAAGCAACGCTTTACCATATTGAGTTCGACAACAGAATTACCTTCTTAGCGCCTAATGCAAACACAGGTGGTATCGATTACACGATTGGTACAAATGGTAGTTACTTAAACGTGGGTGGTATTGAGTCTAAAGGCCTTGAAGTCAGTGCCAACTGGGATGCTACTGAAGATTTAAGTTTCTACGCTTCTTATACGAACAATGATTCAGAATATGTTGGCAATGCACCTGGCTTTACTGAAGGCGAGCGAGTTATCGATTCGATAGAAGAAATGTGGGTTGTTACAGGTACATATCACATGGATAACTTGACCATTTCATCCTCTACAAAATACACAGGCGACAAAGGTGCAGCAGATGATTATACATTGTCTGACTTACGCATTGCCTATGCGATGGAGTTCTCAAGTAAAGCTGTAGATGCCGTAAACCTATCATTTGTTGTAAATAACTTATTTGATGAGCAATACCTAGCGGCAGGTACGGGGAGTGGCGAAACATTCTTTATCGGTGCAGGTAAAACGGCTGCATTAACTTTGGATGTTAAGTTCTAACTCTTATATGCCTGCGCCATAAAAGCGCAATACTTTTTCCCTAGACTTTGGGGCAAGGATGTTTTCTTGCCCTTTTTTTATTGTTCAAAAATCAAAATAAAGGAATGTAGAGATGAAACGCTATCTTAGCTTAGTTTTGTGCTTAATAAGCTTCCATTCGATTGCGCAAAACAATTTGATATTGGTCACCATTGATGGCTTGCGTTGGCAAGAGGTGTTTAGAGGTCCACAAGCAGAAATCGCCAACGATAAAAACGCCACAAAGCACCAAACAAAGTTAATGAAGCATCTGCTCACTCAATCCCCCAACAAAGCACGTGAAACCTTGATGCCTTTTTTGTGGACTCAGCTTGTACCGCATGGCGTCGTTATTGGTAACCGGGATAACAACTCTCATATGTCCGTTGCGAATCAGTGGAATTTTTCTTACCCGGGCTACAGTGAAATATTCACTGGTATCACTAACCCTAAGCTGAATTCAAATAAAAAAGTGAATAACCCTGAGATCAGCTTTTTAGAATGGTTACAAAATAACAGAAACTACAAACATGTTGCCGTATTTGGAAGCTGGGATGTATTTCCATACATTTTGAATACTGAGCGCAGCAAATTGCATGTCAATTCAGGCTTTGCCAGTGCAACAGGTTACGATTTAAGTGATAAAGCTGCATTTCTTAATGAAATTCAAGCTCAAACACCAAGTCCATGGGAGACGGTTCGACTCGATACTTTCACCCATAATTTCGCAGTTGAGTATTTAAAAAAGCACAAGCCTAAAGTAATGGCGATATCTTATGGTGAGACAGATGATTTTGCTCACGATGGACGCTACGACCATTATATTGAAGCCACTCGTCGCACCGATCGATTCATCAGTGATTTATGGCAACTGTTGCAATCGATGCCTGAATATAAAAACAAAACCAATCTATTGATTGTGACTGACCACGGCCGTGGTTCGAATTTGAATGATTGGCAACATCATGCCTCTAAAAAGTCACTATCTGGCTATATGAAAGCCCTACAATCAGAGTTTCCTGAAGGCATTGTTGGTTCTGAACATATCTGGATGGCAGCGATAGGACCTAACATCAAACAGCTTGGTCAGATGAAAACGTCTAGTGAATTGAAGCAATCGCAGATCGCTGCAACAGCGTTAACACTTCTAGGAGAAACGCCAATGAGGTTTAATCCAAAAGCAGATAAAGCCATTGTCGAAATAATAAAATAGCTATTGTAATAAAACGGTTATAGTCACGGATTAAGCTGTCGCTAATTACCTGTGACTATAACCAGAATAATGAAATTCAGTAATCTCCTTTATACCCTCTTAATATTCAGTTTTATTTCTTTGTCTGTACATTCGAAAACTCAAAAAATTTATTTCGGATCTTGTGCAAAGCAATACAAGCCTATGCCCATTTTTGAGGCCATTAATCGTGATAAACCCGATGTCTTCATCATGCTTGGAGATAACGTTTATGGCGATACTGAGGACATGAAAGAGCTAAAAGCAAAGTACGCTATGCTTGGGGAAAATCATGGTTTCAAGACATTAAAACAACAATCAGAAGTGATTGCCATTTGGGATGATCATGACTTCGGCGAAAACGATGCGGGTAAAGAGTACCCTCAAAAAGAAGCGTCTCGAAAAATCATGCTCGACTTTTTTGAAGAACCTAAAAATTCAGCCAGATACACTCAAAAAGACGGCATTTACACTTCTTACTCCTATGGTAAACCTGATCAAAAAGTACAAGTAATTTTGCCTGACTTGCGCTGGAACCGAGACAAGCTGCACTCAGTCAGTAAACTGGACTATGCAACAAAACGAATCCCAAAAAATATGGGGCCGTATAGCGTATCTCCTGAAAAATCAGCCAGTATGCTGGGTGAAACTCAATGGCGTTGGCTTGAGCAGGAATTATTAAAGCCTGCCAAAATCAAAATCATTGGTTCAAGCTTACAATTACTTCCTGAATTTACAGGCTGGGAATCATGGGCGAATTTCCCTCATGATAGAAATCGATTGCTCGCTTTTATCCAGAAACATCAAATCAATGGGGTATTGCTCATCAGTGGTGATACTCATTGGGGTGAAGTTTCAAAACTTAATCCCAGAAATGCATACCCTCTATGGGAAGTAACAAGTTCAGGTTTAAGTGAAAAATGGAAAGACGTTAGCCCAAACAAACACCGCATTGGCGACTTTACTAATAATGTGAATTACGGTTTTATCGAAATTAATTGGAATAAACCAGATCCTATCATTGAGTTTGGACTAAAAAATAAGTTAGGTAACTTGGTCATCAAACACCAACTTTCCTTATCAGAATTAAGTTTTAATTAGTTTTATCAGTCCCTTTGGTTGGCTGGAAGTGCAAAAATAAACCACGGCTTCCAGCCAATCCCCCAATGCTCACTCAACTTAAATACCCCGAGGAAGTCTGTGTTGTTACATCGACTATGTTTAATTCATCAAACCCTACGACAGCAGAACCCAACCCATCACTTGCAGAAAGAACGGTTTCTTTAGGTTTTAGATTTCGTGTAGGTATCGGTGGCGGCCTTTTCATAACAACTTCACTGTCTGACACATTTCTCATCCTAGTTTGAGTATTCACTCTTGGCTCATTGAAAAATGTCGAAACAGGTAAACTTGCTGAGGTTTTAGTAACCAAGCTACTTGGTATTACATCATCATATTCCCCAGAATCAACAAGGAGAGTTTCAACAGCTGTTTTGTGTATAAGTAATGGTGATTGACGAGGTGGTGGAAGACGCCCGCCCCGTCTTACTGTATCAGGAGTTGAATTCATACTACTAACCCCGGAATCGGACTCTGATCCGCTGTTATGAAAGCCTTCTAGATTCTGGCACCACTCACCAATGCTGTTATAGCAGTCATTTGGTTTAAGTTGCCACTCATCATCAATATAATCATATTCATCATCTAATGAGGCTGGAACTGTAGTTTGATAAACTATATTCGCTTTGGGTTTACTATTATCCTTAATGGTTAAAATTAATTCCTCAGCATTTTGTCTTGATTCGCTTTTTATCAAGTTAGTCTTATATTCTTGAGGTAGTAACTTTTCCAAAGAATTAAAGATTTTAAGTTGTTGTTTCGGTTCTGATGCTTGGGCTAGATCGTGAACTGCACCATAAATAACGCCCTTTAACTTGATAGGCAGATTAGATTCAATCTTATGATAAAAACCCTCTAACTGAACCCAATAGCTCATGCTGCTTCTACCATGCATCGCACTCTGAACCATACTATCTGTATTTGCTACTGCCATATTTTGAAGCCTATAAGTCATACAATAGATTCATAAAATGCAAAATACGCAGCAGAAACAATATAAAAAAATGCTTATAGTGATCTATATCACTTTTTCGTGATTACCATTTATTAATGAAAAAGGTTTTATATTCCAATAAATTATTCAGAATTATTTTTCTATGCGATTATTTCGTCATTTTGGAGGTTTCATTAATACCTTCAAGCGTTGAATAATGGATAAATTCTTTTGGCTAGCATCCCAAATCATATCTCTCCACTCGATAAAACTTACCGTTAATGGATTAAAACTATTAACAGGCTTGGTAATTCCGTAGCGAACCGTTTCTTTTTCAGGTACAAAGGTGCCAAATAATTTATCCCAAACAATAAATACACCAGCATAGTTTTTGTCGATATATTGTGGATTTACACCGTGGTGAACTCTATGGTGTGACGGTGTGTTCATAACCCATTCTAACCAACCTAATTTCCCAACCATTTGTGTATGAACAAAGAATTGATAACCCAGACTCAATAAAACGGTAAATACGACCCACTTTGGATCAAACCCTAGAACAATAAGCGGTAACCAAAACACCCACATGCCGGCCAATGGGTACATCAAACTTTGGCGAAACGCTGTAGTAAAATTCATATTTTCAGAGCTATGATGAACAACATGTGCCGCCCACATCCAACGGATTCGATGACTTGCCCTGTGGAACCAGTAGTAGCAAAAATCCTGGGCCACCAGCAATAATACGAAGGTCCAGACCGTCATTTCGATATCAAAAAATCGAAAACCAAAAACACTCAAGTACAATTGCGCAATAAACAAACCAGCGAGCAAATCCGTCACTTGATGAAGTCCTGCTAAACTGAAGTTGCACAGCACTTCTGGTAATTTATATTGTGCATTTTCTGGCAATTTATTTTTTCTAATGCCTAAAAAGTATTCCAATAAAATACATAAGAAGAAAATGGGTGCTAATACCACCAACAGCCATTCTGGGTGGTTAATCAGGTTTTCAACACTCATTACGACAATCCTTTATTATTGTTGTTAAAACCAAGCTACCATTTAGCATAGTGATCTTCTGTGAGCCCGAGCACGTTCGATAATCGATAAGTTTTACCCGAGTTATCGTGAATCACACCATTAAAATCACCGATAAATTGTCTGAAATTACTCTTCAACAAAATGAGATTAAGTCTCTCACTACGCACATTTCTAGGCGTAAAATAAAGATCAACTTGTCCGTTCTCTGACAAAATATGCCATCCGTCTTTATCGCCATTATGGCGACTAAAGATAAACTGTGTCGCTCCAAGCAAATGGCGCTCACCATTTATCCAGAACACATTTTCGGAGTTTCCAGTTTCGTTGACACCTGCTGCCAAATTTAGCCCTATAACTCCTTGTTCAATTTCAGCGTTCAACGAAGCCCAACGCCAACTCGTTTCACGACGCATAAAACCGGCAGAAAAATCATAACTCGCCAAAGCATGATTGAGTGGCTGCTGTTCTTCGTTAATCGTTAATTGACCGACAGGTTTTATTCCATTGTGTTTTTGGGTATATGTCCACCCACTGTATGAAGTTGGACTGCACATAGACATTGGTAAGCTGAGTGCAAGTGGCTCCAGCCGTAAATTCGCACTGATCTTTTTAGAATTAATTTTTAAATGCCATTTACCATCAATGATCTCAAGACGGATGCCATTTGGCTTGCTACCGATCTCAGTAACACCATTCATAGGAGAACGACCTACCGTATAACTTAACCCTAACGGCCGCAGCCAAGTCGTCTCTACCAGCTTATTTTTGTGGATATCATAAACATAACAAAAGCTACTTCCGACATAACGAATGTCCGCAATAGCAACGCCAATGACATAATGAGGTGTTATGACTGAAACAAATTGAAACTGCTTATAATGAAAATACTTCTTCAAAGTGCTCATAGGTTTATCCATCACATTAAAATAATTAAAGTCACGGATATTTAAATCTGAAACAATGCCATCAAACTGACCAAATATTGGTTCACCGTGGCAATCTATCAATTTTTCTGGTGCGATTTGGGTGTGCTTTTTAAAATCAAACATCACATTCTTCTGTGGTACGACCTCACATTTACTGTAACGGTAACGAGAGGTAAGTTAAAGAGAAACTTTACAATTAGTTAACAAGGTATTCTGATATACTCATTCACATAAATTACTTGCAAGATTTACTCATGGAAAAACACGCTTATCTCGATGCAATGGAGATCTCTAGATGGCAATTGGCGACATCAGCAAGCCAACAACCTGAATTTTTAATCTTGCATGATGATGACGATACACCTCCTTCTGCAGAGTTTATAGAGCAAATATTATCTTTAATGGAGCTTTCTGATATTGAGTACCATTTAACAGAGAAGCCAATTAAAGGTGCTAAAGTTATTTGGGATATGAGAAGCCGTAAGACTCGCCCACACGTTGCTTGGATTGAATCACAACCAATGAAGCTGCTGCTCAATGGCAGCAGCGGTAAAAGACAATTGTGGCAGAAAATTTGTGACCATTTGAAAGATAAAAAATAACACCTCATGAAGATAGAACAGAATGCTCTACGCTTTGTTGAGCTTTGCGTAGATGATAGCCAACATATTGCAACCATCGAAAACTTAGCCCACTCTCACCCCATGTCAGTAAAGAACATCCAGAGCTGCTTTGGGCGTTTGTATCACAATCTTGGAATTCAGCTAGACCAACAGCTCGTTGCTTTTGCCATCGTTCATCAAGTTGTTGATGAGGCTACGTTGATGGATATTTGTGTTGCACAAAGCGTTCAAGGACAAGGATTCGGAAAAATTCTGATGGCTGAACTCATTCAAGCTGCAAAACAAAGAAAGGCCGCTTTTTTACAGTTAGAGGTTAGAGCTTCCAATCACAGTGCGATTCAGCTTTACATCAAGTCAGGGTTTGCAGAGACAGGAAAGAGAAAAGATTATTACCCCTCAGAAAAAGGGCGTGAAGATGCCATTTTGATGGAGCTAAAATTATAGATAATGCGGAGTACGTTACTTCAGCCATTAAAAAAGCCGCAATTGCGGCTTTTTTATTAAAATAAAAAGGCTAAGTGCTTACTTAACTTCTTTACCCATCGCTTGTAAGTCAGCATGATAACTTGAGCGAACCATTGGACCGCACGCAGCGTGAGTAAAACCAATGTCATCAGCAAACTCTTTAAGCTCATCAAATTCTACTGGCGGCACATAACGTACAACTGGCAAGTGGAACTTAGATGGTTGTAAGTACTGACCTAATGTCAGCATTTCAACATTGTGCTCACGAAGGTCACGCAGTACTTGCATGATCTCTTCATTGCTTTCACCTAGACCCATCATCAAACCTGATTTAGTAGGTACATCAGGGTGGCGCTCTTTAAACTGCTTAAGCAAGTTTAATGACCATTGATAGTTCGCACCAGGGCGCGCTTTACGGTAATGTGCAGGCGCTGTTTCTAAGTTGTGGTTAAACACATCAGGCGGGCTTTGTGAAATGATATCAAGTGCAGTATCAATGCGACCACGGAAATCAGGCACTAAGATTTCAATCTTAATATCAGGGTTAAGAATACGAATTTCACGAATACAATCTGCAAAATGTTGCGCACCACCATCACGTAAATCATCGCGGTCAACAGATGTGATCACGACATATTTAAGCTTCATGTCTTTAATGGTTTTAGCAAGCTTCACTGGTTCTTCAGCATCAGGCTTTAACGGACGACCATGAGCAACATCGCAAAACGGACAACGACGAGTACAAATCGCACCTAAAATCATAAAGGTTGCTGTACCGTGGTTAAAACATTCAGATAAATTCGGGCACGATGCTTCTTCACATACTGAATGCAGGCCATTTTTACGGAGTGCTTGTTTAATTTCAGTAATGCGCTGGTTTGATGCAGGCAATTTAACACGCAACCAGTCAGGCTTACGCAACATTGTTTCACGTTCAGAAGGAACGATTTTCACCGGGATACGTGATACTTTGTCAGCATCACGTAACTTCACACCGGGCTGTAGTCTTTCAGGTCTACTCATTGACTTCTGCTAATCCTTGATGATGAACTTGTTGTTTATAATCTAATAAACGTCCCAAGTTCTGAATAAGTTTATCGCCTGCTTCCTGCACCGATTGCGGGCCACCAAGATCACAACATTGCACCATTTGTAATCCTGCATAACCACATGGGTTAATTCTATGAAATGGCTCCATATCCATATTTACGTTTAACGCTAAACCATGGAAAGAACAACCTTTTCTAATTCTTAAGCCTAAGGAGGCTACTTTTGCTTCATTAACATACACACCAGGTGCATCAGCTTTAGGATATGCTTCAACGTCATACTCGTTAAGCATATCAACAATACTTTGCTCAATGGTATTAACCAGCTGACGAACGCCTATCTTAAGCCTTTTAATATCAAGAAGTGGGTAGACCACTAATTGACCCGGACCGTGATACGTCACTTGCCCGCCTCTATCAACCTGAATGACAGGTATATCTCCGGGCATTAAAATATGTTCCGCTTTACCTGCTTGGCCTTGGGTAAACACGGGCGGGTGTTCTACAACCCATATTTCGTCAGCACTTTCAGAATCACGGTTATCCGTATATTCCTGCATGGCATGCCAAACGGTTTCGTAATTTTGTCGACCCAGTTGCCTAATGTGCAGTTTTCCGTCTTGCAAAAGCTTTTCTCCTAAATCACGAGCTTAGAGTACTCGTTTCACACCTTCAATTTTAGCAAGTTCCACATAAAGCGTTTCTACTTGAGCTTTACTTGTTGCTTTAATTCGAATGGTTACAGAATGATATGTCCCTTTACTTGATGCTTTAGTAGAAGGAGAGTAATCACCAGGAGCATGCTGTTGAACTACAGCAACAACACGATCTTCTAAAGTGTCACTTGCATCCCCAACAACTTTAAACGGGAAGGAGCAAGGAAACTCCATTAACTCGTCAAACTTTGTATCTAACATCGAATATACCTAAAATAAAATCATAATTGATGCATATATTGTGACGATTATACCTAAATCAAGGGCAAGTTTCTGCTCTTTCACATTAGGAATATTTATCTATTAACCCTTAATAGAGAATTAATGTTCTTTAATAAGCATTCACAATTTGAAATTGATTTCTAAAATGGGCATTACGGCAATCAAATGAGTAAAATAGTTTGCTACCAGTATCCCCAATACCAATGACGAATACGTTTGCCTATCCCTCTCTGGATAGTGGAGCTACGTTTACTCAAGAACGGTTTGTAAAATTATTAGAGGATGCTCCTGATTGCTTTCAATTAAGTTATAACCGAAAACCTAGCAGTAAAGAGCTCCAAAAATTAAAGGAATTAAGCAGGCTTAAAAGCAATTTAGATTGTTGTCACTATGCCCCTTCATTAAGTTCTTCAAACTTGATAAAAAGATTCCATATTATTAGACAGTTCCTTCCCGAGTCTTCTCAGAAACACCTGCAAATTCAATTTGTAAAACCTGCATATAATGAACATGTCGAAGTCAGGTTTATTTATAATGGGAACGTGGTAAAACAGTTTAGCACTGAGAATTTGGCTTCGGTTGTAAGAGCACACAGTAAAGGGGTAATGTCTCCTTATATCCAGTCACCACCAAATTGCTCGGCGGATATAAGGAAGTGCATTCAAACATTTGTAAATTTATTAAAAAAATTGGAAGTATTAAACGTTCACTTAACACTTTCAGAAAAAGAAAATACGATTCCTGACACAGAAGAACAGAAAGCATTAGAAAAAAGAATGTTTTTCAAAACCCTTCCTCAACTTATTAACCTTACTGAGGAGGAAGTTAGCGAGATAGAAAATTTAGATTATTACAGAGACTCGAATGCTTTAACTTGTTGGCGACGTTTGGAATTTGGGAGTTGCCGTATTGTCAATTTTCAACCTCTAGTCGCTGAGTTACGCTTCTCGGATGAAAACTTCTTTATCACTCCTAACTTTGATGTTCCCTTACCTACACCGACATCAAACTGTAACGAAGAGTTAATTGAAGATTACACCGAATACATGGATAAAATTTTTACTGGCGAGTTTTTTGATTACCGTAATTTCCGTGAATTTTTGCAAGGCGTACTTTTACTATCATCTGGAGCATCTGGAGCATCTGGAGCATCTGGAGCATCTGCGTCAAAGGAATCAATTCCAGTTTTAGCGACAACGCCTACCATGCAAATCTTCCCTCAGCTAATCAGTAGCACTAAAATACTAGATACCGATAACAGGTCAACTTTTCATGAAGTAAAACTAGAACTCGAAAAAGCAACACTCTGTGGAGTACCGATGTCTGAAGTTCTCAAATATTTTTTCCCTACTAAATTTCCTCGAAATGCTAACTGACTAATTAAGCCTGAATATAAATTGACCGCTTTTTTTCTCTCGATTACACTCGGTGAATCTTGCTGTTAGCGGAAAACATCATGTTTGAATTAGAAAAAATAAGTTTAAAGGGTAATGTTTCTGAAGAAGAGTGGCAGCTTAGAGTCGACTTAGCGGCTTGCTATCGTCTAGCCCAACATTTTGGTTGGGATGACACTATTTACACTCATATTTCTGCTCGGTTACCTGACAAAGATGAGTACCTTGTCAACGCATACGGTTTGGCATTCGATGAAATTACAGCTTCTAACTTGGTAAAGGTTAATCTTAAAGGAGAAATCCTAGATGATACGCCTTTCAAAATAAACCCTGCGGGTTTTACTATCCATAGTGCGATTCATGAAGTTCGACATGATGCTCAATGTGTTATCCACTTACATACTAATGAAACTATTGTAATTGCCACAATTGAAGACGGTTTATTGCCAATATCTCAGCATTCTATGTTCTCTATTAATCAAATGGCTTATCACGGCTATGAAGGGCTCGCCGTTAATCACGATGAAAAGCAACGTCTACAAGAAGACTTAGGTAAAGCAAACATTCTAATGCTACCTAACCATGGGGCATTGGCGCTTGGAAGAACTGTTGGTGAAGCGTTTATGCGCTGGGCTGATTTACAAAAAGCTTGCGAGATTCAAGTCATGGCGCTATCAACAGAGCAGCCTTTGATTCCGATAAAGCAGCACGTGCTTGATACGGTTAAAGAGCAACAACAAAAAGTGCATATGGGCGGAACTGGTGGGCAAATGGTTTGGCCTGCCATGCTGAGAAAAGCCTACCGACTTGATCCAACATTTGCAGAATAACTTCCCATTAAAGGAATGAATATGAAAATTACTCACGTTGAGATCTTTGACATCCATTGTCCCAAGAGACCCGCATGGAATCCTGTTTTTGTCAGAGTCCACACAGATGAAGGTATTACAGGTGTTGGAGAAGCTGGTCTTGCTTATGATTTAGGGCATAGTGCTGCTGCTAATATGACTAAAGAGTTTTCTGAAGCATTCTTAATTGGCTTTGACCCATTTCAAACTGAGAACCTTTGGTCACGTATGCTACGAGAGAGCTTTTGGGGGCTAGGTGGTGGACCTGTAGTTTACGCTGCAATGAGTGCCATCGATACGGCACTTTGGGACATCAAAGGTAAAGCGCTTAACCTACCGGTTTATCAATTGCTCGGTGGTAAAGTGAACACTAAATTACGTACTTACGCTTCACAACTTCAGTTTGACTGGGATAAAGAATTTAAAGCGTTAAAAGCACCTGAGGAATACGCTGAAGCGGCACTGAAAGCCCTTGATGAGGGTTATGACGCAGTGAAAGTCGATCCTATTATGTATGACAAAAATGGGAATACTTACTACGACCGTACCAAGCTTATCTCTAAGGCCGAAATGAAACTGTACCATTCTCGAATGGCCGCAATTCGTCACGCTGTTGGTGATGAGGTCGATATTATTTTTGAATGTCATAGTTTGCCAGGCGCAACAACAGCCATTCAGTTAGGTGAAATAGCTGAAGAATACGGATGCATGTACTATGAAGAACCTGTGAATTATCTTAATCCTTCTCTTCACTCCAAAGTAGCGGATAAAGTCAATGTTCCTATCGCAGGTGGAGAGCGCTTGTACAACCGCTGGCAAGTTCGACCATACCTTGAGGAGCAAAGTGTCGACGTACTTCAACCTGATATTGGGTTATGCGGTGGCTTCACTGAAACGAAAAAGGTTTGTGATTATGCCGACATTTTCGATGTACGCATTCAAGCCCATGTTTGCGGTGGTCCTGTTGCTACAGCCGCCTCACTTCATTTGGAAACCGCTATTCCAAACTTTTTAATCCATGAGCATCACACTTATGCTATAAAACAATGGAACCGAGAATTGTGCATGCAAGACCCACAGCCTAAAAACGGTTTCTTTGAAGTTTCTGAAGCAGCAGGGATAGGGATAGAACTCAATGATGAGGTTGTAATGAAGTCACCTAGAATTGTAATTAAGTAAGATAAACCCTCTTTGCATTTTCGTAACTCAGCTTACTCCAAACTTCAGGCGTAAGCTGCATTTCGGAATACTCTTGCCAGACTTGTTGATAACTTTTTTGAGTCAAACAAAGCGGAAAGTTACTGGCAAACATTACTCTATTCTCTGAAAAACTATCAAGCAAAGTATCAAGTACCTTCTGTTTAAACTCACCAGTTACAGATTGGCTGAGCATTTCAAAACCACAAAATTTCATATAAACATTCTGACATTGGGATAGCTTTTTAATCCCGTGACTCCAACTTTCATAATTATCTGGTAACACAAAACCACAGTGGTTAATCACTATTTTCAGCTTTGGCAGCTCCCGAGCCAGTGAATCAAAAAGCTTTACGGCATCATGATTATCAAGATTAAACTGTGCCTCAAAAATCAGTTTACTTCTCTCTAATAACGTTAAGTTCGTTACAACAGAATCAGCTTTTAGCCTTCGAAAGTCTTCATCTTCAGAAATGTCTCTAATTCCAATGAACTGTTGAAACAGCATAAATAACGACAATTTCCTTTCGAAAATTATAGGGGCTGTATCCAACGCTAAGTATGCAATTAATGAGGCTTTCTTCGAGACGTTAGATACAAAAGACAGCTCTCTTTCTGGATGTGTATTATCAAAGCCTGCCTCAACATGAGTAAGACCTTCAAGTTCAAATGGCGGAAGTAGCGTTAAATCTTCAACTGAGAAGTTTTTCTTTATTTGATTAACATTTTTAAGCCAACGCTCATCTGCATTTCGTAACCAATGGTAATGACCTTTGGTTAAATCAATAAAGTGAACATGTGGGTCAAAAATAAGTTGTGGCATAAACACTCACAAAATTGCTTTCTAGCCAACAACTCAATAGCTATACTGGGATTGTTTACTATATAAGCAGATTAAATGGATGATGTAAATGAACCATCATGACGTTCTTAAATTCTGGTATGGAGAAATCGAGGACGGGTTTTCTTCTCCCGAACATAATAAAGTTTGGTTTCAAGGTGGAACTGACTTTGATGATAAAGTTAGAGATAACTTCGGTGAGCTTCATGAAAAGGCAATGTCCCAACAACTCGAAGACTGGGCTCTACACCCACACCCGACGCTAGCATTAGTTATTACTCTTGACCAATTCTCTCGTAATATTTATAGAAAAACAGCAAAAGCCTTTGCTGGAGATCTCCTCGCTCAACAATACACTAAGCTCGCTATTAACAATAATTGGGATTTACAACTTCAATTTGTTGAGCGCATTTTTTTATACATGCCACTGCATCACTCAGAAAATTTGGCCGATCAAGCGTTCTGTTTAGAACTCTTTGACAAAATATATAGTGAGGTGGATGAGCTGCATAAAAGTGTTATAGAAAACTACCTCAGTTATATAAGAGAGCACAAAGAAGTTATCGAACGATTTGGGCGATTCCCACATCGTAATAGAGTATTAAAAAGAGAGAGCACCAAAGAAGAACTTCGATATTTAAATCAAGGTGCTCCCAGTTATGGGCAATAACAATGTTAAAGCCCTATAATTAGAAGCTATAACCTAAACCTAAATTAACTAACTTTAAAGTGAGAATATCCATATCTTGGTAGTCATAACTAACCCCCAGCAAGAAACCACTATCAAATTGGTAACGCCAGCCAACTTTTGCCATGGCAGCTATACCATCAGTGTTTGATTTCAATAAGACTTCATTTTTGCGATTTACTAAACGGTGCTTAACGTCGTAACGTTGTGCGCCAAGCGTAAAAATCAATTGATTTCGCTTTGATAAATGAGCAGTATAGCTACCCGCAACTCGAAACGAACTTAAATCATCTAAAATAAGTTCATTTTCAAGTCTAAAAATATTGCTAAATAGCTCACCGAATGGCTCAGGTGATATGTCTTTGTAGCCAACTTCCAGTGACCAACTATCTGTATAGTGGTATTGATAAGCTATATCATAACCAATCATGCTACTATCATTTTCAATATTTTGACCAGACTTATCATTACTTCCACCTAAAGAAAGTGAAGCTTGAGTCGTATGTTTAAAATAATCTTCAGCAGAGACCGTTGTAGACAATAACAATGGAATGAGTAGCGCTAACTTCTTCATATTACTTCCTTATATTTTTTAGCGCTCGCAAATGTACTTTAAAAGTTTATTCTCGTAAATAAAAAGCTGGAATTTTTCCAGCCCAATCAATACGGAAGTAGTATGTCTTTTAAAAACTAAATCCAATAGTCAAATTACCTGTTCCTATATCTAAAACATCTAAATCTTGGTAGTCGTAACTTAGGCCGAGCAAAAAGCCACCATCAAACTGATATCGCCAGCCTACTCGGGCATAATAGCTAAAACCGTCTTTATCGAACTTAGATAAGGTTTGTTCAGCAGAATTCCTTAGTCGATAAGTAACATCATAACGCTGTACACCCAAAGAAAAGATTAATTGATTCCGTTCGGAAAGTGGTGCCGTGTATTGCCCTGCTAACCTAACCGTATCAACATCATCCAAAACAATATCATTATCGAATAAATCATTAATGATGCTGGTAAACACATCAGGGGAAACCGACTTATAACCCAGCTCGACGCCCCAGTTATTATCGATGTGATATTGATAGGCAACATCGAACCCTAGCATGACATCATCATTCTCAACATGATAATTCGATTTATCGGCGCTGGTGCCCATCGTAAATGACCCAGTCAAACTGGCATCGAAGGGCTTTGCAACAGCGGAAAGAGAAAATAAAGCGAATGTGATAACAAGAAATCGTTTAAGCATTGTCTCTGGCCTTTTATTGATTGAAACCAGAGACAATTATAGTCATGATTTTACAGGTTACTTATACAAAGAAGGATCTGACTTATTCGGTCTAGTTTTAAAGCGTCTATGTAACCACATATATTGTGAACGATTTCGATCGATTAACTCTTCGATAATATGATTACCTCTGGTCGCATCACTTAACTCATCTTCACCAGGGAAGTTATCCAATGGAGGGAGAAACTCTACGTTATAACCATCATCATTTTCATTACGCTCAACAAATAGCGGGATTACTTTGGCTTTTCCTAATTTAGCCAGCGTAGTACCACCAGTGATAGTTGCGGCTTCATTTACCCCATAAAACGGAATGAATACAGCACTTGAACGGCCAAAATCTTGATCTGCTGTGTACCAAATCATACGGCCATTACGTAAGCAACGTACCATTTTACGTAAATCACGTTTTGGCACTAAGCCATCATTAGAACGTAAGCGCCCTTTAACCTGTAAATACTCCATAACAGGGTTATTATGAGGCCGATAGACACCAACTCCTGCTTGAAACTGTCCGATAATGCGAGCGCCCATCTCTAGAGGCAAACAGTGAACAGCAAATAAGATTACACCTTGACCAGAATCTAGCGTATCTCGGATGTACTCTTTGCCTTTGATATTCATATGCTGTTGAATGCGACGATCTGACCACCACCAAGCATTTACTGTATCAAAAATGGCTTTACCTGTTTCTTCAAAGTTTCGATGCAGTAATTCCGCTTTTTCTGAATCAGACATATCAGGAAAACAAAGCTCTAGGTTTCTTCGAGCTGTTTTTTCTCTTTTTTTAATCAATTTCTTAGCAAAAGAACCTAATCCTGCTCCCAGTCGCATTTGAAATTTTAACGGTAATAGAGTTAACAGGCGCATAAGTCCAATCGCTAACCACATTAACCAAAACTTCGGATGCAGTAACTTATAAGAAAATGTTGCGTTTTCTACCACGGATCACTCACAAAAAATCTGAATATCCCAATATTCTAACGCAAAAATTAACAGAATTAGGTAGAATCCCGTTTAATTAATTATTTTTCAGACGAATTAAGATGAAGGTTTCTCTTCCGGCTTTTGAAAATGCCAAAGTTCTTGTTGTTGGTGATGTAATGCTCGACCGCTATTGGGCTGGTTCTACGGGGCGAATTTCTCCAGAAGCACCAGTACCAGTAGTTAAGATTGATCACAATGAAGACAGACCCGGTGGTGCCGCCAACGTTGCTTTAAATATTGCGAGTCTCGGTGGCCAAGTTCAATTAGCTGGCATTGTCGGTAAGGATGAAACGGCGACTGCATTAACGAAAAGTTTGAATGCACAGTCGGTTGAACCTAAGTGGTTACAAGTAGAAGATAAACCTACTATCACTAAGTTACGCGTACTTTCAAGAAACCAGCAACTGATTCGTTTGGATTTCGAAGATGGATTTGAAATTCAAGAGAGCGAGGCCCTTTTAGAGCAAACTAGCCAGCTTCTTGATAATACTGATGTGGTCATTTTATCTGACTATGCCAAAGGTGCCATTCAACAACCTCAGGAATTTATTAAACTCGCAAGAAGCAAGGGCGTAAAAGTTCTTATCGACCCTAAAGGTAGTGACTTTTCAAAATATCGTGGAGCAAGTTTATTAACACCTAACCTTTCAGAATTTGAAACAGTGGTAGGGAAAGTTGAGTCAGAAGCCGACCTTCAACAAAAAGCTCAAAAGTTACTGAAAGACTTTGAAATCGATTCAATTTTGATCACTCGCTCAGAGAAAGGAATGACATTGGTCACTCCAGATGTAGCTGAATTCCACATTCCAACTGTTGCACGTGAAGTTTATGATGTAACTGGTGCAGGCGATACTGTTATCTCATCATTGGCAACTTGCTTAGCCGCTGGTTCTGATATCAAAACTGCTTGTGCCATTGCCAACACAGCTGCAGGCATTGTTGTCGGTAAATTGGGTACATCGAGTGTTTCTCGACTTGAGCTCATCGAAGCATTAGCTCTTCATCATGGCGAATCTGGTTTAGGTGTTGTTACAGAAGATCAACTTGTGATCACACTTAAGCAAGCAAGAGAGAAAGGTGAAACCGTTGTTATGACTAATGGTTGTTTCGATATTCTTCATGCAGGACATGTGAGCTATCTGAAGCAAGCAAGGGAGCTTGGTGACCGTTTAATTGTGGCCGTTAACGACGATGATTCAGTGAAGCGCTTGAAAGGTGATGACAGACCCATTAATCCTGTTGACCGACGCATGGCGGTCTTAGCTGGACTAAGCTCTGTAGACTGGGTTGTGCCATTTACTGAAGACACACCCCAACGTGTTATTGCCAAATTATTACCTGACTTATTAGTAAAGGGCGGCGATTATAAAATTGAAGATATTGCCGGCGGTAAAGAAGTGATGGCCGCAGGCGGTGAGGTTCGAGTTCTTTGCTTCGAAGATGGCGTATCAACAACAAAAATCATCGAAAACATCATGGCTAAGCAGTGATTGAAGCACTGCTTCTAGCTTCATCTTATTGGGTTGATATCAACAGTAAACGAGCTTTAGTGTGCGATATCAACCAAATTCAAAATTGTTTAAAAGTACTACCTCAATCTGCATTAGACCATTTGCCCCCAAAATTACATCGCTATCGGGAAATGATGGGGCTTCGCCATGCAATGGTTATCCCGCTTCAAGCACCTAAGACATCAGGGCTGATTTTAATCAATCCCAGTGAGACGCCAGCAGAAGCGTTTGCAATTGTTAGAAATACCCCATTAAAGTTACATTTGAAGCAACAGCGACGATTATCTTTATGGCATGAGGAAGGACATCTTTTTAATAACGACCTTCCTCCAAAGTTTCGTCCAAAAAATCAATTTCAACATGAGTGGCAAGCAGACTTATATTTACTGTGGCGCAGTGTAAAAGAAACGCAACGAAGTGATCTTGCATGGCAACAATTTCATAGAAGAAACATTGATGTTATCAATGACCCAATTAATTTGAATCACTGGAGCAGCCCAATTCTGCTTCAGGTTTTGTCTCAGTACTCTGCACTGCACATTAATAGCTTTAAAAGCTACTTAGAATTTATCAAGGTAATACATCCACACATACACGAGCTAAAGGGAGATGAAAAGCAAGAAACCTACAATTTAATTCGCTTCTTATTTGATGATAATTCAACCAGAGATTTACCGAATTATTTATACTGGCGACGCCCCAAACTTGCCCACTTTCTAAATCCCACTTTTAACTATTTACTGGGGCAAAATAAAGCAAATGAGCTCATAAAAAAACTCCATTTACCGTCTCAAAATCCAAAAGAATAATAACGTAACGATAACTCATGCTTTCACCCTGACGGTAAACTGAATCTTGCCTGAACAATTTGATTTATTTTAAGAATTTAGCAAATGCCTTTGGTAATATTTTCAGCATAAACACACTTATGGGGTAGTCTTTTTATGGCTAAGCGTTCAAAGTCTCAAACCGAAGTTACAATCAACCAAATCATGGACGAAGCCTTTAAACAAATATTATCCATTGGCTTTGAAGCCATGTCTTATACCACGCTCTCAGAAGCTACAGGAATTAGTCGTACAGGCATCAGCCATCACTTTCCTAAGAAAACCGATTTTCTCGTGAAACTTGATGAAAGAATTGGCGAGCTTTTCGTGCAATCAATGAACTTCAACTCAGTTAGCGCACTTAAAGAATCATGGTCTTCAACTTTAGCAAAACCAAGATACAAAGCTGTGATGAGGCTATTTTTCAGTCTTTGTGGGTACAACGATAATCGCTTGACTCAATTTCGAGCTGTCGAAGACTTAGAAAACAATGCGCTTAACGCTCTAGGTGAAGAAGGGAAAAATACCGTTCATCAACTGATTGGTGAAGCTTCAGTTCAACTATTAAAAGAAGAAGCACAATAAAATTTGAAAAAGAAAACCTTCCAAGGATGGTTATTTCTTCTCTCTTGCAATAAAAATCGCTACACAGTTCTCAACTTCAATTTCAACATCCTTAAAACTTTGTTTCAAAGCCTTTTCAAGCCCTTCTAAATCATCTTCTAGGTTATCAAAAACGCCTTTACGATTATAAAAATCCATTAATACACGTGCGCTGAATCCTTTTTCATAGCCTTTTCCAAGAATAGTACTTCCAAAAAGTACACCATCTTCGTTTAGCCACTGCGCAAGGTTTTTAAATACTTTCGCTTTACCCTTCATGTCTCCAGGCAAACAATGCAATAGATAATTTAAACTGATCGAGTCAAATTTCTCACAATTGAGTTTCAATGGCTCAAATACATTGCCTTTGTATACTTCTGGTTCAAACCTTTGATTTCTAGACGCACTTTCACTAAGGCTATTATCGTTTAGATCAAACAAGGCGAGTCTTCTTTCGCTATCATCTAAGCATTTATCTGGGTAATAGCCTGTGCCAACACCGACGTCTAAGTGATTGGTACTGGCATTATCTTCAAATATTTTTCTTAGCTTTTTGGTCGAACAATTCCACACAAATGAGTTAGATAAACCCAGAACAAGGATATCGTAAATAGAAAGGAGTCGTTTCGTGTATACTGCTTGCCCAGCTTCAACTGCAGCTTTGTTCGTTGGATCAGCCATAAAATACTACTCGTATCAATAACTCAGATATAAATTGAACACTTAGTACACCATTACTGCAATACAATGCACAACATTGAAAGCTTGAATAGCATAAGATATTGATTCAATTCGAAGATATTTAAATTGTAGCTTAAATAAACTGAATATTAGTTGAAGCTAACGTTTTTGAGATATGTTTATTGAATGTGCTTATGAATATAAGACTTATAAGATGGTACGGGAGGAGAGACTTGAACTCTCACACCTTACGGCACCAGAACCTAAATCTGGCGTGTCTACCAATTCCACCACTCCCGCATAGACAAACTAACTTTTTACAGAAGTCATTAACTGTTTTTATCGTTAACCCGTAAAGATTAACTTAATTAAGATGGCTGGGATACCAGGATTCGAACCTGGGAATGCCGAGATCAAAACCCGGTGCCTTACCGCTTGGCGATATCCCAATCTTAATTTTGTATTTTTTAAGTATAAAACTTAAAAAATGGTACGGGAAGAGAGACTTGAACTCTCACACCTTACGGCACCAGAACCTAAATCTGGCGTGTCTACCAATTCCACCACTCCCGCACGGAGTTTTTAGTTTTACATCTCACTCTTTATTACAAGAATAGATGGTAGCTATGGCGGGACTTGAACCTGCGACCCCAGCATTATGAGTGCTGTGCTCTAACCAGCTGAGCTACATAGCCAATGGCTGGGATACCAGGATTCGAACCTGGGAATGCCGAGATCAAAACCCGGTGCCTTACCGCTTGGCGATATCCCAATCGTCATATTGACACAAGATTAATAAGATGGCTGGGATACCAGGATTCGAACCTGGGAATGCCGAGATCAAAACCCGGTGCCTTACCGCTTGGCGATATCCCAATCTTAAATAATCTTATTGACTTATCTAAATAAGTCAATGGTACGGGAAGAGAGACTTGAACTCTCACACCTTACGGCACCAGAACCTAAATCTGGCGTGTCTACCAATTCCACCACTCCCGCACGGAGCCTCTATGTTTTACATCTTAGAGAAGATGGTAGCTATGGCGGGACTTGAACCTGCGACCCCAGCATTATGAGTGCTGTGCTCTAACCAGCTGAGCTACATAGCCACTACAGTGTCCCGTCGTCGGGAACGGGGCGTATTATGCTTATTCGCCTTATTAAGGTCAACCGCTTTTTTCGTAAATTTCGGCTTGCTGCTCTCAAGCGGTTAGGATTTCAGCAAGCCGAGTAAAAATCGTATCAATTACGATTTATTAAGCCTAAAAATTAAACGTTAAACAAGAAGTGCATTACATCGCCATCTTTAACTTCGTAAGTTTTACCTTCTACACGTAACTTACCTGCATCCTTAGCGCCATTCTCACCTTTAAACTCTACAAAGTCATCGTATGAAACGACTTGTGCACGAATAAAGCCTTTTTCGAAATCAGTATGGATCACACCAGCAGCTTGCGGAGCACTTGCACCAACTGAAACAGTCCAAGCACGTACTTCTTTCACACCAGCAGTAAAGTAAGTCTGTAAGTTTAATAACTCATAGCCCGCACGGATAACGCGATCTAATCCGGGCTCTTCTAAGCCAAGTTCAGCTAAAAACTCTTGTTGCTCTTCTAAATCCATCTCTGCCAACTCAGACTCGATTGCAGCACAAACAGCAACCACGACAGCATTTTCACCTTTAGCAATTTCACGAACAGCATCTAGATGAGGGTTATTTTCGAAACCATCATCAGCAACGTTAGCAATATACATCGTAGGCTTTAATGTTAAAAAGTTAAGGTATTTAACTGCCTCTAACTCTTCTTTTGTAAGCTCTAATGAACGTAGCATGCCGCCTTCATCAAGAATTGGGCGCATTTTCTCTAAAACAGTAAGCTCAAACTTTGCGTCGGCGTCACCGCCTTTGGCTTTTTTCGTTTGACGAGTAACTGCACGCTCTAAGCTATCTAAATCAGCAAGCGCTAACTCAGTATTGATAACTTCAATATCTCCAGCAGGGTCAACTTTATTGGCAACGTGAACAATGTTTTCATCTTCAAAACAACGAACCACATGACCGATAGCATCTGTTTCACGGATGTTTGCTAGGAACTTGTTACCCAGACCTTCACCTTTAGATGCACCAGCAACCAAACCAGCGATGTCCACAAATTCCATTGTAGTAGGAAGCACTTTTTGTGGATTTACAATTTCAGCTAATACATTTAGACGCGTATCAGGTACAGGAACAACACCAGTATTTGGCTCAATTGTACAAAACGGGAAGTTAGCCGCTTCGATGCCTGCTTTAGTCAATGCATTAAATAGTGTGGACTTACCCACGTTAGGAAGGCCGACAATACCGCACTTAAATCCCATAGTTTTTTTACCTTTATATATTCACTAGCTTTCTTTGCCAGACCTGCTTATACAGAAATGACAAGTATAAATGTTCTTTAAATTTACTCAGCTTTGAAAGAATGTAATCTTTGCATCGCTGCCGTTAAATCTTGCTTGAACCAGACTTCAGTTGAACGCACAGCCTCATCGACTGTCGCATCCATAAATTGCTGATCGGTTGGGCTGGCCTTACTTAACACATAATTACTCACTAAGTTTTTATGACCAGGATGCCCAATACCAATTCTTAAACGATAGAAATTTTTATTATTAGCAAGCTTGGCAATAATGTCTTTTAAGCCATTGTGCCCACCATGGCCTCCACCGAGCTTAAATTTAGCTACTCCAGGAGGCATATCTAACTCATCATGAGCGACAAGAATTTGCTCAGGCTCAATTTTATAAAAATTGGCTAAAGCGCCAACGGCCTTACCGCTTAAATTCATATAAGTAGTAGGGATCAACAAACGCACATCTTTACCATGCAGTGTCGCTCTAGCCGTCAATCCAAAATATTTACTGTCCATAGCTAAGTTAGCACCGCTAATTCGAGCTAACTCTCGTACATACCATTCGCCCGCATTATGACGAGTTTTGGCATATTCAGCCCCTGGATTTGCTAAACCGACAATTAATTTAATGTCGCTCATTCCTACCCTTATTTATCTAACCCATAAAATAAAAACGACGAATTTTAACACTGACATTAATAGAGTGAAAGCAAAGGAAGGAATTTGTTGAGCTCTGAAGTTGTGCGCTCGTTATAACCCGAGCGCATATTTAAGAACTTGCTTCTTAATTGGCGAGTCAATATTCGCAACTTTTAATGCAAGGTTACGTATCGCTTTTATTGGCGCTAAATCATTACTGAAACTTTTATAGAATACATCCATACCTGTTTGCATTAGTAAATTATCTTTGTATCTAGCTTCCTGATATCGCTTGAGCACATCTTGACTAAACCATACTTCATTGCTTCCCAACGCCTCAGATATTGAAGTTAATAAAGCATCAACATCTTTAAAACCTAAGTTTACGCCCTGTCCTGCAAGCGGGTTAATCGTATGCGCTGCATCACCGAGAATTACGATATTATCTTTGAAATACTCATTAGCATGGCGACGAGTTAAAGGGAATGCACCTTTGTCTAGTACAGTAAAATGAGGGTCTAACCGACTTGGAAAGTGCTGTCGAATTTGCTCTGCGAGCTGAACGGGGTTTAATTGCATCAATTGTGCAATAACTTTGGGCGAATCATACCAAACCAATGAAGCATGATTGCCAGGTAAAGGCAGTAAACTTCGAGGGCCACTAGGTGTAAACTGCTGCCAAGTCACTTCTTGTTGAGGCACTTGGGTTTCAATATTGACGAGCATGGCTGACTGTTTATAGTCCCAGCCAGTAATCCCAATTCCAGCCCAATCTCTTACTTTTGAATTTGCACCATCACACCCAATGAGCAGGTGAGTATGAAAGACTTCACCTGACTCCAAGGTAACGGAAAGTGTCTGTTCATCAATTCGTGAATAGTTAAGTATGCTGGCAGGGCAAATAATATTTACTTTGTCATGAGCGTTCAATTCTTGCCAAATGCCAAGCTGCACATTACGGTTTTCTACAATATGTCCAAGGTGTGGTATATCGAGCTGATGATGAGAAAACTGAGTAATGAAGCCCTCTAACTCCCAAGTTTCTAATCCTAAATATGGCACATTACGCATCGCAGTTATATTTTGCCAAACGTTTAATCGTTCTAGGAGTTGTTCAGACGCAAAACTGATCGCTGAGACTCTTACATCAATAGACGATAATTCGTCATATGGTTTAGGTTGTTTATGTTCAAGCACTGTTACCGTGAGGCCCAACTGAGCTAAGCCCAGTGCGGTTGCTGCGCCAACCATTCCACCGCCCACGACGACTACATCACTGAATTTAAATTTAATTGACTCGCTCACAAGAAACCTTTAACTGCCCACTGTTCGACGAATTCAATATTAACATAATTTAATTATCATATTTTAGAGAGCTGTGCTGAAATTGTTTGTAAACGTTTAACTTTGTCAAAATAATGTCTAATCCATTAACTATCCCTTGTACTATTCAAAATGAACTTCCGTCAGCTTTAACAGTTATCAATTTCCAGTCCATGGAAAAAATAGCAACAGAAGGTGGTGCTCCGGTTATTTTTGAAGATGGTCCAAATAAATATAGAGTGTTAGTTAAAACTTCAGGAAACTCCTTTTTCTTAGCCGCAGATTCAAGTATCCCTGAAGGGCAGCTAAACGGATCAAAATATTTAAAATTAGATATGATCAATTACTTAATTCAACATCCGATTTCCAAAGACAGTATTGCCCCTCCAAAACCAAGCGAAGCCTCAAAACAAAGAGCTCTCGAATCATTTAAAGAAATGGAAGCCCAAGAATCAACCAAAAGACTTGAAGCTTTATCTGGTATGCTCAAGAGCTCAAACATAGGAGTTAATGCTGCCAAAATAAAACATCTAGATGAGTTAAAGCAACTCACTGATGTTATTCTAAAATTCCAAAAAAGACAGCAGTAGATTAATAACCTACCGCTTGCCCATCTTTACGAGACTCAGAAGCACCTATGTAAACTTGGTTGTCTTCATCCCACATAATGGCTTGATACCCACCATAACCACCTACATCAAAACCTATTTTATGACCTCGCTTAATTAATTCACGAACAGCCTCATAAGGGATCCCTGTTTCGAGCATGAGTTCACCACCATCAGTTAAGGTTTTACCTTTCGCTTCCGTAGGCTCCGTAGATCCATAATGTTGCCATCTTGGCGCATCTCCAGCTTCTTGTAGGTTCATGCCAAAATCGATGATATTTGTGAGAATCTGAACATGACCTTGCGGTTGCATTGCACCACCCATAAGTCCAAAGCTCATAAACGGCTTCCCGTCTTTTAGTACGAATGCAGGAATAATGGTGTGAAATGGGCGTTTATTGGGTTCATAGACATTCGCATGGGTTTTATCCATAGAGAACAGCTGCCCACGATCTTGAAATACAAATCCAGTTCCGGGCACGACAACACCAGACCCCATGCCTCGATAGTTACTCTGAATCAGCGACACCATATTGCCTTCTTTATCGGCCGTAGTTAAATAAATGGTGTCTCCTTGATAAAGGGCAGGGTTTCCTACATCAACTCGCTTTGCGGACTTATCACTGATCAACTCATTACGCTTCTTAGCGTACTGTTTACTTATTAAACCTTTGAGCGGAATGTCGTAAAAATCAGGGTCAACATAAAACTTAGCTCTATCTTCAAAAACGAGTTTCTTAACTTCTGTCATTAAATGCAGGGTTTCTTCTGTTCCAAACCTTAATGCAGCTAAGTCAAATTGCTCCAACATATTGAGCATTTGCAGCGCAGCAATTCCTTGACCGTTTGGCGGCAATTCAAATACATCATAACCACGGTAATTGGTAGATACTGGCTCTACCCAAGTTGACGTATGAGAAGCCAAATCTTGATAGCTAAGGTAACCTCCGTTAGCTTTCATGAAAGTATCGATAGTTTCAGCAATTTCGCCCTTATAAAATGCATCTCGTCCACCTTTTGCAATTAATGACAATGTATTCGCAAGATCTGGATTCTTAAAAATTTGCCCTTTTTCGGGCGCCTTGCCTGCAATTGTGAACGTTTTCGAGAATCCCCCAACTTGAGGAGCAAGTTTAGGCACGCTTCGATTCCAATAATAGGCAATTAACTCACTGACAGGAAATCCCTTATTGGCATAATCAATGGCGGGTTGCAAAACCTTCTGCATTGGCATGTCACCAAATTTATTATGCAGTTCAAACCAACCATCTACTGTCCCTGGAACCGATATTGGCAACATTCCATAAGGTGGAATTGATGATAAATTTTGATTTTTTAGCTCTTGTTGTAACTTGGCATAGGTTAACGATTGTGGCGATCGGCCGCTGGCATTTAAGCCGTACAGTTTCTTTGACTTCGCATGCCATACAATGGCAAAAAGATCTCCTCCAATGCCATTACCTGTTGGTTCCATTAACCCAATAGCCGCATTAGCTGCGATTGCCGCATCAATTGCATTCCCCCCTTGTTTTAATACATCCAGTCCAACTTGAGACGCCAAAGGATGGCTTGTTGCCACCATACCATTTGGGGCAATAATCTCTGAGCGAGTAGCAAAGTTTTTACCTGTAATTCTATCGGGGGTTGCATTAACCATAGACATTGTAAAACCTAAAATTGAGAAACCTAAAGCTAACTTTTTACTGACAATTACCGACATTCCAATTGCTCTTTTTTTGTTCTTATTGCACATTTAATAACATAGATGCCTCTAAATACAAAATATGAGATGTTATGAAGCAATTCTTTAAAGTTTCCTTAGTATTAGCAATTGGTGCTTCGCTAATTGGCAGTTTTCTATCACAGTATCATTTAGGCCTTATTGCGCTTACCTGTGCTTTGTTGACCTTATTTTTTCTGTTACCGACGGATTATGATGTCAAAGCAATGGTTATAGAAAAAGCTAAACAAGGGATTAACGTATGGCAATCACCTATTCCTTACTTTGCAGTCATTTCAAGCATCATTTTTATCTGGGCTTGGGTAAGGTAAGTAACACGTTAATAAAACAAAAAAGCTCTTTGTTATCGAACAGAGAGCTTTCAAAGAAGTTTATCAATAAATAATTAGCGAGTTAGCGTTGCACTTCGGTACGTAGCACGAAGGTATTGGGTTGTAATTCGAGCTGCACTTGCACGATTTTCAGTGACTTCACCTAACGACAAGGTCACAGAAGCATTTACCTTTCTGCCACCATTACCTGCTTTCGTACCACCACGGCTTGAAGTTGACCCTAATACTAAGTTATCACCTTCAACACTCCACGTTTGTCCACGACCAGTAGTTAAGCGTGACAAATTCGTTTCAAAACTGCCGTCTTCGTTAAGCTGAATATAACCTCGAGTCAAAAGTGGGAAACGGTAGCCTTGCAATGAAACATTCCAGTTACCAACTAACTTACTCTCGATTGTCTCAGTTTCTTGTGGTACATCTGTCGATACCAGCTGAATATCCCATCTTGCACCAGAGCGGCCCCCAGTAGTAAATAAGCCTAAGCCTTCAAACCCTAGTAATTCAGCAAGCTCTTCTGGATACTGAGCAAAAGATATATCATCTTCACTGTCACTGAAGTGGAACATTCCATTGTCATCTTCTACATTACCGTTCGCTAAACCATTGCGAATTAAGAATGGGGAGTTGGTTTTATAGCTTCCATCTGCAGCAACCGTTACTTCAATTTCCGTTGTGCCTGTAGGTCTTGACTGATTGGTTCTGAAATCGGTCACGGTTGCAGTTTCTACACCACTATAAACACCCGGTTCAAGTGCTAAAGAAGAAAAGCTGGCAAGTAATGCCGAAGATAATGCTGAATATTTAATTATTTTATTGAGTTTCATAGGGTGCTCCGTCTATAAACGCTTTGCTTTAAATTCGTTTAATTTAAGTAAAATTAGTGTGAAGAAATTAAAACATTCCAAAACAACCGAAACCACTGAAAATATATACAACTATAAAATATTACATATTCAATTTGACTGAAATAAAAACAAAAATCATAACCACATGTTTTAAATAATTAATAAGGACATGACGATAACCATAAGTAAGAGAAGTATCGTTTTCGGTTAGACTTTTTTAAGATAACGAGTGTCGTTTTACTGCTTAAAAAATATAAAAATAGTTGAAATTTTTTAACACTATAAATAATGCGTCAATGTTCAGTGTTAATAGCATTTTATTGACATGTTTAATTAAGAAAATAAGCGTTCATAAATTTGATTTAAATCCATATAAAAAATAGGTCTACACCGTTTTGCTGAACAAATCACACATCCCTAACGACAAAGGCTAGTCAGGCTCTTATTATAGGGGTAAAATGTGCCGCTATTTTTTATCCACCCGGTACAGAGTGAACCAAACTGATGAGTAAAAAACTTCACATCAAAACCTGGGGCTGTCAAATGAATGAGTATGACTCAGCAAAGATGGCCGATTTAATGGACGAGTATGAGGGTTATACCTTAACAGATGAGGCTGAAGAAGCTGATGTTCTGCTACTTAACACCTGCTCGATTCGTGAAAAAGCACAGGAAAAGGTGTTCCATCAGCTAGGTCGCTGGAAAACCTTAAAAGATAAAAACCCAGATTTGATCATCGGCGTAGGTGGTTGTGTTGCGACACAAGAAGGTAAGCATATTAAAGAACGTGCTCACTGCGTTGATTTAATCTTTGGCCCACAGACTTTGCATCGCCTTCCAGAAATGGTTGATCAGGTGAGAAAAGGTGAAAAAGCGGTTATCGATGTGAGTTTTCCTGAAATCGAAAAATTTGACCGCCTCCCTGAGCCAAGAGCCGATGGCCCAACTGCATTTGTTTCCATTATGGAAGGCTGTAGTAAATATTGCTCCTTCTGCGTAGTGCCATATACACGTGGTGAAGAAGTCAGTCGTCCTTTAGATGATGTCATTCTTGAAGTTGCGCAATTGGCAGAGCAAGGCGTACGTGAGGTTAATTTACTTGGTCAAAACGTAAATGCTTACCGTGGTGAAACGTTCGAAGGTGACATTTGTACCTTTGCAGAGTTACTTCGCTATGTTGCTGCAATCGATGGTATTGACCGTTTACGCTTCACCACCAGCCATCCGATTGAGTTTACACAAGACATTATTGATGTTTATGAAGATACTCCTGAACTCGTCAGCTTCTTGCATTTACCAGTGCAAACCGGTTCAGACCGTATTTTAACGGCAATGAAACGTGGCCACATGGCACTGGAATATAAGTCGATTATTCGCCGTTTACGCAAAGCGCGTCCAGGCATTTTAATCAGCTCTGATTTTATAGTCGGTTTCCCGGGCGAAACCGCACAAGATTTCGAAGACACCATGAAGCTGATCACTGATATCGAATTCGATCACAGTTTCAGCTTTATTTACAGTGCTCGACCAGGAACTCCAGCTTCTGACTTACCAGACGAAGTGCCATTGACTGAGAAAAAAGAGCGCCTTGCCAGACTTCAGCATCAAATTACGCAATATGCAATGCGCTATAGTCGTCATATGATGGGTACAGTTCAACGTATTTTAGTTGAAGGCCCTTCAATTAAAAATCCAATGGAGCTTCGCGGCCGTACTGAAAATAACCGCGTAGTGAACTTTGAAGGTCAACCAAAACACATTGGTCAATTTGTTGATGTTGAAATCGAAGACGTTTATACCAACTCGCTACGTGGTAAGTTTATCCGTGGTGAAGATGAAATGGATCTACGTCGCAATCTGCGCCCTGAAGACATTGTTGCTAAACATAAAACTGAAGATGATTTAGGTGTGGGTACTTACACTCCATAATTTTCAGTTATAATTATAGAACTAAGTAGCTATCGATAAGTATAGAGAATTATGGGAAGCTACTGAGATTAAGGGTAGCTTTTAAAGCTGCCCTTTTTTAACCAATATTGTTAATATCATAAACGTATTATTTTGTTGATTTGGAGCCCTGATTGTCCAGTAAACTAACTACAATGAACTTGTACCTAGAGCCTGCTGAGTCTCGCCGCCTTGCCGCACTTTGTGGCCCTTTTGATGACAACATTAAACAGTTAGAACGTCGAATAGGGATTGAAATCAGCTATCGCGATAATCATTTTACTATTGTTGGCCAACCTCAAGCTTGTTTAACTGCAAACAACCTACTTAAAGATTTGTATGTCGAAACGCAACCTGTAAAAGGAAGCACACCAGACTTGGAGCCTGAGCAGGTTCATATCGCAATTCAAGAAGCAGTATCTGTTGAAGCTTATGACAGCACTGGCGATAAAGAGTTGTTTATTAAAACACGTCGTGGTGTTGTTAAACCTCGAAACCCAAATCAACGTCAATACGTCGCAAATATTGTCCGTCATGACATTACGTTTGGTGTCGGCCCTGCTGGTACAGGTAAAACCTATCTTGCTGTTGCAGCAGCCGTTGATGCTTTAGAACGCCAAGAAGTTCGTAGAATCTTATTAACTCGCCCTGCTGTCGAAGCTGGAGAAAAGCTTGGGTTCCTGCCCGGTGATTTAAGCCAGAAAGTCGATCCATATTTACGTCCACTCTATGATGCTTTATTTGAAATGCTTGGTTTTGAAAAAGTAGAACGCTTGATGGAAAAGAACGTCATCGAAGTTGCACCACTTGCCTATATGCGTGGTCGAACGTTAAATGATGCCTTTATTATTCTTGATGAAAGCCAAAATACCACAGTAGAACAGATGAAAATGTTCTTAACCCGAATTGGTTTTAACTCTCGTGCGGTTATCACTGGTGACGTGACTCAAATCGATTTACCGAAAAGTACAAAATCGGGCTTACGCCACGCCATAGAAGTGTTGAGTAAAGTTGACGAAATCAGTATTAACTTTTTTGCTTCACACGATGTTGTACGACACCCTGTTGTCGCAAGAGTCGTCGAAGCCTATGAAGAACACGACATGCAAGTTCAAGCTGCAAAAGCTCGACGTGAACAAGCGATAAAGAAAGCTCAAGAGGGCAATACTGATGAAGCTTGATTTAGATTTACAAGTTGCATCTGAAGCATCTGATTTGCCCTCTCAGTCAGACTTTGAACTTTGGGCGTCAACAGCCCTCAAAGATCATAGAGACACGGTAGAATTAACGATTCGTATCGTTGAGAATGATGAGAGCCAAGAGTTGAACTCTGCCTACCGTGGAAAAGACAAACCAACAAATGTATTGTCTTTTCCATTTGAGGCGCCTCCTGGCATTGAATTACCACTTTTAGGTGATTTAGTCATTGCTGCAGACGTTGTTGCTGCTGAGGCTATACAGCAAAATAAAACCTTGAAAGCCCACTGGGCTCATATGGTTGTACATGGCTGTTTGCATCTGCTAGGGTATGACCATATTGAAGATAGCGAAGCCGAAGAAATGGAATCGCTAGAAACCCAATTAATTGAAAGTTTAGGATTTGAAAATCCATATAAGGAGCAATAATTAACTATCTCTAAATCCATTAGAGTTATGTTAAGCGAAAAACTATGAGTGACGACATCCCCCCGAGTAGCAGCGCCCATAAGAAAGGCTGGTTTGATAAAGTAACCCAGATGTTTCAGGGCGAGCCTCAAAATAGAGAAGAATTAGTAGAAGTCATTGATGACGCAGAACAACGCGATTTAATCACTGAAGATACCCGTGAAATGATCAAGGGTGTTTTAGAAGTATCCGATCTTAGAGTTCGAGATATCATGATCCCGCGAGTTCAAATTGTTACCTTAAATATTGATGACTCAATTGAAGCACTTCTCAATACAGTCATTACTTCCGCCCATTCACGTTTCCCAGTTATCAACGACGACAAAGACCATATAGAAGGTATTTTGTTAGCAAAAGATCTATTGAAATTCGGTTTTAATCAAAACGATGAGCCATTTTCAATTGATAAAGTAATTCGTCCAGCAGTTGTTGTTCCTGAAAGTAAACGTGTTGATATTCTCCTAAAAGAATTCCGCAGCGAACGTTATCATATGGCCATTGTTGTCGATGAATACGGCGGAGTTTCTGGCCTCGTCACCATTGAAGACATCCTTGAAGAAATTGTGGGTGAGATTCAAGACGAATTCGATCACGAGAGTGAAGAAGAACTTGAAATCCGCCGTGTAAACAATACGGTATATTTAGTCAAGGCACTCACTGCAATTGAAGATTTCAACGAAGAATTTAATACTAAATTCAGTGATGAAGAATTTGATACCGTTGGTGGATTAGTTTCTCATGCGTTTGGTCATCTACCTGAGCGAGATGAAGAAATTACCATTCAAGGGGTTGAATTTAAAGTCACCAACGCAGATACTCGCAGACTAATTCAATTACGAGTGAAATTGCCCGAAGAGCATGTCTAACATTTTTAGAACTGAATCTGAAAACGGCCACAAGTTTATGCACTTAGTGGCCGCTTTTTTAGCTGGTGCCAGCTGCACGTTATCCTTTGCGCCTTATAACATTTGGATAATCCTTCCTTTTGCCTTTGCATTTTCACTCTGGCAATCAAAGTCTTTTTCGGCCAAATCGAGTTTTAAGTACTGGCTTAGCTTTGGCTTTGGCTATTTTGCTGTGGGGATCAGTTGGGTTCATGTAAGCATGTCTGAATACGGTGGCATTCCACTGATTGCTTCGATATTCTTAACGTCACTGCTAGCCTTATATTTAGCAATTTTTCCAGCCCTCGCAGGCTATTTAACCCAAAAGCTTGCAGCGAAACAAACGTCTGTGTTTAAAACCTTACTGCTTTTCCCTGCACTATGGACAACTTTTGAATGGTTACGTGGGCTTGGTGCTTATGGCTTTCCTTGGCTTTGGGCTGGTTACTCTCAAACTGAAGGACCACTTTCACAGTTAGCGCCAAGTATCGGCGCCCTCGGTCTTAGCTTTACATTAATATTGGTGGCAGCTTGTATTGCCTTATTATTTCAAAGAAAACTGATACCGCTTGCTGTCACTTTGCCAATCGTTGCTCTACTCACTTGGTTCTCACCATCACTGTCGAATATTCATGAAGATGGCAAATCATTTAAACTAGCCATGGTGCAAGGCAACATTGCACAAAGCACTAAATGGCGCCCTGACGCACTTTGGCCAACCATGATTAAGTACATGGATTTAACCAGAGATAACTTCGATGCTGATGTGATTATTTGGCCTGAAGCAGCGGTTCCTGCGCCACAATTAGACCCAAATGTTACTCAGTTCTTAGCGACGGCAAATGAAGCTGCAACGTTGAATAACAGCGCAATTATTACGGGTATTATTGGCCTAAAGGACCGTGAATTTTTCAATCAAATGATTGTGCTTGGAAACAGTGAACATAAGAAACAAACACATGGTGATTATGTTGCGCATGGCACAAACCAATACAAAAAACATCATCTTTTACCAATTGGTGAATTTGTACCTCTGCAGAGCATACTGAGACCCATTGCACCTTTATTTAACCTACCAATGTCATCTTTTAGTCGTGGTGATTATGTCCAACCAGATTTAACAGCTTTAGGTTACCACTTCACGACAGCAATCTGTTTCGAAATTGCATTTCCTGAGCAAGTGAGAGCAAACTTAAAAGCTAACAGTGATGTGTTACTTACTGTATCTAATGATGCTTGGTTCGGTACCTCAATCGGCCCACTACAACATATGCAAATCGCCCAAATGCGAGCGTTAGAATTAGGTCGACCACTCGTTAGAGCCACCAATAATGGTGTAACAGCCGTGGTAAATGAACACGGAAAGATTACTGAAAAGTTGCCACAGTTTGAAACTGGGGTTTTAAGGGCAAAAATAAAGCTCGTAAAGGGTGAAACTTTATTTTATCGATTTGGACAATGGCCTGTTTTGGTATTTTGTGGTTTGTTGATTTTCATTGGTATTCTAAGAAAATTAATCAGGTAGTAAATTAGTCTAATTGACAATATTCATTATTTAACTAAAAGTAGAACACAGAATTAACCGAAATGGATGTGTATGAAAAAAAGGATTTTTATACCGCTGATTTCTATCTCCATTTTTATAGTTGTTTTATCTTTATATAAAGATAAAGAAGTCGAGCTAAATCGTGTAACCAAGGCAGTTTCAAATAAGCTTTTTGAAACCTCAAAAAGCTTATTCCCCCCCTCAACAAACATTCAAGCCATTGAAACACATGCACCTCCTCTTCTGTCAGACAAAGATGATAATGAGTGTTCTGCGAATGCTAAGGTTGTCTGCGCTCAAACTAATAGTGTTAGAAAACAAAATCAAACCACTTACTGTTTAGAAGAAACAGAATTAGGCCATTGCGCTATCTTCACTCTTAGCCCAAACTTCGAACAAATTTTTTACGATGAAACAACCAATGCAACGCTTTTGAAGCCGATGATTGCACTGTTATCTGCTGAAAATTTCCATGAAGTAATGTTAAACATGCATTCTTTGAATACCAATAACGATATTGTCACTTTAGAGAACAAGCTCAATGAAACCCTTCAATCAGTTATTGAATGTGGAGCAGCAGTAGATGCCCAACCTGTGAGATGTGGTAACTATTTATGTGCAGTAGATTTGGGTGATGTAACAACTGAAACTTCTGAATTAATCCTCTCATTACTTCACAGTGCAGACTCTAGACTAGGCAATATATTTACGAGCGGTAGTAAAATTATATTTAGCCTCGATAAAAGCCAAAGCGTTGTTGCGTATTCAGCAAAATAAACCCTAAAACTTAATACGAGCTTACAGCATTTCATACTTTTCCGTTCAAGCAAAACAAACCTGTTAGACTCTGTTTTTATTAACATTCAGAGTATTTAGTGTGAGCAGTCATACCCCTAATTACCCACTAAGTCAGGAAGAGTTAGTAGAAAACTTTCAAGACATAAAGCCCGCTTTATCCAACTATCAAGCAAAAATCGAAGCCAATCGTTGCTTGTATTGTGAAGATGCACCTTGCATTTCAGCTTGTCCGACAAAAATCAATATACCTTCTTTTATCCAACGAATAGCTGATGGTAATTCAAACGGGGCTGCGATAACCATTCTTAATTCTAATATCCTTGGTGGCAGCTGCGCTCGAGTGTGTCCAACTGAAATTTTATGTGAAGGTGCCTGCGTACGAAATCACGCTCCTGAATTATCCCCAATAAAAATTGGTAAGTTGCAAAGATATGCGGTTGATCAATTAACCCCACAGCCTCACCCTTTTAGTCGGAGTAAATCGACAAATAAGCAAGTTGCAATCATTGGCGCTGGCCCTGCTGGCTTAGCTTGTGCACACCAGCTCGCTCAATTTGGTCATCACATTACCGTATTTGATAAGCACCCCAAAGGTGCTGGCCTGAATGAGTATGGCATTGCCAAATACAAACTCGTTGATGACTATGCCCAAAAAGAACTCGAGTTTATTTTGGATATCGGTGGCATTGAATTAAAAACAGGTTTCCAGCTAGGTAAAAACATTCAACTAAATGAACTTAGGCAACAGTTTGATGCTGTATTTTTAGGTATTGGCCTCTCCGAAGGGAACCGCCTCAACATTGAAAATGAAAACAGTGGAGGTGTGTTCGACAGTCTCAATTTCATTTCAGAGTTAAGGCAGGCCGAAGAGTTAACCCAGCTTCAAGTCGGTAGCAATATTGTTGTGGTTGGCGCAGGAAATACTGCAATTGATGTAGCCTGCCAAACGAAACGATTGGGTGCTAAAAACGTCACACTCGTATACCGCAAGGGCACAGCACAAATGTCTGCAACATCAAAAGAGCTGGCTTTCGCTAAACAAAACGGTGTAAGAATAGTTACTTGGGCTCAGCCACACGAGCTTCACATTGAAAACAACCACGTTAAAGCCATTGAATTCGAAACTACCGAACTTGATGAAAAGGGTAAACTCAAAGGAACGAACTCTTACTTCAAAATCCAAACAGATGCAGTCTATAAAGCGATTGGTCAATCGTTTGATGATGCATGTTTCCATGGCAATCAATTCCCTCGAATAGAGCATGGAAAAATCTATGTTGATGACAACTTAAAAACGTCACTTAACGATGTTTGGGCTGGGGGAGATTGCATTAATCTCGGCAACGATTTAACCGTCCAGGCGGTAGCTCAGGGTAAACAAGCAGCAATTTCAATCCATGAATCACTGATGGCTAACCTAGGAGGCTAATACAATGGCTGATTTAACCAATAACTTCTTAGGTATTAACTCTCCAAACCCTTTTTGGCTGGCCTCAGCGCCACCAACGGACAAAGCTTATAACGTGTACCGTGCATTTGAAGCTGGCTGGGGGGGCGTTGTATGGAAAACCCTTGGTGAAGATCCAGAGCCTGTTAATGTAAGCTCTCGTTATTCAGCTCATAGAAGCAGGTCAGGCGAAATCCTGGGGATCAACAATATTGAGTTGATCAGTGACAGACCATTGCAAATCAATCTTGATGAAATAAAACAGACTAAAATTGATTGGCCAAACAGAGCGGTTGTCACTTCATTGATGGTGCCGTGCGAAGAAAAAAGCTGGCAAGACATTTTAAGAAAAGTTGAAGATACCGGCACCGATGGTATCGAATTAAACTTTGGCTGCCCACATGGTATGCCAGAGCGTGGAATGGGCGCTGCAGTAGGTCAAGTACCTGAGTACGTTGAAATGGTGACATCATGGTGTAAAAAACACTGCGATATGCCAGTAATTGTAAAGCTAACGCCTAACATTACGAATATTTTATTGTCAGCTACGGCAGCCAATAACGGTGGTGCTGACGCCGTTTCACTCATTAATACCATTAATTCAATCACACAAATCGATCTTGATAATATGACAGGAGCCCCTACCGTCGGCGGTCAATTTACCAGTGGTGGATACTGCGGTTCTGCGGTCAAACCCATTGCGTTAAATATGGTTGGGCAGATATCAAGAAACACTGAAACAGCCAAGCTCCCAATATCCGGCATTGGTGGTGTTACCACCTGGAAAGACGCCGCTGAGTTTATTGCACTTGGTGCAGGTAATGTTCAAGTGTGTACTGCAGCCATGCTCTATGGATTTAAAATTGTTGAAGACTTATGTGATGGTTTGTCAAATTGGATGGATTCGAAAGGCTATAAAACAACTGAGGACTTTCGTGGTAAAGCAGTGCCTCAACTAACAGACTGGAAATATTTAGATCTCAATTACAAAATTATCGCTGATATTAGTCAAGATGCTTGTATCGAATGCGGCCGTTGCTATGCAGCTTGTGAAGATACCGCCCATCAAGCCATTTCAATGACAAATCACTCAGATGGAAGCCGGAGATTCTCTGTCATTGAAAAAGAATGCGTAGGTTGTAATTTGTGCCAAATTACATGTCCTGTCGAAGGTTGCATCACTATGGTAAAACAAGATACAGGTAAATATTATTTAAACTGGACTCAACATCCTAAAAACCCGTTTAAGTAACAAAGTGGTGTATTTCTATAAGATAAAGAATAAATGAAACGGTCAAAAATGACGTTATAGTGCCAATAATAACTGTACTGACCGATTCTTCAATCAGCACATTATATTTTTGAGCGAAGAGCGGCCCTAAAACGGCTGAAGGTAAAGCGCATAATAAAATAATTTCTACAGCGAACTTTTCAGGTACATTAAATAGCAACACAAATAGAGTTGCTATCATTGGATGCAGGATATTCTTAAAAAAAATATTGTTCCAAACTATCCTGTTTAAAGTCACTTTATAGCTAGAAACAATCACCCCTAATGTAAACAAAGAGACACCCGCAGTGGTGTTGCCAATCAACTCTAGTGGCTTTTGTACAATATCAGGTACATCTATTCCCGTTACAGCAAAAATAGCCCCTAGGATAGGAGCAACAACCAAGGGTTTAGATAAAATATGCTTTACATGCTCGCCAATTTTAATTGAGCTATTAGGGTTATTCGCTGCAATTAAGGTAATGGTAATCGGAATTATCAAGACGCTCATAATGATATTACCAATCGCAACACTGATAATACTTTGCGCTCCCATAACAGCTGCAAGTAAAGGGATTCCGATAAAAGCCATATCGGGAAGAGAACACAGGAATGCACTTTGAGTACTTTGTCGAGAAGACAAATTAAACCAACTACGCACGGTAAAAAAGCTCAAACAATAAAGTCCTAACAAGCTGCAGGTAAAAGCTAAAACAACTTTAATATTGAGCAATATTGATACATCGCTTTTGGCAGTTACAAGAAAAAGCAAGAGTGGAGATGAGAAATTAATGACAAAACTAGCAAAGCTGTCCCTATGCTCTCGGTTGATTATATTAAATCGACCTGCAAACCAACCGAGCAATATGATAATAGCTAGAGGAATCGTAGCTTCAATAGTCGTATAAAACATTTTTACTCAATCTGAAAAGTATTATGTTTATTGATAGTCGAAAACAATGATTTTCTCTAGCTTAAAGCCGAAAATTACGGATTCAACGATTCCCGACTAAATTCCTCACCATCACATTCAGGGCAACTTGAAATTTCAGATGCAAATTCCACTTTCGTTTCATGACCACACCCATTGCACACCATCCTTCCCTGACTAACAATCTCGCCAGCCTGGTAGAAACCATGATGTTTAAACTCATTAGCAAGTTCATGCCACTCGACTTGGCTCCTGTCAGAAATCTCGCCTAACCAATGCCACAACGTACTTTCAAACGCTAAGACTGTAGGACTTGCTGCGAGATTTTTATCATTTTGTTGATTGAGAAACGTAGCGATATCTCGTTTAAGAAAGTCTTCGACGAGGTTGAGCTCTTGTTCATCGGCATCCGCTTTCAGCGTAAGAAACTGCTTACCTTGAGCTACCGATTGATAAAGATCTTTAGCGGTTAATGAATTGTCCTTTTCGTACTCAGCTTTTACTTGTGATATTAAGTCTTGGTAAAGCTCCAGTAATGCATTGCTTCTTTTGCTCATACTCGTTACTCCACATTCAAATGATTCATCAAGAAAACACGAATTTATAGTTCAAGCGTAGCCTCTTATAGTTTATCCTATGCCTATTTCCTAGACCTATCTAGGGTCTAGATCAAATTTACAGCTTTCGCCGGAAGAAATCATTGATGCAAGAGCAATATAATCATTTAGAAATCGAAGCTAACGTGCAACAGCACTGGGCTGACAAAAAAACCTTTGAAGTCACTGAAGATGCAAACAAAGAGAAGTTCTATTGCTTATCTATGTTTCCTTACCCATCAGGCCGACTGCACATGGGGCACGTACGTAACTACACCATTGGTGATGTAGTTGCTCGCTATCAACGCCTACAAGGTAAAAATGTTCTGCAACCTATTGGTTGGGACTCTTTCGGTCTGCCCGCTGAAAACGCTGCGATCAACAATAAAACAGCTCCAGCACCTTGGACTTATGAAAACATCGACTACATGAAAAACCAGCTAAAAATGTTGGGTTTTGGTTACGATTGGAGTCGTGAAATTGCAACTTGTACGCCAGAATACTACCGCTGGGAACAATGGTTCTTTACTAAGCTTTACGAAAAAGGTTTAGTTTATAAGAAAACGGCTTCTGTAAACTGGTGTCCTAATGACCAAACGGTACTTGCAAACGAGCAGGTTCAAGATGGTTGCTGCTGGCGTTGTGACACACCAGTTGAGCAAAAAGATATTCCGCAGTGGTTCATTAAAATCACTGCTTATGCTGAAGAACTATTGAATGATTTAGATAATCTTCCAGATTGGCCAGATCAAGTTAAAGCTATGCAGCGTAACTGGATTGGCCGCAGTGAAGGTGTTGAAATCACATTTGATGTTGCTGACAGTGATGAGTCTTTTGACGTTTATACCACTCGTCCAGACACATTAATGGGCGTAACTTACGTTGCGATTGCAGCGGGTCATCCACTTGCTGAAGCAGCAGCAAAAGATAACGCTGAGTTAACCGCATTTATCGAAGAGTGTAAAAACTCATCTACCTCTGAAGCCGATATTGCGACTATCGAAAAGAAAGGCGTATTCACCGGTATTTATGCGACTCACCCTATCACTGGCGATCAAGTTCCAGTATGGGCCGCAAACTTTGTACTGATGAACTACGGTACAGGCGCAGTGATGTCAGTACCCGCTCACGATCAACGCGATTATGAGTTTGCTGGCAAGTATGACTTACCACTAAAAGGCGTAATTAAGCCCGCTGAAGGTGAGTTAGATATTTCTGAAGTCGCTTACACTGAAAAAGGTGATTTGTTTAATTCAGGCGAATTTGACGGTTTAGATTTCGAGAAAGCATTTGATGCGATTGCCAGTAAGTTAGAAGCAGTAAACAAAGGTCAGCGTAAAGTTAACTTCCGTTTACGTGACTGGGGTGTTTCTCGTCAGCGTTATTGGGGTGCACCAATCCCAATGGCCACGCTAGAAGATGGCACAGTAATGCCAATTCCAGAAGAGCAATTACCACTGACGCTTCCTGAAGATGTGGTAATGGACGGTGTTCAAAGTCCAATTAAAGCCAACACTGACTGGGCGAAATTGACCATCAATGGTCAAAGTGCAATGGCTGAAACCGATACCTTTGATACCTTTATGGAATCAAGCTGGTACTACGCTCGTTATTGCTCACCGCACGCTGACCAAATGCTTGATCCGGCTAAAGCGAATTACTGGTTGCCAGTTGACCAATACATCGGTGGTATTGAACACGCTTGTATGCATCTGCTTTATTTCCGCTTCTTTCACAAGCTACTGCGTGATGCAGGCCTTGTAGACTCTAGCGAACCAGCGAAGCAATTGCTTACTCAAGGTATGGTATTAGCAGATGCTTACTACTACACCAACGAGAAAGGCGCTCGCGTTTGGGTATCGCCACAAGATGTTGCGGAGCTAGAAAAAGACGACAAAGGTCGTGTGACCAAAGCTATCGATAAAGACGGAAACGAGCTGGTTTATACTGGCATGAGCAAGATGTCTAAATCGAAAAATAATGGTATTGACCCACAAGTCATGGTAGAAAAATACGGTGCTGATACCGTACGTCTATTTATGATGTTTGCTTCACCACCTGAGTTAACGCTTGAGTGGCAAGAGTCTGGTGTTGAAGGTGCGCACCGCTTCTTAAAACGTTTATGGAAACTGGCCTCTGATCATACAGCAGCTGGTGACACACCGGCAGTTGATAAGTCGGCACTTAATGCTGACCAAAAGAACTTACGCCGTGAATTGCATAAAACGATTCAGAAAGTAAGCGATGATATTGGTCGTCGTCAGATGTTCAACACAGCGATTGCTTCAGTTATGGAACTGATGAACCACCTGACAAAAGCTAAGAAAGAATCTGAGCAAGACAGAGCGATCATCGGTGAAGCACTTTTAGCGATTACTCGATTGTTGTACCCAATCACACCTCATATGAGCTTCCAGTTATGGCAAGAGCTGGGCAATGAAGGTGCAATTGAAGACAGTCGTTGGCCAGAAGTTGATGAATCAGCCTTGGTTGAAGACAGCAAATTGATCATCGTTCAAGTAAACGGTAAGTTACGCGCTAAGATTACCGTAGCAGCTGATGCGTCGAAAGAAGATGTTGAAGCACTTGGCTTAGCCGATGAAAACGTGATGAAGTTCACTGATGAAAAAACGGTTCGTAAAGTGATTTATGTTCCGGGTAAGCTTCTAAATATCGTTGCTAATTAACAAGGAAACCGAATACGTATGCTAATCAAACGCATCGTTTTGGCCCTAATGGCACTGAGCATTATGCTCAGTGCTGGTTGCGGCTTTAAATTACAAAGTAGTTACTCAATACCCGCTGATTTCAGAAACATGAACTTGACCAGTCAGGATCAATACTCTGAACTTACCCGCTTGGTTAAAGAAAGGCTGCGCTTCAACAACATTACGATTGTTGATGATTTAAAAGCCGCACCCAGATTGAATTTATTGAAAGACAGTCTTGAACGCTCCACCCTCTCGCTTTATCCGACAGGTAACGTGGCTGAGTATGAGCTTATTTATCATGTTAGGTTTACTATTGCCTTTCCTGAAAAAGAAGCGGTTCCTTATGACGTAGTTATTCGTCGCGATTATCAAGATGATCCACGTACTGCATTGGCAAAAAGCCGAGAAATGGATTTATTGGTTAAAGAAATGCGTCAGCAGGCTGCGGATAAAATCATACAAACCATTGCGTCTGTTGAATAGGAATTTAGCCCATGAAGCTATTTCCTGATCAGCTCTTTAAGCACCTCACACCTGTCAGGCAATGCTACTTATTGTTTGGTGATGATCCGTGGCTGATCGACAGCAGCAAACAACAAGTACTAAAAGCTGCTCGTGAGCAAGGCTTTGAAGAACGTATTCAATTACATCAAGAAACAGGTTTTAATTGGACTGAGTTATTGAGTGAGTGGCAAGCCATGAGCTTATTTGCCAGTAAGCGAATCATTGAGCTGACCCTGCCTAACTCAAAGCCTGGTACTGAAGGCGCAGCTATGTTGAAAGAGCTGCTTACTCAACCTAATCCTGATATTTTGTTTATTGTATTAGGCACTAAAGTCACAGCAGAACAAACCAACAGTAAATGGTTCAAAAACCTTGATAGTCATGGTATTTATTTACCTTGCAACACACCTGAAGGTCCTCAATTCCAACGTTGGCTGGATGACCGCATCAAGTTTTTCGGTTTGCATCTACAGCCCGACGCAAGAGCAATGCTCGTAACGCTTTATGAAGGTAATTTGTTGGCGGCGGATCAAGCGTTGCAGTTATTGCAATTGCTATCACCAAAGAAACCAATAACTGTTGAAGAGCTTAACGCCTACTTTGATGACCAATCTCGCTTTAATGTCTTTCAACTCGCCGATGCACTGTTGGCCAATAAAAAGAATAAAACCATTCATATTTTGTCTCAACTAAAAGCAGAGGATACGGCTTTGACCATTATTTTGTGGTCATTGTTTAAAGAACTCAATGTGCTTTCTAAGCTTAAGCGTGCTCAACAAAATCGTGAAAACTTAAGTCCGCTGTGGAGCAAATTTAGAATTTGGGATAAACGTAAGCCACTTTATCAAGATGCGTTAAACCGCCTCAGCTTATCTCAGATTGAACATATGCAGGCAATGACCTCTCAGATTGAATTGAACCTTAAACAACAAGGTATTGAGGACTGGACATCCCTCAGTCACCTATGTTTGTTGTTTGATCCTGTTGCCCATGATTCGCTGTCACATATTGAGCTATGAAGAATAGCGAAGTGAAGCGTATCGGTATTTTAGGTGGGACATTTGATCCCATTCACTTTGGACATATACGGCCTGCTTTACAAGTTCAACAAGCCCTAGAACTCGATAAAATCTGGTTGATGCCGAACCATATCCCACCACATAAAAATCGTGACATTACAACAACAGAGCATCGTTTGAATATGGTGAAATTAGTTTGTGATGAATACGCTGATTTTGAACTGTGCGATATTGAAATTAAACGCGATACACCAAGTTATACAGTTACTACACTCGAAGAGTTGACCAAATTACATCCAGACATTCAATTTACCTTTCTAATGGGCATGGATTCATTATTATCATTGAACAAATGGTATCAATGGCAAAAACTATTCGATTTATGTGATATTGCAGTAATTCACCGCCCTGGCTATCAATTGCCAACAACCTGCGAAATGGCACCAATTTACCAAAAACATTTGTCTTCAATATTTAACGCTCAACAAGTTAAAAAAGGACGAATCTTTGATATTGAAATTCAGCCGCAGGATGTGTCTTCTACTGAGCTTCGCAATACAATTTCCAACAAAAAATTGCCTGACTCGATTATAAGTTACATTTATCAGAATAAGCTGTATCGCTAAAATTGCTATTCTGATACCAATCCAATAATTCTCTAAAGTGATCATTTACACAGTCTGGATGAGCCAGCATGCCTACATGATCATAATCTTGCTTATTTCCCTGCTTTTTGCCAAGAAGGGTAAACTTAGAGTCCTTAGCACCTAGTTCATCAAGGCTATTTTTTACATCACTTGGGTTGCCTAATATAGGATCGTTTTGACCAGCAAAAAACCAACATGGTGGTAAATTAGCTACCGAAATCTGAGCTTGATAGTCAAAACCATCCATAGGATCTACCCAGTCTTTACTCAACCATGGAATTTGGTTTTTTATTGAAAGCTCGCTTTCATTGTCCATTCCAATTCCATAACGATCGGCCGCTAAATACCCCTGTTTCTTGATCATTAATAAAGAAATATGTTTCCAAAATATATCAATGACCCAGATTTTTTTCAGAGATTTAGCACGAAGCAGCCTCTTAGTACCAAAACCCACCAGCGTTTTTACTTGTTTTTGAATATCAGGGAAGCGGAGCAAAGCAGCAGACATTAATACTCCGCCCCAAGAGTGGCCTACCCAATTAACTTTTGTCGTACTAGGGTGCTCAGATAAAATGAACTGTTGCACTTGTGGAATAACATCAACAATGATTTCAGTTTGCGAAGGGTTCACCCCTCGAGATAATTTAGGCTCGCTCAAACCTCGCCCCGGCATATCAATGATGTAAGACGTGAATCCATGCATGGCAAGGAAACACGCAATTCCCTTACCTGAATCCGAGTAAAAAACTTTTCCGTTAGATAATGTGCCATGAAGCATCATCAGAGGCGTATTATGACTTTCTTGTGAAGGCGATATTCTTCTTACATGCAGTTTACCCATTTTATAAGGTAGAAATATCGAATCTTGCTGAATTTCATTATTCACGTTTCACATTCCACTGTAGAGTTTTTACTCAACCACATTGCCAATTTCACATTCAGTTATCAAGTTTTAAAACTATTAAGCATCTCTTTTTATAACTGACATCTATTACTCCATGAAGAATAACCTTTGAATGATATTTCAATGATCAAAATAATTAGCTTCAAAATTTGTCCGTTTGTGCAGCGTGTAACTGCAGAACTTGAAACTGAAAATGTTGCCCATGAAATCGAGTTCATAAGTTTAAAAGATAAACTAATATGGTTTCTTTATGTATTACTCAATGGACAAGTTCCAGTTTTGATTACAGAAAACCAGTTACCATTATTGGAACCCAACTCCATCATTGAATACATAGAAAATGAATATGGTGAGAAGCAAACATTTCGAATGAGCAACGAGCTTTGGATAGAGCTTAGAGTTACCTCGCCAGTATGAACTACCTTGCTCAGTGCAGTATTATGCGAAGTAAAGATGAGCTAACGTTTATCGAACGTCTATCCAAACTTCGTTCAACTTTTGAAAAGTAGAGCAACCATTAGACTCAAGTCAAAAGCTCTTTAAGTCTAATGAGTTATCCAATGTTGATATCGCTTAGTTACCCTAACTTCACAGAACAAGCATAGTACAGCAGCGTGTTGGTTATGGCTTGCTCGATAATTTTCCAAAATGAAAGCGTGGCAGACGAATTTATTGGCTTTACCTTTCGTGAGTAAAACGGTTTACCATGATTTTGAAACACTATTCAGTAATTTCTATTTTACTGATACGTTTTTAGCTCAATACGAAAGTGAGAAAATAAATTCAAATTGCTGTGGCGTGTCTTTATGCTGCTAACATAATAAATTAGCCGCGACTAAAACGTGGCTTTTTCACCTTCATTCAGAATATAAAGCTTAACCTTTGAATTTAACGCTTTCTGCATATGCAACAATCTCAACAAAGGACCGTAAGACGATCGATCCCCCATTTGCCAGCTGTACTTTCCATACCCCCAAGGCACCATAACTTTACAATTCAACTCTTCAGCAGCAGCAAGTGCATCTTCTGGCGTTAAATGAACATAACGATACCAGTTGCCATTTTTGGGGTGATGATAAGATGCTATCGGCATCAGGCATACATCCATATCACCATATCTTTTTTGAATATCTTTAAAGTGATCAGAATAGCCTGTATCACCAGCAAAAAAGAGTTTCTTACCTTGGTTTTCAATAACCCAACCTCCCCATAAAGAAGTATCACGATCTTCATAAATATAAGGAACCAAAATTCGGTCGCTGAAATGATTAGCCGGAACAAAGTTAATACTGGTTTCACTTAATTGAGTAGAAGAAAACCATGCCATTTCATTGATTTTGTAGTCATCATTTTCAAAGTGATCTGCGAACCCTAATGGCACCAAATATTGAATATCACGACTCATATCATCGATGTCAGATTTATTGAAATGATCGTAATGGGTGTGGGAATACATGATTGCGTCCACATCATTAAGCTCAGTATCCGAAAGCCAAGATTCTGGCTCGTTACGATACTTACCCCCGAATGCCCAAAGTGCAAAACCTACTGGCCAATCAAACTGTTGAGTGACAGGATCAAATAATAAACTTGTGCCACCTTCAGTCTTAATATGAAAACTTGCATGACCAAGCCAATGAACATCAAACCCTGTATTAGTATTTGGCGCTATCTGTTGCCCAACAAACTGACAGTTTTCTTCTTTTAATGCGCACTGGAGTTTCTCTGAATCTGGGTAACAATCTTGCTCACACGTGTAAGGATAAACACGATCTTTTAATTTTTGTACCGGATACAAATTAGAAAAACGCTTCTTCGCTTTTTCATTATTTTTATCTATGTCTCGATACTTAATAATTGAATCACTATCAACGATTCGTTGTACTTGATTGGTATTCGTACACCCCATGACAGTAATAAGAAACAGCAAACTGACTAAAAATCGCATTTTATTTATATCCATATCTCTTTTAAGTAATTCTATTGTTTTAATGACATAGCTTCTATCACGAAGATGTTAGCGAGTGTTTCTGTCAAAGATAAAGCTTCATCTTGTTGCAAATATAAAAGCGTTCATGATATAAAACCAACCACCAATCGGTTTTAAACCGTTTTTGAAAGAAACAGAGGATTAAATGCAATTAGGCGATCTTGAAAAACAAGTGTTGCATTACCTGTGGCAGTACAAGCCAGCTGATGCTAAGCAAGTGTTTGCTTACTTTGAAAGTAAACGTGGTGGTACATTGAATACAATCCAAAGTACTTTAGACCGTTTATTTAAGAAAGGGTTACTTACTCGTCATAAAGTCAGTTATGCATGGCAGTATGAGCCAAAAATCGAAAAGCATCAATTGATTGCACAACTCATAAAATCGGTAACCAGTGACTTTGTCAATGATGAAGAGAATAGCTTGGTTGCAGCCTTTTCATCGATTTCACAAGAGTTAAATGAAGATCAATTGTTGAAGCTAGAAAGCTTAATTGAAAAGCAAAAACGTAAACTGCAACAAGAGAAGTAACTATGTTTCAAGGTGATATTGCAATTTGGCTAAACATTTTCACCATTGCGATTATCAGCTTTGGGTTAGTAAACCTTGTGGTGTCCACCATTTTTGTTTTTCTGCAACACAGATTGTTCAGTATTGCACCTAAGAATCGCCGTTTAATCTTATGGTTAATCGCATTAGCGCCTTGGGGGACTGCGTTATCTGTTTTTGCAGATGTTTCTGTCGCTATGCTCCAGAACCAAGATATGGCAGGCTCGTTTATCAGCCATTGGCATCACGTTGACAACTTTTACTTTGCCAGTTGGCACGGCGCTCTACTGATCTGTTGGTTTGCAGCTGCCAGTTATATAGTGTTTTCTAAATCGTTTTCTTTGCTTACACATCTAAAGCAAATGTCTACGCTCGATGCGCTTGCTAGTCACGCGTCAGATAACGTTTATCATTTGGAGTCTGACTCTGTCAGTGCATTTACCAGCGGGATGCTTACGCCGAAATGTTATATATCAAATGGTATGCTCAACGTAACCTCCGAAAGTGAGCAAGACATTATCGTTAAACACGAACAAGCTCATGCTATCAACCGAGACCCAATAAAGAAATGGATTTTCAGTGTGTTAGCAAGCTTCTTTATTACTTTTATTTCAATACGTTTAAAACTTCATATGTCATTAACCATGGAGCAAATGGCCGATGATAGTGTTGCAAAAGCAACCAATAAAAATACAGATATTGCCTCTACACTTGTCAAAATCACCCGTATTAACCAAAGCATCAATGCAAAGTTACAACAAGAGTGCATCACTAACTTTGGTGCTAACGTTTTGGAGCAACGCGTGCTTTTTTTACTAGGTCAATTAGAAAATAAGCCTGTAAGGAAATCTATTTCATTCACAATATTAGCGATTACTATCGTGTGCTGCCTGCTATCTATAGATAACATTCACCATTTAATAGAAATCATCTTTAAGCATTAAATCTCTTTTTAAAAACCTTTAAAACCGACTAACTCTCGGTTAAATGAATAGCAACACTAACAGAATAAAACCGACTCACTATCGGTTTAAAAACTTAACAAACAAACCGATGACAGATCGGTTTTTAATGCGGAGTATCATTGAGATGATCCAATACAATCACTTATTACCCAGTCGATGGCGTCGCCTCAGTGTTTTGCCCGTCATGACAATCGCCTCTTTCTGTTTCTCTGGCTTTAGCCAAGCAACAACATTGAACTTAACCCAAGCGATTAAGTTAACGCTTTCTAACAGTCCTGAACTGCAAACATACGCTTATCGTGCTGACGCTGCTAAAGGCATGGTTGAACAAGCTGCTATCGGTACTTCTAAAAAAATCGATATTTCTGTAGAAGATGCCTTTGGCACAGGTCAATTGTCTGGCATCAAAAGTGCACAAACTAATATTCAATTGTCTTGGCTACTTGAGCAGCCAGTCCTTGATTCAAGAGTCAGTGTTGCTAAAAGCAAAACCAACATCAATCAACTTGAGAAGGATACTAATGCGGTAAAAGTTGCGACTGAAACTGCAAAATTATTTATTCAAGCACTATCGCTTAAAGAACAAATGAAACTGGCAACACTTTCTGAACAAAAAGCTCGTCAAGCATATGAGCAGATCAGCTTACTCGTTAAACGTGGAAAATTAAGCGCAATCGATGCACTACGTGCGAAAGCCAACCTCTCAAAAAAATCGCTATTGGTTGAAGATATCGAACACGAAATCTTAGTCGCGAAGAACTATTTAGCTGCGCAATGGGGTGGTAATGCTGATTTCGTTTTAACGGGTAACTTGTTGACGATTCCGCCTGTAGCCAACTCGGCAGCATTAGAAAACCGATTACTGAAAACACCCAGCTATAAATTGTACAGCGTTAAACAAACTATCGCCGGTCGTGAAATTCAGCTGGCCAAAATTAGCGCTAATCCGTCATGGGAAGTAAAAACTGGTATTCGCCGCAATGAAGTACTTGACGACTATGCTGTCACGGCTGGCATCAGCATTCCTTGGGGTAGTGCTGACCGCAACAACGGAAAAATTGCGTCGTTAAAAGCAGATCAATTAAGTCAACGTTCATTAGCCAACGCTTGGTTGATCAAGACAAAAGCTCAAATTTTTCAAGTTAATGTGCAATACAAACACTTTGAGCACGTTATTTCTGCACTCAATAACACCACAATTCCAGCGCTGGTTAAAGCAAATAAAGAGGCACAAAAAACGTTTCAGCAAGGTCGTTTTAGCTATAGCGACTGGTATCTGATTCAACAAGAGCTTATCGACACACAATTTGAGCTTATCGATGCTTATACCAATGTTCATCTAAACCAAATTCAGCTAGAGCAGTTAACTGCTTCTTTTATAAATTGAGGCGAGTGAGAAAATTATGAAATTAAAACCTATATTAGCAGCCATACTGGTCAGTCATTTACCTATTGTAGGTAATGTATTTATTACCCCTTCTTTTGCTGTTTCAGCCGAGAAACCAGTCGAAGAAGTTGAAAAAGGGCCTAATCGTGGTCGTATGTTACGTGATGGCGATTTTGCGATTGAACTGGCTATTTTTGAAAACGGTGTACCACCAGAGTTTCGTGTATTTACGACTCAATCAGGCAAACCGATCCCAGCTAAGGACGTAAAAGTAAACGTAAAACTTACTCGTTTAGGCAATGCCATCGACGATATCAACTTCAAAGCCGAAGGCGGTTATGCTCGTGGCGATATGGTGATTTACGAGCCGCACTCTTTCAAAGTTAACCTAACAGCTACATATCAAGGCAAACAGCATCAATGGTCATACGATAACTATGAAGGTCGTATTGAGATTAAAGATGACGTCGCCAATGAAATGGGGGTAACCATCGAAAAAGTTGGTCCGCAAACGCTGCATAAAATTGTTGATGTTTACGGTACATTGAAACCAGCACCTAACGCAGTACGTGATATCAGCGCACGCTTCCCAGGTGAAGTAAAAGGCTTATACGTTACTTTAGGTGATAGAGTCGCTAAAGGTCAGAAGCTGATGACCATAGTCAGTAATGATAGCTTGCAACCTTATACTTTATTTGCCCCAATCAGCGGTATTGTCACCCAGCAAAATGTGAATGCAGGTGAACAAAGCGGTGACATGAGTCTGCTAGAGCTGACTGACACCAGAAAGCTGATCGCAGAGCTTAATGTATTCCCACAAGATCAAAACTTGGTAAAACCACACCAGTCTGTTGCGATTAAAGCCGTTCAAACTGGTGTGAAATACCAAACTGTCATCAAAGATAGCCTCTACCAGCTCACACCAGAGCAAGCGAAAGTATTCCGTGCTGAAGTTGATAACTCAAACGGCCAACTCAATGCTGGCCAATTTATCAGTGCAAAAATTGAAACGGCCTCATTTAACGTGCCGTTAGCGGTAAAAAAAGTAGCACTACAGGGCTTTAGAGATTTCACCGTCGTCTTCACCAAAGTGGCCGAACAATACGAGGTACGTATGCTTGAGCTTGGCCGTGAATCAGGCCCTTGGGTTGAAGTATTAGGTGGCATTAAAGCAGGCGCTAATTATGCCGTTGGCAACAGCTACCTTATCAAAGCCGATATTGACAAGTCTGGTGCATCGCACGATCACTAAGGAAGCCGTATGTTAGATAAAATATTAAGATTTTCCATTCAGCGAAGTAAGCTGATTATGGTAATAGTGCTAGCCGTTGCCGCACTGGGAATATGGAACTTTAGTAAGCTTCCTATTGATGCCGTACCTGACATCACTAACGTTCAGGTGGTGATAAATACTGAGGCAGCTGGCTATACGCCACTAGAAGTAGAGCAACGCATTACTTACCCGTTAGAAACCACATTGGCAGGGTTACCTGGGTTAGTTAATACTCGTTCCGTTTCTCGCTATGGTTTATCGCAAGTGGTTGCGATTTTCAGTGACGATACCGATATTTATTTCGCTCGTCAGCTAATAAACCAAAAACTGGCAAGTGCGAAAAATGAATTACCACAAGGCCTACAGCCTGAAATGGGGCCGATTGCTACAGGTCTTGGTGAAATATTTATGTTCACTGTCGACGCCAAAAAAGGGGCTAAAAATCCTGATGGCAGTGAGATAACCCCTACGCAGTTACGTACCGTTCACGATTGGATCATTCGACCGCAACTAATGCAAGTTCAAGGTGTGGTTGAAGTAAATCCAATCGGTGGCTTTAAGCGTGAAATCTTAATTGCATTTAATCCTGAAAAACTGTTGGCTTATGGCCTATCGCAGCAAGATGTAATAAAAGCCGTCGGCACTCACAACCAAAACCGCGGCGCAGGCTTTATTGAGTACAGTGGTGCTCAGTATCTGGTTCGTATTCCAGGACAAGCAAAAGATTTAGCTCAACTTGCTGATATTCCTGTAATCAGTAAACCAGGTCGAGTTATCCGCATTAGTGACGTTGCCGAGGTAAAAGAAGGCAAAGAGCTTAGAAGCGGCGCTGCCACTCAAAACGGCCACGAAGTTGTGATGAGTACCGTGTTCATGCTGATTGGCGAGAACAGTCAGAAAGTGGCGAAAGCCGTGGGTGACCGCCTGCAAGAGATCAATAAAAGTTTACCGAAAGGCATTGAAGCAACCGCGGTTTATGACAGAACCAAACTCGTTAATAAAACCCTAAAAACGGTTGAAACTAACCTGCTTGAAGGTGCCATTTTAGTTATGGTTATCTTGTTCTTATTGCTGGGTAACGTTCGTGCCGCATTATTAACGGCTGCGGTAATTCCGTTTGCTATGCTAATGACGATTACCGGTATGGTGCAAACCCGTGTCAGTGCAAACTTAATGAGCTTAGGTGCATTAGATTTCGGCTTACTGGTTGATGGGGCTATCATCATTGTTGAAAACTGTATTCGTAGGTTAAGCCAAGCATCGCAAACTGAGTCACTACCACTGAAAGAACGAATGGATTTAGTGTATCGTGCGACCAAGGAAGTGATTCGCCCTGCTCTATTTGGTGTATTCATAATTACTGCGGTATACCTGCCAATCTTCGCCCTAGAAGGTGTCGAAGGTAAGATGTTCCACCCGATGGCGATTACGGTTGTGATTGCACTGCTGAGTGCAATGCTACTGTCGGTCACCTTTGTTCCAGCAGCCATTGCCTTGCTGTTCAAAAAACCTGTGCAGGAAAAAGAAACGTTTATCCTTAAAGCCTCTTCAAAAGTCTATAAACCACTATTAGCCCTTGCGTTAAAAGCTCGTGTTGCAGTACTTATGGGGGCTGTAGGGCTGGTTGTGCTTGCAATTGTAATGGCAACCAGAATGGGAAGTGAGTTTGCACCAAATCTTGACGAAGGTGACATTGCGATGCATGCCTTGCGTATTCCAGGGACATCACTCTCGCAATCTATCAAAATGCAGGAAGCACTAGAAAAGCGCATTAGAGATTTACCTGAAGTTGAACGAGTGTTTACCAAGATTGGTACGCCCGACGTGGCAACAGATGCGATGCCACCAAGCGTTGCTGATGTCATTATTATTTTAAAGCCAAGAGAGCTGTGGCCAGATCCTAAAAAACTAAAGTCAAGCATCGTTGAGGAGCTTGAGGTACAAGTCAATCAAATTCCAGGAAGTCGCTACGAATTCTTGCAACCGATTCAAATGCGATTCAATGAATTACTAGCAGGAGTTCGCTCAGAACTAGCGATTAAGATCTTTGGTGACGATTTTGCAACGCTGCAAAAAGTCGGTAGTGAGATTGAAAAAGCCATTGCCAATGTTGAAGGGATCAGAGATGTTCAGCTTGAGCAGACAACAGGCTTACCAATTTTAACCGTTGTGCCGAAAGACAATGCACTTGCTTTATACGGGCTTTCAAAAGCGGAATTACAAGATCAAGTTGCCGTTGCCATTGGAGGCGAAAACATTGGTAAGTACTATCAAGGTGACCGTCGCTTTGATATTGTCGCCCGCCTTGATGAACCACTGCGCAGAGATATCGACAGCCTATCAAAACTACCGATCTTGCTCGATAACGGTAAATATTTACCGCTGTACGAAGTTGCTGATGTTAAAACTGTTTTAGGTGCTAACCAGATCAACCGTGAAAAAGGCAAACGTCGTATCGTAGTGACGGCTAACGTTCGTGGTCGTGATTTAGGGAGCTTCGTTGGCGATGTTAAAGCGTCTATTCAATCTAAAGTTGATGTGCCATCGGGTTATTGGGTTGAGTATGGTGGTACTTATCAAAAACTGCAATCGGCCTCTAAGCGCTTAAGCATTGTCGTACCTGTTACATTAGTTTTGATATTCGGTTTACTGCTTTTAGCTCTAGGCTCATTCAAAGATTCATTCATCATCTTTACCGGCGTGCCGTTAGCACTAACAGGCGGTATTTTTGCACTGCTTTTACGGGATATTCCGTTTTCGATTTCTGCGGCAGTTGGCTTCATCGCCCTTTCGGGAATTGCAATTCTAAATGGTCTTGTCATGGTGTCGTTCATCCGTGAATTACGTCGTGAAAAACTACCTTTAGATCTAGCAATCACTCAAGGGGCACTTACTCGATTACGCCCGGTAATTACCACTGCACTTGTTGCCTCACTCGGCTTCATTCCAATGGCATTAAATACTGGTATTGGCTCTGAAGTTCAACGTCCATTAGCCACAGTCGTCATTGGTGGTGTAATTTCATCAACCATTCTCACTTTATTTGTTCTGCCTGCGTTGTATCGCATTTTACATGGACGCTCAGCTAAAGAAGAACAAACATCATAGTTAATAAAAACTAATGTCATGCCTGCTATTGCAGGTATGACGTACGTTTCATAAATGAAGTAGTAAAACCAAGGAAAATTCATGCAAAGCAACACAAAGTGGTCGTATTTAAGCTACGTTTTGCTGGCACTATTTGCATTCGTTTCGTTTGAAACTTTTGCTCATGGTGTCGATGACAATACACGAGCTTTTTTACAAAACAATACTGGGGTGCAATTTATCCCGTTTATGTACATTGGTGCTAAACATATGGTAACGGGTTACGACCACTTACTGTTTTTGGTCGGTGTTCTATTCTTTCTGTTCAAAACAAAAGACGTATTGCTTTACGTCAGTATGTTCACTCTTGGCCATAGTTTGACCTTAATGGCTGGGGTGATGTTTAACATCGAATTTAACGCTTACATTATCGATGCGATCATCGGCTTGTCTGTCGTCTATAAAGGTTTTGATAACCTTGGTGGCTTTAAAAAGCTGCTTGGCTATCAACCTGCCCCAAAAAAAGCAGTACTGATCTTTGGTCTATTTCATGGTTTCGGGCTCGCCACTAAAATCCAAGAGTTTCAACTGCCAACGGATGGTCTGTTTACCAATATGATTGCTTTCAATATCGGAGTTGAGCTCGGTCAATTCTTAGCTCTGATGTTCATTCTACTGGCGATTAACTTATGGCGTCAGCACAAGAGCTATTTACAATTTGCAGCAGTAACCAACACAACATTAATGGCAGGAGGTTTTATGTTGATTGGCATGCAGGTAACCGGATTTTTCGTAAATTAAGTTTTAGAACATAATTAGATATAAGAGATTTTTTACAATGAATGCACACTTAAATACCAAATCACTAATCAAAGCAACATTGATTTCAATGTTCGTTGCTACTATCACTTTAGTGTTATTTATCTTACCTGCAGAATACAACATTGACCCAACAGGCATCGGCCAAAAACTTGGACTGACTGTTCTCAACCCAAAAGCAGAAACTAAAGCTGGATCAGCTCCAAAAGCAGCATCTGCTGCGGGTGAAGAGATTGTAACCCTAACCGTACCAGCAGGTCGTGGCATTGAGTACAAACTTGCCATGGCGCAATTCCAGAAAGTGAAATACGAATGGCTCACCGATGGTGCTGATGTTTATGTTGATCTTCACGGTGAACCACGTGGTGATACTACCGGTTATTTTGAAAGCTACACCATTGCGACCACACCAGACATGCAAGGTAGTTTTACAGCTCCATTTGCAGGCTCACACGGCTGGTATTTCAAAAATAAAACCAATAGCGATATTCACATTCAACTGACTTTCAGCGGCGACTATGTCATTGAAGGCTTGAAGTAATCACCACTTAAATTGAACTTAAAACACAATAAGGAAAACTCTATGCGCTTATTATCAATCATTGCTACAACAGCAGCACTTTTAATCGCTCAACCAAGCTTCGCTCACGGTGATGGGCACGGCAATCAACCACCCCTCTCTGCAAATGGTGCAGTTTCTGTAGCCGCTAAAGCTGCAAAAAAAATGAGTTTTAAAGATATGGGATTAGCTATCGGTAAGTTAGATAGTACTTGGGCGAAAGTAAGCTCTGAAAGCTTTAAAGTTGTCGAGCGTAATGCAATGGGTTACATCGTTGTTGCAATGAACGAAGCCAACAAGGAGACCTTAGTGTTTACGGTTTCGAAAGAAGGTCGCTTAGTTGATGTTGAAAGCCGCCAAAAATTTACTAAAAAACACGGCCACAGCCATTAATAAAATGTTCTCAACCAAAAAGGTCGGCAAATGCCGACCTTTTCATAATAGGAAAACTATGAATTAGTTTTGAATAACAACTGCTGAATTACTTGTGCCCGCCTGAGTCACATTAATGCTATTTACTGAGCCAGTAGAAGAACCTGTTACACTGTTCAAGTCACCCGTCTGGCTAATGTTGATGATGTTATCAGAGCCCGTTAATTGAAACTCTTCATTCACATCTTCAAGACCTGAAATATCATTAGATGTTCCTGATTGAGTGAGCTCAATAGCATTGTTATCACCAACCGTTAAGATATCAATCATGTTGATGTCGCCAGATTGACTAGCATTGACTGCATTCTCATTGCCGGATGTATTAATGCGCGCATAATGGCTGTTACCATCTTGAGTAAGCGACACTGTATTAGCATCCCCAGTGACAGTCATATCTGTACTATTCGTTACACCATACTGTGTGATGCTGACTTCATTACCATCGCCGTTAAATGAAGCTAGGTCATCACCACCAACGTTGTTACGATCACCGTATTGATAAACACTGATGTCGTTATTATTTCCACTAACGTCCTGCAACCTAGAAGTGTTGCGGTTATCAATTTGAGTCACACTAAAACTGTTAGTATGACCAACAGTACCTTCAATGTATGATGAGTTTGAATAACCATCTTGATCAAGATTAAAGGTGTTGTCATCAAAATTCACATAATGGATATGAGAATTATTGTATTCGCCATTTTGTGAGATATTCGCTTCATTACGATTAGCTTCTTGGAATGAATAGAAATCACTGTAGTTGCCTGTTCCAGTCTGCTCTAAAGTATGTCTATTTTCATCGCCACTGAAGTAATAATAACTACCGTTATATTGACCGTCTTGTGTGACAAAGTTTACGTTTAAGTCACCACGAGTCGTATGATAAGACGAGTTTAAAGTACCAGACTGAGCAACACTATTGTTATTGCTATCACCCGTTACTTGTACATTGTTTCTGTTTGAATCACCAGCTTGATTTATATCTTGATAGTTACCGTAATTACGTGAAACTACTGTTGACTCATTAGCGTCACCGTCTTGAACAACGTTTGTCTCTTGATTATCACCAACTTGCTCAATCGAACTTTGGTTGTTGCTACCAAATTGCAAAGCTAATACTGACTGCCCTTCATTAGTGTTAGCTGTTGCATTTTCTTGATTAATTGATATTTGGTTATTATCACCAGCTACAGCAGAAAAACTGATTGCAGAACTTATAGCAATTGCAACTAGCGACATCCTTGTTTTATTACTCATTGCGCTTCCCTTTTTTATTAAAAATAACATTGAATTCAATTAACGTTTGAATATTGTATAAACTCTGCACTAAGTTACTGTTTAGGAATAATTTAACAATTAGAAAAAGGTATAGACTTGGTAACGTCATAAAAATAAAAGAAAGTTGAAACAGATATATAAGCTATTGTTTTGCAAAAATTTAAGTCGAAACGAAAAATAAACTCCTTAAATTATAAATAGAGACTATCAGCCAAAAGTATTATTCTATTTTCTATAGTACTTTCAGCTAAACCTGACTAATGAGATCCATTGACTAAATTTACTAGCTTTTCAGCATTAAGTAATTCATAACCAGATTGAGTTTTTTGCAGAATACCACCCACTACAAACTCTTTAATGACTCTTCGGTAAACCCTTTCTGAACACCCAAATCGAGCAGCTTCATCTACTTGCTTTTCAAAGTGACAAATTGGTTCTCCAGCTTGATAACGATGCAAAATATCTGATGCGACATTAAATGAAAGCGGATTCAAGATAAAAGAAAATGATTTATCAATAACTTCTTTATAACGCTGAGTCATGACATAGCTATACCACAATGCAATTTCATTATTATTTTGCATTAACTCCAAAAACACTCGAGTTGGGACTACTTTCAAAGCTAAGGGTTTAGTTGCTATTACGTCAAACCAATATGCATCATTCATTAAAGCTTCTATTTCACCATAAAGACGGTTTTGCTCTTGAGTTGCAGGAAGAATCAAGCTCCGACCATTTTCGACAAAATATTGAATGGAAATATCTGCTGCTGAAGTTGACTCCCAGAAAAAGTAATTACGTTTCTCACCTTTACGAATAATGTAGTCGCCACTGTTAAACATCTGTTGTTTAAGATCTAATAATGCTAGCGATTCAAACAATTTTACTTTTCCAATCTCACTCACATTTTTCAGCATAAAAACTCAACAACATATAGAAGAGGACAATTGTCCTCTTGTTCTTATCTTAAGCCCTCTATTATGACCTGAAACCAAATGAGGAGAAACATCATGACCCCACATATTAATGCTAAGCAAGGTGATTTTGCTGAAACTGTTTTTATGCCAGGCGACCCACTCAGAGCTAAATACATTGCTGAGCACTTTTTAGATGACGCTGTCGAAGTATGTAATGTTCGAGGCATGCTTGGATTTACCGGATACTACCAAGGAAAGCGAGTATCTGTAATGGGTCATGGAATGGGGATCCCATCAGTATCTATTTATGTGCATGAGTTAATTAAATCCTATGACGTAAAAACCATTATAAGAATTGGTAGTGCAGGCGGAATAGCTTTGGATGTAAAAGTCAGAGACATTGTTGTTGCCACTGGCGCTGGTACTGCGTCATTAACAAACCGCAGCAAATTTGCTGGATACGATTGCCCTGCAACCCCTACCTTTGAACTTGCACTTCGTTGCCACGAAAAAGCGAAGGCACTTAATTTAGAAACTAAATTTGGCAATATATTCACTAATGATTTATTTTACGGCAGTGATAAAAACCTCATCCCTGCACTACAGAAAATGAACATTCTTGGTGTTGAGATGGAAACAGCAGCACTTTATACATTAGCTATGGAACACGGCATTAACGCATTGAGTATTCTAACAATTTCAGACCACGTAATTACTGGAGAAGAAACCACAAGTGAAGAACGCCAGAATGGCTTTAATAATATGGTCAAACTCGCACTGGAAACTGGAATATAACTTTTAGACTTGCTCAAATTACGTTCTCAACCTTGTGGAGGATATCGTATATTTAAGCTCAAAGTTTTGCTATTATGTTGGGCTATTTTAAAACAAGGGGTAGCTCAGCGTGCAAGGCGCCGAATTAAGAGATTTTATCATCGACAAAGTTGATGATCTAAAAGCAAAAGATATCATTTCACTTGATGTACAAGATAAATCAACTATCACAGATTACATGGTGATCTGTTCAGGTACGTCAAAAACTCATGTTAAGTCTATTGCAGAATATATTGCATTAGAGACCAAAAACGCAGGATTTCCACCAGTAGGCATCGAAGGCCGAAGTGGCAGTGAATGGGTTCTTGTCGATATGGGTGATGTTATCTTGCATGTGATGCAAGACCAAACTCGAGACTTTTATCAATTAGAAAAACTGTGGTCTGATAATCACGCTTAATGGGTTGTTCTCTATCAGCCTTATTACATGAGAACAATTTAATATGAAATTACAATTGATTGCAGTTGGCACTAAAATGCCATCTTGGGTTACTCAAGGTTTTCAAGAGTATCAGAGGCGATTTCCACGAGATATGCCGCTTGAATTGCTTGAAATCCCAGCAGGGAAACGTGGCAAAAATGCAGATATTGCACGAATCCTTCATAAGGAAGGCGAGCAAATGCTTGCTGCAATTCCCAAAGGCAATCGTATTGTAACTCTTGATTTACCTGGAAAAAATTTAACGACTCCTGCCCTTGCAACTGCCATGAATAAATGGCAACTTGATGGTCGGGATGTCAGTTTATTGATTGGCGGACCAGAAGGACTTGCACCAGCCTGTAAACAAGCTGCTCAAGAGAGTTGGTGTTTATCAGCACTTACTCTTCCTCATCCTTTGGTTCGTATTGTTGTCTCTGAGAGCCTTTATCGGGCTTGGAGTGTAAACAATAACCATCCTTACCACCGAGAGTAACAATATAATTACCTACAGTTAGCTAGGACTGATTTCGGAGAAACATCAGTGTCGCCAAAAAAGCGAATGACCATACATGATCACGCCGCTGAGGCGTCACTGTTTAAACGCAGAGCATTTTTTACCTTTACTTGTGTTTTAGTGATGATAGGGATATTGCTCACTAATCTTTATCGCCTACAAATTGAAGATTTTAAAGACTTCAGCACTCGATCAAATGATAACCGAATTAGAGTTGTTCCTGTCGCACCAAGTCGCGGCTTGATTTATGATCGTAATGGTCTGCTTCTGGCTGAAAACCGCCCTTTTTATACTCTTCAAGTACTTCCAGAAAAAGTAAAAAACATAAATGAAACTCTGGAAAATTTAAAAAAAGTCATTCCAATATCTGATGATGAAATTGAGGATTTTAAAAATTCATTAAAATATCATCGCCGTTTCAAGCCACTCTCACTCAAAAATCGTTTAACTCAAGAACAAGTTGCTGAGTTCAGCGTGAATCAATACAGGTTTCCTGGTGTGTATGTGGATGCGGGCTTAAAACGTTTCTATCCGTACGGTTCACTGCTGACTCATGTATTAGGGTATGTCGGAAGAATTAACCAAAAAGATCAGGCTCGTCTTGAAGCAAACGATGAGTGGAAAAATTATGCGGCCACCAAAGACATTGGTAAACAGGGAATCGAACGCTACTACGAATCTTTGTTGCATGGTAAACCAGGTCACCTAGAAGAAGAAGTTAATAATCGCGGAAGAACCATTCGAACACTAGAGAGCACGCCGCCAGTTCCAGGGCAAGATATTTACCTGACTATCGACTTGAATTTACAAGCAAAAGCAATGGAGCTGCTTAATGGTCGTCGTGGAACAGTTGTTGCAATCGATCCAAAAGATGGCGGTGTTTTGGCTATGGCTTCCAGCCCGAGTTACGATCCGAATCAATTTGTTCATGGTATTTCCAGCAAAGCTTACCGTGGTTTACTCAATGATGACGCTCGCCCATTAATTAATCGTGCAACTCAAGGACAATACTCACCTGCCTCGACCATCAAACCATTAATGGCATTGGCGGGACTGGAGGATAAGGTGGTCACTGAACAAACGCGTATCTGGGATCCTGGTTTTTGGCAAATACCAAATGTTGAACACAAGTACCGTGACTGGAAACGCTGGGGGCATGGCTGGGTAGACGTTCATGATGCAATTATTGACTCCTGTGATACTTACTTTTACGAGCTTGCGTACAAATTAGGGGTAAATCGTATCGCCCAATTTATGGCCCCTTTTGGATTTGGTGAAAGTACAGGCATCGATATTTTCGAAGAATCTACGGGTAACTTACCTGATAAAGATTGGAAACGAATCAAATACGAGCAACCTTGGTATATTGGCGATACGATTTCTGTCGGAATTGGACAAGGTTACTGGACTGCGACACCAATGCAACTTGCTAAAGCGATAACGATCATTGCTAATAAAGGTGAGCGATTTGTTCCACACTTTTTAAAATCACTCCAAGATGATACCTCTAAAATAGATGCTCCGATCGATGAATTGCCGCCAATAAAACTGTCTAACCCACACAGTTGGGATATCGTAATTGATTCAATGTATCGAACTGCTATGAAAAAGCGCTTTACACATTCACCTTACATGGCAGCAATGAAAACAGGTACAGCCCAAGTTATTGGTATTGCACAGGACGAAAAGTACGATGCAAAATCCATCAGCAAGAAACACCGAGATAATGCTCTGACCGTTGCCTTTGCCCCCGTAGAAAACCCAAAAATTGTTGTTGCAGTTGTTTTAGAGAATGCAGGTTGGGGAGGAGATAATGCCGGCCCAGTAGCTAAGGGAATGTTAGATGCTTATTTGCTTAATTCAGATGGGAGTTTAAAACAATGAATTCAAGGCACCATCGCCCTAACATATGGCGCAGACTACACATTGATCTCCCGCTCTTAGTTGGTTTATTAGCTTTAATGACTTTCAGCATTTTTGTCATTTATTCAGCAAGTGGTGGCAGCTGGGCGATGATTGAACGTCAAGGAGTCCGTATTGCTCTATCACTTTTTGTTATGTTTGTGGTGGCTCAAATTAACCCAGAGATATTGAGGCGCTGGGCGCTTCCTATTTACTCAGTTGGAATCGCTTTGCTTCTCGGCGTTCATTTCTTTGGAGAGATCAATAAAGGCGCACAGCGTTGGTTAAATCTAGGTTTTGTTGAATTTCAGCCTTCAGAGTTAATGAAGCTCGCCTTTCCGATTACGATGGCTTGGTATATCAGTAAGTTCCCACTTCCCCCTAAAAAACGTTACTTAGCAGGTGCAGCTGTTCTTCTGATTGTTCCAACGTTACTTATTGCTAAACAACCTGACTTAGGCACATCTATTCTTGTAGCAGCCTCAGGCGTTTTTGTATTGTTCTTATCAGGAATGAGTTGGTGGATTGTCGGCGGCATCATAGCCGCAGGCTTGGCTTTTTTGCCCGTGTTATGGTTTTTCTTAATGCACGATTATCAGAGAACTCGGGTACTTACTCTATTAGATCCTGAAAAAGATCCTTTAGGCGCTGGCTATCATATTATCCAATCAACCATTGCAATTGGCTCTGGAGGTCTTTGGGGTAAAGGCTGGTTACAAGGTACTCAATCACAATTAGAATTTTTACCCGAACGCCACACTGATTTTATTTTTGCTGTAATTGGTGAAGAGTTTGGCCTTATAGGCAGTCTTTGCTTACTTGCTCTGTATCTATACGTTATCGGGCGTGGACTTGTGATTGCATCAAGAGCACAAACCAGTTTTGCAAGATTATTAGCAGGAAGTATCACACTGACATTTTTCGTCTATATTTTTGTAAACATTGGTATGGTTTCAGGTATTTTACCCGTGGTCGGTGTTCCCTTGCCATTGATCAGTTATGGTGGTACTTCTATGATGACATTGATGATTGGTTTTGGGATATTGATGAGCATTAATACTCATCGACGCTTTATTGATAGATAACAATATGGAATTTCTATGTCTTTATTAAAAGGGTTTGCTGCTGCCAGTATTCTTGTGTGCTTTAGCTTTTCTTCCACAGCAGTAGTATCAGAAGCACCACCAGCTCAGCTCAAAGCTGAGTTTATAAAAAAGCAAGTAAGTGATGGCATGCCAGAACAAGAGGTCAAAGCCTTATTGGCCAAAGCTCAGTATCGACAAGAAGTGATTGATGCGATCACTCGGCCGTGGGAAGCAAAACCATGGCATCAATACTACCCAATATTTCTAACCGAAAAGCGTTTAACCAAAGGCTTAGCGTTTTGGAATACCTACCAAAAAGATATTGACCGAGCAGCGAAACAATTCAATGTCGATCCACAAGTGATTGTTGCCATCATTGGCATTGAAACTTTCTATGGCGGCTATTTAGGAAAATATTCTGTGTTAGACGCACTCTATAGCCTTGGGTTTTATTATCCACCTAGAGGCAAATTTTTCCGCAGTGAGCTAGGACATTTATTCCACCTCATTGACGAAGAAAACCTCGACATATCAAAATTAAAAGGCTCTTATGCTGGTGCAATGGGTTACGGACAATTCATTCCATCAAGCTATCGTCATTACTCGGTAAATTTCGATGATCAACATGGCCGAGATCTTATCGAAAGCCCTGTAGATGCTATTGGTAGTGTGGCTAACTATTTACATCAACATGGTTGGCAAAAAGGTAACCCTATTGCTTTGCAACTCGTCACCAAGACAACGCCAAAAGCCAACGTTTGGTCTGGGGAACGATTGAAATTAAAAGTTTCAGATATTTTATCGCCTTCTGTGTATCTTAAGGACAATGTTGATTTGGATGTTTCGCAACCAACAATGCTCATAAAACTTAAGCAACCAGAAGCCACTGAGTATTGGCTGGGCTTAAAGAACTTCTATGTAATAACTCGATACAATCGAAGTCCATTATATGCAATGGCCGTTTACCAATTTAGCCAACAATTAAAGCAGGCACATGAAAACCAATAACCTGTTACGCCTTGTCGTTTCAATATCCATTTTGACCTTATCAGCTTGTAGCTCTTCAGGTGGGCGCTATCACCTAAAAGATGATCGCGCACCTGTAAACCCACCTGATTTATCAAAAGTTGAAAATGCGCAACCAAGATATGAGCCGTACTCTAAGCAAGGCAATAAACCTTATGAGGTTTTCAACAAACAATATCGTGTACTTCAAACAGCTAAGGATTATGTAGAAGAAGGTAAAGCTTCCTATTATGGGGCGAAATTTCATGGCTATCACACCTCTAATGGTGAGGTTTACGATATGTACTCGATGTCAGCAGCTCACAAAACGTTACCTATTCCTAGCTATGCTAAAGTAACAAATATGGCGAACGGAAAGTCTGTCATTGTTAGAGTTAATGACCGTGGCCCTTTCCATTCGAATCGAATTATCGACTTGTCTTATGCGGCAGCATACAAACTCGGCATGCTGAAACATGGTGTTGCAGATGTGCGTGTAGAAGCCATTCACTTCGACGCCCCAACCCAAACGTATCAAAGCAAAACGATTAAACCTAAAACAACGCCTGTTGCATCTGGCCACTTTATTCAAATTGTTGCTTCAAAAGACAGAATAAAGCTCTCAGTCATTGCGAATCAATTGGAACAGAAATACAAAGTCAATTCTCGGCTAAAACATGCAGATGGCCTTTATAAATTGCAGATGGGCCCTATTTCGCAAACTTTACTCGCAAATGAATTACTTGAATCAGTCCGTAGAAATGGTTATCCACAGAGCTACTTGGTCAAAACTGATTGATTTTTATATAACAAAGGAACTTTATGACTTATGGAAAGTCTAATCGCTGATGTTATACTGTTTCTTATTTTCTAATTTAACTAAAATGTGCCTTTTTGATGATGAATCTTTTTAAATACTCTTGTAAGACTGCGCTTCTTTCCTTAGTTACCTTTTCTTCTATCGCAGCACCTGTAATCATTCCGGAAGCTCCAAAAGTAGCTGCCAAAGCTTATGTATTAATGGACTACAATACTGGGCAAATCATTGCTGAAAATAACGCTTACGAACAACTAAATCCCGCTAGTTTAACTAAAATGATGACCAGCTATGTGATTGGTACAGAAATTAAAAATGGTAACATCAGCCCTACTGATGAAGTAACCATTTCTAAAAAAGCGTGGTCTAAGAACTTCCCTGATTCATCAAAAATGTTTATTGAAGTCGGTAAAAAAGTCACTGTTGCAGAACTTAACCGCGGCATCATTGTTCAATCAGGCAATGATGCATGTGTTGCAATGGCTGAGCACATTGCTGGAACGGAAGATGGCTTTGTTGCATTGATGAACTCTTGGGCAACTCAGCTAGGAATGAAAGACAGCCACTTTGAAAATGCTCATGGATTAGATTCAAATGCTCACAAAACAACGGCCTATGATATGGCGCTTTTAGGTGCAGCACTCATTCGTGATGTTCCTGAAGAGTATCGAATTTATAGTGAAAAATCGTTTACTTATAACGGCATTAAACAATACAACCGTAACGGTTTATTGTGGGATAAAAGCATGAATGTGGACGGTATTAAGACCGGACATACTTCAGGTGCAGGCTTCAATTTAGTGGCGTCGGCAACCAAAGGCAACATGCGACTTGTTTCTGTGGTAATGGGTGCGAGAAGCTCCACAGCACGTAAAGCTGAAAGCAAAAAACTGCTTAATTTCGGGTTCCGCTTTTATGAAACAGTAGTTCCATATAAGTCGGGCGATAGCTTTGTAACTCAAAAGATTTGGTTTGGTGATAAGCCAACGATTGATTTAGGTGTCAATACTGATACTCCAATTACAGTGTCTCGTTCTCAAGCAAAGCAACTTAAAGCACATTTTGAGTTAACTAAAGAGATCGAAGCACCGATTGCTAAAGGTGAAACCGTTGGTCGTATTTACTTTCAATTAAATGGTAAAGACGTTGCCGAGTACCCACTGGTAACGCTACAAGAAGTGAATGAAGGTAGTTGGTTCAGTAAGCTTACTGATTATTTCAAAAAGAAAATTGCTGAATTTTAATTATTCGCTAAAACTAAAAATATGACACATAAAGAAGGGGCTATTTAGCCCCTTCTTTACATTCGCCTCTAATCTCAACCGTCTCATGTAAAACAGTACGATTAAGTTCATAAAAACCATTCTTGCAATAACCTGTTTGTTTTAGCGTTCTTTCCAACCCTAACTCAACAGCTAACTCCCAATCCTTCTCTCGCTTTTTATACGCTTCATACTCTTTTTTAAGTTGGCGGCGAGATTTTTTACGATTAGAAATTCGATTTTCATGCGGTAAGGGATGTGCCAGAGCATTTTGTTCTCTGACTTTCCATGCCTTATAGGTGAACAGCTTTAGCCCATTATCTTTAACCTCGGTACTAAAGCTGTCTTTGACTCTACCTCGAAGTGACTCAGTTTGCTCTTCAGCAGTTTTTGTTGAACTGCACCCTGCGATCAAAGCTGCAGTTACCACAAGTAATAACGCCTTACAGCCGCTCCTTGGTAGCATACCCCTATCCTTTACTAATATTGACGATTGATTTACTTAGCTTCAATAATAAGCTCTTCAAGATAATTAATGACGTCGTTCGATTCGTATAACCACTCTACTTTACCGTCTTTCTCAATGCGTAGACATGGCACTTGAACCTTACCGCCATTATTCAACAATTCTTGGCGATTATCCGCTTGTTTTGCGTCGACTAATTTAATATTCAATCCTTTACGACGAATATCTCGACGTACTTTCACGCAAAATGGGCAGGCTGCAAATTGATACAACTGTAGGTTACGAGTCTGCTCATCTAACTTAGCTTGTAATTCATCAGAGTGATTAGGTCTTTTGGGTGCAAAAATAAAATCAAAAAAAAGAATGATTCGACCTAAAACCCAACGAATAATAAACATAAACTACCTCTATTAACTAATTGTGTGAGCAGTGTAACGAAATATTAGCTGTGCTCAAAGCTGAAAAATGAGCGAGATGAAAAGAACTGACCGAAAAATCTGCACTTAGTCGTAATGATTTGAAAAAGTCCTTTACCTTTTAGATCGCTTTTTGCATAATGCGTTTCGTCGACAGGGGTGTAGCTCCAATTGGTAGAGCGCCGGTCTCCAAAACCGGATGTTGTGAGTTCGAATCTCTCCACCCCTGCCAAGATTTCGAAAGCCTTGCATTTAATGCGAGGCTTTTTCGTTTCTGGTTCTAACTGTTATACCCATTCTAATTCTAAAATTTCTGACTGTCGTGTGTCCTTTCTCTTTTAACTTACTCTCTAGCTGTAAATATTATCCGTGAATAAAGTCGTTAAACGATGAAATATAAATTTTATAATAAATTTGTTTTTTTAATACCGCCCCATTTAATCTAAAAATCAGATTACAACGATAGCTTTTATCCGTTATACATAATCATGAGTTAGCCCTATTATTTGAATCAACAAAACGAAGCATGAAAACAAACATCATGCTGATGAAATTCAAAATACATAATGGAGCTTACAATGAGCCAATCAATCATCAACACTAAACTAAAACCATTCGCTGCAACTGCTTTTCACAATGGTGATTTTGTTGACCTAACTGAGCAAGACCTTCTAGGCAAATGGTCTGTTGTTTTCTTCTACCCAGCTGACTTCACCTTTGTTTGCCCAACTGAATTAGGTGACATGGCTGACCATTACGCTCAACTACAAGAAATGGGCGTTGAAGTTTTCGCAGTATCAACTGACAAACACTTTACTCATAAAGCATGGCACGATACTTCAGACACCATTAACAAAATCAAATTCCCAATGATTGGTGACCCAACAGGTGCAATTAGCCGTAACTTCGGTGTACTTGTTGAAGAGGATGGTGTTGCACTTCGCGGTAGCTTTGTAATGAACCCAGAGGGTGAAATTAAAATTGCTGAAGTACATGACTTAGGTATTGGTCGTAGCGCATCAGAACTTCTTCGTAAGATTCAAGCAGCACAGTATGTCGCAACTCATGACGGTGAAGTTTGCCCAGCAGCATGGACTCCAGGTGAAGAAACATTAGCTCCATCTTTAGATTTAGTAGGAAAAATCTAAGTTCAAAATAATAAAGTCGTCTTCGTAAAACGATTATCCAGTGACTTTTCCTCTTTCCTAGAAAGTCACTGGATGCCTACTTTCGCAGGCATGACGATACAAGAAAAATATTAAGTCGTTATTTCCACAAGGAGTCATCATGTTAGATTCTAATTTAAAAAATCAATTGGCCACATACTTACAAAATTTGAAGCGTCCGATTGAGCTACACTTGAGTCTTGATGATTCAAAATCCGCTCAGCAATTAGATCAACTTGCCGTTGATATCGCTTCACTATCTGAGCTCATCACAATAAAACATCAAGCAAGTTCACGACTTGTAGAAATGACGATTTTCGAACCAGTCAACAATACTCGAATTCAATTTGCAGGGATTCCAACTGGGCATGAATTTACTTCATTAGTATTAGCCCTATTGCATTCTGGCGGTCACCCAATCAAGCTCGATGAAGAAACCATTGAGCAAGTTCGTAACCTTGAAGGCTCTTTTCAATTCGAAACCTTCATATCTTTGAGCTGCCAAAATTGCCCAGACGTTGTGCAAGCACTTAATATGATGGCTGCTATTAACCCAAACATTACAAGTGTCATGATTGATGGTGCGGTATACCAAGACGAAGTTACTGAGCGCAATATCATGGCCGTTCCATCAGTTTTCTTGAATGGCCAAGAATTCAGCCAAGGTCGTATCAGCTTAAAAGATATTTTGTCGAAACTTGACTCTACATCTGACGCTAAGCAAGTTGAAAAACTGAATGCAAAAGAAGAATTTGACGTTCTGGTTGTTGGCGGAGGCCCTGCTGGAGCCAGTGCTGCGATTTATGCTGCTCGTAAAGGCTTAAAAACAGGTATCGTTGCCGACCGCTTTGGTGGGCAAGTGAGTGAAACAGTTGGCATTGAAAACTTTATTTCAGTAAAAGCCACTGAAGGGCCAAAGCTCGTAGCAAGCCTTGAAGAACACGTTAAAGACTATGATGTTGATATCATGCAAGGACAAAAAGCCAAGTCGCTGACCAAAAACGGGAATATTTCCGTCGAGTTAGAATCAGGTGCAACACTTTCCAGTAAAACCATGTTAATCGCAACAGGCGCTCGCTGGAGAGAAATGAACGTCCCGGGTGAACAAGAGTATCGCGGTAAAGGCGTGGCGTATTGTCCACATTGTGATGGCCCATTATTCAAAGGTAAACGTGTTGCAGTAATAGGTGGAGGCAACTCTGGTATTGAAGCTGCGATCGACCTAGCTGGTATTGTGGAACATGTAACTGTTTTGGAATTCGACTCTAAACTTCGAGCTGATCAAGTATTACAGGATAAAGCTCACTCAATGGGTAACATTGACATTATTACCCAAGCACAAACGACAGAAGTATTAGGTGACGGAAAAAAAGTGGTCGGCTTAAGTTACACGAATCGTTCTACAGGTGATTCTCATAACATCGATTTAGCCGGAATTTTCGTTCAAATCGGTTTATTACCAAATAGTGAATGGGCGAAAGACGAGTTGCTAATGACCAATCGCGGCGAAATTATTGTCGATGGTCGTGGCCAAACTAATATTCCTGGAGTGTTTGCAGCGGGCGACGTTACTGACAGTGCTTATAAGCAAATTATCATTGCTATGGGCAGCGGTGCAACGGCATCCCTCGGCGCTTTTGATTATCTAATTCGTAATTCAGAACAAGAAGTTACAGAAGTAAAAACTGAACAGGCAGCATAATCTAATTTAATCATCTCCATCCCCCCTTTCGCCCTAAATCTGATAACAAGTTTAGGGCTTTTTTGTGTGCTTAATATCCTTAAATACAAGCACAAATAACCAAAAGTAATGAATGAGTCAAAATCCATAACCGACTCAAAAATATACTAGCTGTTTTAGTTATATAAAAGTTTGCAATAAAACATTTAACCAACAGGTTTTTAACCTTGTGCGCACGACAAAATAACAAGCCTTTTAGACATTGAAATTGATTTCATTGGCTATGGGTAACCTATGACACAACAATAAATTTGAGGTGCGTATGTCTGCATACAATCGTTCAAGATTAACAAAATCAATAAAGAGAGCATTATTATTGGGTACGGCAGCCACACTCCTGTCTCCTGTAACGTTAGCTGAAGAGAAGAGTGATGAAAACCAGATTGAGCGGATTGCAGTCACAGGCTCTCGTCTAAGTTCAGCTGAATTTGACTCACCAACCCCAATTACCAGTATAGACTCCAGTGAACTTGCTAAATTTGGTACTCAAGATCTAGCGAGTATTTTAAGTGAGTTACCAGCCGTTGGTGCAACAGATACATTAGTCGGTAACAATAACAGTAATTCCGCAGCAGGTTTAAGCTCCGCTGATTTAAGACGATTAGGTTCAAACAGAACTCTGGTCCTGGTAAATGGTAAACGTCACGTTGCTGGTGCCGAAGGCTCAGCTCAGGTTGATTTGGGTACTATTCCTGCCAACATGATTAAACGTGTTGAAATTATTACTGGTGGTGCCTCTGCAATTTACGGTTCAGATGCTGTTTCTGGTGTAGTAAACGTGATCCTTAAAGATGATTATGAAGGATTTGAATTCAATGCGACCGGAACTACATCAACTGAAGGTGTAGGTGCTGAAAACTCAAGTATCAATATTCTTGCAGGTACAAACACTGCTGACGGTAAAGGTAACGTCACTTTCTTTGCCGGCGTTGATCGTTTCTCTGAAACCCTAAATACAGATATTCGCCAATACAGCAACTACGGCAATGTCGACAACCCTTTAAATGGTGACGGTGAAGCAGGCGAAACCGATGGCATCCCTGATCGTCTTACCGTACGCAACTCTTTTTCTGAACGTATTGACGAAAATGGCGTTTTAAATCCATTCGGCGGACCAGGTACACTGTGGGCTTTCCAAAATGACGGTACACCCGTAGTACAACAAACAAGGGATAAGACGGGTAGCTTTGCGTTTGGTAACTTCCCTGATGGCTGTGATTACTGTTTCGAACCAGAAGATTATGAAAACTTTCAACCAGGCATCAAAAAAGTATACGTTGGCTCAGCAGTAAACTATGAGTTAACTGAAAATATCGAATTCTATTCTGATTTTAAGTATGTTCGTTCTGATATTTTGCAGCAATTCCAGCCATCTTTTAGATTCGGAAATGTAAGTATTAATGTCGCTGACAATGCGTTTCTTGATGAAGGCTTACGCTCAACATTTCTAGATGACGGACAGTCGAGTGTCGCACTTGCTAAGTTTTTCGATGAGTTAGGCCCAAGAACTGCGGATAATAAGCGAGAAACTTTCCGTTTTGTTGGTGGATTTAAAGGCGACTTCACCTTAAGTGATACAGCTTTTGATTATGATCTTTTCTATGTTGAAGGCCAAACAACTAATCGAAGAAAGACACTTAACTCCCTCGTCGTTGGCAATTTAACTGCTGCGTTAGATTCAGTTGTTGACCCAACTACAGGGCAAGCTGTTTGCCGAAGTCAGTTAGAATCAGCTCAGGGTGAAGGCTACGTTGACCCTGCTACTGTAAATGGCGATCAGTGTGTCGCTTATAACCCGTTCGGCTTTAACCAAGCTTCTAATGCGGCAAAAGATTTCGTTTCGGCAGATGTTACTCGTGAAGACAAGATCACTCAAAAAGTGATTGGTGGTTCTATAGTGAGTGATACCTCTGAGTTTTTCGAACTGCCTGGTGGAGCTGTAGAATTTGCTGCTGGTTTTGAATACCGTGAAGAAACATCAGAAAGTTCAACAGATGAATTTACTAAAGCAGGATTCTTAGCTAACGCAGCTACTCCAGATTCATTTGGTGAATACGACGTAACCGAATATTTCGCAGAAATAAAAATTCCACTGTTGGAAGGTTTATTCCTAGCCGATGAGTTAACACTTGATGCAGCATACAGAACTGCTGATTATTCACATGCAGGTAGAGCAAATGCATGGAAGGCAGGCTTAGTTTACGCACCAATTGAAGACGTTCGATTAAGAAGTACTTATAGCGTTGCGGTTCGAGCACCAAACATTACAGAAGCATTTAGTCCAATATCACCAGGCTTCGCTAGTATTACTGATCCTTGTGACGTTGATAGAATCAACAATGATCCAGATAGAGCAGCAAACTGTGCAGCATTAGGTATTCCAACTGGATTTCAAGCCAATGACAATGTAAGTATCGATTTACTCTCTGGGGGTAATCCAGAGCTTAAATCTGAAGAATCAACCTCTTATACTGTAGGTGTAGTTTGGGAACCGACACAGTTTGAGAACTTCTCTGTGGCAATTGATTTCTACGACATAGAAATTGAAGATGCTATCACTTTCATTGATGCACAAGACATTATTGATAACTGTGTTGATGCTACAGGTAGTCCTGATGCAGGGTTCTGTTCTCAAATTACTCGTAACCCAACAACTCTAGATATCGATCAAGTTCAATCGGGATACTTAAATGCTGCGGCTCTGGAAACACAAGGTATCGACTTTAATGTTAGTTACTTCACCTCTCTAGAGAATGTTAATCTACCTGGTGAGCTAAATTTAAGCCTTGCAGGTAACCGACTTCTTGAGCTTCAAGAATTCCAATTTCAAGATCGACCAGATGAAATCGATGTTGAAAATGGTGAAGTAGGAGATCCTGAGTTACAACTACGTTTATCAGCAGTTTATACCTACGATCAGCTAGCCGTTTCATGGGTTTCTAGATACGTAGATCGCTCTGCCCGCTTTGACGTATCACCAGGAGGGGACATCCCAGAAGATATTTCGCCATCATACGTTGGTTCAATCACGACGCATGACATTAGTTTTGCTTACAACGTAAATGACAATTTATCTGTGAATGCTGGTGTAAGAAACCTATTAGATAAAACGCCTCCTGGTTACACCTCTAATGCCCTTTATGACTTAATTGGTCGCAGAGCATTTGCTGGAGTATCTGTTAAGTTCTAACCAATTGTAGCTGAAACCCAGTGCACAAAGGCCCGAAGCTTCCCTCCGGGCCTTTTTATTTGTCATAACCTCATAAATATCGACACTCTTAATATCGATTTTTTTCACAAAACTTTTACATAATATTGAGCCGATACTGTTGTCGCTCTTTCGTAGAAAAGGTGTTCAGCGTCTTTTTATTATTTTAGAAAATCCACTGAATACTTGCCTTTAACTCCAGCAACAACTTCACACAAATTAACAAAAAAAATATTAAAAATGGAATACATGCCTTGTAAAATCTTCCGCTTATCGTCAAATTTGTTAAAACTTTACGAAACAAATTTAAATTCATGATGTACTTCCAAAAAAATAAGATCACAAACCAAGAACACGGCCAAATTTAACAGATTAGTTAATCAAAAATAACTTCACAATCTTGCCCTACTTTAAATAATGCATTAAGTGCATCATTATTTTCTGGCATCGACTAACAAATTAGACATTCGACTAAACTCTTTAATATTTAATAATATTTCGTTATTAATAGCCGCAACATATTCCGGAAACTATTATACCGATCAACATCTTCTTAAAAGTGACGTGGCATTACTACAATATTAACAAAACCTCAAAGATACACTAATTTAAAACTAAATCATTGTTCAAATATATCATTCCAAAAAAAATACATTTTATTATTTACAATTAAAGTTTGCACCCCATAACAAGTAACACCGAAAATAAGACTAACTAAACAACAATTATAAATTTGTTCACAAAAAATAATTAAAAAATAAATACCCCTTAAAAACATATAGTTAAAGTGAGAGCAAACCATCAACCATTAACCATTAACCATTAACCATTAACCATTAACCATTAACCATTAACCATTAACCATTAACCATTAACCATTAACCATTAACCATCAACCATCAACCATCAACCATCAACCATCAACCATCAACCATCAACCATCAACCATCAACCATCAACCATCAACCATCAACCATCAACCATCAACCATCAACCATCAACCATCAACCATCAACCATTAAACAAAGATCTTTTAGACATATAAAAACCACCAACCCAAACAAATAACCATATTAATGTAATCATTCTAAAAAACGTAAAACACAAAGTCACCTTTATTCAAACAACAAAATTAAATAACAACTAGAATATTAACGCTAATTACTGACCGTAAAACCATCCATTTAAAACATTAACTCTAATTAAATTAAATATTCACTTATGGTCGGACTTCCATTATTTTATTATTCACATAAAATAAACCAAATAATAAACAATAAGCAACTTACATAAATCACTAAGTTTTTAAGTTAATACAACTTTACTTTTTAAATTAACAACCACTGTTAACTTAACAATAAATTTAATGATCGTTGCGCCTTTATGCTAGGAATAAAAAATGAAAAAAATAATAACGCCGCTTATCACTGTAAGCATGTTTTTGGGGTTAACCTCTGTACAAGCGCAAACTCCAGAAGAATATTATAAAGAATCTGGCTGCTACCATTTTTATGACGTAGAAACACAGCAAACTCAACTTAACGGTACAGATACTGACGGCAATAAGTTCCATTGCCTAAATGGTGATTTATTTGCAGATTTGCCGGAACCACCACTACCAAGTTACAGCCTAACAAGAGGCGTTACTTTTTTTGAGCGAGGAAATAACAAAGTATTCATGCAATTGGGTCGTAAAGGTCTAGGTAAGCCGTTAGATAGCTTAAAACATGAAGCGAGGTTTAACGGCATCATGGATACTGGAGGTACTGGACTACACAATAGCGTCTTAATGTCTCTTACACGCACTCAATATGGTGATATTACTCGTGATGAAGTATTAGTTTTAGCACCGTGGGGCGACAGAGTTGAAGAAGTTGTAGGCTTTTTTGACAATCAAGAGTTTATCAATGTTGAGGGGCATAGTGGCTTAGCAGCTTACGTTAATAATGACGCCTTCATCAATTTCTTTTACCCTGTTGTAAAAGAATCGTTTCTAACTGAGAACCTAGCTTTAAATAAACCCGTTAAAACTAACTTTGACCGCGGTCAATTCAATGGACCTCAGTTTGCTGTTGATGGCGATAGAGTAAGTAAATCAAGTCGCTGGTTAGCAAGAGGTGACACGGGTGTTGCTAGTGAATACTTAGAAATTGATTTACAAGGTGAACACCCTGTTTCGAGAGTCAACTTTTGGACCGGGTATGATGGTTACAACACAGCAATCCCTGAATATTCAATTGAATATTACTCTTCAACGAAAAGACGCTGGGTGACTCTTGTTCACAATACGCAAAATGATAAAGCAATCGTGACAGAGAATTTTGATACTGTTTTAGCTACCAAGATCCGCTTTGCTGGACGTGGTTACATGCGTGTGTATGAAATCGAAGTCTATTAATAAGATTAAGTTTTTACTTTCTTTGTAAGCATTTAGAGCTCTTAATATTAAGTTAGGAGCTCTTTCATCAATATTAAAGATGTTGAAAAGAAATACTCTCAAAAAACAATTAAGCCGTAACATTAATTGTATGACCACTATTACCGACAGGCTTAGCGACATTAGTTGCGGCCTCAATCAATTGCATAGCCATTTCACCTTGCATTTCTTGATGCTCTTTTGCCTTTACTAGCATCTTTGTATTTGCTGTTTCATTAGAGACGTTTGTCTGAATGTTCCCACTATTTACATTCATAATCACTTCCTTCACTTCACTTCATTTTACTTTTCATCGGCACTACCGCTTAACTTCTTTAAGTTTTTTTTAAATAAAAGTGAACCTTTACCCTCTTCAAACAAGCTCGTAACCTAATGAATACAAGGCATTCTTAATCACCGTTTAAAAATCTTTTTTAGATATCGAAAAACACGATCTTGATCAAATTATTTACCGTATATAGTGCCAATATGGAGGTAGGAAAAGTTCTAATCTTCTACTCAAAAGGAAATGATAAATGCGTAAAAATGATCCAATTTCTAAAATCGTGTCTTCTGATATTCACGCTATTCAAGATGGTCAAAACCTGAGTGATGTTAGGCATATTATGTGCAATTCTAGCATCCACCATGTACCTGTTTTAAGTGGCAGAAAGCTTGTGGGGCTGATCAGCTTTACCGATATGATGAAGTTGAATTTAGTGACAGGACAAGCTAACGAATATACGGCCGATGCTATCATTGACCAGCAGTTTACTGTTACTGATGTAATGTCTAAAGACTTAATAACGATAACCAGTAAAGATAATATTCGAACGGCTGCGAAATTACTTTCAGAAGGTGATTTTCATTCTCTACCAGTGATTAATGAAGAAAATGAATTGGTTGGAATCATCACAAGTACAGATTTAATTAAATATTTATCAGAACTATATTAAACCTGATTAATATATGTAGAGGCTTCGGCCTCTTCGTGTTTAAATTATTGAACATGCTTTTAAGAGAAGGTCGCCCATCATGCTTGCTCGAGCATCGACCATAAAACAAATTTTTTTAAATAGTTTGATGGCAAACACAACAAAAGCCCCAGTTATTCCATTTATTATAAATGGCTATTACTTCGAAGTTACAATTAATAAAAATAATGAACAATTTCAAAGCTTTCATGTGAAGTCGCCTAATAGACCTAATTCTTTGCCTAATGATCAACCTTCAACAGTTATTTCTAGACCATCTTGGATATCAAACTTAAGATGTTCACAAGTTCATTCGGCAATTTCTAAAAGTATAAATAACGATTTTTCTGCAGTACAACGTGCAGAAAAAGATCCTTTTACAGATTTTGATGATCAGTATGGCAACGACGAATATGTGCATGTCTTACGAAAACCCACACAAGCAAAAGACGCTCCAGAAGAACTTTTCTACTCAACTTCATCTGGTTAAAATAAGACTACAGTTCACTATAAGCTATACTCGACACCCTATCTATCCCTTACCAACCCTTTTTCTACCGACTTTATAACTCGATTGGTTTTACGACTAATACTATCAATCTCACTTTCAGATTTTATAGCTTGTTGCTCTAGAGCCCAATCAATATGCTCAAACACCATTTCATCAACTTCTTCTGATAATTTTCGTTGTTTTAATTGTTCAACAATCTCTTCAGAATATGGAGCGTTACCTAATGCTATTGCGATATTTCTGAGCCATAACTTATGCCCAATTCGACGAATTGCACTGCCTTGCATTCGCTGTAGAAATTCAGCTTCTGACCATGAAAATAAATCCAGCAATTTAGGTAATTGAAGTGGCTCTCGAATATGAAAGTCTGTTTCATTAGTTAAAGGAGCTTCACTGTTAACGGGGCACACTAATTGGCAATCATCACAACCATAAATGCGATTTCCCATTAATGACCGTAATTCCTCAGGAATTGAACCTTGATGCTCAATCGTCAAATATGAAATACAACGTCTTCCATCAACCACATAAGGCTCAACAATAGCACTAGTTGGGCAAGATTTAATGCATGCAACGCAGGTATTACAGCCTTCTTCTATTGGCGTATCAACTGGTAATGGAAGGTTAATTAAAAGCTCTCCGAGAAAAAACCAGCTACCTGCATTCTTGTTAAGAATGAGCGAGTGTTTACCCGTCCAACCTATTCCTGCTTTTTCTGCTAACGGTCTTTCTAAAATTGGAGCTGAATCAACAAATGGGCGATAATCAGGTAACTCCTCCCCTAAAACTTCCAATTCTGCGGAAATTTTATCCCCGAGTTTTTTCAATTTATTACGCATCAGCTTGTGATAATCACGTCCACCAGCGTATCTGGAAATATAAGCAAGATTAGGATCTTTTAAGTTGGTAGCAAAACCTGCTTGAGGTGGTAAATAATCCATACGAGCGCTGATCACTCGCAAGCAACCAGGGTGAAGTTCATGTGGTCTGGCTCGCATCATGCCATGATTAGCCATATAGGCCATTTCGCCATGATAGCCTTTATCTAACCATTCTTGAAACTTAGGTTCTTCAGCAGACAAGTCAGTATCGCAAATACCAATATGGGCAAAGCCAAATTCTTTGCCCCAATCTTTAATCTGATCAGTAAGCTTTTGCAGTTGTTCTGCAGATAACATGGAACATCACTCTCATAAAAAATCGGGTCAATGATACCACTGAACCCGATTCTACTTTTGGTTTACGCTAACGCTTAGAAAGAAGTACGTTTATACTGACGATATTCAGGACGCCAGAAGTTCTTCTCAATGGATCTAAGTAAAACTTCTTCTTTCATTTCTAAAGCAACACCATCAGCAATTGCAGCTTGTGCTACAGCAACTGCGATTTTCTTACTGACAAGATGAATATCTTCTAATGGAGGTAATAACTGCCCTTCTCCATCTATAGCCAATGGAGAGCACTCAGCTAATGCACGACTGGAAGCCATCAACATAGCATCAGTAACTCGTTTAGCTTTAACAGCGATTACACCTAAGCCTATGCCTGGGAAAATATAACTGTTATTGCACTGCGCAATTTCAAATGTTTTATCACCGACAACCACAGGTTCGAAAGGGCTGCCTGTAGCAACAAGCGCTTGACCGTTTGTCCAATGAAGCACATCTTTTGGTGTTGCTTCAACACGGCTTGTAGGGTTCGATAATGGGAATATTATCGGGCGTTCACAATGCTTGTGCATGGTTTTGATCACTTCTTCAGTAAACAAACCTGGTGCACCTGAAACACCAATCAATACGGTTGGTTTAGCATTGTTAACGACATCTAATAGTGAGATGTTGTCGCCTATGCCTTCCCAGCTTGATGTTTTATCCGCTTTTTGAGCTAGCTTAGCTTGGAATGGTAATAGCGTAGGCATACTATCAAGTAATAGTCCCCAGCGATCTACCATATAAACTCGACTGCGAGCGTCTTCATCAGAAATGCCTTCTGATATCATTTGAGCCACAATAGCTTCAGCAATACCACAACCTGCACTACCTGCACCTAAGAAGGTAACACGTTGCTCGCTTAACTTCGTACCTGCTGCTTTACAAGCCGCCAATAGTGAACCAACTGTAACAGCAGCCGTACCTTGAATATCATCATTAAAGCAGCAATAACGATCTTTATAGCGCTCAAGTAATGGCATAGCGTTCTTTTGTGCAAAGTCCTCAAACTGAACAAGTGCATCAGGCCAACGTTCTTGAACGGCTTCCATGAATGCTTCAACGAACTCGTTATACTGGTCACCGCTAATACGAGGATGGCGCCACCCCATATACATAGGATCTTCTAATAACTGCGGGTTATCCGTACCAACATCTAATGTAATTGGTAAAGCATGAGCAGGGCTAATGCCACCACAACTGGTATACAGCGATAACTTACCAATTGGAATCCCCATTCCACCAATGCCTTGGTCACCTAGACCTAGGATACGTTCACCATCAGTTACCACAATAACCTTAACTTTACGACGTGTTGAGTTATTGATGATATCCCTGATTCTATCTTTACTCGGGTATGAGATAAATAAACCACGGTTTCGGCGATAGTTTTTTGAGAAACGCTCACACGCTAAACCAACGGTCGGCGTATAGATGATCGGCATCATCTCTGTAATATGTTCTTGCACTAAACGATAAAATAACGTTTCGTTGGTGTCTTGAATATTACGCAGATAAATGTGCTTATTTAAGTCATTATCAAAGCGCTTATATTGCTCATAAGCTCGAGAAACCTGCTCTTCGATCGTTTCAATCGCAGAGGGTAATAAGCCCTCAAGGTTGAAGAAGATACGCTCTTCTTCAGTGAACGCAGTCCCCTTGTTAATTAGCGGGGCTTCTAAGATCGCTGGACCAGCAAAAGGAAGATACAGTGGGCGTTTTTTATCGTCCATGGGCAGACCTTTATTTAATTCTGTTGCAATTAATAGAGAAGATTACTTCCCTTGATATTTTAAAGATAGACCTTTAATGAAGTTTCGAAGTACCTGATCGCCGCATGGCTTGAAGTTTTTATGATCAGGATTTCTAAAGAAAGCACCAAGCTCACCTTTGGATACACGTAAGTCAGCTAACTCTAATACGCTAATGATATCTTGCTCTTTCATTTCAAAAGCAATACGTAACTTTTTAAAAATAAGATTGTTATTTAATTTTGTCGGCTTAGGAATTTCAGCACCTTCACGTAAGCCACGTTTGTCGAGAATTACACCATCGAGGAAATGACATAGTGCTTTATCTAAGCAAGGGACAAACTGAACATCATCTTCTTTTCTTAGAAGGTGGTGCATATCAACATTCGAAATTTCTAGACCTGTTTTAGCAAAGATCTCAAGCATTTTTGTATCGTTATAATCTAAGACGAAACGTAGTCGACGCAAAATATCATTATTATTCATCTGGAGTTCAAAGGTTAGCAATTTAGGAGCGCATTATAGCTAAAGTTATATAGAAAATCGCAATTCTTTCGATTCGTTTTAAATATAAAAACAGCTATGTGTTTATTGATCACTTGCTCGTTGCTTCATCACCATTTCTGGATCGAGTAAAATACTTGAATCCACGACAGTTGAACGACTTCTCAGCAAACTATCTGAACTATGTTTTTGAGATACTCGACCAGTATTATCACGGGTTCGAACTGTTCTAGAGGTTAAAACGGTTTTTCTTCTTTCGTTATGTTCAGGAGGTTCCCCGTCATAATCATATGTGAATGTAAGCCTTCTAGGCAACTCTGGTGGAAATGCATTTAATTTGCTATAAAAGCCTGCGCTCTCTTCACTTCCCTCTAAAGGTAACACCCCAAAATGCTTATGGAAAAACACATCTGCATTAGCATCATTACTTTTAATATCTAAAAAATCGATATCTTCAAAATTTTCAACCTTCAAATTTGATACTCCCGTGATATCTACATTTTCAAAGGTTGAGTCACTAAATTTAACTGTAGCTAAGTTGCATCCTTTAAATGAACACCCTATAAACGTACAACCTTCAAAATCTACGTTATCAAGATCCACTCCTTCAAAGTTAACATTAACAAATGGTGTATTTCTCCATTTTAGATTTTTAAGCTTTAGTCCTTGAAGGTTATTTTTCGGCAATTGAGTATTATCCATCTCACAATCATCAATCGTAAGATCAAGCTTTCTACATTCACCGAATTGAGCATTCGTTAAATTTAGCCCTGTGAAAACACAACCATCAAATTTAGAGAGTGTAAACTGAGCTCCAGTTAAATCACCTTTAGTCCAAGTTGTATCAATAAACTGATTATTCATAAGCTTGGCAGCTTTCGCAGAGCACTCGTCAAACTTAATTTTTTTCACTTTTGAATTTGTCAACTGACAAGAATCTAAACAGCACTTTTTCAGGTTTACACGATCACCTTCTCCACCCCATTGAGTTTGAACCATCTTTGCATCAGTCAAGTCAAGAGCTGAAAATTTAGGTTCAAAGATAATAGCTTGATTCAAATTAGCTCTAGATAAATCCCCTCCTTCCCATGTTAATCGGTCTAAGGAGGAACCTTTCAAATTAACTTCGACTGCAGAAGTACTTCTTATTTTAAGCAGAGTTAATTTTGATTTCTGTAACTCACATCTATCAAATTTTGATTCAGTAATTTGAGCAGCACCGGTATCTTTTTTTGTAACGTCATCTTCGCTGATTTCAGCATCCTTCATTTTTGAATCAGTAAAGTCTACTTTGTACCACATAGGCGAAATGATAATTGAACCATTAAGGACTGCTTCGACAAAGGTGCTTTCACCAATTGCAGTATTGATAAATTTTGCTTTTTTAAATTCACAACAATTAAAATTTGAAGCACTAATTGAACACTCTCTAAAAACCACTGAATCAGACTCTGTAGCCATGAAGTTCGCCCTGTTTAGGGAAGTAGTTTCAAGGGTGAGGCTATCGAAAGAAGAGGAGTGTCCGTCTAAAACAATAATATTTACTTTGCCTAGTTGAATATTTTTCTGCACCTCTCCATTCAACTTAATATTCGTAAATCGGTATTGAGAATCAGGTAAATATGGACCTTCCTTTGTTTCTAACGCCAATGCTTCCTTATAATCTGATATTGCTACTGTTTGTTTAGCGTAAGCTTTTTTTAGGTCTTCACAACTAAAAACTGTTAGCTCAATAGATTGTTCATCATCTTGTTTCAAAAAAAACTGCATTACAGATTCATTAGCTGAAGAACCTCTTAAAAAACAATACAGCTTAGCTTTATACAAAGGCGCATTGGAAAAAGAGCTACCTTTAAATTGTTGTAGACGTTGCAGCCAATCTTGTTTGAGTATCTGGCATTCAACTTTTTCTGCATCGTAACCATTCAGGGTGCCACATGGCTCAGCAAGCCAAGTTGGCTGCTCCAGATTTAACCTATGTTTACAACCACTGTCGTGAACGAACACCAAGCTAAAAGAGATGGCGTCACCTCAAAATAAGTAAATGTTATACTTTTCACACTACCTATTTATATCAGTTATATAAATAAACATTAATAAAATGTAATCTTTGAACGCTAGAGGCCGTTCCCAATTAACGATTTCGATTTGCTGTTGTAGATTTTTTGTTTATTCAATACGACGAATGTGAGGTGTAGTTGCTCTACATAAGCATTCGGCAACACAGAAGAAACGAAAAATATACACAGCCCTTCGGGTTACGCCTAAAATTGGCAAACTCTTCGTTACTCATCTTTCATTTAGCTCACTAAACTTCTATCTTCGTGCCTTGAGTTTGCCAATTTTAGGCAGTAACAAATCGAAATGACTAATTGGGAGCGGCCTCTAACCATTCAACTCAGTTACATATTTTTTCAATTCTCATTTTGCAATTTCCTCTCCTCAAAAGTAGGCTACTGGCAAAAGGAGAATACAATGAACAACAGAACCTCAATAGCCTTCGCTATCTCATTTGGCGTCGCTTTATTTACCAGCCCTATTGGCTTAGCGTCCACCAAACCTGAAGCCAAAGTGACTCAACCAGAAACATTTAAAACTACTTCATCGGTAAAAGTTAACGGTGATAAAGTTTCATATAAAACGATTGCTGGCGGCACTCTTCTAAAGAATGACAAGCAAGAGCCTGTGGCAAATATGTTTTCAACAACGTATTTGCGAACTGATGTGAAGAACACAGGAAAGCGACCAGTCACATTTGTTTTTAACGGCGGTCCTGGTTCTGCATCCATTTGGTTGCACCTCGGCATATACGGCCCAAAACGGGTTGAAGTTCCCGCTGGCGCCAAAGATGACGGCGCAGCACCATATAAACTGGTAAAAAATGAGTACTCACTATTAGATGTAACTGATTTAGTGTTCATTGACCCTGTTGGAACGGGTGTAAGTCATGTTGTTGGAAAAGGTAAAAATGAAGATTTCTGGGGCGTAAAACAAGACGCACAATCTATTGCCCAATTCATTAAATTGTGGCTAACAAAGCATAACCGCTGGAACTCTCCTAAATACCTTGCTGGCGAGAGCTATGGTACTGCCCGTGCAGCTGCTGTCACTCAAGAGCTTCAAGGTGGGTGGACGGATGTATCACTCAATGGTGTGATGTTAATTTCATCAATTCTTGACTTCACTCATGCTCGTTATCAACCAGGAAATAATCAACCTTACCTCGCATTTTTACCAACTATGGCCGCAACAGCGTTTTATCACGGTAAAGTGTCAATGGATGATAAAAAACTAGGGTTAGAAGCGTTTGTTGAACAATCACGTCAATTTGCACTTAATGACTATGCAACCGCCCTTGTGAAAGGAAACCGCTTACCTTCAAACGAAAAAACACAGGTTATAAAGGAGCTTGCTCGTTTCACGGGCTTAAAAGAATCCTACTTGAATGCTGTGAACTTAAGAGTAAATGCCTTTCGTTATGAAAAGGAGCTGTTAAGAGAACAACATAAAACAGTCGGTCGCTTGGACAGCCGTTTTATCGGTAACGATTACGATTCTGGTGGAGAGCGTTTTGATGCAGATCCTTCAGGCTACGGTATCGATGGCGCTTATACTGCGGCGATTAACCATTACTTAGCAAACGATTTGAACGTCAAATTAGAACGTCCTTTTACAGTGCTTTCGAGTGATGTTTTCCGAAAGTGGGATTGGAAGATTGGAAGAAGCATGAGCTTTGTCAATGTTGCACCTTACCTTGGAAAGGCTCAACGTGAGAATAGCCAGTTTAAGATTTTTGTTGCTAACGGTTATTACGACTTTGCAACGCCATTCTTTGGTACTGAAAACACCATATCTAGCAATGGCATCGATCCAAGTCGAGTTGATATGAAATACTATGAAGCAGGCCATATGATGTACATTGAACCAGCTGAACTAAAACAACTTTCTGAAGACTTACGCGCATTCTACAAATAGCCTACGTTATTTTTCAGAGCTTTTAGTTTAAAAGCTCTGAAAAACCTGCTTAATAACAATTTCAGTTATATTAATTTCTTATTTCTACTTTGAGTTTTCCGAGCTTAGAACCTAGTCTGAGTATGAGGAGAACTTTATGATTACACGTAAATTAACTGCATTAGTTTCACTGTTTATCTTGCTTGTTTCACCCATTTCTTTTGCACATGACAAACCTAAGGTCAAAGCGCCGATTGCGAGCCCTGTCATGGTAACAACTCAGCACTCGGCAAAAATACATGGTAAAAAAGTAGAGTACAAAGCCATCGCAGGCGGCACGATTTTAAAAAATGACAAGTTAGAGCCCGTTGCAAATCTATTTTCCACAACCTACCTTCGAACCAATGTAAAAAACAAATCAAACCGTCCAGTAACATTTATCTTTAATGGTGGTCCTGGCTCTGCCTCTCTCTGGTTACATATGGGGTTATTTGGCCCTAAACGAGTTGTTCTCCCTGCTGGAGGAAAGAACGCTGGGGCGGCTCCCTTTAAAATGGTCGACAATCAATATTCATTATTAGATATGACCGATATGGTGTTTATCGATCCCATCGGCACCGGTGTAAGTCACGTTGTCGGCAAAGGGAAAAATGAGGATTACTGGGGTCTTCAACAAGATGCGAATTCGGTAGCCAAATTTATAAAACAATGGCTTACTCAAAATAATCGTTGGAATTCTCCCAAGTACCTTGCTGGTGAAAGTTACGGGACAACTCGTGCAGCCGCAGTAACTCAAGCTCTTCAAGGTGGCTGGCAAGGTGTTACCTTAAATGGTGTCACCCTGTTATCTACGGTTCTTGATTTCAATCAGCTTCTCTATCAACCAGGCAATAATTTACCTTACATAAATTACCTACCTTCAATGGCCGCTGCCGCTTTTTACCATGACAAAATTTCGCCTGAAGATAAAAACATGGGGTTAACGGCTTTTGTGGAAAAAGCACGTCAGTTTGCCATTACTGATTACGCTCTTGCTTTAATGCAAGGTAGTCGTCTCGAATCCAACAAGAGACAACGTATTATCAGTGATCTTGCACGTTTTACAGGTTTAAAAGAAAGCTATGTTGATGCCGTAAATTTACGAGTCAGTGCTGATAGATATGAAAAAGAGTTATTAAGAAGCCAACGGAAAACCATCGGACGTTTTGATAGCCGCTTTGTAGGTACTGACTATGACGCAGGTGGTGAATACTTTGACAATGACCCTTCAGCTTACGGCTTGGTTGGTGCTTTTACTGCGGCATATAATACCTATTTGACCAACGATCTTAAAGTGAACTTAAAAAGACCATTTGTGGTGATTTCTGAAAAGGCCAATGTTCAATGGCAATGGAATAATCCTCACAATCCGCAGCAAAACGTAAATGTTGCGCCCTACATCGGTAGAGCTCAAAGGGAGAACAGCCAATTCAAACTGTTTATTGGTAATGGCTATTACGATTTTGCGACACCATTTTTTGGCACCGAGAACACCATTGCTGACAATGGCATTGATATGAAGCGAGTTGAAATGAAGTATTACAATGCAGGCCATATGATGTACATCAATCAGCCATCTCTCATCCAACTCACCAAAGATTTAAGAGCCTTTTACAAGAAATAATCTTGGCGACCTTCATTTGCTTTATTCTCTCATAGCAAATGGAGGTCTACTTGTTATAATCGGCTTCTCTAAAAACAAATAATTATCTTTTTTATGTCTTTTTCAGTTTGGATTGGGCTTTTTGCCATTTGCTGCTTGGGAGCCATATCTCCAGGCCCTTCTCTGGCAATGGTGATCCGACATACAGTCGGTGGTAGCCGTTTACATGGTATTGTGTGTGCGTGGGCGCATTCTTTAGGTATTGGCATTTATGCATTATTGACCTTATTCGGCCTAGCCATTGTTTTAAAACACTCTCCAATAATATTTAACAGTATTGCAATTTTTGGTGCCCTTTACTTAGCATGGATGGGAGTCAAAGCGATACAGTCGAAAGGAGGCATGCAGCAAAAGCTAGCTGGCGGTGATAAAACAAGCCTGTGGAAAGCAGCAAGAGATGGCTTAGCAATATCTTTATTTAATCCTAAAATCTTACTCTTCTTTTTAGCACTGTTTAGTCAATTCGTTCGAGATGCCAGTGACCATACAGGTCAAGCACTCATTGTATTAACCCCTTTAGTAACAGATGGGCTTTGGTACACCATTATTGCTGTCGTGCTATCACACTCCGCTGTATTACCTAAATTACAAGCCAAAGCTTCACTCATTGATAAGCTTTCCGGTCTCGTTTTATTGGCTCTTGCAGCCCGTGTGATTCTAACTTTGGAGTTTTAATCATGCCTACAAACTCGTGGAAGCCATTCATTCAACACGAAGCTGAGCAAACGTATTACCAAGAACTACAACAGTTCTTACAACAAGAGCATTCAGCAGGGAAAGTCATTTTCCCACCACAAGACGATGTGTTCAATGCATTCAAATTAACAGCATTAGAAAATGTAAAGGTAGTGATCTTTGGGCAAGATCCTTATCACGGCCCTAATCAAGCGCATGGCCTATGCTTTTCAGTCAATAAAGGTGTAAAAACCCCGCCCTCTTTAGTGAATATTTATAAGGAACTCTCAACAGATATCCAAGACTTTGAGATCCCTGATCACGGTGACTTACGCTCTTGGGCGCAACAAGGTATTATGATGCTCAATACAGTGTTGACGGTTGAACAATCTAAAGCTCATTCTCATGCGGGAAAAGGCTGGGAAACTTTCACTGATAAAGCATTGGAAATGCTTAACCAACAGCAGCATCAGATTGTATTTTTGCTCTGGGGCAGCCATGCCATTAAAAAAGCTGCAAAGATCACAAATCCTGTGCATAAAATCCTGCAAGGTCCACACCCTTCGCCGCTTTCTGCCTATCGTGGCTTTTTTGGTTGTCGTCATTTTTCACAAGCTAATCAATTACTCATTGAAGCAGGACAACAACCGATAAACTGGCAAGTCTAAGTTTATATTTCAGCTAAAAAGGCAAACTAGACATATAGCTTGCCTTTTTAATCACAACGCTCTCCCAATTTGCCACCTAACATTCTCACTCTTGGCGTTTTTCCTTTCGCAATGTCATCTAAAAAGCACTGTGCTTGATGTTTTAATTCTGAATACTGAAAAAACACATAATGGCCTGATTTATTTTTGTCTTCGGGTAAACGTATTTCAATGTTTGTTTTGCCATTACTCATGTTGGCTTCTGCAGGCAAAGATGTAATATTTCCGCCGTAGAGATTTATCGTCGGCAAATAACGATTCGATTCAGATAACCCTGAAATATCCTGACCACCTAAATCAGGCATCAATGCCCGTAAATATTTTTTCTGTGCATCCATTTGCACGTTATCGTCATAGAAACCGTTAAAGCTCAATGTACTAGGTAATGCACCATACTTTTCCGGTTGTTGTCTTTTATCAGCAAGCCCATATACAAAGTCAGCACTGCTCATCACGCTGGAACTCAGTGCATATAAAGGGTGAAAGGGGTTATTAGTAACCGCACTCGACTTAGTCCAAAAAAACAGAGGAGCCAGTTTTTCACCGAGTTCTTTTTGACCTGACGTAGCGGCATATCCCATTGCGGTAGTTAGCCCAACACTTCCAACACCAGAAGGAATATAGGCACTAAATGGTTTAGGATCAGCTGCGACTTCCATTCCAGTGATAAAAGAACCTAATGATTGACCTTGAGCAACTTGTTTATCTGAATCAAAGAATACGTTGCTGACATGCTCATCAAGACCATTGTCATTGCACAAATTAGGTGAGATCGTTAACTTGCTTATCATCCTGCGAAATAGAATTTGCTCCATCATCATTTGATTCAAATTATCTCGCATGGCTCTCGGATTAAGAATATTGTATGTCGCAAGATTAAGTGTAAGGCCTGAAAAATGTTTAAGAACCTTATTGATAATCGGACGGCTGGCTTGATCATCAGCTCCCATATGTCCACCCATTGAAGCTGTAGCCCAATGAGCCATACCAGCTATTTGAGCAACATTTCCTTGTCGAGTTAACTTACCGCTTTTATCTGTGTAGCCACGTTTGTATACCTGTGAAGCCTTTCCACCAGTACCATGATCATAAAATACAATTGGGTATCCCGATGCTGGCATCTCAGATTTTGGTATTGTGATGTAAAAAGGCGTTTGACGATAATGATCAATAACAGGTTTACCATCATTATCAAACGTTATGGTACCGCCATTGAGTGCTAACACATATGGAAATAAGCCACTTTGGAACTCTGGAACATTCCACGTTCCTTTTAAAATACAAACGTTATCAGCGCTCTTAATAAAAGATAAGTTGCCATTAGATTTGGGCGTTGGCAGTTCACTGACTTTTTTAGCTAGGTATCTCATTTTGGATGCTGGATCGCCAGTCGTCCAAACCGTTGCTCCAAGAATAGTATCGTACTCAACAGACTTATCTTTTAAATAGTTGGCTAGAGCACGATATGAACGAAGAGCTTTATATACTCTATCTTGATCTAATGTTGTTAATTCAATTTTGGGGATTTTCCCATTCAAAACTTCTTGCAATAGTTGATCATGGCTCACTTCATCATTTGAGTTGATATCTTTTGTGACGATCAATGCGTATTTTGTATTTGCAGATAGAAACTTACCCACTGGTAAAATTTGTAAAAGGTTCTTAGGTCGGTAAGCATCATTCTCTGTCGTTATTTCCACTTTAATGGGCAAATGAAGGCCATAATCCGGTGAGTTCTTATCAATATCGATTAACTGCACACTCGAAGCACTTTTTAAACTGTCATTGGCATCTGTCGGCAATCGCAGTGAGTTCGACGCAACATCACCAATAAGATGCATATATATAGGCATATCTGGAGTAAATCCAAAATCAGCTTTATCAGCAGACTTGACATACTCACGTACAATGGGATTTAGCTGCATTGGAAAGTCGTCAAAAGACACATTGCTTCCTTGACGGTTAATGTCGTTTGGAAAACCTACATCGTAAAAAGACCAGTGCGACTTATGCTTTGATAAATCAAAAGCAATTTGAGCTTGTGCCCAAGAAGAGGAGCTAAAAGCTAATAAGATAGTTGCTAGAACCAATGAGCGCATAGATAAACCGATTAATCTTGAATAAGATTCAAACAATTTATCTAAAAGTGTTTTAAGTTAATAACAAAAAAAGAGGGAGATTCAACTTCTATTAAGCTTGGTAGATCGGTAAAAATACTGATCTACCAATAAAAGGGCATTACTTCTTACGATTCGCAGACATTTTAGCTAAACCTAATAATGCATCTTTATATTCACTCTCTGGCACTATTGATAAAGCTTGTATCGCTTTTTCAGCTTCTTCTTCTGCACGTTTTTGTGTGTAATCAAGCGCACCAGTTCTCTCAAGTGCAGCGAGTATTTGATCGATCACTTCCGTTCCGTCGGCATTTTCGATCACACCTTTAATTAACGCTTTTTCTTCATCATTACCATGAGCCAGTGCGTAAATAAGTGGCAATGTTGGCTTACCTTCGGCTAAATCATCACCGATATTTTTCCCTAGCTCGTCTGCATCAGCGGTGTAATCCAGTAGATCGTCTGCGATCTGAAACGCTGTTCCTAAATACTTTCCGTACTCACCAAGTGCTAATTCGATCGATTCGTCAACGTCAGCCAAAACGCCACCAAGTTGAGTCGCAGCTTCAAATAAACGTGCCGTTTTACAGTAAATGACACGCATATAATTATCTTCACTGGTATCAGGCTCGTTCAAATTCATTAGCTGCATCACTTCGCCTTCAGCAAGCACGTTTGTGGTATCTGCTAGAATTCTAAGAACTTTTAAACTGTTCAACTCTGTCATCATTTGGAATGAACGAGTATAAAGGAAGTCACCGACCAATACCGACGCACTATTACCAAACATTGCATTTGCCGTTTGGCGACCACGGCGCATAGTTGATTCATCGACGACATCATCGTGCAATAAAGAAGCGGTGTGAATAAACTCAACGATCGCAGCGAGCTTTAAATGATCGCTACCTTTATAGTCTACCGATTTAGCCGCAAGAACGGATAAAAGCGGTCTTAGTCTTTTACCGCCACTATTGACAATATAAAACCCAAGTTGATTTATTAATGCGACATCTGATTCTAATTGTTTATAAATCAGCTGATTAACATTTTGCATATCAGCGTCAGTTAAAGCACGAATGGCGTTCAAATCCATAGTAGACTCTGGTTATTTGAGATAATTTTGTGATTACCTCGAGTTAAAACATAAATTAACAAGATTTTACCTAAAAATAGCCAAGTTAACAGCATTTGCTATGTATTCATTTCAACTCATCAGATGTTTTGTATTCTTTGCTATTTAATACTTGCCAGTATCTCATTCTTAGCGTAGAATCCGCGCCCATTGTCATTAAAAATTTTTGTAGCACTCGCACGCAAAATATATGCTGTGATGTGTTAAAGATCTCGGAGTGAAATAGCTATGTACGCTGTTTTTCAAAGTGGCGGAAAGCAACACAGAGTTGCTAAAGGTCACGTTGTACGTTTAGAAAAATTAGAAGTTGCTACTGGCGAAACAATCGAATTTGATAAAGTTCTTTTAGTTGCTGATGGTGAAAATGTAACAGTTGGCGCACCTTTAATCGAAGGCGGCAAAGTAGTTGCAGAAGTAGTTAACCATGGTCGTGGTGAGAAAGTACGCATTGTTAAATTCAAGCGTCGTAAGCACCATGAAAAACAGATGGGCCACCGCCAGTGGTTCACTGAAGTTAAAATTACTGATATCAACGCTTAATAAGGAGTCTGACTCATGGCACATAAAAAAGCTGGTGGTTCTACCCGTAACGGTCGCGATTCAGAAAGCAAACGCCTAGGTGTTAAGCGTTTCGGTGGCGAATCTGTTCTAGCTGGTAACATTATCGTTCGTCAACGTGGTACTAAATTCCACGCTGGTGTTAACGTTGGTATCGGTCGTGACCACACTCTATTTGCTTTATCTGACGGTAAAGTTAAATTTGAAGTTAAAGGTCCTAAAAACCGTAAATTTATTAGCATCGAAGCTTAATACGCTCGACCGCTTATAATAAATTTAAGCCCTGCCATTGGCGGGGCTTTTGTTTTTCTGACGAAAGAGAATGTATAATCGCTGAACTAACTGTTAAGTTGGTGATGATTTAGCGATTCAGGAGTTAATATGAAATTTGTCGATGAAGCAATCATCAGGGTCGAAGCCGGTGATGGTGGCAGTGGTTGTGTCAGCTTCAGACGTGAAAAGTATGTCCCTGACGGCGGCCCTGATGGTGGCGACGGTGGTGACGGTGGTAGCGTTTATCTTTTAGCAGACGAAAACCTAAATACACTGATTGATTTTCGTTTTGAGCGTTTTCATCGCGCAGAACGAGGCAACAATGGTAGAGGTCGTGACTGTACAGGCGCAGGTGGTGAAGACTTAATACTGAAAGTACCAATAGGTACTCGTGCGACTGACGAAGATACAGGCGAAGGCTTAGGTGATCTTACCCATCACGGACAAAAACTTCTGGTTGCTAAAGGCGGTTTCCACGGTTTAGGTAATACTCGTTTTAAGAGTAGTACTAACCGTGCTCCACGTCAGAAAACATTAGGTACCCCTGGCGAAGTACGCAACTTACAGTTAGAACTTATGTTGTTGGCTGACGTTGGTTTACTAGGTTTGCCTAATGCTGGTAAATCGACTTTTATTCGCTCAGTATCCCGTGCAACACCTAAAGTCGCCGATTATCCTTTCACGACATTAGTTCCTAACTTGGGTGTGGTCAATCCACGTGCAGGTCAGAGCTTTGTGATTGCGGACATTCCAGGCTTGATTGAAGGCGCAGCAGATGGTGCAGGGCTTGGTATTCGCTTTTTAAAGCATTTAGAACGTTGCCGAGTATTACTCCACGTTATTGATATTGCGCCGATCGATCAAAGCGATCCCGTTGAAGCTGCGACATCAATATTGGCGGAACTCGATAAATATTCTCCAAAGTTGGCGTCTAAGCCACGTTGGTTAGTTATCAACAAAACTGATTTAATGTTAGAAGAAGAGCTGGACGAACAAATTCAGCGCCTCACAGATGCATTAGATTGGGATGATAAAGTTTATAAGATCTCAGCTTATAATCGTGAAGGCACATCTGAACTTGCACTGGAGCTTTTGGACTTCATTCAAAGCTTACCTGCAGAGGAAGAAGCACCAGATCCTGATGCTGAAGTTGAATTCAAGTGGGATAACTACCACAGTAATACTTCAGCCGACGATCTTGATGACGATCTCGATGACGAAGATTGGGATGAAGATGAATACGACGTAGAAGTTTTCTACGAACGTTAATCACCGTTATTTAACTAAGAGAGCTATTCAGCTCTCTTTTTGTTTCAAGAGCAGTAACCTTGGAAAACCAAACTCATATTACCCGCCTAACAGCACGTGTAGCGCAGCTGCTGCTTGCATATGGTGCAGAGTCAGAACTTGTTGAAGAGATAAGTCAGAGACTCGGTATCGCACTTGGATTGAGCAGTGTCGAGCTCTCCATTTCATCAAACTCACTCGTACTCACCAGTATTGCAGACGATAATTGCATTACCACCACACGTCGTATGCGTGCTCATGGACTAAATATGACCATCGTCTATGAGCTACAAAAGATCTGTATTAAGGCCGAAAGAGGCATTTATGGATTGGTTCACGTAGAAAAGCATTTGAATAAGCTTAAAGTGAGATCGTATCCATCTAAAGTTTTGATCCCAATGATCGGTTTATCTTGTGCTTGCTTTTGCCATTTGTTTGGTGGTGATTTGGGTGCGACGATTATGACGTTCTTAGCGTCTTCAGCAGGAATGGCTTTAAGAGTATTTATGGCCAAAAAGCATTTCAATTTATTGGTCAATTTCCATTTCACAGCGTTACTTATCACTGTTGTCGCTCAACTTGCTAATATTAAGGGGGTCAGCAATACCCCCGAGCTTGCAGCCGCTGCGAGTGTTTTACTCTTGGTTCCGGGCTTTCCGCTTATCAATGCTATGTCTGACATGATTAAAGGTCATATGAATGTAGGTATTGCCCGCTGGGGACAAGCTACCATCTTAACGGTCTCTTCCGTGATAGGCATTACTATTGGTATTCAAATCGGTCAGTTTATCGTGGGGCTAGCCTAATGGAATTAATCGTAGACTTACTGGATGATGCATTTTTCTCCGCCATTCCTGCCGTTGGCTTTGCAATGGTTTTTAATGTACCAAGACGCTTTTTAATCCATTGTGCATTCACCGGTGCTTTTGCTCATGCACTTCGTACGTTTTTACTGCATCAAGGCTTAGCGATTGAATGGGCAACCTTTGCTGCTGCGGCTTTTATTGGTTTTACAGCCATAATATTCGCAAAAAGACATTTCGCCCCACCTCTTATGCTGGCCGTAGCGGCCAGTATTCCTATGCTACCAGGTGTTTTTGCTTTTAATACTGTTACGGCACTCATACAACTCACGGCACAATCACAGGTCAGCCATGAGCTAACAGACTCCGTTATCACTAATGGCCTGAAAACTGTTTTCATCGTTGCTGCTTTAGCTGGCGGACTAGCTATGCCACAATTACTCTTTTTCCGTACTCGACCAATAATCTAACAACAGGGAAATTATGAAGATCTCAATGATTGCCGCCATGACAGTAAACCGCGTGATTGGCAAGGATAACCAAATGCCGTGGCACTTACCCGAAGACTTAAAGCATTTTAAAGCATCTACGATGGGTAAGCCGATTGTAATGGGTCGTAAAACATTTGAGTCTATTGGTCGTCCGCTTCCCGGTCGTCATAATATTGTAATTACACGTCAGCCTGAGTTTTCAGCGGAAGGAATAACAACAGTTTCAAGTTTTGAAGAAGCTAAAAATGCAGCGGGAAAAGTTGAAGAGATTGCCGTCATTGGAGGTGGTCAACTTTATAAGCAGTTATTGCCAGTTGCAGACAAACTTTACCTCACATTAATCAATATTGATGTTGTTGGTGACACTTATTTCCCTGATTGGGACGATGGCTCTTGGCAACAGGAATGTTGCGAAAATGGTATAAGTTCTAACGGAATTGAATATAGCTTTATCAATTATGTAAAAAAATGTTAAATTAACACTGTTTTTCTGTCGCTATATTATAAAAATATCTTATAAAACCATCGGAAAGGAGCATCAGATGCGAAGCCTTATTCTCGCAGGAACAGTTCTGATTGCCACATCAATTGTGGTCCCTACAAAAGCCCAAGCTAACGAACAGCTTTTTATCAGTGTTTGCGGGTATGTTAAAGCAAACGATAAAAGTAAATTACGTAAGAAGTTAAAAGAGGGTCGTGTGACTCTTCGTAACATCTACACAGATCTTAAATGTAACGGTGAAAACTTACTGCAAACTGCCTATACCAGTAGTGCAAATGAAGTAGGAGAATTCATCGTTAAACGCGTTTCATCAAAAGCACTTAAAACAAGTGGCATTTACGACTGGGCTAATGGCAATGGCCACAGCTCAAGCCCGATTACAGTCGCATTAAAGTCAAAATTAAAGCTGTAAGTAAATTCTAGGGGCTGTTGATCTTTCGTGATTATTTTTGCAGCGATAAATTGGTTATTTTATGCAAGGCAGAGCTTGTGCGGTTTGGTTATTACCGACATATAAAACTGTCGTTACTTCGTTTCCAAATAAACAAGCGATAACGCAGTAGAAATGACCAATTTGCGCTGTCTTCGATGCTTTTTAGCGTTCACTGTTCTGTGTTGTGACCAGCTTACTTAGATGACTAAGCTTCACTGCTCACGCCTGGAACAGGTAAACGCTAAAATAGCACAAAATTTAATCCTGAAAGATCAACAGCCCCTAATAATGCCGCTTATTATAGCGGCATTATTGTTCTCATTATTCATCGTTCAAGCTGGTTCAGCTGTACCTACTCATTAACTGCTCAACATCAGACACCATTTCTTTATTTTTTATTTGTGGCACTTTTCCAGGTGCAATCTGAGGTTTCACGATGGCAATTTTTTCACCTTGAGGCGAGACTAGCGTCATCGTCGCACTATGGGTGATTTGATAATTTTTTCCTTCACCAATTAACGAATAAGCCATCCCTAAGTTTCGAGTTAGAGGCAATAATTGTTTTTGCTCCCCTGTGACGGCAATAAACTTTTTATTGAAGAACGAAGTGTATTGCTTGAGCTTATCTGGTGTATCCCGGTTTGGATCCACTGAAATAAAAACGACTTGGAAGGGTTCATCTTTGATCAGTTTAGGATAAGCAGCAGCAAGCTTTGTCATTGCCGTTGGGCAAATATCTGGACAAGATGTGTACCCAACAAAAAATAGTGTCCATTTCCCTTTTAGGTTCGAATTATCAAATTTATGACCGTATTGATCTGTCAGCTTAAAAGGAATGACAGGTGTCTTATTCGGATATTCTGCAGTAGTCAACAAATGTAACGGTCGATGCTGATAGTAATAAGATGCATAGCCACCGAAGCTCGCAAAAAGCACTAGAGTAAGAGTAAATAGTATCGATTTTTTCACAGCAAAATAGCTCCTATTGTTAAATACTTAGGCACTCACATTAAACGTAGTGATCCACCAGCAGCAAAACAAACAGCAACATCAAATGGTAGATTGAGAAAGTAAATACTTTCATTGCACGGCCTTCTGTATCTGCATATTTTAATAGCCAAGCTTGATAGAAAAATAATGCACTGAGGACGGATGCCCCAACCAAGTAAATATCACCTGACATTCCCACCGCTACAGGCATTAAACACGCAAGTCCAAGAAGCACGGTATACAGTAAAATATAAGTTTTCGTGAATGCTTCACCGTGAGTAACAGGTAAAACAGGAATATCGGCTTTAGTGTATTCAGATTTTTTAGCGATAGATAGCGCCCAAAAATGTGGCGGTGTCCAAAGAAAAATTATGATGACTAACAAAAATGCGTTGTTGTCTAAGTGCCCCGTAATTGCGGTCCATCCTAATAATGGTGGCATTGCTCCAGCCAGTCCGCCAATGACGATATTTTGTGACGTCGCTCGTTTCAAGTACATGGTGTAAATCACCGCATAACCAATCAAACTGAAAAGCGTAAGCCAAGCCGTTAATGAGTTAACCCACTCAAATAAAATAACAAAACCTAGGATTCCAATCGCAAATGCAAACGTGGTCGCTTTTATAGCGGATATTCTATGGTTAGGTAACGGACGACCGCTCGTTCGCCCCATGATAGCGTCGGTTTTTCGGTCTATCACATGATTAAACGTCGCTGCGGATGCAGACATCAATGCAATACCAATGAGTCCCAGTAGTAAAGCTTGAACAGGCAGTGCTCCTACAACGGACAAACACATACCGACCACAACAGTAAGAAGCATGAGCGCAACAACTTTAGGCTTGGTCATTTCTAAATAATCACGCCAGACAAAAGTCACAGGTTCAGTTAACGTAATCTCTTTACTCACGATGCGCTCCGAAGCTTAAAATTGATAAAAACCATGATTAACAGCAACAATACGGCACCACCGTTATGTGCCACTGCTACAAAAAGAGGTAATTGAAATAGAATATTGCTCATGCCTAACGAAACTTGCAGCAATAAACACAAACTCAGCCCTATCGCCATTATTTTGCTGCTCGATATATCAAGCCGCCATAAACGATAGCTCAGCGACAACAGCATTACGCTAGTAACCATCGCCCATATGCGATGACACACATGAATTGTCGTACGAGCATCTGCACTTAGCACTCCGAACTCATAGGTTTGATGTTGTCCTTGAAAAGGATTAAATGCTTGCGCAAACTGCAGATGTTGATACCAGCTCCCTTGGCAAATGGGTAATGATGTGCATGAGAGTGCAGCATAGTTTGTTGATGTCCATCCACCAAGAATAATTTGAATAATCAACGCAACTAAAGCCAGTATTGCATGCACTTGTATGCTTGAGTCTACTTTCTCTTCGAAACCGTTAATGGGTGATGTTTTTTGCCGTTGAACGAGATAAATCAATAGTAATAATGCAATCACGGTATAACCGCCTAAAAGATGCGACATCACCACTATCGGCATCAGCTTCATGGTCACCGTCCACATTCCTAGTGCAGCTTGAAATACCACTATCACCGTAAGCAACAAAGCTAATTTTTTAGAGGCTGCCTTGCTTGCCCAAAGATAAATTAAAATAGCAAGTATCAAAGTGCCCAAAGTGCCTGCGAGATAGCGATGGATCATCTCTAACCACGCTTTAGCAGGTTTAACAATTTGACCATTAAACTTTGCCTCAGCTTGTTTAATCAAACTGGGCTGGCTCGGTACAGTGACCTGTCCATAACAACCAGGCCAGTCTGGACACCCTAATCCTGCATTAGATAATCGAGTATAAGCGCCCATTAAGATCACAACGAAAGCAAGCAATATGGCAGCTCTTATAAACCAAGCAAACCGCATTATCCTACCCTCGATAGTTTCAACATTTTGTGTAAATCATTGAGTAACGCACGGCCTTGCATCACTTGTTCATGCTTGTCAGACATTAAATCGTAGCGGGTTACCAGCTTCCCTAACGGATCGACGACTATCATCTGTTGTCTATCCATCTGTTTCGCTATCAATTTGCTGGCAACAGCTTGTGTAAATTTGTATTGACTCATAGCCAAAGCATCTGCACCTTGGTGATGCAAAACGACTGGCGTTACTCGATTTTTGTCTTTGCCCAGCGCCAAGTAGCTCTGGTTGAGAACAAAGAGTTGCTGCTGACACGTTTGTGTGCATTCATCTGGCATCATATAAATCACTTGCCAATGATGAGGTGCAGGGTTTTTCATATTAAGACTTTGGTAAGTCATCGAGTCTGGTAGTAGCTGCCCTTTGTTGGTCACCCCACCTTGATACCAATGCATAGCCAAAAAGAGTTTTGCTAAAACAACAGGTGCAATAAATACCAAAGCCAAAACTAACAACACTCGGGAATTATTTTTTCTTGCTAATTCCAACTTTGCGTCTCCTTATTACTATAAATAAACCAATTACAGCCAGTACTGTTGCCATCGCAAACCACTGAGCGGCATAACCAAAATTTTTGGTTGATGACATCGTTATAGGTCGCCAAGGCTTTAACATCTGCCGACCATCATCAGAATGAAATACTCGCTGTGGCTGCAATGAAAAATCAAAAACTTGATGCCCAAGCAATTGACTGAGTTGCTGATAATTTAAATTTTGAATGCGTAATGGATTACCCTTTTCAGGCAATAATTTATGGCTGAACGGATTTTTTGACGTATGATAAACACGCCCCGAGAAAACCCCTTGCTTATTTATTTTTTGAATTTTTGGTAATCGATTTCGTTCGGCGTAAGCCGTGATAAATCCTAACTCGACAAGTAACCATGGCTGCTTTGGTGATACCTGCATCAGTTGATAAACCATGTAACCCACTTTCCCTTTAACGGTTTGATTATCTAAAAAAATCAAAGGGGTTTGAGTTATCTTTAGCTGTACTTTTGTTTTGCTTCCAGTGAGTGTTTTTGGATCTTTATTTAATATGAGCTGATTAAAATCAACGGTTTGCTGCTGGCGAGTGTAATAAGCTTGCTCAAGCTGCTGTCGCTCATGCCCTCTCGCTAATTGCCAAAAACCTAACCTTACTAATACGCAAAATAGGCCAATGAACAATACATAGCCTGTAAATGGTTTAACGCATCCTTGCCAATGATTCCGTTTTATAATTGCACTAACGTCAGAGCACATATACAAAAACAAACAAACACAGCCACACTACGTCCACAAAATGCCAATACCAACTCCCGGCTTGAAAAGCAAAATGCTGTTCGGGCGTAAAGTGTCCTTTTAATACTCGACAAAACAACACGATGAGAAAAATAGTACCAAGCGTGACGTGCAATCCGTGGAAGCCTGTCAACATAAAGAAAGTATTGCCATAAACGCCGGATTGAAGCGTGAGTCCAATTTCGGTGTAAGCATGGATATACTCTTTCGCTTGAAAAAATAAAAAGCTCATGCCTAGTAAAATGGTGCAGCCTAAACATATAGCCAATACCTTTCGCTTTTTTTGCTCCAAGCTGACATGTGCGAAATGTAATGTAATAGAAGAGGTCAACAGAATAACGGTGTTAACTAAAGGAACACCTAACCAAGGCATCGCTTTGGTTGTTGTGCCCTTTGGCGTCGTTGTTAGCGGCCAATGAGCATGAAACGTTGGCCATAAAACTTGATGTGTCATGGTGCCATCAGCACCACCAAGCCATGGTACAGAGAACATTCTTACAAAAAATAGTGCGCCAAAAAACACACCGAAAAACATGACTTCAGAGAAAATGAACCAACTCATCCCCTGACGAAAGGAAACATCCATTTGCGCAGAATATAAGCCACTCATGGACTCATGAATCACATGCCTAAACCAACCTGTAAGCATAAATAGAATGGTAAAAATACCTGCAACCAATAAATAGATACCGTTATTGGGAGTATGCTTATCCAAACCAATAACAAAATGACCTGCGCCAAATGCAATTAAAAATAAACCCATTGCACCAATGATCGGCCAATGGCTTTGCTCAGGAACATAATACTTCGCATGTGCACTCATCAAATACTCCTAGCTTTTATATTCTGATTCTGGAACTTTATGACTGCCTTGATGTGACTTAATAAAATTTGGGTCTGCATATTCAGGGCTATTCTTTAACACCTCTTTGGTAACGTCGTACAAGGTGTAAGATAATGTAATGGTGTGAATGTCTTTCGGTAATGCCGGATCAATAAAGAAGACAACGGGTAAGTCTTCTTTTGTGTGCCCTTGCAAGGGTTGTTGAGTAAAACAAAAGCACTCCGTTTTATGAAAGTACAATGAGCCTTGCCCAGGTGATATCGATGGAATAGCTTGGGAAATAATTAACTTGTCCGAATTATTTTTAGCATAGAACTTCGCATGCTCCAGCTCGCCGGGATGAACGGTTAGCGTTTTCGTTACCGCAGAAAAGTCATATGGAACGCCAGGGCTAACTTGTGCCATAAACTCAACGTTAATGTTTCTGCTTTTATCAACAACCAGCTCTTTCTCGTATTTCTCAGGTAAGTTAGAGCTGTGACCGTTGATACCAAGCTGTTTGCACATCACGTTATAGAGAGGCACCAAAGCAAACCCAAACCCAAACATACCAATCGCACCGAAGATCAAGTAAATCATCAGTTTTTTGTTGGGACTCATCTTTGAGGTCATATTATTCGACCTCTGGTGGCGTTGTGAAAGAGTGATAAGGTGCTGGGCTTGGTAATGTCCATTCTAAACCCTCTGCACCGTCCCAAGGCTTAGCAGGAGCTTTCTCCCCGCCTCTAATGCACTTGATAACAAGCGCCAAGAACAGTAATTGAGATAAACCAAAGGCAAAGCCACCAATAGAAACGATCTTATTCAAATTCGCAAACTGCAATGCATAATCAGGGATACGTCTTGGCATTCCCGCTAAACCTAAGAAGTGCATCGGGAAGAATAAAACGTTTACCGAGATCACTGAGCACCAGAAATGCCATTTTGCCAAAGTGAAGCTGTACATATTTCCGGTCCACTTTGGTAGCCAATAGTATGCGGCCGCCATGATCGAGAATACCGCTCCCGTAACCAACACATAGTGGAAGTGAGCAACCACAAAATAGGTGTTGTGGTATTGGAAGTCAGCAGGGGTAATCGCTAACATCAAACCAGAGAAGCCACCAATAGTGAACAAAATAACAAACGCTATGGCGAACAACATTGGAGGCTCAAATGAAAGTGAGCCACGCCACATGGTCGCCACCCAGTTAAAGACCTTAACTCCTGTTGGTATTGCAATGATCATGGTGCAATACATAAAGAAAAGCTCAGAGAACAATGGCATACCCGTGGTGAACATGTGATGTCCCCACACAATGAACGATAAGACAGCGATGCTACTTGTCGCATAAACCATTGAAGAATAGCCGAATAATTTTTTACGGCTGAATGCCGGAATGATCGATGAAATCACACCAAAGGCAGGTAGAATCATGATGTAAACTTCTGGATGCCCAAAGAACCAGAAAATATGCTGGAACATAACTGGATCGCCACCACCAGCGGCATCAAAAAAGCTCGTGCCAAAAAACTTATCCGTAAGTACCATGGTCACTACACCCGCTAGAACAGGCATCACTGCAATTAATAAAAATGCTGTAATCAACCATGTCCAAACGAACAACGGTAACTTCATCCAGCTCATACCCGGCGCACGTAAGTTGAATATGGTTACAATGACGTTCATTGCCCCCATGATCGAACTTATCCCCATAATATGAATCGAGAACACAAATAAAGCGGTACTGTCACTGCTGTACTTTGTGGAAAGTGGTGCATAGAAAGTCCAACCAAAGTTAGGACCACCACCCGGCATAAATATGGTACTGAGCAGAATGGCGAATGCGAAAGGCAGAATCCAAAAACTCCAGTTATTCATCCTTGGCAATGCCATATCCGGTGCACCAATCATCATCGGAATGAGCCAATTCGCCAAGCCAGTAAAGGCAGGCATTACAGCGCCAAACACCATGATTAGCCCATGAATCGTCGTCATTTCATTGAAAAGATTCGGCTCTAAAATCACCTTACCAGGTTCAAACAACTCTACCCTGATCAGCATAGCCATTGTGCCGCCAATCAAGAACATGATGAAGCTGAACCAGAGATATAACGTACCGATGTCTTTATGGTTGGTCGTCAAAAACCAGCGCATGATGCCTTTTTTAGGTTGATGAGAATGATGCTCGTCATGATCATGCGATGAAGAGTTAATCGTTTCATTCATTTGTGGATTAAGTGTCGTCATAGCAGCCCCTTACTTCTGTACGTTATGGATATCAGCCGCTTGTACGGCATCACCCATATTGTTACCCCATGAATTCCGTTCATAGGTGATTGCTGCAGCAATCTGCTCGTCCGTTAGCTGCTTACCAAAGGCTTGCATTGCGGTTCCTGGGCGACCAAATTTCACGGTATGGATATGGTTATGTACAGGGCCTGTAGCGGTCTTACTGCCTTTCAAAGCAGGGAACACCCCTGGTAGGCCCATTCCATTTGGCTGATGGCATACTGCGCAATGTGCGGTATAAACATCTGCCCCTTCTTTCATCAGCTGCGCTTTAGTAAGCGTTTTAGACAATGATGCCTTTGCTGCTTGTGCCGCCTGAGATTCAGCCGTCTTCTGAGCCTTAAGCCATTCATCGAACTTCTCCCCCGATACCGCTTTTACGACAATAGGCATAAACCCATGCCCCTTTCCGCACAATTGTGCGCATTGACCACGATAAGTTCCTTCTTGGTCAATTCTGGTCCATGCTTCATTAATGAAACCTGGGTTGGCATCTTTTTGAATAGCAAACGCAGGCACCCACCATGAATGGATCACATCTTCTGAAGTCACGAGAAATCGAATTTTTCGGTGTGTGGGTAACACCAAAGGCTTGTCTACCTCAAGTAGGTAATGCTTACCTTTAGGTTTTTTATTATTTATCTGATCTTGAGGTGTTTTGATAATACTGTAAAAACCGACACCTTTATTAAAGTAGTCATAGTGCCATTTCCATTGAGATCCTGTAATTTTCACCGTTAAATCAGCATTACTGGTGTCATCCATCGTTACCAAGGTTTTGGTTGCAGGTATCGCCATTAAAACCAAGATAACAAAAGGAATAATTGTCCAAGCTAACTCAACTTTCGTACTTTCATGAAAGTTTGCTGCTTTATGACCTTTTGACTTTCGATGATTTAGCATTGCGTAAATCATCACACCAAATACACCTACGCCAATTGCACAACATATGTAAAAAATGGTCATATGAAGCTTATAAATGTCATGGCTAACACCTGTGACACCTGTCGTCATATTCAGTTGTGTAGTTTCAGCAAATATGGAAGATGAGAAAAAAATAGCTAACAATGCGTACCACTTTTTATTCACTCAAAACTCCTTCATTTGTCGGTACAAATAAGGTTAGTACCTAATTTATATTCAAAATTAGGTATACAAATTTAAAGTCCATTGAAAAACTAAAGTGAAGATCCGGAATACTTTAGAAGCATGTGAAAGAAGTGAAAATGTTAGTGTTTGAGACATTAAGCAGATTAAAGTCCCAAAAACCAACATTCTGCGATCGAGCTCACACCGCTCGCGCAGAAGATTACTGGAACTTGATTATTATTTCCTCAAAAAATTGCAAAGATTAACAAGGTTTAATCTTGTTAGATAACATGTTGAAAAACCGTTAATTGTATAGCTTATTCTATTCTTGCTTGATCATTTAAAGATTCTGCAACTAGAGCGGCCAAAGCTATAGAGTTTACTTTAATTTGATAGTCATCGGCTCTCGATGTCACAATCACAGGAGCTGTTGCCGAAATTAAAACACCTCCCACATTACAATCAGCGGTATACGTTAACGTCTTACGCATAGGGTCTGTTGATCTTTCGTGATTGTTTTTGCAGCGATAAATTGGTTATTTTATGCAAGGCAGCGCTTGTGCGGTTTGGTTATTCCAAATAAACAAGCGATAACGCAGTACTTTTTATTTTGAAAGAGCGACCAATTTTCGCTTTCTCTTTTTTCGATGCTTTTTAGCGTTCACTGTTCTGTGTTGTGACCAGCTCACTTAGATGACTAAGCCTCACTGCTCACGCCTTGAACAGGTAAACGCTAAAATAGCACAAAATTTAATCCTGAAAGATCAACAGACCCTAATGTTTCCTGCTTCAATATTTGGCATGAGTAAAATATCTGCATGTCCAGCAACTTGACTATCAATGCTTTTCTGTTTTGCTGCTTTCTCAGATAAAGCATTATCAATCGCAAGTGGTCCATCAATAATGCAATCTTGTATTTGTCCCCTTACACTCATCTGTGACAGGATCGCTGCATCTAAAGTTGGTGGCATATTGGGATTAATGACCTCGACAGCGCAAATTGGGGCAACTTTTGGCAATGGATTACCTAATGCCTTTGCCATGGTTACTGCATTATTAATGATCTCAATCTTATCTTTCAAATCTGGATATTTATTGACAGCTGCATCAGTCACTAATATCAGCCTGTCATATTTAAAAATCTCAAATACTGCAACATGAGATAGCAGCTTTTTTGTTCTTAGCCCCGACTTTCTATCAAGCACAGCCCTTAAAAAACTTGCAGTATCTATTTGTCCTTTCATTACCATCTGAGCTTTATTACTTAAAACACATTCAACCGCTAGTTTTGCTGCTTTCTTGTCATCAATTTCATTGATAATCTCAATGTTGGACAATTCCATACCGATATCTTTGGCTAACAACTTGATTTTAGCCTCGTCACCGATAAGAATTGCATCTGCTATACCTTGTTCAATCGTTACTTTAATGGCCTCAAGCACTGACACTTCATGAGCTGCAGCAACTGAAAGCGTTTTTTTATCAATTGATTTAGTTCGCTGCAGTACATCAGAAAATGATTTAATCATATGCCCTCTCTTTGCTAGCTATAAAATATAGTGTAATGAGTTGTTTTAACCATAAAACCAATAACAAATTGCAATTGATGCCGTAATACCAGCAACATCAGAAATTAAACAACAACTCAGTACATGCCGCCCTTTCTTGATACCAACGGCTCCTAAATAAACGGCTAAAATATAGAAAGTAGTTTCTGTACATTCATTAAAAATTGCAGCTAAACGTCCAGAAAATGAATCGACACCATAATGCTGCATGGAATCCAACATCAACGCTTTTGCCCCAGAACCACTAAATGGTTTCATCATTGCAGTAGGCAGTGCTTCAATAAATCGGGGATCACCATTAAAAAAGTGAACGGCTTGAGTGATAACAGAAATGCATGAATCAAAAATACCTGAACTTCTCAGTAATCCTATCGCCATTAACATTGCGACAAGGTACGGTATTAGTGTTATCGATTGCTTAAAACCTTCTTTCGCTCCCTCAATAAATTCATCATATACTGCCACTTTTCTAATACCTGCTATCAATACAAAACTGAATATCGCCAGCAATAAAACACCATTTCCAGCTTGTTCAGAGAAGGCATTTAACTCGTTAATACTGAGAGTCAGCAGGAATGAAATAGCAGAAAAAAACACAGCAAAAATTACAGCAAAATAAAGTAAAAGCAGTGAGTTGATTAGAGGGATCTTTTGTATGAAGACAACGGACAAGAGCGCTACGATTGTCGAACAGCTAGAGGCTAACAGTATTGGAATAAACAAATCTGCAGGGGCATCTGCTCCCATTTGAGATCGCAGTAAAAATACATTCACAGGTATAACGGACAACGATGAACTCTTTAACGCTAAAAATACAACTTGTGCATTGGTTATTGTCTCTTTCTCAGGGTTCAGCGACTGCAGATCTTTCATCGCTTTAATACCCATGGGCACTGATGCATTATAGAGACTTAACATATTGGCTGTTAATGCTACTGTTATTGTGCCAAACGCTGGATGGTTTTTAGGGACTCCAGGCATTAATCGATGAAGAAAAGGCTGTGATATTTTGGACAAAAAATTAACGAGACCTGCTTTTTCTCCCAATCTCATCAGTCCCATCCACAAAGTCATTACACCAATTAAGCCAATAGCAATTTCAGCTGAAGTTTTAGCACTGCTAAAAATGCCATCAACAGAGTGAGACAATACTTCTGTTTCACCAAGAGCAACTTGATAAATAATGAAAACAATTGAAATAGAAAAAAAGAAAAACCAGACTTTGTTCAGCATACAAACTAATGAATAATAACAATAATATAAAAACTATAGTCTGGCTCTGGCTTTATCGGTAATTAAAATATCATTTAAGATTTAAATAACCTACGTTCGAGAACAAACCCCATTGCGCCTGATGTAAATAAGAATACGCCTAAGATCTCTAACCAAGTATTCATCACGTTCGGCACCTCTCTTCTACCATCAAGCCAATAGTATCGACTGCCCGCTTTTTCAGTTTTGATGAACGTTTCCCCTTTGAAATCCTCTGTCTCAATATTTTTTGGGTTATACCTTTTATTCATTTCTTTTTGTTTTTCGAAAAGATCTGCACCATAAAATAACTTCCTATACACTTTGTAAATGTCATCAGGTTCGCCCGCTAAGTTCACTCCCATTGATTGGTAAATATATAAATTTTCATTGAACAACTTTTTAGTGAACCCAGCATAGAAGCAGCAAACACCTAGCACAATCAAAAAGCTGCTTGAGTATAGGTATCGCCTTAAACTCATCAAGCGGTGCTGCTTTTGCTGTTGTAAATGCTCAGCAATCATTGGAATTTGCTTTAGCCGCTCAACTTCACTGGCTGAATTTATTTCATCAATTAACTGGGTCAAGCTAAGACTTGTAACTTTTAAGAGAGATTGAATAATCTCATTAGATGGTAATGATTTATCATTTTCCAGTTTCGATAGATAGGATTGCTCGATCCCTATCTGCTCAGCAAACTCTGGCTGGCTTAAGCCTTTTTCATTACGAAAAGATTTAATAATTTGCCCTAACGTCATTGGTCATACTCCTTATGTTTTAATATTTTTCCGTTGACTCTACAGCAAATTCTTGGGTATTCCTTTAAGAATAAAAAGATGAATATTCAATGATATTAAGGAATTTTGCGTTCTACAACATCAGCACCTTCTTCATAGCGTAACGCTGCATACCATTGACATAACAAGTCATAGTTAGTATTAGCAACTTTGTATTCGATCATTCATCTCAACGCTCACTAAAGATACTTAAGATAAATAGACCTTCAATAAAATTAAAATGAACTAAACTTTCAGCCTGCTCGCAACACCTTGCCAACCTGTTCTTTCAGAGACAAGATTATAAAGCTTTTCTCTGTCTTCTAATTGTTCAGCTTTAAAACCATTTGCGTTGACAATTTTTAATAGCGCCTCTTTTTCATTTTGCTCTATCAATAACTCAAGTGGCGTTTTTTCTTGCTCGTCTTTTTGATTTAATTGAAAATAGTCAACTTCTATCTCTTTACTTACATCTGCTATGACGGCATGAGTGGCTATATCAATGTTCTGCTCAGTCTGTGACTGTGAAGTACCATTGTCTCTGGTCTGTAACGGTGAAGTACCGTTGTCTATGCTCTGCTCTGTTTGTGACTGGGAAGTACCATTGTCAAAGTTCTCACTTTGAGCTCTTTTTTCTTTAAAGACAAAGCTAAAGAGCTTTGTAAAGAAACCTGTCAGTTTTCTTTTTATAGCAATATGTAATGGTGTTGTATCTCTAGCACTTGCTTCAACACTTACTAAATGTCTTGCTATCACCTTATTTTTTTTATCCAAGGCATTTTTAAGTGGAGAGTCTACATCATCTATTTTACCGAAAGTGTTATCTGCTTCAGCTGAAGTTTGAATATGATGAAACCCACCATGTTCAAACAATGCAGTAGCGGTATTTAAATCTGTTGTTTTTCTCTCTTTAAAATCTTTTAGCTCTTTTACGGCTTCAGCAAGGTCTACCTTAGGCGTATCTTCAATTTTTACCCAAACATCATCATCGATTGAAACTTCCTCATCTCCAGGAAGCATAATATTTTTTATTTCTTCAGCTTCTTTCTTATTAACTGCTTCCTTAAGTTGTCTGCTCTTTTCTTTATCAACCGTTTTTTCATCTGGCAGCTGAGCAGCAGGAGAGGCAGCTTGAAGCTCTGGGCTTACTTCAACATTATCACCTGCCATTGTAAATTGAGCAGGAGGGGCAGCTTGGACTTCAGGTCTTAGTTCATCAGTCCCACCTACCATTGCTAATTGAGCATGTGCAATTTGTGGTTGAGATAAATTAAGCGAAGAAAATTTTGCCTCAGGATTTTTCATAGCACTTGGTAAAGAGTTCGACCTATCTCTCGAATCAGCTTGAGCCTGCTGTTTTGTTGGTCTAACCAAGTCCAACGAACTTGTGAAACCTTGACGGGATGATGAAGTATCTAAAACATCTTCTTTTCTATGATGCTGTGTTTCAGTTTCTAGTTCTAGGGAGCGCTTCGAAGTGTTAGCAGTTTCACTTTCAACTACTTTTTCACGTTCCAAACTGTCATAACGTCCACCTACAGAGTACTGAACCACCGGTGAATCTTTTGGTAGATCTTTTGGGGCAAGCTGATCATAAGACCCAGACTGTTGTAATAATGAGCTTTCAGTATCTTCTACTAATATTCCTTTATTCACTTCAGATAAAACACTCTCCTGTGGGGTTCCAGCCTTATTTTGCCCATTTTGAACATCCTGTACACTTGCATCGACCTTCGGTGGCAATGGAGGTGTAATATTTGCGTAAATAGCTGGTTTTGATGAAGCAGGCTCTGGCATAGTTGACGGAGTACCAGTTGATCCACCAAGTCCATTAACTAAAGGGGTTCCACTTGCTTGAGCATACCTCAAATGCTGTGTAATCTGATCTGTAGGCTTAGGTGCTTTAGGTTCTCTCTGCAGTAATTGAGGATTAAAATATCCACCAGACATAGTTTCTTGAACGTCTTCTGTAGTACTATAATTAGCGTTTGCTTTATCTTCTTCATACATATGCAGAACATTTTCTGAGGTCATTAATAAAGCAGGATCTATCTGCGCTTTTGGTTCTGCAGTTGATTTAGACTGCCTTTCTCTCTCTAACTTTTCAGCAAGCACCTCTGGGTCATGCATTGAGGTATATATTTTTTCTTCATCTTTTTTAATACCGACAGAATCATAAACATGAGCTCCTGCTGTTTCTAAAGGTGGTTTGCTTGCTTCTTGTTGAACCATCGCTTTAATAGAAGGTGCATTAGGTTCAGTGTAAATGTTTGAACCATCAGGATTATCAAGCTCATCATTATGCAGTGGAGCAAGATTCTCTTTGGGCTCTTGAGCAACTAGAGCCCGAGCAGTCGGAGCTTGCAAACCTTCATCAGGTATTGATTCATACATTTTGTTACCAACCGTTACACCAGCAGCATCTTTCCTGTCTTTTTGATACAGAGGTGGAAGTACCATCGTAGCTCTGGGAGGTAAAACGTCATAATCGTTAATACCAACGACTAAAGCTTTTGGAGGGGGCTGAACTGTTATTTTACTTGTGTCAGCAGTTACGGGGTCAGAAGGGTTGCTTGCCTTCTTAGTTAAAGTACCTTCACTGGCAGGTTTAATTTTTCTACTCTGTCTTCGTAGGTCGTCTTTCCACTTGCTAAGCTTAGTATCAATTTCATTTCTAAATAAATGTCTTTGTCTCTCAAGTAATTCTAACCTCTTTTCTGCTTTCTCAAGGTTACTTTTTGCAACTCCGGAGATCCCTTTTGCAAGCTTCGCATTATATTTTGCTGCGGTACACCATTCCGATAGCGCTTTTTCTAAGTTTGGGTATAGCCCTTCCATTTCGCTTACATAAGTTGTGTGCTCTTTAATACGTTTGAGAGTCGTTACACCTGAAGTTGCACCTAATTCACGTTCATAGTGCAACTTCTCACGCTGGCATTCATTGTACTTTTTCTCAAATTCAATTTCTATTGCTCTTTCAGTCTCAATTTTTTCCTTTTGTTCTTCCTGTACAGAAGCCACCGACCATTTCTTCGGTGCAGTTTTTGAAGCCTGCAACTGAGGAGCTTTGTTAGCTGAATTAGGCCTTGATGAGACTTCACTTTCATTAGAGTTACGACTATCCCCACCTAGTTGAAATGGGAGAGGTGGAAGTGGAACATTTCTCCTATTAGTCCTTCTTGTTGATGGTGATGAACTAGGTGTTACCTCTGAGCTTCCACTCTCCTCAGAAGCTCCTGTATTTTGATTTTGGGTCGTGCCATATGCTTTTGAAAAAAAACTATCAGTTATTTCTCTTGTTTTTGGGCTGCTGTCGTCAGCTTCGTCATCACTAGCATTATATTGCCATTGAGTTTCGTATCCTTCTTCAGTTCTTGGAAAAAAATATTTAGGTTCAGGAGCACCAATTGAAGCCCCTTTTAATTGCCCAACGAGGTGATTAGGACTCAAGCTTCTGCTTGAATCATATTCTGCTACTCTTTCTAATGAACCTTCAACTGGTAACACTTATTCTAAACCCACTACAAACTACTTTGACATACTAAGTTTATAATGTTTTTACTGAATCATAATTTACGGAGGATAAAAAGTATTTTAATTTTTGTTCATGAAAAATATAAATAACCCAATATTATAATCACAGGGTTATAAGTATTTTAAAGAATAAAAAAAGCCCCTGAACGGGGCTTTAAGAATGGCTAAACTCTAAACTCACCCACGGAGGTTTTAAGTTCTTCAGCAAGTTGAGCAACTTGGTGACTTGACGCAGCGGTTTGTTCGGCGCCAACGGCAGTCTCTTCAGATATCATGGCAATCTCATCGAGCTTTTCTGACGCCTGCTGGCTCACCACATTTTGCTCTTGAGCGGCATTGGCAATGTGCATACCAGAATCATAAGCTTTATGAACAGACTCACTGATGGTTTCCAGTGCAGCATTAGCTTGTTCTGTTTTATCAACACAACTGCTCGCTTGTGAACGTCCAAGCTCCATCACTCTTACTGCTTCTTCAGTACCCTGCTGGAGAATTTCAATCATTTGCTGAATTTCACTGGTAGAATCTTGAGTTCTTGAAGCTAGGCTGCGAACTTCATCCGCAACAACCGCAAATCCTCGACCTTGTTCACCAGCTCGTGCAGCTTCGATTGCGGCATTAAGTGCAAGCAGGTTAGTTTGTTCCGCAATACCACGAATCACGTCTAAGATTGAACCTATTGATGCACTGTCCGAGTGAACTTTATTGATGACCTGTCCCGCTGTCGCTACTTCATCTGCAAGCGCTAAAATAATGCGTTTATTTTCTTCTGCAATTTCACGGATATGCTTAGCTTCTTCATCGGCTTGCTTGATTTCAACTAAGGCTTGCTCTGCGCTCTCTGAGACCTGTTGTGCGCTTGAGTTAAGTTCTGTTGTTGCAGTTGAAGCAATATGAACCTGATCTTTTTGCTGATTAATTCCCGCAGTGGTTTGTGTTGTAATCGCTGACGTTTCTTCTGCAGCCGCAGCGAGTTGAGTTGAACGGTCTAAAATACCTGTAATAACATCCCTTAAACTATCAACGAGACGATTACAGTTGCTGGCTAACTTTGCAAACTCATCATGGCCTGAGTCATCAAGCTTATGCGTTAAATCACCTGAAGCCAAAACTTGAAGCGCATGATTCACCTCATCAAGTGACGACTTCAAAGGACGAACGACCAAATAACTCACGAAAATTGCCACCAAAATTGCAATCACTTCAACAATTTTGGTTTGTGTACTTGCTGTATCAATATTCTCGATCGCTTGCAGGTTAATTTTATTACTAAAAGTTTCAATATTCGAATTGAGTTGCCCAAGTTTGTTCGCCAGTGACATTGCGATACTTTCAGATTGTGTAAAACCTGAATCCACCTGCGACTCAACACTCAATTGTTTGGCTTTTTGAGATAAGAAGGAATTGTCACCCTGAACTTGGCTCAGTAATGTTTCAATGCTGGAAGTCACTTCTTCAATAGTGTCTAATGCTAAGTTATTGTTATTTCCATCACGCTTTAGGTGTTCGGCTTTAGCCATAACATCGCCAACAACATAGCTAAGCTCTTTATTCAAAATATCGTAGTGTTGCTTATCTTTACTGTTAATCAGATCTAAAACCGTTGTTATTAAACCACTTAAACTAGAGTCAATGGTAACGGCTGAAGCCGCAATAGCTTGTAAAGCTTTATCATCACTGCTCTCAAAATCAATCAAATCAAGTAGCAGAGAAGATGCATCATCTAAAGATGATTCAAACTCTTCACTTTTTACATTCAAGCTTTCTTGAATTTCTCTTGCTGATTGCTGGTCTGAAATGACGTTTTGACTCGTGGATTGATAAGAGCGATATTGATTTCGAATGGCTGAAGCTTGGTTTAATAAGTCTTCGTTTTTTCTCATCAACCCCTCAATCTCATTCAGCCTTTGATTGAATTGCGTTGAACTCTTTTGAAATTGATTTTGGATATTAGGTATTTTGCTCGCTTCATTGGTATGAAAAGCTTGTAAAGCTAATCTTCTTTGTTCACTCAGATTTTCAGACAGGAAACTTGTTGCTTTTAATGCAGGTAAACTGACTTCCTGCATCACCATCGTACTTTCTCTAGAACTGTTATTGGTTCGATGAGACATCAATCCAAGGATGATGAGCATTAGGGTTACAACGCTAAACCCGCCAATGACGCGCATAGCCACGGAAATTTTCATAGGGTACTCCGACTTTATAGCTCTTCCCAAAATCAATACACCAGCCTATTTAAAAGCGGGGTTGTATCAATAAGTAGAAATTTCGGTATTGTTATTAAAAGGCGAGAAAATCAATGGAAATGATATAGCCGCACTTTACAGTTTTATCTTTTTATTATCTGTAAATAATATCGGCAGTATTTTAACCTTACTTTAACCTTTTTTGGGTAAATTTTTGATTTGTTTCTAAATGCCACAACGTCATTGGCCCTCCCCACACACAACCAGTATCTAGTGCCATCAAATGTGAATGCGGTACTTCTCCCATTAGGGCGGCCCAATGCCCAAAAACTAAAGTATTTTCATCAAGCAGCTTACTGGGAAATTCAAACCATGGTTTCAAGCCTTCAATGTGCCCTTGAGCCGCTGGCAACTTACATGCAAAATCCAAGCTGCCATCTTGATGTAAGAAACGCATTCTTGTTAATGCATCGATGGTAAATTTTAACTTATCAAAATCACTTAATTCGTCATGCCATTTAGATTGCTTATTGTGATACATTTTTGAAATGAGAGACTCTATATACCTTTCACTTTTCAAAGTATCTGAGACTTCATTCGCTTGTAATAATAAGGTATCTAAATCCCACTGTGGCGGAATGCCTGCATGCGTCATAATGACGTTGTGCTCAGGTAAATATCGAACCAGTGGTTGTTGACGTATCCAGTCAACTAATTTAGGTAAATGAGGAGAGTCGAGTAAAGGATCGAGTAAATCTTTAGGGTTACGTTTTTTTACGCCAGCGGCTAATGCGAGTAAGTGTAAATCATGGTTACCTAAAACCACCTTTGCACTATTTTCTAGGCCATGCAGATACTCCAACGTCGCAAGAGAGTCAGGACCACGAGCCACTAAGTCACCGACAGCCCAAAGCTCATCCTTTGATGGATTAAAGTCGACGGCATCAAGCAGCAGTCTAAGTTCTTGATAACATCCTTGTATATCTCCAACAAAGTATTTAGACATATTTGTTTAAAAAAGTGTTCCCTATTAGTGAAGCAAACCTGGCACAGCTAAACGAAAACGTGGAATGATGGCTTTAACCATCTCACCGTTTTGCGCTTTCATATGATAAAAACCTTCCATAAAACCCAGTGGCGTATCTAACATTGTGCCACTGGTATACTGATACGCACTATCAGGTTCAATGACTGGAGTTTCACCAACAACGCCCGCACCATTCACTTCATTCTGCTGACCATTTCCATCAGTAATGATCCAATGGCGAGTTTCTAATTTAGCAGGTAAAGCACCTAAATTAACAATTGTAATGGTGTAGCTAAATAAAAACTTTTCTTCTTCTGGAGAGGATTGCTCCTCAAGATATTCTGTTTTTACTTCAACTCGAAATGAATGGTTATCCTGTGCCATTTTTTTTCCTATTTTCGACAGATGTGATTCGCCATTTTTACAAACTGTTCAACACTGATCTGCTCTGGACGCAAAGTAGCATCAACATCAAGTTGTGCAAACTCATCATCACTCAGAACAGATTTTAAGTTATTTCGTAGCGTCTTACGTCGCATTCCAAATGCTTGAGTGACCAGTTTACTTAGAACATTTATGTCATCGCAAGGATAAGGTTTAACTTCGTATGGCAGCAATCGAACAACGGCTGAATCAACTTTAGGCGGTGGTGCGAAACACTCTGGAGGCACTTCAAGAACAGGAACCACTTGACAGTAATACTGCGCCATTACCGTTAAACGGCCGTAAGCTTTCGTACCTGGACTTGCAGATAAGCGTAACACCACCTCTTTTTGCAGCATAAAATGCATAGTTTCAATCATTTCTGCAAATTCAAAAAGATGAAACATTAATGGTGTTGAAATGTTATAAGGTAAATTACCAAATACTTTCAGTTTTTTGCCATCTTCTTTCAGCGTACTGAAATCAAATTGCATTGCATCACCCTGATGAATGTCCAGCTTATCTTTTAAAAATGGATGTGTTTTCAGACGTTCAACGAGGTCTTTATCTAACTCAACAACGGTAAGTTTATCAACATCTTCAGCTACAGGTTCAGTAAGGGCTCCTAAACCTGGACCAATCTCGACCATAGTATGATCGTTATCTGGAGAAATGGCGCCTACAATGCTGTCGATGATATTCATGTCAGTCAAAAAGTTTTGACCAAAACGTTTTCTGGCCGTATGGCCTAAATGTACTTTACTGCTCATTACTATTAATTCTTTTCGGCCAGTTCAATGGCTTTATTTAAAGCGCAGACAAAACTTCCAACGTCTGCTTCACCAGTACCAGCTAAATCCAATGCGGTACCATGATCTACTGAGGTGCGGATATAAGGCAAACCAAGCGTGATATTCACTGACTTACCAAACCCTAATGATTTTAAAACCGGTAATCCTTGATCGTGATACATTGCGAGAACGGCATCTGCATCTTCAAGGTATTTAGGTTGAAACAATGTATCGGCCGGCAATGGCCCTACAATATCCATTGCTAAGCCTGCACGTAACTCTTCAAGTGCAGGAATAATAATATCAATTTCTTCTCGGCCTAAATGGCCATCTTCACCAGCATGGGGGTTAAGACCACAAACATAAAGCTTAGGTCGCTCAAGCGCAAACTTTGTCGTTAAATCCTTATAAAGAATATTAATGATATTTTTAATGCGTTCAGCCGTTATCGCTTTAGATACATACGCTAATGGAATATGTGTTGTAACCAGTGCGACTTGTAATTCTGGCGCAGAGAGCATCATCACTACATCTTGGCAGCCTGCTTGGTTAGCAAAAAATTCCGTATGACCACTAAAGGAAATACCTGACTGATTGATGATACCTTTGTGTACAGGACCCGTAACAACAGCATCAAACTCACCACTCATATTGTGTTCACCGGCAAACTTTAAGGTATCAACAACATAAGCACTGTTCTTATCATTAAGTACCCCACACTCAACATTCTCAGCAACATCAAATGGCACAATATTCAATGTACCAGCTTGTTGTGCGATGGGCTCATGTGAAGGTTGATAAGGCTTAAGCGTCAAGGGAAGTCCCATTTGCTTAGCGCGCTCTTTAAGTAATTTCGGGTCAGCACAAACGACAAGCTCAGCAGGCCACGGCTGCTGAGCTAATTTAACTACGAGATCCGGGCCGATACCTGCTGGCTCGCCCGGAGTGATGGCGATTCGTTTAATCGTCAAAAATTAAAACCTCTATTTTTGGTCAAACACTTCGATATAAGCATTTGCTCTCATTTCTTCTAACCAGTTTTGCAGTTCTTCATTGAATTTACGTCTGAAGATCAGCTGGTGAGCACGGTTTGTATTCACTCTGTCAGTGGCATCGATTTTACGACGCTCTTCTAACTGCGCAATGTGCCAGCCATGGCTAGTACGGAATGGTTCACTGATTTGCCCAACCTTGAGGTTATCTAGCGTTCGAGCAAATTCTGGCACATAGACATCAGATTGCGACCAACCAAGTTCACCACCTTTAGCAGCAGAACCAGGGTCTTCAGAGTACTTACGAGCGAGATCTTCAAACTTCGCTTTACCAGATTTGATTTGTTCCAGCAGCTGCTCTAATACCGTTTTTGCACGCTCTTCTGAAAGAATCGGTGATGGTTTTAATAGAATATGTCTTGCTCGAACTTCTTCAACCTCATTTGATTGTTGGCCACGAACGTCCATTACCTTAATGATGTGTAAGCCGGAACCACTTTTGATTGGCCCTAAAATATCACCTTTGCTCGCACCATTCATTACTTCGGCAAACAATGTCGGCATTTCATTGACGTTCATGTAATCCCAAATACCGCCTTCTAACGCTTTAGGACCAGATGATGAAGCTATCGCTGTACGCTTAAAGTCAGCACCATCTTTCAAGCGTTTTAAAACAGCTTGAGCACGCTTCGATGCGGCTTCTAATTGTTCACTCGTTGGGTTAGTTGGTATTTCAATAAGAATATGGCCAATTTGATATTCAACATTCTTCTGACCTTGCTCTTGAATCATGTTCACCAAATTAGTGACTTCTTGTGGTGAGACTTGAATGCGGCGCTGCACTTGAATACGCTGAATTTCGCCGATAGTAATTTCTTGTCGAAGCTGTTCACGGTATTGGGCGAAGCTTGAGCCTGCAGCCTCAATTTTGTTGCGCATTTGCTCAACCGTTAAATGTTGCTCTTTAGCAATGTTACCTATGGTCTGATCAAGTTGAAGATCACCAATGTGTAAACCAATTCGATCAGCCATTTGCATCTGCAAATGATTCAAAATCAAACGTTCAATAACTTGTGTACGCAAAGCGTTATCTGAAGGTAATGATTGGTCATTCGATTTCGCATTCTCTTTAACCGTTTTTACCATGTCTTGAATTTCGCTTTCAAGAATGATTCCATCATCAACTTGAACGGCGACACGATCCAATGGTTGTGGGGCAGCAATAACACTTTGACTCAGTAGTAACGCACAAAGCGTAAAAATAATGGTTTTACAAAATCTCATCCACAAATTCCTTGGCTGATTATTTTCATTTTGTTTAATTTCGTTATCCGATACCCATTTCGATTTAAAATGGGTATGGCTAGAATTCCATTTGACTCTGAACTTCGAAAGAGGTTCAGCAGTTCGGTTAAATTATTAATTTCTTAAATAAAGTGGTTTACGGTAATTAAAGATCCCTTCATTGAGCATATCTGAAACACCTAACTTACCAGAGCCACCAAGCCCTTTTATGAGGAAGTTCAAATATACGCCACTTTCAAACTGTTCACGCTCAATAGGATTACTCGCAATATTATCATCATAATTAGTTTTAATTCGATAATGATAACTTAAACGTACTGCCCAACAACAAGATTCATACTGAAAGCCAGTATAAGACTCGATGCTTCTTTTTTTATTCAGGTCATAATACCAATTTCCGACAAAGTATAAATTGTCTTTAAGTGGCCATGCTGTTCTCACACCAGCTTGAGAAATATCAACCTGATTATTGTTATTGGCGTTGACAAGATCAGGTACATATCGATAGCTCAACTGGAACAATTTGTTCGCTTCAGGACGAAAATCTAGAGAAACTTCGTTTTTCTTAGTTTTGCTAAGCTGAGTATCATACTGTACTGCAGAGCTAAAATACCAATCATTATAAATATGGGCATCTAACTCCGTGGCTAATACTGAAGATGAAGGTTGGTTTTCAATCGTTCTATCAAGTAAATTTACTCGGCTGTCTTCTAGATAGAAAATCTGTCCAAAACTGAACTTTATTTTTTCACGGTTATGAGAATCAAACAATCTTGTTGTCAAACCCAGAGTCACTTGGTTGGCGTCGGAAATACGATCTAAACCAGAAAAGCGACGATCACGGAAGAGGCCGTAGTAATCCTCTTGTAACTGTGCTGTATCATAAAGTCCAATATCAGATTGATCTTCATAGCCAACATACAAATATTGAACTTGTGGCTCTAACGTTTGGCGATACTGTTCAGAAAACAAAGATAACGTTCTATCAAAGTTTACTTTGGCGTTTAAACGTACTGATGGAATGGTTCGACTAACAGTATCTTTTAGTTGTGAATCAATCGCATCTTCTTCCTGCCAGTAATTTGTTTGATATAACTTAAATTCCGCCGACGCAGAACCTGCAGGGCCGTAAAAAGGCAGAGTCAATGTTGGCTCTAAATGTAAACGGGTCGCCGTATTATGATCATTATCTTGATGAGCAAAATTAGTGACCTCCGAATACATGCTGAAATCCATGTTGTCATAGAGTTCAGGTAAACGATACGTGGCCGTAAGCTGCGGCATTACTTGAAATGGCTTTTCAGCTAGACCAAGCACTTTGATATCTTGTACTTTGAGACCAAAGTCCCAATCGTGGCTCAAATAATTGAGCTCACCCACTCTTAACAGTTGATTATCATTATCCTGTCTAATGTCAGAATCTAAATCGGTGAAGTAGTTGTTATCAGAAACATCAGTAAAGTTGGCAAGTACTCGCCAGTTTTCGTTCAACTTTCCTTGGTGGTTCCAGTGATAAAGATATCGATTTGGGCTACCAGAGATTTCATCATCCGTCGGTAAATACTCAAAATTTAACTGACCGTTTTGTTGACCATTGGTTAAATAACGAAACTCAACCTTATTAAACAGACCACGGTTTGACATATAGTCTGGGGTATAGGTTAAGTCATAGTTTGGTGAAATATTCCAATAAATAGGTAGTGCAACTTCAACACCATTAACCGTGCTGGTACTGAATTTTGGAAATAGCAGCCCCGATTTGCGTTTATCAGATACAGGAACCGTCATATAAGGTACGTATAAAACGGGAACGCCACCAACTTTTAAGCGGGCGTTATAAATCGCCCCCCATTCCTCAGAGCTATCGATTTTAATCTCATCAGCTTCGAGCTTCCACGATTCATGCCCTTCAGGACAAGTTGTAAAACTACTTTCTGATAAAATTAAGTCATTCTCTGGTGTGATTTCTAAACCTTTAGCTTCGCCATGAACCTGCTGACCTTTTAACCAATACTTTGTACCTGTCATCGAAGCGCTGTTATTTTTAATCTCTGCATCTAATGAATCAGCAACAATGGTAATTTGCGGGTCTTCAAACGTTAGATTGCCTTTCGCAGACAATTGCTGTGTTTCATCATTTACAGTAGCTTCATCAGCATAGATGTGTCGGTCACCTTGGTTAAAGGTTACCCCGCCTGAGAAGTGCGCTTTTTTACCGACCTGAGCTTCTGAATGATCAGATTCGATACGAATATGATTATCTTCTACGACTTGATCACGATCACTAATATACTGTGGTGCCTTAGGCGGTATAATTACGCATTGGGAACGAACTGCGATTGGCTTGTTATCAATAACACCATTATCAGGGTCAATCGTCTTTGGTTGTTGAGCCAGCACCAATTGTGGTGCCAAACTTAGGGCTATAGCGTAGCGTAGCTTCATTCGGTTAATAATTTTATCACTCTGAGCCAGCAAATTGATTTATTAGCTGTTTCTAAAAAATTAGTCGCTATAATATACCTGTAATCAGCTGAGATGCAATTTTCAGAGAACATTTATAATCAGTTTTTGTTGTAAACAAAGCCACAGATTTTGGTATTAAATTTGACATTTCAACCTCAAGTATCTTTGATTTTGTTCTCTAGACTGTTTCCATTATTAAAATAACAAAGTGATATGAGGTTTTTTTGTCTGATTCTAGATTTGAAACATTAACAGCATGGATTAAAAGCAAGCTTGTGGGCGCTTTTGAGATAGAGCTGATTTCCGGAGATGCCAGTTTTCGTCGCTATTTTCGAGTATGTCATGATAACCAAACGTTTATTGCCGTTGACTCTCCTATCAAGCTGGTTGCCATTATTCCTTTTATCGAACTCACGAATAGTTACGATGCTCAGCATCTAGCTGTTCCTCAAGTGATTGCGCATGAAAATGTTCAAGGGTTTATGTTATTGTCTGATTTAGGTGACACTCAGCTGGGCTCAGTATTAACTGATGCTGCGATAGAAGGTTACTACTCTGAGTCTCTAGCGTTACTGAATAGCGTTGCTCGAGTTGAGTCGACGCCAGCTCATGAACTTCCAGTATTCGACGAAAAGTTCATCAAAACTGAATTGAGTATATTCGATCAATGGTTTATCGGACATCACCTACAACTTAAGCTCGACAATCAGGAAATTGAACTACTGCACCACGTGTACAACTTTCTAAGTTCCGCTTTGCTAGAGCAACCTCAATGCACAATGCATCGTGATTTCCATAGTCGTAATATTATGGTTAAAAATCAGAAACTGTATTTAATTGATTATCAAGACAGTGTTGTAGGTCCATTTACTTACGATGCAGTATCACTGCTCCGTGACTGTTATGTTGTTTGCCCAAAGGTGTATTTTGAAACGTTACAACAACAGCATTTTGAGCAATCTATTGAAGCAGGGATATTAAGCGAGTCAGTTTCATTTGCGCAATATCAACGTTGGTTTGATTTAACCGGTTTACAACGTCATATCAAAATTGCTGGTATCTTTAGTCGTTTGTTTTATCGCGACAATAAAGCTGGATACCTAAAAGATATTCCGCAAACCTTGAACTACATAATAGAAGTTACGTCAAAGTATCCGGAATTAGCAGAATTTGATCATTGGATGAAAAGTAAAATAATCCCTGTATTTCAGCAATCATCAAAAGGAAATAGTCAATGAAAGCGATGATTCTCGCTGCTGGCAGGGGAAAGCGTTTAAAACCATTCACTGACAGCATTCCTAAACCATTAGTAAAAGTAAATAATAAATCACTTATTTGCTACCACTTAGAAAAGCTCGCTAACGCTGGCTTTAAAGAGGTTGTCATTAACACAGCTTGGCTTGGTGAAAAAATCACTCACGCTTTAGGCCGTGGTGAAAGGTGGGGCCTAAAAATTTCGTATAGCCACGAGAGTGAAGCGCTCGAAACTGGAGGAGGCATAAAAAAAGCCCTCCCATTACTCGGTGATGCCCCTTTTTTAGTGATAAACGGTGATATCTTTATCGATGAATTACCAGCATCAATTACTGATTTTGTTATGCCTGAAAACGCTCTCGCTTGTTTATGGTTAGTTGAAAACCCTAAACATAATCCTGCTGGAGACTATGCTCTCAAAGGTAATAAAATCACTGATGACAAAACCGATAGACTCACCTTTTCAGGTATCGGAATTTATCGAAAAGAACTATTTAAAGACAGTCCTAATGGTGCATTTGCGACACCGTTACTATTTAATCAGGCCATTCAAGAAAAGCTGTTATTTGGCAATAAACTCAATGGTTATTGGAATGATGTGGGAACGCCACAACGACTAGAAGAAGTAAACCAAAGGTTCGAACAAGGTAATATCAATGAAAATCTGGGGTAAAGTTTTTGGCGCTATTATCGGCTTTATGTTTGGCCGTTTTTTTGGTGCTCTACTCGGTGCTTGGCTAGGGCACCTTTATGATAAGCGTGGCAGCACCATTCAAATTATTCGTAATGCCAGCAAAAAACAAAGCCAATTCTTTAATAGCACATTTGCAGTTATGGGGCATGTGGCTAAAGCCTCAGGTCGAGTAACCGAAACCGACATCAAAATAGCCAGTATGATGATGGATCAAATGCGCTTACAAGGGAGTGTGAGGACAGATGCTCAAAATGCATTTCGTCAAGGAAAACAAGCTGATTTTGATTTAACCACTTGCCTTAGAGAGTTCAAAGCCATTGCGGGAAGACGCCAGGAAATCTTACAAATGTTCTTGGAAATCCAAATACAAACGGCTTTAGCGGATGCAGAACTTCACCCGAAAGAAAAACAAATTCTTACTATTATTGCGCAACAACTTGGCTTCTCAGCTTCGCAGTTAGAAGTGTTGCTTAAACGTTGGCAAGCAGAGTTTCGTTTTCAACAATCTTCAGCTCGGGGTGGGCCTCAAAGAACTAACATCAATGATGCATATCAAGTGTTAGGGCTCGAAAAATCTGCCAGTGATCAAGACATTAAACGTGCTTACCGTAAGCTGATGAATGAACATCACCCTGATAAGCTCGTTGCAAAAGGTTTACCAGAAGAAATGATGGAACTTGCGAAAAAGAAGGCTCAAGATATTCAAGCCGCTTATGACAGCTTAAAGGCACAAAGAGGTTTTAAATGAAAATAGTGATTCTCGATTACTTTACTCTTAATCCAGGTGATTTGGATGATTCAAAATTACAGCAATTAGGCGAAGTGTTCACCTATGACCGTACATCTGAATCACAAATTATTGAAAGAGCAAAAGGTGCTGAAATCATCTTAACTAATAAGGTCAGCTTAACTGCTGTAACTATCGCCAAGCTTCCGAGTTTAAAATACATAGGCGTGTTGGCAACTGGTACAAATATTATCGATCTTGAAGCTGCGAAAAAGCATGGAATTACTGTATGTAATGTTCCTGCATATAGCACTGAATCAGTCGCTCAAATGGTATTTGCTCACATCCTAAATCACACTCAGCAAGTAAGTTTACATGACGGGTTGGTAAAACGTGGTAATTGGGATAATTGTGTAGATTTCACTTTTAGAGCCTCTAACCTCTTTTCTTTAAAAAATAAAAAAATGGGCATTATTGGTTTTGGCGAAACGGGTAAACAAGTCGCCAATATTGCAAAAGCTTTTGGAATGGAAATACTAATACATTCTCGTACTCAACCTAAGTCATTACCAGAGGGCTATCAATGGGTTGACCAAGAAACTCTATTTAGCACTTCAGACATTATCAGCCTCCACTGTCCTCTCACACCTGCAACAAACAAACTTATTAATGAGCGAAGAATTAAATTAATGAAACGTGATGCTTTATTGATTAACTGCGGACGAGGCGGCTTAGTGGACGAACAGGCTTTGGCAGATGCCTTAAACGCTAAGCTTCTTTATGCTGGCGTAGATGTATTATCGACTGAACCACCAGCAAAGGATAACCCATTGCTTACAGCCAAAAACATCACAATTACACCACATACAGCTTGGTCGACGGTTGAGGCTAGAGGCAGACTGTTGGAAGTTACCGTTAAAAATATTTCAGAGTTTTTGAATGAAAGAACAATTAATTGTGTAAACTAAGCATAAATATGACACCCTGAAGCTAGCGCATATCCCTCTGGCTTGCCTCTCTTCTGTTGTTTAGCTTCATCAACTAATGATTGTTTGAACTCTTGTACATCTTTGTCGGATACGTTGAATTTTGCCTTGTATTCATCAGCTGCTGCGTTTATTGTTGCCACTTGAACCTTAAACAAATACCAATCAACTGGATGCTGTTCCTTTAAAGTTGCGCCTGACTTGTCTTGTGACGAAATGTCCTTTCTTTCTTCTGAAGAACTTAATTTTAAATCTGATAGTTCCACGACCTTATCTCGGTACTGTAGCCTTCGACTTTCCCAATTTTCGAAACGACTTTGAGGAATCGATGCATCAAAAACATTATCTTCGCTTAGCTCCTCATTAGGGGCTTCTACCGTATCAAATAACTCAGAACTTAATCCATGCAAGTCATGCTTAAGACCAGAGTTTTCCTTTATTTTCAGACACAAACGAACATCCTTCCCCTTAGGCAATATTTGTAACTCAATATCGTCCTTATATTTTGCAGGCATTCTATCTTTAATATATTTATATGCTTGAATTCTATCTTTTACATCAGACTCTGATTGACAAACCTGCATTGAAGGCACTGTTAGTTGTAAAACGGCCTCTCTGTCATCATCTTGATTTCTTCCAAAAATAACATGGCAAAATTTTACAACGGCTCCCCAAATCCCTTTGTAGTGAGAATCTAACTTTTTGAGGTCTATTTTTTCTTCTTTAGATTTCACCACTGAGTCATCAAACTTCATTAAATTTTTGCTGAATGAGCTGACCCCAATGGTTTGAAAGCTTGCGCCTGGCATGATGCTCTCCGAGTTGTTTTTTACCTGATGTTTTTATTATAAGCCTTTATAGCAAGTAAAAAAGCTGTCTTAAACATTCTTAATCTAATGGAAATCAGCTGGTTAAGTTATAAAAATTAGCTTTTTATAAGAATATTACTAAATGTAAATTGATGAGAAATAGAATAAAGTTAAATCAAAATTTCGTGAGCAGAGGGAACTGACTTTAATTGAAACTGCAATACAGCTTGTTCCACCATTTGAGCAATATCTGAATGTAGCTCTACCTCAGGTTGCCCCAGAAACAACAAAGCAGCTTGAAAAGCCTTTTGAGGGTTTTTAATATCAATTGGCAAAGCATGATTTTGCTTTGACAGCTTAAAGCCAGCTTTTTCACTCGCTAATGGCAAATGTAGCCAATCAGGTTCATCTTTACCTAAAATATTAAATAAGCTGATTTGACGACAAGTTGCCTCAAGCAAATCATTACCACGCACCACTTCAGTTACTCCTTGAAAATGATCATCAAGCACAACAGCTAACTGATAGGCAAACAAACCATCACTACGTTTAATAATGAAATCTTCTTCAGCAAATATGTGGGGGACATTCACCGAACCTTTTAATTTATCTTCAAACTGATAAACGGGTGAATCATTTAGAACCCGAATGGCACCTTCATTGAACTTTTCTGATAAGTAAAAACAACGTCTATCGTAACTGCCGTCCATTTGCCGTACCATTTTACGAGTACATTTACAGTAGTAAGCCTGATTCTTTAATAAAAGTTGTTCTATTTGTGCTTGATATGCGTCAACTCGGGAGCTCTGATAGAGCACTTCGCCATCCCAAGTTAAACCAAAGGCTTCTAGCGTTCTAAGAATATTCGAAGCCGCACCATCAACTTCTCGAGGTGGGTCGATATCTTCAACTCGAATGAGCCACTGACCATTTTGAGCACGCGCACGCAAATAACTGCCTAAGGCAGCAATCAGAGAACCGAAATGAAGTGAGCCGGAAGGGGATGGTGCAAAACGACCAGTATAAGGTTTTAGCATGGCAAGTGTTGACTAACGAACGGGAGAAACTCCCATTCGTCATGTCGAAAACTGATTATCCAGCCATTTGCTTTTCTTTGATTTCAGCAAGTGTCTTACAGTCAATGCATTGATCAGCTGTTGGACGAGCTTCTAAGCGTCGGATACCAATTTCGATACCACAAGAATCACAGAAACCGAAGTCATCTTCTTCAATTTTTTGAAGCGTTTTTTCAATTTTCTTGATCAGCTTGCGTTCACGATCTCGAGCTCGCAACTCAAGACTGAATTCTTCTTCTTGCGCTGCACGATCTACTGGGTCAGGAAAGTTCGCCGCTTCATCTTGCATATGGTTCAGAGTTCTATCGACCTCTTCACGCAACTGGTTACGCCATGCTTCAAGAATCATCTTGAAGTGACCCAGCTGATCAGCGTTCATGTACTCCTCACCCGGCTTTTCCTGGTATGGATCTACACCAGCAATCGCGAGTACGCCAAGTTTTTTATTGCCTTCAGGCATAACGCATCTCCTGTCTTTTATTGCGTTTAAGGGCGTTTTTAAGAACGGCCGCTATCTATACCAGAACTTTTATACCTAGGCAAATTTTTTAAACATTTGAACTCATGATTTAATAAATTTGCTCAGAAATTATTCATTTTTATAGTTTTAACTTACGCCTGTCTTTAAAAGCCTTTATCGTTCAGTCCCTTTTATCAAGGCCTAACTAATTTGGCCTTCGAGATGGGTTAGCATAACCACAAAGTATAGACCTCAACTCTGAGGTACATCAAACTTTTATAAACATCTACAAACCGAGTGTCTATAAAACCACCGTACACTTATTTTTAATCGTAATCATTTGAGGTGAAATCTCTGCACCGTAAGCAAGAACCTCTACCCCTTTTTCTATCGCCTCCTTTAGCAACTCACTGTACTGAGGATCAATGTGAGTTGCAGGGCTTACCTGCTTAATCCCTGAATGTTGAATAATAAAAAGTAAAACAGCTCTTTTACCTGACTGAGCGACTTCTGCAAGTTCACGTAAGTGCTTTTGTCCTCTAGTGGTAACAGCATCAGGAAAGTACCCCTTGCCATCTTCGAGTAGAGTGCAACTTTTAACTTCTATAAAGCAGTCTGGTTGGTCTGCGGCACTGAGTAAAATATCAATACGACTATTTTCATTGCCGTATTTGACTTCTTTTCGCATGTTAGAGTAGTTAGCCAACTCTTTTATGACACCAGCTTCAATTGCCTCTACGGCTAAATGGTTTGCTTTACCAGTATTAATCCCAATAAGGTGCCCCTCAGGTGTTTCCATTAACTCCCAAGTACGGCTGTATTTTCGTTTGGGATTATCAGAGATAGAAAACCAAACTTTATGCTCAGGAAATTGGCAATTTTTCATTGAGCCCGTATTCGGACAATGAATGGTAACGACCTCTCCATTAGTTAATTCAATATCCGCCAAAAACCGCTTGTACCGTTTGAGTAATTTCCCGCTTTGTAATTTAGGACTAAATTCCATTAATCGTTATCCAAAATTTTTGCCAGACCTTAACACAAATTCTCTTATGGTAAAGAATCGGGTAAACTCCTGAGCCTATTTTAGCTTCTGAGAGCCCCACTCATGACACAAATTATGAACGTATTGCTTAGCCATGACACACCAGCTGCCCATTGGGGCAAAGCAAACCTGTCATTTGAACAACACTCGGCGACGATTCACTTAACGAAGAAAGATAAGCTCCGTCAAGTTCAAGCTGGAGCAAGAAAATTACGTAGCCAAGGTTTAGAGCACGTTGCGTTAAAAGGCGCTAACTGGGATGTAGACGCACAATGGGCTTTCTTTCAAGGGTTTGCTACCGCAAAGGTTGGCTATCACGTTGAATGGACCGGTGAGAGTGCAGTTCAAGAACTGCTAGAGCAAAGACGCATCTCAGCAACATTTGCCAAAGAGCTCGTTAATGCGACCCCTGAGGACCTTTCTCCTGTCGCTTTAGCAGAACAAGCTGGAGATTGGCTGAAACAATTGGGTGGCAGCAACGTATCGCTGAACACGATTAAAGGTGAAGACTTACTTGAACATAAATGGGTGGGAATCCATGCTGTTGGTCGTGGCAGTGAACGCCCACCAGCATTACTCGAAGTCGACTATAACCCGACTGGCGATGTTAATGCTCGTGTAGAAGTTGCACTTGTAGGTAAAGGTATCACGTTTGATTCTGGCGGCTACAGCATCAAAGGCTCTGAAGGTATGCTCGGCATGAAAGCTGACATGGGTGGTGCAGCGACGGTAACAGCAGCGCTAGGGCTTGCAATACAAATGAAGGTGCAAAAGCGCATAAAGTTATTCTTGTGTTGTGCAGAAAACCTTATCAGTGGTCATGCATACAAACTTGGTGATGTATTAACTTATAAAAATGGCACTACCGTTGAAATCGTCAATACAGATGCTGAAGGTCGTTTAGTTTTGGCTGATGGCCTGCAAGCGGCTTCTGAAACTGGTGCGCCTCTTATCATTAATGCCGCTACGTTAACAGGTGCAGCATATATGGCTGTTGGTACTCATTATAATGCGATTTTTTCGCCACAAGACGAAATGATCACCCTTGCTAAACAAAAGTCTTCAAGTGTTGCTGAGCATGTTTGGCCATTACCATTAGCTGAATGGCATAAAGATATGTGCCCTTCTCCTTACGCTGATACTGCAAACAGTCGAGCGATGAAAGGCGGTGGTGCTGGCGGCGCTTCGAATGCTGCTGCGTTCCTGTGGCGCTTTGTGCGGAACGATGCAAACTGGCTTCATTTTGATTTAGCATCAGCATTTGCTGATAACGACACAGCACTATGGGCTGCTGGCGGCACCGCTCACGGTGTTTTGACCATAGCAGAATTAATCAAGTAACCCTTTGCTTTGATTCAGCGTTATTTCTTTGTTAACGCTGAATCAATATAAGTTCACGCCCCAGAGTGACTTTGATATCCTTAATATCTAACTTCTAATAGATAAAATCAATTATCCTACTGGTACGGTTCATTTTGATTGGAATAATCTGACCATGGACTAACCAGAAGACACCTTAGTTCACTGTCTCCAAAAATTGACCACTACACTAGCCGGTAATATCGATACCTTTTAATTCTCAATATGTAACTCTCGAACTACCTAATATTAAGAGAGCTATGACGACATATCGATAATGACTTAACACTCAAAGTCTTCAAAGTCAGCATAGGAACTACTCCTCTCCTAGCTCTTATAACTACAAAATTAGAGTTATAAATATAAAACATTTCTCATGTGAACAAATTATAGTTATTAGTAGCAATAAACTTTTAGAATAAAAATTCTTAAAGTATTTCTCAATTTGATCATCAATGACTTTAATGAAAAATAATCATTCCATACAAGTTCCAAAGGAAATTGTATTTGATTTTGATCGAAAGCTTAACTCGATTAACTCGAAGGAATCGTTTAAATTTTCTGGATATCTTGTTACAACGACAGGAACTGAATGTGTAGTAAGCTCTTTTCACCTTTATATTGACGAAGAGGAAGTATGCTTTGTAAGTACTAAAAACAAAGAGTACTCTAAGACTTACAAATTCAACAAAGAATCGGAAGATTCGATTGTTTTATGCCTAGATAACTCCCCTTCGACATGCTTCCGACCAAAACAATGTGTCGAGTCATTTTTTTCAGAAAGAATAAGACGACGACGTCTTTGGCTTGAATGCGGTATTTTAGAGTCAAGTTACATCAACATCTCAACTGAAGACGTCAAGACTCCTCTTGAAATTGACTCAGTGAAAAAAGCTCCAAGGGGTCACACAGCCGCAAGTAAAGCTCAATGGTATCAAATCGGAAAAAGCAGAGTTACGGCTCTTCGCCCACCTCTCACACTCATCTTAGATTTAAGTCAAGTGATGAGTTCTAAAACAGATGAAACATCAAACTCAAGCTTCACTGCTGTTCACCCTTTCTTAGAGCAATCGAGCAATACTCTCGTTAATTTAAAATATGATCCGAATTATTTAAAAGCAATGTCAACATTCGTCAGGTTAGGGCACAACTTATTAATCTTTGGCAATGAGTGCTCTTTTGAAACACTGTATCAATTATTTATAGAATTCGGGATTCCAATATGCCCAGAACACTATCGAACAACAAGTAAAAAAAAACTCAGCCTTTCATCATTATTCCCTGCGTTTAATCTAGTAACGCATTGTTATCATGACCATATGCTCATATCATCAAATTGTGCCGTTGATGATTCGCACATCTTTCACGATGATGTTATTGATCCTGACTTTCTCAAGTTACTGTCCGAATCTTATGTTTACGCTCTTAAAATGGGAGAAGAGCGTCCAATCTTACCGCACAACCCTACAAGCTGGTTAGCACACGCTCACAGCCAAACCCCCTTCAGCCCTGAACTATTCTTATGTGTCACGCTCAAAGATTTAATTATCTTCTCAGTTCCTAACGCAAGTAAGACTTTGAAACGTCAGCGAGAAAAAAACACTCTTGGCAATGAATACTTTTATGACTCTAATGCAGTTTTGCAGCTAAGATGCTTTGTTCGTAATGGGAATCAATTGCTGGTTTGCAATGATTTAGGTGGAGATATTAACCGATTTGAACCCATTCTTAAGAGCTTAACCAATACTAGTGCTAAATACCTTGATATAGACTTTGAAAAGAATACGAGTGATCTTTCTGCGGAAGAATATACATTTGAAAAAATTTTGAATGTCGTTGCACCTAGACCAGAATTTTTACTTATCCATAATTTTTGCCTTTCCAAGATAAAGGGATTACAACATTTCAATTTACCTTCAGACAAACCGTTTCCTATCTTCACCTCAAAAAAACAACCCGAGAAAATTGATCTTGAATTTGAAGAGCTGACAAAAAAATACACACCGAAAGATAAACAAGAGTGGCTACAACGAGCACGATCAGATATCAATGAAGAAAAGGAAAAACAACTTGTCGGTGTTTTTGACCTCGACTATACCTTGGTCTCTTATAACAAAAAAATCGACCGATTTGTAAAGCCCATGATATTCACAGAAGAAAGTAGTGGCTCCAATTTTACATGGTTTTATGATCCTAAGGCACTTGAAAGTATTCACCAATTTCAAAAAAACGGTCACAGAGTAGTTATCATGACATTAGGCGGCTACTCATCAGAATTGGTTTGGCGATTACTTCAAGTTTATAATATCAGTATGCCAGAGATCGACTTTCATAACGCACAAGATATTAGTGATGGAAATAAAGCTTGTCACTTAGATAAACAGGTCTACGCACACAGAGCTATGTTGTTTGACGACCTCATCGAAAATCAGACCAATATTGCATTTTTTACACAAGTTTTCTGCTCTAAGCCATTCTTCGACTTTAGGCTACCTAAAACTCGAGAGCGACCTGACTCAACTGAAATATTGCCATCAGGTCCACAACAGGCGGTCAGAGATAACGCTGCATCTGAATTAGTTTACCCATCATTAAAAAGCTAAAGTTATCGTTCTCTTAATCCTAGCCAAGGAAATCTGTCCTTTTCATCTAAATATTGTAAATAACAATTTTTAAGAAGTTTCTTCTGTTTAGCATTTCTATATATCGCTAAGTTCACTCGCATATCGGAATATTCGGTTAGCGTTCCATTTATTCCTTCCCAATCAGAAGCATTTAACTCTGAAGCCGAAGCCAAGCAATGACAGTGCTGGCTGATGAGCAATTCTTTAAAAATGTTCTGTTCAACAAAAGTATTGTTTACAACAAGCAAGTTATGTCCATTTTTAGCAAAAGCTATGAGCTCCTTAGAAACGGATTCATCTAAGTACGCTTTTTTACCATGAAGACCATGAACGGGTGTTAAATTTCGGCTTTTATCATTTTTCTCATAAAAAAGAATATCTCTAGTAAATAAAATCAAAGTTAACGTCGGTTGATATGCTTTTTTAGGCCCATTAGCTTGTGCTAACCAGGATTGACGATTGCTTGGATAAATCAGCTCATCACTTAATTGCTCTAAGCTTGACTCGCATAAAGCATTAATTGGGAAAAACTCCCCTGTTGATACTAAAGATAAATAGTTTGTTACTGGTTGCCGGAATTCAGCCGTTAGCAATAAGCATTGGCTATCAAGTGAGTTTGTTTCAATGTAATCATCTAGCTCTTTTACGTTATGATAGTTGTCTCTATGCAAATCCACTCTATGATCAAAAAGCAAACGATATACGGGTCGATAGCTACTTTTTTCTTTAGTTACAAATATAACTTTATGTCCCAATCTCTGTAGTTGCGAAATAATTTTCAATGCACTGCTGTCTACATAGTGTTCTCGCTTTTGTTTGCTATGATCTTCGTACCAATAAGAAGAAGACATTCTTTTAAATGGGCGCTTAAACTGAAGAACGCCCCCCTCTAGATGCACAATCAATGTCAATTGAGGGTTACTTTCTGACACTCTCATTTGTGCCTTTTCGAGCCACGACGTTAGCTTTAAAGATAAAAAATTAAAAGAATCATTATTCTCCTGCACTAAACAAAAATGTGCTTTAGATGGTTTGTTTTCTTTTAAGTCATCAAAGAGTAGTGACCATTCGGCGTAAGGTTGCTCGTCTAAGTAAACGCCCTTATTAACCCTGAGCATATCAAATTTGTTATGATAGTTATCCACTGAGAGTGTTATATTTTCATTTTGAAAAACGCAGCAAACATGCTCAGGGTAATAAGTGGCTGTGGTCATAACAATGATATTATGACCTCTGTCTTGGATGCCTTTCACAATGTTCATAGCAATTGGATCATAAAAAAGTGAACTATCGTTAATTCCTTCTGGTGGGTCCACACGAACAACAAACCGCCCTTTCTCTTTGTTAATGTGAACAATAGTATCGTCAAGATCGAGGACTAAAAATAAAGGGGGATTTGAATGAGAAGCGGGATACCGAGCACGATGAAACCACTCATCTCTACTTTTAGGTGGTTCAATACCATTATAAAAATCTGGCATTTGATATAGCTTACGTCTTGGAGTAAAACCACAACTTCCAATAGCAGGGAACCGCTCCCCTTTTCTTATATGTTTACAATTAACGCCTTCTATCTTGATTTGAGTGCAAGAGTGCAGAAATAGAATGCAAGAACTGTGTTCAAAATTAGCCAATTCAGACAAAACAACATCTTTAATTGGATCATTTTCTTTAATATCTATGAAGTGCTTAAAAGGTATTACACGGGATAAACCACCAAATATTTTCTTTCGGATTTCATCATTAGAAAAAGCGGTATTATTCAAAAGAATAATTTGATGACCTTTAAGGGCAAACTGAATCAATTCATACTTTACGATTGAATCATAACTAAATATTTTTTTATTTTTTCCACTCCTTACTTCTACTCGTCTTGAATCTTTATTGCTCTCTCCTTCTCTACAAACAAGAACATCTTGAACCGTTAAAATAAGTTTTAGTTGATAATTTGGTTTTTTTTCATGTTTTGCAATCGCTAACCATGCATCACTGTTATTGGGTACGATTGTACGAGTTATTGTACTTACTGCCCCCATATCTTCGTAACAACTTGCCTTATGGTTTAAACGTTGAAATTTTTCAACGTCATCCAAATAATATGTTCTTAATGGGGCTGTTTCCCCTGTCCCAGTGAGAAATAAGCATTGATTGCTCCAATTCGGCCTAGCATCAACACAACACCATGGTTGTTTCAGTGTCTTATTCTCAAGTTCTTTTTTATCTACAAAACAATCAACTACGAGTTCAAGTTCGCACTCGTAAAACAAGCTAAATAATGCTTCGTAGTCGTAATTATTTTTATGAATCACGACTATCTCATGCCCTAACTTTTGGGCAGTTGATAAATCATGTAATAATCCTTTATTTACGAAATAATGCACTTCTTTTGTTTGCTCTAATGCATACTTGAAAAGGCAATTAATTTGCCCATTTACAACCTTGCTTACTATCACCCCTTCTAACTCAATCAACAGTATTAATTTAGGATTTGCCTCGGATACAGGACTAAAAAATCGCATTCCCCATTGCTCTCGGCTCAACGGGTAAGAAACTCGAGAATCAAAAAAAGTGGGGATTGGGCTATCCTTAGATTCTCTATTAGAGAGCTGGTGCGAAATTTCAGTAGGGTTATCATCACTCTTTGCTACGATTTCGGTATTGATAGCGCTAATGTTTACGGTGCTATCTGTCGAATTGACTGAAAGTTTGTTTGATGCCACAACATGCGGTGAATTTGCATTTAATGCTGTTCTGTTGCTTGCTTGTCCACTTGAAAATTTGTTGGAAATAAAATGCGCTAGCGCCGTTGCATCGACAGCTGATGACGATGAAGGTGAAAAAAAATAAGTGAGACTCCTGTGCATGACTTGAGCTTGCACATTACCTCCAACTTTAATTGAAGTATGAAAAACTGCTGTGGCATCCCCCCTTTTAACTTGTATGTCTATCGAGCTTGGTTTCCCTTTTTTTGCAGCTTTCACTAGCCAATTAAGATTCCAATTGGTTTGCTCGGTTATCTCAAGGCCATTACGATCAATCTTAATCACAAGCAGGTCAACTTCTATTTCACTACACCAAGATTGCAATAACTTAAAGTCTTCTAAAACATGATTCCACCCATTTATATGACGAATATAAATAACAAATTATGTATCTACATCTATACTCAACACCTTCGTATGCTTTATTCCGTTTTCATTGACCTATGATAGACTCATCTCTGCTGATAACTAACTCAATTACAAACATTGCAAAACCTACCTATTACTGAGCTATTCCCTAATTTGCGCAAACTATTAAAGTCGCATTCTCAAATTATTATTCAAGCTCCAACTGGATCTGGAAAATCAACAGCACTCCCAGCAGAAATGCTTAACTGGTCTGAGTTAGAAGGAAAAATTCTAATGCTGGAACCCAGAAGAGTCGCTACACGTTCCATTGCTCAATTCGTAGCGAAGCAGCGAAACAGTATAGTTGGAGAGGAAATTGGCTATCGTGTACGTGGTGAAAGTAGGGTAAGTAAAAATACCCGTCTTGAAATCGTAACTGAAGGTATTCTCACCCGCATGATTCAGGCCGACCCAGAACTATCTGGCATTGGTACGATTATTTTCGATGAAGTTCACGAAAGACATTTAACTACCGATTTAGGTTTGGCACTCGCACTAGAAACTCAATTAGGCTTCAGAGAAGATCTCAACATTATCTTGATGTCAGCTACTTTAGATAAAGCTTCTGTGTCTAATATTTTACCTGATGCAATTGAATTGCAGAGTGAAGGCCGTGCTTATCCTGTATCTATTCAATACCATGCAGCAAGAGATAATAAGCAGTATATTTCGACCATGCGAAGTTGTATCTCCGATGTTATCAATGATGATAATCTTGTAGGCGATGTCCTTGCTTTCCTTCCAGGAAAAGCTGAAATAGTTCGACTGCAGAATGAACTTGCCAATTATTTACCTAAAGAGTGTATTTGTACGCCTTTATACGGCAGCCTCTCTAGTGCAGAGCAAGACAAAGCGCTCAAGCCAATATCAGATAAACGAAAAATTATCTTAGCGACCAACATTGCAGAATCCAGTTTAACCATTGATGGCGTTAGAATTGTCATTGACTCTGGAATCAAGAAGCTCGCAAGTTACAACCCCAAAACGGGTATAACACGTTTAACTACTCAAAACATCAGTCAAGCATCTGCAACTCAAAGAGCCGGGCGTGCAGGCCGTCAGGCTGAAGGTCACTGCATTCGTATTTGGCGAAAAGAAGATCACGAGCGCAGAAATAAATTCGATGCGCCTGAAATCACGCAAGCAGAGCTTGTGGACTTTGCACTAAACAGTGCCATGTGGGGAGCTAAGTCAATCAACGAATTGCCACTTCTCACAGATGCCCCTTTAGCCAATGAACAAACTGCTTGGACACTATTAGAGCAACTCGAATACATAGATGAAAACCGTAAGTTAACGCCGCTTGGAGCTCAGGCTTACCAGATTGGTGCAACACCTCGCATTGCACATATGCTGCTTAAAGCGCAAAAACAGTTGTCTGAAAAAAACCTTGCTTTAGCTTGTTGCCTTGCTGCTATTGTAGAAAGCCATAACCTTCCAAGGAAAGGTTGTGACATTCATAACTATTTAGCTTTAGCACTACAAGGGCCATATAAACAACCAACCGAGCGTTTTGCCAAGTTAACTCACTGCACTTTTGATTTATCGAAAGTGACAAAGCAAGCACATTGGCAAGATATTGGCCTACTGCTCGCACTTGCTTTCCCTGATCGAATTGCACAAAAACGTTCAAGTGGCAGTTACTTGCTAGCAAACGGTACAGGGGTAGAATTACCTCTTGAAGACCCCCTCAACGCTTGTGAATACATTGTCATAGCAGACCTACAAGAAAGCCAGTACTCAAATAACGCTAACGTTTTTTTAGCATCACAATTAGACCCAAGGTTATTCGAAGAGCAGCTCGCCTTCTTAGCTTCAACACATGCCGTTGCAGACTGGGATAGTCAAAATGAAAGGTTTAAAGCAGAGCAGCAAAGGCGACTGGGTTCCATTGTATTGTCACGCAAAAAAATAGCCCAGCCTGATGCAAGTCTGGTGACTAACGCTTTATTAGGACAAATATCTAAGCAAGGGCTGAATATTTTAAACTGGAACCACAACGCTCAACAAATTCAATTAAAAGTCGCTATAGCTAACCAATACAATACCCAATACGATTGGCCTAACTATTCTCATAGCGCTTTATTGGAGAACATTGATACTTGGCTTTCACCCTATCTTGTTGACATAAACAGCCTAAAACAGCTTCGACAGCTAGATATTTCTGATATCCTCAGAAGTAACTTGTCATGGGAGCAACAACAATGGTTAGATTCCGAATTACCTGACAAGTGGTTAATGGCAACAGGAACTAAAGCACCTATCCGTTACACTGAAGATGGTCGTGCCTTAATCAGTGTTCGTTTACAAGAAGCCCTAGGTATGACACAAAGCCCTAAGTTGGCGCAGAATAATATTAATGTGACAATGGAGTTACTCTCACCAGCAAGACGCCCTATTGCAACAACGGCCGATCTTGCCAGTTTTTGGAGTGGTCCTTATCACGAATTAAAAAAAGAAATGCGTGGTCGTTACCCAAAACATTTGTGGCCGGATAACCCACTCGATACAGAAGCTACAAAGTTTACAAAGAAAAAAGCAGGACTCTAAATGGCGCCCAGAAAGGCTACAAAAAGTAATACAGCAAAGAAAAAGCCCTCAAAAAAGAAGCCAACTTCTCCGAGCTTTTTAAAACGTCTATGGTCCATCACTTGGAAAGTCGCTCTCATTGGGATCGTAGCAGTCTCATGCTATGCCATCTATTTAGATCAGACCATTGCTCGAAAATTTGAAGGGCAGAAATGGCACTTACCTGCACAAATTTACGGGCGTTCATTGGCCTTGTACCCTGGTGCGGCAGTCAATCATCCACAATTAATTTCTGAATTAAAACTCCTTGGCTACCGTAAAGTAACTCACCCTAAACAAGTGGGAGAATTTTCTGCTTCAAGTACCAAAGTCGATATTTGGCGACGCGCTTTTCAGCACCCAGAGGGCAGCCAGAATGAACAGCGAGCTGTTGTGTATTTCGATGACCAAGGCGTAAACAAAGTCGTGCGACCAGACGGTCGTCAAATGGGTATTTTTTATCTTGAGCCAATTCTATTAGACCGAATCATAACAACGGATGGTCAAGACAGAATCTTTGTTCCTACTAATGATATGCCGCCTTTAATCGTCAAAGGGCTTTTACAGACCGAAGACCGTAATTTCTATGAACACTATGGTGTAAGCCCACTGGCAATTTTACGTGCCTTATTTGTCAATATCAGCGCAGGTAGAACTGTTCAAGGTGGATCGACTCTGACCCAACAACTCGCTAAGAACTTCTTTCTAAGTAGCGAGCGTTCACTGATTCGTAAGGCTCGAGAGGCCTTAATGGCAATCATTATTGACTATCGCTACACCAAGGCTGAAATCCTCGAAGCGTATTTAAATGAAGTATACATGGGGCAGGATAAAGCTCGCTCAGTGCATGGAATGGGGTTAGCATCTCAATTCTATTTTGGCCGTCCAATTAAAGAGCTTTCAATCCCACAGCAAGCCTTCTTAGTGGGAGTGATTAAAGGGCCTTCATATTATAACCCTTGGCGTAATGTTAAACGTGCAACCGAACGCCGTGATCTTGTACTTAGACTATTGATGGACTCTGGTGACTTAAGTGTTCGTCAATATAAAATTGCCGTTAATTCACCATTAGATTTACGAACCAAACAGCGCTCGATTCATCAAAAATTACCAGCCTTTTTTGACTTAGTAAAGCAAGAGCTCGCTGACCGATATGGGCCTGAGCTACTCAAACAATCAGGCATAAAAGTTTATACAACTTTAGATCCACTCGCCCAAAAAGCCGCAGAAAAAGCCGTTACTTCAACCTTCAAATGGCTAGGAAAAAAGCGACCTAAGCTTCAAGTCGGAATGGTGGTAACTGATAAGTACTCAGGCGGGATTGCTGCGGTCGTTGGAGATAGAAATCCGAGTTATAAAGGATACAACCGAGCTGTTGATATTCGTCGCTCGATAGGCTCTTTGGTGAAACCCTTTGTTTATGCAACCGCTCTAGATAAACCAAAACGCTATTCTTTAGCTACGCCTTTGGCTGATAAACCTATCACGCTTAAAAATGGTAAGGGCAAGACTTGGTCACCACAAAACGTCGATAAGAAGTTCTTGGGTGAAGTGCCATTACTGACGGCATTTAAAAAGTCTCGAAATGTGCCAACGGTAAATTTGGGGATGGCATTGGGTGTCAATAATGTCATTGATACTCTGATCGACGCTGGGTGGAAAGAACATATACCGAGCTACCCTTCTGTGCTTCTTGGCGCACTGAATGGCTCACCGTTAATGGTCGCACAAGTATTTCACACCATTGCCGACAATGGCCGATATCGACCACTCTATGCTGTTACTCATGTATTGAACAATGATAACAAGGTGATTGAAACCTATAAGCCAGAGTCTTATCAAGCCCTTTCACCTGCAACTGATTATCTTGTGAAGTACGCCATGACCCAAGTGGTGAAATCAGGTACCGCAGCCAAATTAGGTGAAACCTACCCTAATGTGAACCTTGCAGGTAAAACAGGGACAAGTAACAACAATCGTGACTCATGGTTTGCTGGCTTTGATGAAAGAAATGTCGCAGCCATCTGGGTAGGTCGTGATGATAATAGTCGAACAGGATTGTATGGAAGTAGTGGCGCTATGGCGATTTACCGTAACTTTCTGAGAAATAGAGCACCTGTGAGTTTAAGGCTGGCACCTGTCAGAGGGGTTACACAAGGTTACTTTGATAAGGACACCGGTGCAGCAAAGCAGGCTGATTGCAGCAATGTTATTGCACTACCCAGTAACGCCGAAAGTTATAAACCAGCAGCAAGTTGCGGCAATCCGAAATCTTGGTGGCAAAAAGTATTTTAGGCTTACCTAGGCTGGTCTCACCTTATTCATGAGGCTAGCCTATCAACGACACCTTCTATTCATTAAAATTTCTGTCTCATAATTTTTGTTTACATTTTTCATGACTCACTCTTTTCATTAAGCTTTCTCGGTAAATCACAGTTTACCTAAAGTTACAAGTTCACCCTCTCAATTTTACCCTTACAACAGGCATGGTCATTGTTGAAATTAGTTTACATAATGTTAAAAAAATGTTTAATAATGACTTAAGCATGAATATACATGCAACCAAACCTGCACTAGTTGTTGAGTCAGATCATATAAAACCAAAAAATTTAGATCTCTTATTAGTTGCTTATTTAACGAATGATGAAATGTTCAATAAAGGGCAATACCAATGAAAAAAAACACACGTGTTTTCAGCTTGAGTTCCCTGAGCTTTGCTGTGGCAATGGCGCTCGGAGGAGCAACCATATCCAGCAATGCAAACGCAGAAGACGAAACCAAAGCAAATCAAGATGCTAATATCGAAAAAATCGCTGTAGTGGGAACACGTTCAGCACCTCGTTCAATGGGCGACTCTCCAGTCCCTGTTGATATCATTGGCGCAGACGAGATTCAAAAGTCGGGTAATACCGATATGCTTGAAATATTAAAAGGTACAGTCCCCTCACTTAACGTTCATTCTAATCCCATCAGTGATGCAGCCTCATTAGTTCGCCCAATGAACCTGCGTGGACTTTCTGCTGACAGTACTTTGATTCTGCTTAATGGCAAACGACGTCACCGTTCTTCTGTTATTACTCTACTCGGCGGTGGTATCAACGACGGTGCACAAGGCCCAGACATTTCAGTTATTCCGAGTATTGCCTTAAAGCAAGTCGAAGTATTACGTGATGGTGCGGCAGCACAATATGGTTCAGATGCGATTGCTGGTGTCGTTAACTTTCAGTTAAAAGACAACAGTGATGGTGGTTCAATTGAAGTAAAACACGGTGAATACTATGAAGGTGATGGGACGAGTACCCAAGTTGCAGGCAACATTGGTATGCCTCTCACTGAAAATGGTTTTGTGAATTTAAGCTTCCAGCTCAAAGAAGCTGATGCAACAAGTCGAAGTGTTCAACGTCCTGATGCAGCTGCGTTTGCTCAAGCTGGCTTAGATGTTGAAAACCCAGCCCAAGTCTGGGGTTCACCTGAGATCAGTGACGATCTCACTATTTTTGCTAATTTAGGTTTAGAGCTAGATGAGCACTCTAAAGCCTATATGTTTGGTAACTATTCCAAACGAGACGCTCGTGGTGGTTTCTATTATCGAAACCCAAATAACCGCCCAGGTGTCTATGGTGGTATTGTTCGTGAAGTCAATGGGCAAGCCATGTATCGTCCGGGAGCAGATCAAGAAGCATTGCAACAATTATGGGACGCAGCTCCTGAAACAGTTCTTGTTGGCTCACTCGATGGTAAAGATGGTCAACTAGGGTGCCCCGTAGTACCTATTGTAAACGGGATTCCTGACTCTGCCGCACTTTCTAGTCTTGAAGCCGCAAACTGTTTTGCATTCAACCAAATAATTCCCGGTGGTTTCACTCCTAATTTTGGTGGACATATCGAAGATACCTCTTTAACAGCAGGAACGAGTGGTGAGTTCCAGATGGATTGGCTGAAAGGTATTAGCTATGACTTTAGTGGTTCCTTTGGTCAGAACGATTCGAAGTATTTTCTGTACAACACAGTAAATGCCTCGTTAGGCCCTGACACACCTAGAGATTTCAGCCCAGGACAAGCAATCAACACTGAGTGGACCTTCAACGCCGACTTCGTAAAGATGGCTGATTGGGGCATGATGGATGATGTTGCTATTGCCTTTGGTTACGAATGGCACAAAGAAACTTATGAAGTCATCGCAGGTGATGAAGCTTCATTTATTGTTGGTCCACTTTTCGATCAAGGCTTTAGTATCGGTTCAAATGGTTTTCCAGGCTATAAACCAAGTTCTGCTGGCGAATATACACGTAAAAACTCAGCATTATATGCACAATTTAGTATGCCATTTACTGAGAGCTTCTTAATGGACGTAGCAGGTCGCTATGAAGATTATGAAACATTTGGTTCAACCTTTAACTATAAAGTCGCAGCACATTGGGATCTAACCGATACATTTGCTCTGCGTGGCTCAATCAACACTGGTTTTAGAGCTCCAACGGTTGGTCAGGCAAACTTTACCAACGTACAAACTGAGCTTTCAAGTGGTGTGTTAGTTGACTCAGCATTATTACCTCCTACTAACCCTATTTCTCAGGTATTAGGTGGTGAAGCACTTTCTCCTGAAGAGTCATTCAGTTATACCTTAGGTGGTGTCTTTAATGTCGGAGACTTCTTCTTAACCGTTGATTATTACAATATTGAGGTTGAAGACCGAATTGGACAATCAAACAAGATTGAACTTTCGGATGCACAAAAGCAGTTACTTAAAAATGATGGTGTTCCTAACGTAGATGGGCTGTCAAAAGTCAGTTTCTTTACCAATGATTTCGACACGACCACTCAGGGTATTGATATTGTTGCAAGTTATAGCACGAGCCTATTAAGTGGTGATGCTAACTTTGCCCTTTCATACAACTGGAATGATACCAATGTTGATAAGTATTCTGACATTACCGGTGAATTCAAAGTTGCTCGTTTAGAAAAAGATTTACCAAATAACCGAGCAACCTTCACATGGGGACAAAGCTGGGAAGATTGGAATATGTTCACACGTGTGAACTACTTTGGTGAATACCAAGGTGTACACGTTGACTATGATGCCACGGTTAAAACAGGATCTGCAGCATACACTGTTGATATGGAGGTGAATTATGACATCAATGATTCATTCAATATCGCAGTTGGTGCTCAAAATCTATTTGACCAAGAAGCTGAGCGTCTCGACTTCTTCGATAATACCGATATTCCAAACAACAACTGGGGAGGTCAATACTATGAAACTTCACCATTTGGCTTTAATGGTGGTTACTGGTACGTGAAAGCGGCTTATCGCTTTTAAGCCTTAAGTTTCAACCCCCTAAATGCTCCGGATTTATCTGGAGCATTTTTTTACATGTTATTTAATTTCAAACACGTCCGTCATTACTTTATACAACTCTGTACCTTGATGTACCGCTGCAGAAGCGAAATGCAGAATAGGAACACTTCTGGTAGGTAAAGAGAGGTATTGAAGCTCGCTATCCGTTCCATACTGATCCATTCTCAATAAACTCACTAACGGTTTGTCAGCACTAAGCGGTTTTCCGAGTTCAGCTAAGTATTCCACCATGCCAGCATGTGGAGCATGAAATTTTTTATAATTTTTTAGTAGGCATCCATATCGTGGCATATCAAATGGTTTACGCTTTTCCTCAACAACTTCTCTGTGAGATAAATAGGCCATAATGCCATCTGCATCGAGTTTAGCATCTTCAAGATCTATACGCTCTTGGCTCGCCAGTTCCATGGTAAAAGCATTCACTGCCACTCCAAGACTACGCCCAAACTGTTTTGCGACTTCGGATAATTTCCACCAAGGGCAAAACATTGCTTCATCCATTGCACCAGCAAAATCATTAGGAATGACCAATATGTATGGAATTGAAAAAAAACCGGCATCATCTAGTGAATATTCAGGACAGTAAAGATGTTTGCAGGATTTTGGGCCTGTATGTAGATCTAAAACAATATCCGCTTGGTGACCCATTTTTTGAAGTTCAGTAGCCAGTCTCTGACCAGTACTTATTCCCCAAGGGTTTTCTAACCTTTCAACACAATTTGACAGAAGTTTGTCTCTAAACTTAGCAGCCAGTACATCATCTGTTTCATGCTGATGTTTGAGGTACCAGACTTCAATATCGAACTTGTGCTCCAGATACTCTCGGTTCCAATTTACACCCGTTATAGGATCAAAGCGCCCTAGCGTAAATTCACCACTCTTTTGGTTAATCCCCATTGGGTTAGCGAGTGGAACCAGTGTCACTACAGAGTTTAAATGGCTTTGTTCTAATTGTTTAAGCAACTGAAAAATCACGGCGTTACCTTGAACTTCTGCACCATGAACATTCGCTTGGATATATACACTGGGGCCAGATATATCATCAGGGATGAGCTTATAAATAGGTACAGTTAACGCCTGTCCTGTGGCCAGCTCTCCAACTTTAATTTCTGTCTTTTTTAATTTTTTTCCTAACACTATTTTCGTTCCTTATGACTCAAATAGGTTTCGGTGTAATGCCTCAACAACGTGTGCGGCATCATGATCTGAAACTAAAAAGCAGAGGTTATGCTCACTTGCACCGAACGAGCTCATTCTGACATTGAAATCGGCCAATACTTCAAAAACACGACTGCAAATCCCCGTTGTCGACGGAATTTTATTACCGATGAGTGCGACTAAACATAAGTTCGTTTCTACCTGTACATCACAGTGCTGTTCTAACTCCTCAATAAGTGAACTACTCAAAAGTTGTTGCCCACTGGAATCAGAACCGGTTTTATCAAGCGTAAGAGACACGTTAACTTCTGATGTCGTGATTAAATCTACACTAATTTTGTGTCGAGCTAGAATGGCAAATACATCAGCCAAAAAGCCATGTGTATGCAGCATGTCAAAGCTATGAAGGTTCAGCAGCGTTTGATCTTTACGAATGGCAATAGCTCGATATGTAGGAGAGTATTCAATCTGATTTCGAATCCATGTCCCTCCATCATCAGGCGCTGTACTTGAGCCTACAAAAACTTGAATGCCTTTTCTTACTGCTGGAAGGATTGTTGATGGATGTAGCACTTTAGCGCCAAAGGTTGCCATTTCAGCAGCTTCGTTGAAACTAATTTCATTAATTGCTCTAGCATTAGCTGCTAGGCGTGGATCAGTGGTGTAGATTCCTGCCACATCCGTCCAAATTTCAACCGTTTCGGCATTCAATGCCTCCGCAAGTAACGCCGCAGAATAATCGCTGCCGCCTCGGCCAAGCGTGGTCGTGATGCCATCATGATTAGCACCAATAAACCCTTGAGTTACAATAACGGTTTCTTCGAGTAACGGCCTTAGTAATTCATTTGATCGCTCAAAAATATCTATTAACTGAGGCTCTGCTTTGCCAAAGTGACTGTCTGTTCGCATGACATCTCTCACATCAAACTTTTCAGCGACAAGTCCTTGCTGGCGTAATACATAGCTAAATAATAACGATGAGCACTGTTCACCAATTGAAAGGAGTTCATCAATAAGCTGCTTGCTTCGATTCAGAACAAGGCTTTCACTTAAATGCGTCACCCTAGAAAGCAATAGATCAATTTGCGCAATGAGTACTTCAGAGCGAGGCAACCTATCAATAATTTCGTATTGTATAGCGGCAATTTGTGTTAGCCGTAACACTCTATCTTCATCGGTAATACTCGGCTTTGTTAGTTCAACCAATAAATTAGTCACGCCACTTGAAGCGCTTACAACAACGAGTCTTGTTTTGGGATTGCTTAAGACAATTTGGGCACAATTTACCATAGCAGAGTAATTTGCAACGGACGTTCCACCAAACTTTGCTATCACTAACGACATACCGTTCTCCTCGGTCGAGGAAAGAAAACGAATAAACAAGGTAAAAAAGACATTTAACACTCCGAATCATCATTCGAAGAGCCTGGTGCAAGACACACAACCCTAGATAGGAATTTGAGTATATATCACCAGAAGCTCTCCACTTAAATATAAAATAAGTGACAATCGTTAGGATTCAACCTAAGCGATCGGCAGTTTTTGTCATCCACACAAAAAACCACCTCGGCGTTAATCTCCCTCATAAGCTGTCATTGGAGGTGATGCTCCTCAAGCTTACTACCTAGTTAACGCTCCTCTTCTGTTTCCTAAAATTTGCTTATCAACAAACTTTAGGCGTTCTTGGCGAATCGTTCACCAAGACGAATGAAATTATCAACATTGTATACAATTTGTCAATCTCATTTACTGAAATTGATCGCATCAGGAAACTCGCTGACAACATTCGCACGATGGTGAAATTCACCTAAGCACTCTTCATTTGCTTTCATCAGTACGGGAACTAACGTTAACTCACCTCTATTTACATAATAAATTGCATTTTGAACAAATTGGGTACCAAGCTGTATTGCCTCATGCTTATCGATAAACACCGCCCAACTTTTTTCAAAGTGAGACATATCTTTAGCCGCACCCACCACGGCCCGATAAGGACAGTTTAAATTTTCAATAGAGCGTAAAAGCGCTTTATCCCTAAGCCGATTTTGGCTTTGAGACAGTATTTTTCCATTAGGATTACAGGCGGTTACAATAGCGAAGGATAAATGATTAGCGATTTTCTGAGTAAGAAGAAAGTGTGTAGCCCTATAAAAATGCCATAAATCATCTGACTGCGGACTCATATGATGTTTGTCCAAAAAGCTCAACCCAAGACAGTTTAGCAAAGCCAAACCTGATTATGAAGATTAATTTTTGTTCATGATTCGCAATTTCTATACTTTTTAAAAACACACAACCTATTAAAAAATAACGACAAAGTGACACATATCAACATATTAAAACACCATATCGGATTTTATTAACATTTTATTTGTTAACAAATACCGAAAACGAGTACAATGTTAACGTTAACTCTGTCATTTGTCGTTTTGTAGGAAACAGTACGATCAATTAGGCAAAAGGATTAAGCAGGTTAACAAACGCATGTACAAAACATGATCTAAATAACTTTAACATCTAAACTTCAATTAAACACATTGGCCAAGGAACTAAGACCCGCTGTTTTTATCGAAGTGAGTACAGTTCGCGTTTGAGTCATTGATGCAATGAACTAAAAACATGCTTAGCGACCGATTAATAAAGTGATTACAACTTATTTTATTTAGTGTCGCCATTAAGGATAAATTGTTCGTGTGTAATGAATAAACATACGCGCCCATGTTAAGACAAATTTAATTGAGCTTAGGTAATTTATATGCAAAACCCGCACATTTTAATCGTTGAAGATGAAGCAGTTACTCGCAATACCTTGAGAAGTATCTTCGAAGCTGAAGGCTATTCAGTAAGCGAAGCCAATGATGGCGCAGAAATGCATAAGGCAATGCAAGACAACAAAGTCAACCTAGTGGTAATGGACATTAACTTACCCGGTAAAAACGGTTTACTGTTAGCCAGAGAGTTACGCGAAATCAACAATATTGGATTGATCTTTCTAACAGGTCGTGACAATGAAGTTGATAAAATCCTAGGTTTAGAAATTGGTGCAGATGATTACATCACTAAACCGTTTAATCCTAGAGAGTTAACCATACGTGCTCGCAACCTTTTGACACGTGTAAGTAATTCTGGACATGAAATTGAAGAAAAAGCAGCGGTTGACGCTTATCGCTTCAATGGTTGGACTCTTGAAATCAACAGTCGTTCTCTCGTAAGCCCACAAGGTGAATCTTACAAGCTTCCACGCAGTGAATTCCGTGCGATGCTTCACTTTGTAGAAAACCCAGGCAAAATTTTAACCCGTGCTGATCTACTATTGAAAATGACAGGCCGTGAACTAAAACCTCATGACCGTACAGTAGACGTTACCATTCGTCGCATCCGTAAGCATTTTGAAAGCACACCTGATACGCCTGAAATCATTGCGACAATTCACGGTGAAGGATATCGTTTCTGCGCTGAACTTAGCGAATAACTCGTATTCATCTCAATAAAAACCAGAGCAATGCTCTGGTTTTTTTGTTTCTGATAACCTTGGTTACTTTAACTTTCTCTCTAGAAAATCAGCTAATGATTTATACAAATGATTACGGACTTTCTCACCACGCATAGAATGCTTAGAGCCTGGATAATCTATCATTTGGAATAATTTACCTTCGTCTTGCAGTGCTTTATAGACTCGAGTACTGTTTTCAAACAATACATTGTCATCGGCCATACCGTGATACATCAACAAGCCTGATTGATAGTTTTTCACATAAGGCAATACACTGCTGGCATCATAGCCTTTCTTATTGGTTACAGGGTTTCCCATGTATCGTTCAGTGTAATGAGTATCGTATAAGCGCCAATCCGTTACAGGTGCACCAGAAATTGCGACTTTAAAGTAATCAGGAGCCTTAAAAATTCCCATCAGAGCCATATAGCCACCATAGCTGTGACCATAGAGAGCAATATTATCACCATCAACGTACGGTAAGCTTCTTAAGTAATCCACACCCATCTTTTGGTCATCAACTTCCACACTTCCTAAATTGTGATAAATCGCATGTTCAAACTTTGTTCCTCTATGTGCACTACCTCGATTATCTAACTGATAAACAATAAAACCTTGCTGTAGAAGATACTGAGTAAAGTAATCTTTATCCGTCCAGCTGTCAGTCACTAACTGGGCGTGTGGACCGCCATAGACTCGAACAACAACAGGATATTTTTTTGAAGCATCGAACGGAACAGGTTTAAAAATACGACTGTACAGTGTTTGTCCATCTTCTGCTTTTAACTTCACAAATTCAGGTTGCTGCCATAACCCTGCAAAATCATACAGTGGATGACCTTGTTTAACCTCATTTTGCTCAACCCATTGCATTAACTTACCATCATCGCTATGAAGGCTGATCTGTGGAGGCTGAGTTAAGCTGTTGAAGTAATCTAAGTAAACACTTTTCTTCTTTGCAAATACAGCATTGTGCATTCCAGCTCTATGGCTGATTTTTTCTATTGTTCCACCAGAGAGAGGGACACGATAAAGTTGACGTTCAACGGGTGTATCTTTACGACCCGTAAAATAAACCCAACCATTGGCTTCATCAACGTATTCAAGTGCATCGACTGTCCACTTCCCTTTCGTCAACTGACGAATGAGTTTTCCATCGTTACCAAATAGGTATAAGTGCTCAAAACCATCACGTTCAGAAGCCCAAATAAAGGCTTTCTGCTTGTTTAAGAAGTGAAGGTCATCGTTTAAATTAATCCAAGCTTTACTGGTTTCAGTAATCAATGTTTGCGGCTGATTCACATCATTAATCGACACAACTTGGAATTTTAATGTCTTTTGGTCACGGCTTTGCCATTGATAAGATAACTGCTTCCCGCCCGGAAGCCATTTAACTCGTGGTAGGTATATGTCTTGCTCTTTACCTAAATTCACCCACTGAGTTTTTAGCGTCGAAAGGTTTGCGACTCCTAACTGAATCTTGACATTCGTTTTGCCAGCATACGGGTAACGTTGCTCAGTTAATTTAATCCCATCGGCATAGATTTCATTACGAGTAACCAGCTCAACACCAGATTCATCCACTCTGGTATAAGCAATATGAGATTCGTCGTCCGCCCACCAATATCCGGTATAACGACCCATTTCTTCTTGAGCAACGAACTCAGCCATACCATTTTTAATAGCACCGCCGCCATCTTTAGTAACTTGAATCAGTTTATTACTGCTTAAATTTAAAACATAAAGGTTTTGATTGCGTATAAAGGAAACGAAATGGCCTTTTGGAGACATTTTCGCATCCGTAGCAAAGCCTTCTCCTATTGGTAAAACTTTAACTTTGTTGTCTGCTAATGAATATAAATACAATTTACCTGACGCAGGGATAAGAATAGATTGACTGTCAGCTGACCAGCCATATTCCATTATTCCTTGACCGTAAATACGTTGACGCTCACGACGAGCTTTTTCTTCGTCAGATAACTCACCAGAAGCTAACTTATCAGCGTTGACCAGAATACTGGTTTTGCCTGAATTAACGTCCATCTGCCATAAATCATAAAAGTTCTGATTGGTTTCTCGTCCTGCAAGGTAAGTGACCCTTGTACCATCTGGTGACAGTTTTAAGCCGCGTGGACTTTTCCCCGCTAACGCTGGTGATGCATTAAATCGCTCAATAGTCAGAGGTTGCTTTTTTCCTTGCATTTTGGCTTCCATGGCATTGGCCTGACTTGTTAATCCGGATCCGATTATCAGTGGCGCACTCAAGATAAAACTTGTTACCCAACTTTTTTTCATTATGGTTCCTTTATTGTATTTTTTATGCATTTTTTCGATTATACCGATTTACCGGATGATTTCATTGTTGAAACAATGTGTTCTCGCATCCACTTATGGGCGGGGTCTTGATCAAAATATTGATTCCAAATTAACACAAAAATGCCCTTTTCCATTTCGATTGGAATATTGACCATTTCGAGTTCAAAATGCTGGATCATATCTTGTACTTGCCCATAAGGTGCGCACAACACAAGGTTGGTTCTTTCACACAAACGAAATGCGCCTTGAAAGTCTGGCATTTCTACTACAAATTCGCGTTCGAGACCTTTCTTAATCAGAATCTCATCAAGTAGCCAATGACGAGTACCGCCTCCTGTTACTTGAATGTGTTTTTGCTTCAAAAAGCCTTCAAGTGTCCACCCCTCAGATAAAATTGGGTGCCCCTTTCTCACGACACACGTAGCATAGTCTTTACTCAATTCGGCATAGACTAAGTTATCGGGAAGTTTATCAAGGTGATTGTACGAACGAGGATCTTGCTCTAAGCAACGAATTGCAAAGTCTATTTCGCAATTGCTCAATCTTTGAACTGTCTGATCATTCCAAGTTTTCGTACCTATCTTAACCGACGGGGCCGACTCTAATATCGCTGGCATAAATTCAGGCAAGGTCACTGAGAAAGCAATTTCCATCATATCAAAACGGAAGATGCGCTCACATTCTTTAGGCTCAAAGTTACTAACTTGAGTAAGGTTATTAACGTCTTGAAGTATCGGTTTTAATTTAACCGCTAATTCAATCGCTTTAGGAGTAAGTATTAGTTCTTTACCGCTTCTCAATAACAATGGGTCGCTGAACATCTCTCTTAAACGAGACAAGTGCTTACTTACCGCAGATTGAGTCACAAATAAACGTTTGGCAGTACGAGTGACATTACGTTCTTCTAAAAGTACATCCAACACTTTTAACAAATTCAAATCGAATGCTTGCGCCATAACCATTCCCATTAGGAATACATAAATCAACTATAAATCATTTTTGTTCATAGCCAAGCAAAAATATAATCCAGATCACATTTTCACGAATATTGTATGAGACATGAAGCAACTAAGGTTAATTGCAGTATTACTGCCACTAGTTATATTCAGCCCATTGGCGATTGATATATTTTTACCAGCACTACCAATCATGGCCTCTGACTTCAGTGTTTCAACCATCCAAATGCAATGGACCATTACAATTTTCATTTTTAGCCTCGGTATTGGTCAGTTATTTCTAGGCCCAATTTCAGATAGAATCGGTCGCCGTCCTATCGCATTACTTGGTGTCGTGTTATATGCTATCAGTGCTTTACTGATGGTGTTCGAAGATAATTTTGAACTTCATTTAATACTCAGATTTTTCCAAGGGCTAGGCTCGTGCGCCATCATTGTTTCAGTTTTTGCCAGTGTGACAGATCGATTTGACACTAAAGAAAGCAGCCAAATCTTCAGTTACTTAAATGGCATGATCTTCTGTATACCTGCGGTTGCGCCTGTTCTTGGTTACTTTTTAACAGTTTCTTACGGTTGGCAGAGTAACTTTGTCTTCATGACAGAGTTTGCCGCTATCTTTGGCGTAGTCGCATTCAAATGTTTTAAAGAAACGTATACTCCCAGAAAAAAAGTGGCTAGAAACTCAGCCTATAAAAGCATTATTACCAATTCCAGCTTTGTTTTTTATGCCACTGTAGTAATGCTGTCTATGGCCTCTATCACTGCTTTTGTGAGTACGGCACCCAATGTTTTCATCCATCAGTTTCATTTATCTGAAGAGACTTTCACTCACTGGTTCAGCTTAAATGCGGGCTTAAATATCGTGGTTAGCCTATTAACCCCAAAATTAATTGAACACTTCAAAATCAACAGCATCATTAAAGTTGGAATGGCCATGGTGGTTACTTCTGGAGTGTTGCTCACCAGTTTTCAGCACAGCATGACTGTAATTAATTACATGCTCCCAGTCATGTTCGGTTTTATGGGCTTTTCATTACTTATGGGAACTTGTGCAGGCAAAGCGTTATCAGGATTTAAAGCAAATGCGGGGTCGGCTGCAGCGCTACTTGGCTTTATTCAGATGAGTTTATCCGCATTACTAGTAACTCTGGTGCAAGCACTTAATTTCTCTTCGACAGAGCAGTTGGTTATTTTTTCACTGTGCTTTGTACCGCTATTCATCATTAAACAATTAAGAGATTTAGAAAAAGAACCTGAACAAATTTAAATTCGACACCCTATAACCATCCCTACAAAAACCTTACGGTTCTGCCTTACACCACTACACTCATTTCAATGTAGGGCAGTTTCTTTTTTCTTCCGTCAACGTAATGCATTTCCTATTTACTCTCCTAAACTTACAAAATGCTGACAGCAATAAAAGAAAACAGAACATCTAAGTCATTTAACTAGCGTTTTCAACGAGAGCTGTTAAAAAGCAATGCCCTTAACTTATTAAACGGAAGATTAGGCCCTTAAATGACCAAAAACAGTCTCATTTTGTTTCTAGTATTAATGACGACATTAAGTCCTTTTGCTATCGATATCTTTATTCCCGCACTGCCTATTCTAGCAAAAAGTATGTCCACTTCTGTTGATGAGATGCATTGGACGATTACAATTTACTTGTTCAGTCTCGGCGTCGGACAACTGTTCCTCGGTCCTTTAGCGGATAGAATTGGTCGGCGTCCAATCATCCTAACAGGACTGTTGATTTACTTATGCTGCTCAATTGCGCTCTTTTTAATTACGCATTTTGAAAGCCATTTGATATTCCGTTTCTTCCAGGGGTTAGGCGCTTGTGCACTTGGCGTTTGCACTTTTGCATGTATTCGAGATAGCTTTGATCCAAAAGAAAGTAGCCATATTTTTAACTATCTCGTCAGTATTAGATGTTTAAGCCCTGCCTTCGCTCCTACTCTGGGTCATTTTTTATCTGTTCACTTCGGGTGGCACAGTACGTTTGCTTTTCTTGCTATTCTTTGTGGGCTCACATTGTTCTTTGCTTACTTCTTTCTTCAAGAAACTCGGCCAAGCAATACAATCAAACACAGCCAACTTCTGCCTTTAAAGCAGTACTTTAATATCGCCAAATCCCCAATTTTCTTATTCAATGCCATCGTGCTTACTTTATCTATGGCAATGATATTCTCGTATGTCTCCAGCTCACCGATTTGGTTGATGCAACATCTTGGCCTTTCTCAAGAAGCCTTTACCTTTTGGTTTAGTTTTAATGCCGCCATTAACATATTCACCAATCTCTTTTTACCCAAGATCTTATTGAAGCGAATAAAGCCCAAACGATTGGTCAGTATTGGCATGGTAATGATGATTTTTGCAGGTGTGGTATTGGCTGTGCTTTCTAAACATGAATCACCAATTAGTTATATGCTCCCTGTAATCATTGGTACAACTGGGTTTGCATTACTTGTTGGAGTTTGCTTTGCTCAGGCCCTGCACCCATACCCAGAAAAAGCAGGAACGGCCTCAGCCTTACTCAGTTTCTGCCAAGTAGCCATTGGCTCTGTTATCGTAATGGTTCTTCATCTACTTGATCTCAATGCTATCAGCCAGCTTTTAGTAATAACCGGGGCATTCATACCTATGGTTCTCTTTTTTCACTTTTCAAAAGTTAAGGTCTTTGAATAATTAACGTTTCAAATTAATGATTTTTTCAGGTTCATTTAGATAATCTGCTGAACAATGATATTTCAATAACAATCATTCTTAGACTGCAATTTATAAGTGGCTGCTGTATGATCCTGCGGCAGAAATGTCCCACGCTTTTAAGGATCTATGATGCAAACCTTTTCGCAGTATTTAAATGAAAGCGGCATTGATGCCGATTTATCTCAGCTTCTACTTACGTTAACGAATAGTGCGAAGTCAATCAGCAACGCTGTTCAGCATGGCGCTCTAGCGGGTGTGTTAGGCGAAACCGAGCAAGAAAATGTGCAAGGTGAGACTCAAAAGAAACTGGATATCATCACCAATGACATGCTCAAAGATGCTTTGAATGCAGATAGCACAGTAAAAGGTTTAGCTTCTGAAGAAGAAGATCATGTCGTCAGCGTTCACCATGACGGTAAATTCTTAGTTTGCTTTGACCCTTTAGATGGCTCATCAAATATCGATATCAATTCATTAGTGGGTACGATATTTTCAGTACTTCCAGCTAAAAGTGGTGAATTGACTGAACAGTCTTTCCTACAAGCAGGTCGTAATCAGCTAGCTGCTGGCTATGTGCTCTATGGCCCATCTACAATGCTTGCGATAACCACGGGAAATGGCGTTAACTTCTTTACTTTGCATCCTGAAACGGGCGAGTTCTTGTTGACTCACGCTGACGTCACGATTCCTGCTGATACCAAAGAATTTGCGATAAACATGTCGAATCAACGCTTTTGGCAGCCTTCAATGCAAAACTACATTGCAGATTTAATCAAAGGCGATACAGGTCCAAGAGCTAAAAACTTTAACATGCGCTGGATTGCTGCGATGGTGGGTGATGTGCATCGCGTGCTGTCTCGTGGCGGTATTTTTACTTATCCGACGGACAATAAAAATCCGAACAAACCATTTAAGTTGCGTTTAATGTACGAAGCAAATCCTATGGCCTTTTTAGTTGAACAAGCGCATGGCGTTGCTTCAACAGGTTACGAGCCGATTATGGATATTGAACCGCAAGAGATTCATCAGCGTGTAGCGGTTGTACTTGGCAGTGCTAATGAAGTAAACGAATGTCTCAAGTATCACGCCTAATTAGCTGACAGATTTAAAACATAAAAAAACGGCGAAATCGCCGTTTTTTTTATGTCTCTATGTCAATTGGAAACTAAGACTCTACAACTTCTTGCTGATGCTTTTGCTCTGTTTTATCAACAATCGTCACAACCGCAGTATCACCTACAACGTTGCTCGAAGTCACAAACATATCAATGATACGATCGATAGCTGCAACAATAGCAAAAGCTTCGATTGGTAAACCCGTTTGGTGAATAAGCACACCAATCATCACCATGCCACCACCAGGAACGCCACCAGCTCCTACTGATAGTAAGAAAATACTGAAAATAAGTGCGGGTAATTGCTCGGCAGTAAACGGCGTGCCAAAGGCATTCGCTACGAAGAAAATAGCAATAGTAATGTATATAGAAACGCCACCCATGTTCATCGTAGCACCAAGCGGTACACCAAACCCAGCCACCGCACGATTAACACGTAACTTCTCTGTTAAAGTACGCATAGTCACAGGAATTGTTGCGTTTGAGCTTGCGGTAGACAGTGAAAACAATACTTGCTCACGAGTCTTTTCGCGGAACTCTTTAGCTGAAATTCCTGTAAACATGCTCACCGCAAATGGGTAAACAACAAATAACCAAAGATTAAGAAGAACCAGAATTAAAATTACATACTGAGCAACATTGAAGAATGCGTCAGCATCTAACGTTGCACCCAGTTTAAACATCAACGCAAATACACCTATTGGCGCCAAGCTCATCACGACAGTGATCAACTTCATCATTATTTTATTAGCCGTTTGGAAACCTTTTACCGCACCTGCAACAGGCTCACCAATCGATTTAATGACGCCACCAAGTAATAGTGCCATAAAGATAACTTGTAACATGTTACCTTCCATAAAGGCTTTTACAGGGTTACTTGGCACAATATTAACCAGTAAAGTCATTAAGTTTGGTAGCTCTGTTGCAGTAATCGCTAACTGTTCTTTACTGCTCATATCTACACCAGTACCCGGCTGCATAATCAGTGCTACAGCTAATGCGGCACTGATGGCTATCATTGTATTAATGATATAAAAGCCGAAGGTTTTACCGCCTAGTCGACCAAAACTTTTAAGATCTGGAAGTTCACATACACCACAAACAATACTCACAAACACTAGTGGAACCACTAGCATCATGATCATGTTTACAAACATGCTTCCTACACCAGATAAGAAGTTGACCATTGATTCGGAAAAGAAAGAAATGTCAGCTAAAAAATACTGCACAATTGTGCCAAGTATCAGTCCCATAAAAAGACCAGCAAAAATTCTGGTCGAAAGTGATTTCATCATTATTGTATTACCTAGTTTTGTGTTGATTGCCTGCTTCCAAGCAGATATTTTTTATTTTCCCTTGCTGGGGAATATATCATTCTCAACTAGGTAAAGTCACAAGTTGTTATTGTTCAATAGCAAAACTATCCGCATCACCATGCGACGCTGGAGCAATATTTAATAGCATCAAGGCTTCAGTTTCACTTGTGTTCTCTAATGCGTGCATTTGAAAAGGCTTAACGAAATAGACATCGCCGGATTGGATAAGTGTTGTGTGCTCAGTTAAGAGCCTATTCGATGTCTCACACACATCCCCCAAGTGGAGTACCCCACTTCCTTGAGTAACAATAAAAATATCTGCACCATGTTTGTGAAAATGCTTTTGTTGCTGCTGCAGTGGAGCAATTTTTGTTAAACCAATATTGGCTTGCTCTATGTGATCGAACATAGGCGTAAAATAAGCATTATCTTCCCATAAAGATAATTTTTCATGTAAGTTTTCATCTAAAAAATTCACTTTTTTCACGTTACCTTCCTCCGCATGTTAAAACCTAAAACTATGTTGAGTATAGAGGAAGGTGGTCAGTATGCTTGAACGTTAACCGTTAATTAAAGCTACTTAATCTCTATGTTTTAATCAGAATGACAAGAGTAAAATCGTAAAATAATATTCTCTCGGATATCGCTATGGCTCAGGCAATACCTTCTAATCAATCCTCAAACGCAACAGATTTTGTGATAAGTGATAGCCAGCTTAAAAGCCTTAGAAAATCTGGATTTACATATAGTCCTGATGATGGAGGAGGATTAAAGTATGAATGTAAGCTAAATAAAACGAATCAAACCTTAACAGTTAGGTCATTCATTGCTAAACAAGAAAACCCAAATGAACATCCACTTCTCGGTAATGATCGTTTTGATATTGAAAGTAAATATAAAATAGCAATCATTGCGGCGGCTGGTGGGGAAAAAAGCTTAGGGTTAAGCGTTAAAGAATTTCATAAAGGCATAACCCGTGAGGAATTTGTCTCTGTACTCGCAAGTTCATCAACAGAAAGAGGCCTAGAACTATTTAATCAAATGACTGAATATCTGAGAACTCTTAATTCAGCTAGCATTGATGAAGGAGCTATTAAAGAATTTACAATTACCGATCAAGATATTGCGGATATTACACAAGCTAATCCTGATCTCGCAGTATCCCTATTTTTACGTTCTCCAACACTTACTGTGCAAACAGTTCTCTTAAAGCTATTAGACAACGATGTAGCAAAATACAAAGAGTTTAATGATGCATTGTGTAAACAACTATTGAACACATCGCCAGATGATTCACGTCTATCATTTAAAAGCCTCTCCGAATGTACCTCTCATTTACTTAATTTAGCTGAGCATCAAAAAAAGTCAGATTCGACTGTCATTGAGGGAGCAGCAGCAAAGTTATTAGCTTCTTCAATAAATAGAGTCATCGAATATAAGCCGCAGATCAAAGGTCAATACGAAGCAACGAAAGGCCGTCAGTCCTTATTAAGTCATTTTTTTCCTGAACCACCTAGATTCATACCAGGGACGCCTGAGGCATGTTCTTTTGCCAAATTAGATGAACATAAAGGCAGTTTGACTGAATTATTCGATAAATATCCGAAATTAAGAGTTCAACTTTATAACGAACTCCCTACCTTGGTAAAACAACTCTTCTTAAATAATTATATTAGTGAACTTTTCAAGAATACTGCAGATACTGATACAGGGGAACATCAGATACAAATAACCAAAATGCTCACAGACCTCTGCAGTAGGAGCAGAAAAGAATCGTCAGTATCTCATTTTAATGCACTGCAATTAAGAAGTACTTCTGAACCACTGGATTTAAATATTTCACCTCGAATCATCTTCCTTTTGTACTCAACAAATCTCTGCATGAAGAATCATTGTTTAAATTCTCAGTCGTTTAAGACTTCACGAAGAATAATGGAAGCAACCAACAAACTGACAACGCCATTTACCGACACTCAACTAAAGCAAGTCACTGCATGGGCTATAGCTTTTGGTGATTCAGCTTTTACGCGAGGATTGACTACTCAGCAGCAAACCCAATTACTTGCGAGCCCTTATTGGGAGCTACCGGTGTTATCTTTTGCCGAGCAGAAAACTTTACATCCAACTCTTAGAGAGGGTCAAATAGAGACTATTGATCAAATAAAACAAAAAATTGAACAAGGTTTCACAAAGACAAAAAAAACAGAACAATAATGAAAGGCCTCGCCCTAGAGGCCGTATCCAATTAGTCATTTCGATTTGTTACTGTCTAAAATTGGCAAACTCGAGGCACGAAGGTAGAAGTTTAGTGAGCTAAATGAAAGATGAGTAACAAAGAGTTTGCCAATTTTAGGCGTAACCCGAAGGGCTGTGTATATTTTTCGTTTCTTCTGTGTTGCCGAATGCTTATGTAGAGCAACTACACCTCACATTCGTCGTCTTGAATAAACAAAAAATCTACAACAGCAAATCAAAATCGTTAATTGGAAACGGCCTCTAGAGGCGAGGAATAAACATCAAAGCAATTCCATCAAGACAGATGTTAGTCCAGTCCAACTTCCACATCACTGATGATCAAATTACCACTAAAGATAGGATGAGGGTTACCAATAGGTTCTAAGCTAAAGTGTTGCTTATATTCTTCGGCTAATCCCTCATAACCACCAATAACTTGATATATCCAGCTTTCTGCATCAAATGGTAGTTCCTTTTCAGTAAGGTAATCGACGGCTCTGATGGTATTACCCGTTTCAATAACTTCACAGAGATATTCATCAACTGCAAGCTTAATTTCAGTCTCATTAATCTCAAAATCTTGCGACTCTTCAAGCGTAAAGCTGATTGACTCATGCTGTTGGTTTGAAGTAGCTGGCCGTTCACTAAACGCTTTAACCTTAGCCACTAGTTGCATCATTTCAGCTTCATGTAGGCTGTTTTTCACATCAGCAGAGGCCGTTGCTAATAGTGTTCCTGCTTGGTTAAATACAGTGGGGATTTGTTTATGACCGACATGATTCTCTGGCACATAGTCAGGGTGCATCTCAGCATGTAACAACCAACCTTTTAACAATCGAGTTCGACCTCGAATTTGACGGAACCGACCTAGCAACTCTAACAAACGAATTTGAACAAGGCTTAACTCTTCAATATTAAGGCTTAAGCTTTCTTGCAGAGTGGTGACCAACAGTTTACGTAGCTCACGAATATCACCCGCAATTTCTGTCAGCTCGTCAAACTGGAACATTTCTAAGCCATTAAGCAGCTCTGTCACTTGGCTTTGTGCGAGTTCGTTTTCACGGATCTTGGCGTTGATTGTCCCCACATAACCAAATTCGTTATTGATACGGCTCCAAAGCACTCGAGTTGAATAAGCAAGGCTTTCAGTAAAGCTATAAACATGCTCATTGAGATCTGCGAGATACGCTTCTGTGGCCGCATGATCGACATTAAGCCTTGCTTCTTTATAATGGTTCGCTAGTGTCTTAATGGTTGCCAGCGCTGAGCCAGCATTGGCATCGATTTGACGATTCCGCTCATCACTTAATGCTTCTTCAAGCATGGCTCTGACATTACGAGTTAGTCGTAATTCTTGTTCGGCTTCAGGTCGCCAAAGGATCTTAGCTTGTTTAAGCTTATCGACAACTTTACTGTCTGCATTGTCTTCATCAACAGAACCTGCCAGATAAGCATTCATGATCAAATCAGCATGCTTACCCAATAATTTAAGCTGTTTAACACCCGCTTGGTGTAAGTTATTGCTCATGGCGATTCCTTAAACCAAGTCTTGCTGAGTTACCGTTTCAGCCTGTGCTTCTAGACTTAGCGCTTCTGTCTCGTCGATAAAACGTATGACTTCATAGAGGTAATCTAACTTACCAGTAGCCAAATAAATCTGCTTATCTTTGTTCGGACGAGTTAAGTAACCGAGCTCTTGTAAACGCTTAAAAACCAGTTTAATTTGATTATCAGCCTGCGAGCTGGTTGAACCGAACAATCGATATTGGCTGAGCTTAGCCAGTTGCTCACGAAATGCAGGGGTATCTTCAATTCGGGTTTGTAACTCAGTTAAACGAATCGGTGACCCTTGCGTTAGCGGTGCATCAGCACCACTGGACTCTTGCACCAGCACTAACCACTCCACTAAAGGTGTGAGTGATTGGCAGATATCCTTAAACTGACTTGATATTACCTTACGTTCATTATCACCCAACTGTAAGTAACCACAAAAATACACCTCACCTTCGGCCGCTGAAGATAGCGTTCGATTGATTTGATTTAGGTACTGCTCAACGCTGTCTCGGGTTGTATGACTTTGTAGTGCTCGCCAGCCGTCTTCGTTGGTGGTACGACAAATAAAATCACCTTTGAGCAAGGCTTCAATTAATGCACTTTTACCAACCATTACTGATTCTGTCGACTCGTTTGCAAAACTTAACTCACTCATTATGCGCTCTCCTTAAGACGACCTTTTAACTTCTCAGCAATCGCATTCACTTTCGGTTTGACCACTTGCAGCTTCTTGGTTTGCTTGTTGATGATGTAACGATTTTTAAATAACTCTAATACTTCAGATTCTGGGTTCGGGAAAGCCCCTAATACACATATTTGGTTGTTCTCACAGGCATCGAAGATCTTCTTCACGTTGTTATGATGCAAGGTTCCGAGTTCATCGATTGGCCAATGAATCGTCGCTTGAGCACGACCACGCAGTAAACGGGTAAAGGCAAGTAAGAACTTACATAAAATTAAGTATGCCATACCATGACTGGATGACTCATTCAACTGTCGGTCGGTGCGAATAACGAGTGCACTGTTGCCTTCACGTAGCGTTAGTTCAATCTCAAGTAATTTAGCAATACCGCCAGTAAGAGCCGATCGTCCAATGACCTCAAGCGCTCGACGCATGCTTAAAATGTAATCCTCATCTGGTAAGCCATCAAAACCGGAGGCTTTCCATTGAGCAAAGGCTTTCACAAAGCGCTCCAGTTCAGGCCAGAATTCCAGCTCAGAGATGCGAGAACGAATTTTCACCGCTGATTCAGAAACACCGTCGAGGAATAACTCTTCACCGACCTCACGAGTAATACGCGCACTTTGTGATGCAATTCGACGATCAATATCTGCAAGTACATCGTAATAAGCCGTTAAGTCGATACCAAAAATACGACCTTGCTCTTGAATCGCTCTAAATTGTTGCGACACAATCACATTCAATAAGTTATCAAGCTTAGGCACGAGCTTACGATAATCGAGAATACGAATACCCTTGTCATTCACTGAGCTCGACTCTTCACGGGATTTCTCCCAGATCTCAGCAAAACGAGAGCCAGATTTACTCACGATCACGGAGTCAAAATGCTCGACGTATTGCTTAACCGAACTCAATAGGTTTTCGCGTTCAAGTAATGCATCGCTACCCTGTCGCACACGCTCTTGAATTCCGCCCTGCACGCCTTCGTCGTTCGCAGGTAACTTTAATTCACCCAGTTTACGGATCAGCTCACGCAAGCGGGTTAAATTCTCAGAGGTTTCAACTTGAATCGCCTCTTGGTATTTACGAGACTTATCTAATAACTCACGCTTTGATTTCACTTGATTCGATTCTGCTGATAGCTTCTGTGTTAACTCATTAATGGCTTGCTTCACTTCACTAAGTTGAGTTTGAAGCTTTGGTTTACGCACCAACCATTCACGTTGATACCAGTCGTCATATTTCAATACATCACTGCGACGTGACTCAGTATCAGCAATTCGAGTTTCCAATGTTTTAATATCACCCTTGAGCTTGATGATTTTACCTTCATCAACACCACGGGATTGCAGCTCGTTTTTATACCAAACGTCACATTCTTTCTGTTCCGTTTTCGCATTGGTTTTACGTTCATCTATGCTACTGCGAATTTGCTGGATTTGACCGTCAATCGCACCAATCACTTCTTGCCAATAAGCTTGGCGCTCCATCTTCTCATCACGAGCTTGTTCGTTATGCTCATCAAGACGAGTTTGATGCTGTTGCTGCTGCTTTTTAAGCTCATTTTCAAGCTTTGTCAGCTTTTGTTGAGTATCCGCTTTGCGATCTTTCAATGCTTGATTGATTTTCGCTTGTTCAGCTGTTTTATCTTCAAATAAGCGTTGTAGATCATCACGACTGTTTTTATACGCCGTTCTGGCCATGGTCAGCTCACGGCTTAGTGCATCTAACTCATCATTCACTTTAACCAGTGCATCTTCTGCCGCTTGTTGTTGCTCTTTCGCTAACTCTAAGGCTTCTTCTGCTTTGTGCAGACGACCACGTAACGCTTGCTCTGACTCCGCATATTCTGGGACATCAACCGCTTTCAAATCGAGATGAATACCAAATAAATTTTCATTTGGTTCACTTGCGATGCTTGGATGTAAATCAGTACGATGCAACATTTCTGGCGCAATCACTTTACCGAAGTTTTGCTCCCAGCCTTGCGCTTCTTTTCTTAAAAACTCCAATAAAGTATGAGATTGCGGGTAAAGGATTTGCTCTACTTCATCAAGCTGATTTTGACGTTCAGAAACTCGTTTGCTGGCACTACGTAATGCCTCGTTAGCTTGCTCACGCTGCGCACGTAATTTACGCTCTTCATTTGTGAGCCGTTCAACTTTATGACTGCAACTCTGCTCTTGCTCACGCCCAAGGTGGATACGCTCGTCAAATACAGCAAGCGCTAACTTTTCATCTTCGGTATACGTCACGTTTTGCAGTTGTATTTTGTATTCTGCGGCAGTTAATTTCAGTCCATTTTGACTGTCACTGAACTCAGTATTTAACCCGTTGAGCTGTTCACGGAATTTTTCATTCAATGCATCCAAATCTTTTCGTGCGGTGTCACGTTGTTGTTCTTTTTGTTCACGCTCTACATCTTGTTGGCTATGAAGCTTATCGAGATCTTTATTGAGCTTCTCAATGATTTTACTGCGGCGCTCGTTATAAGCTGATTCAATATCATGATGCTTTTCAGTTTGCAGTTTATGACGTTCACGTAAATTATCGAGATCGCTTTGCCAGTTTGGGATCAGCGTTAAATCGATCTTAGCTTGCTCAATATCAGCATCTAAAAAATTGCCATGCTGATCTTCAATTAAATCCAGCTCTTGCTCGTATTTGCTGTTATCACCTTTAGCCGCAGAGAGTTCTTGGTTTAACTCATCACGAGTTTGCTTCCAATCTTCTTCAAGCATTTTTAATTGCAGCGAATCTTCCTTAGCTTGGTTTTCAGCTAACTCTTTGCGCTGAATTTCTAATTCTTCATCGTTTTTATAACCACGAGATAAACTGCCAAGGCGATGTTCGACACTCAACAGTTGATTGAACTCTTGCTCAAGCTTGGCATATTCAGGGCGAAGCTGTTCAAAGCCTTTAATCAGTTGGCTTTCATTAATCCAAGCTTCAACGTGAAGTGGGTTTATTCGAGAGCTTGGCGGGTTTACACCATCTTCTTCTAGGATTGCGGCAATCATAGATTTGATGGTTTCCATCTTGCCTTCTTTCGAATGCACCGCTTTAGCTAGTTTTTCAATATGACGTAATGAATGTTCAGCATCACACAAAGAGAACTGGCTGGCAAAACTGCGCATTTCACTACGGTTGCTGCCAATGTTAAGTAAACTTCTATCATGCTGAATTACGGCACGGTACTCACGGGTATTCAGCAGCTTAGTTACACTGATACCATTGCGTTTAAAATTACGACCTAATTCAGCCGTCGAATGACAAACAATTGCATCACCGTTTCGAGTTTTCACATAATCTTCGAGCTCAAATCCTTTAGCCACAAAACGGTAATTTACCCCTTTACCATCACCTGCGGACGATAAAACAGCTTGGTAAAGCAGTTCATCACTTTTTTTGTATTCATAAATGATATAGCTGCCATCATGTGGTAAATACCAACGTTCAAAACTGTCACGGGTTGAAGGTACAACTCGGCTTGGGTACTCGCCATAAAATACAGGAACAAGGCGCTGAAGTGTGGTTTTACCTGAAGCGTTGGTACCACAAATATTGGTATGACCGTCTAATTCAAGTTCCACAACGCCGGGAAGGTGCGTGTCAATTAACACAATGCGAATCAAGCTTGGCATGCTTATCCTTTTGCAAATGTAATGCTAGCGCTTAAAGAAACAAAAATAAAAGGCGCTAATTTGAGAATAATCTGAATATAAGAAGAATAACTGAAATGGTAAAAGAGGTGCAATTTTTTAGAGTGACTTTGAGCTACAAATAAAATTTAGCTTTCCTAATCTCTAATCAACATATTCTTGAGGTAAAGGCATACTTTCCCATTCAAAAGTATGTGGGAGAACTTTTGTATGTAGCATACAAGGAACATAATTACATTTAAGAATAACATCTTGCAAGTTATCACACACCTGTAACTCCGAGTGAAGTTCTTTCAATTGCTCAAGGGAAGTATCTCGAAAATCGTCTTGATAAGTAAATTGACCATTTCCTTGATTTGAAGCAAGAAAATAATGGCCTGATTCCCCTCCTCGATGCAAAGCAACCATTGTAATTTCAACTTCAACAGATCCATAGTAATATTCAGTTGTGTGTTCTTGTTCGTTGGCATAGACCACCGGAATTTTAATCGTTCCACCGCTGTTTAAACAATTTACAACACCGTGTGACAACTGCTTTTTAACTTGTTGATCAACACCTAAATCAAAACTAATCCCATTAAATTGCTTATGATCTCGAATAACAACAGCATGTTGAATTTGGGTTTCTAAAAAAACTCCACTAGATCCAACTGGTCGACTATTCAATTGCTGTGAGTGCCATACCTTATTTTTTTCAACTTTGCGTGCAATATCTTCCTCAAATCTAATGATGTCAGTAATTTGTAAATTCGGGTATTCTTGTTGATTAAGGTTAGTTAATCCGCCTGAAAAAACATTTTTAGAAAAATAGCGTTGAGGGTTTCTCAATTGTTTACCCGATACAACAACCCTCTCTACTCTATTTCCGTGTAGCTCTGCTGTTTCTACAGCGATATCTTGGTAGCCAGTCGCTGGATGATGATTCAGTTTTAAAATGGAAAAAATACCCGAAAGTAAGTTAGGAACATCATCTTGTTTGACTTTGTCTAAACCGGAAACATGTAAACTCTGATTCAACTTACCCGTAAAATCAGCTTTTGTATCATAAAGCCACCTTAAAGCTTCAAAGAAGCGATAACCTTCAGCGCTCAGCATTTGTGAAGGTAGTGTACCTTCTAAGATTTGCTGACCCTTTGCAACGAGACTGTAAAAAGTGTCTGCGACATAAAATCGTGCCATATGCTCATCTGATTTCCATAGACCATTAACAATACCTTCATTGAGACATTGTTCTCGAGCATCATAAGCAGCACGAATAGGAACGCTTCTAATTAAATATTGCATTGTAGTATTAAAGTTACAGTTCCCACCCCAAGAAGGAAAAGCAAAGCTTTGAGGTCTTTGTAACAGGAATTGATTAGGGCTGCGTAGTCGCCATATATCACGAATGAGAAATCCGGCATTTACTATGCACAGCTGATCAGCAGTTAATTGATCAAATGGTGTTGACATGGCGTCTATACCATCAGCTATAACTTGTTGACGCATTTGCGTATTTTCATTGTTTCGGCTATGGACTAAATTGTCCAGCAAAGTAATTGTTCGGATATCTTTATCACTGAAAACATTTTGATTCATTGCCATAAAAAAATGATTTTTTCCAAATAGATAATTGCCAGTTTCTTTCCTCAAAGCACTGTTTGAATTCATTAAGTGATGTAGCCATAGGAAACAATAAATTTGCTTGCAAAAATCATTTATATACTCTGGAAGAAGATGATAACCGTCAGTAAAACGAACCAGCTCTTCTAGTGATATCCCCAATTTGTCTTGTAATTCAAATTCTAAATTAATACCATTTGAGTCAAACTCACGATAATTCGAAAGTTCCCCTCTCAAATAATTAAGTGCTCTTCCCCGATCAAGACATTGATTTTCTTGCTGCGTCCGATGTTGAAGTATTCGCTTAATTAAAGGTAAATTAGCCCTTGCTACTCGAGAGTCTAGCCCCTCAGTAACTGAGTGAGTCTGGCTGTTAAAGATACTTTGATAATCAACATCCAACATCAAATGGTTATTAAGCATTGCAAAGCAATCTGTGCTTCTCAGTGGCACTAACTCACCTGAATTTCCACTATTGCAATATGCTTTAACCCCCGCTTGAATGACTAAAAATGCATGAACTTGTTGGCAGAAGCTCAACGGTTCTTGATTAATAAAGCAACGAGGATCTACGTATTGAACGAAATCTTTGAATAGTACTGGTTTGATTGCCTGATGCAAGTCGATAACTTTATGAGGGGCAACAGGCGATTTAAAATGCTCCATTTCATACGAAATTTTTTGATAATATTCATCTCGACACATATCAAAAGCCTCTTCCTTTGACAAAATCACATTATCTCTCATGCTTGCTGTAAATCGGCTAACTTCATCATCCTTTATTTTTTGGGCGCGTTCTTGAATCCGTTTTACTTTTAGTATCTTATTATCACAGGTTTTGTCTTGAGAATATTGCCAGATAACATTTCGAACTAAGATTTCACCTTCTGCTCTCTGAATCCATGATTCCATGCCTTTCATATTAGGGTGTTTTCTAACCTCTCTCATCATCTCTTCTTTAGCTTCAGTAAGGTCAACACCATGAGTACGTATGATCCCTTTGGCTTCTGCTCTGAGCTCCTCAAGTTTTCTTAAGCTTTCAGGCGTATACTTTTCATCTATTGTTTTTTCCCTTGGTAAGTTTATGATTTCGGAGATTCTGTTAGCATTTAAAAAGCCTTGCTCAACTAATGTATGAAGGTCGTTTTCACACATTTCACGATCGTGGATTATGGCAAATGCCCTCTCTGTATCAACATCCACTTTTTTAACAACTGGAACTTCTGCAATAGCGACTGGCTCAGGTAAAAGTGCTGGAGCATCGGATAAAGTGCTAGTTGTTTGTTTATTCGATGAAGTCTTGGGAGTATCAACTGTAGGAAAAGTAATTTCCAAATATCTTTTTATTATGCCTATTTCTTCTTCGTCAAGATCACTTCTTCTCTCTATAACTTTTTTGAAGTCCTCGAAGTTTTGAATGCAATTATCAAACTGTTCATCGGTGTAACCAGCAAGCTCAGGAAGTTGATCAATAATATTCTGTATTTTAGGATCTCTCTTACCACAAATAGCCGCTTTGCCAGCCATACATTCGGAATTAGATGCTAATGAAGTATTTGAAAGTCCAGCCTCTAAACCTCGGGATTGAGAATCGGCACTCTGGGCATTTTGCCTACCTAAAGTAGCCATAAGTTCTTTTATTCTCTCAGCTGTTCGGCTTAACTGTGTAACCCTCGAATCAGTAGACCGCTCTTTATACCCATCATCAGGAATTTGTTTACATTCTTCTGGCATCGAAGCAAAAATTTCATTAGCTACCTGGCCATTAGCCGCCTTTAAAACTCCTGCTTTTTGCTCCTCATTAAGAAGATCTGACTGAGCAATAAAAGTTCTTGCTAACCATCGGCTTGTCCGGTGCTTTCCTTCTTCTTGAAAATCAACTTTTACTTTTTCTTTCCATCCTGAGCCAAACCAGTTTTTTCTTTGCACAAAGAATTGATTTGATTCTGGATTAAAAGATACTCGATAGGTATGTTTTTTAAAGCCATAGCCTTTAACTTTAAATGTTAATGTCTGATAACCATCATCTAAATTTTCGGGAAACTTTAGTCGAGTAAGAGTACTGGCTCCAACTGGATTTGGCATACCCCCCCCTAATTTAGACTTTAAATACTTAACTAAAATTATACTTAAAGAGCTTCTTATCAACAGTTAAACCTTATTCATTTAGAGTTAAATGAGTTATTACATAAAACCAAAAAGCCCATATTTCTTCTCAAGTGTTTTAATTTTAGGCAACATGACTTAATCCAATAAGAGTGGCCACCTGACATGAGCCAAATCATTTTCAAAGGTATGGACAGGAATGTCTCAATATAATGTAGTTTTATTGTGTGGTGGTAGTACAACGTCTTGAACGACTCCCAGTACTACTGTTTCATTAATCTTTTGTAGATAAGTCAAAACAGCCTGTCTTTACTGCAGATACTCAACATCAATTTTACAATCTTTAACGTTAATAAAAGGCTTTGGCTTATTCCATGCATAAAGTTTAAATTTACATAAATATAGAGAATTAAACTGCATAGGTTAATTCGATTTAATTTGTTGCTTAACCAAATTTAACACTGACAACTAACACCTCCTCTATAGGCTGATATTACAAATCAATAACAGCGTAATTCAATCCCCAATTAGAGTTATGAAACACAACTGCTTGTTACTTTAATTTACTCTATCTTGTGAAATATCTGATTTTATATAATGAAAATCCCAATAGGAAGGAAAGCTAAATTTAGGGGGGGCTGAACTGATTAACATAAGATAAGACCGATACACAATTAAGTGATGAACTATGTATCGGTTAGAAACGCTAAATGTTACGAAGCCTGCTTATATTGTAATTGTCGTTGCTCATACAAATCACACATACTCTGAACACCTTTAGCTTCGTAAGGGCGAAGACCACTCATAACAAGAGATTTTGTGCCTGTGCCAACCATATGACCTTGACTCATCAATTCAAAGTGTAGGGTCACATCACCACGCTTACCTTCGATTTCAAGTTCAGTTTTGACAAGTTTGAGTTCAATATCATTAAAATCAAAACTTGATAATTCAAAGGCCATGCTCTCATAAATCACTAATGGGCGAGCTGGATTGATCATTACTTGGTGCTCTTTCATCAATGGAACAAGTACATGCATGAAGTTTAAGCCAGAGAAAGCGACATAACTACGAACAAAGGCTTCGATTTGCTTTTGATTATCATCAATAGCGCCATCACGCTTTACCTGAAGGTAAGTCTTTTCTCTTACGTCGGTAATCGCAAACTCAGAGGCCGCATCTTCAGGAAATTGCAGTTCAACACCATCACCAACCATACCTGCAAAATTAAATTCCATCGACTGGCTTAATCCATACTGACTTAATACCAGAGCAAACAGTAAATCACCTGGAACACAAAAGCGCTTAGCATCAACGTCATGAATAGGATTGAGATCACCTGCGATATTTTTTGCAAAATCACTGGCTTTCTGGCTTGAAACTTTGATGGACGACCCTTGCTTTTCAAAGAAAGGTGCTAAAAACATAAGCGCTTTACTCTCTATAGATATTTTGAAAACGAAAGCGAGCAATTGTACAGCAAAAGTTCAAATTAACTCACCCGATGACTTAATATAACTATTTACTCTCGTGCCATATAAATAGAAATAAGTAATACATACAGCAGATTGAACAAATATTATTTTTCAATACCACGAAATGTTTCTAACATTTGATATAGATCAAAAAAATAATAATGAGAATGGTTTGCATTTTCCAAATCAATTGGTAAAATCCGCGCTAATTTACAAATAGAACATTCGTTTAACAACCGATAACACGGGACGCAAAATGAAAAAGACACTACTTGCAACTGCAATGCTTGGTTTATTTGCAAGCCAAACAGCTATTGCTGCAGACGATACAGCAGAACTTCGCAATATTATTAAAGAACAGCAAAAAGTACTTGCTGATCTTGAAAGACGTTTAGAGCAAACAGAAAAGCGTGTTGAAAAAACGGCTGATGTTGTTGAAGAAACAGCAAGTAGTAAGAGTGCTACAACTCTTGGTGGTTATGGAGAGCTTCACTATAACGCAAAAGAAGATGGCGACGATAAAGTCGATTTCCACCGTTTTGTATTATTTGTTGGTCATGAGTTTAATGACACAACTCGATTTTTCTCAGAAGTAGAGATCGAGCACTCTCTTGCTGGTGATGGCAAACCTGGTGAAGTAGAGCTTGAGCAAGCTTACATTGAGCATGACTTTAGTGATAAATACACTGGTAAAGCTGGTTTATTCTTAATGCCTGTAGGTATTATCAATGAAACTCATGAGCCAGAAACATTTTATGGTGTTGAGCGTAACCCTGTTGAGAAAAACATTATCCCAGCAACATGGTGGGAAGCAGGTCTAAACTTAAACATCAAAGCTTCGCCAGGGTTAGCATTTGACGCAGCTGTAACTTCTGGCCTTTACGTTGATGAATCTTTCAAAATTCGTAGCGGTCGTCAAAAAGTGGCTAACGCCAAAGCGAATGATCTAGCATACACTGGCCGCATTAAATACACCGCAATTAACGGTCTTGAGTTAGCTGCAACAGCACAATATCAGACAGACATTACTCAAAGTAAAGGTGCTGATACTGCTGATGCAACACTATTAAGTGCGCATGCAATTTATACAATCAATAAGTTCACACTAAAAGCACTTTATGCACAATGGAATGTTGGTGGTGATACTGCGAAAGCATTAGGTCGTGATAAGCAGTTTGGTTATTTCATTGAACCTTCTTATCGCATTAATGAAGAGTTTGGTGTATTCGGACGTTATAATGTTTACAACAACGACGCAGGCGACAGCAGCAAAGAAGATGTAAAACAATACAATGTTGGTGTTAACTATTGGTTAAACGAGCATGTAGTTTTCAAAGCAGATTTTGAAAGACAAAGTGGCAGCAAAGATGCGAAAATTTATAACCTAGGCGTTGGTTATTCATTCTAAGCACCCATTGTAAAACTTTCGAAAGCTATTGAGTTCAGATACTTGGCTAGTGACAAAGGTGTCGAATTATGTTCGACACCTTAAATATTGTGAGATTGAAATGAAAAAGCTTATTTTTTCTCTTTTATTACTTTCAATAACCAGTGTTGCGGTAAGTAAAGAGTATCTGTCTCCAAAAAACTTCCTCCAACAAACCCTCAAAACTGAGTCAGCTGAACGCCACGTTTACTGGCTTGATGATGAAGCCAAATCTGTTATTGAATCCATTCTAGGCCATAAGTTTAATAAGCTCAGATTACGCTATTGGCAAAGAGATAATGAGACGGTGTGGATATTAAATGAAATTGGCAAAGAAGCTCCAATTACAGTTGGCATCCATGTGAGAGATAACCAAATCGTTAAAACTAAAGTATTGGTTTATCGTGAAAGCCGCGGTGACGAAGTGCGTCACGACTTCTTTACTAAGCAATTTACAGATGCAAGATTAACGGATGAAAATAAGTTAGATCGTCATATTGATGGAATTACAGGTGCAACACTTTCTGTTAGAGCATTAACTAAGCTCTCTCGTATTGCGCTCTGGCTACATAAGAAAGTTATTTAATTCTTCTACACCTGTTAATGACTTTTCATTAACAGTCATCATTTATTCAGGTATATTAAACCACTATAACAGCCAAAAATTTACATTACGCCAATTTATGAATGCTAAACGACATCATTCAACAAAAAAGAAGTACAATAAGCTAAAACAAAAAGTCGTACGCAAATTAAAAGCTTGGCATCGTCGACTTGGCGTTTTTTGCGCTCTTTTCGTTATCATTATCACCATTAGCGGCATTGCGATAAATCACAGTCAATCGCTTAATTTAGCGAAAACACCCGTGACTCAAGTTTGGGTTTTAGATCATTACAACATTTCACCCCCAAAAATAGTGTATGCACTGAACGTCTCAAAATCGACACTCACATTTTCTGATCACTTATTATGGCTCAACCACGAATTAATCTTGGAAGCCGATTCCCCCATTATTAATGCTGTTCCATATAACCAATTCATTGTTGCAGTGACTACCGAACACCTTTATTTATTTGATAATACCGGCACTCTACAAGAGCGGCAAGATTCATCGTTTGGTTTACCTGTTCCAATAAAAGCAATTGGAATCGACGATAATTCAAGACTTAGGATACGATCAGCTAATGATGATTATGTAGCTGACGAAGATTTAATAGAGTGGAACATCAGCAAAAAACTACCTGAAACAAATTGGCGAAAGCCGGTTATTTCAACGAACAAGAATGATTATATTCTCGCCCGTAGTTTTCATTTAAATTGGCAACGTGTGATACAAGATTTGCACAGCGGTCGCTTTTTTGGAATTGTAGGTACCCTACTCTGGGATTTGGTGGGTCTTGCTCTACTTTTCCTATCTATTTCTGGTTTAATTATTTTTATGAAACAAAAGAAGAAATAAAACTGTATTTTATCTCTCTTTAAACAATACCAATCAATACCCTGTTCTGATAAGTTAGTGTTTAATTTTTAGACATGGACGTATTGCAATGAGATTGGTTCTCCCCTTCTATACCGTTAAAGATGCTCTAACTGAGTTGGATAATGGTGGTCATTTTTTTAATATTTTTACTGACGCTAATGACGGTGAAATAGAACAAGCCGAGTTAGCCAAGGTAGCTGGACTTTTTAGCGATCAGCAAAAAATGTTTTTATTCCTTGATATGGTGCTCTTAGAGCTTACCGAAGAAGATGCTGATACTGTCATTGGTTCATTATCTGAAAAACTTCAACAGCAATATTTAATTAAAAAGCCTCAACATTTAGCATCAACACTTGAAGCTCAACCAGACAAACTTGGTTCTAGTGTCATTATTTCGGGTACACCTAAATTAGTTGAATCCAAAACCGATTTTAATGGTTTTATTATGGTTCCCATAACCTCGAATAATGTCACCACATTTTCTTTAATCCCAATTTTCGATCAGTATGACGTTTATCAAATTACCGATAAAACTACTGACCAAACCTTTGTTATTGCTCATACTCAATCACAGAACAAGCTCGAAGAAGTACCGACGACTTTTGGTGGAACCCTAAAGGAATTACAGGGAGAATCAGAGCAATCACAAAAGTTATTTTTAGAAATTGTTTACTACTCTATTTAAGTCATTACTTTTAGGGTCTGTTGATCTTTCGTGATTGTTTTTGCAGCGATAAATTGGTTATTTTATGCAAGGCAGCGCTTGTGCGGTTTGGTTATTACCGACATATAAAACTGTCGTTACTTCGTTTCCAAATAAACAAGCGATAACGCAGTAGAAATGACCAATTTGCGCTGTCTTCGATGCTTTTTAGCGTTCACTGTTCTGTGTTGTGACCAGCTCACTTAGATGACTAAGCTTCACTGCTCACGCCTTGAACAGGTAAACGCTAAAATAGCACAAAATTTAATCCTGAAAGATCAACAGACCCTAGTCTGATTTCTAAATATTTTACCCTTTATATAATTTATTAATAAACTTTACTTCCATTTGACTTTCGTCAAGTGGCTTTTTTTTGCTCCGTCTATTCTGTCACCAACGGCACGGAACTAGCCTGTTGTATGAGGGCACCTTCGTGCATAGCTACTTCAACACAAATTATTTTGTAGCTAAGAACAAAGTACAGTGATACTCGGAGCAGAAAAATGGATAACAAAGAATTAAAGGTAAACACAGACCGTCGTCATTTTCTAGGCGGTTCAGTGGGTGTAGGGCTTGTAGGTGCTGGTTTAGCAGCAGGTATGGTTTCAACTTCAGCTACAGCTTCAAGTGGAAAAAAACGTGACCGCATGGCAAATTACACCGCCGATCAACTTGAGCGTGTTACTCAAGAACTTGTACCACCACCGTTTGTCCCTGAACATGATCAAGTCGCAAAGGGCAAACCTAAAGTTATTCAAGTCACTCTTTCTGTAGAAGAAAAACAAGTCGAACTGGATAACGGTGTGAAAGCTTGGGTAAGTGCTTTCAACGGTAGTGTTCCTGGGCCATTAATTGTCTGTCACCAGCATGATTATGTTGAACTCACTCTGAAAAACCCAAAAACAAATGCACTGGCTCACAATATTGATCTTCACGCTTCAACAGGTGCATTAGGTGGTGGTGAATTGACACTGGTTTCACCGGGTGAAGAAGTCACCTTCCGCTTTAAAGCAACCAAGGTTGGTACATTCGTTTATCACTGTGCTCCGGGTGGCATCATGATCCCATGGCACGTTGCAATGGGAATGGCCGGTGCAATTATGGTGCTTCCTCGTGATGGTTTGAAAGACGGTCAAGGTAATCCAATTAAGTACGACAAAGCCTACTATGTTGGCGAGCAAGACTTCTATATTCCAACGGATAAAAACGGTAAATACAAAACGTATGACACGGTTACTGGCAGCATGTCAGATACCTTAGAAGTGATGAAAACATTGACACCATCCCATATTGTATTCAATGGCAAAGTCGGCGCACTCACAGGAAAAAATGCGATGACAGCGAAGGTAGGTGAAACGGTTATGTTCATCCATTCACAACCTAACCGTGATACTCGTCCACACATTATTGGTGGTCATGGCGATTATGTATGGCCAACGGGATCATTTAACGATGCACCACAAACTGATTTAGAAACATGGGGGATCCCAGGAGGATGTACTGGTGCAGCAATCTATACCTTCTTACAGCCAGGTTTATACGCTTATGTAAATCACAACTTAATCGAAGCCATTATGAAAGGGGCTGCTGGCCATATTAAAGTTGATGGTGAATGGGACGACAACCTGATGGTTCAACTGAAAAAGCCACACAAAATGGCATAAAGGATAATCTTTGGAGTGCAGTGCTGCATTGCACTCCTTTTTAGATTACAACTTAAGGAGGTTAGCATGAAAGCAACTTCTCATTTCAAACGACGTTTCATTACTTGCACGAGTATTCTACTTTTCATCACAACCTTTCTAGCTTCTGCAGCAGAAAAGCCACTTGATTACCAACTGCAAGGGAAGGTCTACCAATGGTATGGTTTTCTCGACCAATCTCGCTATGCCATTCCAAACTCTATCTCGATTGATTACGGCGAATACAAAAATGCAAAGCGAACAGCCGGCGCTCATCATATTTTGACAATAACGCCCGAGGTCAAAGAAAACGGAAAACAGATTATCGAAGTTGAGCTTGAATACCTTTCCAAACCTAACTCAGGAAAAGCAGTGGTAGGCCAATACGTAATTCAATGGCTTACTTTAGATTTAAAAACAAACAAAATTACAGCCAGTAAAACTGAACTCAACGAGTTTGATAGTTTTGAATCAAATTACCGTTCAGCCAGCCATTCTAACCTAATAAAAGCCTTTATTTATGAGTGGACAGATCACATCGACAAACTCAGTGAAGGGAAGTCTGCCAACAATGCAGAGCTATTTAAGGCTTTTGGAGTTAACACCAAATTTTCCCCCGAAGAGCCTCAGATTAACAACGCTAAACAATACCTCTCAGTGATAGCCAAGCAAGATTATAAACAAAGTCGTCGAGCTATCAAAAACCTCAACATAAAGCCAAGCGAGAATCATCAAATTTATACAGCGAGTTTTCAATATGTATGGAGTGCATTAAACCATGATGATGAAAACGAGCTTGCCCAAATGGGGCTCGAACTCAAAGTTAAGTTCATTGATGGCAAAGTACATATTGTCAGTTATAAGGCTAAATACCTGCCACCAGTCACTGACTTAGGCGCAGAGATCCGCTGTTAAGGGAAGCACTATGAACAAGATAGTTAAACTCATTTTATTAATATCGTTAGGTTTTATCCTTAATCTAACTTCAGGCAGTTTTGCATCAGCCCAAATGCCAATTTTAAAAGGTATTGGTGGCGATTTCACACTCATGAGCTCCAAAGGCGCTGAAGTCAGCTTGTCTGACTTTCGTGGTAAAGTTGTACTCATGTTTTTCGGTTACACCAATTGTGCTGACATTTGCCCTACAACTATGGCCCACGTAAGCCAAATGATGAAAAAACTTTCGTTAAATCAACAAGCTCAAGTTCAGGTGCTATTTGTTAGCATTGACAGCGAATACGACACCCCAAAACATTTAAACAAGTATCTCAGCTATTTTGATCCTAGCTTTATTGGCCTAGTTGATGAAGAAAATAAGGTTGCTGAAGTTGCAAAGCTTTACAGCGCTGAGTTTTCAAAGCTCGCCGATGAACGAGTCACAACTCAATACAAAAAACTCAGTGTCGAGGATAATGATGCGCCTAAGAAAAAAGGCTACTTGTTCTCCCATACTGCCAAAATTTTCGTTATTGACGGTAAAGGACGCACAAGAGGATTTTTTTACACTGGTACGCCTCTCATAGAAATGCGTGATGAAATTGTTGGGTTACTAAAAGGATAAACAATATGAGATTAAAATATGTACTTTTTTCTTTAATCCTAACCGTTATCAGCGGTTCTGTATTTGCTAAAGACTTTAAAGTTGAAGACGTATGGATCAGAGCCATGCCCCCAACCAGCCGAGTGGTACCTATTTATTTAACCATAGAAAACTCGACAAGTAAGCCAATGAAGCTTGACTCGATTTCATCAAAAAGAGGCCATATCGAGTTGCATAAATCTTTTATTAAAAAGGGCATGATGCGAATGGAGCAAGTTGAATTCGTGGCTGTTCCAGCCAACGGCGTTGCAAAACTGGAACCTGCAAGCTTTCATGGCATGATGATGGATTTTACTCATGGTGTTCCCGCTAAAGGCGAGAAAGTACCGCTAAAATTGCATTTTAAAAATGGGGAAACGATAAAGGTTTTCGCAAAAGTCACGATGGATGGACCAGCTATCGATCATAGTCACCATCATTAATCATCTTTATGAGTAGTTAGGTTACCCAACCTTCCTAGCTGCTCATCACTCAACTTAAACATAGTCAGCACTCTTGATAAACTAGTCAAAACGCCTTTGCCAACTATGATGCACAGCCTCGCTTTGCAACCCAAAGTGTTCCTTTTCATTTTCATGCTTATTTCTACTTTTTACTTTTTGAGTGTCAAGGTCATATTCATAATATTTAACTAAAGAAGCATCATAATTTTTCATTGATATATCTCGAAACCTATCCATTTGCCTGTATGGATAGTGAGGACTTAACCAGCATCCCTCTCCTTGCCATTTCATGACTTTCTTCGTTGATGGATTTTCTATAAAACAGATTTCAACGCCATCTCCCATGGTGCTAACAACCCCACTCGTTGCTGTAACTCTAATGTTTCTACCTTTTTTTCCTAAATAGTCCACCAACTCTGTTACAAAACTTTCGCTAAATTCAATTAATCCACTTTCTTGATTGAACTCAGCCCTCTCTTCACCGACATTACAACTTACCAGAGTGATTTTCGGACATGTTTTCCCTTTACAACCAACAGATGTTAACCATCGGTCAACCACTTCACCGAATTGTGCTCCTGACATTCCGGCTATATGAGGTCCATGACCGTTTATAATAAGCTTACTGTTATCTGTAAAAGGCTTTTTACCTATCCTGATAGGTTCTATTCGACCGTATCTGTCAAAAATATTCTTTCCTAAAGTCACAAAATATGCGCCTTTTTTACTAGTCATATGAGGATGATTTCTTCTCAGTCGTCCCTCATCATCTTGAATCAGCAAATACGTAAGGTTGTCGTATTTTTTCACTGGCGCATCTTCAAATTTTTGCACTTTGGTACAAATATAAGCTAGAGCTGCATAATTGTTCTGCTCTACGGCTGCTTCGAATAGGTGGTCTACATGTGTAACGCCATCTACAAATCCATTTTGGGTAAGAAACTCTTGATATTTAGCCTTATCCAGAAAAAAATCTCGGTCTCCGATGTCTGTATGAATGACTTTATTACTAGGCCTTGCCATAGGAGGCTGATGAATTTGTTGTGGCCTTTTTGGTTCAGTAACTTGAGGACCATTAAGCGTATATTGACTGACATAACCTGGACGGGGAGCGGCTGTGTTTCTTACCTGATGAACCGGAGTCAATGGCTTGTGCTGACGACAAAGATATTTATTGCCTATATCAGAACCTTCAAGGCCTTCCCATAAAGGTGAACCAGGTATTACGCCATCTAAAGGCCTCTTACCAGCTTGATTTCTTTTATCCAAATCACAATGATGTAAAAGTGTTAGTGCTATACCTGATTGCCCTTTTTCAACAGCTCGATGCAAAAGCGAGCTACCCTTTTCGTCTAAAGCACCTAATTTAGTTTTATTCCAATTTACATTTGTCACCCAATTTACAATACGCTCATTATTTTGCTCAATTCCAAGATCTACCAGTCGGTACCCATAGAGTTGGCACAAAGAGTGAGCCGCTTCTGAATCAATGGAAATAACATGGTCGGTCAATGTTAGTAAACGTTTTTCATCCCCTTTCTGAAACGCTGAAAACGCTGAGTAGACAACAATGTTTATCGCACTACATCTTTTAGTCTTAGGAGTTTTAATTTTTTCTCCGCTGAAGAATTTTTTATACAGTAATTCATTCACAACAGCGCTATTTCGATAGTTAATGACGATATCGTCAAGCGCTTCCCAGTATCCTTTATCTATGCAATATTCGACTAAATTGGTGCCTTTTATCCTGATATCAAGAATATCGACACTATGATTTCTAAGCTTAGAAACCAGTACTTTTACAGATTCGTTTTCATCAAACCGAGTTCTATTAGGCACTAATTTGGCAATGGCTCTAATGCCTGGTTCCTCGCTTAAAACCCAATTTATTACTGTGACATTTTTCTTTTCTAATGCTGTAAAGAGTAATTGAGTTGAATCATGCTCTCCGAGGTATTCATATAATTTTTCAGGCCCAAACACTTTAGGAAATTTTAAAAACTGTGCAATCATTCCAATGTTATTTTTTTGAATTTCATCAATAAAACATTTTTTCACTAGGCTAGGATTATTACTTTGAAAATTTATAAGCTCAGCAAAGTTATTGTCAGCTAAAGCTCTTAAAAATCGTCTTTGCTCGACATCATCACTCAAGCCTATTTTTGTGTGTTTTTCTGCTTCAAGAGTCGTTGTGGGGAAATTGTTGACGACTCGGAAGCCTAAGTACAGTTTATTATCTTGAGACGAAAACGGAGGCTCTCTCAACAACGATGGTGATGTAAACACTTGAACCTGATGATCACTGGCTCCAAACTCTCGATTTGTGTGTGATGACGCTGAATGTTCTTTTCTCCCAACAATTGACGCCCTGACCTTTTCACTATAATTGCATCCAGCAAAAATAAGCGTATCGATTTTTTCGTGATTCAATTTGTCATGAAACTGCTGCTCCGAAAATATAGAATACTGTTGTAACTCGATGTATTTAGCCTCAGCTTGACGGAGTCTTTCCCTGATAGAATCTGGAAGACATATCTTTCTATCATCAAAGTCATTTCTTTTTGCAAACACAACGATGGGGATATTCCTTAACTCACATAGTCCAATCATTGATATCAGCTCTTGCGTTTGCTCTTCTAGAACCGGAAAAAACATACAAAGATTAAATCGATGTCCTGCACTTATTGCAGCATCGACTTGTTCTATCAAGGGTTGAGACTGATCTGCAGCGAAGTAAGGGCTTGTAATATGTACTGAGTTGCAACTATTAGGCGGTATGTTGTCTTGATGGTAATGATATTTATGTTCAGCTAGAGGCTTTGAAGCGGTACTTACACTGCTATACATTGCCTTCTACCTAAAATTGAAAGTGGTTACTTTTATTTTTCAAATTATTGGTAAAACAGCAAGTTAATTTGACTTAATCTTTGGTTTACAAAAAGCCGGCTATAACGCCGGCTCAATAAAATGGCATCTCAAACTAAGGTGTTTCTACAATAGCCTTAGCCTTGTAGTGCTCAGGTTTCAATCCCATATATTCAGGTAATGATGTACCAACAGAAATGGAAGACCAAGTCCCTGTTAACACCCCGATGAACATCGCTATTGAAAAGCCTTTCAATGGCTCACCGCCCATGATCCAGAGTGCTACAATGGTCATCAATGTCGTCCCCGAAGTCACCATGGTTCTTGAGAATGTGGCTCCAACCGCTTGATTATTAATATCGGTCACGGCCCCATTAGGTTTAGCAATCAGCAACTCCCTGATCCTATCAGCAATAATAATCGAGTCATTCAGTGAGTAACCTAATATCGCAAGGATGGCAGCTAACACTGTGAGATTGAATTCCATTTGCGAAAACGCAAAAAATGCCAAGACAAAAATTACATCATGCAAAAGAGCAAATAACGCCCCTGACGCCAACCGCCATTCAAAACGGAAACTCAAATACCCTAAAATACAAAGTACTGAGACAAGCAGCGCTAACCCACCTTGGTTGGCTAACTCTTTACCTACTTGCGGTCCAACAATACTAGTATTAAGAATTTGGACATCTGAGCCTAAAGGCTTCAGTACGTCTTTTAAATCAGCGCGTTTCTTTCCAGCTTGTACATCGGAATACCTCAAAACCCAACGTCCAGGCTCACTGGCTGATATCACTGTTACGTCTTGGTTGTAGGCTTTATTCAACAGCGGATGCATTTGCTTAGGAGTGATGTTTTTAGCAATTTGAATCTCTGAAACGACTCCCCCCGTAAAATCTAGCCCCCAATTAAGACCATTCGTTACTATGACGGTTATCGACAAAATCATTGCCACTACAGAAACAACACTGGTCATGTAGCGAAGCTTAGTGGCATTCGTTTTAATAAATTCTTTTATACTCATAATTACACCCTCACTTCACGACTTGTGTTACGACCATATACGGCATTAATTATCGCCCTTGAAGCGAAAATCCCGGTATACATACTGGTTATCAAACCTAGACCTAAGGTAAGTGCAAAGCCTTGAATTGGGCCATTACCGATAGCATAAAGCACTACGGCTGTAATTAAGGTTGTAAAGTTTGCATCAAAAATAGTCGAAAAAGCACTATCAAAGCCAGTATCAATCGCACCAGCAAAACTTCGCCCTTCTTTGAGTTTGTCCCGTATTCGCTCGAATATCAGCACGTTGGTATCTACGGCCATACCTACAGTTAACACTAACCCGGCAATCCCCGGAAGCGTTAATACCGCACCTGGAATAAGCGTAATTAAACCAAATAGAATGATCATATTACTTAACAATGCAATATTTGCGACCCAGCCTAAACGACGATACCAAAGTGCCATAAACGTCAGCGTTACTGCCAAACCTAAGGCCAATGCTTTGATGCCATTATCAATGTTCTCAGCACCTAAACTTGGGCCGATGGTTCTTTCTTCGACGATAGTAACGGGAGCAGTCATTGAACCAGCTCTCAACAATAATGCTAATTGTTGAGCCTGCTGCATGCTACCGACCCCCGTAATCTCAAATCGAGAACCTAACTGACTTTGAATGGTTGCAATGCTGATAATATGCGTATTTTGCTTAGAACGACCATTTTCATCGCGAGTATACTCACTGAATGAGGTTGCCATTGGCTTACCAATATGTGAGCGAGAGAAATGTGACATCATGGTGCCACCAGCACTGTCTAGGGTGATATCAACTTTTGCTAACCCTAATCGACTCACTGAAGTACGAGCATCAACAATATGATCACCACCTAATACAGGCCGACGAGCGACGTATACTGGACGACCGTTTTGATCATTAATCACCTGCGCATTAACAGAGCCCTCTTCCTTTACAGCATAAAAAGCTAAACTTGCTGTTGCGCCTATCACTTTTTTAGCCGAAGCAGGATCTTGTACACCCGGTAGCTCAATGCGGATACGATGATCACCTTGGCGTTGAACTAAAGCTTCTGTGATTCCGAGCTGTTCGATACGGCTTCGCATAATTTGAAGGTTTTGTTGGACCGTCATGTTGCGCAAGTTAATGCGCTCTTTGTCTTTTAGGTACATACGTACACCGCCTGGAGCACTAGCAACTTGCCACAGTGGATACTCTTTCCCCATAAATTTTCTTACTGCCGTTAATGCGTCATCTGATGTTGATTGAGCATCAATGTTTTCATCGTGTCCTTGATGAAAGCTCACACCACGAATGTGTTCATGTCGTAAGTTAGTTCTTAAATCATCGATTAGGGCTACACCTTGATTGTGGTAAACCACATCAACGTCCACATCAAGAAGGAACTGCACGCCACCACGTAGATCCAAGCCAAGTTTAATTGGCGTAAAACCCATCTCAAGTAACCACTTAGGAGCAGCTGGCGAAAGCGCTAAAGTGACACCGTCAGAATCTTTGACATTCTTCATCAATAAATCTTTGGCATCCGTTTGTTGCTTTTGATTTTGCAACACAATGACACGACCATTATCGTTATCATCAATGCGCTTGACTGGGATTTTGGCATCTTTTAGCAGTTTTTGTGTTTGCTTAATCGAAAGCTCTTGTCGGGCTTTCGAACCGAGCTGAACCGCACCATCTTCTCCATACCAAGAAGGTATCGAACTTAACAGCATGACAATGACGGAAACTGCAACTAGATAGTACTTCCAACGAGCAGTGACATTTAACACTCTCGCATTTCGAGTTTGTCTCATAATAAATCTCTTCAATCCTTAACAAAGAGGATCAAGCCATGTGCTGAATGCACATCACTCAATTAATAATAGTTGTTGTTTTTAAATAGGAAGAAGAAATGTCAGGCTTGTTGAATTTGACGATAGATAATATTGGACTCTTTCCAAGCATTAAGCCTAGAAGGTGTGGAATCTTTTGAAAGCACCCAATTTAAACTTGGACTAAAAGGTACTTTATAGTTTTTATCTAGCTCCGATGACGGTGGAGCATTAATTTCAAAGGCAAGCACATAATCGGCCTGTGCCCCTTCAAAACTGAATTGAATGAGAGATAAATAACGTAAACTAATTGGCGCCGTGAACTTCAAATCATCATTGATATGAATTTTACTTTTTATTGGTTCGGACTTTATAAAATGTAAATTGAAATGTGAGGTTTCAGATTTAAGATGCTGAATATCTTGGCTAAAAACATGAGAAATCTTACTGATTTCATTTATCGATGAAGAGAGTGAGTTTGAAGAAAGTTGATTGAAAAAAGTCAAAGACACGCAAGCACAAATCACCAATATACAAAATTGGGCAATGAGGTACTTTACAGAAAATATGTGCTCTTTAATCAAAATAACTCGAGAAATGATTACTTGAACATATTCTAACCATATATTTTGAAAAACAATAGTTTGTTTTTAAGGTAATTCAATTTAAGTACAGCTAGTGATAGTGATACAGACACTCCACATATCCTCAGTATTTAGCCTTATTAACAATTATTTCAAATACATCAGGTTAATTTTAAACTGTTACTACTCGCTCTCAAGTTTGTTGAATAGTATGGCCGAACTTCTTCCTTCTACTCAAAATACCTCATGTTTGGTACCTGACTTTTTAGAAAGATGCTCAAAACTCTCAGAGGGAAAAAGCTATACGTTTTCTGATAGTGGATCAGAATATGTAATTTCTGTAAACGGTGGGGTATTGGAGCTTTCAGAACAAGAGTTATTACCTAAGACTCTTATATACGAAGTAATGCGAGCTTACGGTGATCCTTTTTTACAATTCATAAGCATTCAAAACGGGTATGAAGACTCGATAATTTTAGGCGAAAAACTACTGGCGTCATGTCCTAATGAAGGTAGAGGAATGTATTTAAATAGCCTAACACAACAAAGAAGGGTTAAAGTTCTTACAAAAGCTATAGTGAAAATTGAAAACAATCAAACTCTACCTGAAGAGGAGCAGGCTCCCTATGAAGTTGATGAATTCTTTTCACTGTTAACAAGAAGGCAACAAGATCTCTCCAGAGATTATTTAGCAGAGCGTGGTCGCAGATATAATCCACCCCAGAGACAAGTTGACGAACATTTATAAAAAAGGCTAGTTTTATTGCAGGATTTATAATGCGTATTAATTATTTCAAATAAACTGCATAATGAAAAACTAATACGCATAAAATGAATGTTTGTAGTCTAATTAAATATACTCAACAGTAACAATTTCAAACTCAGTAATGCCACCTGGAGTTTGAATACCAACTTCATCACCTTCCATCTTGCCAATTAATCCACGAGCAATTGGAGAGTTAACCGAAATAAGATTTTCTTTGATATTCGCTTCGTCGTCGCCCACGATTCGGTATGTAACTTCTTCATCGGTATCCAGATTTAGAATTGTTACAGTGACGCCAAAAATGACTTTACCTGTGTTTTCCATTTGCGTCACATCAATGATTTGAGAATGAGAAAGCTTACCCTCGATGTCACGAACTCGAGCTTCACAAATGCCTTGCTCTTCACGAGCAGCATGGTATTCCGCATTTTCTTTAAGGTCACCAAGCTCTCTTGCTTCTGCAATCGCTTCAGAGATTTTTGGGCGGCGTTCGAACTTTAATTCATCAAGCTCCTTGCGCAAAGCCTCTGCGCCAACAACAGTCATTGGAACCTTATTCATAATAACGGACACTCCATTAAGCAATAAAAACCCGTGCCATAACAAACGATGACACAGGGTTTAAGTAATTTTGAATTTAATATTGCAGTAAGCTTAACCCAAAAATGCAACTTTGTGCCAGCAAATTCACTGATAAAGCTGATAAGTGAACACGCTATTCATGCCTTCGTAAACTAGCTAAAACATCCTCTGCTCTTAACTGGGACATGGCAACATAAGCAATCGGTACCACAAACAAAGAGAAAAACGTTCCTGCGAGTAACCCACCCACTAATACTAGGCCAATGTTCACTAAACCTAACGATCCTGGGCCTTCTGCTAGAGCGAGAGGAATTGCGCTTAAAATCATGGTTAATGATGTCATCAAGATAGGACGTAATCTAGACCTAGCACTTAAGATAGCAGCCTCTATAGCTGAGTAACCTTTGATCTGCTGTTTATTCGCAAACTCGACTAATAATATTCCGTGCTTAGTCACCAACCCAACCAAGGTTAATAGGCCAATTTGCGAGTAAATATTCAAACTTTGACCCGTAATGAATAAAGTAAATAAAGCTCCAACAAGGCAAAGTGGAACGGTCAATAAGATGATGAGTGGATCAGTAAAACTCTCAAATTGAGCTGCAAGAATTAAGTAAATAAATACCAAGGCAAGCAAGAAGAGGGACTGAGTACCGTTTTGAGAATCAATGAGATCTTTAATCACACCATTATAAAAAAATGATTGCGATTTATTCAGCTGAGTCGGCACATTTTCATCAATGAAATTCTTTATATCACTAGTGGAATATCCCGGAACTATATTCGCCGAAATTTCCGCACTATCGAGACCTCTATAGGTTTTAATACTCGATTCTGCTGTTGCTTCTTTTATTGAAACAAACTGACTCAGCGGTAAAGACGCTCCTGATTCAGAAGTGACATAAAGCTTATTAAGTACGTTAAAATCTCCTAATGATTTTTCATTCACTTGAACCAAAATTGCGTAGGTCTGATCATCTTTAGCATGTAAGTCGGCCGCTTTAAATGAACCTAAAAAAACAGATAGTGCGTTTGTTACATCTGAGTATTTCACCCCTGAGAGAGTGATAGCATTTGGATCGATACTGAGATCGTACCTAAGTTGATCACGCTTTAATGAGTTATTAACGTTGGTGACACCGGGATAGGTTTCTAACAGTTTCTGTACTTTTTGAGCTGAATCACTCAATGCCTGTCGGTCTCGTCTTAACGATGTAAGTTCAAGCACTACATTATCAGCAATATTTAAGTTATCAGCGTTATAAATCTTGAAGGATAAGTTATAAGCTGAAACAGTACTTTTCGCTTTATTGATTAAGTCTTTTATCACTTCATCAATCGTTTGCTCTCTTTCTTTCCATGATTTTAATAAGATAAAATTAAGCGGGTTACTTTCAATGAATGATAAATTTGTACGTACAGATGGTTCACCTTTGGTCAGATCATTAATTTGCCCTAAATGTTCCACATGATAATTTCGCCCAACGCCAGTGGGGCCAACAGCGGATACCATAATGAAACCTGAATCTTCTTTTGGAAGAAGAATTTTAGGTAAAGCCCAATATGCAATGCCTGCAACAATCACCAAGCAAACACCAATGCCTAACATGCGCTTTTTCCGGTTAATCCACTTTTCAAGAATAACGACGTAGCCATCGGTAAGCTTATGGAGCCAATCATTAACAAATTTAAACCAACTCGAATAATCGGTTGCAGGCTTAAGCAAATAGGCGCTCATCATTGGCGAAAGAGTTAAAGCCACCATTCCTGAGATTATCACTGCAGATGCTAATGTGAACGAAAACTGCTTGAATAAATCGACTGTCAGACCTGACATCAAGCCAATTGGAAAGTATACGGCTGCAAGGGTTAAAGTCATCGAAATCACAGGGAAGATGATTTCTTTACAACCTTTAACAGCGGCGTCAAAGGGCTTATCGCCTGCTTCAATATGCCGATAGCAGTTTTCAACAACCACAATCGCATCATCAACCACTAAGCCAATTGCCAAAATAATGGCCAAAATAGTCAGAACATTAATTGAAAATCCCAAGTACGACATCACTGCAAAAACACCAATTACACAAACTGGAATCGTGATGATTGGCACCGATGCTGCACGGATACTACCAAGGAAAACAAGTACCACAATTGATACTAATACGATCGCTTCAATCAGCGCTGAGAATCCTTCATGAATGGATGCTTTGATAAAGTCTGCTTGGTTATACACCAAGTCCATTTTTAATCCCTTCGGCAATTGCTTTTGCATTCCTCGCATCGCATCAGCAATCGCTGTAGAAACATCAACTGGATTTGCATTTCTTAAGGGGCGGATCTGAAGAGATAAACCAGGCACACCGTCAACCTTTAGGGCTGATGGATTCAGACTGTTTTCACCATAAACAACGTTGGCCACGTCAGAAACCCGAATAATACGGTCTTTATCTTGTCGAACAACGAGTCCTTTAACGTCATCAATGGTTTGAACTTGGGTAACTGGGTTCAAAGAAAAATTTCTAGACTTGCCGATAATGGCACCAGAGGTAAAGCCAGTATTGTAGGCTGTTAATGTATCAACAACCTCTTGAGCACCAATGTTGAGTTCTTTCATTTGTTCAGGGTTAAGCCAAACACGAACTGCTCGGTGAGAACCGCCATAAGGCCCCCAAACGGCTCCAACCCCAGGAACATGTTTAAATTGTGGCACCAGTTGTTGAGCGACATAATCATACATTTGCTGCGGAGTCATGCTGCCATCGTTTACAAATGTAATGACGTTACTACTACTGCCGCCTTTAGCTGAAATGTCATCCGTAACAACGGGCTTATCAATCATACTACTCGGAAAATCATCGATTGCTTCGATGCTCGAGCGCAGCTTATTCATCAAATTAGTGTATTCAATGTCTGTTGTGTCTGACGTAAATTTGATGCTTAAAGAACAATTACCAATATTACAATTGGTCGTCATCGTTTCGACTTTATCTAAGCCACCGACAGCTGCAATCAGCTTATCGCCAACATTAGAAGACATAAAATCAGCACTTGCACCGGGAACCGAAGCACTTACTGCGGCGGTATGAATACTATGATCGGGAAAGTATTGAATTTCTAACTTTTGGAAAGCTATAAGACCAAGCAACACTGCCATAATACTAAGAATTGAAGCAAAAATTGGATGTCGAATACAGACTTCAGGTAGCTGCATTACTTATTTTCTCCATTACTCTTAGTTGAATCATTGGACTCTGCTGCTTTTTTTGCATTAGCGCCATTCGCAGGTTGAACGTTAGGTAAAATACGAATCGTCGAATCTTCCTTTAAATTTTGCATCCCAGTCTTAACTATCGGCTCACCTTCTTTCACGCCTTTTGTGACAACAACAAAGCCGCTGTTCGTATTCTTGCCTAACGTGATCGGCCGCTTTTCGACTCGATTTTTATTTACGACCCAAACGAAACGCTTGTCGTTCTCTGCCACTACAGAATTTTGTGGAATAAGTAATTCACTAATGCGGTGTCCGAAATAGTGCTTAATATTGGCAAACATACCAGGAGCAAGGGCAAAATCAGGGTTATCAAGCTCAGATCTAACCGCTACGCGACCTGATTGCTCATCAATCGCTGGAGCGACATAATTCACCTTGCCATAGAAGACTCTATCTTTATAAGCATCAACAGTAACGCTGACTTTTTGATCTTTCTGTGCCTTACCAAAATCTTTTTGGCTTATCGCATAGCTGACTTCAACAGGGTTTAAACTGTATAAACGAACCAGTGCAGTGCCTGCGGCAATATGGCTGCCAACAGATTGCTGAAAAGTGGTGAGCTGCCCATCAAAAGGAGCAACAATCTGGTAATTACTGAGTGCGGCTTTTTTTTGTTGATAATCAGCTTTGGCTAAATCAACATTCTCTTTAGTTTCATCCACATTCTCTTTAGAAAGTGCGTAAGGTTCACGTTGAAGTAATTCATTAATTCTGGCCAGTTTGGTCTTAGCTAACGCCAGTGAACTCTTAGATTTGTCTAAATCAGCTTTCGCATCTGAATTGTCTAACTGAGCAATTAAATCACCCTTTCTGACTTTATCACCATTATGGAAAAAGATTTTGGTGATTTTATTATCTGCATTAAACGATAAGTCCGCAGAATCGATAGATTTAACTTTACCTACTTCCTGAACTACATCATAAAAATAGGCTTGTTTCACGTGCTCAACTGTAACGGCTACAGGCTGTGACTGCTTTTTATCATCAGCATGACTCGATAAAGAAAAACAAAAAAAAGAAAGTAAGCAAAAAGAAACTGTTTTAAAGACCTTTACAGACTTCACACTAGAATTACTATCCCACTTCGGCATGCAACTAACTCCTAGGTACAACATTCTAAACCGAACAATAATTAGGCAAGAATCATTGAGTTGCAAGCCTTTAATGCAATTCAATAAGAATAAATTTGCCTTATTGTCATAAGGTTATAGTAAGGTTTAATACTTGTGATTAGTATGATCCTAAAATTGATTTTTTGCTTAGAAAAGAAACAAAAAAGCTGCAATTAAGCAGCTTTTTTAATAGATACTGAAATCGAGTGATTCAGTTAGCCGATAAGGGCGTGTAACTCTTGTACTGAACGAACGGTGTTACGATCATCTGCACTATGTGCCATACAAGCGGCAAATGCAGCGTTCAATGTGGTTGTGTAATTCACTTTATGACGTAATGCTCCACGACGTAATTGACGAGAATCTTCAATCGCTTGACGACCTTCCGTTGTGTTCACCATATAGGTGTACTCGCCATTCTTGATGCGATCAAGAATGTGTGGGCGGCCTTCATGTACCTTGTTCACAAGACGTGGATTAATGCCCGCTTCACCAAGTACTACAGCAGTTCCGTGTGTAGCATCAAGCTCATACCCAAGCTCTATCATCATTTTAGCTAGCTTAACAACACGCTCTTTGTCACTATTGCGAACAGAAAGTAAAGCTCGACCTGACTTAGGTACTTCAGACGTCGCACCTAAACGCGCTTTTGCATAAGCTTCAGGGAAAGTAACGCCTGTTCCCATTACTTCACCCGTTGAGCGCATTTCAGGGCCTAACAGAGGATCAACACCCGGGAACTTGTTAAACGGCAGAACCACTTCTTTAACTGAGAACATCTCAGGAATCACTTCTTTAGTGAAACCTTGCTCGGCAAGACTTTGGCCAGCCATAACACGTGCAGCAATTTTCGCTAAAGGTACACCCGTTGCTTTTGAAACAAATGGTACCGTACGTGCAGCACGCGGGTTAACTTCAATCATGTAGATGTCGTTACCTTTAACCGCAAACTGTACATTCATCAGGCCTACAACGCCTAGTTCCAAAGCAAGCTTGCGCACATACTCACGCATGCGGTTTTGGATATCTTGACTTAAGCTGTATGGCGGCAGAGAACAACCTGAGTCGCCAGAGTGAACACCAGCTTGCTCGATGTGCTCCATAATCGCACCAACAACCACATCTTTACCATCAGATACAGCATCGATATCAACTTCAATTGCGTTATCTAAGAAGTGATCAAGAAGCACTGGTGAGTCATTAGAGACTTTTACTGCTTCCTTGAAGTAGCGCAGTAAATCGGTTTCATCGTAAACGATTTCCATCGCACGACCACCCAATACGTATGATGGACGAACCACTAATGGATAGCCGATACGTTCAGCAGCTTTAACTGCACCGTCAACGGTGGTTACTGTATCGTTTTGAGGTTGCTTAAGACCCAACGCTTCTACAGCAACTTGGAAACGCTCACGGTCTTCAGCACGGTCAATCGCATCAGGGCTCGTACCAATGACAGGTACACCTTCTTTCTCAAGGGCCTTCGCTAATTTAAGTGGCGTTTGACCACCGTACTGAACGATCACACCTTTTGGCTTTTCGATACGTACGATTTCAAGTACATCTTCTAGCGTAACTGGCTCGAAGTACAAGCGATCTGAAGTATCGTAGTCTGTTGATACGGTTTCAGGGTTACAGTTAACCATAATGGTTTCATAGCCGTCTTCACGCATAGCTAGTGCCGCATGTACACAACAGTAATCAAACTCAATACCTTGACCAATACGGTTAGGACCACCGCCTAATACCATGATCTTATCTTTGTCAGATGGCATCGCTTCGCACTCGTCTTCATAAGTCGAGTACATATAAGCCGTATCTGTTGAAAATTCAGCAGCACAGGTATCTACACGTTTGTAAACAGGCAGTACCTCTAAGCTGTTTCGCAATTTACGAATATCTTGTTCTGTCACTCGTAATAGTTCAGCGATACGTGAGTCAGCAAAACCTTTGCGCTTTAGCTTACGAAGCAATGCTTCATTAAGCTCAACAATCGAAAGGTCTTGAAGTTTTGATTCAAGCTTAATCAGATCTTCAATTTGCACTAAGAACCAAGGGTCAATTTGAGTCAATTTGAAAATAGCATCGACTGACAGACCTACACGGAATGCATCGGCAATATACCAAATACGATCAGAACCAGGATCTTGTAGCTCATAACGAATTTTTGAAATCGCATCTTGATCGTCAATATTAACCACTGGGTCAAAACCAGACTTACCGACTTCAAGTCCACGAAGTGCTTTTTGTAATGATTCTTGGAAAGTACGGCCAATTGCCATCACTTCACCCACAGACTTCATTTGTGTAGTCAGACGGTCATTGGAACCAGCAAACTTTTCAAAGTTAAAGCGTGGAATTTTAGTGACGACATAATCAATTGATGGTTCAAATGATGCAGGTGTTAGCCCACCTGTAATATCGTTCATCAGTTCATCAAGGCTATAACCAACGGCGAGCTTAGCGGCAACTTTTGCAATCGGGAAGCCTGTCGCTTTTGAAGCCAGTGCAGAAGAGCGAGAAACACGTGGGTTCATCTCGATGATAACCATACGGCCATCTTTCGGATTGATACCAAACTGTACGTTTGAGCCACCGGTTTCAACACCAATTTCACGTAATACCGCCATCGAAGCGTTACGCATGATTTGGTATTCTTTATCTGTAAGCGTTTGTGCTGGTGCAACTGTGATTGAGTCACCCGTATGAACACCCATTGGGTCGAAGTTTTCAATCGCACAAACAATGATGCAGTTGTCGTTTTTATCACGAACCACTTCCATCTCGTACTCTTTCCAACCAATTAATGACTCATCAATCAGCAGCTCATTCGTTGGAGAAAGCTCAAGACCTTTCGAGCATATCTCTTCGAACTCTTCTTTGTTATATGCGATACCACCACCGCTACCACCCATGGTGAACGAAGGACGGATGATACACGGGAAGCCTACCTGCTCAGCAACAGCGTGAGCTTCTTCCATGTTATGTGCCACGTCAGCACGAGGACATTCAAGACCAATTTTCTTCATTGCCTCGTCAAAACGTCTGCGATCTTCTGCCTTATCAATCGCATCGGCCGTGGCGCCAATCATTTCAACGTTAAATTCTTCTAGTACGCCTTTCGCTTCAAGCTCAAGTGCGCAGTTCAAAGCAGTTTGACCACCCATTGTTGGCAGCACAGCATCAGGACGCTCTTTAGCGATGATGTTACGCACAACTTCCCATTGAATTGGCTCGATGTAGGTAGCATCGGCCATTTCTGGATCCGTCATAATGGTTGCAGGATTAGAGTTAACCAAGATAACTCGATAACCTTCTTCACGCAGTGCTTTACATGCTTGAGCACCAGAGTAGTCAAACTCACAGGCTTGGCCGATAACGATCGGACCAGCACCTAGGATTAAGATACTTTTGATATCTGTACGTTTTGGCATTGTCTCTTATCCTCGATACTACTTATTGTTCAAACGAGCTTGTTCAATCAATTCGATGAAATGATTGAATAATGGTGCACAATCATGTGGTCCTGGGCTTGCCTCAGGGTGACCCTGGAAGCTAAACGCAGGTTTGTCCGTTAAGTGAATACCTTGCAATGAACCATCAAACAGTGACTTATGCGTTACTTTGATGTTTTCAGGTAGTGTTGCTTCATCAGCAGCAAAACCGTGGTTTTGGCTGGTGATCATCACTGTACCTTTTTCAATATCACTAACAGGGTGGTTAGCACCGTGGTGACCGAATTTCATCTTCAGAGTTTGTGCTCCGCTGGCTAGAGCAAGCAACTGATGTCCTAAGCAAATACCGAATACTGGAATATCAGTTTTTAAAATCTCTTGAATGGCTTCGATAGCATAATCACATGGCTCTGGATCACCAGGTCCATTGGATAAGAAGATACCATCAGGATTCATCGCCAAGACTTCACTTGCAGGCGTTTTAGCAGGGACAACAGTCACGTCACAACCACGGTCAACCAACATTCTTAAAATGTTGCGTTTAACACCGTAATCATAAGCTACAACTTTATATTTGAGTTCTGACTCCGGTGTATCTGATGGGTGACCACCAACTAAACGCCAACTACCGTTGCGCCAAGGGTAAGACTGCTCAGTAGTAACTTCTTTGGCTAAATCCATGCCTTTTAAACCTGGGAAGTTTTTCGCTTGCTCCAGTGCTTTATCAATATTCTCTTGTGTTGGCTTACCAACAAAGATGCAACCGGATTGAGCCCCTTTTTCCCTAAGGATACGAGTAAGTTTACGAGTATCAATATCTGCAATACCCACAACATTATTTGCTTTAAGGTAGTCACTCAATGATTGTTCATTACGGAAGTTACTCGCCATTAATGGCAAGTCTCGAATGATCAAACCACAAGCATGAATATGCTCTGATTCAACATCTTCTGAGTTAGTTCCGGTATTTCCAATGTGAGGGTAAGTAAGAGTGACGATTTGGCGAGAGTATGAAGGATCCGTTAGAATTTCTTGATATCCTGTCATGGAAGTGTTAAAAACGACTTCTCCGACGGAATAACCGTTAGCACCGATTGATGTGCCAGAAAAAACGGTTCCATCTTCGAGTACGAGTAAGGCAGACTGTGTCAACACGACCTCCGAAAGAGCCAAGTTACTGAAATATAATTATTTTTAATTCTGTTTTCATTACCAAATTTCAAAAAATATTGAAATTTTGGCAAATTGCGCAGATTTTACATTAAAAGTGTGACTTGATCCACAGATTTGACAATTTGTTAGCGCCATAACTTCCAGTATTAACTCATCACATTAAAATGCTTGCACATCAGTATCTTGCAGTAAAAATCTTTACTTTTTTTATTTCTTGATTTCGACAGCAAAAGAAATAAAGTCAATTAAATAAATAAGTTACGGACAACCATTGTATGCGCACCATAAAAGCCTGATTTTCAGAAAAGTGAGTACCATTTCTAGAACACTTGATTCGTTATAAGATCTAAAACTCACCATTAGACATATTGATTAAGTAACTTTTATTAGGAAGTAGTTAAAAGTGATAATTGTATTATTTTTGATAACAATCACTAGCTGGTTAGCTTGGAAAGCCATAAAAGAAAAATCTTGGAGTTTGCTACTTTACTTTGGTTTAGAACTCTATTTTGCATTCGTAGTGTTCTCAGCAAAGCTAGAGTAACCCACAACACGACGTTAATTATGTGGGTTACATTCTATGAACTATTTCGGTTCGAAATAATCCACTGAGATATTTTTTTCACTGCTTCTATAATCACCATTGTGATTTTTAGGTGCAAACCCCATCACTGTCATTCCGTTTTCAAGCGCTTCCATTCCGTGAAGTGTATAAGGGCTAACTGCACAAAAGTCGCCTTGCTTTAACGGTTTAATTTCTTCAGAACCTGGCACGATTCTATCGTCTTTAACTTGGGCGAGATGCAATTGTCCACTTCCTTTGATGATCACAAAAAAATCAAAATCTCCGAAGGTATGATAGTGGGTTGCTGCAGGACGATTTGGCGACATTTCGAAAGTAGTGACAGCATAATCACCGTAATCCACAAGGTGAGCTCTGAGTAAGCCAGTACCAGTAGTATCTTTTTCTTGTTGTAAAGCGTCGAAAATATTAATGACAGGGGGGTTATTCTGGTGCATATCTCGTTTCCATACTTTTGCTGACACAGTCAAAAGTATAGAAACGAACTATCAGACTTGCTTATTTATTTTAAACCTAACACTTGCTGCATATCATAAAGGCCTTCGGGTTGATTAACCAACCAAGTTGCCGCTCTCATTGCACCGTTTGCATAAGTCATTCGACTCGATGACTTATGGGTAATCTCAAGACGCTCACCTAACGTGGCAAATAACGCCGTATGATCACCAATCACATCGCCAGCTCTAATCGTAGCAAAACCAATCGTTTCTTTGTCGCGCTCGCCAGTGATACCTTCTCGACCATAGACAGCACACTTTTCGAGATCACGGTTTAAAGTGTCTGCTATCACTTCGCCCATTTTAAGGGCTGTACCTGACGGTGCATCTTTTTTATGACGATGGTGTGTTTCAATAATTTCGATATCCGATTGCTCACCAATGACTTGAGCAGCTGTTTCTAGAAGTTTCCACATCAGGTTTACACCAACAGACATATTTGGCGCTAATACAACTCTGGTTGCCTCCGCAGCATCAGCTATGGACTCTTTTTGTTCCTCAGAAAACCCAGTAGTACCGATAACGATACTTTTACTATTTTCCCTACACCACTGCAGATGCATCATTGTTGATTCTGGAGACGTGAAATCAATCAGAACATCAAAATCATCTTTTACGGTATCTAAAGAGTCATTAATTGATACATGCATCGTTCCGACGCCAGCTAATTCTCCAGCATCTGCGCCAATTAATGTTGAACCTTGCCGTTCGATCGCCGCACCTAATTGAATGTGTCCATCGTGTTTAGCTGCCTCTACTAATACACGGCCCATTCGTCCAGTAGTGCCAACTAATGCGATACGAACTTTGCTACTCATGTTATTTACCTTTCTTCAAACGAAAAAAAACGCCAATAAAATATTGGCGTTTACAGTAACTGATCTGTGCTTAAAAGCACAGAAATATTAAAGAATGTCTAATAGTTCAACTTCAAAAACTAGTGCTGAATGTGGAGGGATAGAACCACCTGCGCCACGCTCACCATAAGCTAATTCTGAAGGTACGAATAATTTAAGTTTAGTTCCAACTGGCATTAGTTGTAATGCTTCAGTCCAACCAGCAATTACACCTGATACAGGGAATTCAGCTGGCTGATCACGAACTACAGAGCTATCGAATACTTCACCATTGATGAATGTACCGTGGTAATGAGTACGAACTGTTGAATCAACAGTAGGCTTCTCACCTTCACCTTGCTTAAGAACTTCATATTGAAGGCCTGAATCAGTAACAATAACTTCTTCACGCTTAGCATTTTCTTCTAAGAATTTAATGCCTTCAGCTGCAGCAACTTCTGCTTTTTCTTCAGCTTCTTTTTGCATTCTTGAGTTAATTTCGTTAAATGCTGCTTCTAAGTCTTGATGAGAAACTTCACTTGCTTCACCAGAAAATGCAGCTGCTAAACCAGCTTGTACTGCAGAAATTTCCAAACCTTCAAATGGTTGTGCAGCAAGTTGCTGACCCATTTGTAAACCAATACCGTAGCTTGCTTGCTGCTCAACTGTGGTGTATTTATCTGACATAAGACTATTTACTCATCAGTGGTTAATAATAAATTCGGCGCAAGTCTATCACACTGGGGTAACAATAAGTAATACTTGTGAATATGATGAAAACGAAACAGATCAATGTAATTTATGATGGTGACTGTCCCATCTGTAAAGACTTCGTGCTAAAAAGAGAAGTTGAGCGAAATCAGTTCATCCTTCATTTTATTAATGCTCGTGATTTATCAGAACAAATAATTGAAGACTACCGGAATCAAGGCTACAACTTAAACCACGGAATGATTGTTCAATGTTCAGGTAAAGAATACTATGGTCATGCTGCTCTCGATATCATTATAAAAAGAAGCCAACATAAAAACATAATTAAACGTGTACTTGAAAAACTCTACTTAAAAATTAATTCAAAAAAAACCTATCGAGTACTTGTTTATTTAAGGCTATTATTATTGAAGATATTAGCTCGCTCTAAAATCTAAATATCTATACCTCAAAGGATTTAACTATAATACAGAACCTTTAAGCTGTTCGACGAAACTTACTTTTTGTACTCTTGTTTATTAATAAATCTGTTCCCGCTTTTTCAAGCTCTTCCCACAGTTCAGATGTCCAAATAATTGGAGACTCCAATCGCACTCTTTCAAATAATTTAGGAAAACTCTCAGCTGATAGTTGCTCCCATTGATTAATCGAAGAACATAAACATCGACTCAAATCATTCCAATTTCCCGCTCGAAATGTCGTCATTTCTGGATAGTCTTCACAGGCACCAACGCTATCTGAAGCGACAACAACCCCCCTGCGATTCAATAAACCATTAGTCAATATATACTCTTTAGCAACAAGATTCATTCCATCGGCGATAGACGGAATTATCATGATATCTGTATCAGCAAATGCTGCATACAGCTCCTTTCCATGTACACCGTTTTCGCTCAAAGTTAGCGAAATATTTTCGATTTTATTAACCGATACTAGTCTTTTAGCTTCTGCAAGAAGCTTATATATTTCGTCTTTATATTCTTGATAGCTTTTTAAATCCTGATACGCTGTTTGGCAGATAACAATGCTGAAAGTAATAGGTATTTTAGATTTAATTCTATGCGGGTTACTTAGAAGCTCACAAATCGCATTTAATAGAGTTGTTACCCCCTTGGTGTAATCAGTTCTAGAGATATGGGATATCTTTAATATTGGCTTTCTTGGTGAAAAATCATGTTTTATAGCATCTCGTATCAGTTCATCATTGACATGAATAGGGTGAACACAAACTTGAGTAGTTTTATCATGGAAACCAACCTTATTTGACGAATAAGAGTTTTCCTTAATTGCCAAAGTATGACCCCGTAGAGCTAGCAATACATTTTTTTGGTCTTTTGAAGTTTGCAAGGCAATAACGTCTGCATATCTAATAGCGTGTACAAGCTCATCTTGATAAGGAAAAACAGCTAAACCTTCAGTTGACCAGGGAATATGATGGAAATACCCCACTTTGATATCTGGCCTTATCAATTTCAAATACCCAATAGTGAGAATAAGGTTGTAATCATGAATCCATATATGGCTTCCTTTCGGTAAAGATTTAGCGATTACATTCGCAACGCTTTGATTAATTGATTTGTAGACTTCCCAGCTTTCAACACAATGCATGTATTTATCGACCAAATCATGAAAAACTGGCCATAACATCCCATGGGAAGCATTATGATAAAAAGCTTTATAGTCAGCTTCTGCTACCGTAATATTTCGCCAATGAATCATCGGGTGTCCAACAGTCGTTTCCGACTTACGAGGGTCAACAGATACACTGATGTAGTGGATCAGCTCGTCTTCTTGATATGCTTTAGGAGCAAACACCGTAGATAAAATGCCATTTGGATAACGTGACGTAACGAAAATTTCCAATGGCCGAATGTAGGAAATCGCTTTTACCACATGAGTGTTATAAGGTTCATCTGGCGATTCAAAATCAATAGTAAGTTTATTGCAAATACCTTCACAACCTGGTTTTTGTTGAATTTCTATATGAGCTTTTTCAATAATTGGCTGAAAACGAGAATCTTGTTTACCTGTAATTTCAGGTAATAACACACCTTGAACCCCACAAGTTAACATTGAGTAATCATTCCAACTATCACCAAATGCGATCGTATGTTTAGGTTCAATACCTAAATAAGCTAATACTTTAATTAAAGTAGAGCCTTTATTTACTCCTCGTGGAAGCACATCTAAATATTTATGATGAGAAATAAGGAAATCATACGGCAACTCATTTCCTTTGTGCTCAAAAACCTCAGCTATCATTTCAGCTTGTCTACTTTTAAACTCAAACGAGACCCTATTTCGACATTGCCCTCCTTGAACCTTGAACTCTACTAGGCAGGGTAATTGCTCTAGAACATCATCAATCGTAGGAATACTCGATTCAATGTTAAACCATGAATAAGGTTCCCCATCTTTTCGATAAACTGTAGCTCCTATATCAGAAATAATAATATCCGGCTCAGGTAACACGGGGTCATTTAAAATGGGTTCAAGTTGCTCGAAAGAGCGCCCTGTACAGAAAATAATTGCTGTATTCTGTGCTTTCTTTAAATATAGGGTTAGCGCACTCCTAGCAGACAAACTCCCCGCCAACAGGGTTCCATCAAGATCAAAAACTAATGCTCGATTATATTTAGGGCCATCCTTACCCATTTACTACTCCTTTATTTATCTATCCCTTTATATTTTGCATTCGAAGTCGCTTTGCTAAATAGAGTGCAAGACATAACCCAATAAACGCCATTGATGCTCCAACTAACTCAGGACTGTTACTCCGAAATCCATAAGCTAATGGAAGCCCGCCAAATAACGCTCCAAACGCATTCCCAATGTTAAAACTTGATTGACAAAGTGCCGCAGCAAGCACTTCTGCACGACCTGCTAAATTGATGATTAAAATATGCAAAGGACTAATAACAGCAAACGCTACTACACCAGCTAAGAAAGCCGTGACCATAGCTGCAAAGAAAATATGGGCGGTGAAATAAATCAATAGCCAGATACATACCATAGCACTGAGCAGCACCAGAACAACTGGCAGAGGATGAAACTTATCTGATAAACGCCCACCGATCCAATTACCACAAAGTGTACCAATGCCAGCTATTGACAGCACAATTGGGACTGTCGATTCATCCGCTTTTGTGACTTGCATGATTAAAGGTGCGATATATGTTGCCCATGCAAAATAGCCAGCACAACCTACGGCAATGATGCTCAATACCAACCAAATATCAAGCTGTTTTAGAAGTCCAAGATGAGGTGCTAGTTTTTGATGTTTATCACCTTCAACCTCAGGCAGCAAAATTACAAGTGCGAACAAGGCTAAAATTCCACAGCAAGTTGCAACGGCGTATGGCCATTGCCATGTTGCTATTTCTCCAACCCTCACAGCAATAGGAACAACTAAAAGACTGGAAAAGACTAGCCCACTGAACATAATCGCTATCGCCTGTGCAGCTTTAGTTTTATCTACCAGCCTTTTTGCGACGACAGCTCCTACACCAAAAAAAGCACCGTGAGGCAAGCCTGATAAGAACCGAAAAAAGGTAAATTCTAAAAAGTTTGAAGCCCAAATAGTCATAAAGTTAAATATGACAATTAGAGAAAGTAAAATGGTAAGCGTTCGCTTTGGAGTATAACGTCCTGTAAGAGTTACTAACAAAGGAGCTCCAACAACAACGCCTGTTGCATATGCGACCACAGCATATCCGGCTTGCGATACCGAAACCTGAAGCGCATTAGCGATTTCGGGCAAAATCCCCAAAGTCACAATTTCAGCAACACCTATGGTCATCCCCCCCAAGAAGAGCGGAAATAGCCTCCACAAGGTTGAAGATGAAACTTTATCTTTTAGGGTTACTGTACTGCTTTGCATAATGCTTCTATTAGCCCTTCAGAATACAATTTAGGAGCCTAGCAAGTGATAAGATTCAAGTATAGTTCAAGGTTAAGAAGAAATTTGGAGCGGATATGATTAAATGGAATCGAGGAAGTAGTTAATAACATTAAAGGCCTAACTTCACGTCAGGCCTGAAGCAATGACTAATACCAATTACTTAGCATTGGTGCTTTCAAAGATCTTATCTGCTGATGCTGCAACAAAACCAGTATAGATTTCACCATCTGCTTTTGGATAACGAAGTGCGAACTCATAGAAGCAGCTTGGGATCTCAACTTCTTTATCTGCAAACTTAAGGTTAATTTTGTCTGCCATCGTTGAAGACTGCTCAAGTAATACTTCTTTCGAACCTTTGATTTCGCCACCAGCACTATTTAAAACAAAGTCACCATCTTTCAGTGCTTGGTTTACTTCAACAATGGTGTCATAACCTGGTAGGTGGTTGATTGAAACGGTGAAGTGATTTGCACGGTAACCAAATGCAGCAACCCAAGCCGCATATTCACTTTCTTTAAGTAGGCGCTCGTAAGTTGCAAAATCAACATTCCAATGGCGGCCAGAGTATAGGAAGTTTTCAGCCTTTGTAGCTTCAACCTCTACCTGCTCCACCATACCTTTTATGATGGTTTGTACTTCATCGCTAAACTCTTCAACCAATAGCTCAGAAATAAATACTTTTGGCTGGGTCGCATCAGGATGCTCAAAGTGTTTCGCTTTGAGTTTTTTCGCTTCGAAATTGTAATCGCCGCAAGGTTTATAGCCTAAAACAAGTAAGTGTTCAGCTAAAACATCAAGATTAACCTTAGCGATGTTGAAGGTACGGAAAGCAACATGATCATTAATGATCGCTTCACCCTTACCAAGTAGTTGTTGAACTTTAGCTGCTGAAGGTGTTACTTCAACATAATCTTGCCACAGTGCTTCAAACAGTGAATTTACATCAGTGTGCATCTTTAACTCCTTTAAATCAGATGCTTTGTAACTTTTAAAGATAGGGTTTCCCTTTCTTAAATGTTACAAAGGCAAGCTAACGCTTGCCTTATTTGTAGAGGAATATTGTCGTTATAGCGATAAACCAGGACTTAAAGAAGCTGGCAAGTTCACACTATCTGCTTCAACTGAAGCTACTGGGTATGCACAGTAATCTGCTGCATAGAATGCCGATGCACGGTGATTACCAGAAGCACCAACACCACCAAATGGTGCAGCACCAGAGGCACCAGTAATTTGCTTGTTCCAGTTAACGATACCAGCACGAATACGAGCTAAGAAGTAATCGTAATCTTCACGGCTGTCAGCCAAGATACCTGCAGATAAACCATAGCGAGTGTTATTCGCCATGTTAATTGCATCATCAAATTCAGTGAAACGAACCACTTGCAGTAACGGACCAAAGTATTCTTCATCCGGCAACTCAGCAATATTAGTCACTTCAATTAAACCTGGAGATACTAGACCTGTACCTTCTTCAAGGTGCTTAAGTTCAACAAGAGAGTTACCACCCAAAGCTACTAAGTTAGCTTGAGCTGTAACCATACCTTTAGCTGCACCTTCAGAGATCATTGAGCCCATGAATGGTTGAGGTTGCATGTTCCAAGGCCCAACCTGAATTTGCTTAACCGCATCAGTTAACTCAGCAACTAACTTATCACCCGCTTCACCTTGCTCAACGTATAAACGACGAGCACAAGTACAACGTTGACCCGTTGAAATGTAAGCTGACTGTAAAATTTCATGAACTGCTGCTTTCGTATCTTCAACGCCCTTAACGATCAATGGGTTATTACCACCCATTTCTAGCGCCAAAATCTTACCTGGGTGACCTGCGTATTGTTCATGCAGAATATGGCCTGTACGAGAACTACCTGTAAAGAACAAACCGTCAAGTTGCGGATGAGAAGCCAACGCTTTACCCGTTTCAACTTCGCCTTGTACTAAGTTAATCACACCTTTTGGTAACCCAGCTTGCTCCCAAGTTTTCAACATCAATTCAGCGACTTTAGGTGTAAGCTCAGATGGCTTAAACACAACAGTGTTACCAGCAAGTAATGCAGGAACAATGTGTCCATTCGGCAAGTGGCCAGGGAAGTTATAAGGACCAAATACTGCTACTACGCCATGTGGCTTGTGACGCAATACAGCACGACCAGCTGGTATATCACTTTCAGAGTGACCAGTACGCTTGTTATATGCCGCTACAGAAAGGCCGATTTTGCCGATCATTGCGCCAGCTTCAGTTGCGGTTTCCCACTGAGGTTTACCTGTTTCTTGTGCAATCGTTTCTGCGATTTCAGCTTTATTCGCTTCAAGCGCATCACGGTATGCTTCAACAATGGCTAAACGGCCTTCAAGACCAAGCATAAACCAATCAAACTGTGCAGCACGTGCCGCTTCAACAGCTGTGTCAACTTGTGACGGAGTCGCACTTACACCGCTCCATACCGTTTCTTTATTTGCAGGGTTGGTTGAAGCCATTTCATGGCCTTCGCCAGCAACCCACTGACCATTAATAAACTGTGTCATTTTTTAATACCTTACTCACAAGCTTAAATCGCAACTTACATTGCAAGTATGCGAATTTGCTCGCCTTCATTTACCATTAAACCGTCAGCCAATTGAGGACTGATCACAACATCATCACTTTCTTCTGAAACAGATAGATACGCTGATGTTGCTCGATAGTCGGCTAACTTGGTATTTGAAATAATGAATTTTGATTCTGATGCTGGCATATTGTCAACACGAATTGTTAATAGACGGCTTTCTTTAACAGAGCGAATGTTTTCAAGTTCACATTCAACCGTTGGGCCACCGTCAAAAATATCAACGTAGCCACGGTATTGCAGACCTTCAGCTTCAAGCAGTTTTAATGCTGGACGAGTTTTATCGTGCACAACACCAATCACCTCTTGAGCCTCTTTAGGAAGTAAGCAGGTATAAACAGGATTGCGTGGCATCATTTCCGCCATAAACGCTTTTTGTCCTAAGCCCGATAAATAATCTGCTTTGACAAAGTCGATACCCAAGAAGTTTTCTTGTAACCAGCCATAGAATGGCGAATTACCTGCCTCATCTGATACACCACGCATCTCTGCAATGACTTTGTCGCCAAAGCGGTGCGCATGTTGTGCTAAGAATAAGAAACGGCTGCGAGAAAGCATACGGCCATTATTGTCTTTGCGATATGAATCTCTCAAGAACAAAGTACAAAGTTCAGCAGCACCAGTGTAATCGTGACACAGTGTTAAGGTTTGAACACTATTATGAACATCAATCTGCTCTGAGTGATAAACCTCAGTACCAACACGATAATGATAAAACGCATCAATAAGGCCAACAGCAGCTTCAAGCCCACAAGTACCAACAACTTCGCCAGTATCAGTGTCTTCAAGTACCATTAAATAGCCTTCATCGTGCGGCTTATCGGTGTCTTTTATAAAGGATGCTTCTGCTCTCGCAATTTTATTGCGAAGCAAGTCTTCATTGACAGGTAAAGACGTAAATCCGTGACCCGACTCTTCAGCTATGCGCAATAATGCCGCTAGATCTGAACTTCGGATTGGACGAATGATTAACATCTCAAGTCCTCCAAACGTGATAACTTAACCTCAGCTCAACGTAAGCAAACCTCTACAGTACAGCTATTTTCGCCTATTTCTGCGTTGCAATTCCATGAAATAGGTTAGCTATTACAAGAAATTGCGCCTCGCACTAGACAAAACTAGCAGCACTGTAGATTAAAATTTAGCTAATAAATGAAAGTCAAAATAATATAGATTTCATTACGTAAAGCTGAGGTTACTCAGATGAAATAACAAAAGGCATCACAAATGTGATGCCCAGTTTTTCAACTTAACCTGCAACAACTTTTGCTACAGCACGCTCAAAGCGCTCTAAACCTTCTTTGATATCCGCTTCAGGGATAACCAATGATGGAGTGAAACGAACCACATTTGCGCCAGCGATTAGGCTCATTAAACCTTCACCAACTGAAGCTACTAGGAAATCACGTGCGCGACCTTCAAACTTGCTGTTCAATACAGCACCGATTAATAGACCTTTACCACGTACTTCAGAGAATACGTCGTACTTATCATTGATCTTAGTTAGGCCATCACGGAACATTTGCTCACGTTGCTTCACGCCAGCTAATGTTTCTTCGTTGTTTACTACTTCAAGAACCGCATTACCTACCGCACACGCTAGCGGGTTACCACCGTATGTAGAACCGTGTGTACCAATTTTAAGGTGCTTAGCAATTTCAGTAGTTGTAAGCATTGCAGCGATAGGGAAACCACCACCAAGTGCTTTCGCAGAAGTTAAAATATCAGGTACAACATCTGTGCTCATGTAAGCGAATAGCTCACCAGTACGGCCAACACCAGTTTGTACTTCATCAAAAATAACTAATGCGTTGTGCTTATCAGCAAGGCTACGAACCGCTTTTAGGAATTCAGGATCAGCATCGATGATACCGCCTTCACCTTGAAGAGGCTCAAGCATAATTGCACACGTTTTATCTGAAATTGCGGCTTCTAGTGCTGCAATATCATTGAATGGCAAGTGAGTAATTGATTGTGGTTTAGGGCCAAAACCATCAGAGTATGCCGCTTGACCGCCAACACTTACTGTAAAGAAAGTACGGCCATGGAATGCTTTATCAAAAGCAATAATTTGATCTTTTTCAGCGCCAAACTTATCAAGTGCAAAACGACGAGCTAATTTCAATGCAGCTTCGTTTGCTTCAGCACCCGAGTTAGCAAAGTAAACTTTTTCAGCAAAAGTAGAATCTGTAAGGCGAGTTGCAAGCTCAAGTGCAGGCTCGTTCGTCATAACGTTAGCTAAGTGCCAAAGTTTGTTGCCTTGTTCTTGCAATGCACCAGTAAGCGCTGGGTGACAATGGCCTAAACAGTTTACTGCAATACCACCAGCAAAATCGATGAACTCTTTACCTTCTTGATCCCAAACACGGCTGCCTTCACCTTTAACAGGGATTACAGCTGAAGGTGCATAGTTAGGCACCATTACTTCGTCAAATTGGGCTCTAGTAAGATTCTTGTTACCGCTCATACAATCTATCCTTTGTTATTATTTGCAATGTTCACCATTGCGAAGAATCACCTACTTTTCTAATAGTTAGATTACTCTAGTGGTGACTCGCTCGTTTAAATTGCTCTCATTATGATTCAAAGTGTGATCTAAATTCCAGTTTTAAAACATGAATTATTCACTTTTTAGACAGTTGATGCATAAAAAACTGCATATACAAATTTCTGAATCGCATATGAGTGTATTTTTATGCATAAATAATCACAATTATTTTTCAGAATGTAAACACTGAAGCAACAATGACTTTAAACTCACAAATAGTAACTTTATACTCACTTAAGCGAAGAGTTTATCTTCAATGAATCGGTAAATTTGCTTTCTTGCTTTTGTTGCTTCAGGCAAAACTTCAAACAATGGAAAAACATGTGGCATATCAGGGTAGAAGTGCCCTATTATTTGACCGCCTTCATCGTTAATTTTCTTAACAAGACGAACAGAGTCTTGCAGCAGCAATTCTTTTGTACCCGCAAAGACCATAATCGGAGGCGTTCCGTTAAAGTCACCTACTATTGGCGATGCTCTCTCATTCATTGGGTTTTGCCCATCAAGATATGCACTTCTCAAGCGGAACAATGACTCAACAGTAAAAAATGGGTCTTCTGAAGCAAGTGTTTCTTCCGCATCTCCAAGTAATGCAAGGTCTAACGCTGGAGAGATCAATACACAAGCTTTAGGTTGAGTTAATCCTAATCGCTTAATATCAAGCAATAATGAGGCGCTTAAGTTGCCGCCAGCAGAGTCTCCCATCAAGATAATCGGTAGCTCAGGGTGCAGTTGTGTCAATTTTTTATAGGCTTCCAGCACATCATCGATAGAGGCTGGAAACGGATGCTCTGGCGCTAACCGATAATCAGGAATAAAGGCATCTAAATCACACTTATGCATGACATCAGTGATGAAGTGAGCATGAGAATTAGGTGTTTTAAAACAAAAGCCTCCTCCTCTAACATAAAATAATGCCGCTTTAGGCTGATTCGTTGTACCTTTACGTTTGTACATGAGCATACGACTATTAGATAACTCGAATCCGTCACTGGTTAAATCTTTTGGCCAACTTTTCCATCGTTGGTCCAAGTTCAGCATGCGTTTACGGACTTCAGATATTGGCACTTTTGATTTACCACGGCTGATCGACGGTTTAGCCACGTAGGAGAGTATTAAGTTGAGGATATTGGCTTGCCAACTGGACATAAAGAATCACCGTTTTCAATCTGTTAATGCATAAGTTTAAAATACCATACCATTAAACTTGGCAGAACAATGATTGCAAAACATTCATCTGGAGTTCAATATTTAAACATTGCTTACCTATTTAGTGGTTGAAATTGTTTAACATTGATGATTCTCCTCAAATAATAAACGCCAATATTTTACTGCCTAGCAAGGACTTAATGGGTGATATTGCTTTCTTTACTCAAACTCTCAATTTTAAATTAGATAGTATCTACCCTGCTGATAACCCTAGAGTAGCGATTCTGTCCGGTTTTGGCATTGAACTTGAGATGGATACTCAATGTGATGCTCCTTGCTCCACTATCGTAATCGATGTAACCGAAGAATTGATGAGTAGATTAGACTCTGACTCTTTAGTTGCGCCTAATGGCACAAAAATTAGCTTTCGTACTCCGAGCCAACTTGAAGAAAAAAATACTCCGATAGCACTCAGTGTTAATCAAGCCAAAGATAATGATGATTGGATAACTGGCCGAGCTGGGATGCTCTATCGTGATTTAATCACTGACCGCCTGAGCGGAAGGATCATCGCATCACACATTCGGATCCCCAAGGGAGGACCTGTACCTGATTCAGTACATTATCATAAAGTTGAATTCCAACTTATCTACTGCCTCAAAGGCTGGGTAAAAGTGGTTTATGAGGACCAAGGTGAACCATTTATTTTAAGTGCCGGAGATTGTGTAATTCAACCACCAGAAATTCGTCATCGAGTTTTAGAGTCTGGTGATGGACTCGAAGTCTTAGAACTGAGCCTTCCAGCCAGTCACCTCACTTGCTTTGACCATAAAATGGCGTTACCGAATAACAGCCTTAACCCAAGTCGGCGCTTTTCTGGAACTCAGTTTGTGCATCATATCGAATCACAAACACAGTGGTTCACACAAGAAGACTCAACTGTGTTGGTGCAACACACCGGAATAAGTAAAGCCACAGACGGCGTGGCTGAAATACAAATTATTAAGTCTGATTCCAGTGAATGTTCAATGAGATTTAAACCGTCAGCAACTGCATTTGTCTTTGTCAGAAGTGGCGACATAGTGTTAACAAGTAAGCTAGAAAACAAAAAATACTATCTGGGTAGCAGTGATGCTTTTGTCGTACCTAGAGGAGCCGACGTTTCAATTGAAGCGAGCGAAAACCACTTTCAGTTAATTAAAGCGGAATTCTTCGATATCACCAATTGATAAATTACAAAATATCTTGCTTACGGAAATTTTTACTTTTTAGCCTGGTAATTTCTTGTTCGCTAAATTCGTAGTAATCAAACAGCATCTTTTTTTCTCTAGGGTCAATTTGATTCTGCTCTTCAAGTAAAAGTACTTTGGCATATATCGTCGCTTTAAGCGCAATGGCACTTTGCTTAGTCATGTCAGAAAAATTCAATGCCTGATCCATTTCCTTAATATGCTTTTGCAATTTGCTGTTACCAAAACCGTGTAACTCTAAAACTTGCCAGTTAGCCATGCTGCCAATTTGAAGTACATGGTCACAAACTTGCTGAGTCGGGAACTCTGTTGCAAGTACGGCATCGTAAACATTTTTATCGCGACTCTCACTTGCCTCTCGAAGCCATTTACCTCTCGTGCCTTCGTAAACCTGTGCGCATTTTCGTAACACTAAAGAGCTGCCCATTAGGTTCACTAACGTAAGCGTGAAGATCAGGCTTTCGTCCTCTTCTTTTTCTTCATGCAATTGTGCTAAAGCTCTCGCCGCAATGGCTGCCATATTGGCAAAGCGCCAATACTTTCTAGTTATCCATAAAATCGTTGCATGATTATTTGGTAACCAATGACGCATACAAAAGTAAGGGATAAGAAACTTCAGTTGTTCCATGCCGATATAATTAAGCACAAGCTTTAAATCTGACAATTGAACGTCTGTACTTTGAGGACGACTTTGTCTGAATGCAGGGCTGTTCACGAGATTAACTAAGTCTTGATTTAACCAAGGGGTGTTTTTCACCACCAACAATAATCGCTTCATATCCAATTTTTTGGAATGAAGTAGCTCAAGCAGCAACCATTGGGTATTCGATACTGGGCTTTCAGCAATTAGGTTGTCAGTGGAGGCTAGCTGATGTTCCATTTCGCTTATGATCGTCGCAAGCAGCTGGTTTGAAACAGCCTCAAATACTGACTTCTGCTGTTGTTGCTTTTCAATGCGTTCACGCAATGCTTGCTGCTCAACTTCAAGCTTACTGGCCGCATCAAGCAAGTCTTCGCCGAGCTCATCACCAGCCCATGAAGACTTATGCTTACCAACAATCAATAATTGATAAAAGCGCTTTTCTATTTCGATGATGGCACCAGGCTTCATTCCGCCCGCCACTTTAAAAACCACTGACTACTCCCGATTGATTCATTTTCGGACTTATCCTCATCCTTTACGAGATTCTAGTTGCTAGAAGCTTGAAAGTAAAAAGGCTTCCAATTGGAAGCCTTAAAATCGGTCAATAATGGTTATTTAAGATTTTGCTCAAATAACTTATAGATGCGGCGATATTCATCTAACCAGCTTGATGGTTGTACAAAACCATGAGGTTCTACCGGATAAATTGCCGTCTCGAACATTGGCTTTTCAAGTTCAATTAAACGTTGAACAAGGCGGACACTGTCTTGGAAGAACACGTTATCGTCTAATACACCACTCATGATCAATAGTGGCTTTTTAAGGCCTTGAGCATGTTCAATTGGAGAGCTGCGCTCATAAGCAATTGGGTCGACATCTGGGGTATTCAAAATGTTAGACGTATAAGGCGCATTGTAATGTGCCCAATCGGTTACTGGACGCAGCGCAGCACCCGCTTGGAATAAGTCAGGCTCGTTAAACAGTGCCATAAAGGTTAGGAAACCACCGTAAGAACCACCATAAGTACCAACTCGGTTAGCATCAACGTGAGCGTTTCTTGCCATCCACTTTACGCCATCAGCTAAATCTTCAACCTCTGGATGTCCCATATTACGATAAATCGCCGTACGCCAGTCACGGCCGTAACCTTTAGAGCCTCGATAGTCCATATCCATCACCACATACCCCTGCTGTGCAAGCAAGTTGTGGAACATGTACTCACGGAAGTAACCTGAAAAACCATAATGCGCATTTTGTAAGTAACCTGCGCCATGGTTAAAGATCACCGCTGGATATTTTTTACTGCTATTACGGTCATATCCTTCAGGTACGTAAACACGTGCATAAACATCACCAGCACCATGACTAGACTTCACTTTAACGATTTCTGGTGCTTGCCATTTATAGTGAGAGAATGCTTTGCTGGTATAGTGAGTTAATTGCTTTAAGTCGCCACCAATTTTCTGAACATACAGTTCATTAGGCTGAGTACGAGTTGATGCTGTCAGTAATAGCGCATCACCATCCGGACTGAGGCTGTAGTCTAGAGTACCTTTCCAATCCGTTAGCTTTTCATCTTTACCCGTTTTAATATCAACACGGTACACATTATAGATACCAGGTTGTGTCTTATTGGCTTTGTAATACAAATACTGATTCTTAGGGCCAATGGTGACTTCACTCACCACGTACTTACCTTGAGTCAAAGGCTTAGCTTTTTTGCTTTGCGACTTTAAGTAAAGTTGTGAGTAACCTGATTTTTCTGACAAGAAATAATACTGTTCAGTATTACCTATCCAACCAAATTGGTTATGCGTGTAGTTGATCCAAGCATCATCATGCAAACGGTCTTCAGTTTTAAACTTGCCATTATTCAGATCAACACTGGCAATCCAACGATCTTTATTATCAACAGCTTCAACCATGACGAGCACTTTATTTTCAGAGCTATGCCATTGGATTGGGCTTTGACTCCAACCCCAGTCTTGCATCAAACGTATCTTACGAGGAGATTTCTTTGACTCATACGTTTTACCTTCAGCTTTCGCATTTTCTGCTTTAACTTTTGCTAAAACGTCTTCGTTATAGCCCGTTAAACCTTCAATCGTCACAGGATGCTTAGTGTGCGTTTTTAAATCAAGAACAACAAAATCTTGTCCTGGGTATTTGTCTTCAGCAACACGTGCACGAGCAGGTACGGCATCTATATATCCATCTTGGCCTAGATAATTCGGCATGATGTCATGCTCACTACGCCACTTATAATTTTTGTCGACTAAAGCGACAAACATATATCGACCGTCTGCAGATAGGCTTTGCGTTGCAATGCGATTATTTTTCCCTAAGTACCATGCTTTAGGAGCAATGGTTGGGTCAGCTTTAGCAAGATCTTGGTTATACTTTTCACGAGTTTCGGCGTCTCGTTGCACCTTGGCTACGTATTTGATTAAACGATGTTGCTGCTTAGCGATATACCCTTCTGGCTCAGTGACACCTTTTGGTTTATTGGCCATTTGTAGATCAGCAATTTGCTCAACTAAGCCCGTTAAACCATGAATGCGAAAAACCTGCCCGCCCTGCCAGTATGCAAGATCACCGTTTGTTAGGTAACGAACACCACTGATACGCTTATTTTGACGAGTAACTTGAATCACACGATCTGTGGTTAAATCTTTAACAAAGACATTGCCCTGATAAATGTAAGCTTTCTTTGTTTTCTCAGTATTAAATACACCGCCACGTTGATCGGCTAAATGCAGTTGAGATAGGCTTAATTTCTTTGCTGGACCCGTTAATGCTTGCTCGTAGAAATCTGACGTTGGAGCAGAATGCGCTTGACGTGAAAAAAAGATCGAATGACCGTCGTCAGCCCAATAAGCTCTTTTTGCTAAAATCCCCATCCAATCTGGATTAGCCATAATTTGTTTTAAGGTGAGTTTCTGTCCGATTTTAGGTGGAGCAACCAAATCAATTTGTGCAGTTTGATTTGAAATTACACTCGTCTCTGGCGCTTTAGGTGCAGTCGTTGCACACGCAGAGAGAATCGCCAAACTCAAAGTACCTAAGGCGAGATTTCGGCTTAGCAGTTTCATACGGCTTCCTTTATTGTTTTAAAAAATTATCGAGCAACTCCAAGCCCTTTTCAGTCAAAATAGACTCAGGGTGAAATTGCACACCATATATTTGTTTTGTTTTATGGCTCATCGCCATGATTTCCTGCCCGTATTTATCAGAGTCAAACCATGCATCCAGTTCAAACTCATCGGGCAACTCATTCACTAATAACGAATGATAACGCGTCACGGTTAATGGATTTGGCAACGCATTAAATAGTCTTTTATTTGCATGAGTAATATCACTCGTTTTACCGTGCATCACTCGTGCAGCTCTAATCACTTGTTTACCAAATACTTGCGCTATAGCTTGATGTCCCAAGCACACACCGAGTATGGGTAACTTACCCTGAAAATACTCGATAGCTTCAAGAGAAACACCAGCCTCATTAGGCGTGCAGGGTCCCGGCGAAATAACCAAATACTGAGGCTGCAAAGCTTCAATTTCTGCAATGGTGATTTCATCGTTACGCCTCACTTCAACATGCTGACCAAGCTGCTGAAAATATTGTACTAGATTAAACGTAAATGAGTCGTAATTGTCTATCATCAGTAGCATGTCTGCTACTCCAATAACTGTTGATTCTTATAATAGTTGCGAGGATTGTATCACTTTAAGATTGAAACGAAACATTGAGTAAATAATTAAAGCTATTACAAATCAAGCATACTCCGTTGTACATCTTTTTTGGCTTGAATCTCTTTTGTAAACACTTGCCACTCACTCGAACGAGCTTTAGGGTTTACTGCGTCAAAATAAGCAAGCTTTTGCTTATCGCTAAAACCATAGTGAATCGCTTGGGATAAATAGCGTTTCGCACGTTCATTTTGACCAAGCTTTGCATTCAGCAGTGCAACTTTCCAACTTAAAACGGCGGACTCTGAACCACCTTCCAATTGGTGTGACAACTTCAGAGCAAGATCATCGTGGTTAGCATGGCTGCTTGAGAGTAACGCTAAATAGAAATGTCCCAAATCCTGTAAAGCAATATTTTGCTGATGAATTAAATTCAAAGCGGCACTCTCAAGTTGCTCGGTGTTCTTCAACATAAACAAACTTTGCAGTAATCCTTGTTGATATCTTACATTTGTTGGCAATTCATCAACCTGCTGCTGATAGTGCTGTCGAGCAGCAACTAACTTTCCTTTCGCCAACAACAATTGCCCGTGTGCATCAGAAGCTAATAACGAATCAGGCTGAAGTAACAACGCTTTAGTCAGCAATTCGTCGGCGTGCTCTAAGTCACCGATGGCCAAATAACTTAAAGACAAGTGAACGAGACTCACGCTGTTATTTGGTTGTAACTTGAGTGCTTTTTTTATAACAAAAATACTGTCTGCAAGCTGCCCCATGTCTCTGTAAATGTAGCCAAGGTTCGAGCTGGCTTCAGGGTAGTTAGGACGTTTAGCGAGTGCCTCTCGCGTCGCTTTTGCCGCTTTCAAATACCAGCCGAGATTAAAATAAGCCAAGCCCAGCGACTTATAGCCTTGAGCAAGTTCAGGGTTAAGTGAAATGGCATGATAAGCATGTTCAACGGCTTTTTTCTTCCACGATTCGTCACCATTAAACTGAAAAACACCTTGGCTGTATGCATCAGCTAAGGCGGCATGAGCAAGTGCGAATTCTGGCTTCAGCTCAATAGCAGAACTGAATAACTTTATCGCATGTAAGTTATCTTGTTTTCGGTAACGTTGATAATAGTTAAGCCCTTTTTGATATAGCTGTCGTTCGAAGCTTGCGCTTTTCAACTCATTCAAAGTTGAAGGTTGTTGATTTGCTTTATCGCTAAGAAGAGAAGCACTAATAATGAGTACTAAGAAGCTCATAAACACGACAACAGAAGCTTTCCAATATTGTGTAAGATCCATTGCACCAGATGGCATGACATAGCTATCAGTGGTTAAATCCAGCGATGCACTTTGACTGGGCGAGAGTGAAGAATTAACGATAACATCGGGTTTTAATCGATAGCCTCGACCACGGATTACTTCAATATATTCTGGTGCAGCAGCGTTATCTCCCAGAGTTTTGCGTAATAACTTAACTCTTTGTTTTAGCGTTTCATCGCCAATAACGGTATCTGGCCAAACTCGATCAATAATTTCTTGCTGGCTAACAATGGCGGGAGCTGCTTCACATAGCACTAATAGCAACTGATAACTGAGCCATGGCAGTGCAATTTCCTCACCATTGCGCCTTAAACTTCTCAAGCGAGTATCTAAAACCACATCAGAAAATTGATAGCGATAGCCTTGTCTCATAATTGCTCGTTGTTAGGTTCAATAACAACAATTTACCTAATATTCACCAAGATACAACTTGCTTCACTTTCCTTCACCAAAAATTACAGCTTGTTTCACCTTTCCTTCAAGTACTAATTAATCAGCTTTATAGACTCTAAAGTGAACAATCACAGAGAAAAATAACATGACAATATTAGCGAAACACCCAAAAGGGTTATTCATTTGTTTTCTAACTGAAATGTGGGAAAGGTTCAGTTTCTATGGTTTAAAAGCATTACTGATTTTTTATCTGACGGAGCACTTTTTATTTACGGATAAACAGGCCACCAACATTTTTGGTAATTACTTCGCTTTGGTCTATGCATTTCCATTGCTCGGCGGATATTTTGCAGACAAATACTTAGGGACAACAAAAGCAGTGACTTTTGGCGCCATATTATTGTGTCTTGGTCACTTAGGTATGGCGATAGAAGGAAACCCAGCTTATATCGATAATCAAGGCGTCTTAGTGCAAAGTGAAGCTCTGCCTATTTTTTATGTTTCACTGTCACTGATTATTGTGGGGGTGGGTTTTTTAAAGCCTAATATTTCCGGCATTGTAGGGAAGCTTTACCACATTAATGATCCCAGAAAAGATGCTGGATTTACCATTTTTTATATGGGAATTAACCTCGGGGCTGCGCTAGCAGCAATCATTTGTGGTTATGCCGGGCGTACCTACGGCTGGGGATATGGCTTTGGCTTAGCTGGTATCGGCATGTTGATTGGTTTAGTCACTTTTTTATACGGCCAAAAACATCTCATCACATCAATTAAACAAGAGTCTAAAACAAAGCTGATAAATACAAAGTGGCTAGGGGTTTCTTCAAATTTATGGATTTATGGCGGCAGTCTAGTTCTTGTGGCTCTAACCTCAATGATGGTCAGCAATCACCACGTAGTAGCGAGCTTATTAGGGTTCTCACTGCTCATTGCGGCAGCGTGGTTAATTTTTTACTGTTTAAATGAGTCAGATTCAACAGCTAGGCAAAAAATCTATGCGGCTGTGACCTTGACGATAATGTCGACGGTATTTTTCCTCTGTTTTTTACAGTCCGGCAGTTCAATGAATTTATTCGCAGAACGTGTGACAGATCGCAACATATTTGGCTTTATTGTCCCAGCCCCCATGTTGCAGTCTTTGAATGCTATTTTCATTATTTTACTCGCCCCGGTGTTAGCTAAGATATGGCAAACCATGGGAGAGAAAAATATCGAACCTCCAACCCCAATAAAATTCTCAATAGGATTAGCACAAGTCGGTTTGGGTTTTGGTTGTTTAGTTTTAGGGATCGAATTTGCCAGTGAACAACACCAAGTCGCATTAGTTTGGCTGGTACTCGCTTACTTACTCCATACGACTGGAGAGTTATTTATTTCTCCAATTGGACTCTCGATGATCACCAAGCTATCAGCGCCTAGAATTGTGGGGTTGATGCTAGGCTTGTGGTTTTTAGGCTCAGCCATTGCGGAGTATATTGCAGCTTGGTTAGCCGGAAACATGACGGTACCTGATGCCGTTTCTTCAACGCATCCAAGTTTACATTTAGCGACCTATTCAGAGTTATATACCGATATTATGATGATTGCGTTCGGTGGTGCATTACTGACTTTAGTGTTAACGCCCTTGATTAAGAAGTGGATGAATGACATCACGTAACAACAGTTCTAGATAGCAGGCAATCAACATAAAAAGAAGTAGAACACCATTATAAAAGAAAGCAGTGCGCCAAAGATCACAGGGTATAGTAAATACCCATCTCCCCCGCGGCGCGCTCTTTTAAAGCACAAACCGACTAACAATAAATTAAAGGCACCAAGCAAAATAGATACAAATGCACCATGCCTAAAAGTAATGTTAGTAATTTGCGATGCTAAATAAAGCAACACAAACCAGTCTATTAAAATTAAATAGAGAAATAATTTCTGTAAGCCATCAGGACCTTTTCGATGATAATACTGAGCCATTCCATTAACTCTTATGTCTATTTTTCATTTGAATTTGAACCTGATTCATCAATTCAACGATTTTGTCTTCGGGCTCCTCAAGCCATTTAGTCCCATAAAAATTCAACCTTGAATTCACAGGTACGGCTCTCACTACTTTCATTTTCAAGTCACTGTTTACGACTCGAATGTGCAGTTCATCGCCCAGCTCAAGTGGTGCATTACATAAAAAACCGAGCCCACCAATACTCATATCTTTTACACTCGCAAGACCAACTTTACGTTTAAAGCCAAACCGGCTTCGTTTAAATAAATTAATAGTGATTCCATCACACGCCATAGCTAAATCTTCTGACTTGGACTCTTTTAAACTCATGCGAGTATGCGTTCTGTGTTCTTCACCGTTAAATTCTGATTTATCATCTCGTGTTTCTGCAGGAATGAACTCGCCAATTTGTGTTACTTGTTCGTCCATTGCGCCGGATACCTGTTCTTATACTCATTACTTTTTGCGACTTTTGAAGCTTCAGATACATCTGAGCGATATTCACCTTCTGGTAAATGGTTCATCGCTGTTATTTGCTTTTCAGCTTCATCACTTAAAATCAATAACTCGATACGTCTGTTTTCGGGTGCGAGCGATTGCTCACGATTCATGGGTAATTGATCGGCCATCCCTGTTACTTGGATAACTTGGTGACGTTCAACACCGGCATATTCCAGAACCCTTCTAGCGGTAAGGGCTCTCAAACTTGACAGTTCCCAGTTGGTAAAGTTTTTACTGGCATAGACTTGCTTATCGGTATGCCCAGAAATGCTCATTTTATTTTTGACTTTACTCAATGATGGACCCAAGGCCATCAATAAATCTTCAAAGTATGGCGACATTTTATAGCTGCCTTTAGCGAACATATCTTTGTTACCATCATCATGAATAAGAATACGTATGCCCTGTGCGACTAAGATAAGCTTTACGTGAGACTCTACATTGGTATCTTCGATAACTTCGTTGATTTCTTTTGCTAATAACTCTAACTGTGCTTGAGTTTCAAATTTACCTGGGATCATGGCATTAAGATCTTTACCTTTGCCAGCATTTGGATTGTCTTCGCCTGCAGGGATAAAGTTATGTAATGCAGGGCCGCGCTTTTCCGTTCCGGTAGCGTGAGCGGGCAACACAGATTGCTGAATGGCGATATCACCTTGCATATCGACTAAAGAAGGTGCCCAACTTAGATCAAATGGATTGATTGAACCTACGTCAAACAAATCACCACGTAATGTGCTCGCAATCTCTTCTTTCTCTGAATTATCGGACATTTGAATAATCCAAAGCACCATAAACAATGCCATCATTGCGAGAGTAAAATCAGCAAAAGCCACTTTCCATGCACCACCAGAAGCGGCACTTTTTTGCTTACGGTTACTTTTTCGTCTGATGATCAGTGGTTCGTTTGTACGCTTCATTAGCTGCGTTGCTCCATCATCCAACGTTCCAGTTCAATAAATGATGGTCGATGTTCAGCTTGGATTTGTTTGCGACCAGCATCAATTGCCAGCATTGGTGGTTTTCCTTTAGCAAAAGCCGTTAACATTGCGGCCACACAGCGCAATCGAGAAGTTTGGCGATCAACTTGATGCTCTAATGCTTTTGACAGTGGGTCAAAGAAACAATAACAAAAGAAAATACCAATAAATGTCCCAGTCAGTGCTGCGGCTACCTTCACTCCGATTAAGGTAATAGAACCATCGATATAAGACATGGTAATGATGATCCCCATCACGGCGGCAAGAATACCAAAACCTGGCATAGCTTCAGCCACTTTATGAAGCGCATGAGAAGGTCTCATTCGGTCTTCTTCAATACGATGGATTTCTTCCTCAAGGATGTGCTCTAAATCATGGGGAGAAATTTTACCAATTGATTGTAGCTTTAAGTTATCAATCAGAAATTGCAGTAAATCTTGATGCTCAAGAACCGTTGGGTACATCAAAAATAAAGAGCTGTCTCTTGGATTCTCAAGATGGTCGTCTAACACTCTCATGCCTTGAGACTGAATTTGATTCATCAGCATACCCATCAAACCAAATAATTGCGGGTATAACTCAGGGTCTTCTTTTTCTGACTTTAAAAGCTCTTTAAGTTGTGTAACTAAATCATTAAGCACTGCTTTAGGATTAGCAATGATTAATGAACCAATACCAGCTCCGATAATAATGAGAATTTCAGCGGGCTGCCATAATGCGCTGACATAACCACCAGCCCATAGGTAACCACCAAAAACAGAAAGAAGTATGATAATTAACCCAAAGACTTTGTTCATGCAGTTATCCTGTTCTTATTCGTTCCACTTTTGCAAAATTTGCTGTATTTGCTTGATTGCGAGTTTATGTAATTGGCAAATACGGGTTTCAGTTAACCCCAACGTCGCAGCAATTTCGCGTAAATTCAGTTCATGCTGATAATAAAGCGACAGAATTACCTGATCTCTTCTATTTAATTTCGAAATTGCTTTAAATAATGTTTCTTTTGTTGATATTTCACCCAGCACACTTTTTTCATCAACAAAATGACTGCCTGCACCTAGCATTTCATCAAGACTTTTCATCGAATCAGACAAAGAAGCATGTAAGCGCTCACGATACTGTTCAGGGCTCACCCCCAAAGCTAAAGCCACCTCTTTATCTGTTGGTTCTCGACCTAGTTCTCGAGTGAGCTTTCTAACTGTATCGTTAAGTTCATGAGCTTGTTGACGTACAGGCCTTGGCCGCCAATCCTGACGCCTCAACTCATCTAGAATCGCACCTCGAATACGTTGGCTAACAAACGAAATAAACCCATTGTCTAACCCGCCAGGGTAGCGTCTTGAAGATTCAAGCAGTGCCATCATGCCGATTTGTTCCATATCTTCGAGGCTTAGCGTGGCGCCACAATGGCTTTTTAGCTGGTAGATAATTCGCTTTACTAAGGGTAAATATTGTTGAAGCAATTGAGATTCATTGGGTTTAGAGGCTGGAGCGTCATCACCGGTATGCTGATATGCAAGTTGACCTGAATTCATATCCCTATTCTCTTATTTGAGTCTGATTTATCGTTGTCTCAGCTGTTGATATCACCGAACAAAGCTTGGTGCGCCCTTGAGTTTTCAAGGGCCATCATTACCGCTGAAATGATTGGTTTATTGAATAACCATACGTGTGAATAGCACTTGTTCTAGCTCTAAATCATAGTGGTTTTCACTCAGTACTTTAGATAAAGCAAGCTGGACTTCTTGTTGCAAAGTATCAACATGATTTGGGTTATTTAGCTCTTCAAATTGCTTTTTAGCGAACAGTTTCATTAACGTATTTCGAACTAGAGAATCTGCTTCTTCTAATGTTCTTTTTACTTCTTCAGAAGAAGATTTCACCGACATTTCAAGCAATAAGTAGTGAGGATAGTCTTCACCCGCCACCGTAACGACGGTTCGCTTTAGAGGGTAATACTTTGCGCTGGGCATGGTTGTCGTATCTCGATGAAACACTTTTCCAAATAAACTTGGTGACTGCCACCCCACATAAAAAATTGCTGCGGACCATACTGCGATAAAACTTACTGTTACTAAAACTTTTGCCGCTTTACTCAAAACCATTCTCCTTATGCTCTGACGTCGAGTTCTGACGAAACTGTTTGCTGTATTTCACTTTCAGCCTCATCAAAACTCGCAATTATTTGAACCTCTTCCGCTTGGTGTTGTTCTGATTGATGTTCACCATAGCTGATATTCACATCTACTTGGCCACCATGATCTAACGCCAAGTCGCTTCGTAAGCGTTCGATTCCTGCTTGCAACGCATCCCTTACTTGAGCGGTGGCAGCATTTAACTGAATTTGTAATCTATCTCCGTCCAATTTCACGCTCATATCGAGCTTGCCAAGTTCTGGTGGATCGAGTCGAATTTCAGCTTGTTTAACGTTTTGATCAATTTGAAAGCGAACCTGCTCTCGAAGAGGCCCTATTAATTGCTGACTTTGATGAGGTAACGCCTGAGCTGTATTTATGGGAATAGGTCCCCACTGACTCGACTTTGCAGAAGCCAATGTTTGGGTGTGAATATTTGAAACTTGAGATGACGCACTTTCAATATTACTGAGCTCTGAAACCACGCTTTGTATCTGTAATTGGTTCTGCTGTGCCAGTTGTGGCGCAGAACGATAAACACCTTGCAGCATCATTTGCGAGAGCATGGTGTCACTTTTAATCCCACTTGACTCTGAGGGAGAAAACGCTTTGTTTGATAAACCCAATGAAAACGGTGCTTGTTGGTGTTGTGTCTGATTGAGCTGACTGGCTTCAATATTTGCGACACTGCTTGGCGAATTCGATACTGAATTCACTCCAGTAGAAATGGATTGTGTTAGCGTGTTTTCTTGAGCATATCCATCATCATAAGCCCCCCCCACAACACTCGGTTGCTGAAGGTGATTCATGCTGTTCTTTTCTGATTGGGCTTTGGCTTGATTAACGAAAGTTCCAGCCGTATTTAGCGCACTTCCTAGGGTGTTTTTATCACGAGTGTGAATGGTAGAGTCAGTAAGTGTCGCTAGAACTTGAGCTCCTTCACCTTGAGCACCGTAGATAGAATCTAACTCGCTCTGAGGTGAAGATTCTGCGCTGGTAGTCTCGGCAGCAAGCTTTCCACCTAACAGTGAAAATCCCGCAACCGACTGACTCGTGGTACCGTTGCCCGTAATAGAGGAGGAAGATGTTGTCCCAACTTGAAGCGTATTTATTATTGCCATTATTGATCTGCCCTACCACTGCTATCGATTAAACTGATGACTTGATTCAGTCAATTGATAGGCATTCAGCCCTTCTTTTTGTTCTTTTAACTGCTGCATTTTGTTTGACAGCTCTTGTCTTGTTGCCTCTAACGTTTCAATGGCTTTTTTATGTGCCTTGCCCAAACGTGTAAATGCCTGTTTTTCAGCTTCGGATTGTCCTTTTCCGTACTTTTCAACAATCTCGATTAATAAGTCATTTACCTGCTCTAACTTAGAAATATCTTGTTGAACACCGTACTTTTTAAAAGCTAGCTCTAATTTCAGAAATTGATTAGTTAAGGTTTTGCCAACCGGCTCTGACATCTGTAATTACCTTCACAACGGGTTGAAGTTCTTCAATACTGTTTTGCACACTTGCCGTTACTAGCTGACGACTACAATAGTCATATAGGTTGTTTAGGCTCACTGCGATTTCACCGCCGTTTTCCATGTCCAACATTGAATCTAAGCCGTGGACAATATTCAGGCATTTATTGACGCTTTTACCCTTGTCTTCAAAACTTTTTCTTTCCATGTAACCTGAAGTACGATCGAGTTCTTCAAGTAAACCATCTAACAACATGCGTACCATTTCATGTGGGTTCGCAGACGCCGCACGGGCGTCTAACGAAATTTGTTGATAAGCATTAAAAGGATCTTGCTCGTTTAACATTAAATTTATGTTCCTGTACTAAAAAGTGAGCTTGATGAACTTAGCCTGTTGATTGCCGCCTCAGCTGCAGTAAATTGAGATAACAAAAGCTGATATCTTTGTTCCATTTGTTGATTAAAACGTTCCATATCACTCTCAACACGGTCAGTTCTATCTTTGAGATTGTTCTGGCGAGTATCAATAAAACCATTAAATTCGGTAAAAGGATCTAAAACGGCTTCGAGTTTGTCTATGTAGGCATCATCAGCAGTAAATAAAGCTTCAACAGCATCAGCATCATCACGTAATGCATTCGACAGTTTTTCACTATCAATACTTAACTTACCGTATCTATCTAGCTCTAGTCCGATATCAGCTAATCGCATGCCATTGGGTGCAGTTTCGAACAAGACATTTTTCAGCCTCCCCTGAAGTGCACGAACTGAAGCATCACCATTTAGTACGCCTACTGACTCTGAGTCAGTATCTGTGGCTGCGCTACCTAACCCACTAGTAAGTGAGCCGATTTGATTCTGAAGTACATTAAAAGCAGTAACAAATTCTTCAACAGCTTCTTTGGCAGTATCCGTATCTGCTTTAACTTTTAGAGTTGTGCTTTCACCTGCCGCATGAACACTATCAATATCCAATGAAATGCCATCAATCACGTTTTCAACAAAGTTGCTGGAACTGCTGATATCCACACCATTAATACTAAACTGTGCGTCTTGAGCTACCTGACGAGTTGTCATTCCCCAATCAGTTCCATCTAAGGTCACTGCAATAGTGTTTTCAGCCCCAGTATCTTTTGAGGTCATCATCAGCTCGACGTTACTACCCGTTCGAACGATTGAGGCTTGTACACCTGGGTTGTCAGGATGTTGATTGATCATATCTCTAAGATCGGCAACAGTTTCTGTACCACCAGCATTTACCACAGATAAATCAATGCTAATGGCATCTGCAGGATCGGCACCGAGTTGAATATTTAGCAGACCCGTTGTTGGTAAAATATCTGTCTCACTACCAAAAGTACGAGTTAATTGCTCAGCCTGTGCTAATTGCGACACCACCACATCATAAGTGCCTTGTGGTGCACTGCTGGTAACAGTCGCAGTAAGCTCTTCGCCAATAACATCGACTTTCTTTGCTGTAAAACTGTCACCTCCAATAGCAGAAAGTTTACCTTCTAAACTTTTTAAATTTTTTTCCAGCGTATTGTAAGCATTTAACTCTGTTTGATAACGCTGAAAGCTCGTTGAGTACAGCTGGTCTCTTGAGGCACGCTCAGCATTAACTAAGTTTCTTGATATTTCAGTTGGTATAAAACCAGCACCAGCAACCATGACATTCCTCCATTTGATTCAAGGCAACACGAATCAATGAGCGCAGATTTAATTTATTCTTATCGTTTACTCATCAAAAGTCATGCCAACAAAATAAAACATTTAATAACAAACAATTACAGTCAATCCCATCTAAAACCAAGCTAACCTTCTTCCGCTCTAACTTACAAAAAGGAAATGGTTTTTCCCCTTAATTTATTTTCCTTTAGGGATAAAAAAAGGCGCCAAATAGCGCCTAAGAAGGAAAGATTGCAATCCGAGTTGATGATTAACGCAATAGTCCCATAACCAAGTTAGTGTTTTGGTTCGCAGAAGACAGAATGTTCGTACCAGCTTGAACTAGAAGCTGGTTACGAGTCATGTTTGCAGACTCAACAGCGAAGTCAGTATCCATGATACGGCCAGCAGCAGCTTGAGTGTTTTGAGTCACGTTAGCTAAGTTAGAAGCTGTGTGACCTAGACGGTTGATATTAGCACCTAGCGTAGAACGTCTAGTTCCAACTTCATTCAACAATGCATCTACAACGTCAATAGCATCATTAGCGCCAGTGCTAGTCGTTAGAGTTGCAGTACTAAGGTTAACGGTTGTACCACCACCTGTACCATCATCAATCGCAGCTAAATCAATTCTGGCTGCTGTTACAGTCAATACTTCAGTGCTTGAAGAGCCAATTTGAAAGTCAACACCACCATCTAAAGTACCAAATAAATCATTACCAGCATATTGGGTGCCAGGGTTGGCAGTTGTGCCATCACCAATAATACGAGTAATTTCAGTTCTAAGTTCATTAAACTCTGCATGTAATGCGTTTAAATCTGCATCTGAATTCACACCGTTTGCAGCTTGTAGTGCTAGTTCTTTTTGGCGAAGTGCAATTGTAGTTACTTCATCTAAAGCGCCATCAGCCGTTTGTAGCATAGAAGTTGCATCAGACACGTTACGGCTAGCCGTTTGCATACCCACAACGTTAGAGTTTAGACGAGTTGCAATTTGAAGACCTGCAGCATCATCAGCAGCGCTGTTGATGCGCATACCAGTCGATAGACGCTCCATGGCGTTAGTCAACATGTCGTTGCTTTTAGTTACTGAATTTTGTGCAATTAGAGATGCGTAATTAGTGTGAACAGACAACATAGTGTCTTCCTCCATGTAATGAATTTGTTTTCTTGTCTCACCAACAAAAAGACGGCATGGAAAAAGCAAACTAAAGTCGATTTAAAATTTTTTATCAGAAAAAGATAAAAAACTAATACTTTCAATAAATAAAAATAGAACGTTTTATAAAAGTGTATCTCGTAAAATGACAATTGACGTTTTATTCAGCGAAATGTTACCTCATTAAATGTACCTTAATTAAAAATCACCACACTGGTTATATATTATGATTAAGGCCACATTTCTGTGTATGTGCTTCTCTATTGTTGCTTTTCCATGTTTGGCTCAATCTCATTCGATGCTGAATGGTTATCAAAAAGTAGGTTGCGCCACACAAAATATCGCAACGAGTGATTCAGGAAAATATCTTTTCATTGGAAATTACGGTGAGCAAGGTGCCAAATGCCCCTCGTACCTCCTCAATACTGAAACTCATAACAAGATAAAAGTCACTAATTCAGATCTCATGACGTTTAGCCAAGGGGGAAGTTTCATTGAAAATACTGATACCGATATACCTTCATTTCTTGCCGTCAACCAAAGCTCAACTGTGAATGTTGGTGATAGCCTTTATGTTTATCAATTTGATCCCCAACTGAAAGCGCTACACATCGTTCAGCACTACGATGATGTTTATTATGTCAGCGAACTGCCCGATCATCAGCATTCGTTAATCAAACAACAACACGCTCTTATCGTTGTGCGTAATGATGATCTTGCTCACGGTCAACCATTAACAGCGGAAAGTACTACTCACAATATTACTTATGCTGGGCAAACGGTATTTTTTAAGAATGGAGCAGACCAATCGATCATTGTTATGCCTTACAGTGGGCAATCTTATTTCATTAGAAATATTTATCAGAATAATGCCAAGCCTGACTTCGCCTTTAAAGAAGGCCAATTAAATACCTCCTTACCTGTAATTAACCAAGCAGATAAAAATACCAATACCGTCACACTCACATTTAACGCAACCCATTCGCTTTCTCAAGGTTCACAGGAACTTAGTTTAAATCGATATGTGTTCTCTCCAGGGGCTCCTGCTCAAGGAAAGTTGACCACTTACAAACTGACACTTAACCAGAAACCTTTACCTAATTCTGATTACGATAATGATATTTATGCCTTGCTTGCTGTACCAAACCATCCGGATGAATTTGATATTGCGTTTTCTGACTTAAAAAAAATGAAAAGTGAAATTGGGGTCGTTAAAGTCAGCGATCAAGCTGGAAAACTAAACTTTGATATTATTAAATCTAAACAGTATTTCGATTTGATAAAAGCAGTTGGCTTCTTATCGAAAACGTCAGACGATGAAAAAATGGGCATGATTTCAATTAACCCCATATTTAAACAAGCGGCGTATTATAAAGAAGTACCTTACCTAATGTAATTGATGTATTCGAAAGTAAGTGGCTTTGATCTATCGCACTAAGCAGTTATGATTGCAGTTAAACTCACTTTCGAACTAACACCTTGAAATTGCTGCCTCTGAATATTAAAAATTTTGTACTCGCACTTACTATTGTTTTGTTAGGTGCGTGTACTTCGTTGCCAAAAACAACATTATTACCCACTCAAGTCTCTGATGTTAAACAAGCCCAAGCTTGGGAGCTCAAAGGTAAGCTACTTGTTAAAACCCCACAAGATAAAGTCAGCACTAATCTTTTTTGGCTTCATGAACCCAATAGAGATCAACTCACTCTTACCACAATGTTGGGTACAACGGTACTATCTCTTGATGCTAAACCAAACAACGTCACTTTGACTGCTGATGGTAAAACTCACACAGGCACTGATGCACAGCGACTTTTACGAAGGCTTACTGGTTGGTCTATTCCCGTAAATCAATTTCCTTATTGGATCACGGGTCAAATTCATCAAAAACAGCTCATTAGCAATTTCGACTCAGATGGTAACCCCAAATCAGCATTAATCTCATTAGATGGAACAAAATGGTCGCTCACGTATAAAAGTTGGCAACAACAAAGTGGCGCAAATGTTCCTAGACTGCTTCAAGTCAAACAACCTGAACTTGATTTAAAAGTTCAAATCAATGAATGGCAAGCGCTCGCCGTAACACAGTGAAAAACATGACATTACACACATTAAAACTTCCCGCACCAGCAAAACTCAATTTATGTTTGCACATTAATGGTCGACGAACCGATGGCTATCATGAACTGCAAACCGTTTTTCAGTTTCTTGATAAGTCAGACTTCTTAGAGTTTACCAAACGAAACGACGAGCAATTAAATCTTCACTCCGAATTAAATCAAGTTGTTGCGTCCAGCGATAACTTAATTCTAAAAGCTGCAAAATTATTACAACAACAAACAAAAACTGCATATGGCGCAGATATAACATTAGAAAAAAACCTGCCAATGGGCGGTGGAATTGGTGGAGGCTCATCAGATGCCGCAACCACCTTATTAGCCTTAAACCAGCTTTGGCAAACGAACCTGTCAACTGACGAGCTCGCTTACATTGGAATTCAACTTGGTGCGGATATACCTGTTTTTATTAGGGGTTTTTCTGCTTTCGCTGAGGGTATAGGTGAAATTTTAAATCCGATTTCATTACCAGAAAAATGGTACCTCGTGCTTACACCTGATGTGCATGTTTCCACTGTAGAAGTGTTTACAGCTCCAGAGCTACATCGAAGTACGCCTCGAGTAAATGCTGATAATTTATTCACAATTGAGTGGAAGAATGATTGCCAACCTTTGGTCGTAAACAAATACCCTCAAGTTGCCAAGGCATTAGACTGGCTGATAGAATATGCGCCGTCTCGAATGACAGGAACAGGCGCATGCGTGTTTGCTGAATTCGATAACGAACAGCAAGCTCTATCTGTGTTCGCAAAGCTGCCAGCAGATCTTAGTGGATTTGTTGCTAAAGGCTTAAATCGTTCACCTGTTTTAGATTGCTTAGCTGAAATAAACTAATTTGGGTAGGTTTGAAAATCACGTTCAAATCTACTGAAACAATAAGCCAACACCTGAGGTTCATACCGTGCCCGACATCAAGCTTTTTGCTGGGAATGCCACTCCTAGTCTCGCTAAAAAGATTGCCGACCGTTTATTCTGTTCACTTGGAAATGCCGAAGTAGGCAGATTCAGTGATGGTGAAATCAGTGTTCAAATCAATGAAAACGTTCGTGGAGCTGATGTATTCATCATCCAATCAACTTGTGCACCTACTAATGACAATTTGATGGAATTGATTGTAATGGTTGATGCACTTCGTCGCGCATCAGCAGGTCGTATTACTGCGGTTATCCCTTACTTCGGTTATGCTCGACAAGACCGTCGTGTACGCTCTGCTCGTGTACCGATTACAGCGAAAGTTGTTGCTGATTTCTTATCAAGTGTTGGTGTTGACCGCGTATTAACGTGTGACTTACACGCTGAGCAAATCCAAGGTTTCTTTGACGTACCAGTAGACAACGTATTCGGTAGCCCAGTTCTACTTGAAGATATGATTGCAAAAGAGCTTGAAAACCCAGTAGTAGTTTCTCCTGACATTGGGGGCGTAGTTCGCGCTCGTGCAGTAGCAAAACTGTTGAATGACTCTGACTTAGCGATTATCGATAAGCGTCGTCCTAAAGCTAACGTTTCTCAAGTTATGCACATCATTGGTGATGTTGAAGGTCGTGACTGCATCATCGTTGATGACATGATTGATACTGGCGGAACGCTATGTAAAGCTGCTGAAGCACTTAAAGAGCACGGCGCTAAGCGCGTATTTGCTTATGCGACTCACCCTGTATTCTCAGGTAACGCACCGAAGAATATTGAAGAGTCAGTGATTGATGAAGTTATCGTTACGGACACTGTACCACTGAGCGCTGAAATGCAAAAAATAAGTAAAGTTTCTCAGCTAACAATGTCTGCAGTTCTTGCTGAAGCTATTCGCCGCGTTAGCAATGAAGAATCCATTTCTGCGATGTTTAAGCACTAATCATTGTTTTCTGCTTAAACATGAAAACCCGGTATCGATAAAGTACCGGGTTTTTTATTACTATTAAGAAAAATTAATTATAGATATCATACTGTAAAAGTTAAAATAACTCTCTGTCGACACTACTTATTCTCAATATGTCAGAGCCTTTATCTGCCTTACCCAATAAAGTTTACCAAGCTCACAGTTTAAGCACTCTATCATTAAGTCAACTAAGCCTAATTGCGAAAAACAAGCAACATGTCGTCGTTGAATTTTACGAACCTAATAGTCAGGCTTATACACAAAGATTGTGCTCTACTAGCATCGAAGGTGGGGGAGTTAAACTCAAATTGATCCAATTTCACAGCAAACATCAAGAACTAAAGTTTGGAAGTCAAAGTAAAACTAGCAGTAAATCTGACTCATCATCGCATCATCATTTGCATCAAGGCGTTGAAGCTACAGAAAGCGAACTAGACGCTTTTAGGCCGCCAATGCACCCAAATCTAAACATGAAGAAACAGGAGTTTACTGATTCAAACGAGCATAAACAAACAGTGAGAATTACTGAAACCAGTTTTTCAACACATGTAGAACAATCAAAAGAGAATGAAGAAACCCAAATAAAATCCACTTTGGAATTTTGTTTAAGTAGGTTCTGCATTTCAAATGTTCATGCAGAAAACGAATTACAAGCTATGAATTGCCGCTTAAATGAAGTGATTGAATCGGCTTTTAAAGCTGTACGAACCAATAATATCGACTTATTGCAACAACAGATAGACTTAGGCATGAATTTAAATATCTCGAATTCAAAAGGCGCAACATTATTGTGTTTGGCTTGCTATTATGGCCGATACGAAATGTTGGAGTTAATGATTAAAAATGGTGCTGATGTAAACGGACTAGATAATTTTGGTCGCACTCCATTACAAATTGCCTGTGAAGAAAAAAACACTGACTGTGTAAAACATTTAATTGAGCGTGGCGTCGACCCTAAACAAGTTTTCACTGATGGCTTTAGCGCTTTAGGTAGAGCAGTGAGGAACAATGATACAGCTACTGTAGACACCTTATTACGAGGGGGCTACACAGAAACAAGTGCCACAATAGAAAAGCAGTATTCATCCGCTATGGGTACAGCCGCTCGATTTGACCATGCTGAATGCATGGATTTACTTATACAATCTAAATTCGACGTTAACATTCAAGATAAATGGGGGGATACTCCTTTATACAGTGCGATACGTTTTGGCACTCCAGCGTGTGTGGAACAACTATTAAGCAAGGGAGCGAAAATTGATATTCCTAATAAAAAAGGTTGGACAGCTTTCGCTATCTCGCAAATATTCAAAGGTTCTCGGTATGCGGAACTATTATTAGCTCACGATGCTGACAGCAACCAGGTTTTCCCAAATGGCCATACTCCATTAACTCAAGCCATTGCAAATGGTGAACTCGAAACGGTTGACTTGCTACTCAAAAATAAAGCCTGTCTTTCAGTAGCCAATAGAGATGGAATAAAACCTCTCGAATATGCGAAACAAACAAATCAGAATCGAATACTGTTTCGACTTTTATTGGAAGTAACCACCAAAGAACAACTTAAAGGCCTAGAGGAATCAATTCTTTTTGATATTGCCAAATTTGGCGATACACCTTCTTTTATGCATCTAACCTCAAATTCGCTTCTAACTCACTTAAATGCTACCGACGATGACGGAATGACGCCACTCATGATTGCAGTAAGCGGAGATCATTATGAATTTATTAAAGAACTACTTAAACATGATATAAACATTGATGTGAGGGATGCTGACGGTCGCTCTGCGTTGCATTTTGCCTCTAAACACCGAAATGGACAGCACTCTCTAATCAAAGCGTTATTGCAACAAGCTATAGCTAAAAAAGTTGAAGGAGACTATCTAGATATTACGCCTCCACCTTTAGAAACCTCACCTCTAGCAACACCAGCTAACACAGATGATTGGTTGCTTGTAACAACCTAAACTCTGCGTTAGTAAGCGTCTACAGTAAAGCTACTCATTCAGGTTTCTCTACTATAATTTGTAACGCCCTCTTCTACATAGTTCTTTGGCGGTTTAAAATCATCATTTTCGAACAGTGTAAATAACTCACTGCCCCCTGCTAACTTCGAATTAAAATTTGCCGGCTGTTTCGATATCGCCAAAGGTTTGTATGGTTTTAAAGATTCAACATATGCTTCCTTTAATGCCATTAATGATGACTTTTGTAATACGATTTCTCGCTAACTTGTTCAGAAAAAGTACTTACAGTGTCTACATCAATTGCCATTGAAGAGCTATCAACTCCAGATATCTGTATATTCAATCCTTGGTCAAGTATGGGTAGGTGCTCAGAGGCACTTTATTAAAAACTAGAACTCAAACCCATTATTTTTTTCAATTGTCTTACCACCAACATGAGTGATATTTTTGAGTCCGTTATAGCTTTTTAGATATCGATTATTCTCAATATCCAAATTTCCATCGATTTCCTTTAAACCAACAAAACCATCGAGATCAAACAAATTCTGATTATTCTCAATGTCCAAATTGCCCGGTAATAATGAAATGTGTTGCAAGGAATCGGTGCCTCGCAATTCATCATTATGATTTATTGTTATTGAGTTCCCAATTTTGTTCAAAGCATCTAATCCAGCTAACGTTCTTAAACTTAAATCATCAGTGACATTTAAGTTCCCTTTAATTTCAGTTAGGTGTTGAAAAGCATCCAAGTAAATGAGCATTTTATTATCTTGAATATTTAAATCACCTGAAATGCTTTGTAGATTATTAAGACTTAATAGATCTGAAAGATCATCATTACCTTGAATGTTAACGTCACCATCAACGGTTTGTAAGCCATCCAAATCTTGGATGAACTCAAGTTTTGGATTTCCAATAATACTGAGTCCACCTTGAATTTTTACAATGTTTTTTAGACTCCCTAAATGCTTAATTGAACTACCGCTGATCGTCAGCCCACCTAGGATTTCATTGCAACCTTTAAAGGTATCCGAAAATGCATCAACTTGTGCTTGGGTTGTCAATTTACGCACAACACACTGATTAGGTTTTAATGGAGAGAAATTAGACGAATGTGGACTTGCAAAAGCATTATGAATCATCCCTGAAAACAATCCGATAACAATAAGAGACGTTTTCATAATTCCAAATTAAATGAGTAATAGAAACAACATTATCCGCTTAAATTATAAACAGCTCAAAGGTCAATAGCGAATTACTTGTATTATTTTGAAATAATACAACGAAATTATTTTACCTTTACTTTAAAAACTGATACTTAACACAAAACAGTGCAAACATTCTAAATATCCTAGAGGTACCTCATGACAACTAAACACTCACTTCAAAAAGATAAGATAAAGATCTTGCTGCTTGAGGGAGTTCACCAGTCCGCTGTTGAATCATTAGAAAATGCAGGCTACAACAATATCGAATACCATAAATCATCACTTACTGGTGAAGCATTAAAGTCCGCTATCAAAGATGCGCACTTTGTAGGATTGCGCTCAAGAACGCAGTTAAGTGAAGAAGTCATTAATGGTGCCGAAAAGTTGATCGCAATAGGTTGTTTTTGTATTGGCACAAATCAGGTTGACCTTAATGCGGCAGCGAAACGAGGGATTCCAGTTTTCAACGCACCGTTTTCAAATACTCGAAGTGTCGCTGAACTAGTATTAGGCGAAATTATTATGCTAATGCGTGGCATTCCTGAAAGAAATGCCAAAGCGCATCGTGGTGAATGGTTTAAAAGCGCCTCTGGCAGCCATGAAGTTCGTGGGAAAGTACTCGGTATCGTTGGTTATGGTCATATTGGTACGCAATTAGGTATTCTTGCAGAAACCCTCGGCATGCAAGTCCAGTTTTATGATATTGAAGACAAATTGCCTCTCGGTAATGCTAAGCAAATAAAGAGTCTGAAAAAAATTCTTTCAACGTCAGATATTGTGAGCTTGCATGTACCCGAAACAAAAAACACTAAAAATATGATAGGCGCTGAAGAATTCTCTTTAATGAAACCCGAAAGTAAGCTCATCAACGCCTCTAGAGGTACTGTGGTTGAAATTAAAGCGTTAGCTAATGCCATTAAACAGGGGAAAATTTCAGGTGCCGCAATTGACGTTTTTCCTACTGAACCTAAATCTAACAATGATGAGTTTGTGAGTGAACTGAGAAACCTTGATCAAGTTTTACTTACACCACATGTAGGTGGGAGTACCATGGAGGCGCAAGAAAACATTGGACTTGAAGTGGCCGGGAAACTTGCTAAATATTCTGATAATGGCTCAACTCTTTCTGCCGTTAACTTTCCAGAAGTGTCTTTACCATCACATGATGACCACTCTCGCTTACTTCATATTCACACCAACAAACCTGGTGTATTAATTCAAATTAACCAAGCGTTTGCAGAACACCACATCAATATTTCGGCGCAACATCTGCAAACAAAAGGTGATATTGGTTATGTTGTTATGGAAGTCGAGACCAGTAAAGCCGACCAAGCATTAGAAGAGTTAAAGAACATTGAAGGTACCATTCGTACTCGTGTACTTTATTAGTCATCAAAGTCGAATATTCTCCTCATAATTGAGCAGAATATTCGACTCAATTATGCAATACCTCAACTTTGTTATATGATAGCCGCCAAATTTATTGGTACATTTTTAACACTTAGCTTGAGGTGCCCTATTTTACGCCGCATCAGTCAGTTTTGTAAGCAGCTCTTCAACGAGTCCCCTGCTACAGAGAAGAATCAAAACTCAGAAAACTCGTCCGGATTAACACTCGAAGTTGTACCGCGAGACAAACATAATATTTCTCGCCGTCAGATCAGTGAGAATGCTTTAAAAGTTTTATATCGTCTGCATAAATCAGGTTTCAAAGCCTATCTTGTAGGTGGTGGCGTGCGTGATATTCTTTTAGGTTTAAAGCCAAAAGATTTCGATGTAGTAACCAATGCTAAACCTGAAGAAATTAAACGTTTATTTAGAAACTGTCGCTTAGTTGGGCGCAGGTTTCGTTTAGCGCATATTGTCTTTGGACGTGATGTTATTGAAGTCGCAACCTTCCGTGGGCACCATAACTCAGACAAAAATGCCAATATATCCAAGTCAAACTCTGAAGGTCGTCTTCTCCGAGACAACGTTTACGGTACGATAGATGAAGATGCTGAGCGACGGGATTTCACCGTAAATGCACTTTATTATGACATTAGTGACTTTTCAATTCGCAGTTATGGCGGTGGGTTAAGAGACTTGAATAACGGCGTTATCCGTATGATCGGTGACCCTGAAACTCGCTATCGTGAAGATCCAGTGCGAATGATTCGAGCCGTTCGTTTTGCATCCAAGCTCAACATGAGTATTGATAAAGAGACTTCTCGCCCAATCAAAGCATTAGCGCCTCTTTTACAAGATATTCCTGCAGCAAGAATGTTTGAAGAAGTACTTAAAATGTTCTTCAGCGGTAAAGCGGTTGATAATTATCATTTGATGCAGCAATACGGTTTATTCGAGCCATTATTTCCTCAGATCACCAAGTCGATGCAAGATGATAACGACGACTACCTGAAGAAAATGGTTGAACAAACACTTAAAAATACTGATGTTCGTATCCGCCAAGAAAAATCCGTTACGCCTGCTTTCTTCTATGCTGCAATGTTGTGGTACCCATTACAACAAAAAGCGCAAGATATCGTACTTGAAAGCGGGCTTTCACTTTACGATGCTTTTGTCACTGCCATGGCTGATGTAATGGAAGAGCAATGTCGTACTATTGGTATTCCGCGTCGATTTAGCACTATTACCAAAGATATTTGGCAATTGCAGCTTCGCCTCGAAAAGAACCAAGGCATGCGTGCATTTAAGCTTATCGAACATCCAAAATTCAGAGCGGCATACGACTTACTTCAACTTCGAGGTACCATCGAGTCAGATAACGTTACGACGGTTGCAAACTGGTGGAAATCTTTTGTAAATGCCGACGAAGAAGAGCGTTTACAAATTGCACGCAAGGCAAATCGAAGCCAACCTAAACGCAACGGTCAGCGTCGTAAACGCCGCACTAAACCTAAAGCCAAACCGCAACAGAATGACTAAAGTATTTGTTGCATTAGGTGCTAACCTGCGAGATCCAGTCTCGCAGTTAGATAATGCGAGCATGGCATTAGCACAACTCGCTTCAGTGGATAGCCTAAAAGTTTCACCTTACTACTCTTCAGTGCCAATGGGAGAAGTTGAGCAACCTGATTATGTCAATGCCGTTGCAAGCTTTGAAACCAAGCTTAACCCGATTGAGTTACTAGATGCTCTACAAGATATTGAGAGTCAACAGGGTCGAGTCAGGGAAGTGCATTGGGGGCCTCGAACTTTAGATTTAGACATCCTGCTGTATGGCAATCAAGTTATACAGTCTGAGCGACTCATTGTTCCTCACTATGGCATGAAACAAAGAAGCTTTGTGTTAATCCCTCTTCACAATATTGCGCCAAATCTCACTTTGCCATGTGGGACAACGGTGGCAAGTCTAATTAACGTTCAAATGAAAAGTGAATTACAACAGCTCGACATAGATCGTTGCAGCAACTGATTAATTCGCTTATAACTTGTTCTCCATTTCATTGGGTTAATATTGTTATGTCAAAAGTCACCACTTCGACTCTGTTTAAATTTAAGCAGGAAGGAAAAAAGTTTTCAGCACTTACCGCTTATGATTCAAGCTTTGCGAGTGCATTTGATCAAGAAGGCATTGATGTGCTCCTAGTTGGAGACTCATTAGGCATGGTGATTCAAGGCAAAAAAGATACGATTCCAGTATCTGTAGAAGATGTTGCTTACCATGTGCAATGTGTCAGTAATAGTGTTGAGCGAACTCTGTTAATTGCTGATATGCCATTTATGAGTTATGCCACACCTGAGCAAACGATGGAAAACGCAGCGACGCTTATGCGAGCTGGTGCCAGCATGGTAAAGCTCGAAGGTGGACACTGGTTATTAGAGAGTATTTCGATGCTCACTGAACGCGGCATTCCGGTTTGTGCTCACTTAGGATTAACGCCTCAATCAGTCAATGTTTTTGGCGGTTTTAAAATCCAAGGTCGTGATGAAGAAAACGCCAAACGTATTCTTGAAGAAGCAAAAGCCATTGAAAAAGCAGGTGCTCAGCTATTAGTACTTGAATGTATTCCGGCTGATTTAGCTAAAACCGTTACAGAGGCCTTAACGATTCCAGTCATCGGTATTGGAGCAGGTAAAGATACTGACGGTCAGATACTTGTTATGCATGATATTTTAGGTATTAGCAGTGGCTACATTCCACGTTTCTCTAAAAACTATCTGGCACAAACGGGTGAAGTTCGTTCAGCAGTAAAAGCTTTTATCACTGAAGTTGCTCATGGCACCTTCCCTGCAGATGAGCACACCTTTAATTAAGGTGTGCAAGACCAAGCACATCATTTAATGTTTACAGAGTTATCACACATGAAAGTTACTTCTGAAATCGCAACCATTCGTCAACAAGTCAGAGAGTGGAAAAAAGCAGGTGAAACGGTCGCATTTGTCCCAACAATGGGCAACTTGCATAAAGGGCACATCTCTTTAGTAACAGAAAGCTTAAAACACGCAGATCATGTTGTTGCGTCTATATTTGTCAATCCGATGCAATTTGCGGCCCATGAAGATTTAGACACTTATCCGAAAACATTGGCTGCGGACCTTGAACAATTATCAACTGCCGGCACTGAACTTGTGTTCACGCCGACTTCTGAGCAAATGTACCCAAATGGTTCCGAAAATCATACTAAGGTAACCGTTCCAGAAGATGCAATTGGGCTGTGTGGCGAAAGCTCAAGTCGGCCCGGCTTTTTTACAGGTGTCGCAACAATCGTTTTAAAGCTATTTAATATTGTTCAGCCTGATATCGCTTGTTTTGGTCGAAAAGACTATCAGCAACTGATCATCATAAAAACTATGGTCGATGAACTGGCTTTGCCTATCCGCATCATCGGAGTCGATACATATCGTGAGAAAAGTGGCTTAGCCATGAGTTCTCGTAATAACTATTTGAGTAAAGATGAGCGAGCCCAAGCTGCCGAAATAAAGCGAGTATTAGATGCCTCAATTGCCCGTGTTCAAGCTGGCGAAACACACAAAACTGTACTCGATGATGCAATAGAATCTCTGACTGAAGCTGGCTTCAACACCGATTACATCATTATTCGTAATGCAAATACAATGCAGCCTGTTAAGTCTAATGATGATGAGTTAGTCATCTTAGTGGCAGCTTTTCTTGGCTCAACACGTTTAATTGATAATCTGTATTTTACCGTTTAATATTTGAACTCACTATATACATTCTGTTAATCTAACCATTCATAAATAATGGATTTTTATGATTAACAGGATGTTTTGCTATGAATAAGAGCAATTGGCTTTTCTTATTAATTTTTCTTTCAACGCCCACTTTTGCCAGTTCATTTTATAAATGCACTAAAGGCGACAGGGTCGTCTATAGCCAATCCATTTGCCCTCAATCTTTCAAACAGAGTGAAATTGCTTACAATAATGGTGTCACCATTGAGAAAGACTCTGACCAAGATGTCAAAAAAGCAGATCCTTTAAAAATATTATTAACGAACACCACCATTCCCCATGATAAGTTAATACTGCTGATTTCAGGTGAGATTAAGCGCATCAAGCAAGAAATCAGGTATAACGATGTTATAAAAGCGAACGAACTTCAAAATTTAGCACGAAATCGTTTTTGGCAAGAAACTGAAATTAATGATATTGAATATGAAAAAGACGTTGAGAAACTGAATAAACACTTCGATGAACTCAATAAAGTGAACAAGCAAACGATAGCTGTACTTGAATCAAGACGGCAACAACTTGAGAAATAAGTTACTAGAAATAATTACATGTCATCCTTTTTACTTCCATTAAACCACTATAACAAACATTAAAATAACCTTATGTAATCAATAAATTAAAGCTTATAACCAATTAACTTAATTTAATGTAAATTGCATTGAACTTCTCAAATAACTTCATTAAAACTAGCTCCCAGAGTCAGTTTCGTTTTTAATTTTTGACCCTACAGTCAACTAGGAATCGAGAAAGGCCAACAAACTAAGAACCAAAGGCTCATAATATAGAGGTAGTAGTATGATGTTAAAAAAAGTCGTTTTTGCCACATTAATTGCCAGCGTATCAGGCTCATGTTTAGCTAACTGGGTCGGTGATGTAAGTTACATGAAGCTTCAAAACAAAGTATCTAAAAACAGTCAACTTGTAAAAGACTCTGGAATTAACGCAAAAACCTTTGACTATAATGCCATTGTGGCTTCAATAGGTTTTGAAGTGCCAATCAATGAGAACTTCACCATCACGCCTGAAGCGCAGTATGGACATGGTCTTGGTGATGATACTCAAGATACGGTTAGAAACTTTATTGGTGGTGATCCCGTAAAAACACACATTTCAAGTGAGTTAAAAAGCTATTACAGTTTTAACGTGCGCGCTCAATATAACTTTAACCCTCAGTTTTATGCGTACGCTCAGCCTCAATACACACGTATTGAAGGTGAATCAACCCTTAAATCCGTCGATGGTTACTCAGCTTACTCCAAAGGGCATGACACTAAATTTGGCTATGGTGCAGGCGTCGGTTACATGATTACTCCGCAACTTGCGGCAGACTTGGGTTACGTAAAATTCAGTGGTATTGATGTCAATGGCGTTAAACTTGGGATGAGATACAAATTCTAATTTATTACAGCGCTCTATTTAATAAAAAAGCACCTCTCGGTGCTTTTTTTGATCACACTGTGTCAGTTACACTAATTATCTAACCTAACAGGCATTCCATTCCTTTTTTCAAGCATTCTCTTTAACGTTTCTGAGTTCGTTTTTGCATTTGCAATAAAGCGTTTCACGTTACGATTAAAGGTAAGTGGCGCATCCTCGTTAGAATCGTATTGAGCTTGGTTCTTGGATAGTGGTTCATGCACTTCTATGTATCGATGACCATCAGGTTCGACAGCAACTTTAATGGGTTCATTGATGAATTGAACACGAGTATGAACTGGGACTTCTTTAAATAACGCTTCAATATCATCATTACGTAAACGAACACAGCCATGGCTCACACGTAGTCCTATTCCGAAATTCGCATTCGTGCCATGTATCGCATAAAGGTTACCTACATACAATGCAAATAGGCCCATAGGGTTATCAGGCCCTGCTGGCCAGACTTTTGGTAATGTCTCTCCATTAGCAGCATAGTCAGCCCTTATTCTTGCTGTAGGCGTCCATGTTGGGTTTGCCTTCTTACGCCAGATTTTTGTTGTCCAATTCTCTGGAGTATCACGCCCAACCTCGCCAATACCTATCGGGTACACTTCAACCGTCCCCTTTCCTTTCGGGTAATAGTACAAGCGCATTTCTGCCAAATTGATGATGATGCCCTTACGAGGAGCATCTGGCAAAAGTAATTTATGTGGGATCACCAGCTTTGATCCGGGCCTTGGTAGGAACGGATCAACACCTGGATTTGCTTGCATTAAATTCGTTAAACCTAACTGAAACTTGGCTGCAATATCTTCGAGTGCGAGTTTTCCTTGAGGAACAACATAAGTTTCGTTTTGACCAACGAGCCGACCGCCATCTTTGGGTATTACATAAGTCAATGCAAATGCTGACGGAGCTAAAAACAATAAAGGGAGAACTAAAGCAGTAAATCGATTCATAAAATACTTCATCAATCCATATATCTATTATCACTTGCTGCATAATAGGCTAATTTGTTGATGTTGCAAAATTTTGCATTTAGAGTCCTTTGAACATTTGCTACCATTGCCTGTAAATTACTATAAGTAACAACACGTTTAATGAAATCCAATCAAATCACGGTCGTCGTCGGCTCAAAGAATCCTATCAAAATTAATGCGGTTAGAATGGCTTTATCCCTTTACTTTCCGGCATATGAAATCATGGCTGAAGGCATTGATGCTCCCTCTTTAGTAGCTGATCAACCAATGACGTCGAACGAAACCCGCGAAGGCGCAGTCAATCGAGTAGCATTTTGTAAGCAACACCATCAAGCCAATTTTTATGCTGCGATTGAAGGTGGGGTTGAAAATACATCTCACGGTAGCTTCACGTTTGCTTATATTGTTATTGATAATGGTCAATATCAAAGCATAAACCGGAGCGCTAGCCTTCCTTTACCAAATTCTGTGTACCTCGCTCTTGAAGCCGGTAAAGAGCTTGGTGACGTAATGGATGACCTATTCAACGAAACGAATGTAAAGCAAAAAGGAGGAGCGATAGGTTTGCTTACTCATCATCTCGCAACACGTGGCTCTACCTACGAACAAGCAGCACTTCTTTGTATGGCGCCTTTAATGAATGAGTCTCTTTATGCCGAATAATATTATTATTAGAAAATTGACCAATGCTGATGATGAAATCATGGCGAGCATCATTCGCAAAGCGTCCCATGATTTTGGCTTAACTTCAGAAAAAGGCTACGGCGTTTCTGATCTAGTTTCACAGCCTTTATCATCACTTTATCAGCACAACATGAGTAATTATTGGGTCGTTGAACTTGATGGTGAAATTATTGGTGGCGCTGGTATCGCACCCATTGAAAATCAGAACAACATTCAAACTTGTGAACTTCAAAAAATGTATTTTTTGAACAAAGCGAGAGGGTTCGGCATTGGTAAAAAACTTTGTCAGTTTTGTTTGGATCAGGCTAAACAACTTGGTTATCAGTTATGTTACTTAGAGACAACGGCAGTGTTGACTCAAGCTTATCATTTATATAAATCCATGGGATTTGAAGATATTCATTACCGCTTAGGTAACAGTGGCCATAATGATTGTGAAATTATGATGATAAAGCAATTATAGAAGTCGATTCGTCATATAGATATTTAGGTTATGACGTTTTCTGATCAGAGAAATCTGGAAAAGAAGTTAATTGCTCACAGCCACTTTTATAATTGCAAAAGGATTGTAGAACACTGATAGGGCATGAAAGGTTAAGTGCTGCCTTCTCTAAACCGTCTAACTTTATAGCTGAGTCCTCACTTACAAGTTTTATGAGTTCAAAAGCTAAAAAAGCTGCATACCTACTACAGTTCTTCCTATCACTTATTGATTGCAAGCCATAATTTACAGTATCAAAGCCTCCTGAATCTTGCTTTCCTTTTCTCGAATTGAATACTCTAATACCACTCTTATGTAGAACAACTAAAACAGTATGGTTCTCTTTTGCAAATCCAAATATCTTACCTCTTTCTCTAATTCCTAAAAGATAAAAGCCAAATGCGTTTCTATTTTCATTTATATGCTCATGATATTTATCTAAAATCACAGCTCTTAAATTTTTTTGCTCATAACCATCTGCATTAACTTCACTTATAATTGAATATTTCGATGATTTTGAAATAGGATCATAAGAAACTCTATTTTGTAACCAAATGATCATTGCACTAGCAGATATTTTTGATCTCAGATTTGAAACGTCAACAGAGCCTTTCTGATGTTCATCAACTTGCAGTTGGTTTTTATCAATCTCCATAGGCGTTTCTTTACCTACTTGTATTACTCCAATGACACCGTCTTCAGTAGAAGTAAATTGAACAAGATCATCATCATCAAATAAAGTTTGATCTTTATCCATTGAATTACTGCTAGCTGAATCATCTATTGATATTGCTTCAGGAAAAGTAGTTTGCCTATGCTTTTGAATTAGGCACTCCTTAATCCAAATACATTCATACTCTATTGATGAAAGAACTGTGCACTTTCTACTAACACTGGAAGGTTGCTTGATTTCATCATCTTCTTGTGAATTAAAGAAACTAGAAAAATCATAAGTTATGCCAGTTTTATCCACTTGAACTTTTAATTCATACTTCCTTGCCCAAATTTCCGGGCAATTAACCGCATAAATATTTATGTAGAAAATTTGTTCACGTAATTGTAACGTTTCAAGCTCTTTAGTTCCCTCGAATCGCCCTGTTCTATAATCATAATACATTGGTATTTGGAGCACTTTACCTCCATAAAGCCCAGCTTACTTTTCATGACAATAACTTAAATTCATCAAAAAATTACAAAAAAAAATAATATTTAATCTAACGTTAATTTCAGCTGTATAATCACGGAATAATGTCTTATCAACCTTCCTTGCTCTTCTTTAATACACGGTTTTTGCCTCAAACTATATTATGTGAGCAACCTCACTACCTCTGGAGCTATATTCATTCACCCCTGTCAGTGATTCCTTAAGCGATTACAATCTCAAAAAGTCTTGAAATAACATCCTAGTTCGAAGCTTAAGCCTACTTGTTAGAAAAGCAACTTGTTGTAAAATTAGGAAACCAGTTCACTAAAGGCCGTTCCCAATTAGTCATTTCGATTTGTTACTGCCAATTTTAGGCGTAACCCATAGAGCTGTGTATATTTTTCGTTTCTTCTGTGTTGCCGAATGCTTATGTAGAACACTACACCTCACATTCGTCGTCTTGAATAAAATAACCAATTTATCGCTGCAAAAACAATCACGAAAGATCAACAGCCCCTAATATGTTTTATTAAAGATTCTTCGTTAAATTCAAAGCCACTATATTTAATTTGTTTATAGCCAGATAAAAGAGTATAAAAAAGAAACAATTCGATAACGCTGAATTACTCTTGATTTATACACGACTTTCCAACTCCTCCTTAGAGGTAAGTAAACTCTGCTTAGGTACGATGACTTGGGGAGAGCAAAACACGCAAGAAGAAGCCTTTTCACAGATGGATTTAGCGATTGAACACGGCATCAATTTTATTGATACTGCAGAGCTCTATCCCGTTCCGCCTAAAGCTGAGACACAAGGGCGCACTGAAGAGATTCTAGGAAACTACCTAAAAAGTTCAGGTAACCGTGATAAGCTCATTATTGCGACAAAAGTGGCTCCGTCAGGACCCGGCATCAACTATATCCGACCGAATATGGCACTTGATTGGAACAACATTCATCAAGCAGTTGACGCCTCTTTAGAGCGGCTACAAATTGACACCATCGACCTGTATCAGATTCATTGGCCTCAAAGAGACAACAATCGGTTCGGGCAGCTCAACTACCAAGTAAATAACCAAGAGAGCACCACACCGATTATCGAAACGCTGGAAGCACTTGCTGACATCATTAAACAAGGCAAAGTGAGGTATATCGGAATTTCCAATGAAACACCTTGGGGGGTGATGAAGTATTTGCACCTTGCAGAAAAGCATGGACTACCAAAAATTGTGAGTATCCAGAATCCTTACAATCTGCTCAATCGTAGTTATGAAGTGAGTATGAGTGAAGTATCGCATCGAGAGAATATTGGTCTACTGGCTTACTCACCACTCGCATTTGGTGTCCTTACTGGCAAGTACCAAACCCAACCTTGGCCCAAAAACTCTAGATTAGCTTTATTTGAACGATTTGATCATCGCTATACATCATCAGAAAATGCGAATAATGCAATCCAAGCTTATGTTGACTTGGCAAGGGAGTTCAATTTATCTCCAGCACACTTGGCTCTGGCATTTATAAATCAACAACAATTTGTTGCCAGTAATATTATTGGTGCGACAAACTTAATCCAGCTTAAAGAGAACATTGACAGCGCTAACATTGTTTTATCAGATGAGATCATCAATCGACTAGAAGACATTGGCAATACATACAGAATTCCATGTCCGTAGAGGGGACGACATTCAAAACGTCAGCTAAACTTGCAAAAACTTTTATTTTGCAACAAGATCGGCCTCCGATTTTAGTGATACTGAAAAATGAACATGCCGAGCCAAACTCTAACGCCTTTAGCAGAAAACTTAAGGCCAAACTTCCCAACATTAAAAGTAGAGTTTGATGGTACGCCATTATGTTATTTAGATACGGCGGCAACCAGTCAAAAGCCTCAATCAGTCATTGAAGCCATCAATAGTTTTTTTCAAACTAAAAATTCAAACGTTCATCGTGGAGCACATCAATTGTCTTCACTGGCGACTATCGAGTATGAAAACATCAGGCAAAAAGTTGCTGATCTGATTTCAGCAAATCAGTGCCAAGAAGTAATTTTTACCCATGGGTGTACTGAATCTATCAATATTGTGGCAGCTGGGCTCGACTCACAACTGTCCAATGGTGATATCATTTTAATCGACAGTGCAGCGCATCATGCCAATATTGTTCCTTGGCAACAATTAGCGAAGCGTACTGGTGCAATCATCAAACCTATCCCCTTAACAAAAAGCTTCCAGTTTGATCTTAAAGCCTATCAAACTCTTTTGAAATACGAACCCAAACTGGTCGCCGTAGCGCATGTTACCAATGCATTAGGGACACTCAATCCTGTAAACGAAATCGTAAGGCTCGCCAAAGCAGCTGGCGCAATAACTCTCGTCGATGGTGCTCAAGCCATTGCTCATCTCGAGATTAACGTTCAAGAAATTGACTGTGATTTTTATACGTTTTCAGGACACAAGATGTACGGACCGACAGGTGTCGGTATTCTTTATGGCAAATACGATGTGCTCGATACATTGTCTCCCCTGCTAACAGGCGGTGAAATGATAAAATCCGTCAGCTTTGAGGAAACCGCATTCGGTAAATTACCTAACAAGTTAGAAGCTGGCACGCCACCTATTGCTGAAGTCTTTGGTTTAGGCGCAGCCGTTGATTTTATCAAGCAACACCTTACTCAAGCACACCAACAACAAGAGCACACACTACTAAAATACTTAGTCGATAAGTTATCTGAGCTTACTGAAATTGAAGTCTATGCTCAGTCAAAAGACAATGTAGGTGTTGTAGCGTTCAACGTTAAAGATGAACACCATCAAGACATCGGAATGTTATTAGATCAACAAGGCATTGCGATTCGCTGCGGCCATCATTGTGCCATGCCCTTAATGGACTTAATGCAGATTAAAGGTTGTTGCAGAGTTTCTATTGGAATTTATTCTACTCAAGCTGATGTTGATACTTTTATCGGTGCGCTACGACAAACATTGGAGTTATTAAATTAATGTCTCAAGCATTCCCTGACACTCATGATTTTCATTATACCATCCCTGAGTTAAGCGAAATTACAAAAACCTTTTTGGCTGCAAAAAATTGGCAAGAAAAATATCGACAATTAATGCTTCTTGGCAAACGTGCCCCAAAATTGAAGCCTGAGTTTAAGATTGAAACTGCGAAAATAGATGGATGTGAAAGTGATGCTTGGCTTTACCATAAAGTCATAGAAGGTAATCATTACTTCATCGCAGACAGTGATGCAAGAATCGTTAAAGGCTTGATTGTGATATTACTTGCGGTTTTTCACAATCAAAATACAAAACCAAACCTCGATATCCAGCAATTGTTTACTGAATTAGGTTTATACACCCAACTAAGTCCATCACGGACTAACGGGGTAGCTGCGATGGCTAAAGCCATAGAAACGAGTTTCTAGAACTGATTAGAAATAATAATTAACTAATATTTTGATTCCGTAAGTGACGCTAATTTGCAATGAATGTTGGAGCTACAACATCTGATAGATAAATTGAGATGTCATTTGTAAGCGTTGGAAAATACATATAATATTTTCTTTCATCAAATGTAATAAGCATCTTAACCTCCTCGAAAACTCAAACTACATTTCAGTGTGAAATTTCTATTTTGGAGTAGAATATAAACATCGACATAATATCTTGAGGCCTACAATGCTAACCCAACGCCTTACTAAATTATTCCTCACTGTTTTAATCATTCTAATCTGCCCGCTTGCTCAAGCATCTCAGCATCCAATCATCATTTACCAAGCTAAGAAGATTTACACAATGAACCCGATGCAGCCCAAAGTGTCAGCAGTGGCTGTTCAAAACGGAAAAATAATTTCAGTTGGCACACTAAAATCCTTTAAGTTGTGGTTAAAAGACAAGCCCTATACCGTCGATGACCGTTTTAAAAATAAAATTATCACTCCAGGCTTTGTTGAGCCACACGCTCATCCTCTATTGGCTGGACTGGTCTATCGCCTACCCTCTTTGAGTTATTACCCAATACCCAGACCCTATGGTAAAACTTATGTGCCTGTAAAAACCAAACAGCAGGCAATAGCAAGGCTCAAGCAATATATAAAAGCATTAAAAAAACCAACGCAGCCCCTTATCGTGAGTGGTTACGATGTACTCGCCATGGACAATGGCAAATTTACCCTGGATAAACGAACACTTGATAAAATATCGGCAACTCATCCAATCATCATTTCAGATTCATCGATTCATAATTTATTTTTAAATTCCGCAGCACTAAAATTGCATCCTTTGACACAGCAAGAGTTGCTTGTTCAAGGCGTTAATCGCGATAAAAATGGAGAACTAACAGGAATATTTGAAGGCGCTACCGCTTCAATAATGATGTCGAAAAAGTTATTTTCTCATCTCATTACTCCTACACAAAATGCAAAGACCTTAAAATACATTACAGATCTGAGCCGCAAGTTTGGCATTACCACAACGAGTGAACTGGCTATGGGGGTCTTAGACTGGAAAACCGAACTGACTGCTAACACTCGTTTTTTTAATGCAGAGACAACACCAATGCGATGTGTTGTTGTTTCATTTTCAAGTTCACTTGTCAAAACCTATGGTAAAAATGCAGTTAATAAACTAGAAAGTTTAGAAGACCAAAGCACCAATAAATTAATATTTAATGGGGTTAAGTTTTTTTCTGACGATGCTTTTCTCAGCTTAAATATGAAAATGAAGCCACCAGGATACTTTGATGGCCATCACGGCTTATATTTAACACCACCAAAGTTTCTATACCAATTAATGTTGCCTTGGTGGAATGCAAACCAGCAAATCCATGTACACTCAAATGGCGACGCAGGAAATCAAGTTACTTTGAATGCACTTGCAAAATTACAATCGGAGAAGCCTAGATTTGACCACAGGTTTACTTTTGAACATTTAGGGATAGTGACGCCTGAAATGATTAAAAAAATGTCTAAATTAGGCGCATTAGCCAGTGTTAACCCATATTACTTGTATTACCGTTCTGATATGAACGAAGCATACATTGGCGCAGACAGAGCGGATACGACGATACCATTAAAAACACTATTAGATAACGATGTAACGGTTTCATTGCATGCTGATATGCCTGTAGCTCCGCCTGTTCCACTTGAGAAAGTTTGGATAGCAGTTAATCGAATAGGAATGTCTGGTAAGGTAAAAGCGCCGTCCGAGCGTATTTCGGTGTATCAAGCCATGAAGATGATTACCATAGATGCCGCATACACTTTAGGCATTGACGACAAAGTTGGTAGCATCGAAACCGGAAAGTTTGCCGATTTTACTGTTCTAGACGATGATCCCTTTACCGTCGATAAGACTAAAATTAGGGGGATTCATGTATGGGGAACCGTATTCGCCGGAAAGGTTTATCCAAGCAGTGAAATAAAGCCCTAGAGGCCGTTTCCAATTAACGATTTCGATTTGCTGTTGTAGGTTTTTTGTTTATTCAAGACGACGAATGTGAGGTGTAGTTGTTCTACATAAACATTCGGCAACACAGAAGAAGCGAAAAATATACACAGCCCTTAGGGTTACGCCTAAAATCGAAATGACTAATTGGGAACGGCCTCTAGTCTGGGGGACATTTACTCGTAAGCTTTTAATCATGACTAGAGGGCGTGCACTCTATTGAATACCATTGAATACATGACAAGTACTTTTAATTGGTATTACGAGCAAAAAAATAAAGAGAATGTGCATCTCAAGGAGCATATCCTAGGTGGAATAAAAAACAGCTAACCAAATCGTTTCAGCGTCGTCTTGTGTCCAAGCTACTCGATGCTTTAGATGAGCAGGAATGTTGTAATAATCCCCGTTTTTTAAATGAATAACTTGTCCATCTTCAAGTTCTAACTTAGCTTCACCTTTAAGAATAATGACCCATTCATTTTGATCTTGATCATACCAAAAATCTTCAGGGCTTTTGTGCCCTTTTGAAATGATCCGCTCAATCTTAATCTTGTCATTTCCGGCAATGGTTTCGAAGAACTCTTCGGAAAGCTCATTAGGTATATCTTTCAATATATTGTTCATTAATACTCGTTATACTCTATGCACAAAAAAGCGGAGCATTTGCTCCGCTTTCAATTTTAGGATATTCGCTTAAGTTTACTTAACGAATTCAACACCAATTTTGATGTCACCTTTAAGTGTGTCTAGCATTGCATCACGTGCGTTTGATTCAAACTCGCTAACGTCACCATAAGACAGTACTTTTTCAACACCGTTTTTACCCAAAACTACAGGTTGTGCGAAAAATTCAGCGTGCTCACTACCACCATCAACGTAAGCGCATTCAACAACATTTGCTTCACCTTGAAGGCCACGAACTAGTGATAAGCCAAAACGACAAGCCGCTTGACCCATTGAAAGTGTAGCGCTACCGCCACCAGCTTTAGCTTCAACTACTTCAGTACCCGCATTCTGGATACGGTGAGTTAGTGCTGCAACTTCTTCATCAGTAAAGCTCACACCTTCTACTTGAGAAAGTAGAGGAAGAATCGTTACACCACTGTGACCACCAATAACATTGATGTTCACATCAGCAGGGCTTAAACCTTTCGCTTCAGCGATGAAAGTTTCAGAACGAATAACATCAAGTGTAGTAACACCGAACAGACGGTTCTTGTCGTATACGCCAGCCGCTTTTAATACTTCAGCAGCAATCGCAACAGTAGTGTTAACAGGGTTAGTGATGATACCAACCAATGCTTTAGGGCATACTGCAGCAACTTTCTCGATCAAGTTACGAACAATACCAGCATTGATGTTAAACAGATCTGAGCGATCCATACCTGGTTTACGAGCAACACCAGCAGAAATAAGTACCACGTCTGCGCCTTCTAAAGCCGCAGATGGATCTTCACCAGCAAACCCTTTAACTTCAACATCTGTTGGGATGTGGCTTAGGTCAACGGCAACACCAGGTGTAACAGGAGCGATATCATATAATGATAATTTTGCACCCGCAGGTAATTGAGTTTTTAGTAATAGGGCAAGTGCCTGGCCGATACCACCAGCAGCACCAAGTACAGCAACTTTCATAGTTCTCTCCGTTGATTTATCGGTATTCTGTGACATAGATCATAATTATGGCGCAACCTTACTGGAATGCGAGCAAAATATCAATCTCACAACCTCTATACATAGCACTGAAAAAACTGAAAAATTGTAGCAGCGTAAACCTTAGTTTCCCCCACAATTACAAATGAATATTTATGCAATGCAAGTCATTTTATTTGACAAAAATGCATCTGTTATGCAAAGATCTTTAAGTTTTTTGAATATAAAGATTGAAAATTTATTCAAGTAAAAATGAAGTAACAGTTTAGATATTTCAATAAACTGTCGCAGATTGTTTAAGTTAAAAATCACTGAAAAATTATTATGACAAACAAGAACCAAGAAGAGCTCGTAAAAGTCTTTAAGGCTATTCTGAAAGAAGAACGATTTGGCTCTCAAAGTGAAATCGTTACTGCTCTACAATCCGAGGGGTTTAGTAACATTAACCAATCTAAGGTATCCCGTATGCTGAGCAAGTTTGGGGCAGTTCGCACCCGAAATGCAAAGCAAGAAATGGTTTACTGTTTACCAGCTGAGTTAGGGGTCCCAACAGCTGGTAGCCCACTAAAAAATCTAGTGTTAGATGTTGATCACAACTGTTCAATGATTGTTGTTCGCACCAGCCCAGGTGCTGCTCAACTTATCGCAAGGTTGTTAGACTCAATAGGGAAGCCTGAAGGAATTTTAGGCACTATTGCTGGTGATGATACAATTTTCATTACTCCATCAAACATTAGTAACATAGATAGAACATTAGAAACGATAAAATCACTATTCAATTACACTGAATAGTTAATTGTAATCTAAATGTAAAAAAGAGTACGTATGGGGCGTACTCTTTTATTTTATAGATAGTTGTGCTAGTGAATTAAACTTTTTCTAGTAAAAAATCTAGTGATGGGGCAAAAAATGAAGATCCTGTGAGGGCTTGAGTGTACTCCATCAGCTTATCAGTATGCCCATGTCCGTCACCTTTGATCATACTTGTTAACATATCTTCAAAATGTGCAGGCGTTCTACACACAGAAATAAACATTAAGCCTTGCTGCCTCAAAGATCCAAATGGCATGCTTTGCCTAAGAATTTCTTTAGACTTCCCGTTTTCATCTTTTAAATTCACACGTTTAATATGACTAGTTAACGGCTTATCTTCAGAAGCATACTCAATATCGTCTTGTTTGGTTCGAGCAATAATATCTTCTTGTTCTTTTTGTGGAAGTCGATGCCAGTGATTCAGCTTGTGCTCGTATTTTTGAACGTGAACATAACTCCCGCCTTGAAATTCTTCATCCTCTTCTTCGACCAAAGCAACTTGTTGACGCTGGCGACCTTTCGGGTTTTCAGTGCCATCAACAAACCCTGTTAGATCACGGCTGTCCATGTATCTGAACCCACGCTCTTCATCGACAAGTTCCACAAGTCCTTCAAGCATCTGATGGATTTCATTAGCCACTAAGTGAAGCACATCATAACGATCACAACGAATATGAAAGAAAAGGTCAAACTCAATAGCTGGAGCAACTAAGTCATTGTATTGAAGTGATGGAAACGGTCTTAACAGTTGCGGTCTAGAATCTGGGTATAAACTGTCCCAATAATTCGCACCTACAGCCACAAAACCATTGAAAGCGCTGTCTGCATGCTGATCGGTCTGCTCAAAAATATATTGTGCGACTGATGCTAAACAAGGACGTAATAAAGGCTCTACATGATCACGAGCGTTATACATCAAATAAATACTGTGTAGATTCCCTTCAGCGCAAATCCCGAGTTGTTCCCTTGGCATTGATTCTATATCCATGTTTTTCTCCTGAGAGTAATTTCATACTAAACAATTAAATGGATAAATTCACGACGATTTTAGCTTAATGCGTCTAAAAAACCACTGGAGATTTCCCTCAAGCTCTACCAATATGAAATAACCTACGAAAGTATGGCTAGAATAAATTCAGACCAATAAAGTAGTAATCGAATTTAGACTTATCACTTTTTTTCTCACCTTCACATAGCTTCTCATCAAACATATTTTGCAACCTCAAACGAGGATTTTGAAGCGTGATTGGGATATACAATTGATAGTGATATAGCCATATGAAATAACTACATATCTTGAAACAGATTGTCATTGTTTCTCATCGATTTTTGATATAGCTTAAAAAAGCATCAATTCATATAGGAAACATCATGAAACGAATCATTCTCGGTAGCTTAGCTGCTTCTGTTGTATTCGCGTTAACCGCATGTGGAAATGATAGATATGCTCCAACTCCCCCTCCTCCACCAAACCATAATGAACAAGGCGTTAATTCCTTAAAATCAGGAATTGATTTTGCTAACTTCGACAAGTCCGTCCGTCCGCAAGATAACTTTTATCGTTATGTAAATGGTACTTGGTTAAAAAATGCCAAGATTCCAGGAGATAGAACCAGCGCAGGTGCCTTCTATGATTTACGTGAAAAATCTCAAGAAGATGTGAAAAATATCATCGAGCAACTTGCTGATAAACCAAATTTAAAAGCTGGGACTGATGAGCAGAAAGTAGCTGACCTTTATCGTTCGTTCATGGATGTTTCTAAATTAGACCGGCTCGGCATTACTCCAATTCAACAACAATTTTCTGATATCAAAAAACTTAGAAATAAATCACAACTTGCGGGTTATTTTGCAAAAAGTCAGCGACTTGGCAGCGGAACACCCATGGCTTTCTACGTAGACATCGATGCCAAAGATTCGAGCCGTTATGCGCCGCACATATGGCAATATGGCTTAAGCCTGCCAGACAAGGACTACTACTTTAATAAAGAAGAACGCTTTGTAAAAATTCGTAAAGCATTCGTAGCGCACATAGCCAAGATGTTTAAGCTTGCTGGCTTACCTGATGCTCAAAAAGCCGCTCAGACAGTTATGACACTAGAAACTGATATCGCTAAGCAGCATTGGGATGTCGTTGATAATCGTGACAGCACCAAAACTTACAACCTTTATCAAATAAAAGATCTTAAAAAACTGTCTCCGCAAATCGACTGGGCTGTGTATTTAAAAGATCTTGGAGTCAAAAACCAGAAAACCATCATAATCAATCAACCGAGCTTCATAACCGGGCTTGGTAAAGTAATAGCTCAACACTCAATGTCTGATTGGCGCACATATCTGACTTGGCAATCTTTAACCAGTGCTGCGAGCAATCTTTCTCAGCCTCTGGATAAAGAAAACTTTGAATTTTTTGCTAAGACGCTTAATGGTCAACAACAGCAGCAACCTCGCTGGAAAAGAGGTGTAAGCACAGTAAATGGTGTACTTGGTGAGGTGGTCGGCAAGGTTTACGTTAAACGTCACTTTACCCCAGCCGCTAAAGAACGCATGGAACACCTCGTTGAAAACTTACGTGCTGCCTATAGTGACAGCATTAACGGCTTACCTTGGATGAGTGAACAAACTAAGGTGGCCGCTCAAGAGAAGCTCAGTAAATTTGTTCCTAAAATTGGTTACCCAGATAAATGGGAAGATTACAGTAAACTCACAATCAAAAATGGAGACTTAATTGGTAATATCGAGCGCGCAGCTAAGTTTCAATTCAATAAAGACTTAGCCAAGCTTGGCTCACCGATAGATAAAGCAGAATGGCATATGACACCGCAAACGGTGAATGCTTATTACAATCCAACCATGAATGAAATTGTATTCCCTGCAGCCATTTTACAGCCACCCTTCTTTAATATGGCGGCGGACGATGCGGTGAATTATGGTGGTATTGGTGCTGTTATTGGCCATGAAATGGGTCATGGTTTTGACGACCAAGGCGCTAAATTTGACGGAGAAGGTAATCTAAGAAATTGGTGGACACCGAGCGATCTTGCAAAATTTAATGATCGTACGGCTCAATTGGTCAAACAATACGATGGCTATTATGTTTTCAAAGATTTACCAATTAATGGCCAACTGACTTTAGGTGAGAACATTGGTGATTTATCAGGTTTAACCATTGCCTATAAAGCTTATCAAAAATCTTTGGATGGCAAGCCTGCACCAATTATTGATGACTTAACTGGAGATCAGCGTTTCTTTATCGGCTTTACGCAAATTTGGCGAGGCAAAAAAACAGAAGCCGCTGCACGTAATCAAGTCGCCACTGATCCTCACTCTCCTGCAGAGTTTAGAGCTGTAGGCTCACTTTCAAATATGCCAGCATTTTACAAAACCTATGGTGTTAAGCCAGGTGATAAGATGTATATCGCACCTGATAAACAGGTGAAAATCTGGTAAATACTCTCATTTGATTCAAAATAAAAAAAGCCGCTGCCATTTCGTTGCGGCTTTTTCTATACTTGTCGAAAATCACATCTTGATAACCCATAATATGAACGACATTATTGATCAGCTCCAAGATGCCAGCATCGAAACTGCATTTCCGCTTGAACTACCAACCTTTGAACAATTAGTTGAGGTTGAAGAACAAATTTTAATTCCGCTTCCTGGTGCTCTAAAGGAATATCTTTTAGAAGCCAGCGATGTCATTTTCGGTAACGTTGAGCCTGTCACTGCGGCAGATCCAAGCTCACATACTTTTTTACCGGAAGTGACGAGCTATGCTTGGTCAATTGGTTTACCTAGAGATCAAATTGCCATCTGCCAAGTTGGCGATAACTTCTATTGCATCGATCAACAAGGTGAAGTCCGATATTGGCAAAATGATCGTTTTACTGAGCATTGGGAACATTTTTGGCTGTGGGCAGAAGAAGTGTGGTTGGCTAAATAGCCAACCATTTTTATGGCAGTAACATCTAAAAACTGAGATCTTCGTTACAAAAAGCATCAATTTTCAATCATAAATCACACTTAACAGCACTTTTGCTATTAACTGATTAAAAATCAAACTTTGATCACACTTATTCTTATAAATCAGTAAATAACCTATTACATAAACTTATTTTAATAAGGTGATCACGAACACAATACCATTTAAGTTGTTTGTTTTTATTCGTTAAAATAACAACATGAAATTTTGCTAAATAAATTCTAATTCATCATTAATTACTTTCTTTCATCGTAATATGAAGTGGTCGGTGAAACATGAAAGGAGCAAGATGATGGCCAGTCCAGTAACGAATAGCATTCCATTTAGTCCCTACGGGATTAAAGGTGAAAGCGACAGTTTTATCATGCCGAAAAAGTTTCAAATTAGCCCTGAGCTGGTTGATAAACTTTCACATGCTGAAACTGAAGAAGCGGCGCTCGAGTGTGTCCCCTTGCTTCATTTGCAGGAAGCGATAATCCAAGCTCCTATTAGCGACGCAATAACCCATCTATGGCACATCGTTCATCAACCCGATGAAGCCAACATCTCTGATGCACTTGATATGCTCACCCATTCAGCAGAGCTCGAAGCTCTGGGCAAAACCTCAACAGATTTTGAGCGTTTTCAATTCAAAGCTACAAAAACAGAAGGAAAGCTGGTCTTCAATGTTGAAATTAAAGGCAGCCCGGTAGAGAAGCAGTTGACGGTTAACCCTATGCCCGCAGAATTAACTGAAATCGCTGAACAACCCATTTCAAATAAAAGCGAGTTCTTTACCGGGAATGCCCCTCTTCATAGCAAAAAACTACTCGAAGATGTGTCTTTGAGCCTAAGTAACGATGGTAAGCTTGAGCTAAAAGGTAAATACCTGAACCCGTCCCAGCATGCTCGACTATTGGGTGAGATCAGTAATTTAACCCCTAATCAGCAGAAGATTTTTATGGCCAATAAAAATCAAGAATTACAAAAATGGATTACATTTAACTCCAATTTATGGGCGCATGTTGCGGATAAAAGTGAACAATTCATCAAAGATGCTGGTCATTTACTTGAAGTTGCTCCACCAGAAAGTGCGAGTGCAATGGAACAAACACTGCAAGTAATAGGGCTTATTAGAGATATTTCGAATGTTCAAGACCTTTATCAACAGAGAATGTTAGGAGAAATTGTTACGCAATCATTTTCAAGACCAAGGCTTTCTTCCCAAGTAAGTTGGGGATAGCACTACAAAGGGAGTAGAACGAGTACTCCCTTTTAACCGCCTTAAAAACCCATCACAATCATTTTAGAAAGAAACTCGTCGTTTTCGTTATCACCGACATCTGCATAATCAGTGACTTGATAATGATTTCTGGAATTCACCTTTCTCTGTATCACTTTTGCATCAGTGATAAGTGAACTAAGCTGCCAAGACTTCGTTTTACCTTTCTGAATGAGCCTCAAATGCTTGGGTAACTGATAATAACTCAACCATTCAATATCGATTCCCTGCTTTGAATCCATTTTCACCGTTTCATCACATGCAAAATCAGAGGCTTTAGGTGCAGAAAGTTCAAAGTCACTTAAGGCAATCACTGAATTGAGCTTATTCCACTTCCTGGTATTAGCTTCAACGGTCTTATGATTGAGTTGATATTCAATGCCTCGCTCAAACCCATCGTAATAACGTGTTAGTTGTACGCTCACTGACTTTTTTTTATTCGAAACGTACCAATATTCCGCTTTTTTCTTATATGGGTATTCATACACCACTTTATTTTTGAGCCTCCATACATTGACCGGATAACTGACCATCTCTCCTTCAGTATTCGTTACACTTACTTGATACCTGGCACCGATTCTCAATTTATCAACTGAGCAACTTTTAGCGTTTACATGAAGATGGACACTAAAAAATAAAACAAGAATAGAAATAAAATACTGTGTTTTTTTCATAATAAATCTGACGAAATAAAATTAATAAAACGCCCACGTTTAGTGGGCGCTTAACCGTACTAGAAGCATATATTTATTAAGTTACAGTTTGTTTTCAGCTTTTCCGACTAAATCAGCAGCATGTTCCATGATATGGAAAATAATACTCTGCTCGTTAGTCCCAGAAACCAGCTGAGATGAAGGCCCTTGTGCATACAAACCTACATCTTCACCAGCATGGGTTTCACTACTTCTTGGTACAAGCGCTTCCTGATGGAACCCTGCAGCTTCGGTATTAACGTCAGTTAAATCTGTACGGCCTGTCATATGAACGTCATGGTCATATCCCGCATCAGCATTCGTTTCAGTATCTAAATTCATAAAGCCGCGACCATTCGCATAACCGAGTGTGGTATATGGCTTGTCATCCGATGCTAAAGCAGGTTCAGTTTTACCCACTGCAACCACTTTACCTAGGATAGGATTACCACGTTTTGGGTACCCTGCAATAGTAAATACATGGCTATGATCAGCCGTGACGATAATCAAGGTTTCTTCGGGATCTGACATCGCAACAGCTTTAGCAACAGCGTTACTGAACTCAATGGTATCCTCTAACGCATTAAATGCATTACCTGCATGGTGGCCATGATCAATTCGACCTGACTCAACCACCAGCATGTAACCTTTGTCGTTCTTGCTGAGTACTTGCAGTGCTTTTTCTGTCATCTGCGTTAGTGAAGGCTCACCGGCAATATCATTATGACGATCAGCTTCATACTGCATGTGACTTTCATTAAACAAACCAAAAATGCGTTCTGTCGTTGCCGAATTCAATGCATTAAAGCCTGCTCGATCCATCACATAGTTACCTGTTGGATACTTTGATTTCCACTCATTCACTAGGTTACGACCATCAGTGCGATCACCTTCAATATCGCTTCTTGCATCTGTTGAGTTTGCACTGGCATCTTTTGGTAAGAAGTGACGACGTCCGCCACCCATTACTACTTCCAACCCGTCAACATTCAAACCTTGGTAGCGAGCTTCTAAGTTCGTTTCAAAATTAACCAACTGAGAAGCAATATCCTCACAACCAGCAGTAACAGCAGCTTCAGGCATATCTGAAACGTCTTCCCAGTTACGGTCTGCCGATTTGGCGTAAGTTGCCGCAGGCGTGGCGTGTGTAATACGTGCTGTTGAAACAACACCAGTTGATAAGCCTGCAATTTCGGCTAACTCAATCGCAGTAACTAACTCATTACCGCTGACCGTAGAGCAATCACCACGCTGAATATCTTCATCTACTCCTAAGACACCCGCATCGGTTTTAACACCTGACATCATCGCTGTCATGGTACCTGCAGAATCAGGTGTTTGGGCATCCACGTTATAAGTTTTAGCAAGACCTGCGAATGGGAACTTATCAAAGCTCAAGTTATTCTCTTCGCCTTGCATCCCTTTCTTTTGACCTTCAAGAATACGAGCTGCTGTTACAGTAGAAACTCCCATTCCGTCGCCCACAAACAAGATGACATTCTTAGCTGCACCACGAGTGTTATTCGCTTTAGCCACCATCATTTTGGCATCTTCGACCGATTGTGCGCCTTGCACATACCAAGTATTACTGGTGTTATTTACGATTTCTGACGGAGATACGGACTCGCGCACAGGGTTACATTCATGTGAAGTTCCCGTAATTTCATCGGCGTCGAGTTGTGCGTTACCGTTTACGTCAAGCCCACTATCGGTACGAACACCACCGTTAATGCACACCGCATCGCCAGCGTCTAAAGCCGTTTGAGTCACAAAAGATGTTTGACCATCAACGCCATTTGCACCGTTTTTGCCATCTTTACCGTCATCACCATTACAAGCAGCTAAAGCAATTGACGTACTTAAAATTGCTAGTTTAGTCGTTATTTTCATTGTTCTTATTCCCGTTACTCTTTGTCTAACGACAAGGCATTATTGATGATGTGGTAAATAACACTTTGCTCAACGGTCCCTTGCACAAGGTGAGCGCCAGGTCCTGTTGCGTGTAAACTTATGTCTTCACCGGCGTGAGTTTCACTGCTTCTTGGTACGGTTGCTTCTTGGTGAAAGCCTGCTGCTTCGGTATCAGCTAATGCTATATCAATACGGCCAGCATTGATGTCTTGACCATAACCTGCATCGGCATCGGTTTCGTCACCTAAATGCATATGGCCACGGCCATTAGCGTAACCCACGGTGGTATATGGCTTGTCATCTGAAGCCAATTTCGGTTCAGTTTTTCCAATCTCAACTACATTGCCAAGGATTGGGTTACCACGTTTTGGGTAGCCTGCGATAGTAAATACATGACTGTGATCCGCAGTAACTAGAATTAACGTTTCTTCTGGGTTCGTATTCTGATAAGCCGCTTCAACTGCTTTGGCAAATTCAACAGTATCGTGAAGTGCGTTATAAGCGTTACCAGCATGGTGACCGTGGTCAATACGACCAGATTCAACAACAAGTAAGAAACCGTCTTCGTCTTTTTTAAGTAACTCTACGGCTTTGGAAGTCATATCTGAGAGTGAAGGCTCACCTGCAATATCATTTCCACGATCGGCTTCGTATTGCATATGGCTTTCGTTAAATAGACCAAATACATGAGAGTCAGTTTCAGGGTTAATAGCGTCAAATCCCGTTTGATCCATCACATAACGACCTTGCGGATAAGCTTCTTGCCATTCGGTGACAAGGTTACGCTCATCAGTTCGGTCCCCTTCAATTTCGCTTTTAGCATCCGTTGAATTTGCCGCAGCATCTTTCGGTAAGAAATGGCGACGACCACCGCCAAATGCGACTTCGATACCATCAACATCAACACCTGGATAACGAGCTTCAAGGTTTTCTTCAAAGTTAACAAGTTGCGATGCGATATCTTCACAGCCACCAGTAACCGCTTCTTCTGACATATCAGAAACGTCTTCCCAATTACGGTCGGCTGATTTTGCATAAGTTGCTGCTGGAGTAGCATGGGTAATACGTGCTGTTGAAATAATGCCTGTGGCTAGGCCCTTAATTTCTGCAAGCTCCAAAGCTGATGCAACTTCATTTCCTGAAACAGTAGAGCAATCGCCTCGAGCAATATCTTCATCGACACCAATGACACCAACATCGGTTTTAAGACCAGAAATCATTGCGGTCATGGTCCCAGCTGAATCCGGTGTTTGTGCATCGACATTATAAGTTTTAACTAGAGCAGTATATGGGAAGTTCTCAAAGTATAAAGCGCCTTCCTCTCCTGATTGGCCATTCATCTGACCTTGGTAAATACGAGCGGCAGTGAGGGTTGAAACACCCATGCCATCACCGACAAATAAAATCACATTCTTAGCTTTGTTTTGAGTCGTTAAGCTCGTCTTCGTTTCAACTCTTTGTTTTGCGTCTGTAAACCATGCGTTTTGCGTTTGATGACTTGGCAAGACAGCTGCATTTGCAGCGACCGCCAAAGCTAGTGCAGAAGGAACTAAAGCCCATTTTGCATCCATGACATTACCTTTTGTGTTAAAAGTAACTGACCATAAGTTTTCTAACATTTTTTGACGTACATTTTTAGCACTCTACTGCGTTGCAACTTCGGTTACATAGCTACGGCTATGCGCTCTACGTTGCACCTTGAATAGCACTAAACCTGAACGCCAAAATTCTGAAGAAACTTATCATCAGCTACTTATTGATGTTTAAAGCAGTGATCTGCTTTTATGTGCGCATCAGTAAAATAGAAGTCATGTGTTGCAGTTCTAATACAGAAAAATGAGGCTTTAATTACATTAATGTGAAGACAGTATATAATCCCGCCAATTTACTATTTGTCGAGAAAATCATGTCTAAATTTGCCGCACTTAACGGGATTGAAGCCCAAGCTTTACGACAATCTTTATCTTTAACTCAGCAACAGCTTGCTGAATTAACTAAGCAATCACATGAAGATGTTGTTGCATGGGAAGCCAATGAAAAACCAATGCCAACTCAAGTTGAAAAAAAGCTGCTCGAAATTGACGATCTGATTGAAATGCAAGTGGTGAATACCTGTGACGGCATTGAAGCGTTATTTAACAAAGAACCTAAGCGTCGTTTAGCTTTTGTGGTCTATCCAACTCAGGCTGTTTACACACAATATAATCCTGAATTTGTTAGCTCGTTGCCATTAACAGAACTCTATAACACTTCTGCTTGGCGAATAAAAAAAGAGTGTAAGCTGGTCTTGGAAGTTGATGTCACATTAGTGCCATTAGATGTTGAAGCTTATAAAGCCTATCGTGAACAGAACGAACTCAAAGAAAGCCGTGAAAGCCGCGCAAAGTGGGCTGCGACCCAATTGAAATAATGCATAAACCACAGCTTAAGGCTACTTCAAGGTCTTAAGCTGTATAGCTAGACTTTAATGTTTACAAAGATGTTAAATTTAGAAATTATTCTGTATATTGTTCACTTCTTATTCATTCATCCTTGCGAAAATGCTAGCTGAAATACTCTCAACAGTTAAAGGTAAAATTAACCTAATAACAAATAAGCTAAGTCAACTTCAGTTAGGCTTGGTTGAAAAATTAGCTCGATATAGTCGTCCTCAGAAGCTCTATGCTTTATCGGTATTATCGCTGCTTCTCCTTTCTGATTCTTTATGGATAAGCGTGTTTCTCGCTTTTTCAGCGTTGATAATGGAATGCTTACCTATTGTGCATTTTATTTGGCGTTCACTTATCGGCAAAGCCGTTATTCTGATGGTTTATGCCGTCATCGCCAATTTCGCACTCGCAAATGCTGCCTCTGTAGTTAACCAAGTGGCTGGCGTCTCAAGTGATTATTTTACTTATGGTCATAACTTTGCGATTTTACTCTATATTCCCACATGGATAGCAGCCATTACAGTACTTGGGTTATTGTTCTTCCAAGTCATTTCGATCATTTACGTTTCAACGGTTATTCTCATCTTAAAGCCGCTTCATTTGGTTAAAAAATTCAATATTTCAAAATACCCACACCCTGTATTGACCATGGCAATCAGAACGGTTTTAACCTTAGTGATTATGTATTTCATTCAAGGCTTAAGCGAAAACTCTATCGTCAACGATGCCAAAATTGTTCAGTTTACCCCTGGTACTAAATCAATAAAAGAAACTCCAAAAAAGCTGACAGATACGAACAATGTCAGTGAAAAACACCAAGAACAACAACTGGTTAATGACATACTGAATGATATTAATATTGATGATGAATCTAATGGTGATATGAAGTTTCTTATTGCTTCGGTGAAATCTTTGAAGGAAAACGGCACAACTGGCACACAAAAAATAGAGCAGCTTGTCGCCCACTTTATTTACTACTTTGATTCTGATGAAAGAACCCGCTGCGAACTAGATAAAAACAGCCATGGCGTTGTACTCAATGATTATGAGGTACTTGAGATCATCCCAGATGAGAAGCAAGTGAACTTGTATCGCTACAAAGTGAGAACTTGCATCTCTCCTGCATTTCCAGAGTCTTACTATCGAGGCGATTAATCGCCTCGTTCTCCTCTTGCTGCAATCGCTAACTTACCTTTCTCTACTGCACTATTAAAGGTTGGTCTAGAAACCATATTGGTCATAAACTGTTGTAATTTTGCTGGTATGTCCTGTTCAAATGCCTCCGCCCAAACAAGGGTTTGTGCCAGCATAATGTCTGCGACAGTAATGTCATCGCCGAATAAAAACGGAGTATCAGGCATCATATCTTCAGCCAGCTGTGCCGCTTTATCGAACTCCCATTTTGCAGTTTTAAGCACTTCAGGAACCCGCACCTCTTCAGGCAGAGCAAACTTGTGCTTGCCCATAGTCCATAAAGCTTGCTCTAACTCTGTTGTAATAAAGCTCATCCATTGATGATGACGAGCCAACTCATACACATCCCCTTGCGGTAAGAATTGATTATCTGAATATTTATCACAAAGATAGAGGTTAATAGCTGCAGATTCTGTTAAAACAAAGCCATCATCGACTAGAACAGGAAATTTTCCTGCAGGATTTAAAGCTAAGTATGTTTCGGTTTTATTGTCACCGGCTCGAAAATCAATGAATTCAAATTGCCAGTCGACTCCTAACTCCTCGAGCAACCAAGATACTCTTAACGCCCTACTTCTTGGAGTTCCATATAATGTGATCATCTTTTTCCCTTAAGTGATAAAATAGCCGTAACTGAATCTAACTTAACCAATCATTGTGCGCTTAGACAAATTTATTTGCGAAACCACCGAACTCACTCGTAGCCAAGCTAAAAAACTATTAAAAGCTGGTGAAGTCACCTGTAATGGAGCTGTTGTAAAAGACGCTTCATTCAAAGTTGGCCTCGATTCTGAAGTGATGATTGACGATCAGCTTCTCGAATTGATTGGCGATCGCTACATCATGATGAACAAACCAATGGACACGATTTGCTCAACCATCGATGAGCATTACCCTTCAGTAATTTCTTTATTGGATGTACCTAAGTCCGATGATTTGCATATTGCAGGTCGCCTAGATGCCGATACAACTGGTTTAGTGCTCATCACTAACGATGGGCAATGGTCTCACAAAATTACTTCTCCGAAGAAAAAGTGCAGCAAACGCTATGTAGCGGAACTGGCCGATCCTATTGAAGAATCTGCTATCCCTTTATTTGCTGAGGGTATCCAACTAAACGGTGAAGATGGTTTAACTCTGCCAGCAGAACTTGAAATACTGAATGAACATATTGTGGTATTAACCATTTATGAGGGTAAATACCATCAAGTAAAACGTATGTTCGCTGCCATAGGGAATAAAGTGGTTGGCTTACACCGTGAAGCGATTGGTCAAATTGAACTTGAAGAAGAAATAGAACCCGGTGAATGGCGTTATTTAACGGAAGAAGAGGTTAATTCCGTAAAGTAAGGTGTTTAAAAAATCTAAGAGAGTGCTAAACAAGCCTGACGATAAGTTCTTTGAAAATTATCGTCAGGTACTAGGGTCTGTTGATCTTTCGTGATTGTTTTTGCAGCGATAAATTGGTTATTTTATGCAAGGCAGCGCTTGTGCGGTTTGGTTATTACCGACATATAAAACTGTCGTTACTTCGTTTCCAAATAAACAAGCGATAACGCAGTAGAAATGACCAATTTGCGCTGTCTTCGATGCTTTTTAGCGTTCGCTGTTCTGTGTTGTGACCAGCTCACTTAGATGACTAAGCTTCACTGCTCACGCCTTGAACAGGTAAACGCTAAAATAGCACAAAATTTAATCCTGAAAGATCAACAGACCCTAAGTATTAGATGCTCAGTGATAAAACTATCGTGTTGTCACTATTAGCTCACCTGAAATTGTGCTCATTTTTACCGAAGCAGATGCTTTACCTGTTGAGAAACTTAAAGACTCAGCACGCGTATACTTTTGCTTTTTAGGCTTATCATGAGTTAAACGGTTGTTAATGTCGCCACCAGGGCCACCATCTAACTCAAAGCTTGCGCTTGGCTTTTTCGAAAAGCCTAACTCTATATCACCACTCACGCTCTCAGCTCTTACTCGTTCAACATCACCCGATAACTTAATTTGGGCATCTCCGCTAACAACTCTCACTTCAAGCTGTTTTACCTTACTAAACTGAGCTTCAAGCTCACCAGAAATAAGTTCAGCCTCAATATCTTCTGCGTTACTTGTTGAAACTAAATTGCCACTTACTAACGTATAGCGAACACGACCGTTACTATTGGTGTCTTTAATTTTCCCAGAAATTGCAGAGAATTTTATCTTGCCTGATAAGTTGGTTGCGTTGATATTTCCAGAGACTGAACTCAATGTTGAGGCGCCATCGATCTGAGTTGCATTCACATGACCACTCACGGTTTCAACATCAATATCACCTTCCAGTTTACCGAGTTTGAAGTCAGTGCTGACACCATCAGCATCAAGGTTAACCTTTCTCGGCACCATAATAACCAGGTTACTGCCCTTCGCATTGGAATCATTTAATCTACGAGGCAATTTATCTTTTATTTTTATCGAATCTCCATTGCGCTCAAAAATGAACCCTTCACTTTTTTCATCTAAGGTTCCTTTAACCTTAACTTGAGGCTTATTCCATGTCTCAATATCAATATTTCCTCTAGTGATCTCAATATGCACCGTCGGCATTGTTGAAACATCGAGAGTTTTATTCACCTGCTCTGCAGCTAACGTACTCAATGGCAGCATGCTTAGTGCGACCAGAGTCAAAATAAATCGTTTCATCATCTTCATCCTATATTGTTTTAATGGTTTCCATTTGTTGAATTTTTGAATGTTGCTTTAGCAGTTCAAGCTCTCGTCCTTGAGTCCAAAGCCATAAGTCCCATAACTGTTTATTATTTGGGGACTGTTTGAGTTCATTAATAATGGATGTTTGAGCTTCTCTTAGCTTTAGCAGCCCCCCCTTAAACTCACTTTGTTCTGTTAAACTGACGTGCTTTAATTGGCTTTGCTCAATCGCTTTAATTTGCGACAGGTGCTGCTGATTTAACGTATCTATCAGTGTTTCTAAACTATTATTGCTCTGAAAAGCTAACGGTCCTGATTTTTCAAAACTAACCTGTTGAATTAAGACCAGGCTCAGCAACCCAATTAGAATTGATGCCGCAACACCAAACTTAATATTTAATGATTTTGACTTAGGTTCATCAGGTGTTATCACATCCAACCTTGCTTCAACCTGCTGCCATGAGCTTTTAGATGTTGAATACTCCTTAGGTAGATCATCAATCAATTGATCGAGTTTTTTATCTAATTCTTGTTCAGCTTTAGTCATCAAAGCATCTCCTTTAATAACCTACGAGCTCGATGATATTGTGCCTTACTGGTACCTATAGCAATCTTCAATAAGTTCGCAATTTCGTCATGGCGATAGCCTTCTACAGCATGCAATACAAACACAATCCTTGCTCTTTCTGGCAGTTGCATGATCAGTTCGTCCAACTCGTCATATTCATCTTCTTTGACTGGTTCATTGACACTTTCAAAGCCCAAGAATCGTTGTGCCCATGACTTATGCTTTTTGATTGTCGTTAAGCTTTGATTCACCACCAGCTTATGTAGCCAAGTAGAGAATTGACTATTGCCCCGAAAAATCGGCAATTTTTGCCATAAACGCACAAAGCAGTCTTGAGTAATTTCTTCTGCAATACTTGGGTTACTGCTCAGGCGCAACGCCAGAGCATAAACACGCTTATGATGTAACTCATAGAGCGATCGAAAAGCATTACGGTCGCCAGCAGATGCTTTAGCTATCCATTCGCTTTCTTGAGTAATCGATTGATGGTTTTCAACCAACGCCAGCAAAGCATCTTCCTTGTTTTATTGTTTTGTTAGTGATTAGACTGCCTGAAATAGACAAAAGGTTTAAACGGAATTTAAAATTTTTTTTGAAAGTGGAGCTTCAAAGAATTTTGAAGCTCAAGGCAAGCGGATTATTTTGACTTTTGATATACCAATTGAGCGGTTGCTAAATCACCAATTGCGCTGCCTACAGATTTAAATAAAGTGATTTCTTCATCCGTTTGGCGGCCATTATGCTCTCCTTTACAAAGATCAGTTAACTCAGCTTTCACTTCATCTAATGAAAACACACCTTCACTTATAGGTAATAACAGCTCACCTGCTTCAGCAAAGCAATTTACCTTAGAATCTACAAACACACTCGAACGGCTGAGTAATTGACTGTCACACTCTCTCGCATTCTTTAAATGATTGCCGACTAAATCTACATGCGTTCCTTCAGAAACCAGTGAACTATCAAACAAGGGCTCTGGCGATCGGGTTGCACAACTGATGATATCGGCCCAGCCTACGCTTTCGTTTAAATCATCACAACGTGATACTTCTATATCAGGACGTTTGGCTTTAATTTCAGAAATAACCGCTTCCATTTTCTCAGGGCTTCGCCCCCAAACTCTTATCTGATTGATATTGCGCACACTAGCATGAGCCAATGCCATATATGACGCTAAGTTACCTGTACCGCATAGCAATAGTTTAGCCGCATCTTTTCGAGCTAGTAACTGGCTTGCTAACCCTGAAACCGCAGCCGTTCGCCAATAGGTCGCCGAAGTACCATCGACAACAGCTTGAGGTACACCCGTTTTACGATCAAAGATCATAATTTGAGCGTAAATACTTTTTAGATTCTCTGATTGTTTTGGGTTATCAGGCATATAGGTGAATGCTTTAACAGCAATAGTTTCTTCACTCCAAGACGGCAAAACCGCAAACGCATCATGGCTTACGCTATTAGGTTCAAGCTCGAATACCTGTCTTTGTGGCATCCCAAAAGGTTGAGAAAATGTCTGTTCTAATGTGCTAATCAATGCTTCGAACGAGAGGGTTTGACGTACATGATTTTCATCGAGTAAAAGCATATTTAATTCTTCTCAAAAGGTGTTTTGTATACTTTATACCTAATATTTTTATTATTAAACAAATAATTTTTTTCTAACCTTTTTCTCTTTTAGTTCTATAAAATCCAAACCACCTTAATCTAACACTCCCCAGTGTCATACTCTTTTTGTGTGCTCTGAAAACGTCTGCAAAGTCTTCATATAAATTCGCCTTACAAAAAAGCCAAGTTCACTCATTTCTAATTTTCTTCCTCCTTATTTGGTTAACATATTTTTAAGTTTTGAAGTATCTCGTGCATGTTCATCAAACCGATATACATTTGATTTTTAATAACTTAGCAATCTCTACTCTTCTATTAAAAATCTACTTATCTCCGAGATTCCAAATCTGAATGACATGTAATTAAATCATGAACCAATGTAACTGGAGGGCATGGATGACCGATTCGGAAAAGCCGCTAATTTAATAAATATGGATCAATTGCGCATAGCATACTCTTAATTATAATTTATCTTTTATAGCTTTATTTGATGCCTGACAAACACCTCTAAACTATCTGTTAGCCCCTTTAACAGCAAAGCTCCACTTAAAGGCTCTCCCGTAATAGTAACCTTTGCTTTTCCATTTAGCTCAACCATTAGAATATTAATTAATAACTGCTCTTTTTGTTGGGCAGCTCTTTTTAATAATATTATTTTCTGCTCCATCGTCAGAAAGCCCAAACACCGCCCTCCTTTTTGCGTAAAGATATCTTTAATATGAAGATTCTCGACATCAATAACTCCAATATCACTGTCATCTAAATTTTCCATTAATGAGAAAAAAATCTCTTTATCTCCAACAAGAAGACCAGCCAATAATTTAAGACTTTTCGATTGACGCTCACCTTTCAAGCCCTCAATGAGCTCTTGTTTTAATGAGGGATGAATATTGATTATCAAATAAATAGCATTCTGAATGAGCGTTTTCTCCATACATACTCTCTTGAATTGCTCTCTAGGTAATACGTGCTGATAAAAAAAGTCAGCAAAGTCCTCAATATTATTAATTCCAAACATTAACGAAACTACAACCTCAAGTGGCTCATTACCTAACTCCCTACACAGTCCTTTCTGTTGTAATTCAACAAAGTTGCATTGCAACAGACCCTCCCTAGTTTCTTTTACATGAGATAGAGAATTTACAGTGTTCATCACCCCATTTTTAACGGCAGGATTGAAAGTATCAGATAATAGAGACACTCTTTGAGTCAAAAGAGACAGGCGATGAACTGCGCCAGCTTTTATAAGTTCAATTTCAAACGAAGCTGAATTACTTGGCTTAATTCCTTCGTCATTACCCATCTCAAATGAACTGGTTGAGTTTATAGATAAAGAATCAGCATCAGCTCCATTAGAAGTACTTTTTATAGATACTATTTCAGAATCTTCTTCATCAAAGTTTGGGATATTTTTCAAATTGTTTATATTTATTTTTTGTGCACCAGCTACTGATGAAGTTTTCTCTGAGCTCTTCTCTGATGAACTCTTCTCTGATGAATTAGTACCTAATGAGCTACAACTAAGCGAGCACAAATATTCACTGCACTCTCCACCACCTTCCTCATCAAAAAATGCTGTTTCACCCAAATCTGCTAGAGACGCACTGTGACTAAAAAACTCATCTTCATTATTATTTAACCTCTTTTGAGATTTAAGTTTACTCTCTAGTTTTTCTATCTCTATGACCTCCTTTAACAAGCAATCTTCATATTCTGATCTAAAACTTGAAGCGAAGGTTAAAAGAAAGAAAGGCGATTGTTTTAAAAGCTTAAACATTGATAAAACTGTTTGGGCAATTTTGAACTCATTGGGAGTAAATTCAGTTCGACGGTGAAATGATGGATATAGCTGTTGGCACAGATATTTAAAGATTTTTTGCTCTGTTTCCGATGAATACTGCCAGTCATTTTGTAATGATAGCTCATGACGAATTAGGTCTTTTAAATGGGAGTACTGCAAGTGTTTATACTCATCAAAGCAGTCTGTTGAAACTAAAGTAAACTCATTTAAAGCTATTTGTAACTCTTGAAACAGATTGGCTGGCTCATTTTCAAGACTTTTAATGCAAGCACCTAATACAAGCTTAAATTTTCGCAAGTGCTCGATGCGACAACCTTTAAGCTCACAAAACACACTATTTAACATTTGTTGTAGCTGTTGAAGCTCTTTTTCTGTTGCAAAGACACTGAATTTTTCACAATGAGTACGCAATTCATATACGTACTCATTGAATGGTATCGCTCTTCTTGGATCATTTTTTAATTCTGAAAGCAACTCATTCAACTTAGTTATGAGTTCTAGTTGAGTCTTAACCACACACTCGCATTGCTGACAATTTTCTTCATCATAAAATTGACTAACAAGTTGAGTTCGGTGAAATGAATAGTCAGAATCTACAGCCATAACACATACGTTTACATATATGAAAACATCTCGCTATTATGTCCTAACAAGACTCACTTTAAGATTAAATTTTGTTAATAAAAACAAAACCTAAACTTCAACTTCATTCTATCCTTATGAGCTACCCTTCACGCTTTAACTTTATTAAGTGGTAAACGTTAACTAAACACCCGAAACCATTCATGGCCGCAACTGGCCAAGCTGAGATGGCTATACCGTATAATGTAAAAAGAAAACACCCTGCGAAATTTACCATCCTCAGCGGAATGATATTCCTCATCATCAAAGAAACTGCAACTAAAACAGACGCCATGTACCCCATAACTTCAACAGTATTTATCGAATCCATATCACCTCCTATAATGAGTTAATTGATACTAACCGCTCAACCTTGGCACGACTAAACCAGAAAAACGCTCGCATGTTCTTAAACGATTAAAATGAATACAATGAGACTATTTAGGTTGTGTCTCTAAAAAACATGATTTTTGTATTTGCTTATTCGCCCACTTGGCCAGTTTAGGTGCTTGAGACTGCCAATTTAAATGAGGGTGTCGAAAATCAATATAATCAAGCGCACAAATCAACACCAGTTGTTCAGCTGCTAAACCGTTTACCCCATATAAATCGTTTTTTTTAGTCTCAATGTGCTTAACGGTTCGTATGATGGCGCCTTCAAAGCGTTGAGTCCAAAATGGTGACCTAACACCTTCTTCTTCACGCATTTGCTCTTGCCGTAGTCCTACAGTACTGTCTACTAACCCTTTTACCATCGAGAAATTAGCCATTCTCTGCCAATCAACCTTTGCCCCAAAAAGCTTATTATCGCCATGCTTTTCATCCAAATACCTGATGATCACTTCGCTATCGAAAAGTGCACAATTATCGTCAAAAATAAGACAAGGAATTTTAGCGAGCGGGTTTGCATCTACGAGGTTGGCTTTATTTTCAAAAGGATTCGAAATCACCTCATTAATATTTGGAACATTTAAGTATCGAGTCACAACTCTCACAATTCGAGCGTAAGGTGACGCAAGTGAATATAACAATGTAGCCATAAATCTTACCCTTACCAGTATTTTTCGACAGTAATATTACCCGGTGCTCTGCGTAAGTTTTTAATCAATCCTTTATCATATAAAGCTTGTTGAGCACCCGTAATCATACCTGGGTTTCCACAAATCACGACTTGAGAGTCTTTTTCTGTAAGCTTAAAGCCAGCATGCTTTTCTAGACTACCATTAATTATTGCATCCGGAATTCGTTCAGAAATAGCACCATTGACGCTCTCTCTAGTAACAGAAACAATTAACTTAAATTGTTGTGGGTACTTTTCTTTAAATGCCTCAATTTGTTGAAGGTAAGCTAAATCAGCTGCTTCTCTCACGCCATAGACTAAAACGACCTTCTCATAACGATCCCATGGTTCGCTGGTTTCCATAATGGACAAGAATGGCCCTACCGCAGTGCCTGTTGCCAAAAACCATAAATGCTTCGCAGTGTGCTCTTTGGGTAGCTCTTCCAATACCATAAATCCGGCGGCTTTTTTAGAAACCTGTATTTCATCACCTTTATTCAATTGATGTAACGTAGGGGAAAGCTGACCGTCATCAACGGTTACGGCCAGCACTTCAACATAATCTTTCCCTGGAGGATTAACCACAGAATAAGCTCTGGCAATACGCTTATCATCACGAATCTCACTTAACTTGATGAATTGTCCTGCGATGAACGGTTCAACATCAGCAGCAATTCTCAAGCTAAAAAGTTTATCGTTCCAATCGATTCGTTCAATTACTTTTCCAGTAGTCCACATATCTAATCCTCAGAAAATTAAGCCTAAATTATGCTGGTTAAATTCAAACTTCTATAGAATATAAAACAATCAATTATAACTATAGCTTTCTTCCTTATTTCACCCTAATGTAAATTCAGGTGAAAGAAGCATCGTACCTCGTATGTCTTATAAGATATTAAGCGATGAAAAATCGCTCAAAACCATCAGAATGGTCTAGTCTTTAACTGAATACTCTGTGAGCAAGAGTGACAAGAAAAAGGAAGGAAAAATGGAACAGCAAATAAGTTGGGTGACAGAAGGGCTACACCTCCTCGGTAGCTTATTTTTACTGGCTATCGGTTTAGGATTCCTCGCTATCCTTTACATGTACTACAAAGATAAAAGCCAAACCAAACAAGCCATTCGTCATAACTACCCTGTAATAGGAAGGTTTAGATATTTATTTGAAAAACAGGGTGAATTTTTCAGGCAGTATTTCTTCTCTCAAGACCGTGAAGAAATGCCTTTTAATCGTGCTGAACGAAGTTGGGTTTACCGCGCGGCTAAAAAAGCTGATCGCTCAATCGCCTTCGGTTCTACAAGATTCCTAGAAACTGACGGCGCAATCATGTTCATGAATACCGCCTTTCCAACATTAGATACTGATGCTGCACCGCCTAAGCCCATTACTGTTGGTGAAAATTGCCGTCACCCTTACACCACTTCAAAAATTTGCCATATTTCAGGTATGAGCTTTGGCGCTCTTTCACGACCTGCGGTTTTAGCATTATCTAACGGTGCCTCAAAAGCGGGATGTTGGATGAACACAGGGGAAGGTGGTTTGAGTCCTTATCACCTTGATGGCGGTTGTGACATTGTTTTTCAAATAGGTACGGCTAAATATGGTGTGAGAAATAAAGAAGGTCACCTTGATGATGACAAACTGATGGAAGTCGCTTCTCATGCTCAAGTAAAAATGTTCGAAATTAAGCTTAGCCAAGGCGCAAAACCTGGTAAAGGTGGCATCCTTCCGGGTGTAAAAGTAACTGAAGAAATTGCCAACATTCGTGGCATTCATGTTGGTGAAGACTCCATTAGCCCCAACGGCCATATTGAATTTAAAAATGTGGGTGACATTCTCGACATGATCCACCACGTGCGTGAAGTAACAGGTAAACCTACCGGCGTGAAAGCGGTAATTGGTGATACTCACTGGTTAAACGACTTTTTTGATGAAGTAGAAAAGCGTGGAGTACACAGTGCGCCAGACTTTTTTACTGTAGACAGCGCAGACGGAGGAACAGGTGCAGCTCCTCAGTCACTTATCGATTATGTAGGGTTACCACTAAAAGAGGGGCTACCGATACTCGTTGATACTCTTAAAGAGCGTGGATTAAAAGATCGTATTAGAGTTATTGCTTCCGGTAAATTGGTTACCCCTTCAAAAGTGGCTTGGGCTTTGGCAATAGGTGCCGATTTTACGGCTTCTGCCCGCGGCAATATGTTTGCTTTAGGCTGTATTCAAGCACTTCAATGTAATAAAGATACTTGTCCTACAGGTATTACAACCCATAACCCAAGGTTACAAGAAGGTTTAGACCCTATAGATAAAGCCGAACGTGTCGCCAATTATAATCATTACTTACATTATGACTTAGAGCTTATTGCTCATTCTTGTGGCGCAGAAGACCCAAGGGATTTAGAGCGACATCATGTGAGGATTGTAATGGAAAATGGCTTATCAGTAACGTTAGATAAGTACTACTCGCATTTGAACAAGTAACAAATATTGCAAGCAGTTTAAATACTGCTTGCAATATTGTCCTTAATACATAGTCTAAAACTTAATTACTTTTCTCAGCTTTTTGCTTTGGACGCCTAAAAGTTTTTCTTTCGGACACTCTTGCAAACGCTTGTTTAAATTCAGGCTCTGAAGTAACTCTTCCTGTTCTGACATCCTTTATTGGTTCCAATACATCCACAACATATATACGCTCTAAAGCAGGCAGGGATTCTTCTTTATTAAGAATACTGACAAACTTTTCACTGTTATTTTGAACCGAGCTCATAACTATCAAACTTTTAAATTTCTTAATTTTATCATCTGGCAATTTACGGGTAATATCAAAAGAGTTGATTTCAGAAGCCTCTATCCCTTCAACTGCCTTAAGTTTTACTTTCTTACTAGCAAGTTGGCTCACTGGGTAAGCATAGTGCTGAGCACTAGGCACTATACCGAGAACTGAAGCTCCCTGACTTTCAAGACTAAGAATTGCCTTAGGAGTACTATTCGGTCCAATTAATCCTGAGTAAGTTTGCTTTAAGGGCCACATATGTCTATGCCGTGTTCTATATAAAGTATTGGGACCATCAATAATAATGAGTGTATTTTCATCTATGGTAACTCCTTTACTCTCTAAAGCAGCAATTGCAGTCTCAAGCTTATATACGTTCTCAAGTTGATCCACAGGGTAATCTTTAGTAACTGCTGTACTTTCGTTGGTTCCTAAGTTATCTGTAGGTGCTGTGTGAACTTCGAGTTCATTATGAGAATAGGCAGCAAAAGACTGAGACCTTGCTCTCGAGGCTACAGATGGATCGATTGAAGGAGTGTCAGACAAAGTTTTTGGATTAGGTAATCCACTTGTATCAATCGCTCTTCTTGTAGTAGGCGCTGATGAGACTCCAGAATCACTTGTTTTTTGAATCTTAGAGATAACAACATGCGTTGTTTCAATAGGCAATTTAGGAACAGAAGCTTGTTCTTTTGCCTGAGCGTGTTCTACACTTGAATGCTCCAAGCGTTCAGTCTCGGGGTCACCTCCCTCATTTCCTTGAGTTTCTATTTCAGTTAAACATATACTAAAACCAAGATCTTTTGGTAATTCATCTTCACATAAGTAAATAGTTTTTCTTAACTCACTATCATCTTTCTCAGTACTAATTTTGGTAACACGCAATTCTTGTGTTTCGAAATCTCTTGCCACGGTAACAAAACATTTCTTTGCGGTTACTTGCTCCAAGACAGTGTGAATAACAACAGACAGCCCTCCTTTAAGCTGTTTTAGCTCCGATTTTAGTTCCTCTTTCTTTTTCTCATTATCTTGATTTTTCTCATTTTTCAAAAACCATAAGTTATTTCTCAAGGATTTCCCAAACGTCAAATCAGTGAAGTCCAGCGGAGCTTGTACTCTGCTTTCTAATGTTCTAGCTTGAACATCACCACTATAAACGTCATTGAAGTATTTGCTAACTTCAGAATAAGTTGAACTATGATGTATATCAGAGTCCCCCATGTGCGTTATCGCTTTTTTAGTTTCCTCATCGTATTCTTTTGAACGAACAGAAGTAATATAAAATTGCGTTCTATTGGTTGTATCATTTATTCGTGTGACAGTTAGATACCTTGTTTCTATTCTCCATTTCTTATCGTCATTTAAAGGTGGACGATCCAATTTTACTTTTATAACCCCAGAGAACCCCGGCTGAATTGAATCTAAAAACTGTTGTAACTCTTTTTCTTTACCTACATCCTCTAAAAAGTAGTCTTCAGTTCGATGATTAAACGAAATTTTTTTATCATCTAATATAAGTACTCTACGAAGTTTTAACCTTTCAGCTTCATCTATTTCTTTTTTAGCAACTTTAAATTTATTATTAAGGGCTTCACTGGTATCTTTACCCTGAACTACCTGTCCAGCTTCAGATAAATTCTGCCCTGGTTTCAGAGTACAAAGAACTTCAAGAAAATGACCTCTAAGCTCTAAGCCATTCATTGCATCATATGTTTGAGCCGTGCTCCCTAAAAGCCCATCAACTCTTGGTTTTAGGCCCATCACACTCACTATCACACTACCTTTACGCACTTCAACTAGTCTGACCTTAAAAACTTTAAAATTTTCACCTTTACCTATTTCTAATAAAATTTCTTCTCCTTCTTTGGGTCGTATTTGACTAGGGAGATTAGTGGGCTCAAAATTAATATAGTAATTTGTAGGTGAATGTAATGCGGGAGCGGGAGCAGCAGAAGCAGTCATTTTTATTTCCTCGAAGAAAGCTAGATAATAGAATTTAAATTTCAAAACTCTAACTTAGCTAACAATAAAAACGGCCAAGTCTATATCTTAATACATATTTCCGATCAGAAAAGCTGTTTTTAAATTTGATTGAAGGTCACAGTTTTTATTTACTAAAACTCTTTGGTGCCAAAATTTAAAATTAAAGGTGTTACTTTTTTCGCAAAAAACTAAATAAAAGCATATTTTCAATCATATAAATTTATAAACAAAGATCTTATAGTTATATATTAGGTTATAGCGACTCTTGGCATATAGAAAATACAAATTTGTAGATGTTTATGAAGGGAGTATTATCGGGTCGAGAGCATAAGCTTTCCTTTCCTGATTTATCAAAGTGATGCTCTGGTGTCGTAGCTATACCCTTTAACCTTTCCAATTAAGAGGTTATTCAGTTAACGTCTAGGTTTCGATAGTGTGATATGCACTCTTCGAATCGATGATAACGGACTCAAAGTATTGTATGGAACTGTTTACTTATGAAGAAAGTGTAACTTTAAAACATCATGTAGCTACGCCTGACCTTTACACTCCTTAAGTAGTTGATTATTTTATTTTTCCATCATTTTACCGTTCATTTCAATCCGGTGAGTCTCTTTAATATAATCAAAAGACTTTTGAGATAAATTGAAGAAAATAAGGTAATAAAAAAGGAGCAAAAGATCACAGATGATATTTATCGTCAGATTAGATTGCGGGAATAATTTTTATTAAACTAAATCATTCCCGTAAATAACCCCTGAATAAACAGCCTTTTCCAACTAAAATATAGGTAGAAACATCTAACAATTTCTAGAATAAATATAACATCTGAAATAAATTTATTAGATTGGTAACAGTAAAGAAATTTGATATTACTTTAAGTCAATTCAACACCCTAAAAAATATATTTTATGTTACTGTTATTCTCTAACCAAGCTTATTGGCTTTTTAAAAATCAAAAATAACAAATTGTTTAATATATTTTTATGTTCCTAATATATAATAATCTTTGTACATTTTAGAAAACAAAATATCAAGAGCTGAGGAATTATAATTTTGCTGTAATGCTTTATCAATACAACTGAAAGTGAATACTTTTTCACCTCCATATGAAACTCTGAAGACATAAAAAGTCCAAGGTACCCCATCTTCAATAAGTGTCACTGAATCTCCAGGGGTTAATTTTACAGCTAGCTGCCTTAATCTTTTAGCAGTACTAACCTTTTTAAATTCTTCATATCTTTTATCACTATCCCTCAATTTGAATTCTTCAAGCATAGATAAATTATAGTTCGATTTTTTCACTGCAACCGTCGAAAACTCGTTCTCCAACATGTCAACTTTAGGAATTTTTAATTCCCACCCGCAGTTCATATTGCATAAGTGAATATCACTAAGCAGAGTTGGCAGCTTCTCAATTAAAAAAACATCCCTTATTGCTTCTTTAGTTTCTTTTGTACCTCTCAGTTTTACAGTAACCAATCCGTTATCGAAACAACGCACTACTAAATTCACTGGATGAAGTGTTTCTGACCTGTATGATTCTGAATCAACTTCCTTACCAGGAGGAATAATGAGAACTTTAATCTTCAATGATAATTCTTCGTTCTCTTTTAAACTTTCCAATTCCTCTCTACAACTTAATACATCTTTATCTTTACCCAGCCAAAGTGTGTCATCTTCTTGTATTAAAATTACATCATTCCAGAAAGGCAAAGGTTCTTTGGGTGTTGTGCTAACAGTTGATAAATCTATTCCTTCTTTTGAAATTTTAATAATTTCAAACTCATCCAAACAAGTTGGAACAATATCAACCTCCTGTTCTTTATATGATTTTGCAACTATTCTAGCCGTTGCCTCCTCTGCCAATTTGGCTTTATTCTGGGGTAAGGGCTTTGAAGTTGATGCTTCAAAAAAATCCTTGAGAACTCCTGGATTAACTGATTTGTTCTTAGTCTTAGAGTATTGAGATATAAAGTCTATTACTTCTTGTGCTGACAACTCATTGGTTTCAAATACACCTTCCGTATTAAAGTTCAAATATGAAGCTGAAACTTTAGTCATGAGCTTTCCTTGACTCAGTACCGGCTTTTCAATATCAAAAAAATAATGCTTTTCGTCTGTCCAAACACTTACTTTCTGCCGAGTACTTAGAGTGTTTTTTAGTTCAAACAACTCTTGTAAATCATCCAGAAAGTACACTGAATGATTTTGATTTTTTATTTTACCCTCCACAATGGACGCCTTTATTTATAACTTAAATGAATAAAACGTAACTACCTAAATATTTATTCTAGGTCTTCAGTACTCTCAAGCTTAATTCACTAATAATAATATGAGCTTTATAAGTGCGCACCTTTTGTTAATCAGAATTAATTTTATCACTCAATGTATTACTGTCGTCATTGCGTTTGCGTAGTAAATTTTTAAATATCAGAGAAGACAATTCATCACCTACAGTTAGAAAGGCCAATGAAGATTTAGTATTTAATATCAATATTTAAGGTAAGCTGTTTTAAACTGCTTACCTATACAGCATTGAAGAAAGTTAATCTCTAAAATTATTCAACTTGCGCCTAGGTGATAATACTAAGCCCACTCAATGAACAATGGTAAAAATCACTAATTAGTGATAAAAAAAGCAAAACTTTAGCTTTTGTTATTCAATGCGATGAAGACGAAAGCCTGTAAAGGCAGTACATAAAGGGCTTTCATTTTTTGGCTCAATCTTTGCTCAATGCTTTTTGATAAATCAATTCACAATGATTAAAGGGAATAATATGGATATTAGCAATATCAGTAACATCATCATCGTTGCCATCGTCTTTTTCGCCATCTTTGGAGCAGACTTTTTTAAGTACCGTCTACGAATGAAACAGCTTGAAGCCAAAATAGATAGCAGCGATAAAATGAAGCTTATTGATGAAGTAGAAAGTATCAAGCATCGCTTAGTTGTATTAGAGAAAATCATTACAGACAAAGGCTATGAAGTGAATGAAGAAATTAATAAGTTGAAAGGTTAAGCCTTAAATGTAGTCACAGTAGAAATCACTTGCACTTTTCCTCACTCTAAAGGCTCCCCAAAAATTTCGACTGATTGAATTTATAGGACAGAGGGTAAGCAATAAGCTGAATGTCCGAGGCATGGATGCCGAGGCCAAGCGCCCATGGATGGGCTTGCAGCGTTTCAGCGTTTGCTTATCCTCTCGTTCTCAACAATGGGGATTCGTTAGAGCCCTCGCTGGTGCGATATAGACTAGTCTCTAAAGTTATTAAACTGAAATGGCTGTCCTAAATCAGATTCTTTCGCTAAACGCATCACAGCTTGCAAGTCATCTCGTTTTTTACCTGTTACACGCAAACTGTCTCCTTGAATTGCAGCTTGAACCTTTAGTTTGCTCGCTTTAATCAGTTTTACCAGTTTCTTTGCAATGTCTGTTTCAATGCCTTCCTTGAAACGAACTTTTAACGAGAACGTTTTCCCACTGTGTACCGCTTTATCATCCACATCCATTGCCGCAGGGTCGACATTTCGCTTACTTAACTGCATACGGAAAATATCGATCAATTGTTGGCATTGAAAATCATCTTCCGCTGATACCGTTACAACAAAATCATTCAATTCAATACTGGCTTCTTTACCACGGAAGTCAAAACGGCTTGAAAGTTCACGGCTTGAATTATCAACTGCATTTTTCAATTCAACTTTATCAATTTCGGACACGATATCCATAGATGGCATATGAAGTTACCTCAAATAAGTATGTTGAAATAATTCTAGTCTTCCTTGGTATTTAATAAAAGCCATATTATGATGTTTAGCCTTGTTCAATATTGGGCGATTATGTGATTAAACAGTCTCATCTCTTTAAATTTCTGCTTGTGGTCACTGTATTGGTCATTAGCTATTTAGTATTTTCTCGTCCTGGTTATAATCAGTCGTTCCCGCACATTGATAAGATTGGCCACATGGGTAGCTTTTTCTTATTATCAGCATTAACCCATTTGGCGTTTAAACCTAAATGGTGGCGTTTAATGTTGGGGCTTATCGCTTATGCAGGTCTAATTGAAGTTGTGCAATCTTATTTACCCTACCGCAGCGCATCATGGGCAGATTTTGCTGCTGACATATTAGGGATTGTTGGCTTTTATCTATTATTATTAGGTTATCGTAAACAGCGCTCATCATAATTTCTTTGAATGAAAGTTATCTAAACAATTTTATGAATATGAATTTATCTGAAACCAAAATTGGCATTTTAGGTGCTGGAGCAATCGGACAACTTATTGGTTTCCAACTGCACCAAGCGGGTGCGCGTCTGAATTTCATTCATAAATATGACTACTCTTGTGATGAAGTCGTCAACTTCACGGCTCTCGATAAAGACGAACATCAATATCAAATCAGAGCATTAACAGCCAGTGATCCGTTGGTAAAACAACTTAAACTCATTATTGTCTGTGTTAAAGCCTATCATGTTGTGGATGCCATCAAAGGTATTGAGCCATTTCTTGCAAAGGACTGCCACATTGTTCTACTCCATAATGGTTTAGGGCCCCACTTAGAGATCAGCCAATATTTAAAGGCCAACCAAGGGTTGTCACTTGGTACCACGTCTCAAGGTGCAACTCGTGACTTCAAATGGTCAGTAACTCGAACAGGGAAAGGGCTAACTCAGCTTGGGCACTGCATTGGTCAACCATTAAATGATGACTTAAAACAATTGTTATTAACGGCTATTCCCAATAGTGAATGGACCGATGAGATCTTACCGTCTTTATGGTACAAATTAGCTGTAAACTCAGTCATTAACCCACTCACTGCAATTAACTCTTGTAAGAATGGCTCTCTGGCACATCAAGACTACAGCAACACCATTCAAGATATTATTTCTGAACTCATGCTTGTTGCTGAGCATGAAAAACTGCCCATTGAGCGCACACTCGTCCATGATCGAGTGCATGAGGTAATTAAGTTGACTCAAAACAATTACTCATCAATGCACCAAGACATTGCGCATCAGCGCCAAACAGAAATCGACTATATCAACGGTTATCTCGTGAAGTTAGCCCATAAACACCAAATACATATTCCAACTAACAAAAAGTTATTAGACTCGATTCGATTGCTAAGCCAGCAAGGTCAATAAGCATCAGATGATATAGAATGCGCAACCATCGATATGTAACCACAGTTGTAACACATCAGGTTACTGAGGCCGAAGCTAAGAAAACCTAAATTAATTTATAGTCAGCTACTTAAAATGGCATTGGTTAAAAAGACGTTATCAAGTAGAATAGCGTCCCTGTGTGAGTAATTCTTAATTTTCAGTTCGAACGAGTTTAGATGAGCCTAGTTGCAATTGGTGTAAACCATAAAACTGCTTCTGTTGATTTGCGTGAAAAAGTCGCCTTCTCTCCAGATGTGATACATGAAGCCATGAAAAGTTTGGCTCAACGCACCCCAACGGGTGAAGCAGTGATTTTATCGACTTGCAACCGTACTGAACTTTATTGCAATAGAATTCAAGCCGATGATGTTTTAGCTTGGCTTGAAAAATTCCATGGTATTGATGCTGAAATACTTCGCCAGCATACTTACACTCTCCAAGATGTCGATGCCATCAATCACTTAATGCGTGTCTCTGCTGGTTTAGATTCTCTCGTTTTAGGTGAGCCTCAGATCCTAGGGCAAGTGAAACAATCGTTTACTAAAGCTAAAGAAGCTGGGACCGTCGGTGCAACGCTTGACCGCCTATTTCAAAATACCTTTTCAGTAGCAAAACGCATTCGAACTGAGACCGAAATTGGCAGTGCCGCAGTATCTGTAGCTTTTGCAGCTGTAAGTATGGCGAAACACATTTTTGCTGATATGCAAAAAACCAATGTATTGTTGATTGGTGCCGGTGAAACCATTGAACTTGTTGCCCGTCATTTAAAAGACAGCGGTGTTGAAGAGATGGTGGTAGCTAACCGCACACTTGAGCGCGCTAAAGGGATGTGTGAAGAATTTAATGCGAAAGCCGTGACGCTAGAAAGCATTCCTGATCACTTACCCCACGCTGATATTGTAATTTCATCGACCGCAAGCCCACTGCCTATTTTAGGTAAAGGCTTAGTCGAACGAGCACTAAAACAGCGTCGTCATCAACCTATGCTATTAGTCGATATTGCCGTACCTCGTGATATCGAATCAGAAGTTGGTGAACTGGATGATGCGTTTTTGTATACCGTCGATGACTTACACAGCATCATCGAACAAAATATTGAATCTCGAAAACAAGCGGCTGAAGAAGCTGAAATAATTGCTAATCAAGAAGCGGCTCAATTTATGGAGTGGCTGCGTTCTCTTGATAATGTTGATAGTATTCGAGCATACCGAACTCAAAGTTTAGCGGTAAAAGATGAACTTGTTGAAAAAGCCTTAAATAAGATTGCTCAAGGCGGCGATAACGAGCAAGTTCTTCTAGAATTAGCCAATAAGCTGACCAACCGACTTATCCATGCACCGACACAAGCGCTGACTAAAGCCAGTCGTCAAGGTGACATGAGTACACTAGAAACATTAAAGTCCGTACTCGGGCTTGATAAACACTAAGGTCGTATCCCAAATGAAGGAATCCGTTATTCGCAAGCTTGAAGGCTTGTTAGAACGTAATGATGAAGTTACCGCTCTATTGGGCGATGCCAGTGTGATCGCTGATCAAGATAAATTCCGTGCCCTTTCAAAAGAATTCGCACAGCTTGAAGATGTGGTAAAAAGTTTTAAAGCTTTCCAACAAGCACAGCAAGATCTAGAAACAGCAGAAGAAATGCTAGCTGAAGATGATCCAGATCTTAAAGAAATGGCACAAGAAGAGATCAAAGAAGCGAAATCCGCTTTGGAAGCATTAGAGGGTGAGTTACAAATCCTATTGCTACCTAAAGATCCTAATGATGATCACAATGCATTCATTGAAATTCGTGCGGGTGCTGGTGGTGATGAAGCAGCGATTTTTGCTGGTGATTTATTCCGAATGTACAGTCGCTTCTGTGAAGCCAACAAATGGCCTATGGAAGTCATGAACGCCAATGAGGGCGATCATGGTGGTTATAAAGAGATGATCGTGAAAGTTTCTGGTGATGGTGCTTACGGTACGCTTAAGTTCGAATCAGGTGGTCACCGTGTTCAGCGTGTACCAGAAACTGAATCACAGGGTCGTGTTCATACTTCAGCTTGTACGGTTGTTGTTATGCCTGAAATTCCAGAAGCAGAAGCCATTGAAGTTAACCCTGCCGATCTAAAAGTCGATACTTTCCGTGCTTCAGGTGCTGGTGGTCAGCACGTGAACAAAACCGATTCAGCCATTCGAATTACTCACATTCCATCAGGTATTGTCGTCGAATGTCAGGATCAACGTTCACAACATAAAAACCGTGCTCAAGCAATGAGTGTACTTTCCGCTCGCCTGCAAGCAGTTGAAGATGAAAAGCGCCGAAGTGAAGAAGAGTCAACACGCCGTAACCTTGTTGCTAGTGGTGATCGTTCTGAACGTATTCGTACCTATAACTTCCCGCAAGGCCGTGTAAGTGATCACCGTATTAACCTAACACTCTATAAGTTAGGTGATGTTATGGAAGGTGATTTGAATGCGATTTTAGAACCGATAATGCTAGAGCATCAAGCTGATCAACTTGCAGCATTAGCTGAGTAAAGCAGCTTAAGCCATATTCAAACTATGAATATGGCTTAAAATCACCTTCCCAAAAAGGACAAGGCAATGTCGTCACAGTCAACCATTTCGGCATCAATACAATGGGCTTATCAAGAATTAATGCAGACTTCTGAGTCGGCTCAACTTGATGCAGAAGTATGCTTACAGCATTGTCTAAATAAAAATCGTACCTATCTGTATACGTGGCCAGATAAAGCACTCAATCAAGAACAATGGCAGCAATTTAGCCTGATGATATCCAAACGCAAAACGGGCATTCCCGTGGCACATATTATCGGCGAACGTGAGTTTTGGTCTTTACCTTTCTTAGTGAATGACACGACATTAATCCCAAGACCTGACACTGAAATTTTAGTCGAAACTGCATTGAACTTAACCCTACCAGAAAATGCTAGAGTACTCGACTTAGGCACTGGTACTGGCGCAATCGCTCTCGCTTTGGGTTCTGAAAGGCCCAAATGGCAAATTACTGCTGTTGATAAGATTGAAGATGCGGTAGAACTGGCCAAACTCAATCGACAGAACCTAGCGCTACCTCACGTTGAAATTCTACAAAGTGATTGGTTTTCAGCCATTGCCGAACAACAATTTGACTTAATTGTATCTAACCCGCCTTATATCGATGAAGACGATCACCACTTGGGTGAGGGTGATGTTCGCTTTGAACCTCAAAGTGCACTTACTGCAGCTGATCATGGTTTTGCAGATTTATACTTTATTGCAGAACATGCATTAAACCATATAAACACTAACGGTTACTTGTTAATGGAACACGGCTACCAGCAAGGCATTCAATTAAGGAAAAAGCTTGAGAGTCTTGGTTACTGCAACGTAGGGACAGTAAGAGATTTTGGCAGTAATGAGCGCTGTACTATTGGTAAATTCAGCTAACTTTCACTTTGAAGCTTTACACTTAGCGATGTCAGCAAGTTTTCAACAACATCTGACACAAAACGATTAACGCTATCTCGATTTTTTGAGCTAATTTTTACCAGTAGTTGAATAACGCTAAACAGAGCCTAGAGGCCGTTCCCAATTAGTCATTTCGATTTTAGACGTAATCCGAAAGGCTGTTTAAATTTTCCTTTCTTCTGTATTGCCGAATGCTTATGTAGAACAACTACACCTCGCATTCGTCGTCTTGAATAAACAAAAAATCTACAACAGCAAATCGAAATCGTTAATTGGGAACGGCCTCTAATCAAAAGAATTCTTTTTTGCTATGTAGCTTTGCGTGTAAAAAATGTAGGCTTTGTAATATTTTATCATCAGCCGCACTTGAATTTATTTCTATGATTGTCACTCGCAATGCATACTTTATTAAAATAAAGAAATTTCAATGTCATTTAATCGTAGAACTCACATTACCAAAAGTATTATGAATAAGGTAAACTACTTCTTTCGTTAACCATTTATTGAGCTACCAAAAAATTATGACAAGCTTATACCCTGCGGTAAAACATCTGCACTTATTGCTAATTGCACTGAGTGTCGTTTTCTTCACCGTACGTTTTGTATTGCACCTACGTGGCAGCGCTATCTTAGAAAAAAAGTTTCTAAAAATTGCACCACATGTAATTGATACATTTTTGCTGCTTTCAGGCGTTGCTCTGTGCTTCATTATTAATCAATACCCATTTGAAAATACTTGGTTGACAGAAAAAATTGGTGCCGTTGCCGCTTATATCGTTTTAGGTATTATTGCGATGAAAATAGACCGCGGAGCCATTTTTAAAATTTTCGCCTACATTGGCGCAATTAGTTGGCTTGTTTATGCCGCGAGAATGGCCGTATTTAAACAACCCATAATGATAGTTTCATGAGTAAATATGCATTACCTGATTCAGTGAAATTACCTGAATCTCTATTAGAGCTGAGCGAACACCTCGGCTTTTCTCGTTTAGAAGACGCCAAATGGGCCTGGTTTGAATTATCAGGTTCAGTGTTAAGTCACTATCTCGTAAATCAACAAAAGCGCTTCAATGCTTTATTAAATTGGTTTTACCGAGATTTAGGCTTTCGACAGCGGGAAGATTACTTTAGCTCAGACGCAGCTGACTTAGGTACGTGCTTAATCAGTCGTCAGGGAAATAGCACTACATTAGCAACAGTATTTAAGCTGCTTGCTAAGCAACTTGATTTAGAGCTCGATCTCATCTTTTTACCTGGACATACTGTTTTACGCAGCAATGTTGAGGGAAGTAGCAAATTCATTGACCCACTCAATGGCAAAGAGCTGAACCGTAAAATGTTGCATGCTTTTGTTCGTGGCGAACTCGGTAATCATGCACCACTGAAAACCAGTTACTTCAAGCCAGCCTCTAACAAGCGCTTAATGTCTCGAATGATGCATGAACAGAAAGCCGGTTGCATCGTATCTCATCAATTTGAACAAGCATTAGAGTGCTGTAACTTGCTACTCGAATGGCACAGTGATGATGCTCATTTAAACCGTGAACGTGCTTTTGTTGCAGAGCAATTAGGCTGTATCAAGATGGCTAAAGAAGATTTAGAGCACTTTGTCGAACAAAGCCCTCACGACCCCGTGACCGAACTTGTAAAAATTCAATTGCAAGAGCTCAACGACACAACGGAAACCTATCACTAAATAGCACTCAAACCATAATGAGTGCAAATAATAATAACTGCAAAATTGCGCAAGGGAGACAAGTGACATGGCACATGATGTCTTGATTACTAACGATGCAACCGTTCTAGGTTTGCTCGCGGTCATATTAGGCTTTGTATTTTATACCAACAGTTCAAGCCACCCATTTTGGAAATCATTCTACAAGTACATACCAGCATTACTACTTTGTTACTTTTTACCGTCACTATTGAATACCTTTGGTATTGTTGATGGTCATGAATCAAAGATTTACTTTGTTGCGTCACGCTACTTATTACCAGCCTGTTTAGTACTTCTCATACTGAGTGTCGATCTAAAAGCCATTTTAAATCTTGGCCCTAAAGCATTAATCATGTTTTTAGTTGGTACTGCAGGTATCGTCATTGGAGCACCCGTTTCTTTATTAGTCGTATCGGCTATTGAGCCAAGTTTATTAGGCGGACATGGTCCTGACGCAGTATGGCGCGGCATGACAACACTTGCAGGCAGTTGGATTGGCGGTGGAGCCAACCAAGCCTCGATGAAGGAAATCTATGAAGTTGGCGGCGACATCTTCTCAGCAATGATCACCGTAGATGTTATTGTTGCGAACATATGGATGGCAGTATTGTTGTTTATGGCATCGAAACATAAACAAATTGACAAAAAGACCGGTGCCGATACCACTGCAATTGAGACCCTAAGACAGAAAGTAGAGAAATACCAAAAGGAAAATTCTCGTCAACCTAGCCTACGTGATTACATGCTCATTATCGCCATTGGTTTTGGTATCACTGGTTTAGCGCATTACATCGCCGACTTCTTAGGTCCTTTCTTTGCTGAACATTACCCTGAAACGAAGCGCTTTAGTTTAACCTCTAGCTTCTTTTGGTTGATTGTGACCGTTACAACAATTGGTATTGTACTGTCGTTCACACGAGTTAGAGAAGTTGAAGCCGCTGGTGCATCTAAAGTTGCCTCTGCATTTTTATACATTCTGGTCGCTTCTATCGGCCTGCATATGGATGTATTGAAAATTCTAGAAACACCTATTTATTTCTTATTAGGTATTAGCTGGATGATTGTTCACGCAGCCTTTATGTTAATTATCGCCAAGCTAATAAGAGCACCACTCTTTTATATGGCCGTGGGTAGCCAAGCCAACGTCGGCGGCGCAGCATCTGCACCAGTAGTTGCAGCAGCATTTCATCCTTCACTGGCGCCAGTCGGCGTATTACTAGCTGTATTTGGTTATGCCGTAGGTACTTATGCGGCTTGGTTCTGTGGTCAATTACTGCAAACCTTAACGAATTAATTATCACTTAGGCGCCTTAGGGCGCCATGTTAGAGGCACTCATAATGAGCCAAAAGAACATAAAACTTGGTAATATCGATATTGCCAATGATAAACCGTTCGTCCTTTTTGGTGGAATGAACGTACTTGAGTCACGCGATCTTGCAATGCAAATTGCAGAAACCTACGCTGAGGTTACTCAAAAACTAAACATTCCTTATGTGTTTAAAGCATCATTCGACAAGGCAAACCGTTCATCGGTTAACTCTTACCGTGGCCCTGGTATGGAGGAAGGTTTAAAGATATTTGAAGAAATCAAAAATACCTTCAACCTACCAATCATCACTGACGTTCATGAAGTTCATCAAGCGGCTCCGGTTGCTGAGGTTGTTGATATCATTCAATTGCCGGCTTTTTTAGCACGTCAAACAGATTTAGTGGTTGCCATGGCTAAAACAGGTGCAATCATTAACGTTAAAAAACCGCAGTTCTTAGCACCACATGAGATGCGCCACATAGTGAAAAAGTTTAACGAAGCAGGTAATGATGAAATCATGCTTTGTGAACGCGGCAGCAGCTTTGGTTACAACAACCTTGTCGTTGATATGCTGGGCATGGATGAAATGAAACAAACGGGTTACCCAGTCATTTTTGATGCTACGCATGCGCTTCAGCGTCCCGGAGGCCGAGCAGATTCTGCTGGAGGTCGTCGTGCACAAGCTACTGAATTAGCCCGCAGTGGAATGGCACTTGGCTTAGCGGGGTTATTCATTGAAGCACATCCAGATCCAGACAATGCCAAATGTGATGGCCCTTGCGCATTACCTCTTTCTAAGCTTGAAGGCTACTTATCTCAAATGAAATCTTTAGATGATTTAGTGAAATCCTTCCCTAAGTTGGACACGAGTATCTAAGTCAGTTTGTTAAGCCAATCGTTAAAGAATTAACGATTGGCTTAATTAGTTATATTATTTCGATCTAAACCTCAGATTACCTTTTCTTCATCTTCCTCGAATTTTCTTCATATTCCGACTATAAATTTAAAGTATAACTAGTGTTGTAGAGTAGCAATTATGTCATCAACAGCTCCCTGTTGCTCTCCGCCTAAAATCAGTTTTAAAGAAAATAATGGTTTTGAAGAAGTTGATTATCAAGGCGTAAAGTTCGACATTATAGGGCTAGGAATTATTCCTAAAACATATCGTTTAAAGCTCGACTCTCAAAGTCATGAGCTGCACCTTACTGTGTATTACTTTTTTGGTATTGTCCGTAGACGAGTAAATTTAAGTAATACACGTGTTAATAGTAATGATCATAAAGCATGGCAAGCTGTTATGAGTTGTCCGACTCTAACGCCTCTATATGCATCTAAAGCATTCATGAAAGATAAAGCCATAACCTTATTGGATAGCCTTGATTTAAATGAAAAGCGTAAGTCTCAAATTTCAGATTGGGTGCTAGTCAAAACGTGTGACTCAAAATCTGCGGATGCCGAAAAGAAAAAAAGAGTCATTCCGCCAAAAGGGATTGACAACGTCGTAGTACCGATTTCTCGCTTGAAAGCTTTATCACGCTTAATAGAGGCATCTCCAAAATCACTTGCAAACTATGTAATTTCAGAATACTCATTGAATGATGAGCATGCACTTAAGGCTAGAAAAGAATACGAATACTTTATTTGGTACTATCTTACTCATCCAGACGGCCAATACCAACATAGAATTCTTCAAGTTTGCCGTTTACTTTGCCTTCTTTCTCATGACAGTCAATTTGAGAGTAACGATCAGGTATATCAACTTATCTCTCACCTTTCTCCTGCAATTTTAAGAGATCTTATATTCAGCTGGAAAGTATTTAAATCATCTGAAGATGAATCACTATCTACTGATGAATCTCATGTTTCTACACTTTCAAATACAGAAGAGCCGTCGCCCGATATAACTCAGTCTTCATGTCCAACATCTGATAGTTTGGATGAGGAAAATAGTGAGTCACTCGAAATCATTGAAAGTATGCATTCCTCAACTTTTATTCAGGCCGTCTTATCAGGGCTACTTAACAATCGTCCAATAAAGTTTGCCGAATTTATAAACTTAATCAAAGAAGATACTGAGACCAAAGCCATACTCGACATCATGTGCCCCAAAACACCATCAAAAACAACTCAAGAGCACTTCATATTGGCTTGGAAGCTTATTCTCCATACCGAAAATTATCAAATGAATCAATGTAGAGATTATTTTCAATCTTATTGCCCTGAACATGAGCTATGTGAGTACCTTGTAAATAACTATGAATCGATGATGAGTGGTTTACTTTGTGATGACTTGAAAGCAAGGCTTCAAAATACCTTCTATCAATTCTTAAAGTTCAGCAAAGAGTCTCATCAACGAAAACTGGTTGAGTTATTTTATCGACCTCAATGCCAACATGGTAGAGAACTCATCTGCGTATATAGAGAGATCCATGGTTTATTCCCATTTGAAGCACGTGATGCTTTTGTTCTTGTTGATCCTGTTCAATCAAGCACTCAAGCCGAACCGAATGATGAATTTGAAGTAATTGAAAGTTCAGAAGCTTTAGAGCCTCGAAAACTTAGTGATATGGAGTCGGATTATGATGCAGACGAATCCGATACAGAAGATGAAATTGAAGTCATATCACTTGGAGCAGCAGTAGTTGTTCGTGTCGAAGAAACTTCAAAATCTGAAGATTCAGGTGAACTCAACCCACTTGAGGAAAATAAAGCAGAACAAGAATACGCAAGAGTTTCTCACTCCGTAACTTCGACACCCAATATCATTAGGAAACAACGAACGCTTACTTTCTAAATCACCATAAGTATATGGTTTACAAATATAATTACTCAATTTAACGAACTAAAAGCTCGTTAATACTGTATAAACATAAACACTATTTTAAATTGAAATTCATAGTTTATCTGTACTAAGTTACTTTAGTCCAAAGGGCGGGAACTTTATATTTGGGAGCAGCGCTTTCTCTCAATACAACCAGTGCCTCCAAGCATTCGTTTTTCTTTGAAGCCATAACTCCATTCTTTCTTAACTTAATTTGATGATCTAAAAATTCGACAACTTGAGTTTCAAAAGTGTGCCTCAAATTGGTTGCTCCTTTAGCTTCTGATATATATTCCTCAGCTCTCCAATCTAAAGGCTCATTTAATCGATCGATACGGCTTACAAGCTCATTAAAGGCTAGAATAGCGCCATTATAGCCCTTTACTCCCTCACTTTTATCTACATTATCAAATGCAGAACAAACTGTATCAAATGATCCTTTGATACTTTCTAACTCTTTTCTTTTAGCTTCAAGTTTTACTTTATTATCTAGAGTGACTTGCTCAATGCTAGGACGTTGCCCTGTACTATCTTCATCTGCTGCCGCTAATAAGCTTTTCACCTCTTCTTTTGTAAGAGGTTTATCTTCGATTTCAGTAGGAATGGTCGCTTTAATCACGTCTTTTAACCTATTGAGCCTATGAGTAAGCTGAACTTGCACCATTCCTTGGTACTTCTTGGACTCATCAGCTCGATAAGCAACGTTGCCATTCATAATGTCGGTAATATTTGATTGTAAGATATTCTGTAAACCTTCGTCTTTTTTTAATTCTAGGCCAGGCAAAGTTGAATGAAACCTCCTCACTACATCAGTTTCTTCTGTTCCTTCTGCACCTATTAAACTTTCAGTACACCACATACAATAAGTATAAGGGTGACCAGACTTTCGATTAATGAATATCACTTCAAAAATTTGATTAGGGTTTTGTTCCAAGGTGGTTTGTAATTTATTGAACGTTTGAATTTCAGGAGTTATTTGCTCCTCGCTCTCTGACCAATCTCTATCGAACAAACAAACAAGCTTAGATTGACTAGCTGCTACTTCAGACATAATTTGCACCCAGTTTTAGTAGGGAGCTACAGATTATCATGACTTATAACAGTTAAGAATTAAGGTTTAGTTTAAAAAAGTTAACCTTTTTAACGCAGGTTTATTGCAATGTTTTTATTTCAATATTCCTGAAACCTGATTACGATTTACATTCGCTTGTGCCATCAATGAAGTTACTTGATTTACAAATGGTGTGCTGCTCATTTGCTGTTGGAGTTGTTGCAACGCTTGCTGAATTTGAGCTTCATTATTTTGCTGGCGATTTACTTCCATCATTCGATCAATAATCGCTTGTTGACTGGCTTTAAGCTCTGCTAGCTGTTTTTCAACTTTACGTATGGTTTTAAGCACTTTCGCTTCGGTTTGTTTTATCTGCTGAATATTGGCAATTTGCCAATCACGAGGGTCTTGCCAGTTGAGTACTTCTTGAACTTTTATAGTTCGTGTTTCACCTGCAGGTAAACGCTGACCTTGACCGCTCATCACAATACCAGGCTGGACTTGTTGCCATAATTCTTTATCACAACTGTAAATCGCTTCGCCAGAATTAAGCAACCGAACCCTAACCCCCGCTTTTGCGAGACTTGAATCAACCAGTTGACTCAATCGTTCTTGCCCAACGTGCTTAGGCAAAAGCAGAGAGATCGAATTTTGCGCAATTTGCAGAGATATACGCTCATCAACGGGTTTGATACTGGTTAATTCAACAGACTTAAAGTTAAACCAATATTTAGCCGGGCTGCGGCCTTGGTTTAATAAGTTGAGTTGATGGTCAATTAACGGTTTACCTTGATAGCTAACATCTTGCAAAAACAGATATTCAATAGAGGACTGCATCTGTGAGGTAAGGTTCGGATCTCTACCACTTTGAGTATGCGCCATTTCTAGCTGCTTTTTTAATTTCAGAAGCTGCTTAAGCATCTGCGTTAATGCTTGCTCAGCAACTTGATTCGCTGAAATTAAATGCTGAGCTTGCGCTACACTCGCCCATTTAGCGTAACTTTGAAGACGGTGCTCTGGAATAGTACGAGCAACAGTCATACGCTCAGCTTGTTGTGGCTCCGCTTTTAACGGTGCTTGAACTGGCTTGGCGTCAGTACGAATTAAATTTCCAGTGTCAGTAATGGGCGTCAGCATTTAAAACTCTCAGATTGATTCAGTGTGACATTCTTGTCGGTTAATAATAACGTTATTCCTTGAACCTAAAAACATCAGAATGTTTTTAACGCATATGATCAAACAAGGTTAGCTGACTCACTTGTACGAATGTTTGCTGGGTTACCTGCAATGCCGTTAATTTCACATTAAATTCAGACATCGCTTTCGCGTAATCTAAACCTTCTGTTTCACCGATAACCTGCTCGTTAAACAATACTCGCTCAGAATGGGCTGTCTCTTGCAAACTCAAGCTATTTTGTTTGCCACCCATCACCGTAATTGCTTGTGAAATGCTGGTTAATGAATCATCTAAGCTATTCAGCATACCACTAGATACGGCATCAAATGCTGGTTGCCCCGGTGAAAGCGTGGGATCATTTAGCGTATCAATAAAAGCCTGCGTTTGATTTAAAATATCGGTGCTTGGATTTGAAAACAGAAACTCATCAGCCGTTACATTCACTGTCATCCAAGAAGATGATGATGTTTGCACTTCTCGGTGGCCATCGTTACCTTGATAAACGTAATTTCCTAATGCGTCTGTGCTGATTGGTACAGTAGATGTTTCATTTCCTGAAAATAAGAAGTTTCCACCTTCATCTTTAGCATTAACAGAGTCAACGAACGACGCTAGCAACTCTTCCAATTCAGAGGCATAGGCCGCACGATCTTCAGCTGACAAGCTACCATTATTGGCAGAAGTTGTAATCTCGCGCATACGGTGTTGTAAATCGACTAAGCTAGAAAGGTGCGTTTCTTGACGACTTAAGCCCGTCTTCAGAGCATTGATATTTTCAATAAACTGATTGGTCTCAGCAACATCACGTTCTGATGCCATGACCAGTACAGAGCCAATCGGATCATCAGAAGGTTGCAACAGCTGCTTACCTGTTGCTAATTGTTGGTTTAACTTTGCGATATCAGCCGTCGTCTGCTGAATCGTAAATACACTGTTAGTATAAATATTTTGTGTACTAATTCTTAGCATAATAAGTACCCTTGTGAATGTAATTGAAGAGTCTTAGTTTTATTTGCATGGGTACTTAAAACCTATACGTTGTTCAAAACCGTTTGAAATAGCTCATCTGCAATGGCAATAATTTTTGCGTTTGATTGATAGGCTTGCTGATAAATGATCAGATTTGCCCCCTCTTCATCAATGTTGACACCACTGGTACTTGCCCACTGAGTTTGAGCTTCATTTTGTAACTGGATTTGTGTAGTCAAACTGGTTTGAGCTTGCTTAGATTGGCTGCCTAGGCTTCCAACTTTACTGGTAAAAGCATCACTCAGTGTCGTCGTCGCACCGATTGAGCCGAAGGAAATACCTTTAGTCGCAAGCGAAATAAAATCACGCAAATTTGAGTTGTCCCCCGGCGTACCATCTTTACCAAAAGCCAACGCCTCAGCAGTAAAGTCTGCTGTTACTCTCAAACTGCCAGCAGGGTTATTAGGGTCAATGATGAATAAATCTTTCGTTGGAGTAGCACCGGCTAAATCAGTCCCAGCAGCCAACACAGTGTTAAACTCTGTGGCGAAATGAGTCGCAAGTTCATCAATAAAATCAAAAGAAGGCTTTAGCTCATTATCGCGATAATCGATCATACCACCTAAGCTACCGCCCTGGATGTTGTTGACAGGAAAACGAGTATCGCCAAACTTAATGTTTACAGTACTAAACTTTGGATCTGTCGGGTCAACTTGAGTTTCTAAGGTCGAGAACTTTGCCCCAACTAATAATGGTTGGCCGTTAGGCAAAGAGATGTTCACCATATCATTTGGTGCACTGACCACATCAACATTCAAAATTTGTGCAAGCTCGTTGATTTGAGAATCACGCGCATCTAATAGTGCACTCGGTACGTTACCACCGTTGCTGCTTGCTTGAATTTCAGCATTTAGCTCTGCAATACTCTTCAATTGCGCATTCACTTGCGTAACTGATGCCTTAATTTGCCCCTCGATTTGGTTAACTTGAGTATTAAGCCCTTGGCTTATTGAGTTAAACCTTTGAGAAATATTGTTCGCTTCATTCAGCACTCCTTGACGAAAAGCAATTTCATTTGGCTGTTGCAGTGCTGAGTTGAGAGAAGCAAATAAATCATCTAATCCCGCTGAAATATTATTGCCTTCACCTGCAAAAATTTTCTCTACTTGACCGTAATAGGTTGCTTGTGTTTTTGCATAACCAACAGCTGAACCTGTCGCCCACAGTTGCGCAACTTCATATTGATCAGAGATGCGTCTAACGCCATCAACTTGAACACCGCTACCTTCGCCATAAAAGCCACCGCCAGCTGAGCTCGTCATCACTTGCTGACGGGTGTAACCTGACACCAACGAATTAGCGATATTATTGGAAGTGGCACTGAGTGCCGCTCGGCTAGCATTTAAGCCTGATAAGCCGTTGTCAATCATGCTCATGTATTTCTACCCTAACCGATTTACTTGTGGGTAATCGGTGAAATCAATGACGCCTGCATGGCCGTGGTATTACTGACCGGCGCTGAATTTGTTTGTTGTTTTTCTAAAGCGACATTCGGTTGAACGGTCTGAAGTCCTGCTGACAATTGTTTTGTCATAACTTTAGCTAACCCAGTGCTTTGCATTTGGCTCAAACGTCCAGCAAGCTCTGCATCATGCCAATCACGGTACATGCCATCATTTTGTGAAGACAACGGACTATCATCGTCAGACAACACATCACTGGCTTGACGCATTTGTTTTAATACGGTTTGCAAAAACTGTGCTTCAAACTGTTGGCTCACTAATTCAAGTGCGCCCTTTTCGCCGTTTGTTTTGATCATGTCACCAGCACTAAGCTGGTTTAAATATCCGTGGGAGTTTTCTAATTTCATTAAATGACGACCAACTCTGCTTCTAACGCACCAGCTTCATCCAATGCCTGTAAAATTGCCATAAGATCCATCGGGGAAGCACCTAAACTGTTCACTGCTTTTACAACTTGTTCGAGTTCAATGCCTTCTTGCCAAACGAACATGCGCCCGTTGCCTAAGTCAACATCAACACTTGAATCATTGGTTACCACAGTGTCGCCTGCAGCATCACCAAAGTTACCGCCGTTAGGCTGGCTAACTTGCTGTCGCTCAACAATGGATACCGTTAAATTGCCATGACTTACTGCGGCCTTACGTACGACAACATCGCCGCCCATAACTACAGTTCCTGTACGACTGTTAAATACAACTCGAGGTGATTTTCGGCCTTGTTCAATTTGTAACTCTTCCAACATTGACATGAATGTTACGCGTTGACGATGTAATGAAGGACCTTTAACTATCACTTTGGCATTGCTGTCTGCTGCAGCGACTTCGGGGCCAAATACGCCATTAATGGCACGCTCAATATTGCGTGCCGTTTTAAAACTTGGGTTACGCAAGTTGAGCACAATATTGGCATCATCTGAAAAACTACTGGAAAGGGAATTCTCCAACAGAGCACCGCCAGGGATAGTGCCTACTGTCGGAGAATTAATCGTAATAGATGATCCGCTTTTTCCTTCAGCAGAGATCCCGCCTACAACAAGATTACCTTGAGCAACCGCATAAATTTCGCCATCAATAGCGCGAAGCGGTGCCATCAATAACGTACCACCACGTAATGACTTAGCATCACCTAGCGAAGAAACGGTCACATCGATTTTTTGCCCAGGGCTGGCTAATGGGGGCACATTTCCGTGAATAGCTACTGCGGCAACGTTTTTTAATTTGGGATCATTACGGCCATCGATTTGCACACCAAATTGTTTGAGCATATTAACGACCGACTGGCTGGTAAACCGTACTTGAGAGCGATCACCCGTCCCATTTAAGCCAACGACTAAACCATAACCCACCAGCTGGTTATCACGGATACCTTGCACATCCACAATATCCATTAAATAGCGAGTTTGTGCCGCTTGAGTGTGTAAGCTCAAAAAAGGCAGTAAAGAAAACAAACAGAATAAGAAGCTTTTTTTCATATTACTTTTGCTCATATTACTTACATACATTGCGAGTGCCTTACATCGGGAACCAAGGGCTATTAAAGAAGCGTGATGCCCAACCCATGGCGTTGCTATCGGCAACGGCACCTTGACCGCCATATACAATGCGTGCATCCGCAATTCGTTGCGAAGAAATGGTATTGTCATTATTAATATCGTCGGTACGAACTAGACCTAAAATACGAATGAACTCATCACCCTGATTTAGGCTCAGCCACTTCTCACCTCTGATATGCAATGTTCCATTTGGATACACTTTAGAAACAGTGACAGTAATCGATCCTGTCAATTGGTTTCGTTGAGAGCTTGAACCATTGCCATTGAACGATTTTCCTGAATTCACATTCGCTGAGCCGTTAAAACTGGTGTTATCACCAGAAACTTGCGCCCCTAAGTTAAGCCCTGAATCTTTGGCCGTTCGCGTACCTGCACTTTTACTTGCTTGAGTGCGTTCGTTCAACGAAACCGTGAGAATATCCCCTTGGCGAAAAGCACGTTTATCATTGAACAAGGTTAATAAAAAACCTGGACGATAAGCGCTGCCGTGTTTCGCTTCAGGTAAGCTGTAATCAATTTCCGGTGGTGACCATTCTTTACCGCCAGGTTGAGCTCTTTCATCTGGAAAGTGTGAAGCACATCCTGCCAACAACAATGGCAAAACAACAAGATATTTTTTTATCGTACTAAAACTAGAGGTAATCATGGTGTCAACCTTAATCAAATATCCAAGCACACGAAGTCGAGTAAGTCAGAATGTGGATTTCATGTGCTACGGTACTTACCATTACATCGCTTGATTCAAGAACTGCAGCATTTCGTCAGACGACGACACTACTTTGGCGTTCATTTCATAAGCGCGTTGCGTTGAAATCATTTCCACCATTTCTTCAACCACATTGACGTTTGCGCCTTCAAGCGCACCTTGTCGTAGCTGCCCGAAAGCGTCTTCACCTGCAATACCTTCAATGGCTGCACCGGAAGCCCCCGTTGCGTGGTACAAGTTATTACCTCGAGCTTCCAACCCTGCAGGGTTGGTAAAATTAACCAAGGTAATCTGTCCGAGTTCTTGTGAATCACCTTGTCCAGCAATTTGTGCTGAGACAATACCGTCAGTTGCGATAGTGATGCTTAAAGCATCTTCTGGAATTTCAATATTCGGTTGTAAAGGCAAGCCTTGAGAAGTCACAATCAAGCCGTCACTGTTACGATACAGTTGGCCATCACGGGTATAAGCGATATCGCCATTAGCTTCTTCTACTTGCAAAAAGCCTTGTCCTTCAATCGCTAAATCCAACTGCTGATTCGTTGTTTTTAAATCACCTGTCGTGAAGATTTTTTGTGTACCAGCAACACGAGTACCTGTACCGATTTGCATACCTGCAGGCAATTCGTTTTGTGCATCTACTTGACCACCTGGTTGACGTTGCATTTGATAAAACAAGTCGTTAAATGCAACACGATCACGTTTAAAACCCGTGGTATTTACGTTTGCCAAGTTGTTGGCAATGGTCGTCATCTTTTTATCTTGAGCGGCCAGACCTGTTTTGCTGACCCATAAAGCAGATTGCATGAATCCGTTCCTTATTATTCTTAGTCAACCTGCAATCGCAGGTATGATTGAAATATCAGTAATTAACTATTTCTCAGCAGCTTGTTGCCCGCTTGAGCCATCTGTTCAGCACTTTTCATTAACTTCACTTGCACTTCAAACTGACGAGTCAGATCCATTGAAGCGATGAGTTCATTAACGGCTTGCACATTACTCGACTCTAAAAAGCCACTGTCGATGGTGACTTCATCGTTCACGGCTGCTGGAGCTTGGGTATACATCATGCCGTTCAATCCTTTTTGCATCTCAGCGTATTCAGGATTGACCAATTTCAACTGCCCAATTTCTTCAGGAAAAATGTTATTGCCTGTCAACGCACTAATGCGGCCGTCATTACCAACAAACAGTTCACGAAATTCAGGAAGTACGATTGGACCGTCTACACCCACAACAGGAAAACCATTAATGGTTAACTGACCTTCCGAATCTGGCTCAATTGCACCATTACGAGTATAGGCTTCACCTTCTGGCGTTTGAACGGCTAAAAAGCCTTCACCGCGTAACGCCACGTCTAACGTGCGCCCAGTTGTGTTCACTTGACCGTATTGCTGACTGAAATCAGCAGATTGAGTTTGAGCTAACACACGAGTTGGTAAACTATCGCCTGTAGGCTGTAGCCATTTTGCTTCAACACGTTCAAGATCTGCACGAAAACCTGTTGTTTCAGCATTCGCTAAGTTATTGGCTCGAATAGATTGAGCCTCAAGGGTTCGAGTCGCACCTGCTGCTGCGGTATAAAGCATTCGATCCATCGTAAATATCCTTAGATCACGTTAAGCAGGGCTTGCTGCATCGTAGAGTTGGTATCAAGTACTTTGGCGTTTGATTGATAATTGCGCTGAGCTGTCATCAGACTGACCATCTCGGCTGTCGCATCAACGTTAGAACCTTCTAGATAACCACCTTTTAACGAACCTAGAGTCCCTGTCGAAGGTGTGCCTAGAATTGGTTGACCTGCTTCATTACTTGCCGTCCAAGCATTGTTACTGATTGGTTCCAGACCATTCGGGTTGGTAAAGTCCGCTAATACAACTTGACCTTGCAACTGTTCTTGACCATTGGTGTACGTACCGAAGAGCTGGCCGTTTTCATCCAAACGAATTCCGTTCAGTTCACCTGAGGTATAACCATTTTGACTCAAGCTAGAATTGTTATAAGCCGCTGCATATTGCGTACTGCTCTGGTAGTCGACATCAAAATTCAGTGCTGATGCACCGCCAATGATCGCAGGATTAGTGATATTCAAATTTAAGCTTGATGCCGAGGTTAAGTTACCGTCAGTATCAAATGTCATGTTGTAACCACCTGCTGGCGTAACATCTTCGCCATCCATACGGAACTGAACGTCCCAGCTATTAGAACCTGTTTTCACATAGTACTGAGTTAACGCATGCTCGCTGCCTAAAGAGTCAAATACCGAAACCGTATTTGAAGAGTGGAAAGTTGATGCGTCATCCGGATCAAACGGTGTAGCCACTGGATCAATCTCATCAACACGAGCATCAAAATTTGAAACTAAGCCGATATCAGTGGTTGCTTTGGCAGGTAGAGCACTTGTTTGTACTGTTAAGTCCGTGACATTACCGGTTTGCAGTAGGCCATTATTGGTTGCATAGCCTTGTAATTTGTTACCTGCTGGGTCAACAATGTTTCCTTCTGCATCTTGGATAAACATACCAGCACGAGCATAAACTGTATTACCGTCTTGACTGTTCAACACAAAAAAGCCATCACCTTGCAGTCCCATATCCAGCTCACGACCGGTGTAAGTCAGGTTACCGCTTAATGCAAAATTCTGTGATGTTGATAACACACCTACACCACCTGGTTGGCCGCCATTATAAATTGCTGCAAACTCGCTACGGCCTCCACGGAAACCAACCGTAGATTGGTTAGCGATGTTATTACTAATGGTGTTTAAATCTTGTGATGTTGCTTTTAAGCCACTTAACGCAATATTGTAAGACATGGATGTAATCCCTATTTATTCTTTTAAACTTCCGACGCTTATGAAACTTCTGAAATATTCAGTACCGAAGTAGATTCAAGTCCGTTACTGAGCTCAGCAATCATGGTGCCCTTAGCACTGGAGAAATGAACTCTTTCAATCTCAGCTTGTAAAAAGGTATCAGCTACTGAGGTATCTTCACCATTGAGTACAACGGCATTGATCTTATAGTCGCCCTTTGGAAGCCCGAGTGCTTGCGGATCAATATTGAAAGCAATATCACCTGCGTCTTGAGAACCAAGATTTAATGTTTGAACCACTTCACCCTGACTGTTCTTAATTTCCACAGTAAGGTTTTCAGCAGAGCTCTTAAGATAGGCTTTGCCTTGAATCGCTTCCTCGTTGAGTTCAAATGAACTCGCTGGCACCATGGCTTGTTTACCAATTAGATTGGCAGATTGCACAATGCCTAAATTCTCCAGCATGGTCATTTGAGTCGATTGGTTTTTAGTTACGTTCTCTAAGCTCTCAACTTGTGAAAACTGTGCCAACTGAGATACATACTCGTTGGGATCAAGCGGGTCAGTCGGATCTTGGTTGTTGATCTGGGCGATCATCAAGGTCATGAATTCGTTTCTGAGTGCTGACGGATCATTAGAGTTCAATCCAATATTATTGTCAGAACCTTGATTTGTACTGTTCGCAATGGCATTTGTTTGCATCTTAGTTCGTTCCTAATCTCAAGAGTCCTTGCTGCATAGAGCGAGCACGATTCATCACTTCTACATTGGTTTCAAAGCTGCGACTGGCTGCCATCATGTCTGCCATCTCTTGCACTGTGTTCACATTCGAATAGCTGACATACCCTTCTTCATTTGCAAGTGGATGATGCGGCTCGTAACGCATCTCGAGTGGCGCATCGCTTTCAACAACAGCAGCGACCTGAACGTGCGCCCCTGAAACTCGACCTTGATCGGTTTGTTGATAAATCGTAGAAAAGACAGGTTTTAATGCACGAAAAGCTTGTTCCGGGCTCTCTGCCGCCGCACCTGCATTCGCTAAGTTACTGGCCACCGTATTTAATCGAACCGTTTGTGCTTGCATGCCAGCACCCGCAATTTGGTATATATCTCCGAATGACATAACGTTCCCTATTGTCCTTCTATCGCTTTTTTCAAACCGGAAATCTTTAAATTCAGGAAAGTTAAACTGGTTTGATAATCCATCGAATTTTGTGAGAAACGAGCCTGTTCTTTATTGAGCTCAACAGTATTGTTGTCAGCTGAGGTTTGATGTGGGATGCGATACATCGCTTGGTAGTTGCGATCAACTTGAACGCCCATATCGACTTTAGTCATAATGGTTTTAAAATCTAAATCCTGTGCTTTAAAACCTGGTGTTTCAGCATTGGCTAAGTTACCAGCCAGCAACTTACTGCGTTCCACTCTGACATCCAAAGCCTGTGGATGTACCCCTAATGCTGCATCTAGATTGATAGCCATTACGACTCCTAGTATGGTATTGCAAATAATCAACGATGCAGAACAAATAACAACTATCGTGCCAATAAATAATACCCACTACATTTCAAAAGGTTACACAATAAAATCAATAAATATAGGAAGCGGAACTTCCTACTTCCTACTAGGCCTTTTATTGATGTTTCCGCTTTTGTCACAGGCAGAAAATAATAAATCTGAGGTAGAGCAGCAGCTGAAAACTCACATTTTTAAGCTCGTAGATAACTGGCAACAATTGAAAAAAATTGAGCAAATACAACCTGAGTTAACATTAAGAAGCAGCAGAGCAGTTTCAGCATTAAGTAACTGCTCGTCAGAGATTCGTTTCACCAAAAAGAGTGATAAATTGCTGGGTGTACAGCAATGGAGGGCAAGCTGTTCATCTCCCAATCGTGCAGCAATGATAAGAAGCCAACTCTCAGTCAAAGCTTTGTTGCCAGTGACCAAAGAAACACTACAACGAGGGCAAGTAATACAGCCCGACGTTTTGACAATGCAATGGGTTAAATATCCATCATCTCAAACGCAAATCATCACTCAAATGTCTCAATTACTGGGAAAACGAGTAAATCATAAACTTAGACGTTTAAAAGCAATTCAAGCAAAACAACTCATAAGTAATATTTGGATAATGGCTGGAGAACAAGTCATTATTGAAGCTAATGCCAATGGCTTTTCAGCCAATATGAAAGGCGAAGCTTTACAATCAGGTGGTGAAGGTCGAGCCATTAAAGTGAAGAACTTAAGCTCAGGCAAAGTGATACTGGCATACCCTATTGGTAAAGGAAAAGTTGAAACTCGATTTTAGTTATCACGACCAAGTAAACATTAACCAATATTCATTAAATAACCTTTATTTACAACATGTTAATTAAAATTTACTTCCTTGAAATAGCTAATCTTATTCCCTAAAATCCAAACCATTCAAATTACAGAATTTGGATTTTAGGGAGGCTAAGATGGCCACGAAACTGAATCAAGCACAAGTGTCTGACTTTTTGCAAAAAGTGAATTTTTCTGCATTAAATTCAAAACCTTCCTCTAATAAAAAACAATCTATCGAAATCACATTGCTTGATGGTTCGAAAAGGAAATTAAATGTTTGTCGGCCATCTAAAGATCATATAACTGTTGAGCCAATTAAGAGTGGAGTTGTGAGCGAGTTTATGTCCACAGTCTCTACAGACTCAAGAGACTTAGCGATAGCTCAGCAGTATAAAGTTCACCTGATGGCAAGTGATCAACTGCATAATATATCCATTAAACAATTTTTCGGTGAATTAAGAGCTTCACCCAATGAATTGACCCAATTTCTTGCTGCGACAAGAGGGGCAAAAGCTGAGGAGGCTTTACAGGAGTTAAGCAAAACCCAAATTCATTTCGATGAATCAAGGGTTGGCGATACCGCATTTTGCGACGTAGCAGTACAAGAACAATCAACAAAACTGACTGTCGACCAATTTGCTGAAATTTTTAACAATAACTTTTCTGTTGGTGCAGCTTTACTGCATCACCCGTCTACAGACAACATAACACTTAATGAACTGTGTCAATCCCTTAAATCAATTCACCAAAGTCATACAACTGCAAAGTTTTTGAATATCATCGATGAAGTAGAGAAACAAAATGCCAAAAATATTATTGATGATATGCAAGTATTTGAAGCTCTAGACAGTCACTGTACTCCGAACGCCTTGTTACATGTTTATTTTAAACTCCTCAACTTAACAAGCAGCAATACCACTCCTGAAATTCAAAACCAATTGAACAGTGGCATTATTCAGTTGTTGGAAGGAAATCCAGACATTAAATTAACGGAGAGTCAGTCGAGAGCATTATTGCAAGCTAATGGCTTTACTAATGAGCTTGAGAAGCTATGTAGTAATGATCCTGCAAAGGCGGTAAAACTAATGCAAAATTTTCATACTTCTAGCATTAGCCATTATCCTTGCCCTAGATTAAGCACAACAGAAGATACAGACACAATATGGAGGGAGCTATCTAGTATTACTGATCTAACTACACTCCTTTATCACCCTGAATTTTTAACTGAACATTTAGAACATGTTGCCCCTCCTCTCAACATAAATAAGTTACGCTTTATTGAGAATGTGGCGAGAAATATCGATGACTTACCTACAGGCAGTAAACTTCGGTGTGACCTCTACTCGACGGTGCTGAAATCAGTTACTCAAGCAGTCAAAATCCTAGAAGATAATAAAAGCAAAACCTTTGAACAATGGCCTCCATCACTCATGAATACATGCAATATTATTTTAATGAATTGCCGAAGAGATTCACCCGATGCAATCCAAAATGAAGCTGTTATTTCAGCAATTCAAGAGTTAGTAGCGTCATCACCACAGTTTGCAATGGCACTTTATGATTTGGAAGATCAAGAGTTCGGTACCGATAAGCCACGAAGAGAAGCATTTGTTGGAGCAATCATTTTAGGGCTATTAACTAACACTAAATCAGAAGCTTGTGACTCCCTAAAAAATATACTGTCAAGAGACATTTTAATGCAAGACTCCGACTATCCGGAAAAATACCTTACAATGCTGGGACTTAACCCTGAATCCATATTAGATAAAGATTATACACCTGAACAAACATTCATCCTACTTCGAACGAGAGGAATAGGAGTTGCGGCTCGTATCAGAATTCTTACCGACTCAACCTTAATGGAAGCAGTGAAAACAGGAGAGCTCAGTAAAGAACAAATACATAATCTAACTCACTGGATTTATACATTGTGTCAAGATCGCTTTATGGACAAAATTTGCGATTCATTTACGAGTGAGAAACTAGCTGATTTTATGACTGCACCATTTTGGGAGTACGGAGTCAACACCGAGGCTATAGTTGGCGCTTCACCATATCAAATGATTTCCCCTAAAGCTGTGAGACAAAGACTCTTGTACTCACTTTCACCAGAAAAAGCCATGGCAATGGTTAATTACTTATATGAAAATAAACAGGATAGTTTAGGCCAGCAATTACTTGAAGATATTCTGGATTATGATGTTTCAGATGTAATCGATAGAAATTCACCGAATCCAATATTTCCACAACATCCTTGCCAAAAAACCGAGCTATATCTACAGCATATAAATAACCCTGAATTAATTCATGTTATTTTCCGTTCTGACAAATTCCAACAAAGACTGCAAGAGTTTCACGCTAGGGTGAGAGCTCTGCAATCCCAAGTTCAAAGGCAAGTTCAAAATGGTCAGCTGCCCGCAGATACAGAAATATTACGTGGCCTAGGTATAGAATATACTCCTCAATAAAGTGATCTCAGCTATCTATTGATTTCATTCATAATGAGATTACTTTTAAAAAGCACGCCTCAAGCTTCCTGTTCAAAAGGAAAAATTAGAACTTGGTTTTAGTTTTTCAATCTTGCTGTCGCTTATTATGTGATAGAAGGTAGATATAGGAATTGATTCAGTGGAAATCAGTAAATTTAATCAAACGACATCCATTAATACAGCAAAACCAGCGGCGACTAAAAGTGCTTCTGCAGCTGAGAAACCAGTAGTAACTTCAGAGAGTAACCCTGCAAAGATCAGTCATGATTTTGAGCTGCTTTCTCAAGCTCAAGAACAGTTGGCTTCAATTGCGGAAGTTAATTTAGAAAAAATCACCGAAGTTCAGCAATCAATTAAAAATGGTTCTTTTAGTGTCGATATTGAACAAATTGCAGATGCAATGTCGAAGCAACATGGCAATAAATAAGCTGTAATTTGAGCAACCGATGACAAAAAAAGAAATAGTTAGAGCCCTCATTGAAGGCATTAATCGTGACATTAATGGCTACAATAAACTGACTAAGCTCCTTGAAACACAAAGGCAGTTGATGCTTGAGCGAGACAACGACAAACTCGGTGAGCATAATCAGCAGCAACAAGCGTTGTGCGAGCTATTAAAAAAAAATGCGGTTTATCGTAGTCAGTTGCTGAGTAATCTTGGGTTACCTGCCAATAACATTGGTATGGAGCGATTGATTAATGCCCTGCCGGCTCCAGGAAAAGGCAAAGCACTAACTCTTTGGCAAGGTTTAGTTTCTCAGATTGAACAAAGCCAACAACTAAACGACGCCAATGGTGAATTACTTGCTGATCAAATGCAGGTGATTAACAAGCTACTGAATACCACAGAACCTCCTACATACTCTAAAGATCAATAATATCATTCCTCAGTAAGCTTAATTAAAAAATTAAGCTTACTTCATAAACAATTGTATTAAGTGATGCCATTAGATAAAAGTAGATATGGTTTCTTAAGCTTATTTTTCATGGAAAGTTCATCACCTCTTCCACTTCATGTGACTTCCGATACATATCGACAAGATGCTATTTATGACTTAACCGATGAGGAACCAATTTATTTTAGTGTGGAGTTAAATGAAAAATTTCAAGTAACCATGCAAATAAAAAAACTGTCTGATACCAAAGTTAAACTGTCAGTGCACAAATTTCATGTCGAGCACGGGCATGATGTATCTGAAGAGGTAGATAACGAAACTGAAATTGAAAGAGTAATTAAATCAGATTACAAAGCAAGAGTACTGAATGATGCATTACGAAGTGGCGCAATTCAATGCACCGATCCGAAGACTCAACTTCATGCAGAAAACTGTTTAGCAGTCTTATCTCATTGCCACCCTCCAGAAACAGCTTGTCAATTAATGCATGAATTAAAAGAAGTTGGCATAAAGTATCTAGACCAGCAAGTTCCAAGTCCTTATACAGAATCAGTAGCTATACAAGGCGGCCTTACAACCCAAGATGACAAAGATAAGATCCCACCTCTAATTTTTGGAGAGAGAGGCCTCACATTCATTTCATTTCGTAATATCGACGTTGCTATGAAGTTAGCTGATCTAACAGGCTCCAAATGCAATACATTAAAAGCTAAGATATTAGCTGCTGCATTTAATTACCACTTCCAACGTGAAAGAAATAAAGACTGTTCAGAAACACCTCAATCTGACGGCATTAGTAAAAAACTTAAAACATATATTGAAAAGCTTTCTGAGTCTGAACTTAAACTTTTAGTCTCCTCAGAACAATTTCAAGATAATATGCGGCAGGCAGCCAGATCTTCACCTCAGCTTTTTCGCAATTTCACATCGGCTATGCTGGAGGCAATCCCTGAACAGGATGTAACTATGATGTTGGATTCAATTTCTTCTGCAATTTTAGATTTTTTTCAACAAAGTCATTGGAGCAATTGGGAGAACAGCCAACTTCGAGACAAAAGTGGCTTTTTTAAAGCGCTTTTTCTTGAAACAAGAAACTCTAGCGAGTTAGATTACAAGCAATTAAGTATGCTAATAAAAGCAAGCGGCTTAAACACTAAAGAGTTTATAGAAGACAAAAATCTGGAGCCTTTTTTATTAAGTGCCCTAAAAAATGACCCAATGAATACTTTGAAGTTGTTAAGGCACTTTAACCCTGAACTCAATCATGAAGTATTTTATCGGTTATTATCCCACACCATTTACGATGAAAAGATATCAGATAAACGATTAGCTTCAATAATCAGTGCTTACAGCAACGTAGGAATCATTCAAAAAATAGCATTATGGGACAAAAGTTGCAGCAGACTCTGTTATCAGAAGATATTGACTTATGGATTAATTGACGGAATCCGACTACATCGACCGAATATGGACAATTTTATCGAGGGTGTTTGCTTTTTCACTGCTCGTGACATTGAGCAACGAGCAAGGTTCACTCAAGCAAGAGAGCAGGATATCCGAGCCATATGGCTCGAAGCTCCACAAAGTGAAAGTCCAGAGGGTGTCAGACAATTGAGGGATATAGCCAAAATTCATCCCGAGTTTCTTTTTGAAACAAACAAAACATTCCAAGAGATGCAGCTGGCTTGTAAATATAATCCTCAAAAGATGTATATAGCGTTAACTGACTACCTGTCACAAGATTCTAAAACGTCAACAAATGATGTAACCCAACTACTTCATTGGGTATTTGCAATGTATTTGTCATATTGTGAAATGTCACCAGAAAACCTCTTAACAAAACCACCTAAAATTAATACCTCACAAAACATAAAAGATGAAGCAGCATTAAGAGCTGACATCTTACTTTCACTGCTTAAACACAAAAAATTTGCCGCTACAAAAGTAGATTGGGCTGAAGTGACTTGGCAAAACTACCCTAATAAGATTAAGAGCATTATAGAGAAGCAGTCTGAGTTAACGTCTTAACATAAGAGGCAACGCTTGTTTCGAAGCTAAAAGTTAATTTCAAATTGTTAAACTCAAACTATCAAATACATTAAGTTTCCTTAACTTTTATTGTTTCAATATGCTTTTTCAATAAATATTATGGTATGGCAAATCACATACATTCAATATGGCAGAGCTCGGAGCAAGATTCAGTTCAGATAGATCAGTAGATGAGTATCACTATCAAATTACCGCCGCAAATTTATCTAGTGATGGTAAAACCGTTTTCAAATACACATTTAATAACGGCTCTGTTGCCACTTTCAATGCTCACTTAACAGATGAAAGCAAGCTATCAGTAATAGTTACAGATTTTCATGAAGCTCAAGCAGCTGAGAGTGTTGAACTCCAAAGTTTAAATGACTGGTCTATAGTACAAACCTTTGAAGAACAGCTATTAATGAGTATTAGAGGGCTGAATAGCTCCATGATGGGCAGTATTAATTTCGGAACATCACTATCTTTAGCAAATAATGGAGGATACGGATATGTTATGACCTCTCCAGATCAAAGCATTTCATCTACAGGTACAGCACGCCAACTTACCCACTCTATTACATCAGCAGTTTTAGAACAGACTTCTCAAATCGCTGAATCTGACCTTGAGGACGAAGATCATGCTGACCAAAAACAATTTGAAGAATTAACAGGACTAATGAAGGTAATACTTTTTGCTGACTCAATTCATAGTAATTCAATCAATCCTGCAGCATTAATAAATCAATTGGATCCTGAAAGCTTAAAAAACTTTATTAATAAATGTACACAAAAACAACTAAGTCAACTGCTATCAAATCTCAAAGCGCTACCTGAACCTTCAGGGCTCACAAATAGACAAGCTCTAAATACAATTGAACTAGCTTATCACTTGGCCTCTCACAATCCACCAGCCGCCGCTAAACAGCTCCAGTTAATGGACGGAGTGAGCCAAGAAGACAAAGAAGCCTTATTGGTTCGTTTATTTATAGATTCAATTGATATACACAAAGGTGAGTATGAGCCTGAAGACGTTACAGTCGAGCCTTCTATAAATAAAAAACGGGCTTTAGATGATTTTTTATCTTCTCTAACGGTTGAAAACTTCTCTTGCCTTTTACGCTCTTCAGGTTTTCAAAGCCACATACAAAAACTTAAAGATAGCGAACCCGAAGAATATAATAGTTTCCTTAAGTCTCTTATAAAACACTGTGATAAAGAGGCACTGTCAGAGCTATTGCTTCCTTTCTTATTGGATCCAGAAGGTTTAGATAAATTTATTAACTCATGTACACAGGAACAATTAGGTTTATTACTTACGAACATCAAAAAGCTACCTGTATCTTCGGAACTTATAAATAAAAAAGCTCTAAACCTGATTGAGTTAACGCATTTGTTAGCATCTCATAACCCACCAGCTGCCGCTGAAAAACTCCAATCAATGGACGGTCTGAGCCCAGAAGAAAAAGAAGCAATATTGTTTCGTTCGTTTAAAGAATCAATTCATATACACAAAGGCGATTATGAAACTGAAGATTTTAGTGGTGTGCATTTGCTAAATACAGAACGAGCTTTAGATGATTTTTTATCTACCCTAACGGCTGACAGCTTCACTTGCCTTTTACGCTCGTCAGGTTTTCAAAGCTACATACAAGAGCTCAAAGTTAACGACCCCAAAGAATTTAATAAGTTTCTTATATCTCTTGTTAAGCACTACGATATTGAGGTGCCAACAAAGCTTTTATTTCCTTACTTGAGTGATGTTTTAGTCTTTATTTCTTCGGATTTAAGCAAAGCAGTTGAAGATCCTAATTTCTTTAAAGCACTTTTTGCATATCCACAATTTAGTACAGCTCTTACAGAACTAGTTAAAAGTGATTGTATGGTAGGCTTTAAATTTTGCTTTAATTGCCCAGAGCAGTATTGGAAAAAAGCACTCACAATTGCTAGTGAAGAGCATTTAGCCAGTGTACAACAGATGGCTTTAGCTGAGTTTTGTAAGACTTTAAGCGAACAACAACTTTCTATATTGATGAGCGTAATAGAGCCTTCTTTCGATTCAGATAAAAAGCCCCGCCAACCAAATGCTAAAACAGTTTATCCAGAATTTTTAGTTAAAACCCTTTTTAAACATAAAATTGAATCTGCCCCTAATCAGCTTGATGCAATTCGCACTCTATGGGCGGAAGGCTTAACTCCTCCTATAAAAGAAAACTATTTAAAGTGCTTAGTGAGCTTAGTGGCCCCTACTCACTCAAAGCAGGTACTGGAAATGTTCAAACAATCTGCACTAGACGGAACTATTAGTCTTCCACTATTAAAGACACTGAAAGGTTCAGGCACCTTTGTGCAAACTGATTTAACTATGTTTGAAGGTGATCCCCAAATAATGGAGTTTTTAATTGAATCTTTACCTCAATATACTAATGAGGCCTTACTATTCCTGCCAATAGTTGAAGTAAAATCACCTTCTACGGCAATATTGCCACTTCAGTTATTGCAAAGAGCAGTTCTCGAACCATCATTTTCAGACGAACAACTATTAGCTATTTTACAACACGACAACTGGAATGGAATTATTAGCTTACTTCCCGAAACCGAATCTTATTTTCCGTTGAGAACTTCTAGACCTCAGCATCTTCAAAGAGTATTGAGAGTAATCGAATTAAATAGACCTGAAATACACTTTCAGGCTGAGAAGCGGTTTAGAGGGGCTGGTTTTGATAAAACCCAATCTATACTTAGAAAAAATGAATCCTTCTCGGGACGAAAAATTCTTAAAGATGTAGAGAAATTACAAAGTGCAAAACTAGACAATAAAGTTTATCTAGAATTGTTATTTAGAGCTGGGCTCAATGAAGTTGGAATGAAAAATGTCTATACAAGTAATCCTGAGAAAGTAGGAGAAGCATTAAAAGAATTTGCTTCTAAGGATCAAATACTATCTAAGGAAAGAACCGTTGAATATGCCAATTGGTTAAAAATCATTTCTGAAACTGACGCAAATACAGCTTTTGATATATTACAGTCATTATCGATGAATAATCGCAGTCAAATTATTGCACACCTATTTGCTTCACCGGAAAATAAAGACTCAATCTCATCGAAAACATTACTAGGTATATTATCAGAAATACCGGCTGAAGAAGTTTTAACATTTGTAGGTGCAACATATAGGGATGAAACAAATAGGCAAGCAGGAGTTGTGCTAATGACCGCTCTTTTTGAGCACGAATTTCAACAAATGACACAACGAGCGGACGCTCGAAAACTAGGCCCTGATGATGATAAGTCTGAACTTGCCGATAGATTTATGCTCTATTTAGCGAAATGTGATGAAGAATCAAGGGAGTTAATAGATAAATCCATCTCAGACGAGTTTCTTAAAAACCTAATTAGCATTCCGTATTTGGGTGATTATGTAGCATTTTTCATAGATGAAAACCGTTTTTTAAAGATCACCTTAACTGAAGATCAAAATTAGAATTCATATTTCCGACAAGCAAACTCATCCGTTTGAGTTTGCTCTTGTTTCACTAACAACTTCTGTTTTTCCACACGAGCATTGTTTAATGCGACTTCTAACCCCAAATGACGCCCCAGCTGCCTGCGCCAAAGCTTCTCAACTCGTAGCTGCTCTTGAGTATGCAACATTTGTTGGCGAGTGAGCTGCTTTTTAATCGGCTCTAACGCCAAACTCATTTCAACGCTATTATTCAATAACATTGGGTTAGTATGCTGGTAGCGCTGCTGTGCATAGCTACTAGCAGCCTGTTGTAATGCTTGTTGCTGCATTTCCAATTGACTGAGCTTTAATTGCGATTGCTGCTTTTCATTAGCAAGAGCAGACAGCTTTTTCTGCTCCTGTTTACTCAGCAGCTTCAAAGCGCTCATCGTTGAACACCTGTCAGTTGTGTCATCAAGCCATCAAGGCTTGCTAATGTTTGCTCAATATTTGCGAGTTCATTCATTCCTTGCTGTAAAAACTCAGCCAACTTTGGATAGCTGTTTACGGCTACATCCAACTGCGGATCTTGCCCAGCTTGATAGCCACCTAATGGAATTAATGCTTTCACTTCATTATACTTACTCAGCAACAAACGCAGTAATTTTGCATGCTCTAATTGTTGCTCGGTGGAGATTTGAGTAGCCAGACGACTCACAGAGGCACACACATCAATTGCAGGAAAGTGCCCTTGTTCGGCAAGTTGACGACTCAACACAATATGACCATCTAAAATTGCTCTGGCAGAATCAGCGATCGGATCTTGCAAGTCATCGCCTTCACTTAATACGGTATAAAAAGCGGTTAACGTTCCGACAGCATGCTGACTGTTCCCCGACATTTCTACCAAACTTGGTAAGGTTGCGAATGCTGATGGCGGATAACCCTTTGTTGCAGGCGGCTCACCTAAACTCAGTGCAATTTCACGTTGTGCTTGTGCGTAACGGGTAAGCGAATCGACCAATAGTAATACTTGCTTGCCCTGCTCTCTAAAATCAGCGGCTATTTGATGACAAAGCAACATGGCACGTTTGCGCATGACAGGTGTTGTATCGGCTGGAGCGGCTACGACAACTGCACGTTGCATCCCTTCGCTACCGAGTGAATCTTCGATAAACTCTCTTACTTCACGACCACGCTCACCAATTAAACCTACAACAATCACTTCAGCTTCGGTGAACCGAGTCATCATTCCTAACAACACTGATTTACCGACACCTGAGCCAGCAAATAAACCTAAACGTTGACCGCGACCGATCGGCGTTAATGCGTTTATCGCTCTTACACCAACATCTAAAGTTTCTGTAATAGGTTTACGTTTTAATGGGTTTAGGTTTTTATGAGCACGACTGTGTTTATTGTCAATATGGGCTTCAAGTTCATCAATCGGTTGCCCTAAACCATCGATAACACGACCAAGAAGCTTATCGCCAAATGGCATTCTGCGATGATCCGAAATGGGCAATACTCTTGCACCAGGCATTAAACCATGAGGGTGCTCTACAGGCATTAAGCAAAGAGTTTCTTTATGAAAGCCAACCACCTCAGCTTCTATCCAACGACCATCACGGCATTCAATTTTGCAAGGCTCGCCAGTCGCCATTTGGCAACCCACGGCTTCAAGCAATAAGCCATTGACTCGAGTCAGTCGCCCGTAAACTTGAGCAACCGGAACGGCAGGAAAATCAAGAATTACCGCTTCAGTCGGCGACATGCGCTTCCTCTGATTGAGCTGCTTCTGTTTGAACGGTTTGGTTTTGATTGATCTCTACCAATTTATTGGCCACATGATCCATACAGGTATTTAAGCGAGTCTCTACTGAAGCATCTGCATCAGAATGTTCACTTACGACTCTGCAACCACCAGCAGAAATACCGTCATCAGGAACAAGTTTCCAATCTTTAATTTTATCAGCAGCGAGTTCTTGTAACTTGCTGACTGCGGTGGGCTCTAAATGAATTTTAACCTGCTTGGCATCATCTGGTAGTGCCGCTAAGGTTTCTTCTACAAGCGTTAATATTTGTGTTGGCTGTAGAGTTAATTCACAGCGAATCACTTGCTGAGAAACTTTACGTACAAGTTCTAGAATTAAATCCTGCTGCTGTAAAATGTGCTGGTTATGACCGTCTTCTAGCGTTTCTTTTAGTGCAGAAAGCGGAGTAATCATATCGTTTAGTTGGGATTCAAGATGTGATCGCCCTTGCGAATGCCCTTCAGCTAATCCTTGCTTGAAGCCCACATTATAACCCGCTTGTTTACCTTGTTCTTCACCTGAGCTAAAACCGGCATCATGCCCTTGCTGTAAACCTTCGTCATAACCTTTATCAAATTTGGCTTGATAGTCATCCCATGCAGCTGTGGCATCTTGCAATTCCTGTTCATGGGCCGATTGCAATAGAGGCGGAAAACGATGCAACCGAACATTACGCGGCGCTGATTTATTAAATACTAAGTTCGAAGGTTTCATATCGTCCTTACTTCCTATTCCACAACTTGTTCTTCAAATAGCTGCAGCTCAATTTCGCCGTCATCGTTCATTTGTTTCGCCAACTGCATAATCTCTTTACGAGCAGCAATCGCTTGGCTTAACGGTACAGAACCTAAAGCTTCAGATTGTGTTTCAATTGCTGATGACATTCGTTTTGGTAACGCCGTCATAATGATGGCTTTCAGTTCAAAATCGATGCCTTTAATGGCTACTGCTAATATTTCAGGTGGCACAACTGAAATAATTTCTTGTAAAACATCCGGCTTTTGACGACCAAGAATAATGAAATCAAACATATTGTCAGTAACGTCACTCGCAAGATCAGTATCATGCAACTTGATCATGGTCATCAGCTGCTCACGATCACCGTCATAACGATTCAAAATATCGGCCACTTGGCGGACACCAGATACTTTGGTGTGACTCTTTTCCATTGCGATCAGCATGCAACGCTCAACCAACTGTCTCAGTTCATCGACCGCATCTCTATCAAGCTCACTGAGCTGGGCAATACGAACTAATACTTCGTCCTGAACAGTTTCAGGTAATTCTTGTAACACTTGAGCTGCGCTTTCAGGAGGCAGTAAGGCAAGAAGAACAGCTTGAAGCTGACAATGCTCATAAGCAATTTCCTTAGCAAGAAGTTGTGGGTCAACCCATTCTAGACGTCTTACAAGCGTTTTAATCTCGTTACCGTAAATACTGTCGATCAAACTCTTAGCGACTCGATCGCCTAAGGCTAAATCTAAGGTTTTTTGCAGATAAGAACGTGATGCTCTAGCAATACCAGATTGTTCTCGATACTGACTAAAGAACCGACCTAGAACTTCGTCGGCTTCATGCTGGCTGATACTAGAAAGTCGAGCCATTTTATGACTAAGGTGCTGTACATCATGGCGATCAAGATGCGCCATCACTTGTGCCGCCCCTTTTTCGCCCATACTCAGCAGTAACATTGCCGCTTGCTCTACATTGTTCATACTACTGTTCCTTACTCTCTTCGACTTCTTTATCTTTTATCCAGTGTGAAATCACTTCTGCAACTCGTGCAGGTTCTTTCTCTGCCAATAAGCCTAAATGCTCAAGTTTGACCGTCAGTGGTGAGCCTGGCTCTGGTAGTCCATGTAAGTGCATCCACTCAGCTTCAGATAACTCAGCTTGCTCTGGTGTTTGTGCTGATTTTGGCAAGGCACCTAGAGATTCTGCTTGTTGCTCTTCTGCGCTTAACAACGGCTTAGCATCATGGTTGCTGTTGTCTTCAAATTCGTTTTCTACGGTGCGAGTTAGGTGTTTAACCAGAGGGCGCAGAACAAAAATAATCAAACCAAACCCAAGCAAACAACCAATCAAATAACGCAAATACACTTGGTACGTTTCTGACTGCCACCACGGCATTGGCTCAAATTGTGCGACAACAGTTGGGGCAAAGCTAAAGCTGTTGACACTAAATTGATCGCCACGCTCAGCGCTGTAACCAATCGCATTTCGAACCATTTGACTGATCTGTTGCTGTTGTGCGTCGGTCCAACCTGCTTCACCTGCGGCCGCACTATTGAGTAAGACTGAAACAGACAAACTTTCAAGCTGCATTTGTTGATATTTAATGTGCTTAACTGAGCGACCTACATCAAATTGGCGATTGTTTTGCTCACGTAGATTACGACGTTGATTCTTATCCGCTTCACTGCCTGTTGTTGGCGGCTGATTACTGAGTGCACCAGGAATGCCCAATGCTAAGTCTGAATTACTTTCATCACGTGATAGCTGCTCAGAACGTATCACGGTAGATGGATCTAATGATTCTTTAGTCTCTTCAATTTGATTGAAGTTAACCTTAGCCGAAACTTGCACCTTAAAATTATCTTGACCAAGTACAGGCAGTAACATGTTTGATGCACGCTCAATGAGGCTCTGCTCAAGTTCATTGGTGTATTTCAATTGGCGGTCACGTGACTGAGTCATGTCTTCGCCGATATTGATCACTGAACTTAAATGGTTACCTTCTTGATCTACAACTTGGACTCGTTCAGGCTTCATCCCCATAACGCTGCCAGAAACCAAGTTAACAATCGATTCAATCTGCTGTGGTGTTAGGCTGGCATCTGCGTATAAGTCCAACATAACTGATGCAGAAGCCAGCTCGGGTTTCTCTCGTATGAATAATGACTTCTTTGGGATCGCAAGATGCACTCGAGCATTACGAACGACCTTTAAGGCCATAATCGTACGAGCCAACTCTCCTTCGAGACTATGACGATAGCGCGCTTGCTCCAAAAACTGACTGGTGCCAATACCAGATTTATCTAACGCTTCCATACCTGATGGCACTTTGGCTTTCACACCACGTGCAGCCAGCAACATGCGGGCTGCCCCCAATTTCTCTTCAGGTACTAAAATCAATCCGGTATTAGTTTCAAGCTGGTAATTGATGCCTTCAGACTCTAGCACTTCAATGATCTTCGAAGTATCCACCTGCTCTTGCTTACCGTATAAAGCACGGTAGCCTTGACTGGCACTCCATAACGCCAGCACAATCACACAAGCTACTACAATTGCTAACACAGCTAGCACGAGTACTTGCTTATCGCTGCCATTGAAACTATGCCATTTTTGCTTCATTGATAAAAGCAAGTTGCCACTTTGCTCTTCGGTGATCACTTTCGGCTCAGGTTGGGTTAACGTCATTGTCATAGTGCGAATTTCCAAAGATAAAATTAAATAGGCATTTTCATTACGTCATCAAACGCCTGAACGAGACGATTACGTATTTGAACCATTGCAGAAAAAGATAGGCTGGCTTTTTGAGATGCGACCATAGCACCAACTAAGTCATCACTTTGTCCACTGTCAACAGCGCGCATCAATGCAGATGATGTATTTTGATCGGTATTAATCGCAGAAACTTTTTGTGCCATTAAGTCAGAAAATGATGCTTCAGTCCCACCAATTTCATCAGGATTACGACGAATGGTAATTTCACCTTTCGCTACTTCTTTATAGCGGTCAAGTTGTTGCAGTAACGATTGGTTATTTGTGTCTAAAGCATTCATTTACGATTACCTTTTATTCTTCTTTTATAAACAGCTTTTGCTTATGCGGCTTTCGCCTCTGTTAGAATCGTGTCGATATCGATACCTTGTTCACGCATTTGTGCCAATTTGTAGCGTAAGGCTCGAGTTGTCATTTCCAAAAATTCGGCTGTTTTACAACGATGACCATTGAACCGCTTCAAAGCATCGATAACGTATTGAAATTCAGCCTGCTGCTTAGATTGTTTTAAACTGGTCTCTTTCGATTCTATAAGGACGGCACTAGATTTAATTTCTAAACCTAAGTCTGCCATCTGTATCACTTGCCCACGCCTTAACACCAGCGCACGCTGAATACAATTTTCAAGTTCTCTTACATTTCCCGGCCAATCATGTGCCATCAATACTTGCTTAGCTTGATCACTAAAAAATTGAAGCTGGGCATCCATGTTGTACTTACTCAGAAAGTACTCAGCTAAGGGTAAAATATCGCTTCTGCGTTCACGTAATGGCAATGTCTTCAGTGGAAGTACATCTAAGCGGTAAAATAAATCCTCTCTAAATTCACCATTTTTAACCGCTGCACGTAAATCACGGTTAGTGGCAGCAATAATACGAATATCCAATGAAATCGATTTGTGGTCGCCTAGGCGTTCAACTTCTCTTTCTTGGAGTACTCGCAACAGTTTTGCTTGTAGCAGTAACGGCATTTCGCCAATTTCATCCAACAAAATTGTACCGCCATTAGCCAGCTCAAACTTGCCTGGTTGATCGGCTTGCGCCCCGGTAAATGCACCTTTGCTATGTCCAAACAGTAAAGACTCAAGAATACTTTCAGGGATAGCAGCGCAGTTAATTGCGATGAATGGTTGATTTGCACGAGAAGAGTTTTGATGGATATAACGCGCTAACGGCTCTTTTCCTGTTCCACTTTCACCTGTGATCAGTACTGAAGCTTCTGTCATTGCACTGCGATGAGCGAGCATCAATAGCTGACGACTCACGGGAGATGAAACAATATAATTTTGGTTTGTTCTTTCCAGCTCTTTCAAGCGAATAACCAAGGCTATCAGTTGTTCTTGTTGCAATGGCAGTAACAAATAATCTTGAACACCTAGTTTCATAGCTTGCGCTGCATTTTCACTTTGCTCAGCATTAAGAAGTGCAACTTTATTCGCTCCACTGACCTTAGCTAATTCAACTTCAATACATTCAGTAGATACATTTGATAGATTGACGAGACTCAACCAAGGCGTCTGCTGACAGCTCTTTACAAGGTTAAAGCCTTCACATTCTAATGCCTTAACTAAATCATCTGAGATTTGATGTTCAATGAGCTCAATGCAGTAGTTATTCACTGGCTTGCTCCTTGACCATATTTAACCAGCTTAACCGTAACACGACGATTAATAGAGCGACCTTTCTCTGTCGAATTCGCCACTAATGGCATCCGTTCGCCGTGATGACGCACTTCTACCATATCAATAGCAAGCCCAAGTTCGACAAGCCTCGATGCGACTTCATCAGCACGCTCTTTACTTAACACTAAGTTTGCTAGGTGATGGCCATTGCCATCAGCGTGAGCATCAATAAGAACACGTTCGATACTGCTGTCTGCTTTAACGTATTCAACGACTGCATTTAAGTCTTGCTCGTGTTGCGATATGAGCTTACTGCTTCCAGAGTGAAAAATAAGGTCGATGCGTCGAACGTAAGAATAGGGTTTCGGTAACAACTGGGCATAACAGTGACGAAATTGCTCAATGACGTTTTGAGAGTTAACAGCATTAGCAATGCCAGAGAACTTATCGCCAATCTGGTTCTTAACTGTAACTTCAATAGCATAACCTTTCGCTATGGCTTTTAAATAAAGACCGAGCTTGTTATCAGCAACTGAAGTTTGCTGTTTGTTATTTGCTTTAAATTCAAAGGTTGGAAATGATTCATTTTGTGTTTGGTGCCACGAAGGAACGACCACTTGAGCAAAGCTATGTGCCTTTTCAAAATTCAGCCATTGACTGTTTATATTCAGTTTTAATGACGCATCCGGTAGTGCAACTAAACTGATCTCGCCAAAGCGGCTTATGTCATGAGTAAGTTGACATGAGAATTTATCACCTTGATAGCGCCAACTTGATTGCTCTAATTCAGTTTGAAATGAGCCAGCCCATAAAACATTGGGCAATAATGCACACACACACCAAAGGCTTATTTTTATTATTGTAATGACCTTCATCGAATTATTTCGTCCATAAACAGTTTTAATTAAAATTCATACAGGCGGTTATAAAAACCACAAAATTAAAACTAATTGGCAATAAGAATTAACAACGTGAACAATTAAACACAAATTAATATTGATTGTAAAACAAAATAACAAATAAAAATCACATTAATTAATTAAATGCATTTATTATTGACCTAGCATTAATAAATAAGATAAATTCAAAACCGATTTGATAATATAATTAACAATTAACAAAACAGTGAATATTTAATTATAAAACAATCGACAACCAACACACTAAGTTACTGTTTTAAATAGCATTTAAAAAATAAAACTTTAGTGTCAAAAGTTTATCCAATGTCAAAAAATTATTTAAAGTAAGAATATTGACGTTTTAAATAATAAATAAGGACGTGACATTAATTTGACATCAAATATTTAGAAAACACTTATTTGACGACTGACAAATTAATATCAAAACAAAAATGAAAACGACATCTAAAGCAGTATTATTAAAAACAAACAATACAAATAGTATTAGGCCCATAGCATTAACAAATGAAAAGCTTGCACGGAGTAGATTATTTTCTCAGCTTAAGTCTAGCCAGCGTTCTATTTTAAATGTAACGAACTCTTTATTAATGCCAATTATCAGGCAAGGACACTCAGCATTAGAAACCATTAAACAAGATTCAGTACCAGAAGTATTTGATCCGAACATCAAACAGTCATGGTTTACCATGATGTACCAAGGTAATACCGTTGCCTGGTGGAGTGTCGATCGCTCTACACTAGATCAGCTTGCCAGTTGTTACTATGGCAGCCCAAGTAGTCCGGCCAAGTCTCCCTTGCTACCACCTAGTCACTCTGAGTTTCGTCTAGCAAAACGTTTTATGCTCGGTGCATTGAAAGCATTACCCGACTTATCGCTCGATCCTGATGATATCGAATTAACACTATTAACCAGTGCCAGTGAAATTAACGCCCAGGTGATTTGGACAATGAGTTTTGCCAAAGAAAGCTATATAAAACCAATGCATTTTTGTGTCAATGAGCAGCTTTTGAGTTTGCTGTCCAACCAACCTACCCATCAAGAGCCTGCATTGAATCTGGATGAAAAGCTTAAAGAAAAGAGTCGCCAAATTCCTGTACAACTCAAGGTTGAACTAGGAAAAGCTAATACCAATATGACAGAACTCAACCAGTTACGTCCTGGTGACATTTTACCATTGACGTTACACACACATTGCCCAGTAAAAGTGACTGACCATCATTTATATGATGCCAATATTTACACCGACCAAGGGCAAATGGTAGCCAAAATCACTAAGGTTCAAGATGAGGAAAAAATGATATGAGTGAACACGATTTATTAGCTGATTCGGATTTATTGCTAGATGCTGACATTTTTAATGATGATGAACCATTAGAACTGCCGAACACCAGTAAGCCTAAAAAAGATATGTCCTTTTTTCAACAGTTGCCTGTACAAGTAACACTTGAATTGGCCAGTGCTGAAGTCTCTCTTGGGGAGCTTACAGAGATGGGAGAAGGAAATGTCATTATGCTTGACCGTATGGTGGGTGAACCATTAGATGTGCGTGTTAACGGTGCTCTCTTAGGCCGTGGTGAAGTCGTTGAAGTCAGTGGCCGTTACGGTGTGCGTTTATTAGAAGTTGAATCAACCCAACTTTAAGACTAGTGATTTAAGGTTTACACACATGTGGCGAGTATTACTGATATTAGGGCTAATGTTTACACCATTAGCAAGTGCTTCTGAAGGGCTCACCCTGCTGACATTATCTGATGGCGATCAGCAGCAATCGGTGAACATTAAGCTTGAAATTTTAGCGTTAATGACCGTGTTGAGCTTATTGCCTGCAATGCTGATGATGCTCACCAGTTTTACTCGAATTATTGTCGTGCTTGCCATTCTTCGTCAAGCTATTGGTCTGCAACAAAGTCCACCCAATCGAATACTTGTTGGCATTGCGCTAGTGATCACCCTATTTATTATGCGTCCAGTTGGTAATGCCATCTATGAAGATGCTTTTGTGCCCTATGATAAAGGCTTAATTGAATTGCCTGAAGCTGTCGAACGCGCTGAACAACCCCTGCGTAAATTTATGCTAGCGCAAACACGGGAAACAGATTTAGAGCTGTTATTAAAAATTGCTGATGAACCAACAACCTTAACTCAAGACGAAGTGCCATTTCTGGTAATGATGCCAGCCTTTGTACTCAGCGAATTAAAAACAGCATTTCAAATTGGCTTTTTGTTGTACTTACCTTTCCTTGTTATTGATTTAGTGGTCGCCAGTGTGTTGATGTCTATGGGGATGATGATGCTATCGCCACTGATTATCTCATTGCCCTTTAAATTGATGGTCTTTGTACTTGTCGATGGTTGGTCAATGACGGTAAATACCTTAGTCGCCAGTTTTGGTTGACGGAGCGAGTTATGGATACTAATCAACTCACAGCCATTTTCGCTGATGCCATTTATTTGGTCGTTGCTATGGTAAGTGTACTTATTGTACCTAGCTTATTATTGGGCTTGATCATCGCAGTTTTCCAAGCGGCGACTCAGGTAAACGAACAAACACTGAGCTTCTTTCCTAAGCTCGTGTTTACATTACTAACCGTTTTGTTTACTGGCAATTGGATGTTGACTAAGTTGGGTGACTTATTTAACCAGCTGTTCTACAACATTCCACATGTCATTGGTTAAACCGTGTTAGCACTTACTACCGATCAGATTGTTAGTTTTCTTGGTTTATTCTGGTGGCCTTTCTGTCGAATTATGGGTGCTTTTGCCTTAATGCCTATGCTCGGCAGTAGTTATATTCCTGTAACCGTTCGCATTTTGCTCGCAGCCTCAATCTCTGGCATTTTAGTGCCTGTATTACCCACTATGCCAACGATTGATCCACTTTCGATACAAGGAGTATTGGTAGCTGGAGAACAAATGTTGGTGGGTGCCATGATGGCGTTATTTGTCAATATGCTAATTGTCACCATGACTATGATTGGTGCCATGATGGCGATGCAAATGGGACTTGCGATGGCAATGATGAACGACCCATCAAGCGGCAGTTCTAATCCGATTATTGGTCAATGGTTGTTGATATACGCCATTTTATTATTTCTCTCTTTAGATGGTCACCTTGTCAGTATCGGCATTATGGTCGATAGCTTTCATTTATGGCCTGTGGGCAGTGGTGTGCTCGGTCTGCCATTAATGTCATTGGTCGCTAAATTCGGTTGGATGTTTGCTTCCGCTTTTATGGTCGCTTTACCAGTAATCATCGCAATGTTATTGGTTAATATCACCTTTGGAGTGCTTAGTCGTGCAGCACCTTCCTTGAACGTTTTTGCTTTGGGCTTCCCAATGTCAATGCTCATGGGGCTGTTTTGCCTGCTGTTTTCGTTTTCCGGTTTGCCGTCGCGATACAGTGACTTTTGTATCGAAGCTCTGCAAAGCATGCAAAATTTCATCAGTGGGGGGTAATGTATGAGTGAAAATAGTGCACAAGATAAATCAGAACAGGCCACGCCCCAGAAGCTTAAAAAAGCGAAAGAAGAGGGACAAGTTCCTCGATCGAAAGATCTCGCCTCTTCGGCGCTCATCATGGTGGGTGCAGGTCTGTTGATGAATTACCAAACTGAAATTGCCTCGCAAATTGTTGAACTCACACAGTTCAATATGATGATCGACAAAAATGCATTGCGTGAAGTAGATATTTTACAGCTACATCTCGCATCATCACTCATGTCTGTGCTCACTATTCTTGCGCCAATATTGCTCATTTTAATGGTGACGACCATTATCACAGGCTCACTGCCGGGCGGCGTAGTATTAAGCGGGAAAAACTTAGGTTTTAAATATAATCGTATCGATCCAATTAAAGGCATTGGTCGTATTTTTTCAACTCGTTCTTTAGTTGAGCTTTTCAAGTCCGTGCTTAAAATCATTCTTTTAGCCGGGATTATGATTAATTTGCTGTCTAACGAGCTAACAAGCTTACTCGGCTACAGCCAGCTTGCCGTTGATGAAGCCATTTCTCAAGGGATCAATATGCTGGCCATGGGGATGCTCTACCTGTCACTTGGCTTATTAATCATTACTTTTATCGATGTGCCATACCAGTTTTGGCAACACGCTAAAGAGTTGAAGATGTCGAAACAAGAAATTAAAGAAGAGCAAAAACAACAGGAAGGTTCACCAGAGGTAAAAGGTCGCATTCGCCAATTGCAGCAAAAAATAAGTCGCTCTCGCGCTGATGTTTCCATCCCGCAAGCGGATGTTTTATTGGTAAACCCTACTCATTACTCCGTCGCTCTGAAATATGACGAACAAAAGTCTGATGCCCCATATGTTGTAACGAAAGGCACTGATGAACTTGCTTTGTATATGAAGCAAATTGCAAAAAAACATGATGTTGAAATTGTAGAAATTCCAGCGTTAACTCGTGCAGTGTACTACTCCACACAAGTTGAGCAACAGATCCCAGCAGCCTTATTTGTCGCCATTGCCCACATACTCAATTATGTAATGCAATTGCGAGCTGCTCGCCAAGGTAAGCAAAAAGCGCCTGCACCCTTACCGAACTTTTTCATTCCACCACATTTAAGACACGACTAGAGGTACTAAGCAGCATGGACACGTTTACCAAGCTATTTTCGGGTAACAAGGCATATATCGGCATTCCGGTTATGCTCTTAGCAATGCTTGCCATGGTGATTTTACCATTGCCGCCTTGGCTACTGGATATTCTGTTTACTTTCAATATCGTGCTATCAATCATGGTATTGCTGGTTGGCGTATCAATTCGTAGACCATTAGAGTTTTCAGTATTCCCAACCGTGTTGTTACTTGCCACATTGATGCGTTTGACCCTCAATGTTGCCTCAACTCGTGTGGTATTAATAGAGGGGCATAATGGTGGCGATTCCGCTGGTCGCGTGATTCAAGCCTTCGGTGAAGTGGTGATCGGTGGTAACTATGTAGTAGGTGCTGTGATCTTCCTGATCTTAATGATCATTAACTTCGTGGTGATCACCAAAGGTGGGGAACGAATTTCTGAAGTATCCGCACGTTTCACCTTGGATGCCTTACCCGGCAAGCAAATGGCGATTGATGCGGACTTAAATGCAGGTGTAATTAGTCAAGAGCAAGCTAAAGAACGCCGTCAAGATGTCGCTCGTGAAGCCGACTTTTACGGTTCAATGGATGGTGCCTCAAAGTTTGTGCGTGGGGATGCGATTGCTGGGATATTGATTTTAGCCATCAACATTATTGGCGGTATCTCTATTGGCGTCTTCATGCACGACCTGAGTGCAGCAGATGCTTTTAAGACCTATGCATTATTAACCATTGGTGACGGCTTAGTTGCGCAAATACCATCACTACTTTTGGCAACGGCAGCGGCAATTATCGTAACCCGCGTATCTGATGAAGAGGAGATGCCGCAGCAGTTAGGTAAGCAATTACTGGCAAACCCTAAAACCTTGGCTACTGCCGCTGGTGTAATGGTGGTCTTAGGTATTGTACCTGGCATGCCGGCGTTAGTTTTCTTAACCTTCGCAGCCATTTTAAGTTTTGCTGCTTGGCGCCAATACCAATTCCAACCGTCAACAGCACAAGATCTTGATATTGAAGAGGCCGCCGAAAATAGCTTGACTGAGCCTGCTGCACCAAGTTGGGACTCATTACCGTTTACTGATCTCATTGAAGTGCGTTTAGGTTACCGCTTAGTACATCTGGTTGAACGAGCAAAAGGGGCAGAACTGCAAAAGCGTCTGACGGGCATTCGCCGTACGCTATCAGAACAAGCTGGATTTTTACTAAGTGAAGTACGAGTGCGGGACAATTTATCGCTTGCGCCTAATGCTTATCAAATTAGCGTGATGGGAACACCTGTAATACTTGCAGAATTAGAGCCTGAGAAGTTAATGGCCATCAACAGTGGTGCTGTCCACGGTCAACTTAATGGTACCTTGACCAAAGATCCAGCTTACAATATGGATGCTATTTGGATTGAATCAAGCCAAAAATCGAAAGCCCTGAACTTAGGATATTCGGTGGTAGATAATGCAACCATTATTGCGACACATGTTAGTAAACTGATCCGTGAAGCGCTGCCTGAAATGCTACAACACGATGATGTGCATGCGCTGAATGATCGTCTTGCTAAGCAATCACCAAAACTCGCAGAATCGTTAAATACCGCTCTAACACCAATTCAACAACTTAAGGTTTTCCGATTATTGTTGAGAGAGCAAGTTTCGCTGCAAGATATTCGAACTATTGCCACGACATTGCTTGATTGCAGTGAAAATAGTAAAGATCCGATTCTATTGGCAGCAGATGTTCGCTGTGCATTGCGAAACAGTATCCTTCACAGCATTGTTGGTAACGCTAGCAAAGTGAATGTTATGACGCTTGCACCAGAGTTAGAGCAAACCTTGATGACGGCTCTAAATCAGGCGCAGCAACAGGGTAATACGTCTTTAGATAGTTTTCCTGTAGATCCACAGCTACTTGCTCAAATTCAGCAATATATGCCTGAACTATTAGCGAAAGCCAAAGAGCAAGGTCACACCCCAACGCTATTGGTACCACCGCAATTGCGCCCTATGTTAGCCCGTTATGCCTTAGCCTTTGCGAAAGGTCTACATGTGCTTTCATATAATGAAGTGCCAGAGTCAAAAGAGCTAATGATTGCAGGGCAATTAGGATAAAAAAACGTCTAGCGTCTCAAATATTCTCGATCTAAAGGCGCTAACCTTTACATTCTAAGTTATGATATTTAATTGAGTTATAAGGTTATAACTTAACGTTCTCGTTTCAATATTTGAGGTTTGTTTTGCCAAAGTACTTCCAGAATTTACGAACTGTCGCCATTCCGTTTCTAGCAACGTTCGTGTGTTTATTTGCAATATATTTGCAACAAGAACATTGGCAAAGTTGGCGACCAATTTTACGGGAGTTACCTTTGTGGCTATTGCCTATTTCAGCAGTGATTGCGATTCAATTTAACCGCAGTCGCTTAAGCTATTTAGCGTTGATCTTCACTTTCTACTTTGCAGTTGAACGAAGTCTATTATTCGATAATCAAGCTCTGCAACAAAACGCTTTAGTCATTTTTTCAGCCTTGAGTGCTGTGATGGCTTTTTTGGCACTAAGTAAAGACAGAGGCTTAACGTCTATTTTTACTTTCTTGAATATTGCTATCATTAGCGTGCTTTGCGTTATGGGCTATTTTTGGCATCAATATCAGGCCAGTACCTTAGCTTTACTCGAAAGTAATGCGAGTTTTCTCGCATCAAAAGGGCTTATCGAAATGCTCCCTTGGGGTATTTCAGCTCTCTTAATTTCAGTTGCCACTATAAAAAATGGCACCTTAACCTCTGCCGCCATTGCACTGAGCTTTAGCTTTTGGTCAGTGATATTTTTTAATCCTGAACTATTTCCTACTGCGATTTTATTAACGGTTTTAGCAGCACTTTACTTGATTAGTATCCTATTCGATTCATACACCCTTGCGTATCGTGATGAGCTTACATCGCTTCCCTCAAGGCGTGCTCTGTACAACTTAGTGCTATCACTAGGCCCTAAATACAGTGTTGCTATGATGGATATTGATCATTTCAAAAAGTTTAATGACACTTATGGTCATGATGTTGGTGATCAAGTATTAAAACTGGTTGCGAGTAAACTTTCTAAAGTCAGCGGAGGTGGTAGAGTTTTTCGGTATGGCGGTGAAGAATTTACGGTTGTTTTCTCTCGTAAAAACGCTACTGACACCATTGAACATTTAGAGGCCGTCCGACAGTCAATCGAGGACTACAAGATTGTTATTCGTAATGATGATCGCAAGAATGACTCGAAAAAGTCTCGTTCGAAAACTCAACAGGCGAATAAAACTGTGAGCGTAACCATATCAATTGGTGTAGCTGAGCATGGCAAAGGGGAAAACTTCGATCAGACGTTAAAACAAGCTGACTTAGCATTATATGATGCGAAGAAAAATGGCCGGAATCAGGTTTGTCTCAAATAAAGCGATGATATTCAATAATGAAAAGATACTAAAGAATAGAATAAATATGCACTTTAAACCTATAGTGGCAACCTTGAGACACTAAGATTATGAATACAATCTAATCTGTTAAAAGCGTTATTACAATACTTTTAAATAGGCTAACGAACTAAATTTATTTGAGGGAACGCCTCTGGAGTCGCCTTAAGAAAGTGTACGGTTGTTGGGCTATTTTCGGGTACATCATCTATGAGTAGTGCACAACGATCGAAACATAAAAACTGAATATAATCGGCCTTATTGACTCTTCCCAGCCTGCCTTTATTCGTCCAGTTATAAAACTTGTCTCTTTTAAGTGAGATACCAGCGTCTTTAAAAAGATCCCTAACGTCTTCATAAGCATAATCCGCATCAGTAATGACGACCATATTATGCCCATTCTTTTTCATCAATTTTACCTGTCTTAGTGCAGCTTTATCATAAAACATATATTGAGTAGTATTACTTTTTTTAAATTTAAACTTTTTATTAAACCTTCCACGTTTTTCTGAGCCGTACAGTAAAACGGTATCATCAAGGTCAAGTAATAGAGTTAACCTGGGATTGCATTCAGAAACTCCCTCTGAAGCTCTAACTATCCACTCTGAAACCGATGTTGGTGGTGATATTTCTCTAAAAATATCTATCACTCCAAATGATTTATTACGTATTTTTTTAAAATCAGTTTTATATCTCAGAGTGCTGTAGCTGTGTTGATGCTTAAGAGTTAAATACCGCTCCACTTGTTTTACAGAAGAGCATCCAAAAAAACTTTCGAAAGCATCTTTAACCGAACGATAGACCGATGATTGCTCCCTTGTACAAGAAATTGTTGTGTCATTCATACGAACATTAAATTGCTTCCATCCTTCATTTGGCAAATAGAAAAACAGATGAAAAGATTTTGGTCCATAAGTTTTATCGTAAAGCTTCTGATTCAGAACAGCCAACGATGCTGCTTCGATTCTAAATTTAGTTGAAAACATTTAAAATTGAATAACCAATAGCGATTTATTAAAAATACACATCATTAAGTAAACACGTGAACTCATAATAATCCCGTAAAACCCAGGAAATAATTTAAAGAATACGCTCAGTTTTCTTTGATTACAAAAAAACCAGCAATAAGCTGGTTTTTTTGGATATAAGCTGTAATGGTTTATTTCACTACAGTTAAATGACCGCGTTTTTTCGGAGGTTTATCATTGCCGTCATTTTCAGGTGCAGACTCTTGCTGAGCCGCAACTTCAGGCTCCGATAACTCGTCACTCTCTATCGCTTCTAAATGCGCATCATTTTCAGTCTCTTCATCGTCACTTGGCAGATAAGCATCTTCCATATCGAACACGGTACCTGCGCCATTTTCACGAGCATAAATAGCTACAATAGCAGCCATTGGTAAAACAATATGATGAGGTACGCCGCCAAAGCGGGCATTAAATTCAACAAAATGATTGTTCATCTCTAAACTTAATACCGCACTCATAGCGATATTAAGTACAATTTGACCATCTTTAACATATTGTTGAGGAACCTGTGTACCTTTAACGTACGCATCAACAACAATATGTGGTGTTAAACCATTGTCTAACAGCCAATCATAGTATGCTCGTAACAAATATGGACGATTTGGAGTCATGTATTAAATACCCATTCGCATTTCACGTTCAGCCTCAGTCAACGATGCTTTAAATGAGCTACGTTCAAAAATACGTGTCATATAAGCATGAATATGTTGACTAGATTGCATATCAAGCTCTATACCAAGTGTAGGCAATCTCCATAATAATGGACCTAAATAGCAATCAACTAAGCCAAACTCTTCACTCATGAAGTAAGGTGTTTCAGCGAAAATTGGTGCTAACGCTGTTAGGCTTTCTTTTAATTCTTTACGAGCTTGCTCTACATCATCACCGCTCTTAATTCGAGCCACGAGTGAGTACCAGTCATTTTCGATGCGGTGCATCATCAGACGGCTACTCCCCCTAGAGACAGGGTAAACAGGCATTAGCGGAGGATGAGGGAAACGCTCATCCAAGTATTCCATAATAATACGAGATTCATAAAGAACCAAGTCACGGTCTACTAGTGTTGGTACAGAGTTGTATGGGTTCAACTCCATTAAATCTTCTGGTAATTCGTTAGGGTCAACCTGTAAAACATCAACAGTGACTCCTTTCTCAGCCAAAACGATGCGCACTTGATGGCTATATAAATCATCGGCCCCTGAAAACAAGGTCATGATAGAGCGTTTGTTGGCAGCAACAGCCATTGATACCCTCCAAATTCTTATAAAAATAAAACAAACGAGGGGCTAAGCCCCTCGTCTATAGTCAGATAATGTACATTTTACCCTTTAAATGGGGTTAGTGTACATCTCTCCAGTATTCTTTCTTCAAGAAATAAGAGATGATGAAGAAAATAAACAAGAAGCCAAGTACATACCACCCCATTGATTCACGAACCGTACGTACAGGTTCTGCTGAATAAGTTAGGAAGTTTGTAATATCAAGGACTGCTTGGTCAAATTCTTCAGCAGACATACTGCCGCCTTTCGCTTCACCAGGCTTACACGTTTGAATACCGTGATCATCTGTAGTACAGGTAGCGTCTTTAACACCTTCTAATGTTTCTAACACGTTAGGCATACCCACTAATGGGAATACTGTGTTGTTAACACCAAATGGGCGAGTATCGTCTTTATAAAAGCCTTTTAGGTATGAATATACCCAATCGCTACCACGAACACGTGCAATCAAAGTTAGATCTGGCGGCGTAGCACCGAACCAAGCTGCAGCTTCTTTATGTGGCATAGCATTAGTCATCAAAGAACCAATCTTAGCGCCATCAAGAATATACTTTGCACGCATATCATCAGCAGATATACCTAAATCTTCTGCAACACGACCATAACGTTGATATTCAGTACTATGACAACCAGAACAATGTTGTTGAAATAAGTTCAAACCACGCTCTAAAGAAGCTTTATCGTGAAGATCAATATTCGCTTTCTCTAAAGGTACATTGCTGCCCGCTGCCATAACAAAAGTCGGAAGTAATGCAACTAATGCAATAAGTAATTTCTTCATTAGTGAGTCACCCTCTCTGGTACAGGCTTTGTTTTCTCATTTTTACTGTATAGCCACAAGAAGAAGAAGAAACCAAAGTAAGTCAAAGTAAAGACACGAGCTGCAATTGTTAATTCTGGTGTTGCAGGTACTGCGCCTAAATAACCTAATATTAAGAAAGAAATAGCGAACTGACCAATGTTTAACTTATGAAGCAAACTACGGTAACGAACTGACTTAACTTTACAACGGTCTAACCAAGGTAGAACGAATAGCACTACAATGGAAAGCCCCATCACTACAACACCACCTAGCTTATTAGGTACTGCACGAAGCATTGCGTAGAATGGCGTAAAGTACCAAACCGGAGCAATGTGTTCAGGTGTTTTCAGTGGGTTAGCTGGTTCAAAGTTTGGTTTTTCTAAGAAGTAACCACCACCGTCAGGCATAAAGAACAGTACATAGCAGAACAGTATTAAGAAACCCGCTACGCCCATGATGTCTTTAACCGTGTAATAAGGGTGGAATGGAATCCCATCAACTGGCCAACCATTTTCATCTTTATTTTTCTTAATTTCGATACCATCTGGATTGTTCGAACCTACTTCATGCAATGCAATTAAGTGAAGGAATACAAGAACAACAAGAACGAGTGGTAACGCAATTACGTGTAATGCGAAGAAACGGTTTAGAGTAGCACCAGAGATCACGTAGTCACCACGTATCCAAAGTGTTAAGTCATCACCGATTACAGGAATCGCACCAAACAAAGAAATAATTACCTGAGCACCCCAGAATGACATTTGTCCCCACGGAAGTAGATACCCCATGAAAGCTTCAGCCATTAATACGAGGAAAATCAGCATACCGAATAACCACAATAATTCTCGAGGCTTTTGGTAAGAACCATAAAGTACGCCACGGAACATATGCAAGTAAACTACGATAAAGAACGCAGATGCACCCGTAGAGTGCATATAACGAAGTAACCAACCATAATCAACATCACGCATGATGTATTCAACAGAAGCGAATGCACCTTCTGAAGTTGGTACATAGTTCATGGTTAACCAAATACCTGTTATTAGCTGATTGACTAATACTAGTAAGGCTAAAGAACCAAAAAAGTACCAAAAGTTAAAGTTAGTTGGTGTTGGATATTGTCCAACATGACGATTATAAGTTGCCGTCATTGGAATTCGTGCATCAATCCAATTTTGCATACTCTTTAACATTTGCATTACGCTACTCCTTTATCGAGACCGATAAGAACAGTTGCGTCATCCACATAATGATGCGGTGGAATTACTAAGTTCAATGGTGCTGGAACGCCTTGGAATACACGGCCAGCCATATCAAATTTAGAACCATGACAAGGACAAAAGAAGCCAGATCTTATACCTTCAACGTATTGCTCGAACTTATCGTGTTCATAAGTTGGTGAACAACCAAGGTGAGTACAAATACCTACAGCGATGAAGAATTCTGGTTTAATCGAGCGACCAGGATTCTTTGCATATGCTGGTTGTTGATCTTCTTCAGAGTTTGGATCACGCAATTTGTCATCATGCGTTTGAAGTTCATCCATAATGTCTTTATTACGACGAACAACCCAAACAGGTTTTCCACGCCATTCAACACGAATTAGCTGGCCTGGCTCTACTTTACTAATGTTAACTTCAACCGGTGCGCCTGCAGCTTTCGCTTTGGCACTTGGATTCCATGACTTGATGAAAGGAACCGCTACAGCGACGGCACCTGCTCCACCTACTACGGCGGTTGCGGCGGTCAGGAATCTGCGACGTCCGGTATCGACTGGCGCATTGCTCATCCACTTATCTCCCAGAGGGTGTTGGAATTTTATTTATTCAACGATATTAAAATCTTGGTACATCAAAGCTAAAGGAAAATTTTGTAACCTTTAGACAATAAAGTGTAGCACCAAAGATTGAGGCGGTGCTCATTATAGCGAAAAATTAGAAATAGATCATAGTGAAAACACATAAGTTACGTACGGATATTGGTTATTTTTTTCAATTTAAGGTGGAAAAGTGTGTGAAATGGCTAAAAAAGTGTCAATTAAACAGCAAGTGTTCAGCAAAGTTTGTGAATTAATAAATAAAAAGCCCGAACATGTTCGGGCTTTTTTACATTATCTTTGATAATTTGTCTTCAAATTAGTACGAAGTTACTTCTTTTCAGAGCCTTTCATATATTTAAAAAACTCACTGTCCGGTGAAAGTACCATAACATCAGAATTTTTTGCAAAACTTGCACGGTAGGCTTCTAAGCTACGTAAGAAACTGTAAAACTCAGGATCTTTCTTGTATGTGTCAGCATAAATCTTTGCTGCTGTTGCATCACCTTCACCTCGAGTAATTGAAGCTTTACGCTCTGCATCTGCAATCTTAATCGACACACTTGCATCAATCGTTGCTTTAATGATTTCAGACTGCTCTTTACCTTGTGCACGATGTTCTTTCGCTACAGCTTGACGCTCTGCACGCATACGCTTATAAATACTGTTACTCACGTTTTCAGGTAAGTTGATTTGCTTAACTCGCACATCAACAACCTCAATACCTAAGTCTTTAGCACTGTGAATCGCATTCATTAAAGCATCACGTTGCAGCTCATCACGACTACCTGAAACAATTTCTTTAATTGTTCGGCGACCAAACTCAGTACGTAAATCGTTATTTACTTTACGTTGTAATAATGATTCAGCAATGGCTTTAGTTCCAGTATTCGTCGATAGATAGTACTTTTCAAAGTTTTCTACACGCCACTTAACGTATGAATCTACCATCAAGTCTTTCTTTTCAGACGTAACAAAGCGATCAGCGTCACTGTCTAAAGTTTGTATACGCGCATCAATCCAACGAACTTCATCAATTAACGGGATTTTAAAATGAAGGCCAGGTGCAAATACTTTATTAGTTTGCGTACCGTCTACTTCTGTTTTTAATACCGCTTTGAATCGGGTCACAATCGCTCTTTCGCCTTCATCTACTTTAAAAATTGAAGACAAACTTAAGCCCACAAGCAGGGCAAGAATAATTAAAACTACTCTACTCATAATTATCTCCCTGACTGACGCATACGTTGTTCACGAGTCAAACGTGTTGACACCGGAGTGCCTGAGTTTGTCGAGTGACTGCCATTTGAATGCGTGGAATGTTCAGTATTTGGTACAACCTGAAATTGCATTGGCTGCGACTTATGTGTATTACCTTTTTCCATTAACTTATCTAATGGCAAATACATCAAGTTGTTACCGTTCTTGCTATCAATGAGTACTTTGCTATTACCAGCTAATACTTCTTGCATTGTATCCAGATACAAACGCTTACGAGTTACATCAGGTGCTTGACGGTATTCAGGTAGTAATTTTTCAAAGCGAGCAACTTTACCTTTAGCATCCAAGATCACATTTTGCTGGTATGCCATAGCTTGCTGCCCAATACGCTCAACTCGACCACGAGCACGTGGCTCAACTTCACGAGCATACGCTTTCGCTTCAAGAATAGAGCGCTGTTCATCTTCTTGTGCAGCAATAGCATCATCAAACGCATCTTTAACTTCTTCTGGCGGACGTGCAGGAAGTACGTTCACATCCTTTATCGCAAGACCAAGCTTATAAGGCTTAATAATACGCTCGATTTCTGCCAAAGTCGCTTTACGAATTTCTTCACGCCCAGTGGTCAGAATGTCATCCATTTTGTTGTGACCAACCACATAACGTAATGCACTGTCCGTCGCTTCACGTAAACTTGCGTTTGCATCTACAGAGCTAAATAAGTAACGATAAGGATCTGAAACCTCATATTGAACCTCTAACTCGACACGCACTACGTTCTCGTCAGCCGTTAACATGCTGCCAGAAGCAGGAAGTGAACGAATATTAGTTACGTTAACAGGGTAAACCTTATCGATAAAAGTCGCTTGCCAATGAAGGCCGGGTTCTGACACACCAATGTACTGACCAAAGCGTAATACAACACCTTTTTCAGCTTCTTTGATGGTATAAAATCCTGAAATACCCCACACAAATAGAGCTATAGCTAAGAAAATTAAAATTCCAGTTTTTCCAAAACTAGAACCATTCCCTTTTCCGCCCATGCGCTTTGACATTCCACGAAAGATATCTTCTAGATCTGGTGGTCCTTTATCATTTCCACCATTTCCTTTATTTCCCCAAGGGTCTTTGCCCTTATTTCCGGGCTCATTCCAAGCCATTCAACACTCCATAACAGAATGAAAAAATTTAAGTCCAATCACATTATATAAAAACTGCTTTTACATAGAAACGTGATCAAGCTCACTTACTAATAATTGTAGCTACTCTAACAGCGCTTTATCCGATAATAAAGCTTTCCAGCTCGCCTTGGCTCTGCTTTAACAAGCGCTTCCAATTCGATTCTGGTAGGCGAACGGACAAAATGCAATTTCCTAGCTCATCATATTCTTGCGATTGTGTCGCTTCGAGTCGATAAAACTGACCAAGATAGTGCCCAGATGCAGCAGGAATTTTTAATGTAAATTCAGCTACTTTATCTCCAACAAGTTGCTCAATAGCATCTGCTAGTAATTCAAATCCAAGTCGCTGTTGAGCAGAAACCCAAACTCTAATTGGCAAACCTTCATCGTTGTAATCTACTTTTGGCTTCACAGTCTCAAGCAAATCTATTTTGTTACAAACTATGAGCTGTGGGATGTCTTTGGCATTAATCTCTTCAAGTACATGTTGTACCTGCTCAAAATTTTCTCCCATATTTTCATCAGCGCAATCGACAACATGTAACAGCAAGTCTGCATTACGTGTTTCTTGTAATGTTGCTTTAAATGCTGCAACTAAATCATGGGGAAGGTGCCGAATAAATCCTACAGTATCAGCCAAAATTACACTGTGATCTTTAAGCTCTAACTTTCTCAACGTTGGGTCGAGTGTTGCGAACAACTGATCTGCTGCATAAACATCAGAACTAGTTAACGCATTAAAGAGTGTTGATTTTCCAGCGTTAGTGTAACCAACTAATGACACGGTAGCTAAATCACTTCGACTACGCGCACGCCTGCTTTGTTGACGCTGTTTATCTACCTTATCTAGGCGACGATTAATAGACTTAATTCTGCCTCGTAATAAACGTCTATCCGTTTCTAACTGAGTTTCACCCGGCCCACGTAAACCAATACCACCTTTTTGTCTTTCAAGGTGGGTCCAGCCTCGAACCAAACGAGTCGACATATGTCTCAATTGAGCAAGTTCAACTTGTAACTTACCCTCGTGAGTTCTTGCACGCTGCGCAAAAATATCAAGAATTAACGTAGTTCTATCAAGGACACGGCACTCACAAATCATTTCAAGATTTCGTTCTTGAGCTGGTGATAATGCGTGATTGAAAATAACGACATTAGCTTCTGTGCCTGCCACCATCGCAGCAAGCTCTTCAGCTTTACCTGAACCTACAAAAAATTTGCGGTCGGGTGCATTGCGACTACCTGTAATTGTACCAACAGCATTTGCACCCGCAGACTCAACCAACAATTGCAGTTCAGTAAGGTCTTCTCGACGCTCATCATCTGCAAAGTCAATGTGGACAAGAACAGCTTTTTCTCCTGCCTCATAACGATCAAACAAAAAGTAAACCCCTCAATAAATACCTGACCATAAGTTCTAAATCATTCTAGCGATCAGACTTAATCTAATACGAGTTATTACGTATGACGCATAACCTCAGCTAAGTAACTAAAGCTATAGCATCGAAGAATGACGAAGCTAAATTTAGATGTCAAAAATCTAACATAATTTATGGTAAGGCACTTTAATTACTCTTCGTTGCTATCCATTTCTTGTGCAGGAGCTGAACCACCTTGATTAGCGCTTACATTAAATGGTCGAGCTGGTACGACAGTCGAAATAGCATGCTTGTAAACCATTTGGCTTACTGTATTTTTTAGTAAAATTACAAACTGATCAAACGACTCTACTTGTCCTTGTAGTTTAATGCCGTTAACCAAATAAATAGAAACTGGAACGCGCTCACGACGCAATGCGTTCAAAAATGGGTCTTGTAATGATTGCCCCTTAGCCATCGTATTTTCCTTTTTTAATTTATTAAAATCAATCTACTACGTTAATAATAACAACAGTATGATACAACATGGATAAATTAGCTAATATCAAGTTAAGTAAGTTGAATCTCGCTCAAAAATTAACGGGAGGCAGCTTATCTAATGCTTCCTGTCAATATACTTACTATACCCGTGATACTTGAATAAGCCCTGATTCTTGAATATTCGAGAATCACAGGTATTTAACCTAAAGATGCTGTGTCACTTTGACTACATTCCCTTCAGCACCACTTTCTAACCAATTTAAATTTTCCCAACTACGTAACCATGTTAATTGACGTTTAGCTAATTGCCTAGTAGCAGCAACAACTTTTTCAGACATCTCATTATAGTTAAATTCGCCATCTAAGTATTGCCAACACTGACGATACCCTACACAACGCATAGATGGTAGATTAATATCTAGATCACCTCGTTGCTTTAACTTGGTTACTTCTTCTACAAATCCTTGTTCTAACATGATCTCAAAGCGCTTGGCAATCAGCTCATGCAAGGTCTTCCTTTCTGTCGGAGCAATAGCAAACTGCACGAAATCATAAGGTAAAGGTTCAGCTTTAACTTGAGTCAATTCAGTCAAACTCTTACCACTAATTCGAAAAACTTCTAATGCTCTCGATAGTCTCTGAGGGTCATTTCCATGAATACGCTCAGCTGATACTGGATCAACTTTTTTAAGTTCTTCATGTATCCATTGCCAACCATGCTGTTCTGCTTCTTTCATGATCTGTGCTCGAATTTCTGGCACAGCTTCTGGCAACGGTGATAGCCCTTCTAATAATGCTTTAAAATAAAGCATGGTTCCACCAACTAAAAGTGGGGTTTTACCATTTTTTATGATGCTTTCGATCTCATTAATTGCATCACGACGAAAATCAGCCGCCGAATAACTCTCTAATGGATCTAAAATATCAATCAAACGATGTGGAGCTCTTGTTAATTCATCTTTGCTCGGCTTCGCAGTACCAACGTTCATTTCTTTATAAACGAGTGCAGAGTCAACGGAAATAATTTCACAATTGTGTTTTTCAGCTAACTCTAGTGCTAACGCTGTCTTTCCTGATGCAGTTGGCCCCATCAGGGTTAGTACTTTTGGATTACTCACTAATTTTCTCTTGTGAACTACTTACCAAGCTCTTTTCTGTTTGCCTTTCAGCTAACCAATTCTGCCAAGGTAAATGAATGCTTCTCGTGTTTAAAATATCTTGTTGAACTATATCATCTAAAAGCTCATACGATTTCCAAGCTTGTGTTGCCGAAATGAAACCTTTTACAGATTCCTGAGCAAGCCAACTTGCCAATTCTTCATCAGAAGGCTCTTGAAACTGAAGCCACTGCATTAAAGCTGGTATTACTTTTGCAAGCTGACTGTCTCTTATATATGAGGGCACTTTTTTAATTATCAACTGTTTTAACTTAATTGATAATTCAATGCCAAGTTTGCGCAAAATTTGCTCTTTAATTTGCAGTATTTCTTGCCATTCCGGCACTACGCTTACAGAAACTGGCATAAGTAACGGCTGTGCTTGTAAACCATTTGGTAACGTTTTTAAGATCGCTTGCTTTTGGGTTATAGCCGCTGCACTCTTGATTGGTAGCAACCGAATTTGGTCATCAGATACGATAACCCAATACTCTCCATTCACTAATGGTGGCATGGTTGAAGTATGAATTTGGGTCTCATTCACTTCATTAGTTGTATTTGGCGATGTCGCCAACAACTCAGCATAACTTTTTACTGCGTTAGCATTAATTGAATCACGACTTACTGGTTGATACCCACCGTAACTTTTACTGCCGCCTGAACCAGCCAAGTTTGGTTGATAAGAACCCGAAGTATTTTGTTCAGAAAAGTTACTTTGTGAATAACCACTTGTTAAAGAACTTGATTCACCGAAATTTGCTTCATATTCATCGGCTGTATTAGCCTCTGTTGGCACTGATAAACCATGAGGTTCATTTTGTTGTGGCTTTGAACCTAAAAGATCAGCTACTGAAATTTGACTTAACGCCGACTGTAACGCCTGCAGAATAAAGTCGTGAATATAACGGCTTTGATGGAAACGAACTTCGTGTTTCGCCGGATGTACGTTTACATCGACTTGGTGAGGATCAAGCTCAAACATTAATACATAGTTTGGTTGTTCTTGAATCGATAGCTCCGCAAATGCTTGTCGTACAGCATGATTGACCAAACGATCGCGCACCAACCGCCCATTAACATAGAAATAATGAGTAACTGGCGATAAGTCTTGTTGAAGAGGAGATTGTAAATAGCCAGATAAAGACAAACCGTCATGCTGACAATCAACTTTAATCGCTTCTTCAGCAAAGGCCTTGCTGCTTACTTGTGCTAGGCGTTGAATGTACTGCGATTCAGTATTAGCCGGTCGGTAATTCCGAACCATCTTACCATTGTGTTGTAAGGTAAAGTGGATGCTCGCTCTAACCAATACAATGCGCTTGAGCCATTCATCGATATGAGTGAACTCAGTTTTGTCACTTTTTAAAAAACGTCGTCTTGCTGGCGTATTAAAAAATAAGTCAGCTACATCAATCGTCGTCCCAGTAGGGTGTGCCGCTGGAATTACTTTTACAGCCATCTGAGAACCTTCAGCATAAGCTTGCCATGCTTCCGACTGACTTTCAGGCTTTGATGTGATTGTTAAACGAGAAACAGAACTGATACTTGCTAGTGCTTCACCACGAAAACCAAAACTTAATATTGCTTCAAGATCATCTAACGTTGCCACTTTTGAGGTAGCATGCCGAGCTAAGGCTAAAGACAGGTCCGTTTTTCCGATACCGCAACCATTATCTCTAATTCGAATAAGCTTAGCGCCGCCTTTTTCGATCTCAATATCAATTTTAGTAGCACCGGCATCGATACAGTTCTCAACTAGCTCTTTAACAACTGAAGCTGGTCTCTCGACTACCTCACCTGCGGCAATTTGGTTTGCTAGTTGTGGTGGTAAAATTTGTATAGGCATCTAACTTGCCCTTTGTCTTTAAGTTCTTGGAATGGTTAAGCGCTGACCTAAACGAACAACATCAGATTTAAGGTTATTCGCTTTTTTTATTTTAGCTACAGATACATTATAACGTCTAGCAATTCGGGTTAACGAATCCCCTTTCGTGACTTTATGAATTTTAGGTGCACTCTGATTGGCAATTAATGTATCTGAAGGTGCATGCTTTTTAAAATAAGAGACAATACCTGTTTTTATAGCATTAGCCAGTTTTTGTTGATGCTTTGTAGAACGTAACAATCGCTCTTCTTGAGGATTTGAAATAAAGCCTGTTTCAACTAATAAAGATGGAATGTCTGGTGATTTTAATACACCAAAACTCGCTGACTCAGGGTGACGTTTATGCAGTTTGGTTACTCGACCAACTTGGCTAAGCACTCCATCAGCAATTTGATGACTTATCGCAAGCGATTTATCAGAAACCATGTCAATCAACGTCATTGCCAGATATTGCTCACTATCTGTATTTTCAATCGCATCTCCAGCACCACCTAATAGCTCAGAATGACGCTCTTTCTGCTCCAACCAACGTCCCATTTCTGACTTAGCTCGACGTTTAGATACTAACCACACTGACGCACCGCGAGGTTTAGGAGTAGTAAAAGCATCAGCATGAATCGATACTAATAAGTCTACTTTTTTCTTCCTCGCAATTTCAGTACGCCCATTTAAAGTGACAAAATAGTCACCTCTTCGAGTAAGAATCGCCTTCATTCCCGGTACTTTATTGATTAACGCTTGAGTGCGCTTAGCAATTTGTAGTACGACTTTTTTCTCATAAGTTCCTGCTGGACCAATAGAGCCAGGGTCATCGCCACCGTGTCCTGGATCGATGGCAATGATAATATCTCTGAGCTTTTTATTCGGTTTCGTTACAACTTTTACAGAAGAAGACTTACCTTTAGCTTCAATGTCAATAACAAGACGATCGCCATAAGGCTTTGTTGGTTTTAAAGAGAAAACCTTTGCAGATACAGCCTTATTGAGATCAAGTACAACTCTTAAGGTATTTTTTTTACTGGTTTTACTGTAACGAACTCGTTTTATAAGTTTGCTTGAATTTTTAATTTTGGAGAGTGACAACTTTGACTTCGAACCCTTTAAATCAACGACAAGTCGATCTGGTTTCGCTAAGAAGAAATAACTGTACTGAGGGTTATCACTTAAATCAAAAACAATTCGTGTGGAATCAGGCGCAGCCCAAATACGAACACCTTGCAAAGTATTCGCAAATGCAGAATGTATCGGCAGTAACAAAATAAAGACTATAAGCAGTCTTTTAATTAGGGCTATATTGGGCATAAAGTTAGTATTATTTTAATTGGCTTTTATTGTAAATGACTAAGCAATGCCTCACCAACCGGTGTTCTGGCTTCCATGACAACTTCTCTTCCTGAGTCAACATATTGAATCTCAATATGTATATCGGCTTGTGGTAATAAACCTTGACCATGTTCAGGCCACTCCACAATACACAAACTATCGTCTGAAAAATAGTCTCTTATTCCCATAAATTCGAGTTCTTCTGGGTCCATCAACCGATATAAGTCGAAATGAAATACTTTAAGATCATTCATTTCGTATGGTTCAACCAAAGTATATGTAGGACTTTTGACTGCACCTTGATGCCCTAATGCTTGGATTAAACCGCGTGAGAAAGTCGTTTTGCCTGCACCTAAATCACCCTCTAAAAATATCGTCAAAGGCGGCTTAACAACTTTTGCCAGTTTATTCCCAAATGCGACGGTAGCGTCTTCATTTGCAAGAGAAAAAGAGTATTGTTTCATTTGAGTACTTACGACAACTTAATTAGCGCTAATTATACTGAAAAAAAAACCGAAGTCTTTTTAACTTCGGTTTTCAGTAGAAAAATTTTCGAACTAAGATGCTTGTTGTGCTCGCTGCATATTCATTAGCCATTTACCATAAATATAAATACCTACGGCAGAAATTGAACCAATAGCAGCAATGATGTACCACGCAGCTCCAATATTATGAATTTGGTATAAGTATTGAGTTAAAGATTGAGCTGTTTCACCGGTAAATTGTACTGCTGTGGTAAATGCTTCACCTTCAGGAATCGCATCAACCTGGGATGCTGACATTCCTCTTTCGAGCAATAGCTCACGCGAAAACACCTCTTTTGATGCAAACGCTTCATATAATCTAGGAGCGTAACGACTTTCTAAACTCCACCCAATCCCTTGAGGAAGCATTACGAAACCTAAATACATAGCTTTTTTGCCTTTAGGAGCAATATTACCCATAAATTCGTTTTTCTTTGGGCTGATCATCATCTCGCCGATAGAAAACATAGCTATCGCAATCGCCATCATCCAAGCAGCATTGGTATAGCCAATAACAAGGAACGCCGCAATACTTAACAGACACCCTGCTAACATGGCTGATGTCACACGATACTTTGCTGTTAATCCTGCAATTAAGAAGCAACACGTCATGATCAACGCAGCGTTAATATTAATCATACCCTCTGGCATGATTTTAGTTCCAGCAAAGTCCATACCCAAAACAGTTTGCCAGAAGCTGCTTGATGTTCCGCCTTCACCAAATAAGCTGGTAACAATAACGCTGGTGTCCACCCACTCTGAAATATGAATCGGTAAAACATCAAATAACGCATTAAATAAAAACCAAAAACCAGAAAACACTAGCATGTAATAAATGACAATCGGCTTTTTAAGTTCGTGCAGTGCTTCTTTCCAAAGCACTTTTTGTTTAACTTCGCCACTGCGAACTTTGTCCATACGAGCTAAACGTTCTTCTTTACCTGGTTCTTTATAAGTCAGTAATAAGATGAAGTTAAGTGAGATAATAGCAGCACAAGCAAAGAACACATTCTCCCATGCTAACTGGCGCATATGAACAGCTACTAGTGGCCCAATAAAGCCACCAATATTTACTATTTGGTAGAAAATGCCCCACGCCATTGAGGTATTATTACGATTAGTAGATAAAACTAATGTACCTTGAATACCGGGTTTAAATATACCTGTACCGGTCGCAAGCAGCATAGCACCAAAGAAAAAACCCCAATAAGTTGGGAAAAACGCCATGACCATGTAACCAGAAATTTTGATAATGGTCGAAGCGAAAATGGTTTCTTTGTAGCCCACTCGGTCAGAAATACCACCCGTGAATACAGGAACAAAGGTTTGCATTAATGCCCAAATAAGAAGAATATCACTGTATTCTCTTAAGTTAATGCCTAGTCCACCTTCAGAAACTGGAGATTTCGCATAAAGACCAGCACTGGCTTTTACCCCATAATAAGCAACACGCTCAACCAGCTCCATACCACCCACAAGCCAGAATACGTAGCTTAAACTGACAATTGAAGCCCACATGCCTAACTGTTTAACTTCAGTTAAATCGTTTCCCGAAACTGAGCTGTTATTGCTCATATCCCGCTCCTTATTTTTATAGTTATTTACCCTTGCCACTTAGATGCGAGAAACCAAGCAGTTTCAAAGCATATTCAATCTATTTTTTAACAAATTTGCAGCAATTGTATACATAAAGCGGTTACTTTACAGAAATTAGGGAAAAAGGCTAGCAGAGGACGATGAAGGGAAAGATTTATATGTAATGACTCACAAACGTGAAAATTTATTTAGCCAATAGTTTTTGACTATTTTTAAATCTAGACAGATCCCTCGGATGTATGGGCGGAGCTGGCAAAGGTACTGATGGTGGAGCTGGCAACTCTCCAGTCTTGGCCTCAGGCCTATTTCGCACAGCTTGTTTAAATTCCTTATTAACATGTATTGCGAATCTTTCGAGCGAACTGAAGGGTACAGGTTCAAAACCAAATGTCCGTGAAAAAGGCTCTTTACCAACACTGACTACATTAGTTTTTAATTTGAGAGATGAATCTGAAGAGACTTCAGATGCTTCACAATTTTCTTTCTGGTCTTTCGCACTCAATTGAAAGTAATCACTTATTTGAGTTCTATGTAGCTCAGAGGAATGTCCTGAAGAATAACCTGCACTTTGCATACTGACACTATTGTCATCAGTATCTCTCTGTAAGGGTCTACTTTCAGGCAATAAACTAGAAGGTAGTGAATGATAGCCTTGACTTCGCATACTGAGACTCTTTTCATCAGTCGCTTTCGGTAAGAGGCTGCTTTCAGCCGATAAACTGGAAGGTAAGGACTGATGATCTTCTCTTGGTACACTGCGATTCGTTTCATCAGTAGCTGAAGGTGAGAAGTTACTCTCAGACGAAAAGCTGGAAGATACGGAACTATAACCATCATCACTAGAGTCGTTAGTTATGAACTGTCTTCTTATTTCGACAGCTCTAGTTGTTTCATACTTAATCAATGTTGATGAACCAATTTCATCATGCTCTAAGAACTCTTCACTGGTCTCTAAGTGATCTTTTTCATTAGGTGCATGCTCCCTCGCTAAACGATTCTCCAATTTGGGGTAACAATCTGGCTTCGAGGCTTTTAACACTTCAGGATGAAAAGATTTACTATGTTTGTCATTCAATAGCAGCCTTTGCTTTTCAGCAATCTTTAAGGCAGCTATTTGCTGATTATAACTATCAAAAAACACTCTTCCATTTGTAATTTCTGGACCTTCAAAGGTTATAGAGTTATTTTCATACTTTAACGTAATCTTCTTTTTTTCTAACAGGCATGTAAAAAATTCTTCCGTTTCAATTTCTTTTCCTGCAGATACAGTTTGTCCTTCTACTATCAATTGTACTGAATTTGCACTTCTCAGTGACCAACTCAATTTTGCTGCGTATTTTCCAAACTCTTGATTTGTTTTTGCAGAAGCCAGTTTACCAATAGCGTATCTACAGCTGTTTACGTCAGAAGGATGAAGTTTATATTGAAGGTAATTGAAGAGGTTAATTAAACTCTGCTTTAATCTGGTTGTTAACGGGCGAGTACTATGATCAGCTCCTACACTTTTCATGCCAACATCTGCACCTTGGTAATTACTCCAAGCTGGTAAGCTATTTTTTTGAGCTCCTACCATTTCAGTAGACACAGGTGATACAGACATAAACTTATACCAAATCTATAAGCTAAGTAATCGCCCCATGAAAAACTCAGCTTTGCAAACTTGAGTCTTATTCAACTCTATGAATAAGTGAACTGAGTTCCGACTGTATGTCAATTGCAAAGAAGTGTAAAGAAACATAAATTATAATTTACGTTTCCTATATATTTTTAATGAATATCAAAAAGTTAGAGCTTTTACTTTAGTTTGAGTTAGCTTTGATTTTTTATAGCGAAGAACAAAATAAAAAGCAGGTATATTCATCAAAACCCCATAGCACAATGAAATCAAGGCCAGCTCTGACCAGTTTAAAAGATCATTGGCGATATATATGCCCATTGCAGCATTCTGAATTCCAACTTCAATTTGTAAGGTTTTAGTTTCTCTTCTATCTAAATTAGCTTTTTTTGATATATAAAATGTAACCGCAATAGCAAGCACGCATAGGCTCAAGCAAAGAGCAGCCATCAACGCACCGACTTCGATCAACTTTGAGAAATTATTGCTAATAAGCAGGCAAACGATTACAACGAATAACCAAGATGAAATCGCTTCTGCACTGTTCTTATAGCGCTCACAAAACTCACTCGAAATATATTGTGTTGTCATTCCTAGTAATACGGGCAGTACTGTCACTAGCAGCAGCTTCATCGTTGTAGGTAAAATTGGAATTGAGAATCTATCAACTTGCGACCCAAGCAGTGATACTTGAAATATAAATAAACTCGGTAAGATGAACGGTATCACTAAACTTACAAAAGCCGTCATGGATAAAGATAAGGCACTGTTGCCACCCGACAACTGGCTGATAACATTTGATGTTGCCCCACCAGGACAAGCTGCAAGTAAAATTAATCCAACGCTTATCAGTAAAGGAACTTCAATAAACAAATTGGCAACAAGTATCACGCACCACGCTAAAGCAGGCAGTAATAAAAGTTGAAGAGAAACCCCTAAAAAAAATGCTTTAGGTTGTTGTTGTACTCCCTTGAAATCTTCGACTTTGACATTCATCCCGAGCACGAACATCATCAATGCTAAAGCAAGAGGTAAAAAGATTTGAAGCATTGATGTGAAATCTATCATTGAAATTATTACTGTAAGAGCAGAGAGCTGGATAAATTACAAAACATCAAAATAAAAAGCAATGATGTAGCGCAGAAGAAGCTGACTTTGTGTTTGTGTTCGAACAATATAAAGGCGATCAATTTGATCGCCTTATATAAAGTTCGAGACAAGCTTGGGTTAAAATCTATTTAAGCCAGTTTTGCAAACTCAGCTTTCGTCTCGTTAAGCTTGTCCATATCGCGCTCGAGATCAGCCAATTTCGCTTTCTCTTTATCGATAACCGCAGCAGGTGCTTTAGCAACAAAACCTTCGTTAGAAAGTTTACCTTTAATACGGCCAACTTCTTTTTCTAGTTTTTCAAGTTGCTTATTGATACGAGCAGTTTCCGCAGCCACATCAACTAAACCTGCCATTGGAATTAATAATTCCATCTCACCAATCAAGGCGGTCGTTGACATTGGTGCTTGCTCGTCATCTGCTAACACAGTCATTGATTCAAGTTTGGCCAGAGTTGCAAAGAAAGCTTGGTTTGCTTCTAAACGTGCTTTATCTTGCTCAGACACATTTTTCAGCATTGCACTTAGTGGCTTAGACGGAGCAATGTTAAGTTCGGCACGGATGTTACGCACTGCAACGATCACTTGTTTAACCCACTCTATATCCGCCATCGCCTGTTCATCGACTTTGGATGCGTCAAATTCAGGGAAAGCTGCCTGCATGATGGTGTCGCCTTCCACTTTTACTAATGGCTTCACACGCTGCCAAATCGTTTCAGTGATATACGGCATCATTGGGTGCATCAAGCGTTGCATGGCTTCAAGTACTGTCAATAAGGTATGACGTGTTCCACGCTTTTCAGCATCACTGCCGTTTTGCAATACAGGCTTGGTTAATTCTAAATACCAGTCACAGAATTGATTCCACGTGAACTCATAAACCGTGTTTGCAGCTAAGTCGAAGCGATAAGCAGCAATGTGTTCATCAAATGTCTTCACGGTATTGTTAAACAAGCTCATGATCCAACGGTCAGCTAATGAGAATGTCATCTCACCGCCGTCAAAACCACAATCTTCACCTTCAGTATTCATCAATACATAACGTGAAGCATTCCAAATCTTGTTACAGAAACTGCGGTAACCATCAAGACGTTTCATGTCCCAGTTGATATCACGACCTGTCGATGCCATTGCAGCTAGAGTGAAACGAAGTGCATCAGTACCGTGCGCTTCAATGCCTTCAGCAAATTCTTTACGAGTGCTCTTTTCAATCTTTGCCGCCAGTTTTGGCTGCATCATATTACCCGTACGCTTCGTCACTAATGACTCAAGATCGATACCATCGATCATGTCCAGAGGATCAAGCACGTTACCTTTCGACTTAGACATCTTATTGCCCGCTTCATCACGGATAAGACCCGTCACATAAACGGTTTTGAACGGTACCTGAGGTTTACCGTCTTCATCTTTGATGAAATGCATAGTCATCATGATCATGCGGGCTACCCAGAAGAAGATGATGTCAAAACCAGTTACCAGCACGTCCGTTGGGTGAAAGGTTTTTAAATCTTCTAAATTATCAGGCCAACCTAGGGTTGAGAACGTCCACAATGCCGAACTGAACCACGTATCTAATACATCATCATCTTGGCGAAGCACGACAGAATCATCAAGGTTGTTATTTTTACGAGCTTCAGCTTCATTGCGACCGACGTAAACTTTACCTGACTCGTCATACCATGCAGGAATACGGTGTCCCCACCATAATTGACGTGAGATACACCAATCTTGAATGTCACGCATCCAAGAAAAATACATGTTCTCATATTGTTGTGGTACAAATTTGATGTCACCATTTTCAACCGCTTCAATCGCAGTTTTCGCCATAGGCGCAACAGCAACGTACCATTGGTCAGTCAATAATGGCTCGATAACAACGCCAGAACGATCGCCATACGGTACTTTTAAACCATGCGGTTCAATTTTCTCAAGTAAGCCCAGTGTTTCAAATTCAGCAACAACGGCTTTACGAGCGGCAAAACGTTCCATACCCGCATAACGTTCAGGTAAGCTACCGTCAATCTCATTATTGATTGTGCCGTCAGTATTTACGACTTCTGCCGTTTCACGAATTGCCGCATCCATGGTCAAGATGTTGAACATTGGCATTTGATGACGTTTACCAACTTCATAATCGTTAAAATCATGAGCTGGCGTGATTTTCACACAACCGGTACCAAACTCAATATCGACATAATCATCAGCAACTATAGGAATACGACGGTTCACAATTGGTAGAAGAATAAATTTACCAACGAGATTTTGATAACGTTCATCATCAGGATGAACCGCAACGGCACTGTCACCCAACATCGTTTCTGGTCGAGTGGTTGCAACTTCTAGATAATCTTTACCGTCTGCGGTCAATTCACCATCAGCAAGTGGATAGCGAAGATGCCACATTGAGCCTTGCTTTTCTTTGTTTTCAACTTCAAGGTCTGAAATTGCCGTGTGCAGCTTTGGGTCCCAGTTTACTAGGCGCTTACCACGATAAATTAAGTCATCTTCGTATAATCTTACGAACACTTCTTGAACCGCTTTAGACAGACCTTCATCCATGGTGAAACGTTCACGATCCCAATCTACTGATGCACCCAAGCGGCGAAGCTGCTTAGTAATGGTGCCACCAGATTGCTTTTTCCAGTCCCAGATTTTATCAATAAAGGTTTCACGGCCAATATCATGGCGAGATTTACCTTCTTCAGCTTCAAGCTTGCGCTCAACCAGCATTTGAGTCGCAATACCGGCGTGATCAGTACCCACTTGCCATAAGGTATTTTTCCCTTTCATACGCTGGTAGCGCGTCAGGGTATCCATGATGGTATCTTGGAATGCATGTCCCATGTGCAGGCTACCTGTCACATTAGGTGGCGGGATCATAATAGAGTAATTGCCTTGGCTAGTATCACCGTGAGGCTTGAAATAACCTTGCTCTTCCCAGTTTTGGTAAAGCGATTGTTCAATTGACTGAGGATCGTATGTTTTTTCCATGGAATTTGGTCACTAAATTTTTAAAGGTTGCTGAGCGAGGTCGTGAGTGTTTAGCTTCACGCCCATTGCTTTATACTGGCGAAAACGACCTCTTGCGATCGCTTTTAGTTTTTCGTCTGCGGCAACAAAGTCGATAATTTGCCCGAAGTTTACCGCAAAACTGGGGGCTTGGTCTGCAAGATTTATCAGAAGATGACGATTTGTGCTGGGTCCAATTTGATCAAAGCCTATTTCGACTGGCGAACCGCCTTCTAATCCCTCACCTTTAAGGTTATGAGGAACAAAAGATTTCGGGTCAAATTGCCAAAGCGTCTCATCAATATCAAAAGCTGCAGTTCGACTACCACAATGTATGTACACCTTATTGTTTTGTCGATAATGATATTCAGCTAACTTGCAAGCTAACTCATGCACAGCTGTGAGCGCTGAATTTTGATTTGGAGATAATAGGTAGAAAGTTCCTTGCACTTTTTTTCCCTCTTCTGATCAAAAAGGCGAAGCTAATGCTTCGCCTATTTACTCTTGCTGCGAAGCATTATTCGCCTTGTTCGACGCCTGAACGATTCAACAAGAATTGTGACAGAATTGGCACAGGACGACCTGTAGAACCTTTATTCTTGCCACTGTTCCATGCAGAACCAGCAACATCAATATGCGCCCAGTTGTACTTTTTAGTAAAACGAGACAAGAAACATGCTGCGGTGATTGAACCTGCAGGACGACCACCTAGGTTGGTGAAGTCTGCAAATGGACTCTCTAGCATTTCTTGATAATCATCCCACAACGGCATACGCCATGCACGGTCACCACTTTGATCACCCGCATTTAAAATTTCGTGTGCCAGAGGATTATGCGATGAGAATAAACCAGAAGCGTGTTTGCCTAATGCAATTACACAAGCGCCCGTTAAAGTTGCTGTATCGATTACAAGTTCTGGGTCAAAACGCTCAACGTAGGTTAGAGCATCACACAAAACTAAACGTCCTTCAGCATCAGTATTTAATACTTCAACGGTTTGACCTGACATAGTCGTCAGAATATCACCTGGACGATAAGCATTACTGCCAGGCATGTTTTCACAACCTGCCAAAACGCCAATTACATTGACGGGTAGGTTCATCTCACACAAAGTCTTCATTGTGCCGATAACGCCTGCAGCACCACCCATGTCGTACTTCATTTCATCCATGCCTTCGCCTGGTTTCAATGAAATACCGCCTGAGTCAAACGTCAAACCTTTACCCACAAGAACGATTGGCTGATCATCAGCGTTTTCAGCACCTTGGTACTTCATTATCGTCATGATGGACTCGTTGGCACTGCCACGCCCTACGGCTAAATATGAATTCATACCGAGCTCTGCCATTTGCTCTTCGCCGACAGTAGTTACGTTTAAGTTGTCATACTGCTCAGCCATTTGACGTGCCTGTGACGCAAGATAAGCTGGGTTACAGATGTTTGGCGGCATGTTTGCCACATCACGACATAAACGCATCCCATCAGAAACTGCATTACCATGCTCAATCGCACGTTCACCAAAAGGCAATTCACGACGTGTTGGCACATTAAATACAATTTTACGTAATGGACGACGAGTTTCACCTTTTGACGATTTAAGTGCATCAAAACTGTATAAACTGTCATTGGTCGTTTCTACTGCTTGACGTACTTTCCAGTAAATATCGCGACCTTTAACGTGAAGTTCGGATAAGAAGCATACCGCTTCCATTGAACCCGTTTCATTCAAGGTATTGATTGTCTTAGCAATGATTTGCTTATATTGGCGCTCATCAAGTTCACGCTCTTTGCCGCAACCTACCAGCAAAACTCGCTCGCTCAATACATTAGGTACATGGTGCAAAAGTAGCATTTGACCAGGTTTACCCTCTAAATCGCCCTTACGAAGAATGTTACTGATGTAACCTTCACTGATTTTATCAAGTTGCTCAGCGATACCAGATAAACGACGAGGTTCATAAACACCGACAACAATACATGCTGAACGCTGTTTCTCTGGACTACCGCTCTTTACGCTAAACTCCATGAGCACTCCTAGATTCTTAAAGACAAATATTTTTATTTATAAGATAATGTCAAATCTGCACCGCTTATTGGGCTAGTATTACAGTTTAAATTGAATTTCTCTGTAAAAATGACATCAATAGATAATAAAAGCTCTGAAAGCAGACAGTTTACATGAAACTTATTCGTATTCCAGAAAAAAGACAACAACAATAGAGTCTAATACCCAGTGATTGTATTTAGATATTTAGTTAAAGAAGTTTTTAAGGCTCAAGCAGCGGTTTTAACCGTTCTTCTTACCATTTTTGTTAGCCAAAACTTCGTGCGTTTTCTCGGTGATGCCTCAGATGGTGATTTCTCTGGCACATTAGTCTTAAATTTTGTTGCTCTCAATTTGCCTGAGTTGCTCATGCTCATTGTGCCCTTAAGTTTATTCTTGGGCATCTTGCTCGCTCATGGTCGCATGTACGCAGAAAACGAGATGGTGATTTTTCATAGCGTTGGCATCAGCGAGTGGTACGTTACACGTGTCACCCTCATTCTTGCGCTCATCAATATGATTGCTACGGCAACCATCTCACTTTACGTCTCACCTTGGGCAGAAGAACAACAAAATGTTCTTCGAGAAAAAGCGAAAGCTGAGGCTGGTATTTCTGCCGTCATTGAAGGTCGATTCCAAAAAAGTCCTAACGGTCGTGCAGTATTGTTTGTTGAAGATAAAAACAAACAAGGCAACTTATCAAATGTCTTTGTTGCTCAACTGCCTGATGAAGATGACGTCAGTGGTGAAACCAATATCGTTGTCGCTAAACACGGTAAGGTCGTTGAAGAAAAAGATGGTGAGCAGCAGCTTAATTTAGAAGGTGGTACTCGCTATCAATTGAAACCAGATACTTTAGACTATCAGGTTATCCACTTTGGTGGTTACCAGATGCAAATCAAAGATCAAGAAGTTGAGGCTCGTCGCCGAAAACTTAATGCGATGCCTACGGCTCAATTGATAAGTACACCGGGCCCAGAAGCCGCTGCTGAATTCCATTGGCGTATTGCGATTCCGATTGCCATTTTAATGATGACTCTCATCGCTGTTCCAATGTCTCGAGTAAATGTACGCCAAGGAAAGTTTGCCAAAATGTTCCCAGCGATATTACTGTATTTAGGCTATTTCGGGATGCTTGTTGCAGGTAAAAAGGCCATTGCTGATGAAGTATTTCCTTCCTATTTAGGAATGTGGTGGATACACCTATCGGCCTTTATCATGGGTATGCTGTTACTCGGAAAGGAAAGACCAACAGGTGCGAAATTTGCTGGGTTTATTAAACAAAAGAGGGCGAAAAAATGAAGATAATTGATCTTTATATTGCCCGAGTATTAGTGAGTTCATCAGCGTTATGTTTACTCGTCTTGACTGGCCTTTCAAGTATTATTAAATGGGTCGATCAGCTTAGAGTTGTTGGCCGCGGCACATACACTATTGTTGATGCAGGGCTGTATGTGTTGTATCTGGTGCCTCGTGATATTGAGATGTTCTTTCCAATGGCAGTGTTGCTTGGAGGGTTGATTGGTTTAGGCATGTTGGCATCCAACTCTGAGCTTGTAGTAATGCAAGCGTCAGGTATGTCAAAGCTGGATATCAGTATTTCCACACTAAAAACAGCGATTCCATTAATGTTGCTCGTCATGGCGCTTAGTGAATGGGGTGCCCCAATTGCCGAGCAAAAAGCCAACGAACACAAAGCGATTAAAGTATCAGGCGGAAGTTTAATTAAATCTCGCCAAGGTGTATGGGCGAAAGATGGTGACCTGTTTGTCAATATTGGCCAAGTAAACGACGTTAATCGTATCAGTAATGTCACCTTGTACCATTTCGACGATCAACAACAGTTAACTAATTTGGTTTTCGCTAAAAATGCGGACTTTATTGATGGTAGCTGGAAAATGCACGATGTTACCCAAACCTCAATTACGCCAACTAAGGTGACGAAAAAACTTTCCTTCGAATACGAATGGAAGTCCACATTAACGCCAGACAAACTCAGCATCGTATCCGTTGAGCCTAAGTCTTTATCGATTGAGGGACTTTTGGATTATCTTGAATATTTGAAAGTGAATAAACAAGACCCAAGCCGCTATGAACTTGCCCTATGGTCTAAAATCATGCAACCCATTTCTGTTGCGGTGATGCTGCTCGTTGCGCTGTCATTTATCTTTGGCCCGTTGCGAACGGTAACAATGGGGGCAAGAGTATTGTTTGGTGTAATCGCAGGTTTCAGCTTCTATATCAGTAATCAAATTTTTGGTCCTGTCGTTATTGTCTATCAACTACCGCCGATCATCGGTGCAGTGGCGCCAAGTTTGTTATTTACCTGTATTGCAGTGTATCTAATACGTAAACAATAACGTTATTATTATTTGCTGCAATGTTAACCAGCTAACATTGCAGCTTTGATCCACTGCACAAAAATAAATCCATAGTTTTAAGTCACCTACCTACTTCTACTAATCGTTAGCTACATCACATTTATTCCAAATATTTATATCTATGATTCATCTGGAATAAAAAACCACACAGATTACAAGGTTGATGTAATGAAGTTAAAAGCAAGTTTAATTGCGACTGCAGTAAGTGCTATGTTATTAGCAGGGTGTAATTCAGATAACGACGATAACAAACAAGTGATTGACCAAACCGTAAGATTCGCTACTTTTAATGCTTCATTTGACCGCACGGCGGCAGAAGTACTTCCAGCAGAAATGGCTGCAGGTGATAACCAGCAAATTAAAAATGTCGCTGAAGTATTGCAACGTACTCGTCCAGATGTTGTTCTATTAAATGAATTTGACCACGACGGTATCGGTAAAGATGACACTGTTGTTAGAGACTTTATTGCTAACTACCTGAAAAAATCTCAAAACGGTGCTGAGTCTATTGATTACCCACACTTTTACATTGTGCCTACAAACACAGGACTCGCTGAACACGATTTAACTGATGATGGTGAAGTCACAGTGCCGGCTGATACTTACGGCTTTGGTTTCTATCATGGTCAATACGGCTTTATCGTACTATCAAAATATGAGTTAGATACTGAGAACTTACGCAGCTTCCAAAAGTTTTTGTGGAAAGACATGCCTGACGCTGCTTTGCCTAATAAGTTTGATGGTGGTGGTAATGACTTAGAAGAACCGTATTATTCTGACGCCACAATGGAACACTTCCGCTTATCGTCGAAAAACCATGTCGACTTACCCATTAAGGTGAGCGAAGACAAAACCATTCACTTACTCGCAATGCATCCAACACCACCTGTATTTGATGGCGTTGAAGATCGCAATGGCCGCCGTAACTATGATGAGATCCGTCTATTCTCAGACTACATCAGTAGTGATTACAGTCAAAACTCTTACCTCGTTGACGACCAAGGTAACAAAGGCGGTATTGGTGAAGATGCTTCCTTTATCATTGCAGGTGACTTGAATGCAGATCCTGTTGACGGTGACTCTTACGATTACTCAATCAAGCAACTACTTAACCATCCTCGTGTAGCACAAGAAATTGCTGTAGGTAATATGGTCCCAGCTTCAAAAGGTGGTAAAAACTACACTGATGAAAAAGCCGCAGACAACAAAGGCGTTGCTGACTACTGGACTCATACTTACCCGTTGCGTCTTGATTACGTTTTACCATCTAACGATCTAAACGTCGTTGATTCTGGTGTATTTTGGCAAGCTGACGGTGAGGACTACCGTTATTTGTTCATCAACGACGAAGGCGAACAAGGTAAATCAGTGACTTCTGATCATCGCTTAGTTTGGGTTGATATTAAAATTAAGTAGCATTTAGTATTACATTTATCTGTCAGGGGCTTATCAAGCCCCTTTTTTTATTCATTGTTTTCGTAATAAAAATCTAATAATCTGGTCAAATTAAAAGCAACATAAGGATATGTTGATGGGAATTTCCTGCATTTATACTCGTGCTAGTTGTGGTGTTGAAGCCCCGCTCGTCACGGTAGAAGTTCACTTAAGTAATGGATTACCTGCCTTTAACCTCGTTGGTTTACCTGAAACTTCAGTAAAAGAAGCAAAAGAACGCGTTCGCAGTGCCATCATCAATGCTGGTTTCGAGTTTCCAATGCAACGAATTACCGTAAACCTTGCTCCAGCAGACCTCCCTAAACAAGGCGGGCGCTACGACTTACCGATTGCCATTGGTATTTTAGCTGCTGCAAATCAGATCCCTTCTCAGTCACTCAGATTTCATGAGTTTGTTGGTGAGTTAAGCCTTTCAGGAAACGTGCAACCTTGTTTAGGTTTATTACCTGTAATTGTCGCCAGTAAAAAAGCTGATAGAAAACTGATCATGCCTTTAGCGAATCGGCATGAAGCAGAACTTGTTGATTATCATCAGGTGTTTTTTGCGAGCCAGCTTTCGCATATTGCTGCCTATTTGCACGGACAAGATAAATTACCAGGAATTGAACCAAATGCGGAGTGGATAGGTGAGTCAGAGTCAGAAACAAACCAACCCTGTTTGAGCGAAGTTATTGGCCAATACCAAGCGAAACAAGCTTTAGCGATTACCGCCGCAGGTGGACATAATTTACTGATGCTAGGCCCACCAGGAACGGGAAAGACGATGCTTGCAAGTCGCATTATGAGCTTACTTCCTCCGCTAAATTATGAAGAAGCTCTTGAAGTAGCGTCGATTCATTCAGTTGCAGGACTCCATCTGAAGCCACAATCATTTTTCAATCGCCCATTTCGATCTCCACATCATACAAGCTCAGGAGTCTCTTTAGTCGGTGGTGGCAGTATACCTAAGCCAGGAGAAATTTCTCTCGCTCATAAAGGCGTGTTATTTTTAGATGAAGTTGCAGAGTTTCCTCGTAAAGTTTTAGATTGCCTACGAGAGCCGATGGAAACAGGTGAAGTCATTATTTCTCGTGCCGCAGCTAAGCTCAAATTCTTAAGTCAATTTCAATTAGTTGCAGCGCTCAATCCAAGTCCATGTGGTGATGCAGAGCAAAGTAGAGCGACACCTAACGAAATTAAACGCTATCTGGGTCGGCTATCAGGCCCTTTCATCGATCGATTTGATCTCACCATCGATGTTCCCAAACTTCCTCAAGGCACACTCACTCAAAGTACATCTAACAGTGAGACCAGTGAAACCGTCGCTAAACGAGTCCTTCAAGCCAGACAAATTCAACTCAATCGAGCAGGAGTATTAAACGCTCACCTGAATGGGGGATTATTAAAACAAACAGGAGGATTCAAACAACAAGATTTAGAGTTTTTAGAACAAAGCGTCCATCAACTCGGACTCTCTGTTAGAAGTTACCACCGACTACAACGAGTAGCTCGAACGATTGCCGACCTACAAGCTGAAACGTCAGTTAATCGAAGTCATATTGCACAAGCTTTGGGATATAGGGCAATGGATAAGTTATTAAGTCGGCTCAATCAAAATTAAATAGCCTGAACGTACAGGCTATATTGATTTTGACTTATCGCTAGAAGCGGTATAGAACACCGAAATTAACCACCGGATACCACTTATACTCTTTAATGTCTTCTTCGAGCTTATCCTGCTCACTTTTTACATCAGCAAGTAAATTCGTACATAAATCAGCATCCAAAGCAGGGCCACAGGAAACATTAAGCTCAGCTTCTGGCGTACTTTGGTAAAACGCTCCAATTTCTGCAGTGAATGACCAGCTTGAAGTGCTTGTTGGAGCTGAGGCCCAACCTAATCCGATATAAGGTGCGAACTTTTTAAATTCAACCTTACCGTCAGCGCTACCCACATCTTCGACACGATACACATCGCCATTGAATTCATACTCACCATCAATCGCTCTGGCTGTCGCATTAACTTTACTGCCATTGTAATAAGCTCCAGCGCTTAATCGAAAACCTGAATCGCTCCAAGGGTGGTAATCAAAAATTGCAGAAGCGGTTCTTAATTCAAGCTCTGCATCATAGGTAATATCGTTTTCGGTGAAATCATCATCATATTGAAAATTATTGATACCGATTCTGAAATTAAAATTGTCAGAAAGACCAGCGTAATATTCTAAACCAATACCTGTCGCACCGGCTTTTAGGCCTACGCCGTTAGAATGGTCAGCAAGAGTTGGGGTGGAGTATACTAAAGTCGCAATGAGAGCCAGTGGGAGAACTGCAGATTTCATTTTGATGTCCTTAAAATCATTTTCATCTTCATCCTAAAAGCGTCCATAAAAAGTGAAATTATGAAACGCACTTCATCAATTATATCAATCTTTAAATATTATGAAGGTTAATTTTCATTCCTCGTACCACCTTTCATCTAAATATGGTTACAGGTAAAATAGTGCTCTTTTGAGTTTATAGTGAGACAATAAGTGGCGAGAATTAAAGGCAGTTTGGCCTTTCTTTGTTATGTGATTAACACCTTACTTTGGATGATCCCCATCCTGTTTTTTGGTTTATTAAAATTATTACCACTTAAAAGTGCTAAAAACTTAGGTTCTTCCATTCTTGATAATTGTGCTTCTGGCTGGATCAGTGTCAATGGCACTATCGAAAAAATATTCCATCCAACAAACGTTCACTTGTCAGGTAATTTGAATTTCAAGCAACGTGATTGGTATATGGTCATTGCGAATCATCAATCATGGGTCGATATACTGATTTTACAACGAGTACTAAATCGTAAAATTCCATTTTTAAAATTTTTTCTTAAAAAAGAGCTAATTTATGTGCCAGTTTTAGGGTTAGCTTGGTGGGCGCTAGACTTCCCATTTATGCGCCGTTATAGCACCGCTCAAATTAGAAAAAATCCAAAACTGAAAGGCAAGGATATTGAAATCACTCGAAAGGCCTGTGAGAAATTTAAGCATAAGCCAGTAAGTGTGATGAACTTTGTTGAAGGCACTCGCTTTACTACTGAAAAGCAACAGAAGCAGAATTCTCCATATCAATACTTATTGCGCCCTAAAGCAGGTGGAATGGCATTTACACTTGCCACTATGGGTGAGTGTATGAATACGTTAGTTGATGTCACTATCCATTACCCAAATAAGACACCAAGCTTTTGGGACTACATCAGTGGTCAAGTTAACGACATATATGTCCATATCGAACAAGCCCCTATCGGAGACGACTTGAAAGGTGATTATGTTAATGATCGCAGCTTTAAGCAATCTTTCCAGCAATCTCTTACAAAGCTATGGGAACAAAAAGATCGTAATTTTTCACAGTTAATGCGCAACTCAAAGGAAGGCTAGATTCTTTATGCTCAGTTTTTTACCTGCACCAGTTTTATTTATTATCAGTGCCATTTTATTAGTTATAAACACTTGCCTTTGGGCTGGCCTTATTTCGATTGGCGGCATATTAAAAGTATTATTGCCAATCAATGCAGTGAAAACCCAATTAACAAAAGTGATGAACGCTTTTATGTATGCTTGGGCATCATGCAATGGCATGACACTAAAGCTAACCTCTAATGTTGAATGGCAAATCGAAGGCTTAGAGAATGTGCATAAAGATTCTTGGTATCTCATTTTTAGTAATCACCTCAGTGGCTTCGATATTGCTGCTCAATCTTATATTCTGAGAAATCACGCTCCCATGCTTAAGTTTTTCTTAAAAAAAGAATTACTTTATGTACCATTCATCGGGTTAGGTTGTTGGGCTTTAGATATGCCCTTCATGAACCGAACAAGCCCAAAGAAGCTAAAAAAGAACCCAAAACTTCGTGGAAAAGATCTGGAGTCGACTCGTAAGGCTTGCCAGAAATTTAAACACCTTCCGACGTCTATCATGAACTATGCTGAAGGCAGCCGCTTTACTGAAGAAAAGCGTCAACGACAAAATTCTCCATATCAACATTTACTTCGTCCTAAAGCTGGCGGTATCGCTTTCGCACTTTCTGCGATGGGCGATCAATTCAGTAGCGTATTGAACATGACTTTAGTCTATCCTGATAATCCTGAAAATGTACTCGTCGATGCAATGTCTGGTCGTTTAAAACGAATAATAGTAAAAGTAGAAGCATTACCTGTCCCTCAAGTCGATGCAGACAAATACTCTACAAGTAGTGAATATAGGGTCGAGTTCCAAAGATGGTTGAATGATATTTGGCAAGAAAAAGACAAGGTTATTGGAGAGTTCAAACAAAAATAGTCCATTTTCAACCTTTCCAACCGGCGTGTTTAACTTCTGAATGCGCCTTTCAAATTGTCAACAATCTCATATTCAAAAATCAAAAATAGAATTAAAACACCATAAAGATGACGTTAACGTCAACTTATTGTTGACAATATTAAAAATAAACACTAGTTTAAATAGCAATCAACAACTGCTTATTTTAAGTACGCCATGACAGAGAAGTCGAAAACCCTTGTCGACCAAATATTGATTCAAATTCAAAACAGTATCATTACTGGTGAGATCCCTGCTGGCAGTAAAATCAACGAACAGTCCATTGCAAAACAATACGGTATCAGTCGTGGTCCAACTCGCGAAGCATTGCAAACTTTGGAACGTCAACGTCTTGTCGTTCGAGCTCCTCATATCGGTGCCCGTGTTGCTCAACTTTCAGTTAAAGAACTCAATGAGCTATATCAACTGCGCAGTGTTCTTGAAGGGATGGCTTGCGAACTCGCTGCAAACCGAATATCAGCATCAGAGATGCAATCTTTACAAGCTTTGTTAACTCGCCAAGAGCAGGCATTAGCTGACGGCGACCATGACTTTCAGCAGCAGAGTGAAATCGATTTTCATTACCAAATTATACAAGCGAGTGACAATCGTCACCTGCAAGAAACGTTAACAGGCAGTCTGTATCACTTGATCAGAATGTACCGCTTTCAGACAAGCGGTGATGAACGCCCGACCAGTGCCATTGCAGAGCACCGAAGAATTATTGATGCCATTGCCGACGGCGATGGCGAGCTAGCCAATTTACTGATGCGTCGCCATATCGAGCGAGGCAGAAAAAATACCGAAATAAAACTGATTGAGCGGCAAAAACAACAAGCCGCCGCAGAGTCGTTGTTAACCATAAACAACCTTTGATCTCTGCCCTACAAAAGGAAATTAAACATGAAAAAAAGTGCAGGTTTACGCTTCAGAGAAGCGGTCGCAAATGCCAACCCATTACAAATTGTAGGCACAACTAATGCGTATTTTGCATTAATGGCCGAACACACAGGCTTTCAAGCACTTTATTTATCAGGTGCTGGCGTAGCGAATGCCTCTTACGGCATGCCAGATCTTGGTATGACATCAATGAATGACGTAATCATCGATGCAAGCCGCATTACCTCAGCAACCGATTTACCTCTACTTGTTGATATCGATACTGGCTGGGGCGGCGCATTTAATATTGCTCGCACCATTCGTGAGTTTGAAAAAGCAGGCGTTGCGGCTGTACACATGGAAGATCAGGTATCACAAAAACGTTGTGGTCACCGCCCGAACAAAGCCGTAGTCAGTACTGAAGAAATGGTCGATCGCATTAAAGCGGCTGTAGATGCACGAACCGATGAGAACTTCGTCATTATGGCACGTACCGATGCTGTAGCTGTAGAAGGTTTAGAAGCGGGTATCGAACGAGCAAAAGCTTACGTAGAAGCTGGGGCTGACATGATTTTTGCTGAAGCCTTAACCGAACTTGAGCAATATCGCCACTTCCGCAAGCAAGTGAACGTGCCTATTTTAGCGAACATGACAGAGTTTGGTAAAACTGAATTATTTGATAAAGAAGCTTTGGCTGAAGCTGGCGCAGATATGATTCTTTATCCGCTCAGTACTTTCCGTGCGGCAAACCTAGCGGCACTGAATGTGATGAAAGCCCTGAAAGATGACGGCCACCAGCGCAATGTTGTAGACACAATGCAAACACGTGCCGATCTTTATGAACACCTTGGTTATCACGTATTTGAAAATAAGCTGGATGAGCTATTTAGCTCTGAAAAATCGTAACAAATAATTAATCTGTATCCGATACAAATAGACAAGAATAATAATTATAAAAAATTCAATAAATTTAAAGGAAAGATAGTAATGGTAGATAAAAAACTGAGTGGCGCCGGTCTTCGTGGCCAAAGCGCAGGTGAAACAGCCTTAAGTACAGTCGGAAAATCGGGTTCTGGCCTAACTTATCGTGGTTACGATTTAAAAGACTTAGCCGACAATGCGACATTTGAAGAAGTCGCTCACTTAATCCTTAAAGGTGAACTGCCAAATCAGGCTGAACTTGATGCTTATAAAACTAAGCTAAAGACTATGCGTGGTCTACCGCAAGCATTAAAAGAAGTGCTTGAGCGTATTCCTGCTTCAGCACACCCTATGGACGTGATGCGGACAGGTTGTTCAATGCTAGGTAATCTAGAAATGGAAGCTAGCTTTGAACAGCAAGGTGAAGCCGCAGATCGTTTGTTGGCAGCTTTCCCATCTATCATTTGCTATTGGTATCGCTTTACTCACGACAATGTTCGTATTGAAACTGAAACCGATGATGAGCAAATTGGTGCTCACTTCCTACATTTACTCCATGGTAAAAAACCGTCTGAATTACACGCTAAAGTCATGGACAGCTCATTGATCCTTTATGCTGAGCATGAATTCAACGCTTCGACGTTTACTGCTCGTGTTTGTGCATCAACTTTGTCAGACATGCATTCTTGTATTACTGGTGCTATTGGCTCATTACGTGGCCCATTACACGGTGGTGCTAATGAAGCAGCAATGGAGCTGATTGAAGGACTTAAAGACGAGCAACATGCACGTGACACACTTGCAGGTATGCTTGAGCGTAAAGATAAGATCATGGGCTTTGGTCATGCGATTTATCGTGAGTCAGATCCACGTAACTCCATCATTAAATCTTGGTCTGAGCAATTAGGTAAAGACTTCGGTGATGACCGTTTATATCGTGTATCAGCTGCTTGTGAAGCGTTTATGTGGGAGCAAAAGAAACTGTTCTGTAATGCTGATTTCTTCCATGCTAGTGCCTATCACTTCATGGGTATTCCAACGAAATTGTTCACGCCAATCTTTGTTTGCTCACGCTTGACAGGCTGGGCTGCACACGTAATGGAGCAACGTTCAAATAACCGCATCATTCGCCCAAGTGCAGACTATGTAGGTGAAGAGCCACGTGCGGTAAAACCAATCGCACAACGATAGTTCAACCAATCGCCTTGAGCCGTAAGCCTTGCTCACCCACCTTTTGAGCAAGGCTTCGAGGCAACCCAATTCTTAACTCAACCTTAGATTGAGATAAACAACGTGTGTGGATAGACTCATGAACACCAATTACCGTAAATCTTTATCAAATACTCAACTTGATTATTTTGATACTGAGGCAGCCATCAACGACATTACGGCTGACGCTTATAAAAAGTTACCTTACACCTCAAAAATCTTAGCGGAACAATTAGTTCGTCGCTGTAATCCGGAAACCTTAACGGATTCACTTAAGCAGCTTATCGATCGCAAACAAGATCTCGACTTTCCTTGGTATCCTGCTCGTGTGGTATGTCACGATATTTTAGGTCAAACGGCCCTAGTCGATTTAGCGGGTTTACGTGATGCCATTGCAGAAAAAGGTGGTGATCCTTCACTGGTTAATCCTGTGGTTCCGACACAGTTGATTGTGGATCATTCTCTGGCTGTTGAAGCGCCAGGGTTTGACTCTGATGCATTTGAAAAAAATCGTGCTATTGAAGACCGACGTAATGAAGATCGTTTCCATTTCATTGAATGGACAAAAACTGCATTTAAAAATGTCGATGTGATCCCTGCTGGTAATGGCATTATGCATCAGATCAACTTGGAAAAAATGTCACCAGTAGTTCAAAACCGTGACGGCATTGCCTTTCCAGATACCTGTGTTGGCACAGACAGTCACACACCTCACGTTGATTCATTAGGCGTAATTGCACTCGGTGTTGGTGGTCTAGAAGCTGAAACGGTTATGCTTGGTCGCCCATCTATGATGCGCCTGCCGAACATTGTTGGCGTTAAGCTTTCAGGAAAACGCCAACCGGGTATCACTGCAACCGATATCGTATTAGCCTTAACTGAATTTTTACGTGAGCAACGTGTGGTATCGGCTTACCTTGAGTTCTTCGGGGAAGGCGCTCGTGCACTCACTATTGGTGATAGAGCCACAATTTCAAATATGACCCCAGAATTTGGTGCCTCTGCTGGTATGTTCTACATTGACGAGCAAACCATCGACTACTTAAAGCTGACTGGACGCGAACCAGAGCAAGTTGCTCTTGTTGAGCACTACGCAAAAACAACCGGCCTTTGGGCTGATGATATGGTTGAAGCGCAATACGAACGTGTACTTGAGTTTGATATCTCAGCCGTATGCCGCAATATGGCTGGGCCATCAAACCCTCATCGCCGTTTACCAACTTCCGATCTTGCAAGCCGTGGTATTGCCAAAGAATGGCAACAAGAAGATGGTTTAATGCCTGACGGTGCAGTGATCATTGCAGCGATTACGTCATGCACCAATACCAGTAACCCTCGTAATGTTGTTGCTGCTGGGTTGATAGCTAAAAAAGCCAATGAACTTGGCCTCGTTCGCAAACCTTGGGTTAAAACCTCTTTTGCTCCGGGTTCAAAAGTAGCGAAACTGTATCTTGAAGAAGCAGGTTTGCTGCCTGAGCTTGAGAAGCTTGGCTTCGGTATTGTCGGTTATGCCTGTACAACGTGTAACGGTATGAGCGGTGCATTAGATCCAAAAATTCAACAAGAAATCATCGACCGTGATCTTTATTCAACCGCAGTATTATCTGGTAACCGTAACTTCGATGGCCGAATTCACCCTTACGCCAAGCAAGCCTTCTTAGCGTCACCGCCGCTTATTGTTGCCTATGCAATTGCGGGAACCATGCGTTTTGATATTGAGCAAGATGCACTTGGTTTTGATGACAACGGTAACCCAATCACACTCAAAGATATCTGGCCTTCTGATGAAGAAATCGATGCCATTGTGCGTGACAGCGTGAAGCCTGAGCAATTCAAACAAATCTACATCAAGATGTTTGATTTGGGCGAAAACGCACAAGCACCTAGCCCGCTTTATGATTGGCGCCCACAGACCACTTACATCCGTCGCCCACCTTATTGGGAAGGCGCATTAGCGGGTGAGCGCACCATGAAAGGCATGCGCCCACTAGCTGTATTGGGTGACAACATTACGACCGACCATTTATCACCATCAAATGCGATTTTAGCTACTTCAGCAGCAGGTGAATATTTGGCGAAAATGGGGCTACCGGAAGAAGATTTTAACTCTTACGCAACCCACCGTGGCGACCACTTAACGGCGCAACGCGCTACGTTTGCTAATCCGAAGCTGCTTAACGAAATGTGCTTAGATGATGACGGTAACGTCATTCAGGGTTCTCTGGCTCGTCTTGAGCCTGAAGGCCAACAAATTCGTATGTGGGAAGCGATTGAAACCTATATGGATCGCAAACAACCATTGATTATCGTGGCGGGTGCCGATTATGGTCAAGGTTCATCACGCGACTGGGCGGCGAAAGGCGTACGCCTTGCTGGTGTTGAAGCCATTGCCGCTGAAGGTTTTGAGCGTATTCACCGCACGAACCTAGTCGGAATGGGTGTTCTGCCACTTGAATTTAAAGCTGGCACTACGCGTAAAACGCTTGAACTCGATGGTACTGAAACCTATGACGTCATCGGTGAACCTGCACCATTAGCAACGCTCACATTACGTGTGACTCGTAAGAATGGTGAGCAAGTTGATGTGCCAATGACATGCCGACTTGATACAGCTGAAGAAGTCTACGTTTACAGCGCCGGTGGTGTCTTACAACGCTTTGCTCAAGACTTTTTAGAAGCGAACACCTAAGTAATTCTGCCCTTCCTATGAATTAAGAGGGGCATTTTATGAGTAATAAGGAATTAACCATGACCTTTGCTCCACAAATTAAGGTTGCTGCGACTTACATGCGTGGCGGAACCAGTAAAGGCGTATTTTTTCGCTTACAAGATTTACCACAAGCTTGCCAAGTAGCCGGTGAAGCCCGTGACAACTTATTATTGCGAGTGATTGGCAGTCCAGACCCTTACGCTAAACAAACTGATGGCATGGGTGGCGCTACCTCAAGCACATCGAAAACCGTCATACTGTCCAAAGCCGACGATGGCAAACACGATGTTAATTACCTTTTCGGACAAGTCGCTATCGATAAAGCCTTTGTCGATTGGAGCGGTAACTGCGGCAACTTATCTTGCGCTGTTGGTGCCTTTGCCATTCATGCTGGCTTGGTTGATAAAAGTAAATTGCCTAAAGATGGTTTAGCCATCATCAACATTTGGCAACAAAACATTGGTAAGACCATCGTTGCGAAAGTGCCGATGACCAATGGTGAAGTACAAGAAACTGGTGATTTTGAATTAGATGGCGTGACCTTCCCCGCCGCTGAAATTGAACTTGAGTTTCTTGAGCCTGCAGACAAAAGTGCTAACTTGTTCCCAACGGGAAATCTAGTGGATGACTTGGAAGTACCAGATGTTGGCACCTTCAAAGCCACCATGATTAATTCCGGTATTCCAACGATTTTCGTCAATGCTGAAGACATTGGCTATCAAGGCACTGAATTACAAGATGACATCAATAATGATGATACCCAACTTGCTCGCTTTGAGAAAATTCGTGCTTACGGTGCACTAAAAATGGGATTGATTCGAAAATTAGAAGACGCTCAAACTCGTCAGCACACACCCAAAATTGCATTTGTAAGCCCACCTAAAGCTTACTCAGCGTCAAGCGGTAAACAAATCAACAATACCGATATTGATTTGTTAGTAAGAGCGATGTCGATGGGCAAACTTCACCATGCAATGATGGGGACTGCGGCGGTAGCGATTGGTACTGCAGCGGCAATTCCAGGAACTTTAGTGAACCACGCTGCGGGTGGTGGAGAAAAACAAAGTGTTAACTTCGGTCACCCTTCTGGCACGCTAAAGGTCGGCGCTGCAGCATCTTTAGAAAATGGTAAGTGGAGTGTTGATAAAGCGACCATGAGCCGCAGTGCACGTATTCTTATGGAAGGTTGGGTAAGAGTACCGTTTCAATAAAATAAAAATAGGGCTTTCAACCAAGCCCTATTTTAACCTCGCAATGCGTTTATGCTGCACCTGCTGCAGCTCCTCCACCAGCAGATTGACCACTTCCAGTAATGTTCATCATTAATGCATGTAGTGATTGATCGGCATTATTCAGTAATTTGGTGTTGGTTCCTGCAGTAACCAGTTTTCTCACGGCTTCAGGGTTATCCATTTTCGCTGAAATTTGTGCTGCTGTATTACCATTTTGATCTTGGGCATCTAATGCATCTTGATTGGCATGCTTTACTAGAAAATCCACAATATCATTATTCTTTTTCTCAGCAGCAAGGTGAAGCGGCGTTTTACCTGCATCGTTACGAATAAAAGCATTATCACCGACTGCTTTCATCATTGCTTGAACGGTGGACAAAGATCCGCTTTTCACGGCTAAATGGAGGGCATGATTACCATACTCATCAAGCTGTGAGGCTGGAAATCTCGGCGAACGTTTCGCTGCTAACTCCTCAGCAAGTTCGGGATTACCTTTAAGAGCGGTAATATGCAACACATTTCGTCCATGAACATCCAATTCATCTGGGTTTATATTTTTATCTTTCACTCTAAGGAGGTTATGTGCCGTATCAAACTTATTATGATTCACTGCATGGAATATAGGGCTCTTTTCTGCTCGATCAGATTGATGCTTAGCGAACTGTAATGCTTGCTCTTGCGACGCCTTTAACGTTTGCAAAGCTTGTTCCATACAGAATTCAGCCCAAGCAGGATTGTTACCTTGCTCTGGTAAAAACAATATTGTTGAACGAATAATATCGTCCATCGGAATTCTCTCATCTGAATCCGCTAACGCTTCATTGAAACGATTAAAGTTTTTCCGCATTCCCGTATAGACATGATTTTTTAAATCATCATCAGAATAACGCTTGAACTTAGATTTACTGTCATCAAACGCCGCCGACATAAACTCTTCAACTTGCGTTGATAATACTTTTTTGGCGGCGTCGGATATCGGCAATCTGTGTTGAATTTGAGAATGTAAGCGTTTCGCTTGCTGCTTGTAACTTTTAGTAAATGGGACATATTTATCTGATGCTTTAAATTCATCAATGGTCATCCCATTCAGGTCAAAATCGACCTCATCCAAGATCTCTCTTTCTAGAGTGGTTTGCTCAAGCTGGTGCGCATAGTCTTGCCGAGCTAAACGCTCAGATGCAGAAACTCTTGTCGCTGCATTAATGGCTGGCATTATTGGCATACATCAATACCTAGATTTAAAAGCTTAAAGTTTCAAATTAGGCGATTTTTCGAGCATTATCAATAAAGATTAATGAAGTTTAAGTAAAAAAAAGGCGCTATCTGCGCCTTTTCAATAAGTTAATTACCTGCAATTTGTAATTCGCTTAACAAGATTCCGCCTGTTCGAATTGAAGAGCGTAAATCTCTGTCTTTTGCCACGGCTTGAATATTGAGATACATATCTTTTAAATTTCCAGCAATGGTGATTTCTTCCACAGGATGAACAATCACACCGTTTTCAACATAAAAACCAGCAGCACCACGAGAGTAGTCTCCTGTCACTGGATTAACACCTTGTCCCATTAACTCTGTAACAATTAGACCTGTGCCCATTTGTTTAATAAGCTCATCGAACGTCTGACCGGTATGACTTAATGTCCAATTGTATATACCACCAGCGTGCCCTGTATTGTTCATACTGAGCTTACGAGCTGAGTAACTGGTGAGGAGATAGGTTTGTAACTCACCAGCACTGACTATTTTACGCTCTCTTGTCACCACACCTTCTGCATCGAAATTCGCACTGGCTAAGCCACCTAAAAGGTGTGGCTGTTCATCAATGGAAAACCACTCAGGGAACACTTGAGTATTCAATGAATCAAGTAAAAAACTAGACTTACGATATAAAGAACTACCACTGATAGCACCAACAAAATGACCAATAAACCCTGTCGCAATTTCTGGAGACAGTAATACGGGCAATTTGCCTGTTGGAATTTTACGAGCACCGAGTCGAGATACGGTTTTCTCAGCAGATTTTTCACCAATGATATCTGGAGAGACTAAATCAGAATATTTGCGAGCAACGGTGTAATCATAATCACGCTGCATACCGCCTTGCTCATCGGCACCAATGCTGACGCAGCTTAAGCTGTATCGAGAACTGCAGTATCCCTCTAAAAAGCCATGGCTATTGCCGTACACTTTAATACCCGTGTGTGCATTTGCGCTTGCACCATCTGAGGCTTTAATATTTTTATCGAACGCCAAAGCACTGGTTTCAGCTTCTATCGCTAACTCCGTCAGTTGCTCGGCACTTAACTCTTCAGGATAAAACAGTTGTAAGTCTGGATTTTCAGTGGCCATTAAATCCAAGTCTGCAAGGCCATGGCATGGATCACTGCTGGTAAATTTCGCAATACTATCAGCAGCTTTTACCGCTTTCTCAATCGCATCAGGAGATAAATCGGAGGTTGATGAGCTGCCCTTTTTACCATTACGATAAACCGTAATGCCAAGTGCACCATCTTTATTAAATTCGACCGTTTCAACTTCTTTCATACGAGTAGAAACCGATAAACCTTGCTGCTTACTGATGGCCATTTCTGCCGCATCAGTACCTAATTGCTTTGCATAATCTAATGCTGTTGATACAGCATTTTTTAAACTATCTAATTCTTTATCAATTTGATGTGATGCCACGAATCTGCTCTTTGGATATTTATTCTATTGATTGAAGTATATCACCGTTTGTGCCGAAATATTTCCTGACGTGATATCATATGGTCATTGAAGTTTATGAAATGAAATCTTATGAAAATTATTGATGAAGCTGAGTTAAATAAACAGCCTTATGATGACAACGATGATTATATTAGTCGTGGGCATTACAAAAAAGAAAGTGCAGATATTCAAAAGTTCGGTGAGCAACTTGCAGCATTGAGCATGAAACAAATTGATGCACTCGATTTTGATGAGTTTTTTTACGATAACCTAGTAAAACTGAAGACCATTAAACCGAAAACTGAAGCATATCGTCGCCACCAGCAATTTATTGGCAAATTGATGCGTGATATTGATTTAGATGAACTTCAGACAAAACTGAATCAAGTAAAAAACACCTTAGGTAATGAAAGCGTACAAGTCGCTAAATTCGAAAAGCTCCAAAAGCAATTACTTGAAGGTGGTGATTCAGCAATCTTTGAGCTTGTGTCTGAACATCCAAGTCTAGACCGCCAGAAACTGCGTCAATTGGTTAGAAAAGCGAATAAAGAACTAGAGAAAGGGTCTGAAGCTAAGACAGCGAGAGAATTGTTTAAATACTTGAGAAGTGAAATCTAACGAGACTCTGTGAAAATTTCGGGGTAGTTAAGAAATTGTCTCTTAATTGCCCTTATCGCTCAGAGAATTTTAAAGAAGATTTCTTTATTTTAATTATCGAGTTACATTTCGACAAAAGCTCTTTCAGATCATAAGTCCCTTTATCCGCTCGTTGCTCAAAGTCTTCAAGCCCACCTTCAATAGTAGCACTTAACTTAGAATCAACTTCAAACCTTCTTTGTTTGGCTGTTTTGATAGTTTTTATCCTAAATTCTCGCTTTTTTAAATGATTTTTCAGTAGCTCACAAGAATCTAATATGTAACATTCACTTGGCATTCTACCGTTGGAGGCTTTAAATAATTGAAGTAGATTTTCACAATAGAGTTTTAAGGCATTAGATTCTAGCTCAAAGCTGCTTTCAGTTCTGTCGTACCCTTTGACCAAGGCTAAATTTAGTAACCTCTTATACAAAAACAATTTTTCTTGAGGGTTTGAGCTATTCGAATATTTTTCTTTCAACAAAGAAAGCCCTAAATCTAAATGTTTTAAAAGAAGCTCTCTGGCCTCAAACTTTCCTCCTCTGAGAGCAAACATACAGCCATAAATTTCCATATCAGGAACAAATCCCTGTAATTGGAAACTATATTTAGCAAGCCTCTGATATGACACTCCCAATTGTTCCATCTCTTTATAGTCATCTTTACAAAGTCGGTGTAAAGCATTCACTCCCCATAAAAGTGCCTGTTGTTTAGAGCAATTATCAAAATCTAAAAAGGGTAGAATGAAATCGCAGTTTTTATGCAATTTATCTTGTAAAGCAATTAAGAAATCTCTTTCTTCCTTATCAATTTTAGTCCTTGAAACTTCAAGATGCTGTCTTGACACCATTTTAGCAACTTCCAAAGAATGTGTTAGGTGTTCCCACGTTTTTTCACTATCGACTTCAGCATCTGTAAGTCCTCTTTCAATCAAGTCAGAGCTTATGCAAAGTTGCACTCTCTGCCACTCTTCATCTTGCTTTACATCAATGCAACACAAGTGTTTAAGGACACTCATTAGTATTATTTCTGAATCATAAGCACGACTCATTTGAGCTAAAGACACTTTAACAATTTCTTTATGCAAAGCAGCTTTTACAGCATCCTGTTCTTCTCTCGCAAAAGGTTTCACAGCTTTTGGGTTTAATAGATACCAATAAAGTAACTGTTGTTCATTTATGACAGACTTCGGAACCTCCAGTAAAACTTGCTTTCCTTGAACTTCAATAGTTTTCGCCGTAAGTCTTTCTTGTTTTTCCATGCATGTCTTTTTTGTATACTCATCAAATTCACTTAGCTCAATAATATGACCCAACCATAGTTCTCGCTGTGAATCATCAGTCGCCTTTTCTGCTTGAAGTAAACATTCTGTCAAAACGGATTGATACTTTTGTTCCAAAAAATACTCATCAGTTTGCAAACCAGCCCTCTTTGCAACCATCATGAGTTGACAACCTAAAACTGAAAATTCTAAAAATTCCTTTTCAGGGTAACGCTCTGCCATATATTGCCCAAGTTTTAAGTATGCTTGATTCACCTTAATTCGAGCTTTTGAGCTCTTTTCTTTTTCTAAGTTTTCAATGGTACATTTTAGGTTCCAAATTAATAGCTGTTGCGTTAACTCAAGTTCTTGTGCCTTGGCAATCTGTTCCTTTGTATAATTATTACTTGAAAAAGTTACCTTAAATCTATGAAAATCAATATCTGAGTTCTTATAACCAGATAGAGTCATAGCTACGTTTAGCCAATATATACATTCTTCGTATTCATACGTTACATCGCTATTTCCAATTGCAATTTCAAGAGCAGCTAAAACCCGCTCATCAACATTTTGCTCTATGAGTTTTTTACTCTTGGTACATCCAAGCTTTTCTGCTTTATGCCAGTTTTTAAAAGCTAAGACTTGTTTATTTTCAGAGTCAGTTAACGATTTATCAGAATTGAAATAAATACAACCCAAAGCAAAATAACAAGCTTGTAACTGCTTAGATATATCATCTGAAACGGCTAGCTTTTGCTCCGCAAGTTCGAATATTGATATAAACCAATTTAATACATCTACATTAGAAGGTGCTGAAGTAAGAGTAGGCAACTCTGCTTTAACTTTTCGTAATTCAGTTTCGTATTGCTTTGCTTTGCTAAAGGCTATATCCAACTCTCTTCTATTCTTAACATGCTCAAAACTCAACCTATAAAACTTTACATTAGATAGTTCAGATGAGCCCCTGTAGCTATTTTCATGAATACTCAGCGACATTAAACATTCACGTTTACTTGCACTCAATTTAGCGGGTGTAGAGTCCAAGCTTGTAGGCAGTGATTTTGTTGAGTCAATATGGGGAATATCAAATGGTAATGAATTGTTTACTAAAGAGTCTTTTGACAACCCCGTAGTGGCTGAACTTACATTTGATGAAATAGAATTAGAGCATTCACCATGTGAATTAGCTCCATCATGAAAACTTCCTAACAAACTCGCCAAAGGGGGTTGACTTATAGAGCTAGTCCTTGAGGAGTCAGATGGTCTATAGTCACTCGATGATGTAGCATCGTCTGCTTTTGCAACTTCTTCTACTGCAATAGATTCGCTTTCGAAAATATCATGATCAGCTTCAGAGTGTAGTTTTATAATAGGCTGAGCTACACGAAATCTTGAAATTATACTCCAACCTATCTTGCTCTGGGTGAGAGCCTGAACCGATTTGATTATTGTTTGCTTTGCTTCTTTCCTTAAAAACTCTAAATCAAAATCTTTGCTATTACTAAAACAAACAACCTCAGCAACTCTCCAATCTTTAAACTTAAATTGGAATTCTACTTCTCCTCCATCATTTGCTTTAAAAGATACACTGCCCTGATAATCTTTTTCAAGATTATCACCTGTTCCTAATTTTAGTCCTGCTGCACTAAAAGAAGAAATCGAGCTTAAATCAGTTTTAACTTTCGCCATAAAGCCTCAAGAAAGAACAAGCTAGAACATTTAAGAAAATTAAACCTATTAATTAACAGTTTAGATGAGAACAATTATTGAACGATAGAGATTCAAACTAAAGATTGCACGCTATATGAACAATGTTTAAGCTAGGGAAAATGTTGATGCTTTAAAGAAAAGAACAAAAAAAGCATCAACATAGATTTGAAGAGTTGAAAAAAGAAAAGTTAAGCTGTTCCACCTACAGTTAAACGATCTAGCTTCAGCGTAGGCTGGCCAACGCCCACAGGGACACTTTGACCATCTTTACCACAGACGCCAACACCTTTATCGAGGGTTAAGTCATTGCCTACCATACTGATTTGGCTCATAGCTTCAGGGCCGTTACCAATTAATGTTGCGCCTTTTACTGCTTGGGTGATCTCACCCTTTTCAATGAGGTAGGCTTCAGAAGCTGAAAAGACAAATTTGCCCGAAGTAATGTCCACTTGTCCGCCACCAAAATTAGGTGCATAAACACCGCTTTCAACAGACTTGATAATCTCCTGCGGATCAGATCCCCCCGCTTTCATGTAGGTATTCGTCATACGTGGCATCGGTAAATGCGCATAAGACTCACGACGACCATTCCCCGTTGATTTTTCTCCCATCAGGCGAGCATTGAGCTTATCTTGCATATAACCTTTAAGGATACCGTCTTCAATTAACGTCGTTTGCTGTGTAGGTGTACCTTCATCATCAATAGACAATGAGCCGCGGCGATTTACCATGGTGCCATCATCAATTACAGTCACTAAAGTTGAAGCGACTTGCTCACCAATACGACCACTAAACGCACTGGAACCTTTACGGTTAAAGTCACCTTCTAACCCATGCCCTACTGCCTCATGTAGTAATACACCAGGCCAACCGCTACCTAGTACGACGGTCATTTCACCAGCCGGAGCATCGATGGCATTAATGTTCACTTGTGCTTGACGAACCGCTTCTCGTGCAAACTGGAAACACATTGGTAAGCCATCATCAGCACTCGCCATCAACACACTGTAATCATGACGACCACCGCCACCAGAACCGCCACGTTCACGTTTACCATTTTCTTCAAGAATCACACTGCAATTAAAACGAACGAGTGGGCGAATATCGGCACTCAATGTTCCATCTGTCGCAGTTACTAGCACTTCCTCATGCACACCAGACAGACTCACCACAACTTGTGAAATCCGGCTATCAAGGCTGCGAATATACGCATCTGCTTGCTTGAGTAACTCGATTTTAGGCGTTTCGGCCATAGCAGCAATCGGATCATCTGCGGTATAAAGTGATTTAACTTTGCTTGCTTTGGCCACCTGAACTTGTGTTTCTCCACCGGCAGCGGCAATACCACGAGCAGCTAGGGCTGCAGATTCAAGTGCATCAGCGGTAATGTCGTCAGAATAGGCAAAACCCGTTTTCTCACCAGCAATGGCTCTAACGCCTACGCCGCTTTCGATGTGAAAGCTGCCTTCTTTGATAATGCCATCTTCCAGCACCCATGATTCATGACGGCTACCTTGAAAATACAGATCAGCAAAATCAATGTTGTGCTGATGAATCAATTTTAGGTAATGGTCTAAACCATCCAGACTCAGTTGATCACCGAGTAAACTTTTGCCCACTTGGGTTAACATCAAATTCAGTTCTCTTTTTATGATCTTAAACGATCGAATTATTTACTTTAGTGTAGGTGACTCAAAACGTTTTTGAGTCGTGATTGGCATTTGCTGCCTTACTAATTCTAATTGTGCCATATCAGGCGTAGCTTGTATCCAGCCTGTACCTTCTGGCTTTTGGGCGATAATCTCTCCCCAAGGATCAACAATCATACTTTGCCCCCAAGTTTCTCTTCGACCAGAGGCATGCTGTCCCCACTGTGCCGCCGCTAAAATATAGCTCTGAGTTTCAATGGCTCTTGCCTGCAACAATACTTGCCAATGCACTTTACCAGTCACTTTAGTAAAAGCCGATGGCAACGCAATGAACTCAGCCCCCTTTGCACGCAACGCTTGGAACAGTTCAGGAAAGCGTAAATCATAGCAAATTGCGAGCCCTATTTTACCAAAAGGTGTCTCAACTACAGTAACTCTTTCACCTGGACAAAAGGTATCACTCTCGCGATAGGTTTTCGTACCGTCGGCAACATCGACATCAAATAAATGGATTTTGTCATAGCTGCCAAGCACTTCACCTTGATGACTGAAAAAATAACAACGACTGTATACTCGATTGTGAAGCGCTTTTTCAGGGATAGAGCCTGCAATTAAATAAACATCATATTCTTTAGCGATATTAGCCAAGGCCTGCTTTAAAGGGTTTTCAGACCCATCACCTAAAGCAGCCAGCTGCATGCTCTCATGCCCACCAAATAATAAGACACATTCAGGTAAGACGACGAGCTGTGGTTCATCTTTGATTCGGGGTAACAACTCAAGCTGCGAGCGAATAAAGCTCAGGTTTTCCTGAACATCTTTGCTGCTTTGGCATTGCAATAGACTGATCTGCATAACGATACCCTCTCAGATAACTGATGTTCTGTTGTTGATTTTCTTCCAAAGGAATGTTGTTTGGGGATGTATTTTCTTTTTGTTCTTTACCGTTTTCAGCCTCCTTAATGGATGGCTGAAGAGGAGCGATATTCAGAATATTTTCTTTTGGCATAGCTTTGGATTCTTTCTTTTCAGACTGTTGATTCGAGTTATCGGCATCCAAACGACCCGTTTTTGCTCCCTCTAATTTAGTCTGCTTTTTCGCCTCATTTTCTTGTTTTTTCTTTAAGGCTTCTGGATAAGCTTTCTTTAAAACGGCTTCTGGAATTTCTATTTCTTTACTCTTACGTTCTAGCTCTTCCAGTTTTGGCTTAGTCATCGTCCCTGTTAGCCTAAAGCGAATTTCTGAAATCACCTCAATTACAGGTTCAAGAACCTTAGTGAGAGCAAAGGCGCCAATGCCTAACGTCCAAGCACTGGTACTGAGCAGTACCACCGTCGGAACACTAGAAGCCAACTTAGGTGAAAAGCGAATGTCGTAATTCAAGCTTTGTTGCATTAAGTCTGTATAACCACGCACTTTCATTGTGCCTGCTACCGCATCCATATTAGTATTCGTCGTTTTTACAACACCATCGTCTATTCTGAGATCGCCCTTAAACGTATTGTAATAAAGCCCTTTACCAAACACGTCTGAGAAATCAAAAGACAGTTTTCGTAGCAATGAATCTAAACTAAACAAAGAGAAGATCCGCGCCCCTTTGTCACTGACTTCTGATAAGTGACCTTTGTTTAATTTAAAATGAACATCACCATTAAGTCGACTTACATGAAAGTCATACGGTGCACCTTGCCACCTGAGTTTGAAGTCACCATTTAACTCTGAATCTCGAATACCAGGGTCAACATTAAATTGCTTTGCTAAGTCATCAAATTTGTTTGCATGAATTTTGAAGTGCATTTGCGTTGCATCAGTATCACTATTGTCTTTCGCAAACCATGTGCCTGTGCTGGTAATTTTAGTGTCTGGCGTTGCCAGAGTTAAACTTTCTACTTGGTAATCCTGACCGACTTTTCGCCCTTGGAAATTAATACTCCCAAGTTTATAGCCCATAAATGAAAAATCAGATGCTGTAAGCTCAATAGGTGGTATCACATCTAAGACTTCTGAGTTCTTTTTAATATCAATGGCAGGTATCACGTTCAGATTTTCAGAATCAACGGTCTCATCAAGCTTATTTAACTCATCATCAGCAAATAGATATAGCTTTTCTGCGGTTATCTTAATGCCTTGTTGTTCCCAGTCAGGATAAAAGTCAACTTGGCCTTTAAACTCATCCGAGTCAGCATTAAGTTGCCAAGTATTGTAGATTTTTCGTCCAGTCATGGAGAGCTGCTTTAAAGGTTGCCCAAAAACATTGAGTTCATCAGCTTTGACGACTAATTGATTCAAAGGCGGGAAAAAGCCATCACTCGACGCTTCATTATTTCTTTTGGCAGTAGTTTGCTCATTGCCTTTTTTTGATGTCGCAAAGCTATCTAGAATCGGTAACCAATCATTGAGGTTTGTTTGTCCCACATCCATATACAAATGACCATCATTCGTCATTAAACGATCACCCGGCTTAAACAAACGACCAATCATTAAATCGTAAGACTTCAGCTTATCGCCTGTCTTTGGATCTAACTGTCCCCAAAACTCAAACTGGCTACCTAACTTAAAACCTAATGTCGCATTGTCATTATTACTGACAAACTCAGCTTGAAACAGTCGTCGTTCATCCTTTTTCTTTAGGAAGTGATCTGGCAAATTAAGCTGAGTACCTAACAAATCTGAGTGAACATTGGCTTGTAAACTATAACCAGAGTCGTTGAACAAAACCTTTAATTTGCCTTTCCAATCTGCATTACCACGGTAGTATTCTTGCATTGGATTATTTAATGTTACTGGCAGTTTGTCTAAATTCCATTGTCCATCTAAGTTGACCACCAACTTAGTACCCGAGTGCATTGGCCCAGTATCAAATGAAAACTGCAAAGGTTGTTCAAATAGTTTGGCAGTGACATTGTCACCTTCGACGACATCATTATGAAATCGGATTTTCCCAGTTACCTTGACTAAATCAATCCCAGGCTTTGATACATAAACAGGATTATTCTTGAGTTCGACCTGGCCACGAATATTTTCTTTTCCACCTTCATAGAGTGGAATATTAAGATCTAATGTACCTTTGATTGGCCCATTAACTTGAACAACTTTGAGCACTTCACCAACGGAATCCGACAGCGCTGAAGACTGTAATACTTCCGTTGCATCTTCACCTTTCGTATCAAGCTCAGCCTGAACACCAAGCTCAGCTTTTTCATCTAAAGTAGGAATAAATACGTGGGCACCGTCTGCATTAACATGTACCAACTTGCCCTTATTCACCCATAAATCCATGCGTTCATTCTGAAACAAGGCATTCAAATCAAGCTGAGTTATTGCAGGCCAGTTCGGTTGAAAACGGAATTTACCTTCTTTTAACTTAAATCCTGCTTGGAAAATACCTTCATGACCTGCATAAGGAAAATCACTGAAATTACCATTCCAAACTACATTGGCTTGAGGCACTTTACCCGCTTTTAACGCCGATGCTAGATAATCACTTAAATCGTGACCCATCGCTTCAACAGGGAAATAAAGATGTGCCTTACTGACGTCTTTAATATTAACGGATGCCGCTAGCGACATACTGGTTTGCAACTTAAAATCGAGTAACGCTTTGGCATTGAGAACGATATCTGAATTACTAAAATTCAATTCAGGTATTTGTAACTGTAAAGAATCAAAATTGAAACTGGCATTTATCGGCTTACCATTGAACAATAATGGTTTTACAAACATACCACCGAAATCAATTTTATAGTTTTGACTTGGTAACTTAGCTGTTAATTCAGAACCTTGAAGCTCAATATCGGCACTCACTGGACTGCTACCTGGTATGCCTTTAAAAGCACTCCAAGATAACTGCTTAATGTTAGATTTAACATCAAGCCCTTTGTCCGCAGAATAATTTAAGTTGATAGGACCAACTTGGCCTTGCGGTGATAACGAATGCCATTGACTGAGCGTATGCTCGTCTAATAACGGATAAAGAGGCAATAATGGCTCAAGGGCGGCAACATCAATGGTCGATAAACGTGAACTAAAATGACCAAACTGGTAATCTGCATCAAGATAAAAATCCTTCCAAGGCTTGCCATTACTCACAAGTTCAAAATCTTGGCTACGGACACGCCATCGACTCGACTCATCATGTTTCCATGCCAGCAAGCCCTTGTTAATTTCGAACTTTTGCTCATGATTACCTAAGCCCCATTGGAGCCAACTTGGAGAAAAGCTGACTAACGCCGATTGCCATTTTCTCAACGAAAAATCAGCCCAAGCTTGTAAGTTCACCACACCTTGCATGTGGGGGGCATTAACATCTTTGTTCATCGCCTTATGACGAGCACTCCACTGGCCGATATCTAAGGAGTTAGCAGCCAAATATGCATGCCCTTTTACCGTGATAGGTTCATAACCATCACCAGTAAAGCGAAACTTTAACTGTAAATATTCATTCGCAGCTTTTGTACTGTCGAGTAATAATTGTCCCTGACCTTGATGCAACTCGCCTTGATTGAGCCAATGGAAATTTTGTAAATGGATAGGACGAAAATCATGTTTCTGGCTCAAGATTTTTACTTGAATGTTTGACAATGAATACTGATTAAGTTGCTCAAGTAACAAGCCATAAAGCCAATCTAAACTTTCAGGCTCATCACGTGCGTGAGCAACCTCTGCATCGTCAATTTTCTCGCTAGGTTGAGTGAGTCTATCAAGATCAAGTTTAACGTTAACACCATCGACTCTCACATTTTCAATTTGTGGCGATAACGTCAGTAACGTCTGCCAAAAGTCGAGTTTAAATTCCACTTGTTTCAGATCTATCGCAACCGGTAAATGTTTTTGCTCTGGTAAGACTAAATTATCTACGGTAACAACTGGACCATAGGCTTGCCAATGAGCAGAGATTTCACCCACTTGCGCTTTAATTTGATACTCAGCATCAACAAAACTAACGAGCTCTTGGCGAACACTGTCTAAGTGTGGCAATAAGCCACGAATCAAACTGACTGCTAACGCAAACAACACTAAAAATGTCGCTAGTAACTTCCAGCAAAACCGTCCTAGTTTTGAAAGGCTGAAAGTCATAAGTACCTGACCATGAGTTTATTCAGACTTATGTCGATCAGATTAAGTGCAGCACAAGGCGTAACAAAGAGCGCATAGCCGTAGCTATGTAACCGAAGTTGCAACGCCGTAGAGCACTGAAAATGGACGACAGAAAATGTAAGATAATTTGTGGTCAGATACTTGTTCACTAGATCATCACCACATCATATTTATTTTGCGCATACATAGGCTCAACTTGAATACGAATACGTTTGTCGACGTACACTTCAAGCTCTGCAACTAAATGGCTTTCATCGCCTGACAAGCTGTTATGTACCGCAGGAGAACTGTAAATGATAAATTCATCTGCACTATAAGCGCGATTTAAACGAATCACTTCACGGAAAAGCTCATAAGAAACCGTTTCTACCGTCTTCATACTGCCCACACCATGACAAACAGGGCATTCTTCACATAACACATGCTCTAAGCTTTCACGTGTGCGTTTACGGGTCATTTCCACCAAGCCCAAGCCAGAAAAGTCGCTGACGCCCGTTTTAACTCGGTCATTTTCTAGGGCTTTATTGAGGCTGTGTAAAACCCGCTGTTTATGATCATCATTGAGCATATCAATAAAGTCGATGATGATGATGCCACCCAAGTTTCTCAACCTAAGCTGATGAGCAATTGCTTTTGTTGCTTCTAAATTGGTATTAAAAATTGTCTCTTCGAGGTTTCTATGACCAACAAATGCCCCTGTATTGATATCAATCGTTGTCATGGCTTCCGTTTGATCGATGATCAAATACCCCCCTGACTTCAAATCAACTTTTCGCTCTAATGCACGCTGAATTTCATTCTCAATATCGTACAATTCAAAGATCGGTGAGGGTCCAGTGAAGTGCTCAATTTTGTTGGCAATTTCAGGCATAAACTCATCAGCAAACTGGGTGAGTTCCTCAAATGTTGTTTGCGAATCGACTTGTACTCTATCAAGATCAGTGCCCGCAAAATCCCGCACTATGCGAACTTGCAATGGCAAATCTTGATACAACAAACATGCCCCTTTTCGGCGACGACGCTCGATTACTTTCCCCCAAACTCGCCTTAAAAATGCAGCATCCTGTTTTATTTCATCTTCACCTACGCCTTCAGCAGCAGTGCGAATAATAAAACCACCATCTTCATCAACAAATGGTTCAGCAATGGATTTCAAGCGGTCACGCTCACTCTCATCAATACGCTGAGAAACGCCAACGTGGCTGGCTCCTGGCATAAAGACTAAGTAACGAGAAGGTAACGTAATATCTGTTGTTAAACGAGCGCCTTTGGTGCCCAGTGGATCTTTAACCACTTGTACCATAATGTATTGGCCTTGCTTAACCAATTCAGCAATATCGCGAACGACAAAGTTACCCTTTTCATTTTCACCGACGCACTCGGTATGAGGCACAATATCTGATGCGTGAAGAAATGCGGCTTTATCCAAACCAATATCAACAAAGGCGGCTTGCATGCCAGGCAATACTCGACTGATTTTTCCTTTGTAAATATTGCCAACTAATCCGCGCTTCATCCTGCGCTCAACATGAACTTCCTGCAAAGAGCCATGCTCAACCAAAGCCACCCTGGCTTCAGTTGGAGTAACGTTAATGAGCAGTTCCGAGCCCATTTTACTGCTTGCTTTTTGTCTTGCGCTTTGGTTCATGTAAACCGCCTAAGCTCTATTTGAACGCAGTTAATAATTTTTTAGTTGTGGCCAATGGCAGGCCAACTACTGCGGAATAATCACCTTGAATGGACTTAACAAATGTACCACCGATGCCTTGAATACCGTAAGCACCCGCTTTATCCATCGGCTCTTTAGTATTCACATAAGCTACAATATCTTGATGCGTCAAATTTGAAAAGTTAACTTGTGTTTCAACACATTCTACTGATGTTTTATTTTCAGAAACCAATGCTACAGCCGTCATCACTTTATGAGTTTGACCGGATAGTACTGATAATATTTCAATTGCATGCTCGATATTTTTAGGTTTTCCTAAAATAACTTCCCCAAGCACGACAATCGTATCTGAGCCTAGGACCACTGCATCGGTTTCTGCGACTAGTCGCAGACCTTCTTGAGCTTTCTCTAAAGCCAAACGTTTTACGAAAACATCAGCGGCCTCATTATCATACTGACTTTCATCAATATTAGGGGCAACACACTTGAAACCTTGCTGTGGTTCAAGCTGCAATAATTGCCCGAGCAACTCTTTGCGCCTCGGAGACGTTGAGGCCAATACTAAATTCATATCAATTCACTTTATACTTCAAGGCAATCCTTCGAATCACCCAATAGGCCCAACGCCAAAAAACCACGCCAATGATGGCTGGATAAAATAATGAAAAATCAAAAACCGCATTACCGAGAATAAACTCTACCCAAAACACAATCAGGTGATAAATGATCATAATCACCATGACTACCAACGCTTGTTGCCATCTTGGGAAGTTCACTAAACGTTGCTGATAAAACAACACTAAATAAATACAAACTGAAAATGCGAGCGCTCGAATACCGAGGGTGGCTCCTAAGAGAACATCAAGCAGTACACCGAGAACAAAAGCTGTGAGTACGCCATAACGATGTGGTCTATGTAGCGCCCAACAAATCATGACCAGCAATAACCAATCAGGACGCCACTGTTCAACCACTTCAGGTATTGGCATCAACTGTAAAACCATTGCTGCAAGAAACGTTAGCCAAGCAAAAAATCGCCCCGTCGCCGTATCATATATCATTGTTTCTCCTCCATACTGTTAGAAGTTGAAACCGTTTTATTACCCGGCCAAATTAATAACACATACCGAATGCGATCTAATGCAGCTAAGGGTTGAGCCAATACCTGTGCATAGTTTTGCCCAGCATTTTTTTCAACTGTTGTGACTCGAGCTACTGGGTACCCTTCAGGGAAACGATGTCCTAAACCTGAAGTAACTAACAAGTCACCCACTCGCACATCGGTACTTTTAGCCACGTGTTTAAGCTCAATCACATCGAGCTCACCAGTACCGTTCGCAATCAAACGCACATCATTACGAGTAATTCTGACCGGAATGCCGTGAGTCGTGTCAGACAGCAATAGCACTCGACTGGTAAATTTATCAACTTGAACGACCTGACCAACTACACCTTGACCATCAATGACAGGTTGACCGATAAATACACCATCATCACTGCCATTATTGAGCACCACATATTGGTGAAATGGATCATTGGCAACCTCTATCACCTCAGCCACTTTTTTTTGTGTATCCATACGGATAGGCGATTTAAGCAACATTCTCAGCCGCTCATTTTCCTGATACAGATGCTCATAACGTTGTAGTCGTTCACTCATCATCAACTGCTGCCGTAAAAGCTGTTTATTTTGCTTTTCCAGCATGTCACGTGTAGCAATGCTTTCTGCTGAGTAATCAAGTACTTTACCAGGGACGCTAGCAAGATATTGTAAGGGCGTAAGTAAGGTTGAAAGTGAGTTTCTGAGTGGTTCTAACAGATGGTTAGAACCAATCAACATGATCGATAATACGACGGCAATAAGCAGTCGTGTTTGATGTGAGATTCCACGAACAAAAATAGGCTTCATAAGCGCAAGGCGGCATCAAACCGCCAACAATCCAATTGTATTAACTGTCTTCAGAGAACAGATCGCCGCCATGCATATCGATCATTTCAAGGGCTTTACCGCCACCACGAGCAACACAAGTTAGTGGATCTTCTGCTACCACAACTGGAATGCCCGTTTCTTGCATTAATAACCTGTCTAAGTCACGAAGTAATGCACCACCACCTGTCAGCACCATACCACGCTCAGAAATATCAGAGGCTAATTCTGGTGGAGATTGTTCCAGCGCAACCATTACCGCACTCACGATGCCAGATAGAGGCTCTTGAAGTGCTTCCAAAATTTCATTGCTATTCAAGGTAAAGCTTCTAGGTACACCTTCCGCTAAATTACGGCCTCGTACTTCGATCTCTAATACTTCATCACCAGGATAAGCAGTGCCAATAGTATGTTTAATACGCTCTGCTGTTGCTTCACCAATTAAACTGCCGTAATTGCGTCGTACATAGTTGATGATTGCATCATCAAACTTGTCACCACCAATACGTACTGAAGAAGAATAAACTACGCCGTTTAAAGAGATAATAGCAACTTCTGTGGTACCGCCACCGATATCTACAACCATAGAGCCTGTTGCTTCAGAAACAGGTAAACCCGCACCAATTGCTGCCGCCATCGGCTCTTCAATCAAGTACACTTCACGTGCGCCTGCACCCATTGCAGATTCTTTAATCGCACGGCGCTCAACCTGAGTAGCACCAACAGGTACACACACTAACACTCGTGGGCTTGGTCTAAAGAAACTGTTGCTGTTATGTACTTGCTTAATGAAGTGTTGAAGCATTTTTTCGGTAACATAGAAATCAGCGATAACCCCGTCTTTCATAGGTCGAATTGCTTGAATGTTACCAGGTGTTCTACCGAGCATTTGTTTCGCTTCAGTACCTACAGCTGCAACCGATTTTTGGCCAGAACTGCTTCTCTCACCACGTATTGCAACCACTGAAGGCTCATTTAAAACAATGCCTTGCTCTCGAACGTAAATTAATGTGTTTGCTGTTCCCAAGTCGATTGAGAGATCGTTTGAAAAAACACCGCGCAGCTTTTTGAACATGTATCCTGCCTGTACTCGATGAAACTGAAAATTAAAAGTCCGTTAAATAATACCAATTTGCATAAGTTAGTGTTTACTTAGCAAGCATTTAAACTCGCCTTAAGGAGGGTTGTTAACAACCCAACAATTGCTCAAAACTGTCTCTTTACAGAGCAACCAGCATTGCCAATATTGATTGTTAGCCCGCTGATATAGCTTTGAGCTAAACACACCCCAATGCAAATGAGTATAGATGCAGTTACCCAACAAATTAGAGAGTAATAAAAAGAATTGCTTAACCAAAGCTTAAGCTTTTGTGCCTTACAGACCAAATCATTTTGAAATTAGATTCAATATCGATATGGTTAAGTCAATAGAGCATCATTCTGCATATTTTGCACTAACTTTATCAATGCCCTGCTAATTCCACAAGGGCATTACGGACAACAAATGAAATAGACGCAATATATTTATAAATCGCTCAAAATCAAAGCGACCAGATAACTAAAAGGTGAATAAAGAAATGCGTAAATGGCTTTTTTTCATCCTACTTTCAATTTCGTTTTATAGCGTTGCAAAGCTCCCTGTGGGCTTTGACTACTGCTCGCTCACTATACCGTCGCTAAAAGTTGAGCTTAAATACTTAAGCTCTGATAATTTTACTGGTAAGAAAGTTCCCGGTTATCTTGCTAATAAGTGTATTTTAACGAAACCGGCCATTAATTCATTGGCTCTGGTTCAGCAAGACTTAACACCTTTGAATCTTGGGTTGAAAGTATATGATGCTTACCGCCCTACTAAAGCTGTAGATGCATTCTTTGCTTGGTCAAAATCAAAAAATACCGCCACTAAGCAAGAGCATTACCCAAATTTAAAAAAAAGCCGTTTATTTCCCCTTGGCTATATCGCAAAAAAGTCAGGGCACAGTAGAGGTAGCACAGTTGATTTGACCATCATTGATTTGAAAACTGGCGAGGCGTTAGATATGGGGACAGGGTTTGATTACTTTGGTCGTAAAGCTTGGCCAAGTGAGCACTCTATTACTACGCAACAAAGAGCCAATCGCTTATTACTCCGAACATTAATGACCAAGCACGGCTTCATTCCATTAAAAGAGGAATGGTGGCACTTCACGAAAAAGCACGAACCATTCCCCGACACTTACTTCAATTTTCCGGTTGAGTAACAAAAATAAAATTACTTTTCATAACCAAATGGATCATCAATAGAATGCGATGGTTCAGTAAACCATTTGGGACCGTTTTCAGTCATATAGAAATGATCTTCTAATCGAACACCGAACTCACCGGGAACACATAACATTGGCTCGTTACTGAAACACATACCTGCGGCTAATACCGTAGAGTCGCTAGCAACGAGGTAAGGCCATTCATGAATATCTAAACCAATGCCATGACCGGTACGGTGTGGTAATCCTGGTAGCTCATATTCAGGACCGAAGCCAGCCGCAGCAATAACATCACGAGCAGCCTTATCAACGCTAGCACATGACTGCCCTAACTGAGCAGCTTCAAACCCAGCTTGTTGCGCTTGTTTCTCAACTTGCCATATTTCACGCTGCCTTGTACTTGCGTCACCAAAGACATAAGTACGAGTGATATCAGAATGGTAACCATGCAACTCACACCCTGTATCAATGAGTACAATATCATTCAATTCTAATCGTTTTGGGTTTTTAACACCATGAGGATAGGCACTATCTTCACCAAACAGTACAATACAGAAATAGGACCCAGATGCAGCACCTACCGCTTTATGAGCTTGATTGATAAAAGATTCGACTTCCTGAGTTGTGATCCCAAGATATAGGATCCGAGCAACCGCTTTATGAACTTCTAAAGTCATGTCTTTAGCACACTGTAAAATAGTGAGTTCAGACTCTGACTTTTGAGTACGACATCCCGCCGTTACAGGTTTAGCATTAACAAAGGTCATTTGTGGGCTTACTTGCTTTAACCCATCATAAAAGAAGAATGAAGCAGATTCATCAATTCCAATCGTCCCTTCAGCAAGCCCTAACTCAGCGAGAACCTTATGACAAAGTTGATATGGACTTTCATTCTCATGCCAAGTTTCAACACGACCTTTTACCAACATATAATCGGTTAATGTACCTAACTCAAATGCAGGCGCAATATAAATTAGCTCACCACTAGCTGTTAATAATGCAGCGACCATACGCTCACTGGCATACCATTGAGTGCCCGTAAAATAATAAAGATTGGTACCAGCATTTAAGTAAACTGCATCGATGCCATTAGCTTGCATTAACTGTTGTGCTTGAATAATTCGTTGATTGAACTCATCCAGCGAAACAGGCGCCAGTTTTTGGGTCATATCATGCAGTTTTTCCAGTTCAACCTTTGCCGTTGAACCACCTACTCCGATTGTCATTATTATTCTCCTATTGGACACTTGTGAGGATAAAGTATACAAAACCACTCTAAATGTCACTTTTTAGATTTTGGATGACTTGCATTCATTGTTCGCAAAGAGCGATAATCCAAACACTTACCCTACCTTATGATGGAGAGACTATGGCTGCGAATACTGCCATTGCTGAACGTCTGTATGCCGTCCGCACAGAGATGCGCAACCAAAGCATTGATGCTTTTATTGTACCTAGAGCTGATGAATACCTAGGTGAATACGTTCCTGCACACAATGAACGTTTACTATGGACAACAGGTTTTACTGGTTCAGCCGGTGCTGCCATCATTTTAAAACGTACAGCGGCGATCTTTACTGATGGTCGTTATACCGTTCAAGTTCGTCAACAAGTAGACGCTGAGCATTTCGATTTTGAAAGCCTAACTGACACCCCTCAAGTTCAGTGGTTGATTCAACATCTAAAAGCAGGCAGCAAGGTTGGCGTTGATGCTAAGTTGCACACTTATCAATGGTTCAAAAATGCCGAGCTTGCACTTGCAAAGGCAGATATTGAACTGGTTTCAGTTGAAAAAAACCCTATCGATGCATGCTGGCAGTCACGCCCAGTAAAGCCTACCGATACAATTCATATTTTTGCTAATGAAAAAGCAGGAAAAACCAGTCAAGAAAAGCGCACTCTCATCGCAGAAAAAATTACTGAGCATCATGCTGATGTTGCGTTAATCACAGCACTAGATTCTATCTGTTGGTTACTCAACATTCGTGGTAACGATGTGCCACGCTTGCCTGTAGTGCTATCAACGCTATTAATCGATAACGAAGGTAAAGTTAAGTTATTCGTTGACTTAAATAAGTTGCCAGACAATATCGAAGCGCATGTGGGTAAAGGTGTCACCTTTTACGCAGAGACAGAGCTTCAAAATCACTTAGCCTTGCTTGAAGGTAAAAAACTACTGGCCGATCCAAACACAGCCAATGCTTGGACACAGTTAACAGCTGAAAAACACAGTGCTCAGCTCGTTGCTACGGACGATCCTATCGCCATCATCAAAGCGCAGAAAAACGAATCTGAATTATCAGGAATGAAAGCTTGTCATATTCGTGATGGTGTTGCGGTTTCTAAATTCTTAGCCTGGCTTGATAGAGAAGTCCACTTCGGTAACCTTTACGATGAAGGCCAGCTAGCGGATAAATTAGAAAGTTTCAGAAAGTTAGATTCCCTTTATCAACAGCCTAGCTTTGACACTATTTCTGCCGTTGGCGGTAATGCAGCCATGTGCCATTACAACCATATGAATGGCAAGCCCGCTATCATGCCAATGAATTCAATTTATTTGGTAGATTCAGGTGCACAGTACCTTGATGGCACAACCGACATCACTCGAACGGTAGCCATTGGTAAAGTCACAGCTGAACAAAAGCAAATGTTCACTTTGGTACTGAAAGGCCACATAGCATTAGATAAAGCTCGCTTCCCTAAAGGCACATCTGGTCAGCAGCTCGATACGCTTGCGCGTCAATACTTATGGCAATATGGATTCGATTTCGATCACGGTACAGGCCATGGTGTTGGCCACTACCTAAACGTACATGAAGGACCGCAGCGTGTTGCCTCTAAAGGCAATGCCGTACCATTACTTGAAGGTATGGTCATTTCTAACGAGCCGGGATATTACCGTGCCAATGAATTTGGCATTCGAATAGAAAACCTTATATACGTTACTCAATGCACCAAGCTATTCCAGCCTGAGCGTGAAATGCTGAAATTTGAAGCATTAACGATGGCCCCTATCGACCATCATTTACTTGATAAGTCACTGATGACTGAAGCAGAGATCCGCTGGTTAAACAGCTATCATACAACTGTATTAACAAACCTGTCTTCTCATTTGAATGATGAAGATCTTGCTTGGTTGAAACGCGCAACAGAAGCGATTTAATCAATGTTAAACCCTGAGTACTCATTTATTCAATGACTGCTCGGGGTTTAAAACTTCGTAAATTGTCTCTTACCTCTAATAACCAGCAGCACGGTATGGACCCAAGTCTCTTTTGTACACCAAAAATGTCCTATCGTAGGACAATAAGGGCTTTTCTTCTTTATCAAAGCATTGTGTTTTCGCTTGAACAATACCCTGAGTAGGTCTGGAATTCGAACTGCGCTTACTTAAAATGGTCGATTCCACTCGATAATACTCTTCAGGTACAACATGACGGTTAAGCTTAATATTTGTCCACCCTAAATTCGCCACCACTTTTCCAAAAGTACGTGTGGTACCAGCGGTAATCGCACCTAACAAGTAAGTCTCAGGTAATGGGCAGTCTTTAATGAGTTTGTCGTCGGCAAAGTACGTTTCACAATAATGCGGATCAATATGCATCGGGTCCCAATTCAATGAGCGTAATGCTTGACGATGTGATTCATGTGCCGTCACAAATTTATTAGGAGCATGGCAATAAGTCTCACCTACTTCGAGATCTTCAAAATCAATACCAGCTTGTTCAATCAGACTACCTGTCCCATCCGTGCGATAGGCACTGAATTTAGGAAAATTTAATCCATAATCAAATTGAGGCTGACTGTAATATGGGTGCAATCCTTGTTTGAAAATTAACACTTGATATTGGACTTTCGAAACAAGTGTATGCTCTTGATTAAAACCATTCGCTTCAACCACGACCAATCCATAAGCTGACTCTTTTTCTAACGGATCAGTTTTTACAATTCTACTTTCGCAGTAAAGGGTATCACCACCATAAACCGGATGGACCATTGCAATACTGTCAAATTGGCAAATACGATATTTTCGAGCAAAGGTTTTCCAACTCGAGCCTATCATTTTTTGCAATGTGAGCGTGCTCACTCCTAGGCAACGCTTCCACTCAGTCTGCTCAGCATAATGAGCATCATAATGCAGTTGAGCGGCATTAACGGTATCAAGAGCTTCATCAGTATTATCTTGCTGAGAAACAGTAATACCGGGACGGTGAACAAAATGTTGTCCAACATCGAATTGCTCAAAATCCAAACCAAAAACCTCAGAGTATCGCTTGTCACCTAACTTTGCATAAGCTGAAAACATGTGTCCTCCTAATTTATGCCAGTAATCCCATCGTCTTAGCTTCAAATATTAATTGCTCCCTAAACTCAGGGGCAGCTAGCTGAATCAAAGCCTTAGCTCGTTCATGATTAGATAAACCTTCTAAATTGGCACAACCATGTTCAGTCACCACATATTGAACATCGGTTCGTGCTGTAGTCACAATATTATTGAGCTTTGGTACAATTTTCGAAATCGAACCACCCTTAACAGTTGAATGTGCTGCTAGAAAACTTTTACCATTTTTAGACGCTCTAGCGCCCCTGACAAAGTCAACTTGGCCACCCGTCCCTGTAATTTGATGCCAAGCAATGGATTCAGAGGAGACTTGACCAAAGAGATCAATTTCTACAAATGAATTCACCGACACCATATTGTCATTTTTAGCAATTGTATTTGGGTCATTCACATAAGATGCGGGGTAACATAAGATTGTTGGATTAGCATCCATAGCATCATAAAGTTCTTGGTTAGGCATCATCGTGATGTTAAACACAGTATGGTGACGGTTAATCTGCTTATATTTATTCGTCACATTGCCATTCATAATGAGTGTGAGTTGAGAGTCACTTAAAAGCTCTGTGTGAATGCCTAAATCATTTTTATCTTTCAACTCTTCACCTACGGCATTGGGGACACCGCCAATACCAAGTTGGATACAAGAATTATCATGAATAAACGGCAAGATATAATTGGCAATATCTTTATCTACACTGGTAGCAGGCTTAGTAGGAAGCGTCAGTAAATCACTCTCATGTGAAACAATACCAGCGATATCTGAAATATGGATTAACCCATCACCATAAGTAAAAGGAAAATTGGGATTTTCCTCCACAATAACTTGTTTCGCACACTGAGACATTGGGATAGAAAAACTGCCATCCAACCCAAAACTAAAATACCCATGCTTATCCATTTTAGAGACTTGAAACATATGAACATCGGGCACGCCATAATGACTTAGCAAACCTTTTTCCATCAAACTAAAATGACTGGGTGTGTATTCAGGATACTGAATTTCGTTCCTGTGTTGCTTTGCGAGTTCAAATAACTTTCCTATTTCAGAACCGATAAAAGGTAAAATTAAATGAATGTGTTTAAGTACATCAACATCCCTGTACATACTGATGATTTCAGCTGCACTTCGAAATAAAAAAGCCTTTACAGGCTTAGTTAAAAAGCCTGACTTTGCAGCTTGAGTCAGTGCTTTGGTTAATGCAACTGGAGTTGCAGCGTAACAACCGAATGTCAAAAGTTCGGCATCTCGCAAATGTTGCTCTATCGCATCTTCTGGTGACATGAGTTTTGCTTGATATAACTCTTGTATCTCTTCGAAGCCAAAACGATGATTCATTATTAACTCCTAATTGTTATAGCGCTGAAGCAGCACAATACTATTTTTAACTACGGCTAAATCGAGCATTTTGCCATTCAATTCGCAGGCTCCTCCATGGGCAGATTCAAAGACAGACACCACCCTTTTGGCATGTTCGATTTCGGCTTCTGAGGGGCTAAAAACTTGATGGATAACGCTAACTTGATCGGGATGAATTGCAAACTTTCCGTTAAAACCAAGATCTTTGACTTGCCTAGTTTCAAGCTCTAAACCTTTTGTATCTTTAAAATTAAGATACGGTACATCTAAAGCCTGCTTTCCCGCTGCTTTCGCAGCTTGAACAACACGAGCACGATAACTTTGTGTGCAATCAAATGTGAGCTTTGCACCTAAATCTGCAGTTAGATCTCCCCCCCCAAAAGCAATGGACGCTACTCGTTCATGTTTTGCAATATCGTAGGCGTTCTCTAAACCTTTGGCTGTTTCGATCAACGCAATAAACTCTGAACTAACCTGATGTTTTGTCGTTAGCAACTCAATGTAAAGTTCCACCTGCTGAACATTTTCAACCTTTGGTAACACAATGACTTTGGGAATGATGTCAGAATCGATCATTGCCAGTACATCTTGTAAACCTGAATATGTAGAAATCGGGTTTATCCTTATGGCTTCTATAAAGCCTTTTTTATCAACACCGTTATTTTGTTGTAAATATGAAAATAACTGCTTGCGTGCTTCTTCTTTATGCTCTTTAGAAACCGCATCTTCAAGATCAAGCACAACACCGTCGGCATATTGTATAGATTGTGCTTTTTTAAAACGTTCAGGTTTATTTGCAGGGGTAAACAACAAACTGGTACATAAATGGGTAACGTAAGAAATCATATGGAAAACTCCAAACCGATACGGACAGTGAAACGAAAAGTAAAAAATCGCCAATATCAACTCTTGAGGAAGTAGTCGTCATCTATTTGTTGCGTATTAAACTAGCATTGAGAATGTGTATGAGTGCTGTATCAAAACAGTGCAAAATAAATAATTCATAAAGCCTTCACTTAAATAAACTATTCTTGGTTCATTAGTTTTTTTCACCGCAGCTTTTATTTTGGGGGCTAAATCTTAATGACCCTTTTTGATAGTACTAACAAACCGACGGGGCTGGCCCGGCTTAAACTTGCTTTTGTTAATTCAATAAAAGGATTTAAATGGCTGATCGCCAATGAATCCGCTTTCAAACAAGAAATGCTCTTGCTTATCGCAACGATACTGATTGTATGCATTTGGAACATTTCCGTTTATGAAAAGCTCCTACTTTTGAGCACGGCGTTATTAGTGATATTTGCTGAAATCATTAATACTGCAATTGAAGTCGTGGTTGATAGGATCAGTTATGAAATAAACCCTCTATCAGGGCTTGCCAAAGACTTAGGCTCAGCAGGCGTACTGGTATCCTTAATCATCTGTGGGATATCTTGGCTAGCCGTAGTCTACAGTAATATTCTTTAAAGGTTATTTGATGTTCTAAATAGCCATATCTGGCGCTATTCTGGTATAATCCGCCGCCGTTCTGGTTTTTGGGTTATTTTAAGGTTATTGCTATGAACTTTGAGTCATTTAGTTTTCCATCTGAATTGTTGCAAGCAGTAGCTGATTGCGGCTATAAAACGTTGACGCCTATTCAACAAAAAGCGATTCCAGCTATTCGTCGAGGCAATGATGTTATTGCGAATGCTCAAACAGGAACAGGCAAAACAGCAGCCTTTTCTCTGCCTATTTTGCAAAAGCTTGTCGAGAACCCTAAGCCTGTAGAAAAAGCCAATGCCAGAGCATTAGTGCTTGTCCCTACCCGTGAACTCGCTGCTCAAGTAGCAGAAAATATTGCGGCTTATAGCAAGCATTTACCTTTGAGTTTAGTAACCGTCTATGGCGGTATAAAGTCAGCCCCTCAAACGGACAAATTACGACAAGGTGTTGATATTATTGTCGCAACACCGGGTCGTTTACTTGAGCATTTGACAGCAGGTAATATCAGTCTGGCGAATATTGAGTTTCTTGTTTTAGATGAAGCTGATCGCATATTAGATATGGGGTTCAGTGCTGATATTCAAAAGATTCTGCAAACTACTAATAATGAAAAGCAAAGTATGCTGTTTTCAGCGACTTTTTCGAGTGCAGTAAACCGTCTTGCCAACGAACTAATGAATAAGCCACAGGTTATTAGTGTTGATAAGCAAAACACAACGGCAGAAACAATTAGCCAAGTTGTATATCCAGTTGAGCAACGTCGTAAACGCGAACTTCTCTCTGAGCTTATTGGTAAAAAGAACTGGAGTAAGATTCTCGTTTTCAGTGCAACACGTGAAGACTCTGACCGCTTAAACAAAGAGTTAAACCTTGATGGAATTCCATCTAAAGTGATTCATGGCGAAAAAAACCAAGGCAGCCGCCGTCGCGCTTTACGTGAATTTGAAGAAGGTAAGTTAAAAGTATTGGTGTCAACGGAAGTTGCAGCTCGTGGCCTTGATATTCAAGAACTTGAATACGTAGTTAACTTTGATATGCCATTTTTAGCTGAAGATTACGTACACCGAATCGGCCGTACAGGTCGTGCAGGTAAATCTGGCGTCGCAATTTCATTTGTGAGCCGCGAAGAAGAACGCATTCTAAAGGATATTGAAAAGCTCATCGGCCAAAAAATTCGCCGTATCATGGTGCCAGGCTATGAAGTCAGTAACCGCGACTTGTTATTGAAGCAACTGCAAAAACGCCGAAGCTTCAGTAAGAAACGTGAACGCACGGATAATGTTCGTGAACAAGTTGTTGCTGAGAAAAACCTTTCAGGGCGCCGTGTAAAACTCAATGCGACTAAAAAAGCGAAATAAATGAAATAAATGCTCTATTGGGCAGGTCTTTGTTGATGATTTCGAAGTCAACAACAAAAAAGGATCTGTCCCATGCTACGACAAATTGTTGCAGCTTTTGCAATTATAATGAGCTTTAGTCTCGCTGCAAAACCTGTTGCCCTCTCTGATAATGATGTTGCGCCATTGCTTAATGGTCACGATATTCCAAATGTTACTCTGCAAGGTTTAGATGGCAAGCACGTCAATCTTCAAAACCTTGTTCAACAAAAACCAACCATATTCTTTTTCTATCGTGGCGGTTGGTGTCCATTTTGTAATATGCAAATGGGACAGTTACAAGGTATTCAACCAAAGCTTATCGAAATGGGTTTTCAATTAGTCGGTATTTCTCCTGATTCACCAGAAAAGCTGCGTAAATCGATGACCAAGAATAAGCTTGATTATATGTTGCTCTCTGATGCTGATAATAAAGCGGCACAAGCATTTGGCGTGGCGTTTTACACCAGCAAAAAGGTTACGGCTCGCTATGCACGTGTGCCTGATTTAAAAGAAAAGCTCGTTGATATTGGTAATGGCGATATGCGCATTATTCTGCCAGTTCCTGCTATTTTCTTGAGTGATAAATCGGGTCTGATTCACTTCCAATATGTGAACCCTAACTTCCGAGTTCGTGCAGAACCTGAATTGTTATTAACGGCAGCTAAACTCGTTGCAGACAAGCAAAAGTAATCGCTTTATCTTGCCATTTAAAAGATAATTGGCGTATTTTCTGTAACCTATAATTAATATGAAAATACGCCAAGCAACGATAAATGATCTCGCAACACTCGCTCAGCTAGAACAAACTCATCTTAACGCCGAACTGTCATCTAATTCAGAACAAATGCATGGCCAAGGGTTTAGCTTGAATGATCTTAAATCATTCCTAAATTATGGCTGGATAGTCGTTGCAGAGGTTAATTCAAACATCATTGGGTATGTCATAGCAGCAGATTGGAAGGCATTTAAACATTGGCCTATCTATAAAAGCATCCTCAAACACATATTACTTGAGCACCCTCAGTTTTCAGACAAAAACAGCTGCCAATATGGTCCTATCTGGATACATCAAGATCATCGAGGTCACTCTATCTTCGAGCAACTCGTGACTGAGATAAAACGGTTGAGCTCTAGCAAGTACCATCACATGATCACCTTTATTGCAGAAGAGAATCAACACTCTTACTTTGCTCACACTAAAAAAGGAAAAATGCAGGTACTGGACTTTTTTGAATTTAAAGATAGAGGTTATTATCTATTGTCCCTATAAAAAATAAATGTTTTAAAAACAACGTTATAAGCAGCTTTAATTTTACTCCAAAAAACGAATACCCCATACTGATCAGCACGATGGTAAGGTATAAAAAGCTATGGATTAAAGTATTATTATGTCTTTAACTTCAGATTATGTAACAAAATATTTAAGTGATAATCCTACAAGTTTATTTTCCAGAGGGACTGGTGATGGCGTGTATGTCTTAAATATTAATAATGAATACCTTTTCAACATTTTCTGCAGCAATAAAGAACATGATCGAGTAAATTCCGATTGGTTTGAGTATAAACCTATCTACGTCGAGCAAATGGTAGGCCCAATACAAGGATGGCTTAACTCTATAATCGATTTAATTAATGCTACCCCAAGTCAGAACAGCCAAGCTGTAAAAAAAGCATTAGAAGGATTTTATCCAATGAATTTAAAACAAAAAAGCTTTGCAAAAATCCATTCTGTTATAAGTAACCCTGATGAGATTCGAGAAACTAAATTATGAACACTGATGCTGTAATTGTTAAAGAACTGATTAATATTGAAACCCATGCAGTGCCTGATTATTTAGCCATTATTTCGCCAACCTATTAAGCTTGCCCTCATTAAAAAAATAGTCATTGTCTGTACTATTTAGTATGAATTTAATTTCAAATTGTCAAAGCCATCCATTCTGTTAATATATGTATAAATTCACAGTACTTGGATGCGAATATCTTGCAGCGATTGGATCAAATCCCAATAACCGAGCTCAAAGGAGTTGCAAAAAAGGTTGCCGAAAAACTCGACAAACTGAGTATCCACACGGTTCAAGATCTGTTGTTTCATTTACCTTTGCGCTATGAAGATCGCACTCGAATCTATCCGATTGTAGATTTAATGCCAGGAATGCACGGTACAATTCTCGCTGAAATTCAATCTTCTAAAATCATTTATGGGCGCAAACGTATGCTGACCTGTGATGTGAGAGATGAAACAGGTAGTTTGACGCTACGCTTTTTTAATTTTTCAGCCGCTCAACATAACTCCATGCTTAAAGGCCGTATGATTAAAGCCTATGGGGAGTTAAAAACAGGGAAATATCAGGCCGAAATCATCCACCCTGATTATCGAATTCAAAGCCCTGAACAACCCATTGATTTGGCAGAAACCTTAACGCCGATTTACCCTTCTACAGAGGGATTAAAACAGGCAAGTTGGATAAAGCTTACTGATCAAGCACTCGATATGCTTAAAGACGGTGGTCTTACTGAGTTATTACCTCCAGAATTAAGACCGAACCAAGTATCCTTAGCCGATGCGATTCGAACATTGCACCGACCGACCTGTGATGTATCACTACTTGATCTAGAAAACGGTACTCATCCAGCGCAACAACGTCTAGTGCAAGAAGAGTTGTTAGCGCATAACCTCAGTATGCTGAAACTGAGGCACAAAAGTAATCAAGATGCAGCGAAACCTCTTAGTGCTTCAGGCCAGTTACTAAATCCGTTTTTAAAAGAGTTACCATTCAAGCCGACGAATGCCCAGCAACGAGTCGTTGCCGAAATATGCCGGGACTTAGAACAAACATCACCCATGATGCGTTTAGTCCAAGGTGATGTGGGCTCTGGAAAGACTTTAGTCGCTGCACTAGCTGCATTACAAGTTATCGAAAATGGTTATCAAGTTGCATTGATGGCACCGACAGAACTGTTAGCAGAGCAGCATGCCAATAATTTTAAAGAATGGTTTGAACCTCTCGGATTAAGTGTCGGTTGGCTTGCAGGTAAATTAAAAGGAAAAGCAAGAGAGCAATCCTTGGAGAGCATTAAGAGTGGTAGTGCTCATATCATTATTGGCACTCACGCTATCTTTCAAGACTCTGTTGAATATAAAAACCTCGCCCTAACCATTATTGATGAACAACATCGCTTTGGTGTTCACCAGCGATTAGGCTTGAGAGAAAAGGGCGTACATCAAGGATTTTACCCTCATCAATTGATCATGACGGCGACACCAATCCCAAGAACCTTGGCCATGACAGCTTACGCCGATCTTGATACTTCCGTTATCGATGAGTTACCACCTGGGCGTACACCAGTGACAACCGTAGCCATCGCCGACAGTCGACGCCAAGATGTGATTGAACGAGTAAGGATTGCAGCAACTCAAGATAAACGCCAAGCCTATTGGGTTTGTACTCTGATTGACGAATCTGAAGTGCTCGAATGTCAAGCAGCTGAAGACACGGCAGAGGAACTAAAACAGCAATTGCCGGAACTAAAGATAGGACTGGTTCACGGTCGCCTTAAAAGTAGCGAAAAACAAGCGATCATGGATCAATTCAACACGGGTGAAATTGATTTACTCGTTGCTACAACCGTAATTGAGGTTGGTGTAAACGTGCCTAACGCAAGTTTAATGATTATTGAAAACCCAGAGCGATTGGGATTAGCACAATTGCACCAATTAAGAGGTCGTGTAGGTCGTGGTGCTATCGAAAGTCATTGTGTGATGCTTTATAAATCACCATTAACTCTAACGGCCAAGCAGCGTTTAGGCGTACTGAGACAAAGTAACGATGGCTTTGTTATCGCACAAAAAGATCTTGAAATACGAGGTCCTGGTGAAGTTCTTGGTACCAAACAAACAGGTCTAGCGGATATGAAAGTCGCTGATTTAACTCGAGATCAAGCACTGGTTCCACAAGTGCAAAAATTGGCTGGCCACGTTTTGAATCAAGTACCAGAAAATGTCGATGCGCTTATCCAGCGCTGGCTTGGTGATAGAGATAAATACGTTCAAGCGTAATCAAATGAAACAAATGGCGGATTGACATTCATATTCAATTCAGCATGATTGAGAGCATGACGCTCAGGAAGTAGGAAGAGATATGCAAGCAAATCAAGAAGACAGAATTACCCAATCAGAGACGACCAAGGGCGGCAAAGGTGTTGTTATTGCCGTTGCTGCCTTACTCGCGATTGCTGCTGTTGGTGGGTATTACTATTTAAATCAACCTGAAGAACCAACTCAAACTCAAACTCCGGAAGATACGACGGTTCAAGTGCCTGATGCGCTTCCTGAAAAACCAATTCCTACAGAGACTATCCCTGAGCCAGAGCCTGAACCACAAGTCAAAGCACCAGAACCTGAGCCTCAGCCAGAGCCTGTAAAAGAAGAGCCAAAACCAGCTAAACCTGAGTTACCGAAGTTGAATCAGAGTGATGCTTTTGTTCGTGAACAAACTCTCGAGGCCTTTAAAGGACTTTCGATCAACAATGTGTTGTTGAATAAGAACTTAGCTCGCCAGTTTGTTGTTTTTGTTGATAACTTGGCTCATGGTGAACTCGCTCGCAAAGCCAGCCCATTAATTGGCCCTAATCAAAGTTTTGATGCATTAGACGTTACTGACAAAATTTACTTAGATCCCGACAGTTATCATCGATACGACATGTACGCTGACTTATTACAAACAATGAACACTCAATCTATAGTCAGTTCGTATAAGCTGTTATTGCCGATTTTAAACGACGCATTTGCGGAATTAGGTTATGAAGACGTAACGTTTAATCAGCGCATTAAAGCGGCAATCAAAGAAATGCTCAATGCACCGATTATCGAACAACCGATTGAACTGACTTCAATCAGCGTTAATTACAAATTCAAGAATGCAGATTTAGAAACTTTGCCAGATGCTCAAAAGTTGATGATCAGGATGGGGCCAGAAAACACCCGAAAAGTGAAAGCGGCACTAAGAGAAGTACTTAAAAAACTGCCTTAATCCGTTATATCAATTACCGTAATCAGTAATGCTCCATAAGCAATGCTTCTTTCTCCATAGAAGCATTGCTGTATTTTCCATTATTTAATCTCATCTAAATTCAATTTAAAGCATAGAATATTAATAACTGTCTTTGTACAAAGACCCTATCGATGAACTACACTCCGTAATAGTTATCTATTTATTCAGCACATGTATAGATTATCAAGGTGTAAGGGCACTCTATGAAGTTACTTACTATAGGAAAATCGTTATCTTATTCTAGCCTCATATTCATTATTGCTCTTTACTACACCGCAATTGTAAATATCCCCGTGTATGCCGAATTAAAAACAATCTTTGAGCATTCTCAAGAGGTAAAAATAGGTTTTATCATTTCCATACCTATTCTTTTCATAGCTGCATTCAACTTAATTTTTAATCTATTAAGCTGGCCTTATGTTACAAAACCTATCTTTGTGTTGTTATTAATTTCATCTTCAATGGTGAGTTATGCAAGCTTCAATTATGGCACGCTATTCGATAGAAGCATGATAGTGAATATTTTTGAAACAAACTCGGGGGAGGCTCTGAGCTATCTTAGTTGGAATTCAATTGGCTGGATATTTTTAATGGGCGTTATTCCCACTCTAGTACTGATAAAAACTCCTATAAATAAAAATCAAACCGTCATAAAGTTTCTATTATCAAAGTTTGTTTCAATAATTATTTCAATTGTTACAATAGCTCTGATTGCGATCTTATATTATCAAGATTATGCGTCTGTCGGCCGAAATCATAAGTCCCTAAATCGGCTTATTATTCCGACTCAATACGTTTACAGTACGATAAGGTACCTAACTAAAACGTATTTTCTGTCTCCCCTTCCATACAAAAAGCTAGGCACAGATGCAATCCAAGCTCCGACTGCTTTGATAACCGCAAATAAAAAACCGACATTACTTATTTTTCTGGTTGGTGAAACCGCAAGAGCTCAAAACTATCATTTGGACGGGTACAAGCGAAATACCAACCCTTATACCGAAAAACAAAACGTAATTGCGTTTCAACATGTGACCTCCTGTGGAACTGCCACGGCAATTTCAGTACCCTGCATGTTTTCAGCATTACCCAAAGCGGACTATGACGCCAGACGAGCATTACAACAAGATAATCTCATTGATGTATTGAATAGAGCCAAAGTAAGTACTTTTTGGCTTGATAATGATGAGGGCGATAAGGGCGTAGCCAAGCATACTCTTGAAAAAGAATTAAATACTTCTCAAGTTAATAAAGAATGCAATGGTCACTCATGTCACGATATTGCATTACTGGAGGGTTTTAAAAAATATGTTCAAACATTAACAGGAAATCGAGTCTTCTTTATGCATATGATGGGAAGTCACGGCCCAACCTATTTTCAACGATACCCTAAAAGCAGAGCAAAATTTCAACCAGACTGTCAGCGCTCAGATATTGAAAACTGTAGCATCGAACAAATCACCAACTCCTATGACAACACTATTTTATATACCGACTTTTTTATATCTCAGGTCATCAATCAATTGAAAACGATGCAAAATCAATTTAACACCGCTTTGTTCTACATTTCTGATCATGGAGAGTCTTTAGGAGAAGATGGACTCTTTCTGCATGGTACGCCTTACTCTTTAGCCCCAGACTATCAAACTCATGTTCCACTGATTTTTTGGGCATCGCAAGGGTTTGAACAAACTAAACATTTGAATCGAGAATGCTTACTTCAGCAAGCAAAAACACAGCACTTATCTCAAGATTATGTCTTTCACTCTGTTTTAGGGATTATGGATATCAAAACTAGGGTCTACAATTCCAAGCTCGATATTTTTGCAGCTTGTAGAAAATGAATGCTGGAATACTTTGCCTTAGCTTTTCGCAACAAAACCAATAAGCATTTGTGGGTATACACTCATGTAGGCATTTGCATTAAGCAGGCGAAATCAAGCACATAAGCTCATCGACGGACTTGAAAATCTGATCGGGTTGCTCATCTTCAATTTCTTGTTTTGATCCATAACCCCACAAAACCCCTGCAGTTTTCAATCCAGAATATTTTGCGGCAGTTATATCTACCGCACGATCACCAATCATTATCGTATCTTCGTCAACTAGTCTTTGGCGTTTTAGATCTACAATTTGCTGCCACTTTTCGACACCAACATCACCGCCACTGACAAACTCGAAGCAATCTAGTAAATCAAAGTGTTCAAGGATTTTAATAGCGAATCGCTCTGGCTTTGATGTACAGATCGCTAAGGAGGTATTTCTCTTTTTAAACTCAAGAAGAACAGATACAACGCCGCCATAAAGTTGGTTTTCTTTGTAACCTAATACAGCAAAACGTTCTCGATATTTATTGATTAAGGCTAGGATATGCGCCTTTTCATCAGTCTGGGTGATATCACTGAAGGTTTTATCCAACGGCGGGCCAATATATTTGGCCAGTTCAACTTGCGAAAACTGTGGATGATCAAAAACATCTAAAGCGTAATTGATGCACCTAGCGATCCCCTCTAAGGGATCACTAATCGTTCCATCCAAATCAAACAGTAACTTAATCGCCATTAAGCCAACTCAGGCTGGCGTAATTTAAGAATACTGACAAAACTGCGATACGTTAAACAGCGCCACAACCATTCCATTGGACCATACTGAAAATACTTCAGCCAAACACTGGCGATACTTAATTGTGTAACCGCAATACACAAAGTGATGAATACAAGTTCAGTCCTATCAACATACCCAAACCACGCTAAACCAACACCCCAAAATAAAAACACACCGATAACTGATTGCATCAAATACATGGTTAATGCCATTCGTCCTACCCTTGCAACAGCCTGTGCCCAACGAGCAAGCCCTGAGCCGTTCAGTAGAAGTTGTACAAATGCGATGTAACCTAACACCATAAATGGAGAGCTAATCACAATGAATGTATTTCCTAGACCAAAATATTGTTGAGGATCACTGTAATCATGAGCATAGTTATAAATAAGCCCGACACAACTTACAATGGCTCCGAATGCGATACCGATCACGGCCGATACTTTGTAAGCTTTTTGAGGCCACTTTCCGGTTAAAAAACCATTTTTATAAAGTAAAAAACCAAGCACAATCATAGCGCCTGCTCTGGCTAAAGCTGAAATACTATCCATCATTAATATCAGCAGCACCCCCATTCCCATTTCTTTACCATCTAAGGTTAAAGACGATTCAAAATCAGCAATATCTGACATAGAACCACGATAAATTTCAATAAGATGTTCGGCTTGTTCTACTGTCGGCTTAAAGAAAACAGAAATCTGTGACAACTCGGTTTGAGAAAGGTCCCCAGCCTCAAAACGTGTGCCTAATGCACCGAGTATGGCGATTGAATACAGTACGACAAATAAAATAGTGAGCCCTTTTTTTGAACTCCCAATAAACGGAAATAACACCATACCCCAAGCGGCATAGAACATTAAAATATCACCAGACCAAAGGTAATTTAGATGAAGGTACCCGAATATCAGCAGGACAAAAAGTCTGATATAAACCGTTCCTGCACCTCTCTGCTTTTCAACACAAGGCTCTGATTTAAACTTTTCATAAAGTAGAGCCAAGCCAGCACCAAATAGTACTGAAAAGATCCCCATGAATTTTTGATCTGCGAAAATATAAAATACACTAAACCAAAAGTGGTTCAGCGTATTATCGCCATGAAAAGCTTGTGGGTTGATATAAGCCGGGAATGGCATAGAAAACGCCACTAGATTCATTAAAGGCAAGCCTAAAAGTGCGAATCCTCGCAAGACATCGAGAACGTCAATCCGTTGCATAGTATTATTTTGTTATAAATTTGTGACATTACCTTAAGGTTTTCTGCTCTTAAAATCAAAAGCGAATAATAAAAAGCCTACCTATCTCACTGACGAAAATACTTCGTTTCATACAATAGCGTTAATACAAAGCGAATGTACTAATCTCAATGTCAATTAATTACTTAACGGTTAGAGGTAATAATATGCACTATGAAGAACCTAAATCGACGCGGAATGTCCACTAACAGCCGATTAAACTCTTATTAAGAATAATTTTGGTCTCAAGTTCTCCTTGGTAAACTTAGTTCACAGCACTCACTGCCTGATTAAACGATTTTCTCTTTATCAAAACCATTGATAATCCAGTCATCGCCGAAGCGATGGCAAAACAAAATAAAAGTCCAAAAAGCACTTTGAAATGACTAATAGGATCATAAGTCGAGGCTAATAACCAATAAGCTGCAGTAGCACTTCCCAAAGATAAGGTATATTTCAAAGCATAGAAAAGAGAACGCCACTTATCATGAGCATGCTTTCCAATAATAAAATCATTAATAGGAAGCTGGGCCATAATAAAGAACACACTAATACCAAGCACAACGAGTGAAATTGGAAATATGGCCAAAATGCCAAATGTAATCGCTTGTACTGTCACAATGGTAAATAAAAGTTTTTCAGCCTGAAAGCGATGTAATAACTCACCGATCACAAGCTGGGCTAGCGAAGCCACAAATAAAACCGTTGTTGCGATACCACCAATTTGCACGAGTGAATATGTTTTAAGTGTATCCTCAACACTGAGTATCTTAGGTAACCCCGTGGTTAAACTATTAAATGCTAATCCACCACAAGTAGCTACAACTAAAATACACGCAAAAATAGCTTTCATATTCACTGACTCAGTTTCAAGCGTATTTTGTTTAGTGAGACTGTTGCTATTGTTATAAGTCTTAAAGCCTTTTAAATAAAACATCCCAACGATAAAGCAAACGACTCCTGGAATAATAAAAGCCCATCGCCAGCCGAATTGTGTCGCAAAAAAACTGCTGCATACAGCTGCAATCGCCAACCCAAAGTTTCCATACACCCCATTCACAGCCAGCAGTCGTCCTGACTTTTTTGATAAGCCATAAATAATAGATAAACCCACAGGATGGTAAATCGCAGAGAATAAGCCAATAAACCCAATAGACACCATTAAGGCAAATGGTGATTGACTCAAACCAGCTGCAATACAGGCGAGCGCTGAACCAAAGAAAAAAATCGCCATTACTTTAGCTCGGCCAAGTTTATCGGCTAACCAACCTGAAGGTAAAACACCTACACCATACATGAGTGCGCCAAAACTACCCAATTTCAATAATTGTGGATAACTCATTTCCCAAGGTTTCACTAAAAATAGAGCAACGGTCGGGAATATTAAAACTAAATAATGTGTCAATAAATGGCCGATGTTCAGCAGTGAAAAGTGTTGTCGGTGATCTCTTTCCATATCCATACAATGCCTCTCTTTCAATTTATGTTTAATGTAAATTTAGAAAGAAAATGCAATCAACTCTAGCTACAATTAAGACATTAAATGGTAGTTATCGGACAAGATGAAAATTAACAGTGAACGCTATCGGTTCCAGCTACTAGGGCAGCATCATAGTGTTCAAGTAACTGGCACTCTGTATAAAACAGAACAACAAGTCACTTGGCATCAACACGATACAGCGCAATTTTTATATGCTTCAAGTGGCGTAATTAGAGTCAGGACGCAGCAAGGCTGCTGGGTTGCCCCTCCGTTAAGGGCAATTTGGATTCCCCCCAATACTGAACATCAACTCGAAATAGTAAAAACCGCATCAGTAAAAAGCCTTTATATATCAGAACAATACCAACAAAGTCATTTACCGACACAATGCCAAGTTATTACCGTATCACCATTGTTGAGAGAAATCGTTTTACATTGCCATTCACAAGAATGGCCTGTCGACACACCACAAAACCAACGACTAATTGAGGTCTTTTTTGATCAAATTACAATGATGTCAGTTGAACCACTTTTATATCCTAAAAGCGATCACCCTAAAATAAAGCTCATCATCAACCATTTTTTAGAACAACCACATGTAACGAGCTCAATTGAGCACTGGGCCAATAATTTTCATATGAGCGTGAGAAGTTTATCTCGATTGTTCAGTAAAGAAATGAATATGGGGTATCGTCAATGCCGCTTGCAAATCCGCTTAATCAGAGCCATCGAATTACTCGCACAAAATAAATCGGTAACCGAAGTGAGCTACAGTCTGGGGTTCAGTAACGAAAGTAACTTCATTCGATTATTCAAGTCTGCTTTTGCCGTAACACCAAAACAATACTTTAACTCGAACCGCTAATGCGACTCGATGATGCTAATCGATATATAAATATAGTGAAAATCATTGAAACTACGGTTACGGCACAAAGAAGTTGATACATGAAAATGAAGTCATTTGAATGCTGCAAACTTAAAGCCACCAGCCAATATGCGACAGCGGCGACTCCTAGAAAAACCGTATATTTCACTGCATAGACAGTGGAGCGCCAACTATCGTGAGAGCGTTGCCCAATAATGACATCATTAATGGTAATTTGAGCAAAAGTAAGAAAGAGTATTGCCGCTATTAATAACATAGATTGCGGCACTATGTTGAGCATTACCAACGTACCCACTTGCAACAAAACAACGCCTAACAGTAACTTTTCAGGCCGAACTCTGTCTAATAACTCCCCAATGACGACTTGTGATACGGATGCAAATAATAAAAGCCCAGTGACGATCGAACCAATATGCGTCAATGAATCAGCTTTGAATTCGTCAAACCGAGTTAGAATTTTTGGCAACCCTGTAATAAATGCATTAGAACTCAATCCACCACAAATTGAGGTCACAACGATACAAGATAAAATCTTAATGACCGCTTGTGGAGTCTGTTCATGCTCAGAGTGTGATTCAACTGGCGTTGCCTGGCGCTTGCCCTTTCCCACAGCAATGAAAACGACTCCCGCTAATATCGCAATCACACCAGGTAAAATGAATGCGATACGCCAACTAAAATAGTGTGCCAAGGCGGCAGTCCCAATCGCAGCCATGGATAAACCAATATTTCCAGCAATCCCATGTAACGCAAGTAAGCGTCCGGGTTTATCCGATAATCGATAAACTAATGCAATTCCAACTGGATGATATATCGCACCGAAAACCCCGATAGCAATCAGCGCCATACCTAACTGAGTGGGCGCTTGGCTCAAACCCGCAGCTACAGACGCAAGTCCAATCCCAATGAAAAAAATATTCAACATTTTATGGCGACCAATTTTATCGGCCAGCCACCCTGCCGGAATAACGCTCACGCCATACGCCATAGCGCCAAAACTTCCAAGCTTTAACAATTCTGGATAAGTGATATTCCATGGTTTAGTTAAAAACAATGCAGCAGTAGGAAAGATAAGAACTAGATAATGGTTTAGGGCATGCCCAAGATTAAGAAGTGCGAATTGCCGAATGGCAGCTTTTGATTTCATAGATATGCTAAATGATAAACAGTATTTATAACTGTATTGTAGAACATGTAGACCTAAGCTGAATGCTTAATCAATTACATGATTTAAATAAGCATGTAACAGTGCAATTAAGAACGTCCGTGACACAACAAACAACTGCGATTTTTATTCACAAACATATCAAACATAACTTGTTTATATGGACCAGACTTTGCAAATTGATTTAGGAACTTATCAGGATTTTTCAAGGCATCTTTAACTAAAAACTTAAATCGCCAATGGTCAAAATTAGGCGCATTTTGGCTTTTGAGCAAATAGTTCACTGCTTTTTGCTTTTGTCCCACCCTAGCGTAGGCTTCGGCAACCGTAAAGTTAACACCTGGAACAGCAAAAGGCGCAACTTTAGGATTATATGTACAGCCAGGTACCGCTTTATTACAGCCATAGCGGTCGTAAAATGCCATTATCTTATTAGGTATCGTGGTAGAAAGCGGCAAGCCTGAATAAACAGCAAGAGTGCCATAAATATTTAAACTTAAACCTGTAAGATCGCCCATATCCTCCAAATACTTCATTCTAGAAATTGTTTCATTTCCTGTATTTAACACATTTTTCCAATTATTAAACAGAGACTCTCTGGTGATGTCTAAAGTATCCTTAAAAAAAATCGTTGGGATATAGTCTGGTTGGAGCTTTAGCGAGTTTTCAAAGTCCTTTTTCATCGTAAGGTCACTTGAAATAAAAAAGTATGGCATGTTATTTTCAATCGCCATCGCCATTTCAATCATGCCTCGGTGCAGGTATAACTTCGAGCGACTCTCATCATCACTGCTGTATTGAGTCAACTTTATAGCTTGTGAAGTAACATCTAATGCATGTTGCCGCTTATCTTTTCGCCCATCGCCCAAAGCATCCCAAAGCGTTGCGTTGGCACAACGGAAGATGGCAACATCAGTCATCGAAGTCATATCAGCAGGACAAACATCATTAATCCATGGACTTTTTGACTTCGGAGGTATTATCTCTTCATGTTTATAGTAGGCAGGAAAAGTGTTATTAGCACACTTTAGTTTCTTAATATCAACATGGTATGGGTCATAAGGCGTGTTTAAATCAACACCTTGACAATTTAGTATCGGATTTTTCTTACAACTTGATAATAAACATGCAGATATTATGGCTACTAGAATGTAACCAGCCCAAATTAGATGGTGAAACTTGGTGTTTTTTTTTGAATAATTCATAGCTAATAGTATCAATATTCATTTAATTACTTTGATATTAGCTAACTCAATCTCTTATATATAAATAATAATTATATTTTATCAGTAATGGTTCAGGCTTTTCTGTAAACAGGCAGCTCAACTCGAATCGATAATGCAAAGTCTTTCGTTTTATCTAGAGCTATGATCTGCTCTATTCCATCAGCATGTTCATCAACTTGATAACCATTATTTTTGATGAACATTAACAGTGCTTTCCAAGCAGCATCGGCACCGACTAACGACTCGATAAGCACTTCCATGGAAGCGTAAAACCCCTCTTTTAATGCTGTTGACGAGGCTGTGCACTTTGTCCATGTACCCAACTTATAGTCCGTTTTCGCCCACGAATACTCAATGTCTTTCGATGCGAATAATTCAACAGCATAAAGCAATTTTTCACTGATATTGTCGGGTTCTTGTTCTCGCTTTTTTTTCAGTTTGTCACTCATTAAGGCTAAAAACCGTTGCGGATACCAATCGATTCGAAATGACAGGTTTTGAGCGAGTTGGTATTCGCTTGCATTACTCGATACAGGATGACATAGCTGAGAAAATATTTTAGAAATCTCAGCTGCACTTCCACTTTTACCTACAGCTTTAATTTGTTTAGCGGTAAGATTCAGCTCTCGCATTAACGCCTTTGCCAAAGCTTGAGATGAAGAGTACCCACTGTGTTGTGCCACTTCAGTGATAGGGATATAACCAGCAAATAATAAAATCTCGACGGCCAACCTGAGTTTTTTCCGAGTAATGAATTGCCCTGGTGTTTCAGCAAACAATTCCGAAAATTGCTTGTGAAAATGCGCCTCTGAGATCTGACACTGTTTTGCAATGTCTTGCCATCTGCACTTTTCAAGCATGGATTCATCAATGAGCTTTATCGCCCGATCAAACCGCTCTCTAACATTCGGCTCCAAATTTTCAAATAAGGACTCGATAGGCACCAGCTTTTGTGTGACGAGTTCTTTAACATCCATTTATTCATTAATTCTCTGAGTAATTTCCGATAGTCGTGACAGTGTCTGTAACACCATAGGTAGCATAATGGCGGCATCCATAAATTCAAGAGAATAGCTCATTACTGAAAAAATTGATCCTGAAGTCATCGCTTCAATGTCTGTTGCCCACACCAAGTTTATTAAGACAAAGCTAAACATGACAAAAAAGATGCTTCCATACACCCAAGCCTCAGTATCGGAGATTTTAACCTCGAAGTGATTAAGTCTTACTAAGTGCGCTTTAAGACCAGACAGAGGTAGCGTTGAAAGCACAGACACTTGTTGCTCTTTCTGATTATTCACCTTTGCGTTCAATTTATGGAATTGTTTGTGAGAGCACGCATAAATGGTAAGCATCAATAAACAGGCAATTACCGGCGTCACACCTAACTGCCAACCAAAGCTAGACAATATTACCACCGAAGCGACAAGCTGTATTACAGCGGTAAATAAAGGAGGCACCTCTTGCTCTAAAAAATCCACTAACTCTCGAGACATATCTAATCGAGCATTACGAGTCGCCACTGACTTTTCCTGCAATCGATTATCAACTTCAACGCCGAGTTCGATTCTAATTTTACCGTAAGCACGAGTATCGTAAACCCGCCTTAGAATTGAAACCGTTATCAATAGAAATATGATCGTTGCCAAAGTAATTAAGTCACTGAACTCTTTTTTTAGTAGGCTATCGATGGCAAACCCGATAAATAGAGGAATGGAGACCATCAATGCGTTCTCAATCGCCACCAATGCCCAAGTGATGATAATTTTCGCTTTGAAGGTTTTAGTGATTGACCATAGTGTGAGTTTATCTAATGATTCCATTGAATACTCCTCGAATTGAATGCGTGAGATTATTCAATGGAAGCATTAGAAAAACGTGTCCAAACCTGTGATATCAGATAAAAATTAAACTCAAGTGCAGAGTTAATTGATAAATGGATAATGAAATCAATAATCGTGATTTAAAAATAAAAATCAAAGCTTAAATAAGTCGCAGCAAAATCGCCTTCGAACACTTGACCATTTCTATCGACATACCCATTTTGATCTAAGTATTCGAGATATATCCAACCGGGACCATAGTTATAAGTAATACCTGGAGCCCATGCCGTAACGGTATCTGCCGTTGAACCTTCAGTGTCAGGTTTTGCTTGAGTCACATCAACATAAAAATTCCACTCATCCCACTTATAGCCCATTTCAAATGCTAATCTTTGATTTTTGATTTCTGAAACGGTTAAGTTTTGCTGCTGAACGTAGCTTTCAGGCAGTGTTCTTTGAGCATCAATATATTCGGCTTTAGTATAAAAATTACCAAACTCTCCGAGATAATAAAGCGCCCATGCTGAGTGTTTACCGTCCGCTTGGTTTGAAATAAGATCTTCAAGTTTCCCAGATTGAATTGAAGCGCCTATTCTTTGATTTTCAGTAAGTGGATATTGAACATCCGCAACTCCCGTTTTGACTTTACGGTAAGTGGTACTGCTTCCCCAATGGCGGTTATCATCCATGGTATCCGTTGAGGTTTTTCCCCAATCATCAGCAAGAAAATAAGCTAAACTAACATCGACCCCTTTTACTGATGATATCAATTTAATCCCTGTATCCATTTGATCACCATAACCCGCCTCTAGCATGTCGCCAGGCCAAAAATTGATGGTTTTCCACCCAAACGGTACTTGGCTTTTACCAATAAGAATTTTATTATTTTCATTTAAATCAAAGCCAATCCATGCTTTGTGCAGAGCAACATTATCGCCAGTACTGTTGTTATCCACATCAGTAAAACTTCCTGGCCCCACTCTTAATTCAGCTGAATAAGACCAGTTACCCTTATCTTTATCAGCCTTACCATCCGCATAAAGCACAAAAGCTTCATTACCTAAATTTCCGTTTGAGTCTTTGTCATGCTTTACATTCTCGTAGTTAAACCAAACCCCCCCGCTTATTTGGTTAGAACAAAATGCAACAGGCGCAACAAACAGTGCACCACAAATCATCAGTGTGCGAGAAAACAACTTCATATCTCAATTCATCATTTAGTTAGAGGGCGAATCATTTTAATGAAATTGCCTTTTGAGTTTGTGATTAGCCTCTCAGTTGCTAAAAACTTCACTTTCAATTAAACCATTATATTCCCAGTCACTAGTGACTTTCAGTATGCATTTATATACCATCGGCTCAAAGTTCATACTCAAGTCAACTTAATTAGTGTTGTGACTAATTACTCTTCTTTCAAAGCGCTTATTACTTTTTAAATTAGATAATTTTTCATTTCCACTTAAAGATGTAATGACTTGTACTCTTATCGAGATACATAATGAGTAAAAAAATTGATCGGTACAGTATCGATAATACTGACTACACCATTGGCCAAGACAATGTGCAGAAGTGGGGATTCGATGTTCACAATCCTGTTTTCGGATTCAGCATTGCTATTATTGCTCTGTTTCTAATTACCGCCGCACTTGTTGAACCAACAACAGCAAAACAGTTATTAGACGGCGTAAAATGGGACATCATCAACAACTTTGACTGGCTCTTCATTTGGTCAGCCAATTTCTTTTTGGTATTCATCATCGCCATTGCGCTTTCACCGTTTGGAAAAATACGCCTAGGCGGTAATGAAGCAACCCCAGAGCATTCAACTTGGGCATGGTTAGCCATGCTCTTCGCCGCTGGCATGGGTATTGGCCTTGTTTTTTGGGGTGTTGCGGAACCCGTTGCCTATTTCACAGGCTGGTTTCATACACCTTTGAATGTGACGCCCAATACACCAGAAGCCGCAAAATTAGCTCTAGCCGCCACCATGTATCATTGGGGGCTGCACCCTTGGGCTATTTATGGCATCGTTGCACTAGCATTAGCCTTCTTCACTTATAACAAAGGCTTACCGTTATCTATGCGCTCTGTTTTCTATCCAATTTTAGGTGATAGAGCTTGGGGCTGGATGGGTAATGTTATTGATATTCTCGCAGTGATCGCCACGCTATTTGGTTTAGCGACATCTTTGGGACTGGGAGCTCAGCAAGCTGCAGGCGGTATCAACTATGTATTTGGCATTGAAAATGGCCTTGGTTTACAAGTCGGTATCATTTCTTTCGTCACCTTAGTTGCAGTGTATTCTGTGTGGCGTGGCATTGATTCAGGCGTTAAGTTGTTAAGTAATATCAATATGATTATTGCTTTTGCTCTGCTCGCTGTCGTAACCATCATTGGCTATCATGTTTCTTTCGCATCTATCTGGACAACCTTAACAGGCTATATCGAAAACATTCTGCCGTTAAGTAACACCTTTGGCCGTGAAGATACTGACTGGCTTCATGGTTGGACAGTCTTCTATTGGGCATGGTGGATTTCTTGGTCGCCATTTGTTGGTATGTTCATTGCCCGAGTCTCTAAAGGCAGGACAATCAGAGAATTTGTGGTTGCTGTTTTATTAATTCCAACGTTGGTAACGCTCATATGGATGTCAGTATTTGGTGGTTTAGCTATCGATCAAGTGATGCATAAAGTCGGAGAGTTAGGAACCAATGGACTCACTGATATCTCACTGGCGATGTTTCAAATGTTCGACCATTTAATTTGGGGCAAATTTTTATCTGTGATTGCCGTTGCTCTGGTTCTGGTGTTCTTTGTTACCTCCTCAGACTCTGGCTCACTGGTTATTGATAGTATTACTGCTGGAGGTAAAATGGATGCGCCAGTGACTCAACGTGTGCTTTGGGCATTAATTGGTGGCCTGATTGCCGTTGCTTTGTTGTGGATTGGTGGTGCTAATGCTTTACAAGCCATGCAGGCTGCGATTATCTCAACCGCTCTGCCATTCACACTTATCTTATTGTGTATGTGTTTAAGCTTGTATCTCGGCTTAAAAACAGAAAAGTTCTAGAATTTACCTCAGTTGTTTTGGGTTTAAAGTGCGACTTTAAATCCAAAACTCTTCAATAAATGCACTTTCTGAATGATGCTTCGCAACTTGAGCTTGCAGTAATTCTGCGGTTGCAATGGCATCCGTTAATGCATGATGTGGCGTATAAGTAGGTAAGCCATAACGTTTTCGGCTTTGTTGCAACCGAACTGACGGTACTTTTTTCCCTCTCAAACGGTTCAAGAATCCAGAGGCGATTTGATGCTGGATCTGATGTTCCAATTCCAATGTATCAATAACTGGAAACTCGATACCTTCTTTCAATGCATGTAATAAGGCTCTATTAAGGAATTGCCGCTCGATGGGGTGATAATGAACCACAATCACCTTACTTTTCATCGTTTCAAGCAGTTCTGGAATCACTTTAGAAAAATCAGGTGCATCTGCAATATCATTATGCGTGATGCCGTGAATAACAATGGAGTCTGACGTCAGTTTTGTTCTTGGTTTTACTTCCCACTGCAGAGCATCTCTGAGGTAAATACGCTGTAAATTAAACGGCACTGTGCCTACGCTGATTATGGAGTCTTTCTTTGGATTCAGGCCTGTTGTTTCGAAATCCATCGCTAAGAATTCGCACTCGGATAATGGCGTATTTAGCTTGGGTAATATTGAATCAGAGTAGTACTGTTTTAGTAATGGGTGAACACAATCAGCACTTGCCGCTTCAAAACGTGTCATCCAATCGAGCTGTGGCTTTTTGTGCGTAAAACCAAACATAGAGACCTACCGATATCACTTCAAGTTCGCATTGTAGCGATACTTTAAAAAATTCTGCGCATTACTTAATATCTGAAATGCATCTTTTAAATTTCGTCGTTCAAAGTCAGATAAGTTCTCAGGCTCAATGTTATTGTCAGCTTCAATTTTACTTTCAATGTCTTTTGCTTGATGGCGTATTCTCACCATAGAAATGAACTCTAATGCGTCTCTAAGATCTTCTCCTTTCCCTTCTGGCAACACATTAGCCTCAATAACTTCATCAAGTCGCTCAAAAGAGTTATTGATTGTTGAGCCGATTGCTAACGCATGCACTCGGATAAGATCTGCTAAAGGCGCAGTTCCACGCCGCTTAATGTTAATCGAGTTATTGTGGCGACCATCTTTTTCCATCACAAAGTCTTTAAAAAACCCTAAAGGTGGGGTTCTATTGATGGCATTTCTTGCTAAACAGGCTAAGAATCGATTGTTACCTTTAGCACGACGCGAAATAAAGTAGCTCAGTTGATCTGCCCATTTTATTCGTCCATAAACACCGTCTATATCGAAAAAAATTGAAGCATTGAGTAAAGCTTGAGGTTTAGGATCATCAATCCAATTCGCAAAACGCTCTTCCCATTGTGATTTTGTCATTCTCCAGTCAGGATTGGATGCCATAATTTGCCCTGTGCAATGAGGGTAGCCACACTCATTAAGTGCATCACAAACAAAAGTCGAAAACGCTGAAAAATAGGCACCGTGCTCAGACTCTCGATAATGCTCATCAAGTATTATGGCATTATCTTGATCAGTTACGATCGTTTGTTCATCCCTTCCCATCGAGCCTAGAGCGATAAAGCAATACGGAATAGGTGGTTTGCCAAGTGATTCTTCTGCTAACTCAATAATACGTTGCTTGATGCTACGCCCAATCACTGACATTGCGGTACCAATCATGTGACTATTTGCATCTTCATTTACCAAGCGCACAAAGCTTTCTTTTACTTGATAAGCAACGTCTTTGAGCTCTTCAACACTTTGTTGCACAGAGATATTATTCACCAATAACAAGGTGTTTTGAGACTCGTAATGTACGATGTCCGCTGTCGTCACAATGCCTATCGGTTTTTTATTTTTGATAACAGGTAAATGATGTACTTGATTACGGAGCATCATCATCATTGCCTCGTAGACATATGCATTATGATCCAGTGTCACAACTTCTGTTGTCATTACTGTGGCGATTTCGTTATCAATACAAACCCCTTTAGCTAAAACACGAGTACAGAGATCTCTGTCTGTAATGATACCAATCACAGAGTTTTGTTCAGTATCTTGCGCTTCAATCGTTGGATCAAGAACCAATAATGCAGACTCATTATCATTGGCCATTTTCTCTGCCGCATCACGAATACTTTGATGCTTGTTGATGTATGCGGCTTCATGAGTCAACAGGGTTTTGACTTTGGAATTGGTTAGATCATTTTGCTCATTGGATTCAATAACCGCCTGCCGCAATCGAGTGTTATCTTCAACTTCAACAAAATCAGCAAAACTATCAAACTCATCATAGAGTTCTTGAAAAAGTACCTCTGGAATACAATAAATAAGTGTGTCATCGATGGCTTTGGCTGGAAAACGTACCTTATTATGGGTCAGTAACCCCATCTGGCCGAATATCGCCCCTTCATCCAAACGATTATACAGCTCACCACTACGGCGATAGACCTCTACAGCACCACTTCTCACCAAAAATAGATCATGAATGTGATCGCCAAACTCAATAATTTTTTTACCTTCACTGAAGTATGCAATTTCAATTTGGCGTGCGATGTTCGTCACTGTGCCCTCGGGTAAGGCATTGAAGGGTGGGTACTCATTTAGAAAATTAGAAATTTCTATTAATTCAGCTTCCATGGGCGTCTGAAATACTGGGGAAGATAATGTGAGTGTGAGCTTTTAAAGGTAAAAAAACAAGCTAAGGTACTTGATAATATAGGGATCTGAGATGGACAATACAGTTGTTCCACTTTTTAGCGGATGCATCAATAACATTGTCATTTAGCAAATTATTATTTGAGGATTAAAGCTTAAGAATTTGAGAGTTTGAGAGTTTGAGATTGGAGCGACATATCAGGTTCGAACTGATGACCTATACCTTGGCAAGGTATCGCTCTACCAACTGAGCTAATGTCGCATCTCGGTTTGAATTTGATTGGAGCGACATATCAGGTTCGAACTGATGACCTATACCTTGGCAAGGTATCGCTCTACCAACTGAGCTAATGTCGCAATCAAATTTGTTTAGAATTGGAGCGACATATCAGGTTCGAACTGATGACCTATACCTTGGCAAGGTATCGCTCTACCAACTGAGCTAATGTCGCAATCTTTTAATTCTAAACTCTATCGAAGTATTGGTGTATCCCCGAAAGATGAGGCCGCATTATAGGGCTATTTTAAAATGACGCAAGCCCTATTTTAATACTTTTTACTGTTTGGCTAAATTTTAAATACTTTGCTGCGATAATAAACTAATTCTGCGATGGATTCTTGAATATCCTTTAACGCTTGGTGTGTATTTTCTTTTTTAAAGCCTTTTTGGATATCTGGCTGCCAACGATTCACTAACTCTTTAATCGTGCTGACATCGATATTGCGATAATGGAAATAATCTTCGAGTTCGCGCATGTATTTATTCAAAAAACGGCGGTCTTGGCCAACACTGTTACCACAAATAGGTGACTTACCTGCTGGGACAAAAGCTTTCAGAAACTCAATCGTCTCCTTCATTGCTTGCTCTTCAGTATACTTACTGGCTTTTACACGCTCAATTAATCCAGACTGGCCATGATGCTTTTGATTCCAATCATCCATTGCATTCAAAACTTCATCACTTTGATGAATCGCAATCACTGGACCTTCACCAATAATATTTAATTCTTTGTCCGTCACTAAGGTCGCAATTTCAATAATACGATCCGTTGCTGGCTCTAAGCCTGTCATTTCCAAATCAATCCAAATTAAATTGCTGTCATTTAGTGACATTCTTGCTACTCCAAGTCGGGAAATATCTTAAAAAAAAATGTATCATACGCTTTTTTGAATAAACTAAAAATCACCTTAGGAATCTTGTGAGTAAAAAGAAGCCCCTAAGCAAAGGTCAATTACGACGTATGAAGGCGAATCACCAGAAGCGCCTACAACGTAATAAAGAAGCACCTGCTGCGGAGATTGAAAGCGAAAAGTTAGGCCCAGAGCAACCAGGTCGAGTGGTTTCTCGTTTTGGTCAACATGTTGATATAGAGATTGCTGGCGGCAATGTCTACCGCTGCAATATTCGTCGTAATATTACTAGCCTTGTTACAGGTGATGATGTCATTGTGCGTATAGCCGATGAAACTCAACAGTCTCAAATTGCTGGTGTTGTAGAAGCAGTTCAGCCTAGACGTTCGAGTTTAAGTCGTCCCGATTTATACGATGGTGTTAAGATCATCGCTACCAATATCGATCAGATCTTAATTGTCAGTTCAGTGGTCCCCGTATTCAGCAGCCAAATCATTGATCGCTACTTGGTTGCAGCAGAAGATACTGAAATACAACCCGTTATTGTACTCAACAAGATTGATTTACTGGATGGTGAACTTAAAGAACTTTTAGAAGAGTCACTGCAAGTTTATGAAGATTTAGGTTATCAGGTTTATCAAGTTAGCAGTCAAACTGGTGAGGGTGTTGATGAACTAAAAGCACTACTCGCAGACAAAGTTAACGTATTTGTAGGCCAATCCGGGGTTGGTAAGTCCTCACTTATCAATGCATTATTGCCTGATGCTGATTTACTCATTGGTGATGTTTCTGAAAACTCTGGCTTAGGTCAGCATACGACTACCGCAGCAAAGCTTTTGCATTTAGAAGGCAGCGGCGACTTAATTGATTCGCCAGGTGTACGTGAATTTGCATTATGGCACTTACCTGCTGAAAGAGTCGCTTGGGGTTTTATCGAGTTTCGAGAATTCTTAGGTGGTTGTAAATTTCGTGATTGTAAACACCAAGATGATCCAGGCTGCGCTATCCAAGAAGCCTGTGAACAAGGTAAAATCGACGAAGAACGTCTTGAAAATTTCCATCGAATTATCGCCAGTTTAGATGAGCAACGTCATGCTCGTCAATTCAGAACTGGAAAAGAACTATAAAGGAAAGTACAACAGTGGATAAAGTAAAAATCGCACTTCAATATATTATGCCTAAGCATCTGATTTCGCGCTTAGTCGGAAAGTTGGCTGCGGCTCAATTGGGTAAAGTCACTACGTTTTTTATTTCGTGGTTCATCAAGCAATATAAGATTGATATGAGTGAAGCTCAACAATCCGACCCAAAGGCTTATAAATCATTTAATCAATTCTTTACTCGCCCTCTTAAAGTGGGTATTCGTCCACTTTGTGAAGATGAAAATATGCTGGCACACCCAGTAGATGGTGCAGTGAGCCAATTAGGTCCGATTGAGGCGGGTGAGATTTTCCAAGCAAAGGGGCATTCTTATTCAACGTTGGCTTTACTCGGCGATCAGCCACAAGACGCTGAGCGCTTTGAAGATGGCGATTTTGCAACCATTTATTTGGCACCTAAAGACTATCACCGTTTACATATGCCGATTAAAGGTACGTTATCTAAGATGACCTACGTTCCGGGTGATTTATTTTCAGTAAATCCATTAACTGCAGAAAATGTTCCTGGGCTGTTTGCTCGTAACGAACGTGTGGTAGCCATTTTCGAAACCGAAGTTGGACCAATTGCAATGGTATTGGTTGGTGCAACGATTGTTGCCAGCATTGAAACCGTTTGGGCTGGCACGGTAACGCCACCAGCGGGTAAGCAAGTATTCACATGGGAATACCCAACGGAAGGTGAAGATGCGATTACCCTAGAAAAAGGCGCTGAGATGGGCCGATTTAAACTAGGCAGCACCATTGTGATGTGTTTTGAAAAAGGCGCTATTGAAAAGTTCGCTGACGATGTTGAGCCACAGTCAATCACTCGAATGGGCGCACCTTTTGCGCATATTGCTAGATAAAACCACAATGCCACACCAGTAAAAATGGTGTGGCAAACATAAAAAATGTTCTACTGAGTATTATTCAATGTCCCAGCCTTTTGTTGCTATCGGCTTACAGAACCCTAAAACACCAATTAATGTTGATGGCATTATGCGGGCTTGTGGTTGTTATCAGGCGAATGCTGTTTTCTATACGGGTCGTCGCTATGAACTGGCGCTAAGATCAAGCCCTCAGTATCAGGTTGATACTAAAAAAGCCGCACAACGTATCCCAATGAAGAAAGTCGAATCGCTGTTAGAAGCCGATATACCTGAAAATTGCAGCTTTATCTGTGTCGATTTTGTCGAAGGCGCTACGCCACTTCCTGAGTTTGAACACCCAGAGAATGCATTTTATATTTTCGGCCCCGAAGATGGTACGGTTCGACAAGAGTTAGTCGATAGAGCGGATGCTGTGGTTTATGTACCAACAATAGGTTGTATGAACTTGGCGGCTTCAGTTAATGTTTTACTTTATGACCGCTTGTCTAAAGCATCAAGTAAAAGCTCAGATTCACTGAATCACAAAAAACACATCCAACAAAATCGCGATACCAATAACAGGGTGAAAGTTCGTAACTAAATTTAATGAAATATACTTAAATTAGTCATACCAAATTCATGCTAAGTTATCTAATATTAAGGCAGTTTTTTATTTGAATTAAATGCCGTAAATGAAACGTGTATATTGGTTGTGCACTCTACTTTCACTCTTTCTGATTTTTACTTCTGCTACCGAAGCAAAAAATGCTTTGGGCATTAATAAGCAGTTGGGTATAACTTCCCAACAAGGTGACAAAACCGCTTCTCCTGACAACATGCAGCATTCCATTGAGCAAAGCATTGCTCAACTTGAAGCGCAAGCAAATGACTTTGAGCAAGTACAAGTGAGCTTTGAACAACAAAAAAGCGAACTCGAAAAGCAAATTGTCCATGCTAATAAAGGGATTTCGATTAAGCGAAATCATGACCTTAGCCAACAAGCTTCTCAAGCTAACTTTGACTTAACGGATTTAAAGCAACAGGAGTCAGACTTATCCCAGAAAATTACTGAACTGCTTGATAAGCGCAATGAGCTTCCAAATGAAATTCTTAGTGCCAAGAATAATCTAAACCAGCATAAGAAAACCATTCTCGCCCCAATTGGCACACCTACAGGCCAACTGCAACAAAAGAGACGTGAGTTATATCTACAAAGTATTGATACTTTAGAAGCTGATTTTGCCAGCTTACCTGTTCGTCTGACATTAACTCAGCTAGAGCTGCAAATGGTCAGAATAAAATTAACGAATCAAGAAAAGCTGATTGAATCGCTTAATCAAAAGTTAAGTCAACAAAGACAACAGAAAACGGCAGAAACGATAGCGAAAGCCATTAATGTTAAGACGGACATTAACGACCCGGTTGCCGAACAACTTAACACTCAAAATCAATCTCTTGCGACTTCTTTAATCATACTAACGGACAAAATAAACCAGACTGTCAAGCAACAAGAAAAAGCTGAAAATTTATATCAACTACAATCGAAGCAGTTAGCCAATATAAAAGAACAACTTTCTTGGGTAACCTTAAATTCGACTTTTGGTGAGCATTTTTTAAAAACGCTAGAATCGCTTCCAAAACCGCCGAACATAACAAAGTTACAAACTCGACTGTCGGATAACCGCTTAAAGCGTTACAACTTGAGTCAGAAACAAGCTCAAAATAAGGATCGCTTGGCCGCCAGTTTAGCGCTTACGCTACCGCAACGAGAATTATTGGAAGCACAAATCTCACTGACGACGAAACTCTTGCTTGAATACGACCAGTATTTAAGTGAGCTCAATCGTCTCAAAGTGAGCTACAACCAATTGATTGCCCAGCATCAAGAGCTCGCCAGTATCCTAAATGAGCAACTTTTTTGGGTCCCAAATGCCAGTACGATTGGCAAACAGTGGTTCATCGATATTGGTTTGAGCTTCCAATGGTTATTAACTCAAGCTCCCTGGAATGATCTCAAGTATTCTTGGGAAGAGCAGCAAAGTTATTGGCTGTTGTGGATGCTCATTTTAACTCTCTGCACCGTCAGCCAAGATTTAAATCGAAGCCGTTTCCGCCGTGTTTTAAGAGCGAATATGGATCATGTAGGGAATGTAACTCAAGATACTTTCAGCGCTACGTTTAAAACCTTATTGACGACGATTGGTTACAGTCTTTTAAAGCCAACATCGGTTATTTTAGCTGGTGTGCTTATGCTGCATTCAGAGCGTAATATCGTTTACGCAACAGGTGGGGCACTGTTCGGCATTGGACTCTTTTATCTTCTGCAAAGGTTAGTGTATGTATTTACTTTGCCTGAAGGATTACTGGTTGGTCACTTCAAACGACCGCAAGAAATGGTTGCACGTGGTTATCAATACATTAAGCGTTTTTATTACATCAATATCGTACTCATCGGCACCCTTGCTTTCACCCAATTGATCGATGAATCTCTACTGCGTAACAGCCTTGGCCGTGGTGCTTTTATCCTAATTTGTTTGCAACTCTTCTTTCTTGTTCGTCACTTGAATCGTTTAATGGAAGACTATAAGCAACAAAGCGATAAAACCAACGCCAGACTGTTGCAAAAAATGCTCTGGAGGGCGCTATCCGTAGCCCCTCTTGCCGCAACGGTATTATCCTTTATGGGGTATTATTTTTCTGCTTACCAAATGATGCAGCAATTAGTGCTCTCGGTGGTCATTGCGCTTGGTTTCTTAATGCTATACCAACTGATAAAACGTTGGATGTTGATCGAGCGTCGCAGAATCGCTTTTGAACGGGCCAAAAACAAACGTGCAGAAATACTGGCACAACGTGAAAAAGGTGAAACCGTTAACCAAACTGAGAATAGTGAGTTTTACGAAGAGCCTGAAGTCGACCTTGAAACCATTTCAAGCCAATCGTTAGGTCTAGTCCGCTCTTTGCTATTACTTGGCTTACTCGCCAGCTTGATTGGTTTGTGGACCCAAACTCATACCGCATTATTCTCATTTTTTGACGGGATCACATTGTGGAGTTCAACTGCGACGATAAATGGTATTGAGCAACAGATCCCGATCACCATCAAGTCCCTACTCTATGGCATCATCATCTTTGGATTCTCGATGATGATAGCCACAAACCTACCCGGCTTATTAGAATTAACGATTCTACAGCGGCTTGAGCTCTCTTCTGGCACTGGTTATGCGCTCACGACTGTTACTCGGTACTTAGTTCTGTTTTTCGGAAGTTTAATTGGCTTTAATACATTAGGCGTCGAATGGTCAAAACTGCAATGGTTAATTGCCGCACTCTCGGTAGGATTAGGTTTTGGCTTACAAGAAATCTTCGCCAACTTCATTTCAGGTCTGATTATCCTATTTGAAAAACCAGTACGCATTGGTGATACCGTTACCATTCGAGAATTAACCGGCACTGTCAGTAAAATTAAGATCAGAGCAACAACGATCATCGATTGGGATAGAAAAGAAATCATTGTCCCCAATAAAGCGTTTATAACTGAACAGTTAGTGAATTGGTCTTTATCTGATCCCATCACTCGTGTCACCATTCAAGTTGCGGTGGCAAGGGATTCCGATCCCGCCAAAGTAGAAGCAGCGTTATACCAAGCGGTTGAAGAATGCCAACATACGCTCAAAACGCCAGAACCTGAAGTCTGGTTTGCAGGCTTTGGCAAGCACACCCAAGATTACGAGATCAGAGCTTACGCCACTGACATGACAACGCGTTGGCCATTACGTCACGAACTTCATAAAAAGATCACCAAAAAACTCAAGGATAATCATTTAGAATTGGCGTATCCTCAGATGGAAATTCACCTCAACACAGGCATTCCCAAAGAGGCCAGTTTGGCTCAAGGGATGATTAAAAGCTGATGAAGATATATGCGCATCGTGGTGCGAGTGGTTATTATCCAGAGAACACCCTTTTGGCTTTCGAAAAGGCGGTTCAAATGGGTGCGTCTGCCATTGAGTTAGATATTCATAATGTTGATGGTGAACTGATCGTATTTCACGATAGACGTATTGATAAGCTCACTCAGCAACAAGGCTTACTTTCTGACTTAACTACGAAAGAGATTTTAAGTCTCAGTATTGAAGATCAAACCATTCCAACACTCTGGCAAGTATTAAACCTTGTTGCTGGACGATGTGAAGTCAATATTGAGTTAAAAGGTTTTAACACTGTAAAACCACTTATTGATCTCTACCCTAAGGTATTGTCCAAACTAAATTTTCAGGCGAAAGATTTGTTATTCTCATCGTTCAAGCATTTTGAATTACAACAGCTCAAACAAGCCATACCGGAAGCCAATATTGCACCATTGATTGACGGCGTTCCATTGGATCTCGCACAAGCCGCAACTACACTTAATGCTACAGCCGTCAACTTATCACTAAACTTTGTCCATCAAACAATGGTTGACGATGCTCATCAACGTGGAAAATTCGTTAACGTGTTTACCGTGAACCATAAAGAAGATATGCAAATGCTTGCGGACATGGGCGTAGATGGTATTTTTACCGATTATCCAGACAAAGCTTTGGCTTTCTTTAAGTAAGTACTCTCTAGAATAGGATCGATCAATGTCCAATAAATTGTTATTGCTCACTCAAAGTAACGAAAAATACATCGAGCTATTAACAAAGCAAAATTTACCCGAATTAGAGATTGTCGATGATACGCCTGAGCATATTGCTCGCACCAACATTTGGCTTGCTGACCCACCTTTAGCAGCCCCGCTGCTGGGTATTGGTAAAAGCCTAAAATGGCTTCAGGCTACCTATGCGGGTGTTGATAAGTTAGTTTCAATCAAACAACGTTCAGACTATTTACTCACCAATGTGCGTGATATTTTTGGTCCAATGATGAGCGAATATGTATTTAGCTATTTGATTTCGCACTTACGGCACCACAGCTCATACTTTAACAATCAAAAAGAACAAATATGGCAACCTTGTTCTGATCAACAATTGCGAAATAAAACGATGCTGATCCTCGGCACAGGATCGATTGGTCAACACTTAGCTCAAACAGCAAAGCTGTTTGGTATGAAAGTCATTGGAGTCAGCCGCTCTGGTGATAAAAAAGCCAACTTCGATGAGTGCGTGAATATTTATCAACTCGATGAGCAGCTCCCTTATGCAGATGTAGTGGTATCCGTTTTACCAAGCAGCCCGCAAACTTACGACATTTTCGATTCCGCTCGTTTTTCAAAGATGAAAGAGAGTGTCATTTTCTTTAATGTTGGGCGCGGCAATGCCGTTGATCTAAACGATCTCAATGTAGCGCTAATTGAGCGATCAAATATGCTTGCAGTGTTGGATGTGTTTAAGACTGAGCCTTTAACAAAGCAAGATGAGATATGGCAAAGAGATAATGTTGTCATCACACCTCATATTGCAGCTCCAAGTACACCAGAGCAAGTCGTCGATATCTTTGCCGAGAACTATCGTCGCTGGTTAAAAGGTGTAGATTTACAATACCAAGTTGATTTTAAGTTAGGCTACTGACCAAACAGCTTCAACCAGCTTTTGATCTCCGTTAAACACAGTACCAATGAAGCTATCACCTTGATGTACAGCGCCGACACCTTTCGGCGTTCCTGTCATAATGATGTCGCCATCGAGTAACTCGAAATCTTGTTTTATCGAATCCAAACATTGGTGCGGTTTAAACATCATCAAATCAACAGTTCCATGCTGTATAAGCTTGCCATTGATATGAAGTGTAAAGCTGAGTGTTGAAAGATCTTCTGGCAGACTCACAAATTTACTGAATACTGCAGATGCATTAAATGCTTTTGCCCTTTCCCATGGCAGCCCTTTTGACTTAAGTTGCGACTGTAAATGACGTTTGGTTAAATCAATACCAAAGCTCACCGCAGCAAACTTGCCATCTTTAATCAGAAAGCAAAGCTCACCTTCATAGTGCAAATCATCACACCATTGTATTTCAGTGCTCAATGCGGAATTGGGTTTAATGAAAATAACAGGCTCGTCGGGGATTTCATTATTCAATTCATGAATATGCTCAACATAGTTTCGACCAATACAAACAACTTTAGATGGGGCAATATGCTGATGCTTGAATTTAATGAAATGCAAAGAGTTATCTCAATTGAGCCAAAAGATATCGCATAATACTACAATAAAAGTTAAGAAAAACAGCATGAAGGTGATTTTTAGTAAAGGAAACCGTAAACACAGTTTCCTGAAATGCACTAGAAAGGTGGTACATTAACCTATAAAAACTCATTCATTAAACTTGAGCTTTGCGGCTTTCACCAGGTCCATAACCAAAGTGACGTTTATAAGCCTTAGCGAAAGAAGCATCACTTTGATAACCAACATCAATGGCCACTTCAAATACACTATCTCCTTGCCTTAAACGCTTTTGAGCTTCAGAAAGTCTTAATTGAGTGAGGTAGTCCATGACACTGGTACCAAAATACTCTTTAAAGTACTTTGCAAAACTGGCTCTAGAGTAACCGCCAGTGTCGGCTAAAGATTGCGTTGTCCAATTATTCGCAATATCTTGCTGAATCGCTGCTAATACTCGACTCATTTTCGCATCTTGCAACGCTTTGAAGTAGCCAGTTTGATTGTCTACTTGCGCTAACATTCTCAAGACGGCGATAAAAAAAGCTTCACTCAATCGTGACAGTAAAATACTGCTTGAATCCAGTCCTGACTCTGCTTCAGCGACCAACGCTTGAATTAAATGGCTGGTTAAGCCATTCGTGTCTTTTGCCTTTAATACGATACAACTTGGTAACTGCATCAATAATGGATGAGCTGAATCTTCCGCAAAATCAAAAAAACCGCACACCAAGCCAGTGCTATTGTCGATGGACTTTTCAATAGGATGACTGATGAAAGGAGCACCTAATTCAGTATCAGGGGTATCAGCAATAACATGTTGGGCATCATGGGGGAAAATAACCATATCGCCAGCAACAAGTTCAATGCCTTTTAACTCATGAGCGTGTAAGTAAGCTTTACCGCTAGAAATAAAGTGAAAACTCGCAAGCCCAGAACCTGAAGTATCTGTAGACCATGTATTGCACATCCGTGCACGATGAAAAATCGTTGCATTGAGATGAAAACGATTCAAGACTTGTTCCAGTAATTTCATCGATTAATTTATCCCTAGACACTCGAACATAATTTGCAGACGGATGAGCATACCGCACTCATGATGCTTTATCTAATATGTACTCAACAAACATCAACCCCACTAAATTTGAATTGTTAACTTTGAGGTACATTGAAATGTTTAAATCTATCACTAAATTTGCCAGCGTTGCCCTACTTGGTCTAGCTACATTATTTGCCGGTTTTGCCAGCGCAGGAACACCACAAAAAAATGAAGATGGAGTTACTGTCATCTACCTAGACCAACACGGCGGTCATTTCTCAGCGAAAGACACTCTTGCAGGTTTAAAAGAAGGTAAGTATCAGTTTGAAATTACAAACAAAGCTGGCAAGCTTGTTGGTTTTCAATTACAAAACTTTACCACTCGTGAGCAATTAGACATGTTTCCAATTGAAGCCGGTGAAACAAAACGTACCGATGTAATCACAGTGACTAAAGAAGGTGTACGTTTCCGTTGCCCTATCAACCCAACACCTTGGTACGATATGGACGTAATTAAGTAAACATTAATGAGTTTTCATCAACCTTATTCACTTCCCTAACGTTCAAAGTGAAGCCCAAGCCCTCTGTTTAGAGGGCTTTTTTAATTTTGTCACCCTGAAAAAATAAACTTCAGCTTAACGGACTTTAACTTACTTTATAAGCTAATTTCACTCATATTAGCGTAAACCTTTTAAGAACTTATAATCTGTGGATAAACTTGGTTCTGTATATCAACAATTATCTGAAATTGTTAAATATGACGACAGTGGTGAAATTATTCCTATTGAGCCTAGAAATACAAAGGAAAATCAAATTGCAGGTCATCATTATAATATTGACTCTGATACAGAAATCACCAATCCAAGTTGCGATTTTTTTAGTCATAGCGACAATAGCTTTATCATTCGGGAAGCTGCAACTTCGCTAATTTCAGTCATTCAACAAAAAACTATAAAACCTGAACCTACAGACGGCAATTCTGTTAGTACACAGCTCACATCAGAAACGAACTCTATCAAACAAGAATCTAGCTCTATTAAAAAAGAATCTAAAACTGGTCCATTATTAAAAACTGGTGGCACACCACCTTTAAATGAACACGTTAAGAAAGGACCAGATGTAGAGTGGGCATTCGCTGAAGTAAAAGAGCAACAACGTCTAGGTGAACAACATAAGATCTGCAGTGACTTACACAACGCACAGCAAACAGATATTGATACCAATTTGCCAGTAAGTGTGTATATAGCTGGCTTAAGTCAGTTCATTCAAGAGGTCTCTGGTGAATTATCTCAGACTCAGCAAGATGCTTTGTGGGAATGTGTTTCTTGGCTTAACCATGCAGCTCAGTGCACTATACCTAAAGACTGTATTCCTATGTCTAAGCTAGCTTCAATATTTAACATCAAGTGTCAGTATATTGAATCGAAGGAAGAATATAGGATGATAACAGTGCCACAATTTTTTAAGTATGCGGCTTTTTTCGGTGTGGTAAGGTCAACGAGCTGTTTGCACCTAGGTATTTATGATCATTTTAGTGAAAAGTACGCTGAAGATGTATGTAGAATTACTGGGAAATTAGGCTTTAATTCAGTTATTGAGCTTGCTGCTGGTAACGGGCAACAAACAGCTTGTTTCAATGCTATCGGTCAAAAAGTTGCAAAAACAACTGATCCAATTATTCCTAAAAAGCCTTATCCTAAAGTAACAGTAATTGAACAGGATGGGAAAGATTGTGTTTATCAAAGGGAAAGCTCAAAACCTAATCAAACCCTTTATTTAGCCTGTCATCCAGTAAAAGACATGTGGGCAGACTTACTATTAAATATAACATTACCCTTCGTGGTTTTATCAGTTGGCCCTGATACCTCTGGCTTTCTTAAAGACGCTAATAAACACGTAAAACGTTTATTTAGAGGCGCCTCAATAGATTTAAATTTAAAACATTACTCTGCACTTCATGATGCAGATAAAGCGCAACTTCTGCTTTTTAATATGCCAGCTCAAAAGGCTCAAGAACTGGTTCGCCAACTTCCCCCTAAATATGCAAAAGTTGACGAACTCCAATGTTATAAATCCGAAAAATAACCCTTTAGATGTAATAAAGTGTTCTGCCTATTTTGTCTCATAGCAACAAGCACTTATTTAAATAACACTCTCAGCCTCTACACCACCCACTTCAACAAGATCAACTCGCTGTAAGCCACGTGGTAATTTAGCACCACGGCGACCACGCTCGCCTCGATAATGCTCAAGATCACTTGGTTTTAACGTTAACTTGCGCTTACCAGCCCATAAGGTCACAGGCGTATCAGCAGGGATCACCTGTAAATGGGTTAGTAGCTCTTCTCTGTCTTTTGCCTTGGCACTCGGAATACCGATGATCTTATTACCTTTACCTTTGCTTAACTGAGGTAATGCATTAATAGAGAACAACAACATCCGGCCTTCATTGGTAATCGCAATCAATGAAGCGCCATCAGAATTATCAATTTTACGTGGTGGTAATGCTTTTGAGTTTACTGGTAGAGATAACAAGGCCTTGCCTGACTTATTTCGCGAAACCATATCCGCAAAGTTACAAATAAAGCCATAACCTGCGTCACTTGCCATTAAGTAACATTGCTTGTCTTCTCCCATGACCACATGCTCCATTTGCTCACCTTGAGCAACATTGAAGCGGGTTGTAATCGGTTCACCCTGACTTCGAGCCGATGGCATGGTATGAGTTTCAGTTGCGAATGCTCTACCAGAAGAGTCAATAAATACGGTTTGTTGGTTACTTCGGCCAATAGCACTGCTTAGGTAAGCGTCACCCGATTTGTAATTTAATGCGCTTGCATCAATGTCATGCCCTTTAGCACAACGTATCCAACCTTTTTCAGACAGTACGACCGTTACCGCTTCACTTGGCACAAGATCTTGTTGGGATAACGCTTTAGACTCTTGGCGCTCAACAACAGGTGAACGTCTAGCATCACCAAATGTTTCACCGTCTTTAACTAACTCTTTTTTAACGAGAGTCTTTAAGCGTCGTTCTGAGCTTAAAGTCAACTGCAAAGCATCACGCTCTTTTGCTAATTCATCTTGCTCTGTACGGATTTTCATCTCTTCGAGCTTGGCTAAATGTCGCAATTTAAGATCAAGTATCGCTTCGGCTTGCTTATCAGATAAATTAAAGCGAGACATTAACTCCGCTTTCGGCTCATCATGAAAGCGAATGATCTCAATCACTTCATCAATGTTGAGAAAAGCCACCATCAAAGCGTCAAGCACATGCAAACGAGCTAACACTTTGTCTAAGCGGAATTGTAGGCGACGACGAACGGTTTCGGTTCTGAAAACCAGCCATTCTGTCAGTAATGTGCGCAAACCTTTTACTTTTGGACGACCATCAAGCCCGAGTACATTTAAATTAACTCTGAAACTTTTTTCTAAATCTGTCGTAGCAAACAAATGCGCCATTAACTGTTCACAGTCAATACGGTTTGAACGAGGCACTATCACCAACCGCACAGGGTTTTCATGATCAGATTCATCTCGAATATCTGAAACCATCGGCAGTTTTTTAGCTTGCATTTGTGATGCAACTTGTTCAATTAACTTGGCACAACCAACCTGGTGAGGCAAGGCTGTTATGACAATTTCACCATGCTCGACGCCATACACCGCTCGCATTTTAATTGAGCCACGTCCAGTGTCATAAATTTTACGCAAGTCAGATGTAGGAGTAATGATTTCAGCTTCAGTCGGGTAATCTGGCGCAGGTACAAACTCCATCAAACGTTCAGTATCCGCTTTAGGGTTGTCTAAAAGCTCTACACTGGCATTGACGAGTTCTCGCACATTATGTGGAGGAATATCGGTCGCCATGCCAACAGCAATACCTGTAATACCGTTTATCAATATGTGCGGCAGACGCGACGGTAACACTAACGGCTCTTTCATCGTGCCATCAAAGTTAACACCCCAATCAACTGTACCTTGACCAAGTTCGCTTAATAAAACTTCAGAAAACTTAGATAATTTCGCTTCGGTGTAACGCATTGCTGCGAATGATTTTGGATCGTCTGGCGCCCCCCAGTTTCCTTGACCGTCAACCAATGGGTAACGATACGAAAACGGCTGTGCCATCAACACCATTGCTTCATAACAAGCACTATCGCCGTGAGGGTGATATTTACCGAGCACATCACCTACAGTACGAGCTGATTTTTTGTATTTTGCCGCAGCTGATAGCCCGAGCTCGCTCATTGCGTAAATAATACGACGTTGTACTGGTTTTAAACCGTCACCAATATGCGGTAACGCTCGATCCATGATGACGTACATGGAGTAGTTTAAATAGGCATCTTCGGTAAAACGCCTCAGCGGCATTTGCTCAACGCCATCAAGGCTCAAGTCAATGGCATCACTCATTATCTAAATCCTGTTCTTGTAAAGATTGTTGTTCTTCTTTTTGACCTTTATAAAACAGGCGATATAAATTGCCTTTGAGATCATCAGAAATATACATCGCACCGTCTTGAGCAATCGCCAGTGAGTAAGGTCTTGCAACCGGGAACTCACCATCTAAAAAGCTCACTAATGTATTGCGACCGATCACTTTATTATTTTCTAGCTGTAGCCAAACAATTTGGTAACCCACCTTACTCGAACGGTTCCAAGAGCCATTTTCAGCGACAAAAAGTTGATTATGATACTTTTCAGGGAATTGTTTTGCTCTATAAAACTTCAGCCCAACTGGCTCAACATGTGCAGGTAGCTCATACTCTGGCAAGGTAATTTGTAAGTTTTTGGGTTTGATATAGGCTCGCTCTTTTACTGATGCACCATGTAAATACGGGAAGCCAAAGTGCTCGCCTTTATAAGTCACACGGTTAATTTCATCAGCTGGAAGGTTATCTCCCATCCAGTCTCTGCCACTATCAGCAAACCACAAAGCGCCATCCGTTGGCGACCAGTCGAAACCTCTAATACGGCGAATTCCAGTTGCGATTTGCTCCGTTGAACCTGTATTAACATCAATGGCAATAATACCACCGAAAGGCTGCTCAGCTTCACAGACATTACAAGGCGCACTTAACGATACATACAGACGCCCATCATCACCAAAATGCATGGCCCGATGTGCACGCTTTTTAGGTTTTGGTAATTTGTCATAAATGATTTGTGGACGCCCAGGGCGACGCAACCTTTGCTCAATTGAGCGATATTTCAAAATGCGATTTTCGACCGCAACATATAAATCGCCATCATAAAAAGCAATTGCTTCAGGAGATTTCAGCCCCTTAGCAATAACATAACGTTTTTCAACACGACCATCATGATCGCTATCAACCAGAGCGGTAATTGTGCCAGCTTTACCGGAACCAACAAATACAGTGCCTCTCTCACCAATGGCCAACTGCTTAGCATCACCGAGATCTGAGGCATATAAACTAACCCCAAACCCCTTTGTAACGGTGATATGTAATGACTGGGAAGCCACTGCTGTCGTCGTCACCAATAATGTAAAGGCGACAACACAATTTCGAAATTTATTTAGACTGCTCAACATAAATCATCCATTTTATAAATCGGCCAAATCCCCTTTAGTCTCCAGCCACGTTTTGCGGTCGCCAGAGCGTTTCTTCGCAAGTAGCATATCCATCAGTGCTAATGTTTCTTCAGCATCATCAATGGTTAGCTGTACCAAGCGACGAGTATTTGGATCCATGGTAGTTTCACGTAACTGCAGTGGGTTCATTTCACCCAATCCTTTAAATCGCGTTACTTGTACTTTGCCTTTCTTATTTTCTGCAGCGATTCGATCAAGAATACCTTGTTTCTCACCTTCATCGAGTGCATAAAAAACTTCTTTACCAATATCAACCCTAAACAGCGGCGGCATCGCAATATAAACATGGCCTTTTTCAACAAGAACTTTGTAGTGTTTTAAGAAAAGCGCACATAAAAGCGTGGCTATATGCAATCCATCGGAGTCTGCATCGGCAAGAATACAAATTTTGCCGTAGCGTAATTCACTGATGTTGTCATTGTCAGGATCACAACCAATGGCCACCGAAATGTCATGCACTTCTTGCGATGCTAACACTTGCGAAGCATCAACTTCCCAAGTGTTCAGAATTTTACCCCGCAATGGCATGATGGCCTGAAACTCACGATCGCGCGCCTGTTTGGCACTACCTCCTGCCGAGTCCCCTTCCACTAAAAATAACTCGCCTCTCATCGGCTCTTGTGAGCTGCAGTCCGTCAACTTTCCCGGTAATGCAGGACCTTGAGTCACACGTTTACGTGCTACTTTTTTAGCCGCCTTCAAACGTTTCTGTGCATTATTAATACACATTTCTGCTAAAGACTCAGCGTACTCCGTATTTGAATTCAACCAAAGAGAGAATGCATCTCTCACAATACCAGAGACAAAAGCAGCACTTTGACGGCTTGACAGTTTTTCTTTGGTTTGTCCGGCAAATTGCGGATCTTGCATTTTTATCGACAGTACATACGAACTGCGATCCCAGATGTCTTCTGGTGATAATTTAACCCCTCTTGGTGTTAAATTACGGAACTCACAAAACTCACGCATGGATTCTAATAATCCCTGCCTAAATCCGTTGACGTGAGTACCTCCCAGAGGCGTGGGGATTAAGTTCACATAACTTTCGTTTATGCATTCACCGCCTTCTGGCAGCCATGTAATGGCCCAGTCTGCGGCTTCTAATTTAGAGCTTAAACTGCCTACAAAAGGCTGTTCTGGTAGCATTATTGAGTCTTTGACTGACTCTTTAAGGTAATCTTCTAAGCCCGCTTCATAGTGCCACTCTAGCGTTTCATTCGTTTGTTTATTAACAAACTTTATCTTTAACCCTGGGCATAAAACAGCTTTAGCTCGAAGTAAGTAAACCAGCTTTGAAACAGAGAAATTAGCAGAATCAAAATAGCTCGCATCAGGCCAAAAATGAACTCGTGTACCGGTATTACGACGACCACACGTGCCAACTTCTTGTAGTTCTTCGACTTTATCGCCATTTTCAAAAGCAATTTGATAAACTTTGGCATCTCGCCTAACGGAGATCTCTACACGCTTAGACAAAGCATTTACTACAGAAATACCTACACCGTGCAAACCACCTGAAAATTGGTAATTCTCGTTTGAAAACTTACCACCAGCGTGAAGTTTGGTTAGAATTAACTCTACTCCTGAGATTCCTTCTTCTGGGTGAATGTCTACTGGCATTCCACGACCATCATCTGTCACTTCCAAGCTGTTATCGGTATGCAGAATAATATCAATTTTAGTAGCATGCCCAGCTAACGCTTCATCGACACTATTATCAATGACTTCTTGACCCAAGTGATTTGGTCTTGTGGTATCCGTATACATGCCCGGTCTTCTTTGAACCGGTTCAAGTCCGTTTAGAACTTCAATGGCATCTGATGTGTATTGATTCATTGTCATTTCTTATTTTGGGTCAATCGAAAATCTAGTCGTAAAACTAGCCATGTTGCGTTTCTGTGTGTCAATTTGTCAACTCTAAAAAATGGCATATTTGCGGTAATTTGTCATCATAACCTACAAAACTATGGTTACCGCCCGCTTCTATAGTCATTTTACAGCAATGGTATTTATTTACAGCTTCTTGATAATCCAAAACCTCATCACCGGTTTGCAGCAAAACATAAAAGCGATCTGGATTACAGATGGCAGGAGTATCATAGTCTTTCAGCCACACCTGATGCTCTTGAGTGACTTCAAAACCTTGTTCAGTATAAGGATTAAATTGTGGGCCCAGTAATTCTTCCATTAACTCGTATGGTTTGACAGCAGGATTGATTAACACAGCCTTGCCACCATACTTCTCAGCTAAATACGACGCAAAATATCCACCTAAAGATGAACCCAAGTATCTGAGTGTTTCTCCGTTTTCTGCTGCACGTTCAGCAATGCTACACAGTAATTCTATCGCTTTTTTCGGACAGTTAGGTAATTGGGGCTGATGAAAAGGAAGATTTGGAAAATGTTTCTCAATATAAGTTCGAGTTAACACACCTTTGTCTGACAATGGAGAGCTATTAAATCCATGAATGTAGAGCAGCATATATCCTCACGCTGCGGCCAAGCACAGCGTGAACGTCTGTACTTAATATCCGCTAACTTCATTTTCAGGTGAAAAACGATCGCCTTGAACACGATAAACTGTAGAGTAAATGCTACCATCAGCTTTCAGTTCCAGCAAACGATAACCTGGTTGCAAGCCATCTAAAGCAAAATGATTGGACTTTGGCGTAAACTGAATACAAGTTGAAGGTGAAGCCAGCATCTGGATAGGGTGATGTTTCCCCTCAAAAGTACGCTCAAGTTCTTGATGGATATGCCCCCACAACAAGCCTTTAACTTGAGAGAACTGGTTAATTCGTTGTAAGAACTCATCACCATTTTGCATCCAATGCTGATCCAGCCACTTACAGTTCACTTTGACTGGATTATGGTGCATGGCGATTAACACATGCTTTTCTGGGTGTTGAGTAATTGCACGTTCAATAAAAGCAAACTCATTCTCTTCAATGTAACCGGACGGCTTTTTAGGGATAGTTGAGTTCAGCAATAGAATTTGCCAGTTATCGAAGATAATTTGGTTTTCTGATGCCATAGGAGCAGATGCGAGTTGAGTCTGCATCATTTGCCATTCGTCATGATTTCCAGGTAAAAAATGACATGGTGTCTGTAGTTCTGAAATAGATTGAATGAAATTCTGATAGGACTGTGATGTGTAGTCTTGACTAATATCACCTGTTGCCAACAGTGCATCCGCTGAATGAGAATTTTGTTTAATTAACGCTACGACTGCGTTGAGACTGTCATTGGTATTGACGCCCAAAAGCTCACCCGTAGGCTCACCAAATAAATGAGTATCCGTTATCTGCACTATGCAAACATGATTTTCACTTTTTGTAGGGTAGTGAATCTTTGCCTGTCGCACGATTTCGTTCCAGAGTTTAGTTTATACGATCACTTTATCGTGATTGCCTATTTTTAATAGCTCTTCCAAAAATGCATTTATTTGATATTTTTCATTACGCTGATACATTTGTGGATTAGGGTAATCATACACTGGATAAAGCCGATAAATCTGTTGACTGCTTAACACTTCTGCTAATTGAGCATCATGATAAACTCGGACTAACATCTTAGGTTGATTAACAAAATCATCGCTTAGAACAGGTCTTCGTATTTCAATAAGTTGTGTATATTGCGTGTTTTCTATCAACGAAATATCTAAGTGTCCGACTTGCCCAGTTACCTTCCATTGACTTCCAGCCATAACGTCTTGTGGCAACCACAATTGAATCTTGTGATAGTTTCTTCCACATAAAGCCAGAAATTCACTGACATTGGGCTGATATCGTTTACTCTTTTTTACTGACATCAAATTACAGGTTTTATTTTGTGATAGTTTAATTGTAGCCATTGTAACCCAATGATGGTCGAGGCATTATCGATATAACCCTGTTCAAGCATCTCAAAAGCTCGCTCTCTTCCAATTACATGTACTTTTATATCTTCATGTTCTTGTTCAAGTCCATGAATTCCTTTAGCTTGAGTCGCGTCTACTTCCGCCCAATAAAAATAAAAGCGTTCAGAAGTACCACCCGGACTCGCTAAAATACTTTGAATAGGAGTAATGTTTTTAGCATCTAACCCCGCTTCTTCCATAAGCTCTGCTTTAGCGACTTCATCTGCGTTTCGGTTTTTATCAATCATTCCTGCCACCAGTTCAAACAACCATGGTGACTCACTGGATCGTAATGCAGGGAAGCGAATTTGTTCAATCAAAACCACTTGATCTTTGACTGGATCATAAGGAAGAACAACTACGGCATCACCACGCTCAAAAACTTCCCTTTCAATGAGGTCGCTCCACCCTCCTGCGAATAATTTGTGCTTAAAGGTATACTTGATGACTTTAAAAAAGCCTTGGAAAACGGTTTGCTGTTTTAACAGCTCGACATCGGATTGAGAAAAGCGCTTCATAATCAGTTTTTGTCCAAAAATATGGAACGGTAGATTTCAAATTTACTTTCAGCATATCACACAGTTGCAAAATAAAATCTGTTACACTTCCGAGTTGACTGTTAGAGGTTTGATTCTTAATATCGAACCACATTACTCAATTTTTTGAGAGTAAAAAGCTGTATCGGGAAGCGTCGGGAAGCGCAAACCGCAATATTTTCAAGGTTCACTTTGCTGTAATACCAATTTTTTATTGGTGTATTACTTTGAAAATATGCATATTTCGAAGTTAATTAGTTTTCTATTGAAAACTCGGTGTCTAAAAGGACAGCACATGAAATTTAAAATGAAATCTGTTTGTGCCGCACTAGCGTTGGCCGTTTCTTCCACGGCCGCATATGCAGACGATTTACTACAAATTTATCAGCAAGCACTAACCAACGACCCGGTTGTTTTGCAAGCAAAAGCACAACGTGACAAATTGTACGCAGCGATTGAACAAAGCCGCTCCGGTTTAATGCCGACCATAAGTGGTAATGTGGCTTACAGCAAAACTCATGATAATACTGCCAATAACCCTTCAGGTTACACTGCAGGTGTATCGTTAACTCAGTCTCTTTATGATCATAGCGTATGGGTTGGCTTAAGCTTATCTGAAAAAGTGGCATCACAAGCTGACTCTTCTTATGCCGGCGCACTGCAAGAGTTAATGATTCGTGTTACTTCAGCTTATTTTGATGTGTTAACAGCTAAAGATAATTATGAGTTTGTTAAAGCAGAAAAGCGCGCTATCGATCGTCAGCTTGAACAAACAAAACAACGTTTTGCCGTTGGTCTGACAGCAATTACAGATGTACACGAAGCGCAAGCTCAATATGATTTAGCGTCAGCCTCTGAAATTCAAGCACAGAACACGCTGGATAACAGTTATGAAGCTCTCCGTGAAATCACAGGTATCGATCATTTAAATATTGATCCATTAGACACCAAACGTTTCACTGCAGTGACGCCTGCTCCGCAATCTTCAAACGATTGGTTGAAGATCGCAGAGAATAAAAACATTGCCTTAATGGGCGATAAATTAGGTAAAGATATTGCAAAAGAAACGATTGATGCGCAAGAAGCTGGACATCTGCCAACGCTTTCTTTAAACGCAGGTTACAACTCAAACTTTGATCAAAAGCTCAGTGGTAGAGATTCGCATCCCGCGGATCGTGATACAACGAATGTTGGTGTAACGTTAAGTGTACCAATCTTCCAAGGGTTTGCAGTCAGCTCTCAGGTTAAGCAAGCACAATATGATTATGTTTCTGCGAGCCAAAAGCTTGAGCAAACTTATCGTGGTGTTGTGAAAAGCGTGCGCAACAACTTTAATAACGTAAAAGCCTCAATCAGTTCTATTAAGGCTTATGAGCAGTCAGTACTCTCTTCTGAAAGTGCATTAAAAGCGACTCAAGCTGGATTCGAAGTTGGTACCCGTACCATTGTTGACGTATTAAACCGTACTCGTGATTTGTATAACTCTAAGCGTCAGTTGTCTGATGCGCGTTATAGCTACATCCAATCAGTTTTAGCGCTAAAACAAGCTGCTGGTACTCTAACTGAAGACGACATTATTGGTATCAATAATGGCTTGATGAAATAAACGTTTTTTTGAGACATAAAAAAAACCGCTGATTGCGGTTTTTTTTATGTCTACTTATCTGTAGTTTAGAAATCTAATTCTACGCCAACAAAATAACCATCTGCTTTGGTGTTGGCATTAATGCCTGAAAACTTATTTACATCAAAAGTGAAATCACGATAACCAGCACGAAGATTAACATCGAAAGCAGCAAGATCAAACTTATAGCCTAGCCCCGCTGAATAATCGTAAACATCACGCTCATTAATACCTGCATTCACATCAACAAAACCATAAAAATCAAAGCCAGGTAGACTCAACTCAGCATTTGCGTATCCCATAAAAATACCACTATCGATATCTTTTGTGCCTGACAAATTACCGGTTTTATAATCTAACTCACCGTTCATCAAACGATATGCGGCACCCGCATCCAAAGATAAAATATCGTTATCCAGCAATTCATAATACAACACCAAATCAGCATGGCTTAGATTGTAACCTTGGCGTCCAGTTTGAGCACCAACAGTATAACTTCCAGAGGTATCAACTTGACTCGCTCTAAGCATGACATTTGGAATAAACGGTAACGGATGTTCTAATGCAACCCAAACTCTGCCTTGAGTCTTAGCGTCAAAGTCACCAGAAGTTGAGCTAGCGCTATTTGCAGCAACGGAACCTTGAGTATCCACTCTCCATACGTCAACACCAACTTTACCACCCAAAATCGTATCGGCATTTGCAGCACAGGACACTAACAGCGCTAAAGGTAAAATTATTTTTTTCATCGTTATCCTTGAGATAATAAGTTGTTTAAATCAATTACTGCGGCATTGGCTCTGGAAACATAATTCGCCATCACTAAAGAGTGATTAGCTAAAATGCCAAAGCCACTGCCGTTTAAAATCATTGGACTGTACACGGTCTGCTGCGTTGCTTCTAATTCACGAATAATTTGCTGAACGCTCGCCCTAGCATTCTTCTTTTCAAGCACGTCAGCAAAGTCCACCTCAATCGCACGCATAAAATTCAACAATGCCCATGAACTTCCACGTGCTTCATAAAACACATTATCAATGTCCAACCATGGAGTTTTGATGCGTCTAACTGGTGCAACTTCAGTAGATTGTTGCGCCGCCGAGTCACCTGCTAGATCGGTATTCACTCGCTCAGTTTCAACACTCGCAGACAAGCGTTGAGATAAGCCGCCTAAGCGCTTTTGCACTTCCTTAAGCCATTCATTTAAATTATCAGCACGCGCATAAAATTGAGCGTTACTGTTTGCAGGATCACTGATCCTTAAACGATAGAACTCAAGTAGCTTAACGGCTTCTTGATACTCATTTTCCGCTCTTGGGATCAGCCAACTGGTATGATCAATATTGAACTTTGCTTGTGCCTCGCTTAAATCTTTATCTTCAAGCGACTGGGATTGAGAACGGCTGAAATCTTTTCTCATGGCTCTGGCTAAATCACGAACTTGCTCAAGTGCACCAAATTCAAAAGAATGCATATTATCAAGAAATACACCTGGTGGAAGCGTATCATTTGATGTCCAGCCGCCAGGCTTATTAAGCAATACTTCTACAGTATTAATTAATGCACTGGTCGTCGAATACCCAATAATCGGTTTACCATTGGCTTGCACTTTAACTTCAGGTGCAATCGGATCAGGATCCACACTCCACCACATTCCAAAACTGGTTAACACCACAAAAATAACACCTACTGCAATGCCAACATACTTGCTCGCACGTGCACTCCAAGTAAAATTCATTACGACTCCTAATGATGATGGTGATGATGATCCATCTCTTGTTTCACTTTTTCTACGGGTAACTTAATGAGCTTTTTCGTTCCATCAGAAAAATACAAGGTTAAAGGCACAATTTGTCCAACTTTAAGTGGTTGCTTTAATCCCATCACCATAATGTGATTTCCTGAAGAGGTTAATACTAACTGACTGTGTGCTTTCAAATTATAACTTGGCACTTGGCGCATTTTTACAACGCCATTCTCTTCGATTAAAGTATGTAATTGTGCTTCTTTAGCAACCGGAGTTTCAGCTTTAACAAGCTTTACATCAGCACCTTCGTTATCAAGCGTAAAATACGCTGCAGTATTTGGTACCGTTGGAGGCAGCGCTCTTACATGTCCTGAAACTAACGAAACTTGGGCTGCAAAGGCGTGTAAACTGAAACCAGAGATGATTAATAATGAGGTTGAAATTTTCATTAATTTTTTCAATGTCCTAAACTCCATATACTTAAGTATTCCCTATTTTGAGGAACCCGATTATGAGTGCTCTTTTGGTCAATGATGCAAACGGCGTTAGAACCCTATGTTTTAATAAACCTGATAAGCTCAATGCCATCAATCTTGATATGTACAGACAGCTAACAGAATACCTTATTCAAGGTGAGAGCGACAATGACATTCGTGCATTTCTGATCAAGGGTTCCGGCGAGCACTTTACTTCCGGAAATGACATTGCAGATTTTCTCAAAGGAGGTAATTTACACAACAACCACCCCGCAGTTCGATTTTTGTATTGCTTACTTGAAATTAAAAAACCTTTAATCGCTTCAGTAGCCGGAACCGCTGTCGGCATAGGAGCAACCATATTGCTGCATTGTGATTTAGCTTATGCTGAACCTAACGCTAAATTTCAATTTCCATTTTTAAACTTGGGACTGATCCCTGAGGCTGGCTCAACCATGTTATTGCCTGAATTAGTTGGCCATCAAAAAGCGGCTGAGCTTTTTTTACTTGCCGAACAGTTCAGTTCAGAAGAAGCGTTAGGCTATGGTTTAATCAACAAAATTATCGACACTTCAAACCTTCATGAATATTCAGAAAAAAAAGCCATTCATATTGCGAGTCAACCTGTAAAAGCAGTAAGAGAAACATTACGATTGATGCGCCCAAATAAGCACAAAATACAACATCAAATGCATCAAGAATTAGAGGTTTTCAGTGAATGTTTAAAAAGCGAAGAGACCCAACAGCGGTTTAGTCATTTTTTAAAAAAATGAATTAGCGGACTTTGAGAAAGAATGTAAGTACACAGCAAAGCAAAATAAGCGTAATGGCGCTGCCAAAGAAACTTAACGTATTTAACGCAAGAAGCGCCATTGCTGTCGAGAGTACAGCCAAAATCACTTGTGAAATGTTTAAGTTAAAAATCACAAAATAGATCACTGCTAGTGCTACGCTTGAAAGTCCAAACATCACCCAAGGCGACATACCGAATAAAGCCACAGACTCTAAAACTGAGTTAAAATGCTCTACAGCTTCAACATCAATAATTTGAAAATGCTCCACTGGTACCAGTAACCAACCAAATGCTGCGACAAAAGCGACCAGTCCTCCAAAACTTCCAAGCGCACTGATAAAGTTTGATTGCATGAATCTCATCGTCAATCCCTTATGCATTCTTATAAACGAACTGCGCAAGCACTAAATAAATGATTGCTGTAGTCAAAGGCGCAAAGACTAGACACAGGCCCCATACAATCCGTGTTCCCAGTGTTGACCAATCAAACTGCCTCGCCATTGATGAAGCAACACCACAAACCAGTTTTGATGATTTTTTAATTTCATATTCCCAACGTTGCATGGCTTACTCCCAATTAGAAACTTTTGTTAATACCAGTAAAACTAAAGCGCACAATCCAAAACTTATTACTGGTAACATTAGAACTCCTGCAATACTGTTTGCTAAGAATTCCATTATTCGATATCCGAGTTATTTTGATCTTCCTGCTTCTCGTTGTTAGCAACTTCAGCTTTATCTTGGCTTTCATTAACCTCTGATTTTATTGATAACTCATGCATCATTTCAGCAAGTTGCACTTCAAAACTTAACATTACTTCTTTTTTAGCAACTTCAATTAATTTAGCCGTTTGATCTGTCATGGTTCTTTCTAGCGAAGTAACAATATCAGTATTAATATCACTTGCTTGAGCACTCATACTCATGCCAGAGATCAAAATTGTTGAACCAACTAAACCAAGTGTGTTTTTCGAGATTTGCTTAAACATAATGTTTTCCTTGTTAAAAAATATCCAAATGACAACTTAGATATAACAAGGTGCGTGCCAAGTTTTAAACAACTTCATAAGCAGTTGATTTAATAAGGAATAAATTAAATGAAACGAAAGGAAAGTAAATTTTTAATTTAAGTAAAAAAATAAGATTGGTGAAAATAACCACTACATTTAGCTATTTTCACCATTGATATAATTAAGACTCAATAAATAATAAAGCTTGAGTAATAACTTCGATACCCGCCTCTTTTTTATGGGCGTTTTCGCTCAAGTGGCGACGCCAACCTCGAGAACCAGGAAGCCCTTGGAATAAACCAATAATGTGGCGTGTCACATGATTTAATCGTCCACCTTGTTTTAGGTGTTGCTCAATATAAGGCAGCATCATCTCTGCAACTTGATGACGAGTTAAATTACATGGCTCCATTCCACACAGCTGCGCATCAACCTCACTAATAATAAAGGGGTTACTATAAGCTTCTCGCCCAACCATTACGCCATCTAAGTGCTGTAAATGATTTTTCATCTCCTCGATGGTCTTGATGCCGCCGTTAATACTAATATGTAAATCAGAATAATCTTTTTTTAACTGATATACCTTCGGATAGTCCAAAGGTGGGATCTCACGGTTCTCTTTTGGGCTTAAACCAGATAACCAAGCCTTACGCGCATGAATAATGAATTCATCACAGCCTTTATCTTTCACCACGTCAATAAACTGGGTAAGAAATTCATAACTGTCTTGTTCGTCAATCCCTATCCGTGTTTTCACCGTTACTGGAACATCTGCAACCTGTTTCATCGCATCAACGCATTCAGCGACAAGTTCAGGCTCAGCCATTAAGCAGGCACCAAAGCGACCATTCTGAACTCTATCTGATGGGCAACCTACGTTAAGGTTTATTTCATCATATCCACGCTCTACTGCAATTTGAGCACACTTTGCTAAATCAATGGGATTAGAGCCACCTAACTGAAGAGCTAGCGGGTGCTCTTCTTCATTGTAAGCAAGGTAATCACCTTTACCATGCAGGATAGCTCCAGTCGTCACCATTTCTGTATAAAGCAGTGCTTGCTTTGACATTAAGCGCGCAAAGTAACGATAGTGTCTGTCAGTCCAATCCAGCATTGGTGCGATTGAAAATTTACGGTTTGTTGGAGTGATGGAAGTATTGTGAGCCATTAATTTTCTTAACAAAAAGCTCCTTTATGCACATGATTTACTTAAAGGAGTAACTAAATTTGTTTTTATTCTACCTTAAATCATGTTTTTAAATCTAAGAATGCCGAAAATCAATTGTGAAACTGATAGTCATTTTCAGGAAAGATGAACAAAAGTTAACTTGTGTTACTAACTGTTAATACATTAATTTCAGTCATTCACATCTTACACATCTAATTTACTTGATAACTGAGAGGTTAAAATGGCATTGATTCAAACTCAGCCTAAAACTTCACCAGATTACAGTGTTGGAGCCTATAAATCAGCAAGTGCAAGTAAAAGTGAGCCGCTTGATTCTGAAAGTCCTAGAGATTTGGCTAAAATAGGTTTGATGCTGTCAACACTACCACCCCGTGATTTAGTTAGACTCAAAAGTCGACTAAATCAGCAAAATTGCGTGTCATTGATGCAATTGGCTGACACATGGTTACAATCAATCAATAGTGGGGGGACAAGCGTACCTACTCAGCATCAGGCTCGAACATTTGACTGCATTATAGAAACAATATGCGGTATACCACAAGCAACCAAACACAAGGAAAAATTGGCTAATATCAGCCAATTGCAGCTAGAAAAACCTAGACACGAATATCACAGTATCAATTCAGGTGATAAACAAAAAGTAATAGAGTACTTAAACGCTATTGAAAATTTTGATAGGGATAAGGTACAGCTACTTTCAGCAATTTTAGGTTTGGATCTGACAATCATTCGAAGATTAGAAACAGTTGAACAATTACCAGTTCACATCACCACTAGTGAATTAGCTTCTCAAGAGAATAATCAAATAGCTGGTTCGATTGATTGGTTTGAATTTTCTGAAGCCTTAAAATTAATGGGGTATACAGATATTGCTCAAAGAGTTTTAACAGAAAACTCAAGCTCTAACCAAGCTGAAAGTTCTGATTCATCTTCAGACTCAACGGGAGGTGTTAATCTAGAAAAAATGAAAGCACATATAGAGTCTCGTCGCAATTCAAGTATTGATCCCAAAAAAATGAGAGAGCATTTCAAAAAAAGCCATCCTTCGCATGTTAACCCCGAATCAAGTGTTCAAATGCAGCAACACAGTCAACTGATACACGGAAGCCTTGGGTTAAGCGTCGGTAAAGGAAGTCCATTCCCTGAAAAGACAATACCCCCTAGGCCTAAATCAGCTTGCCCATCCTTGCAGCAAAGTCGAAAAGCATCCGGTGAGGACAAACCTGAAAAAACTGAACAGCAAAGAAGACCTTTATCTGCTAAGCCAAATTTAAAAGGAAGTATCGATCCCGCAAAAATGCAGGAGCACCTGCGTAGAATAGGAAAATTGCCTCCAACTTAATCTTATAAAAGCTAGATGATTATATGTTACAAATTCACAGCTCTTCGGATTTCACTCATCAGATCTCCGGCTAGCATACCTCTTTCGCCACCGCTGATGGCTACTCGGTCACCAGCATAACCGTGTGCTACAACGCCTAATGCAGCCGCTTTTAATGGTGATAAACCTTGAGCGAGTAATGAACCAATCACACCGGCGAGCACATCCCCGCAACCACCGCTCGCTAGACCAGGGTTACCGACAGTAGCAATGTAGGTTCTGGTTCCATCAGTGATAATGGTGCCAGCACCTTTTAGAACAATCACCCCGCCATACTTCTCATGCAACTGTTTAGCGGCTTCAAAGCGATTTTGATTCACCAGCTCTACATCACATTCAAGTAAGCGTGCCGCTTCACCGGTATGTGGTGTTAACACCCAATTATCTTGCTTTTTAGGCTGCTTGCTTAAAATGTTTAACCCATCGGCATCGACGACCATTGGTTTGTCGGTCATCATAGCGGCTTTAAATAAATTAACTCCCCAATCATTGCGACCAAGTCCAGGCCCTAATACCAGAACATCCGCCCAACCTAAGCGATGATAAACATCCATATCAATAAATTCGGCGCCACAGAACATCAATTCAGGCCTGCGAACAATCACCACAGCTTGATGTTCAGGGCGACTCACTACAGCAACTAAACCGCTACCAGCTCGATAGCTAGCCTCTGCACACAACGTTACAGCACCGGGCATACCGACATCACCACCAATCACGGCAACTTTTCCAGAATCACCTTTATGGGCATGACGCTGTCGTTTACCTAAAACTTTGCCGAACATTGAGTAATCCACTCGTTTGATATTTGTTTCTGGCAAAAAATCAGCAAAACCAATATCGGCGAATACAAGTTCACCGCAATAGTGTCGCGCTTGGTAAGTACATAATCCTGCTTTCAATGCTCCAAAAACAATCGTTTTGCTCGCTTCAATTGCTGTAATAGCAGTACCAGTATCAGCATTTACACCTGATGGCACATCGAGTGAAATAACTTTTACGCCAGAATTGTTCACCTTTTTTACTAGCGCAGCGTAATCATCAACGAGCGGCCGTGTTAAACCGACGCCAAACATAGCATCTACAATCAAGTCAAATTCAGCTAAACGCTCAACTGCTATTGATTCGATCTGACCGCCTTGAGCTTCAAAAGCGGCTCTTGCTTGTTCATGCTCAGCTGTTGATACTGGCTTATCGATTGCCATCACACAAACAGACAACTTCTGTCCAAGTAGTTTTCTGGCCACAACAAGTCCATCAGCACCATTATTGCCGTTACCAACGAGAATACAGATCGTTGAATCTGCTTGGCATAATGGGAACATAATCTCATAAGCGGCTTGACCTGCTTTTTCTACTAGTTCGTACAGCCCATTGTCTTTCCCTAGACAGGCTTCATTTTCAGCCTGACGTACCTGTTCAACACGATATAGGTTTGAAGGTAAGTCATTTGACATTGCTGATCTCTCCATAATAAAACTTCGAACGGTTTAGCCAAAAACCGTATGGATTGTACAAAGTACAACCCATACGGATACAGCATTTTTTTCCACACTAGCAAATGCTTTCTAACCAGTTCATGACCTAAATCAGAAATTATTGATAAAACGTGATCTGAATGCCTTTTTATTGGGCGTTTAACGTATAAATTGTTACAGTGATATAAAAAATAAGCCTTAATGCAATATGGACTGGTTACGCTTTTATACTCAAGAATACATTTCCTCATGGATAAACCGTAGAGTTGGCGAAGAGAAAATTGGCGAGAAAGCTCAATTTCCTAATGCTCACCAATCACTCAATGCTCAATTAATCACCTTTAAGAGCCAAGGCGGGCGATTTGTTTTACTTGGTATTAATGAAGACCTCGGCCCTCAAGGAAATCTCGGTAGAGGTGGTTCAGGCAATGGTTATGAAGCAACGGTTAAGCAATTCGTTAATTTTCAATCGAATCAGTTTCTAACTGGTAGCGATACCTTTATTCTCGGCGAGATTCAGGTTCAAGACATTCAATTAGATACAAGCAACACTGAGCAAATACGCCAAGCTGTAGCCCTGCTCGATGAAAGAGTCATTGAGTTAACGTCGTTAATTGTATCCGCAGGGCTGGAGCCAATTGTAATTGGCGGTGGCCATAACAATGCGTACGGCCTTCTAACTGCGTGTCACCGGACACTAAACACGCCTATGGCAGCGGTGAACTTAGATCCACATTCTGACTTTCGAGCATTGGAAGGTCGACACAGCGGAAATGGTTTTAATTATGCAGCTTCGGAAGGTGCCCTCACTAAATATCACGTACTTGGTTTACACGAATTAAAAAACAATGCGACCAATTTAGAGCAGTTAAAACAGTTCGGTGGAACTTGGCATACCTTTCAACAAATTTGGGTAAGAAGAGAGTTAACCTTAGAGAAGGCGATGCAAGATATTGCACAAAGTATCAATGCTTGTCAGCAACCTTTAGCCGTTGAACTTGATCTGGATGCCATTGCACAATTTCCATCCAGTGCAGAAACCAGTGCCGGAATTTCATTACTCGACGCCGCATTTTACATTTCTTATCTTGCTAGACACTGTCGCTGTCAGTATTTGCATTTGGCTGAAGCTGCACCAAAGTGCCACCCTACTTCTGAACAAGCTGGTTACCGACAAGTTGGACAATCACTAAGTGAATTAGTCTATGCTTATCTTCAAGGACGACAAGGTAGTATTTAAGGTTTAATGATTGATGTTGAAGTATGACGGCTTACTATGCTTCTAAGCCGTTTTCTTTGAGTTTCGTATGAATGATCAAAATCATTAATTTACTCGACTATCCTAATAATTTTATTCATTTGCGTTAACGAATATGGTCTAATTACCACTTTCCAGAACGATTTATTGGTTGATACTCATGTATGAGATGAGCCGACACACAGGAATTTTCAATGTCTGATAATGGATCAAAGCAAACTCATTTCGGCTATAAAACCGTTGATGCTGATAAAAAAGCAGATTTAGTGGCCGATGTTTTTCATTCAGTTGCGGCTAAATACGACATTATGAATGATGTGATGTCATTTGGTGTTCATCGTTTCTGGAAACGATTCACCATTGAAACTGCAGCGGCTCGACCTGGCATGAAAATCCTTGACCTTGCAGGTGGTACAGGCGATTTAACGGCAAAATTCTCTCGTATTGTTGGACCACAAGGCTCAGTAACTTTAGCTGATATTAATGACTCAATGTTAAAAGTGGGCCGTGACAAGTTGCGTGATAGAGGCATTGTAGGCAACGTAAGTTATGTGCAAGCCAATGCCGAAGCTTTGCCATTTCCTGATAATCACTTTGATATTATTACTATTGCGTTTGGTTTACGTAATGTAACAGATAAAAATGCAGCGTTGCGCTCAATGCAGAGAGTGCTCAAGCCTGGCGGTAAGTTATTAATACTCGAGTTCTCAACACCTAAGCACGATATTATGAAAAAGGTGTACGATTTATACAGTTTTAAAGTGATCCCGCAAATGGGAAAACTGATCACTAATGATGCAGACAGCTATGAATATTTGGCCGAATCCATCCGCATGCACCCTGATCAAGAAACCTTAAAACAGATGATGATTGATGCAGGTTTAGAACAAGTCGACTATACCAATTTGACCGATGGCGTTGTGGCGCTTCACCGTGGTTATAAGTTTTAAGGTAGGCTAATGCAGCAAAAAATGGCTTTACTGTGCACTTCTGTAATTGAAGCGTCTTTAGCACAATTAAACAAACTCAATCCGCACTTGCAAGATGAGTTGCAGGTGTTGAATAACAAAGTCATTGAAATTCGCTTGAACCAGCTACCTTGGCCATTATTCTTTATTTGTAACGATGAGATTTTGGTGCTGTCTCACTATGAAGCTAAGCCTGATGTCTCTTTAAAAACAGATTTAAGTACTTTATCCAAAATTCGTCAAGGCCAAAGCCTGACTGATCTAATTAAAGCCGATAAACTCACAATCGAAGGTGACATCAATATCCTTCAACAATTCAGCGCTTATCTAGAAAAGCTCGACTTTAATCTTATCGAACCTATATCGAAGTATATTGGTGATGTACCTGCACATTTTTTGCAAAGTGGCTTCAATCAATTTACGGATAAACTGAAATCCATTTCCAAAGGCACAACAACGCATCTCACAGAACTCGCAGTTGAAGAGTATCAATTAGCACCACATCGTCTTGAGTACATTCAACACTGTGATCAACTTGAAGATTTAACTGCTGATGTAACCCGTTTAGAAAAGCGCATAGCAAGCTTAAGGGACAATAACTCAGTATGAGCATATCAGGGATCAACCGCGGCTATTTTGTCATCAAGACCTTTTTACAATACGGTGTTGACGAACTCTTACCGAGTAAACTCAAACCATGGTATTTTAAGCTGCTTCGGGCAATGTTCTTTTGGTTACGCAATCAACACAAAGAGCTTTCCGGCGGTGAACGATTTCGTTTAGCAATGATTGCGCTAGGCCCTGTTTATATCAAACTTGGACAAATGCTTTCGACTCGACGAGATCTTCTGAGCGATGAATGGGCCGAAGAGCTGGCAGTTTTACAAGATCGAGTACCACCATTTGATTCAAGCCTTGCGAGACAAGCCATTGAAAAAGAACTTGGCGAGCCTATTGAGAACTTATTTGATGATTTTGAAGCAAAACCTCTAGCTTCAGCCTCTATTGCTCAAGTACATTGTGCCACCTTAAAATCAAACAGAAAATCTGTCGTTCTAAAAGTGCTTCGCCCCAATGTTGAGTCGCAAATTAAAGCGGATTTACAGTTGATGGAACAAGTGGCAACGACGCTTGAGAAGCTATTAAAAGACAATCGTCGTTTTCGCCCTGCTGAGGTGATTGCTGATTATAAAAATACCATTCTAGGAGAGCTTAACTTAAAGCTTGAAGCCCTGAATGCAATAAAATTACGGAATAACTTCTTAAATTCTGATGCTCTGTATATTCCGTATGTTTATGAAGAACTGTGTCATAAACGTTTGATGGTAATGGAACGTATCGATGGTATTCCAGTATCCAATATCGAAGAGCTAAGCGCTCAAAACACAAATTTCAAACTATTGGCTGAGCGTGGCGTTGAGCTATTTTTCACTCAAGTGTTCCGAGATAACTTTTTTCATGCTGATATGCACCCTGGAAACATCTTTATCTCAAAAGAACATCCCGAAAACCCATACTACATTGGTTTAGATTGCGGCATTATGGGGACATTGAGTGAAGCTGATAAGAATTATCTCGCCCAAAACTTCCTCGCCTTTTTTAATCGCGATTATGAACGAATTGCTCAGCTTTATATTGAATCTGGATGGGTCTCAAAGAATACCGATATGGTTGCATTTGAACAAGCTGTAAAAGCCATGTGTGAGCCAATGTTCAATAAACCTCTGGATGAAATCTCATTTGGACATGTTTTATTGGAATTATTCCGTACGGCACGACAATTTGAACTGGTTGTTCAGCCTCAATTAATTCTTTTACAGAAGACCTTGCTGTATATTGAGGGGTTAGGAAGACAATTATATCCACAACTTGATTTGTGGCAGACAGCAAAACCATTTTTAGAGAAATGGATGTCTGAGCAAGCTGGGGCAAAAGCTTTCGCAAAAAAAACCAAAGCGAATTTTCCATTTTGGGTTGAAAAGCTTCCTGAGCTGCCCGAATTGGTATATGACAATTTAAAATTAGGGCGAAAACTCGTTGGTTCGCAGCAAGATATGCTCAATCAATATCTGAGTCATCAACGCCAGTTACACAAAAGTAACTTTTTGTTGATCACATCTGCAGTTTTATTGATCTGTGGCACGATTTTGTTTAACCAAGATGTGACACCATTAGTGTCACAAATCAGTTTAGGTGCTGGAGCAGTTCTCTGGATAGTAGGATGGTTCTCTAGACCACGAAATTAAATTAACCGTAGAAAGAGGAAACATTTCATGGGTGGTATCAGCATTTGGCAGTTACTAATTATTGCGGTAATTGTAGTGTTATTATTTGGAACTAAGAAATTACGCAACATCGGCGGTGATTTAGGTGATGCAGTAAAAGGGTTTAAAAAGGCAATGGCTGACGATGACAAAAAAGCCATTACTGACGAGACAGCTTCAGCTGAAAAGACAGTAGAAACTGAAGCTAAAGCTGAAACGAAAGAAAAAGAACAGGTGTAACTTATCATGTTCGATGGCATCGGCTTTATGGAGCTGTTGCTGATAGGCATTATTGGTCTTGTGGTATTGGGGCCAGAGCGTCTACCGGTCGCAGTGAAAACGGTAGCTAGCTGGATTAGAACCATAAAGCGCATGGTTAACTCTGTAAAAGAGGAACTTGAGCATGAGCTTAATGTCGAGCAGTTACACAAAGATCTTAAAGAGGCTGAAAACAAGGGGCTAGCTAACTTGTCCCCTGAGCTTCAAGAGTCTATTGATAAATTGAAAGAAGCCGCGGAGTCAGTAAATCGCCCTTATAAAGCGACTGAAGAAGCGACTTCAACGTCAGAAGCTTCAACAGAAAAAACTGACGAAAAAATAACGGCAATCTCTTCTGAAAAAGAGACCAAAAAAAACGGATAAACTATGGCAGAGCAGCAACCTCTAATTAGCCACTTGCTGGAGTTACGAACTAAAGTTTTACGTGCAATTGGTAGTATTTTATTGGTGTTTATCTGCCTCGTTTACTGGGCGCAAGATATCTATCATTTTTTGGCCATCCCATTAATGAGTAACATGCCCGCTACTGGGAGTATGATTGCGACTGATGTTACCGCTCCGTTTTTTGCACCTTTTAAATTAACCCTCATTTTATCGTTTTTTATTGCCATTCCTTATGTGCTTTTTCAAATCTGGTCATTCATTGCCCCCGGATTGTATAAACATGAAAAAAAGCTCGTAGCACCGCTTTTATTTAGTAGTACCTTACTGTTTTATCTTGGGATTGCCTTTGCCTACTTCGTAGTATTCCCAGTTGTTTTTGGTTTTTTTACCAGTGTAGCGCCTGAAGGCGTTCACATTGCAACTGACATCAACAGTTACTTAGATTTTGTTCTTAAGCTTTTCTTTGCTTTCGGTTTAGCTTTTGAGATCCCAATTGGTGTAGTACTACTTTGCTGGGCTGGTGTCACGACAGTTGAAGATTTGAAAAAGAAACGACCTTATATCATTGTAGGTGCTTTTGTTGTTGGCATGCTGCTAACACCACCAGATATTATTTCTCAAACAATGTTGGCTGTACCTATGTTACTCTTGTTTGAAGGTGGTTTGTTGGCTGCTCGTTTTTATAAAAAGAAGCCTGATGAAGAAACGTCTTCTGACGATTCAGATCAAGACTCAAATAACAGCATCTTGCCTCGATAATTACGTGGCATGAGAAGGAGAATTAAAATGAATAAGATATGGATCCCTACTCTATTTTTATTATCGACGTCAGCCTTTGCAGGTGTTGAACAAGATATCCAAAAATGCGCTACAGTTTCAGACAAATTAGACAGATTAATTTGCTTTGACAACTTGGCCAAAGGTATAAGCCCTAAAGTCAGTTCGCCTGAAGCCAGCTTTGGTAAAACCAATTCTGAAGCAGAAACGTCGTCTTCAGATCAGTTTGAAACACGTGGACAAACAACCGAGTCATTTGGCATCACTAAACCAACAGGTAAACAATTAGAGCGAGTAGAATTGACTGTTGCAAAAGTTTCTAAAAATCTGCATGGAAAACTGACTATTACATTTGAAAATGGTCAAGTTTGGAAACAAAGTGAAACTAAACGATTCAAACTAAAATCAGGACAAAAAGCTTATATCAAGAGAGGAGCACTCGGCTCGTTTATTTTAGGCACACCTGAACGAAATTCGACGATTCGCGTAAAACGCGTTAAATAAAGTGTAATGACTCGTTATATCGACATTGCTGTCAACTTGATTAGCAGCAAACTTGAGCATCAAATCGAAACCGTACTTCAAGAAGCTCATGATGCAGCCGTTGAAAAGCAAATCATTGTTGGTAGCAACCTTGATGAAAGTGCGAAAGTAGCAGCTTGTTGCAAACAGTATCCTAATACTTTATTTGGAACAGCGGGTGTACATCCACATTATGCCAGTCAATGGTCTGATCAAAGTTCAGAAGAGCTCTTAGCGCTTTTAAGGCATGATTCCATTATTGCAGTTGGAGAATGTGGCTTAGATTTTAATCGCAATTTTTCAACACCAGACCAGCAACTCAAAGCATTTGAATCTCAACTCGAAATTGCGGTTCAAACTCAAATGCCAATATATATGCATTGCAGAGATGCGCATAATGAATTTATTCAATTAATAAAACAGTATCGACCTCAACTTTCTAAAGCCGTTTTACACTGCTTTACAGGCTCAAGATCTCAACTTGAAGACTGCCTTGAACTCGATCTATTTATCGGTGTAACAGGTTGGGTATGCGATGAACGCAGAGGGCAAGCACTTGCTGAGTGTGTTAAGTATATTCCTAACGACCGTTTGATGCTTGAAACTGACAGTCCATATCTGTTGCCAAGAAATTTAAAACCCAAGCCTAAATCGAATACAAACTATCCAAAATACTTACCTCATATTGCTGACACAGTAGCCAACCTGAGGCAACAAAACAAAGAATTCTTGGCTAAACAATGCTTTGACAATACAATGGATTTTTTTGGGTTGGAGTAATTTCAAGTATGAGTCGTTTATTCCTATTTTGTTTACTATGTTTGACTCAAACTCTTGCCTTTGCCGCTAATATTACGCCAATATCAGTCTCTGGCAATGAACCATTAGATTTAGACGGTAAAACGTACGTGCTTGAGCATAACGATATCAAAGATATCGAACAAGTCATTGCTGAATCGAATATTTATTGGCGAGCAAAACAAACCTCTGATACTCAAATGATTGGCGCCCATAATTATTGGCTTCAATTCAAATTAACTACTCCTGAAGACTCAATTAAACGGATTCTTGAAATTGGTAATCCACACATTGATCACATTGAAATTTATCATTACATCAATGGTCGGCTTTCAGATAAACAAGTGATGGGAGACAGTTACCCATTCTCAGATCGTCCAATTAAAAAAATTCAATTTTATTATCCAATTGAACTTAAAAGAGGACAAATTCACGATATCTATCTGAAAATAAATACACAAGGTAGTGCTCATATACCGTTAGTATTAGGCTCTGCAGAATACTATTTTGAAAAGTTTGATAACCTACCAATTGCCGTTGGTGTTCACTTAGGCTCACTAGTCGGTATCGGGATTTTTAGCCTATTCTTCGCTTTCGTGACTCGCTCATTCAGCTACGGATATTTCTCTGGCTATGTGTTGAGTATGACCTTAGTTATTGCCACGATAGATGGGCTTTCGTATAAATACTTATGGCCAGAATCTCCTTTTCTCCAAGCTCACTCATTACCGGCACTTATTCCCATTGCACTGGCCTTTGCTTTATTGCTGACAGAAAAAATCCTTAAGCTTAAAAAACAAAATTATTTTATGCTTAAATTCTGCAGAATTGGGGCTTTAGTCAGTATTTTCATTGCAACCTTATCGCAATTTATCAGTTACAAGTTAGCACTTTTGATCGAAGTAAACGCCGTCTTAGCTGTCGTTATCGTGCTGATGGTCCTAACCGTTATTCAAGCAATCAAAGGCCATAAACTTGCTAAACTTTATTCCCTAGGATGGTCTGCAATTATGTTCGGTGCAGGCGCTACTTGCCTAGTGTATTTAGGAATAATTTCTTTATCTGTTGCACCTCAAGTTCCCGTTATCTATGGCTTAACCGTAGAGATACTTGTGATGACTCTGATTCTTGCGATTCGGTATCATGACGAACGTAAAGAAAAAATGAGAATTCAGCAAAAAGCACTAGTACAAGCTGAGCGAATTAAGCAAGCACGAGAAGATGCGCTAAATTCAGAAATCCAAAATAAAGATCAATTAGAACACATGGTTCAAGAGCGTACCCTTGAGCTTGAGTTTGCATATAGAGAGCTCAATGAAGCTCATGACAGACTTAAAGAACAATCTTCAATTGATACATTAACAGGCGTTAAAAATCGAAACGCTTTTGATAAGAAGCTACTTGCTGAAGCTAAATTGAGTCGTCGCCAACAAACGCCACTTGCGATTATGATGCTTGATATCGATAAGTTTAAACTTATTAATGATACTTATGGTCATTTTGCTGGTGATCAGGCTCTAAAATATGTTGCCGATTCAATAAAGTCAGAATTGCTGCGCCCTTCAGACATTGTCGCTCGTTATGGCGGTGAAGAATTCGCATTACTGCTACCAAGTACCGATGCTAAAGGTGCAAAAGTGGTGGCTGAGAAGATACGCCGCAACATTCATGATCATGCGATTCGCTGGCAGGATAATAATATATTTCTTACAGTGAGTATTGGTTTAGTCGCCGATATCGTCACTGACGATGCTCATGCTAGAGTGATGTTCGAGCAAGCTGATAAAGCCCTTTATCATGCAAAAGATAATGGTAGAGATCAGGTTCAAGAGTTTACTTTTAAGCTTGAACAGTTCGCTGAAGTTGAAGCTGAAGTTAATAATTAGGAGTTTACCGTGAATATAGTTTCAAGCGCTTTCCCTAGACGTAGAATGCGTCGCATGCGCAAACACGATTTTAGTCGACGTTTAATGGCCGAAAATCAACTTACGGTCAGTGACTTAATCTACCCAATGTTCGTTTTAGAGGGCGAAAACCGCACTGAAGATGTAGCTTCTATGCCAGGGGTTAAACGTTACACGTTAGATCTGCTATTAAAAGAAGCTGAAGAACTCGTCGAATTAGGTATTCCACTGATTGCAATTTTCCCTGTCACCCCTGCCGATAAAAAATCACTCATGGCTGAAGAAGCTTATAATTCTAACGGTTTGGTTCAGCGAACCGTTCGAGCACTTAAAGCTGCTCACCCTGAATTGGGCATTATGACTGATGTTGCTTTAGACCCATTCACGACACACGGCCAAGACGGCATCATTGATGAGGAAGGTTATATCATCAATGACGTGACTACTGAGGTGTTGGTAAAACAAGCTTTATCGCATGCTGAGGCCGGTGCCGACATGGTGGGTCCTTCAGATATGATGGATGGTAGAATCGGAGCAATTCGTGAGGCCCTAGAATCTGCAGGCCATGTAAACACACAAATCATGGCTTACTCAGCTAAATACTCTTCAAATTATTACGGACCATTTCGTGATGCAGTTGGTTCTGCTGGCAACCTTAAAGGTGGCAATAAACATAGCTACCAAATGGATCCAGCCAATATTGACGAAGCGTTACATGAAGTCGCTATGGATATAGAAGAAGGTGCAGACATGGTTATGGTAAAACCAGGTATGCCATATCTTGATGTCGTCAGAATAGTGAAGTCTGAATTCAAAGTGCCAACTTTTGCTTATCAAGTCAGTGGTGAATACGCAATGCATATGGCGGCAATTCAAAATGGTTGGCTAGCAGAAAAGCCAATTATTATGGAATCTCTACTTTGCTTTAAACGTGCAGGTGCTGACGGTATCCTCACCTACTTTGCCAAACGCGTCGCTCAGTGGCTGAAAGAAGAGAAATAGTTTCTTAATAACTGTGGTATTGCCTCAACCAGCAATACCACATTAATTATTCCAATAATTTCTTGTTGTTCTACGACATCCACGCTAAACCATTACTAATACTGACTCTAGTGATTAAGTACTCTACCCTGCCATCTCGGCACAAGAGAGAAAAGAATCACTGTAATGAGCAATAACTCTCAAGAGGATCACGTAATGAAATTAGCCACGTTATTTTTGCCACTGTTTGCCGTTTTATCTTTTCAGGCCTCAGCCCACTCAAATTGCCAAACTCATCGACACACTTTCTTCGAACAGCAAGATGTAAAGTCTTGGAAGACGACACTCTGTGAAAGTGGCCACCTCGAATATCACACCCATCAAACTGCTCGAGTGATTATTCCCAAACAAGATGGAACGATAAAAATCCATTATCAAGATGGAACTTCAAAGATTATCCCTTTAAAGAAAGATATTCCCAGTTATCTCCCAAAATCAGAAGGGTTGAAGCCGCATCAAGACATAAACCTAAGTGGTCATGATATAGACCTATTAGTTGTTGAGATCAAATAATGATGATGCTGAACCCTTTATTAAATAATTAAGCCACTTTCTGCGGACGAATGCCCAGAGTATGACAAATAGCGTATGTGAGTTCTGGGCGATTCAGTGTATAAAAATGAAAGTCTTTAACCCCTTCTCGAGCCAATACTTTCACCATATCAATAGCGATGTTTGCTCCGACTAATTGCCTTGTTTCAGGGTCATTATCTAAACCCGAAAATTGATGATGTAGCCAATCAGGGATTGAAACATTGGTGATGCCTGCAAATTTTTTCAATTGCTGAAAATTCGTTACTGGCAATATCCCCGGTACAATTTCAACTTCTATTCCAGCCGCAGCGCAACGATCTCTGAATCTAAGATACGTTTCAATATCAAAGAAAAATTGAGTAATCGCTCGTGAAGCACCAGCTTCAACTTTCCGCTTTAGGTTGACCAAATCCGATTGGGCATTCAAAGCATCAGGGTGGACTTCAGGGTAAGCAGCCACAGATATATCAAAATCGGCTACAGAGCGCAGTAGAGCCACTAAATCAGAAGCATAACGCTGTGGATTCTCGTACCCCTCAGGTATATCTCCCCTCAATGCGACAATATGGTCAATGCCAGAATTCCAGTATTGCTTGGCTAATTCTCTTAATTCACAGTCATCGGCATCAATCAATGTTAAGTGCGGAGCTGCAACTAAGCTCGTCTCATTCTGGATACGTTCAATCACATTGTGGGTTCTATCTCGCACGCCACTCAATGCTCCATACGTTACTGAAACAAATTTTGGGTCCAAAGGTGATAAACGCAGAATAGACTTCCAAAGCATTTGCTCCATCTCTGAGTTTGCTGGAGGAAAAAACTCAAACGACACATTGATGTCACCATTATGCTCAGCAAGATTTTGATTGAGCAACGATGAGTGTTGTGCATGATGGAATGCCATAATCTACCCTATGTTAAAGTTAAATGGACGTTTAGACGTCTAAATAGAAATATGACGGAGAATATTGATGATGTCAAGGTTATTTTTTAAACGTTTATTCAATTAGTGTTTCTGATAATTCATAAAAGAAAATAGACCATTATCAAAAATGGGTACGAAAAAGCATAAGGAAGGTGCAACCATTGGAGAATAATCAATAGGGAAAAATAACGCTTTGTAGGAAAACTTGAGCAGCTGTATAAAATAGAGGCCTACTCTAATCAGCCTCTACTGGTTCTTTATACAATCAATCTAGCATTAAGTCTCGGCAAATTTGTACGAGATCGGTCTGAATGGCAGCAGCAGTCACCTCTCGACCAGCACCGGGCCCTCTGATGATCAGTGGCGTACCTTTGTAAAATTCACTTTCAATGACAAAGATATTATCGCCAGGCGTTAGGTTTGCATAAGGGTGTGTGTTATCAACTCTTTCTAAAGCCACCTTTGCGTTAACTGAGTTATTATTGAGCTCAATCTTGGCAATATAACGCAATACCTTTTGTTGGCTCTGAGCTGCAGCCCATTGACCTTTGATCGATCCATCGATTTCATCAATACGCTCAAGAAACTCTTGTTTAGAGACGTGCACGAGATGTGCTGGGACCAATGATTCCAGCTCAATATCACTGAGCTCTAGATTCATTCCTAATTCTCGAGCCAAAATTAACAACTTTCGCTGCATATCTCTGCCGGAAAGATCATCTCTAGGATCTGGCTCTGTAATGCCTTGTGACTTGGCTTTTAATACGAGTGATGAAAAAGGCTCACTGTCGTCATAATGCTCAAACAGCCAACACAGAGTGCCTGAGAATATGCCTCCTACACTATGAATATCGTCACCACCATTTTTGAGCTCAGCCAATGTCGTCTGAATTGGTAGCCCTGCACCACAGCTCGCATTATAACGCCAAAACAGACGTCGACTTTGCAACTGATATTTCAGCTCTTTATAAAACGTAAGTGGACCTGAACCCGCCAACTTATTTGCACTCACAAGGTGAATGCCACGCTGTAAAAACTCTGAATATTTTAAAGTTAAGCTGGCACTGGCGGTAATGTCCAAAACGATAAGTTCATCGTAAGTTAACGCATCTAATTGAGTTAAGAGTTCATCATATCGCCAAGGCTGTCCATGCTGATTTAAGTTATGCTCCCAATTTGACAAATCAATGGCGCTATCTGAAACCAAACAATGATTCGTTGATACCAAACCTGCAATATCTAACTTAATTTTAAGTTGTTTTTCGAGCTTTAAAAAACGAGTCTTAAACAGTTTCGTCCAAGTTTTACCGATATTGCCTAAGCCAAATACCACAACACCGAAACGTTTCTTAGCTGCAGTACAGCGTCGATGAACTTTAAAAGATAAACTATCAACTTCAGCTTTAGGTACTAGCGCAACCAAACTGTTCGAATCTTGAAAAATTGGCTTTGAATGCCGAGTTAATAACCTCGAAAAACCATGGCGATGCTCCAACGAGTCTTGACTCACTAATGCGACTAATCCAAACCTTGACGTCACACTAACCTGAGTATTTTCACTACAAAGTGGTTCTAACAACGTTAATAACTTCGCTTTATTCTCCGTCGTAGTTGCCAGCTCAAACTTATTATTGGTATGAATCCACCAGGCAAGTGGGCTAACCCCATGCTGCTCCAACATCAAATGAATACTTTTAGGCTCTAAATCACTTTGTAATTGGAGTAATTCAACTTGTGGCAGACTGGTGATCACTGGCTCACATGCAGCGGCACTGTCAGGTTCAATTTGAGTGTATTGAGTATGCGATGCAAAACTTGATCGAACAGCCAACCGAGCATTACTACCAAAAAGCGGTTGCAGTGTTCGACTGTGAAGCACAGGGGAACCTAATTTAGCAAGCCGATCAGCTTCACTTAAAGACAAAGACGCTAATAATTTGGCATCCGTAATTTTATTGGGGTCAGCATTAAACACCCCTTCCACATCGGTCCAAATGGTAATTTGTTCAACATCAGCATAGCTGGCTAATAAGCTCGCACTGTAATCTGAGCCATTGCGACCTAACAGCAGAGTATTACCTTCAGCGTCACCACAAATAAAACCAGTAAAAATTAATCTTGTTGCAGGGTTAAGCTCAATAACTTGTTGAACATTGAATCTGGATTCATCGGTTTTTACTCGGGCAACAACATCGTTTTCAGCGAGCAGAACTTTACGACTATCAATGGCTTTAGAGGCAACATCATTTTGTTTTAAATAAGCGGCTAACAATCTTGCAGACCAGACTTCACCAAACGCAACAAGCTGATTTTTATCGTATTCTGTTAACTGTTCTTGTGACAGCAAGCTCGATAGCTCCATACCGTCGGTCGCCAAACGCTCACGAAATAATTGAGCATTATTGTTATCCAATAAATCTTCAGCTAGGTGTTGTTGATATTCAATCAGCTCCTGTAATGATTGCAGCCATAAACGGCGACTGTGCTGAAACTCTAATAACTGATAAAGCTTGTTGGTTGATTTACCCGCTGCAGATACAACCACCATATCATTGGCATTTCCTTGTGTGAGCAAAATATGCGCTACACGTCGGTAACCGTCAGCATCTGCTAAACTTGAACCGCCAAATTTATGTAAGTGACTAATCGTCATTAATCCTTGTCTCCGAGTAAAACTGTATCTAAAGCTTGTTTCAAATCAGTAGCTAAATCGTCACCATCTTCGACGCCAATCGATAAACGGATCAAAGTCGGCTTAATGCCCGCCTTCACTTGTGCATCATTATCCATAGAACGATGAGTCATTAACGCAGGAACACAAACTAGACTCTCTACACCACCTAAGCTTTCAGCAAGCGAGAACAATTGTAAACGATGTACGAATTGAATTAGAGCATTATGATCGCCTTTTAATTCAAAACTTACCATGCCACCAAAGCCACTCTGTTGTTTTTTGGCGATTTCATGACCATTGTGGTTTTCAAGCCCAGGATAATAGAGTTGTGAAACAGCATGATGTTCACTCAGTATGTTAACAACTTTCTTTGCATTTTGTTCGTGCTGTTTTATACGAAGCGGTAACGTTCTCACGCCTCTTAGTGTTTGGTATGCGTCAAAAGCACCACCTGTCAGCCCTAATGTATTTCCCCACCAGCATAGGGTTTCACTAAGATCATCCGTCTTAGCTATCACGGCTCCACCAACAACATCACTGTGACCATTAATATATTTAGTGGTGGAATGAACAATGATGTCAGCCCCTAAACATAATGGCTGCTGTAGAAGAGGCGACAAAAACGTATTATCAACCACAAGTAATGTATGACTTCCTTTGATCATATTAGCAACCTTTTGAATATCAACAATCCGAAGTAATGGGTTACTTGGCGTTTCAAGCCACACCATTTTGGGTTGCTTAGCTACCGCAGACTGTATTTGTTCGTCTTGGGTTTGGTCGATAATTTCGAGCTTAAAACAGCCCTTATCAGCAAACGCTTTAAATAAACGTAAGCTTCCTCCATAGCTGTCATGAGGAACGATCAGCAAGTCGTGCGGTTTGAGTAATTGCAGCACCAGAGTGATGGCGGACATTCCGGTATTGGTGATGATAGCGCCAGCCCCTTTTTCAAGCTTAGCGAGAGTATCAGCAAGTAACGTTCTGGTTGGGTTACCACTTCGGCTGTAATCAAACTCCCTTGGAGATAACCCACCATCAAAACAATAATTCGTTGATAGGTGCATTGGAGGAACAACAGAGCCATACTGAATGTCTGTTTCTAAGCCGTTTCTGACTGCTATTGTCGTTGTTGATTTCACCTGTCGCCTCAAAACCAAGGATGTCTAGACGTCTAGACTAGTTTTTATTCAACCACTGGTCAAGAAATATTAGCAGTATAGACTTCTAAAAGTTTGTCTTAACCATACAATTAGTGCAATAATTTGACTGTGAGTTTTTAGGCTTTAAAATTTGCCGACCTCGAATTATTTATTAGCATCAATACAGGTGAGTCAATGACTAAATGGAATGGAGAATATATCAGCCCTTACGCTGAGCATGGAAAAAAGAGTGAGCAAGTAAAAAAAGTCACTGTCTCAATTCCATTAAAAGTATTGAAAGTACTGACTGATGAGCGAACACGCCGACAAGTAAATAACTTGCGCCATGCGACCAACAGTGAATTACTTTGCGAAGCGTTTTTACATGCCTACACAGGCCAACCTCTACCGAACGATAACGATCTATCAAAGACTCAGCCTGACAGCATTCCTTCGGAAGCCAAAAAGCTCATGGAAGCAATGGGGATCGAATGGGAAGAGATGGAATAACCATCTCTTTCAAATTGACCTGCATTAATTACGATGAGCCAATGGCAACAACAAGCGATAGATAAAGTTGAATATTGTTATCAAATTGCCGAGCAACAATTTAAACGACCTTTCCCTCGCCCAGAAATATCCTTTAAATTGCGTGGTAGAAGCGCTGGTATGGCTCATCTTCAACTGAATAAAATTCGCTTGAATGCCAGCATGCTCGAAAGCAACCAGCAAGACTTTATTGATGAAGTCGTTCCGCATGAAATCTGTCACTTACTTTGCCATCACGTTTTTGGACGAGTAAAGCCACATGGCATCGAATGGCGCTCAATGATGCAAACGCTTTATAGCCTCAAACCTAAGACAACTCATAGCTTTGAAGTACATTCTAGACCACAAACAAAGATCGCTTATCAATGCGGTTGTGGTGTCGTTGAATTAGGCATTCGACGTCACAATAAAGTCATCCGTAGTCAAGCCCAATATCGATGTCGAATTTGTTCTAAAACTTTAAAATTGCTAAACCTCTGATAAGAGCATAAAATTTAATCACCTTAAAGTCGTTTTCGGTAGCCGTTATGCCGTCTAATAAGTTTATTACAGCTTTTGCTGTATGTGCTGTCGTAGCACTCAGTTTTACCAATCAAAGTTATGCCACTGATCGTCCAACATCATTTTCTCAAGCAAAAACACGTTTAACCAAGTTATATCCCAGCCAATTAGAACCAAAAACGTTTTATTGCGGTTGTGAGTTCAATGCAGATTCAAAAAAGTGGGATCCAGACCTAGATTCATGCGGTTATAAAGTGAGAAAGCAACAAACTCGAGCGAACCGCATCGAATGGGAGCACATTGTTGCTGCTTGGGATTTTGGTCACCAACTGGGTTGTTGGAAGACAGTCGGAGACACTTCAGCACGCGCTAATTGCACCAAAACCAGTGATGACTTTAATATAATGGCTTCTGACATGCATAACCTAGTGCCTGCCATCGGCGAAGTTAATGGTGACAGAAGTAATTACTCTTTTTCACAATGGACCTCTGAAAAACCTTCTAACCCTCAATATGGCCAGTGCGATATGATTGTCGACTTTGCAAACAGCCGTGTTCAACCACCTGAATACAGTCGAGGTGCCATTGCGAGAACATACTTGTACATGAGCGAAACATATCCTCGCTATCGTCTTTCAAGTAAACAATTAAACTTGTTCAATGCATGGAATAAAATGTATCCTGTTAAGCAATCAGAATGCATACGAGATAACGTCGTTGCAAGCATTCAAGGAAACCATAACCATTTTGTTTCGGATGCTTGTGATGCCAATAATTTTAGTAAATGAGAATACCAAGAGTTTATCAGGCCGGCAGCTTAGCTGTTGGCCAAAGTACTTTATTAGATGATGATCCTGCTGCCCATATCGGGCGAGTTTTACGAATGCACACAGGAGATAAAGTCTCCCTCTTTAACGGTGATGGTCACGACTATCTAGCCGAAATCATTGAAGCTTCGAAAAAAAATGTTTCAGTCCGCATCATAGAAGCGACGGAAAACCCAACTGAATCTCCATTAAAGTTGCACCTAGGGCAAGTAATTTCTCGCGGTGACCGCATGGATTTTACATTGCAAAAATCGGTAGAACTTGGCGTTACCACTATCACTCCCCTGTTTTCAGAACGATGCGGTGTCAAACTCACTGGCGATCGCTTAGCGAAAAAACAACAACAATGGCAAAAAATAGTGCAGAGTGCTTGCGAGCAATCAGGCCGAAGTGTCGTACCTGAAGTTCGTCCAGCCATATCACTTGAAGCTTGGTGTGCCGAAGAGTCAGATGCATTAAAATTGAACCTTCACCCAAGAGCCAACCACGGTATCAATGGCTTAACACTTGAAAATAATAGAGTACGTCTTCTTATTGGTCCTGAGGGTGGTTTATCCAAAGAAGAAATTGATATGACTGAACAATATCAATTTACCGATATTTTACTGGGCCCTCGTATTTTACGAACTGAAACAGCCGCTTTAACGGTCATAAGTGCACTACAACTCAAATTTGGCGATCTGTAAGATCTAAAGGAACTATAACAATGATTAAACTTGGCATCGTGATGGATCCCATTCAAGATATCAATATAAAGAAAGATTCAAGCTTTGCTATGTTAATGGCAGCCCAAAAACGTGGTTACCAACTGTATTACATGGAAATGCAAGATCTTGCACTCGTCGATGGTGATGCTGTGGCGAACATGAAGCCGTTAACCGTAACAGATAACGCTGAATCATGGTTTGAACTTGGTGAGCCACAAAATAATGCGATGGCAGATCTTGATGTTATTTTGATGCGTAAAGATCCACCATTTGATACCGAATTCATCTATGCCACTTACATGTTAGAGCGTGCTGAAGATAAAGGTACTTTGATTGTTAACAAGCCACAGAGTTTACGTGACGCCAACGAAAAATTATTTACAGCATGGTTTCCGGAGCATACACCAACAACACTTGTGACCCGAGACAGTCAACGTATACGTGCGTTTTACGCTGAACATGAAGACATCATTTTAAAGCCATTAGATGGTATGGGTGGCAGTTCAATCTTCCGAGTAAAACCAAACGACCCAAATCTTGGTGTCATCATTGAGACATTAACTAACCATGGACAAACCTATGCCATGGTTCAAGCATTTATTCCTGAAATTACCGAAGGTGATAAGCGCATTTTAATCGTAGATGGTGAACCCGTTCCTTACGCACTGGCTCGTATCCCACAAAACGGTGAAACTCGCGGTAACCTCGCTGCAGGTGGTAGAGCTCAACCACAACCACTGTCTGAAAGTGACTGGAATATCGCACGTTCACTTGGGCCTGAGCTAAAGAAGCGCGGACTCATTTTTGTTGGTATTGACGTTATCGGTGATAAGCTAACTGAAATTAATGTTACTAGCCCAACTTGCATAAAAGAAATTGAAGCCGCTTATGACGTAAGCATTACGGGCATGTTATTTGATTCAATAGAAACTCGGCTTAAAGAGAGATAAAGATGCTTAATCAAACCATTAAGGGACTTATGGCGATAGCATTGCTAGCGCCATTGAGTGTATTAGCCGCGAACGAAACACCTACAGAAACACCAAAGACACCAAAGAATATCATTTATATTATTGGTGATGGTATGGGGCCAGCCTATACCACGGCTTATCGTTACTACAAAGACAACCCAAATACTGAAGAAGTAGAAACCACTGTCTTTGATCGCTTACTGGTTGGTATGGCTCGCACAGCTCCAGCTAGAATGAGTGGTTATGTTACGGATTCTGCTGCCGCTGCAACTGCACTTTCTACTGGGGTAAAAACCTACAATGGTGCGATTGGTATGGATACCGATAAACGCCCAATGGAGACGCTGTTAGAGAAAGCTAAGAAAGATGGTAAAGCTATTGGTATCACGGTGACATCACAGGTAAACCATGCGACACCGGCTAGTTTTTTAAGCCATAATGAAAGTCGTAAAAACTATGAGCAAATCGCTGAAGATTACTTGGACTCTGGCGCTGATGTGATCATGGGTGGCGGTCAACGCTACTTTGATAAAAGCTTATTAGCTCAATTTAAAAAGAAAGGTTATCAAGTTTTAGAAAACTTCGACAAGCTCAATGATGTACACAGTGGTAAGGTACTTGGTTTATTCGCTGACGTTCAACTTCCTTGGGTGATTGATAACCCAAATGGTCATCAGCTGAGTAAAATGACGCAAAAGTCATTAGAGCTATTATCACAGCATAGCGATGGCTTTGTTTTACTTATTGAAGGCAGCATTATCGATTGGGCCGGACATGCCAATGATATCGCTACCACCATGGGTGAAATGGATGAATTCGCTCGCACGTTGGAAGTGGTTGAAACCTACATTCGAAAGCACCCCGATACCTTGATGGTTGCTACAGCAGATCATGACACCGGCGGTCTAACTGTAGGAGCCAACAATAAAAAATCTTGGAACCCTGACGTACTTCATAAGATCAAAGCCAGCCCAATGACCATTGCTAGACAATTGATCTCTCAAAAGCAGTGGAAAACAGGTTTTGCGAAGCTCATTGGTTTTGAACCTAAAAAGGATGAATGGAAAGCGCTATCTAAAGCTCATACTCAAGATGAACAACACTTCGCAATGGCCATCATTGATCTTGTAAATAAACGCAGTAACACTGGCTGGACAACAGATGATCACACTGCTGTTGATGTTCAAGTCTTTGCAAAAGGTCCTGCATCACAATTGTTTGTAGGCTCACAAGATAATACTGAAATCGCTGACACACTTTCATCTTTACTATGAACCTTATATCACCACTCAATTTTGCGAGTGGTGATATTCTTCAACCGATACGCATTAAGGTATTTCAGCCTCAGTAACGCTGATGATTTCTTCCCGATTAAGCGTGACTTTAAATCTCCGGTACACCTTTTTAGAATGGTGATGCTTTTCGACCATAATCAAATTGATCTGGTACCTTCTCTCTACGGGCTTTACGTCTATTTCACCATTTGATTGACTATAAAGTTTGGCTTTTCCTTTTTGCAGATATTGAATAAAGGGCAAAAAACTAAACTGAATTTGCTCTTTAATTTCTTGATAACCTTCAGGGAAATCTTTAGCTGTCACATTACTTTGTAAGCGGTAAAATAAGGTTTGAGACTCTATCCTATTCTGCACATGTCTCATGCTCAAAATGGTTTTAACAGGGTCAGGTACCTCACTATGTCTTAGATATTCTAACCAAATTTTTTCATTGACCATCACTTGTTTGTTCGTCGTATCAATGAGCTTTCGGCTCCACTTAGGTCGGCCTTTCTGCACGCTTCTCCACAAAACATCTTTAACGTCATCTTTAAAGATTTCTCGCAAGCCATAAATCAGCGCCATTGAGATCACAAATGCGATGGTCAAATTACTGAATTCATCCTTAGCTTGTAACACGAGCACGGTAATAAATAACATCACTAAAGCCATAGCCATACCCGTCGTTATTCGCTTTAATCCTGAGCCTAATACCTTCAACTCTTCTTTTAATTCCACTCCTTGCTGAAGAACACGTCGAATGAGGATCATCTTGTTAGAGATTCGATTGGGGTTTTTAATGGTCTTTTTGGTGTTGTATTTAAGCTCTGCACGATGCTCAGCTTCTTGAGCACAAAATGCTAAAATTTTGCTTCTCTGTTTTAGTAACATGGCTGAGTCATTGTGTTCTGAGATAACTTTTAAGAACAACTGCTCACAAAACCAAGACAAGTAATTATCTGCTTGGGCAAAGTAACTGTTTCGTCTTTCGTCATCAGGCCTTAAAGTGCGAAACTGTGCAAGTAGATGTTTGGTAGAGTCTAATAACTGTTTTTCTCCAGCTTTATCACCCTCCGCTTCTAGTGCCTGATAAAAGTTCGTAATGTCATTTTCAATGGCGGTGGTTATTTGATACATAATCAAATTTAAATGCAGACGATAGTCGCCGTTTATCCGCTTTTTAAGCTTTTCAAATTGCCCTTCTAAATTAACGATATGTTGCTCATCTGAGCTATAGAAACGTTTACTACGAATAGACCGATAAAACACTTGTTCTTCACTCAGTGTTTTTGGACCAATACGCATTTCTTTAGGCAGAAAAAAGAAGAGTTCGAGCTCTTTGTGTTCTGATGATGACAGTACTTGGTTGATTCCAAGATTAAGGTTATCGAGCTTTATCAACTGCACTTGCTTCACAAGCCTACCTCTTAAAACAGTATGGAGGTGTGCTTATATAAGCACACCTATCGGCTTAAGTGTAGTTGATAAAGTCAGGCTAGAATGAGTAGAGGAGAGTCAGTGTCGTTTCAGTATCAGTGCTTTTAACGTTGTCGAGTGGTTCGCTGTTATAGCGTACAGTCACACCAAACTTCATCGCTAGAGAATCAACGACTTTGGCTGTGATTGACGTGTCTAATCTTGAAATAATTTTATTACCAAAATCGGATACTAATTTAGAGTTAAAAGTCGATGAATCACTAACTCTTTTCGTGTATTCAATGACAGTATGAGCAACTAACGTTGTATCTGAATTCTCATTAGTTTCAGTTCGCTGTTCAGGGGTCAACCTTTGGTAAATGTAACCAGGGCCAATTTCAGCTCTGAGCATATCGCCGCCATCATCGAAAAATTTATGACCATAACCTGCAGCTGTAGCCACCTGATAATCAAAGCCTCTAAACTCATCAACTTCATAACTCCCATTAGCAAATAGGTAATTATTTTCATCAAACTTATAGTTACCTTGAGCCCCTAATTGATAACGCTTAGCGGTAACAGCTTCATCATCTTTTGTGTATAACCCCTCGATGATGTACTCATTTTCCCAGTCTTCTAACTCATGCTTTAAATCAGCTTTAGCTTTAAACGAAGAAGTTTGAGTATTACCCGTTGTAAACGTTGCACCTGCTTCAACGTTACCCCCAAAGGTAGCATCTCCTTTAACCCAACTATCATCAGCCATTGCAGCAGAAGACAATACACATAAGAACGAACAGACAACTAAGCGCTTCATATTATTAGATTACCTTGTTTGTTAAAAATATTGCACAGCTTAAATTTTACACACAACTTGTCAATACTAACTTTCAACTGCTGTACCGTATCTGAAGAAATTTATTATCTTTTTTCTAATAAATGCTTCAATTCCTGGATTTGCTGCTGCAAATCATCCATAGAGACTTCTTTTTTAGCTTGTGCATCTTTCGTTTCTTGGCGAAGGTTTTGACGCTCTTCTTCAAGCACATTCACCACAATACCGATAATCATGTTTAAAAATGCAAAGGTCGTTAGAAAAATAAAAGTCAAATAGTAAATCCAACTCAATGGATACACTGCCATGGTTTCGTACATGACATCGGTCCAATCTTCAAAGGTCATCACACGGAATAATGTCAGCATGCTGATGGAAATATTACCCCATAAGACGTCATTGATATTGGCAAACACTGAGCTTCCAATTGCCGCATAAATATAGAAAATAATAAACATCAACAACATCACGTATGCAAGTTGAGGCAGTGCTTTTAATAGCGAATTCAACAATAATCTCAATTCAGGGATCATCGACACCATACGCAGCACTCGGAATACACGAATTAAACGCCCAACAATTGCAAGTTCACTGTTTTCAATTGGCACTAAGCTCAAAATAACAATCAAGGTGTCAAAGATATTCCAACCCGATTTAAAAAATTGTGATTTTTTCTTCTCGCCTAAAAATCTGACACTGATTTCGATTAAGAAAAATAATGTGATGCCAAAATCTAAGATACGCATGGTTTGATTAACGTAATCAGGTAATTGATAGGTTTTCACCCCTATCATCAACGCAGAAAAGATGATGATGCTGACGACAAAAAACTCAAAGACTTTGTTAGATCGGATTTTATAGAAGCGGGCTTGTAGGCGGCGAGTGTTCATTGTTGTAGATTTTATGTCCAGTTAAAATAATTAAATCAGTATGATATAGAGCAGACTCTCAGATGCAATCATGTTTACACTTTTCTTTAATATACTCAGGGCTTAATTCTCGATCTCATCTATCAGTGCTTGATATCGTCCAGGGTAACTTTCTTTATCAATCTGTCTTTTTACATCAAACAGCTCTTCCAAAGAGTATTGGCTATAATCAATCTCTTTAACCATTTATCAGTATTCTCTTTGAATAAATCAAGTTGGCTGTGAAGGACTGTATTGTGCTCACCAGTGTTGACGTTCCCCAGTACAGTCCGATAACTGAAGAAAAATTCAGTAAACTCACCAAGCAAATCCCAGATACAACAATTAACATCAGATAATTCACTGATTCAGCGGCAGAAGGCATTAAGTACATGGATAAGCCTGTAAGCAAAGCAACGACAAGGCTCAGTAATACATCTGATCTAGCAATATCTGAAATCCAAGCAAACTTCCCTGCCAAATTGGCGCCGTTTAAAAACTGGAACATACCAAAACCTACGAGACCTTGGCTAAGTATATTCATAACACTCGTTTTATTTACAAAAGAAATATCGTTGTCTTTATAGAGTTGCATCATTTTTTGCGACATCAATTTCGGGTCTGATTGATATTGCTTTTTTAGCTTATCAATTTCTGGTTTGATTTTAGTAAGCTTCTGTCTTTGCTTAATCCCTTGCACGATTGCAGGATATGAAATCGGTAACAAAAGCACTCTAATCAAGGCGGTCAAAGCGATGATCGCTAATCCAGTCGATAATGTTAAATCCGATTGAAAAAAGGTAAGTCCTATTTCAAATATCCAGCTCATCAATAAATCCATTTTATTAAGACATAATATGTCAAACTACTTATTGTTCGTAATATTGTCAATGGTTGTTTGCTCATCCGCTGAATTCGAGTTTTCAATCATGGCAGTAACGTCTACTCTACCGACCACCCTTAGACCCATTTTAAGTAATGCAATACGGTTTGCCCCAGCGGCTGCCGCAATACCAGCAAGGTTTAATCACAGCTATCAAAACTCAGGGAAAACAGTTGCATTTTTTGTCTCCAGTTTTTCAGTCCCTGAACTAAAAGAGAGAATGACTGACTATGTACGAAACCACACTTCATTAAAAAAACCATTAAGAGTTGTTTGTATTCAGGATACAGAACACAAAGATGGTTTTTCAATCAAAGAACAAAGTGCAGATAATATTGCGATGTCTACAGCTTTCAGAGAGACCTGCTTACTCACCCAAGCATCAGATGACGAATTCGTTACTTACTTATGCAACGTGTTATCCATAGCACCTGGCGCAGCAGAAGAATGCACACCAAAAGAAAACACCGTCGTTAAAGATAAGGGAAATGTGTACTTGAAGCAGGGAAGCAGTGAGTCAGGCAGGCCACAGAAGCAACCAACGCTTGACGACTATGCCGAAGGGCAGTAATAACAAAAAAGCCCGCTAGAGCGGGCTTAAGTTCAATTGGGTCAATAAGATTACATGTTGTTGATCTTAGGATCTAACTCACCAGATTGGTAAGACTTATACATTGCCTGTAATGACTTAGTCTTGATTTTAGACGCCATCCCCGCCGTACCAAACGCTTCATAACGCTGTGTACAAATGTCGGCCATAGCGTTCATTGAAGCCGTTAAGAATTTACGTGGGTCAAACACACTTGGGTTTTCAGCCAAGAATTTACGTACAGCACCAGTAGATGCTAAACGCAAGTCAGTATCGATGTTAACCTTACGAACGCCGTGCTTGATGCCTTCTACGATTTCTTCTACTGGAACACCGTAAGTTTCAGGCATTTCACCACCGTACTGGTTGATCACTTCTAACCACTCTTGCGGTACTGAAGATGAACCATGCATAACAAGGTGAGTGTTTGGAATACGAGCGTGAATTTCTTTAATGCGGTCGATACGCAGTACGTCACCCGTAGGCTTCTTAGCAAACTTGTAAGCACCGTGGCTGGTACCGATTGCGATAGCTAACGCATCAACGTGAGTATCAGCAACAAAACGTGCCGCTTCTTCTGGTGTAGTCAGCATTTGATCCATGCTTAAAATGCCTTCTGCACCAACGCCATCTTCTTCGCCAGCTTGACCAGTTTCTAGGCTACCTAGACAACCGATCTCGCCTTCTACAGACACACCGCAGGCATGAGCGAAAGCAACCGTTTTACGAGTTACGTCTACATTGTATTCGTATGAAGCTGGCGTTTTACCATCCGCCATCAATGAGCCGTCCATCATGACTGATGACATACCCAACTGAATTGAACGCTGACAAATATCAGGATCCGTTCCGTGATCTTGGTGAATACATACTGGAATATCTGGATACTGCTCAAGTGCAGCATTCATTAGATACTTCAAGAATTGTGGGCGGGCATACTTACGAGCACCCGCAGATGCTTGTACGATTACTGGGCTGTCTGTCGCTTCAGCTGCTTGCATAATTGCACGCATTTGCTCAAGGTTATTCACGTTAAATGCAGGTACGCCATAGTTATGCTCTGCTGCGTGATCCAATAACTGTCTTAGAGATATTAATGCCATTTTTAGCTCCGTTCGTAGGGCAATCGAGTGTTCAAGATATAAGTACCCGACCATAAATTTCTTAAGATTTTATCGCACTCATATTCAGCACTCTACGGCGTTGCAACTCCTTGCCATAGCGACGACTATGACTCGTCATTGCGCCTTGTATTGCACTAAATCTGAACACGATAATTGTCAAAGAACTTATCGTCAGCTACTTAGTTGAAACACACGCTAAGTTTGATGTCTTAAATTCTTCACGTTCCTCAATCGAGTGAGGATTCATTGTTATTCTTTTTATTGCCACTCCTGCATAAACAAGAGTGGCTGAACTCACGAGAGTGACTTACGCACCACGCGATTCAAGCATGGCTACCGCTGGAAGTTCTTTCCCTTCGAGGAACTCAAGGAACGCACCACCACCGGTTGAGATATATGAAACTTTGTCTGCGATATCATATTTATCAACAGCCGCAAGCGTGTCACCGCCACCAGCAATTGAGAATGCATCTGATTCAGCAATGGCTTGTGCAATACGCTTAGTACCTTCGCCAAATTGGTCAAATTCAAATACACCTACTGGGCCATTCCACACAATTGTGCCAGCTTTTTTCAGGATTTCTGCTAACGCTTCAGCACTGTCTGGGCCAATATCGAAGATCATTTCTTCGTCTGTTACTTCTGCCACATTTTTCAGTGTTGCTTCAGCTGTTGGGCTGAATTCACCTGCAACCACAACATCGGTAGGAACAGGAATGTCACCGCCACGGCTTTGTGCGTTATTCACAAGACGGGTTGCTTCTTCGACTAAATCAGCTTCAAAAAGTGATTTACCCACTTTATGGCCCGCCGCTGCGATAAAGGTATTAGCAATACCACCACCGACAACAAGCTGGTCAACTTTAGTTGATAGGCTTTCTAGAACGGTTAGCTTAGTTGAAACCTTAGAGCCACCAACAATTGCCACCATTGGACGTGCAGGGTTATCTAATGCTTTACCTAGTGCGTCTAATTCACCCACTAATAACGGGCCAGCACAAGCAACAGCTGCATGTAAGCCTACACCGTGTGTTGATGCTTGAGCACGGTGAGCCGTACCAAATGCATCCATTACGTATACATCACAAAGTGCTGCCATTTTTTTAGAAAGTGCTTCGTCGTTTTTCTTCTCACCTACATTGAAACGTACGTTTTCGAAAATAACCACTTCGCCTTGCTTAGCTTCAACACCATCGAGGTAATCTGACGCCAAAGATACATTGCACTCTAAAGCATCATTCAAATAATTAACCACTGGCTGCAGTGAGAACTCAGCATTAAACTCGCCTTCAGTAGGGCGGCCTAAGTGAGACATTACCATTACTGCTGCGCCTTTTTCTAACGCTAGCTTAATCGTCGGTAATGCTGCACGTAAACGCGCATCACTGGTCACTTTACCGTCTGCAACGGGTACGTTTAGGTCTTCACGGATAAGTACACGCTTACCATTGAGATCTAAATCTGACATACGAATAATTGCCATTTTTGTTTCCTATTTAATCAATAATTCTGTTGGAGTACTATTCTATGCCGACTGTTTTGCCTGAACCATTCACTTGAGACATGCAGAGAGCGGTATCGAGCATGCGATTTACAAAGCCCCACTCGTTATCGCACCACAATAATAATTTCACTAAATGACCATCACTCACTCGAGTCTGAGTACCATCAACGATGCTTGAACGAGGGTCATGATTAAAATCACACGAAACGAGTGGTTCATGGGTAAAGCCCAGCACGGCAGAAAAACGTCCTGTTGCCGCCGATTCTAATACATTATTAACGGTTTCAATATTGACTCGTTTCTCAAGTGTGACCGATAGATCAATTGCGGTCACATTTATGGTAGGAACGCGAACAGAAATGGCTTCAAATTTATCTTCAAGGTGCGGCAATATACGCTCGATACCACGCGCAAGTTTGGTATCGACGGGAATAATGGATTGCCCTGCAGCGCGGGTACGTCTTAAATCATCATGATAAGCATCAATCACCGGCTGATCATGCATCGCTGAGTGAATCGTGGTAATGGCACCACTTTGTAAGCCAAAATGCTTATCCAAAAGATCAATCACTGGCACAGTACAATTGGTAGTACATGAACCATTGGACACCACGGTATCCTTTTCAGTGAGCATATGCTGGTTGACACCATAAACAATCGTTGCGTCAACGTCAGGCGTTGATGGATGACTGATCAACACTTGTTTTGCGCCAGCTTGAAGATGAACCGCACATTCGTCTCTAGTCTTAAGTACACCTGTGGCTTCAAAAACTAAATCGATGTCTAACGCCTTCCAAGGCAACTTGCTGGCATCAGATTCGTGCAGCAACTTAATGTCATCGTTATTAATTTTGAGAATATCGCCGTCATGCTCAACGGTGCCGGGAAAGCGGCCATGAGTGGTATCGTACTTGGTGAGGTGAACCATCGCTTCAGGTTTTGCCAATTCATTAATGGCAACTATCTGAATCTGATTGTTCTTACCTGATTCATACAGGGCACGAAGCAGTGTGCGGCCTATTCGACCATAACCATTGATTGCTACTCGGATCATCAAATCAGTTATTCCTTTATTAATACCAATGAATATACGAACAATCTCACTAGTACTACTCAACTTTTGTAAAAAAAATCGGCCTGCATACGAATGCAGGCCGATTATATAGATTTGTGTCACAAAAGTTTAGTTTTTAACGTAATTATCAAAAACTAAAAACTTTGCTTATAAAGCATTTGCTTTTGCAACGACATTTTCAACAGTGAAACCAAAGTGCTTCAACAATACTCCACCTGGCGCTGATTCACCGAAAGTCTGCATACCCACGATTGCACCGTTCATGCCTACGTACTTGTACCAGAAATCAGTATGTGCTGCTTCAATAGCAATACGCTTGCTTACAGCTGCTGGTAACACATGTTCTTTGTACTCAGCTGATTGCTTATCAAACTCAGTTGTCGATGGCATAGAAACAACACGTACTTGCTTACCTTGAGCGGTCAGTTCTGCCGCAGAATCTAATGCAAGTTGAACTTCAGAACCGGTAGCAATAAGAATAAGCTCTGGCGTCCCTTCGCTTTCTTTAAGAATATAACCACCTTTGGCAATATCAGCCACTTGCTCAGCATTACGAGCTTGTGCAGCTAGACCTTGACGGCTAAAGATCAATGACGTTGGTGCATCTTGACGTTGGATTGCAGCTGTCCACGCTACCGCGGTTTCAGTTGCATCACATGGGCGCCATACAGCCATATTTGGCGTCATACGCAAGTTAGCAATTTGTTCGATTGGCTGGTGCGTTGGGCCGTCTTCACCTTGACCAATTGAGTCATGGGTGAATACGAAGATGTTTTGAATGCCCATCAACGCTGACATACGTACTGCGTTACGTGCGTATTCCATGAACATTAAGAAGGTTGCGCCATAGTTCACAAAACCACCGTGCAATGACAGTCCGTTCATGATGCCACCCATACCGAATTCACGTACACCGTAGAAGATGTAGTTACCGTCAGCATGTTCTTGAATGCCTTTAGAACCAGACCAAAGCGTTAGGTTAGAACCCGCTAAGTCAGCAGAGCCGCCCATTAATTCTGGCATCATTGCACCAAATGCACCGATGGCATTTTGTGACGCTTTACGAGACGCAATAGATTCGCCTTTCTCTTGGCAATCTTGAATGTACGCTTGTGCTTTTTCAGCAAAGTCTGCTGGTAAATCACCTTTAACGACACGACGCTCGAATTCTGCCGCTAATTCTGGGTGCGCTGCTTTATAAGCATCAAACTTAGCGTTCCACTGTGCTTCACGAGTGTTACCCACTTCTTTCGCATCCCAACCCGCATATACATCAGCTGGTACGTCGAATGGCTTGCTGTCCCAACCTAAGAATTCACGTGCTGCTGCAATTTCTGCATCACCCAGTGGTGCACCGTGACATTCGTGAGAACCTGATTTATTTGGACTACCAAAACCAATTACCGTTTTAGTACAAATCATAGTTGGCTTGTCAGTGATCGATTTAGCTTGTTCGATTGCAGCTTTAATGGCTTCAGGGTTATGACCGTCAACATCGGCAATCACATGCCAACCGTAAGACTCAAAACGCTTAGGTGTGTCATCCGTAAACCAACCATCGACTTCACCATCGATTGAAATGCCGTTGTCATCCCAAAATGCGATTAATTTACCTAACTTTAACGTACCCGCTAATGAACATGCTTCATGAGAAATACCTTCCATCATGCAGCCATCGCCCATAAAGCAATAGGTGTAATGATCAACCACATCATGACCGTCACGGTTGAACTGTGCAGCCAAGGTTTTTTCAGCAACCGCCATACCGACAGCATTACTGATACCAGCGCCTAACGGGCCCGTTGTCGTTTCAACACCTGGAGTGTAACCGTATTCTGGGTGCCCCGGTGTTTTAGAATGCAACTGACGGAAATTTTCAAGCTCTGACATTGGTAGCTCATAGCCACTCAAATGTAATAAAGAATAAATCAGCATTGAGCCGTGACCGTTAGAAAGAATAAAGCGATCTCGGTCTACCCAGTTTGGGTTATTTGGGTTGTGTTTTAGGAAATCATTCCAAAGCACTTCTGCAATATCCGCCATACCAAGTGGTGCGCCAGGGTGACCAGATTTTGCTTTTTGAACTGCATCCATACTCAAGATGCGAATGGCGTTTGCGAGTACTTTACGGGAAGACATGCTCTCTCCTGCTGAGGGTTATATGACTGCCATCCGGATCAAGATGGCGAAATTTGGTGCGTATTTTCGCTTATGCGCAGTTGTGAAGCAAATGATAATTGCGAGTTATGTCACAGTAGATAGCAGAAACAATGTTTGCTTTTAAATACTAAGGTATTTGGCTTACTGAAATATTACATTTTAAACACATAATTTCACCCTAATACTCAACATTTTTTTTCAAACTCATCGACATTAAACAAATCGGTTTAGACGCCAAACGTAGCGTGAAACAAATGAGGTTTGACTTCAGACAACTTTTGTTTAAAAGCGGTTGTTATAAATTTAGAGTCCAAGCCGTTAATCATTTTAATGACATCTTTAATATTTGATTCATCACTCATATCTGCCAGTCTTCCGCAAGCTTCTGTCAATTGTTTCTCATGATTTAACACATTATCTCGGCTGACACGTATGCTGACTATTTTCATAACTGCTCGTATAGCGTCGAACATCAACCCTGAACACTCATCGTTAGCAGCGAGATCTCTCAAATGATGAATAAAAACGTCATCACTTTCGTAACAACCTCTAATTAGAGTCAAAAATTCGTAAGTCCTTACCGCTGGCACTTCAGATGAATGAAGGTATTGCATAAGTGGTTTTGGACTACCGGTAAGATAACCAACACAGACTGGAATATGCTGTTTAAATTGTGGCGTCGCTCTTTCCACTAAGCTCATTACTAATTTAATGTTATGAGGAACACTAGGGTCTAATAATCCAACCAGTTCAAATCGGTCTACCTTGTCTTTAGCTTTTAAGTTAAATCGTTGCCGAGAGAGTGCGACTTCCTGTTCTAACTTTCCTAACTGAATTTGTTGTTTCGCTTCGTCGTCAATAACGCCCTGCAGTTGCTCAAAACTTTCTGGTTCGATTGCTACGTGACTAAAATACTGACTTGCAGCTCCAACACCTTTATCTTGCAAGAGCTGTAAAAAATCAGCGGCTGATATGACTCTATTCATCACTAGTGGGTACTTATCACTATTATCAAAAATAAATTCAATACACTCATTTGACAGTAAAGCGATTAATTCAGTTTTAGAGCAAACGTCAAACAGTTGAGATATTTTCACCATTTGCTCCGGTTCTGCCATTGCCTGCAATAAATGTAAAAACGCTTTTTGAGTGTTTATAGGTGACGAGATTTGAAGCTTTCCTAAAATCGCTCGCATTTCTTCGCTATCAGATCTTATCAAAAGCTCATTCCATACACTTTCACCAATCTCTGTCGGCAGCGCCAACATTTGTACTTTTAACTCTACGGGTAATTTGTCCCATTGCTCGGCGATAGTTTCAAATTGCCCGTCACTCATGACTTCTCGCATCAGTAATTGTTGAGCCTCATTTAATCGAGTAATTTGACCTGCACTCATACTCGCTTCCACTTGCCTTAGCATATCGACACAAGCGAGCGATTTTTCGGATTGTTTAAACGTTTTCATCATTGACTCAACGGCAGTCAACGACCACCTTGATGACATACAAGCGTTCGATAATAGGTAGTACTGATTTTGTCTTGTTAATAACTCAGGCACACACTCTGCAATGGTTGCCATTGATTCAGCACTTTTGCCTACTCTACTGCTTACTAAATCTTGGAGTTCTGCGAGTTCTGAAAAATGAGAAACCTGAGTTTTCACTTGAGACGCCAGATCTTTAAATTGCTCTTTTTTATCTGGTAATAGACTTAATAGTGCATTTAGAAGAGGTTCTTCACATACCTGCTGACATTCGGTTGAAATAGACTGAAAGAGTATTAATGCTATTTCGGGTTGAACTTGCACATTTAGTTTGCCCAACAGTTCCAAAGAATTTTCGGTTTTCAGTTCTGCCAAAACCTTTTGTTGATTTTCAATAACTGTTTTTAATAATTCAGGATCGTTAGCATCAGCTATGAATGAGCATAACACTTGCTGAAACGCTTGTTGTTCCAACGCTGTAGCATTCATATAAATAGATTCCGCCAACTTTGGATCTACGCTAAGCAGTTCATTATAAACAGACTGACTCACACATCCAGACAGGTTAACCTTAAGTGAAGTAGCTAAGGAAAGAGTATCTCGAAGAGATGTTGAAACTCCTTTTTGGGTTGCAATTTCACATCGTTCAACTTCTTGCTCTACTAGCGCTTTGCAAATCGACTCTTGGGCAAAGCGTGGTAATTTATGAATGCCATCTTCGATATTTGGAGATGCTTTCAAGTGACGCATAGTTAAGGGCTGAAGATTACCGCTCCATCCCATTGGTTCAGCTTGTAAGCTGCATACAAAGTCAAATGCACAAGACAAGCTCTCAGGACTGTGTTCAGATAAGCGAGCAAGAAATGTCAGTCCACTTTCAGGGGTAATCGCATAAGACGTTTTCAAACCTTCTATTTCTGCTTTACTTATTCTACCCTCGAGTAATTCTTCACTGATATCTCCACTAATAAGCTGTACCAGTATATCTGTTGGCAACCTCATTAATTGTGATGGTAAATCATCTGGATATTGATCGATAAATTGTCGCACAGTTGCTATATCAGAAAGCGACAATTTTAATTGAAAGTGATTATAGAGTTTGCTTGCAACGTTTAGATTAAACTCAGCTCTCAAATCACCAATAGGCGATTGCTTTTTAAAGATTTCTTCAGCTAAAAAGCTTGGTTTAGTATCTACGAACTGAACGCTTTCTGTAGAGGGTTTGCCCTCACTCGTAGCACATTCTGGAAATTGTTCACCCCGAGCATCGCTACTCATATCGACATAGGCGTTTTCCACTACTTGTTTAGGCTCATGAAAACTTTTTACAGCTTCACTACTTTCTTTCAGTTTGGTCTTATAAATCTTAAATAATTTTTCGCGATGTTCTTCTTTTAAACCAACATCGGAAAGCGCTGAATTTATAGCCACATCATCCTCAGTTTGATTTAGTGCTCCTTTAAGGAACTCTAAAGAATCAAGAACATGTTCTGGAGAATCACTTTGAATCTGAGATAAAAATAAAGTCTTAGCATAATCAATCTTGGCTTCACTTTCTGAATCTTCACACCCAATCCCAACAAGTCTTTTTAACCAGGCGCCTAAACCTTCTTGTCTGAATTTTAATGAATTACCTTGTATCGATACAGTAAAGGTCTTTGAGCCAAATACTCCTTGCCTTGTTCTCAATGTTAACGATTGATTTTCTTTGAGCAGGTCAATATCTGATCCAGTTACTGTATGTTTAAAATTCAATCTCGAATTAGTTGGTATCTGGTCAACATAACTTGAAACACCCATAAACAACCTCAAAATTATAGCGATCGAGTTCAGTAAACTGACTCCCTTAAACTTTGTTGTTCTATTTTATGCCTATAAACATATGCTAGCAGTGAAGCGAAAATGAAATATATTTGATGTTGCTTAATGACGCTTTTTTTACTTCATACAATCCCAAAGCAATTCAATAATGTAACGTAAACCGAAATTAAAAGATGAAAATTGATTTTACTTGAACTAGAATAGACGTCTAGATGTCAAAGCCTCTATTAAAAGTAGGACTATTTACTTTTATTATTGAAGCTGAGTTAACCCACTTACAGAGATTCCCCAACTATGGCAAAGCACTTGTTTACTTCTGAGTCCGTATCAGAAGGTCATCCAGATAAAATCGCCGATCAAATTTCAGACGCTGTGCTAGATGCGATCCTAGAGCAAGATCCTAAAGCTCGTGTAGCGTGTGAGACTTATGTAAAAACTGGCATGGTCATGGTTGGCGGTGAAGTTACCACTTCAGCTTGGGTTGATATCGAAGAATTAACACGTAAAACAGTCCGTGAAATTGGTTACACCAGCTCAACGATGGGTTTTGATGCCGACTCATGTGCAATTTTGAACACCATTGGTAAACAGTCCCCTGATATTAATCAAGGTGTTGACCGTCAAGACCCTAGTGAGCAAGGTGCAGGTGATCAAGGATTAATGTTTGGCTATGCAAGTAATGAAACTGACGTTTTGATGCCTGCTCCAATCACTTATTCTCACGCATTAGTTAAACGCCAATCAGAAGTACGTAAAGATGGTACTTTGCCTTGGTTGCGCCCTGATGCAAAAAGCCAAGTAACTTTTGCCTATGACGAAGGAAAAATCGTTGGTATTGATGCAGTTGTTCTTTCAACTCAACACGCAGAAGACATTAAGCAAGATGATCTTGTTGAAGCGGTGATGGAAACCATCATCAAGCCAGTTTTACCTTCAAAGTGGTTGAATAAAGAAACCAAATACTTCATCAACCCAACAGGTCGCTTTGTTATTGGTGGCCCAATGGGCGATTGTGGTCTTACTGGTCGTAAAATTATTGTTGATACTTATGGTGGTATGGCACGTCACGGCGGTGGTGCGTTTTCAGGTAAAGATCCATCAAAGGTTGACCGTAGTGCCGCATATGCTGCACGTTATGTCGCAAAGAACATAGTTGCTGCGGGTTTAGCTGAGCGTTGTGAAATTCAAGTTTCTTACGCTATTGGTGTTGCTGAGCCAACATCTATCAGTGTTGAAACCTTTGGTACAGGTAAAGTAGCGGAAGAGTTATTGATTGACTTAGTTCGTCGTCACTTCGATTTACGCCCATACGGCTTAACAGAAATGCTAAACCTTGAGCGCCCTATTTATCAAGAAACGGCAGCTTACGGTCACTTTGGTCGTGATCAATTCCCTTGGGAAGCGACAGATAAAGCAGAAGCATTAAAAGCGGATGCTGAACTGTAATTAAATAATATGTGGGTAAGGGTTCAAGTACACTTACCCACTAACTTTTCTAGTATGCCATTTAGGAATCTTCTCTTGAAACCCTGCTGCTTTTAAAACTCTTGCAAGTTGATTATTAAAGTCATCAATACCTTGAGCCTCAATCATTCTTCTTTCTGACATACATCCCTCTAAAACATCTGCAAGTATTGGATTTCTTTTAACCATTCCAACCAAGTACTCATCATCATGAAGATGCCAATTAAGCCTCAATGTTTCACGTAAAGCTAAATGCATTTCAGTAATTTGAAATGGTAATACTTTACAATCACAAAGAAAGACTAGTTCTTGAGGAATATCTTGTGCTGAAACAGACTCTAACAATGCTAATGAAATACGCACTACTGCCATTTCATGCGTTTTTAAAACACCTTCTTCATCACCAATAAGCGCTTTAATCGTTCCTCTTGCTTTCAAAAGTTGAATTATGAATGAATGATCTCCATTGCAAACACTATAGCTCATCAAATCAAACAGATCTGCTGTTCGAATCCAGTTTGCATTACTTTTTAATGTTCTAGCTAAATGAGGAGCATTTGTTATTAATTGCGTATATTTACGTAACAAACCCATGTATTCTTCATCTAACACTAAAAGCCCTTTGGCACCACAAACTTGATAAAAATCTTTTATTTGTTCCGCAGAAAATCTCTTTATATTGTCATTTAAGTAACGAAGGTATGTAACAAAACCCTTTGCATATGACGGTTCAAATCGCATTGCCTCTAAGACATATGTCATTATTTTGGGGTCACGAATAATTCTGACTAAATGCTTAAAATCTTTTTCTGTCAGAATCAAATTAAGCTGAGATGTGAACACTTCGAATAACTTGGAATTAAAGGCATCACCATTATCATCAAGGAAGCCTGAGTTGATGCAACGTTTAAGAAATTTAAATAAATCAGCGGGATTAGTTGTATTTCTAATGGCTTCCATCACCATAGGGATACTTCGAAAAGCATGTAGGCATTCAAAATCAACTTTGTTTAAGTCTTTAACCGTTAACTTACGCTCCCCAGTTTTACTACTAACCACTCTAAAAAATAAATGTTCCATCTCTTCTATATGTTCAGAAGTGTCTTTCTGACTTGTGCTGAACATATTTCCCCAATGCTGATGAGACCGAGAAACGAAGAAAGGAGCGATCCACTGCTTTATTTTGTTATTCATTACTTCTTTGGAATCATTGTGATAGATTGAGATAGCTTTAGTAAGGTTAAGGCAAAGCTCCGACTCTTTTTCTTCTGTTATTATTCTAAGTAATTCAATGTTGAACTGTTGAAGCACCCTTATAGGAGAGCAGTAGAGCTGAGCATAATGCAGAAATTCTTTTAACTCAGCTGGCTTTAATGAAGTAGAAAAGCTAGAGAACCAGCTCTGCGACTTCTGAATTTCTGCTTTTTCTAATCCAAGCTGATGTGCAATCTGATTTTTTAGCAACACCCGTTGATTTTTATCTACCTTTTCTACTAAGTTTTTTTTGATTAAAAAAGAAGACAAACAACCTTCTAGAACTTGTTCGTTCACTAATTTAACCAATTCAGAGAGTTCTGCCTTAGCTGCATTTAGAGTGAGTAACACTCGTTCTAAATTACAATCCCTAACCCCAATACCACCTTGCTCAAATGAAATATGTGTGATTTGTCTAAGCGCGTTTTTTTTAACATTTAGAGGAATTTTAGGATCTGAAAGCAACTCTTTAACTTCTTCGGTCTCACTTTCTAGACAATCAATGAAGCCTCCATTTGCACTTTCAAGCGCTTTGTTAAGTACGGATTGTGCACTGCTAATTAAAGACTCAAGCTCTCTATCTTCTGATGCATCGATATCGAAATTTGTTGAATTCAGTTTCGAAGGACTGGTTTCTGTTGATTCTTTAGGGGCATTTTTATAATAACAAAGGGAGTGTCTTGCTTTTTCTCTTCCAACTAAAGTTTGCATGGACATGGCTTACCTCATTTCAAACCTTAAGCCAAAGGTATTAATGCTAAAAAAATGTTCTATTCCGAATAGTTACCTTACAATTTATCAAATTCTGCGAAGCTGTTCATTGCCTCAAAATTAACTCTTATTAATAAACAGCTTCAAGAAGATTAACCATACATTGTTTGATTTATCTCTTTATTATTTGCGGTAATATCCTTTACTCTAGTTATGCCAATATCCGCTAAAGGAAAGAAACCTTTGAAAGAGTCACAACTGGTTGAACAACTGATCTACCCTCGATATATAGGCTGGCTTTTAAGAATCATTCTTACCTTTTTTGCAGCAGATACTTTTGGCTTGGACATCACTTCAGCACTGTTAATTCCATTCCTTGTATTCGAGCTAGTATACCTCGCTGCCAGTCACCATTTTTTTTTAAAATCGAATAAGTTTACTGAGCGCTTATTTTTATTATTGTTACTTGATAATTCATTTTGGATCATATGGCTATCGCTCACTGGAGGAGCGACAAATGCCTTCGTCTCATCGCTATTAATCCCAATTGCAATCGCTTCTATTGCCTTACCCAGTTGGAGTGCAATTGCGATTAATATCATCAACTGTTCAGCTTATAGTTTGATGTTGTATTTAAAAGAAGAAACTGGGCATATGGCTCATATGGATATGAGTGCACATTACATTGGCATGTGGCTTAACTTCATTCTCTCTGCACTTGTTATCAACGTGAGCCTGACGTTAATTAGCCAAAAACTGAGAAAAAGAGACAAACAACTGAGCTCGTTAAGAGAGTCACAATTACGTCAAGAACAAATCGTCGCATTAGGCGCATCTTCAGCACAAATGGCCCATCAACTTGCCACTCCATTGTGCAGTATGCGTTTATGGTTAGAGGAACTCAAAGAGGAGCAGAGCGATCAAGCCATTGAAGAGCTAAACAATAGCCTGACTCGTTGTGAACATAGCTTACAAGAGTTAAGGCTCGCAACCGATGCTATCAGAGATGGGAAAGTACATTCCGTTTCAGTGAAAACATTCGTCGAAGATATTCAACAGAAAACACAGCTGCTTTTGCCCGCCGTTGAGGCAAGCTGGTCTTACGGTACAATAACTTACGAAACCATCAATGTTGACCAAGGCGTACTTCCTGCAATTTTAACGCTGATTGATAATGCCCAGAAGGCTAGTATTACCGGCATTAAAGCACCAAAAGTTAATATTTCATCAAGAACAGACGAGCAATATTTATATATCGACATACGAGATTTTGGCCTTGGTATATCAGATACGGTAAAATCAAACTTAGGAAAACGTTTTATTAAAAGTTCCAGCGGTCTTGGTGTCGCATTAGCATTAACACATGCCAGCCTAGACAGAAATGGCGGTCAACTCACATTAGAGCAACACCCTGTAAATGGTTGTATTGCTTCAGTAAGGTATCCATTAAGTACAGATGAATAAATTACTTATTATTGAAGATGACAAAAGTCTCGCTCAGGTTTTACAGAAACGCTTAAGCGCTCATGGTTTCGACATTGAAAAATGTCATGACAAAACCCAAGCACTGTTGCTAGCCAGAAAATGGTCTCCTACGCATATTCTGTTAGATATGAAACTGGATACCGACAATGGTTTAAGTTTGATTCAGCCGCTAAAACAAACAGTACCAGAAAGCATATTAGTGCTACTGACAGGGTTTGCGAGTATCGCTACAGCCGTTGAAGCCATTCGACTTGGAGCTGATAATTATCTAGCTAAACCAGCTGGCACTCAAACCATTCTCCAAGCATTGAATATGGAGTCAACTGATCTTGAAGAGCTGATAGAAGAACAACCCATGTCAACGAAAAGAGTAGAGTGGGAGCATATACAACAAGTACTCACGGCAAATAATGGAAACGTATCAGCAACGGCAAGACAACTCGGTATGCACAGAAGAAGTCTACAAAGAAAGTTGGCAAAGAAACCTGTTAGTTAAGTTAGAGTTTGCTTTAAGGGCTATGCGCTTCAATGAGCTAAATGTTTTTTAGGAATACGGTTGGAATAATTATAAAACCCTTCTGATGACATATTAATTCCCATAATACGAGTACCATAGCTTTTATAATTATCAGCATAACCAAGAATCATCAAATGCAAGATTTGAATTCTATCCTTGCAGCAACTCTCTTTTTTAGCACTCAAAGAGCCAGCATGGAAACTAATATTTAACATTTTGAATCGACCATATCTAAAAACACTCACTCTAGAGCTTGCGCCATAAGATAGATACACTCACCTTTAAAATGTAAAACTTCGCTCACTGCAGAACTTACATGAACCGTTTTACTTCCCCAGCACGCATGCTGAGCACTAATATCTGTGACTCTAAAAACATTAAAGTCAGCATTCGCCAAGCCAGTGCTGAACATCGCTTTACCGGCACAAATTTTGTTAGCTTTCTTACCTAGAGGCCGTATATGGTCTCTAAGCAACTCAAAATAACTTTAAAATGTTTTTATTGGGTAGTATTTCTTAAACTCAGCAGAATTTAACTCTGCATTAAGGCCTGGTTAACTATTACTCACTTATTCTACGTTAGGTTTATTTGAAAAGTGAAAGTTAATTATGGAAACTGGTGGTGTATCTAGAGTTAACCCAGATAGGGAACCAGTAGAAGGCCCCCCTGAAGCTCAACGCTCACTCATCCACCTCGCTGGCGAACATTTTGAATATGAAGAGGTTGAAGCTGATAGAGTTTCAGGAGGTAATGTTAAAAGTTTTCAGGGAGCACCTGCTACGTCCTCAACAGAGTTACCAGCTAGGCAATATACTGTTACTTCACCAATAACTATAGAACAGTTACAAAATGGTGTATATGCGATTGGATTGTTATCCCACCTGAATAAATCTTGCGGTTTCGAAACCTTAGAATCAGCCATACGTAGCTCACCTGAAAAGCTTGCTCTGCAAAAAGTGATAAATAATATCCAAAAAGCAAAAACTGACCGTCAAAGTTATTTTGCAGCATTTATTAATACCATGTTTGATGAATTAGGCCCTAAATACGAGTACACACCAGAGGATGTATTCCGGAGTATTTATAAAATCCTTGCATGTAAAGATTGTACTTTAACTATTGATGCTGGAATGGCTCTAATTTCACAAGCCAACAAAGTGAGTTTACCTGAACCTAAGGGTAGTCAAATGAGTAAAGCTGTAGCTAAACGTTTTTTAAAAGTCAGCTCTGATGTTATTGCGCTTTTTAAAGATAGGTTGAATGAGATGCAGTTAGACGATTTCCAGTTAATTGCTAAATCAAAAGGATTTATAGATATATCAACCTTAAAAGGTTTTGATGAATCTAAAACCTCATTTGAAACTCAAAGAGACACAATCCTACGTAAGTGGTTTCAACATCATAGTGATTATGGTCTTCCCATTGAAACTGCAGTATCTCAACTCTTAGAAGCCATGAAAATGATAAACTCTCATTCAATGACTACTGCACTAAACCGTTACACACTTCCGGCATAAAAAAGAGCTGGCAATGCCAGCTCAAGTACAGCGGAGGAGCTTTTAAACTCGCATCAACACAATTTCTATTTCGAACGTTAATTACCAGCTAATCAGTACTGATGCCCAAATTTGACGACCATAACCCGGTAGCCGTTCGCCTACTGCGATATCAGATCCCATGGCACGATTTACACCACCTAAATGATCTGCGTATTCTTTATCAAGTAAGTTACTGACACCTGCTTTTACTAGCCAGTTATCGTTTTCATAAGCAGTAAGAATATCAACGACACCATAACCTGCGGAAGTTTGTTCTTTTTGGATATTCGAAATTTTATCTTGTTTCGCCGCACCTCTAAGTACTAACTGACTGCGCCAAGCGTTCTGTTGCCAATTCAATGCAACTTGACCACTTAACGGCGCAACACGATATAAATTGTCATTTGTATCTGTACGCTCACCTCGTGTGTAAGTCGCATTCATTGTGAGACGCCAGTTTTCATGTAAATCATAACTCGCATCCATGTCCATGCCGTAAAGTTTCGCATCTGTGTTTGCAAACATGAGTGGGTCGTCATCACCCATCATTTTTGCAACCATCTTGGCTTTCATATCAGTCAATGGCACACCTTGTACGTAACCATCAATTTTTTGCCAGAAAACACGAGGACTAATCGTGAGCTTGTCGCCTAGATAATCAAAACCAAAATCAGTCTGGTAAGCCGTTTCTAAATCTAAATCGACATCGCCAATATAAGTGCGCCCATCCGCTAAGCCACCAGTTGCCTGCATTGGCACCCAAAGGTAACGTTGTTGATAGCTTGGACTTGATTGTTTACGAGCGACACTTGCACGCCAATTTACCGTATCACTCTGCTTATAAAGCCACTGAGCAACTAAATCGACACCAAATTGGCTGGTGCTTTTATCTTGTGCATTGAACTTGTCCATCAAATACTTGATGTTTGGGTTCATCATCGCCATTGAGTGACTAACATCACCGGCATCGAAATTATATTGTTTACCTCGAACACCAAGCTTAACTGTATGAGCACCAAAATCTTGGTGCCATTGACCGTATGCACTAATAACTTGGCTTTCAACATCCTTAAAGTTGTCGACAATCATCATTGGATTATTAGGATTGGTAATTAACGAGTCATGCATACTCTGTTGATAATCAAGACCAAACTGCCACTGCTCTAATTCAAATGCAATGGCTGCATCAACACCCGTGCTGTCAGCACGATTATAACGAGCCATCATTGGGTTCATAACAGGACGAAGTAAACTATTACTCATACCGTGGCGGGCATTTTGCCAACCAATATGCCAGTTCATTTGCCCCCAATCGAACTCTGACTCACCTGCTGCTTTAACCCTATCTGTATCAATGAAATCAATATCCATTGGCAACGCAGGACTTGCGGAGTCTCCAGTATTGACACCTTGATAACTTAACGTAATTTGATGATTTTGAGTGATTTGATTTAAATATTTAATACCAAATTGTTGTTTGTCATATACCGATGGCACAATCTCTCTGCCAGCGCCATCTTCAACTTCACTGTTCCCTTTATTCTGCTCAACATGCAACAACAGCGCTTGTGATTTCCAGCCGATATTTGTTAATGCACCAAGTTGTGACTGACTACCATTAGCAGAATACTGACCTAATAGATGACTAAAGTTATGTTCAATTTCTGGCCCGATCGTATTTACTTTTAAGCTGCCACCAATCGTATCAATACCACTACTCACTGGGGCAATACCACGAGTCATCTCAATGGATTCTGTAGTTAACTGGCTACCATAACTTAACGGGGCATCCATCGCATTTGGACCTGCACCTGCTAACGTGAGGCCGTCAACACTCGTAGCAATTTTGTCTCCGTATAAGCCACGATATTGAGCAATTTTACTGACTGGACCATTAGCATTAACATTTGCGCCCGGAATCGACTTAAGAAGATCGGCCAAATCACTCGTTGGAATCGCATAATTTGGGGTAGCTACAGAGTCGGAGTCCACTCCTGTTTGCTTAGCAACTTGACCTTTAACAACAATTACTTCTATTGGATCAGCATCAGCCCAAGAGGCACCACTGACTGCATACATTGAAATCAACAAACCACTTAAAACGTTCAAACGCATGTTACAAACTCCCTAAATATTTGTAGCTGAATTTTGCGCCTACCCTGTCTTTATCACAATACAAATGCGACAAAGTGCGACACTATGTCGCACAGCTTTTGCTTTTATAATCAGTAAATTAAGAAAGGCACAATGAATAGGTGGTGAACTTGACAATGGTCAATTCAATTTAGAGAATCTTATAAGATACTAAGCTACTTTCATTTATGAAAACTGATGAAATGACGGATTTTCAGCCGCTTAAACTCATTTTTCACAAAACAGCAATGAAACCACTTGCCATTAGCTAAAGGCTGAGTATAATTCCGTTCCATTGTTGAGGCTTAACCAGCACAACAAACTAATCAAAGATGCCGGAGTGGTGGAATTGGTAGACACGACGGATTCAAAATCCGTTTCCTTCGGGAGTGACGGTTCAAGTCCGTCCTTCGGTACCATTTTTGATTTTCTCTATATGAGAGACAAACCGACTTTAACGTCGGTTTTTTTGTATCTGATAACAACTCTTAAAAGCGATACCTACCTCGACTAACTCAGATATTTTCAGCAAAAGTAGGTATTTTTAAAAGTTTTAACGATTATTCTGACGCAGACGTTTCAATTCTTAGATTATAAAGATCAAAGCCATTACCATTAACAACGTAACCAGAGTAATCTTCAGAAATGAGATTAGACGTGTCCTTCACTTGAATTTTTGAAATTGCACATTGAGCGTAAGCGCCATCAAATGCAAACTCAAAATCTTGATTGGTAATCACCGACTCTTCGTTATCTACAGCGTCCTGACTCTGATTCGCTAATAAATTCCAACCATTTAGTGCTTCGTTTTCACAACGTACTAGTTTAACCTTCACAGAAGCTTGTTCTGCATATTGCTCGAAAGCTCTGTTACCGTATGTTACTTCAGCTAAACGTAGCGTTTTGCCTTCAGCAGGGCATGCCGCTCTAACATTATTTCCACGAAGTTTTAAGTTAACTTTACCCGCCATACCTAATGACAAAAAGCTACTGTCTGCTGCACTAAAAATATTTTCTTTAGTACTGCGGTTTGGATCATTAGAAGTGTTTGCTCCTTGATTCCAAACAACATTGGCTTCATTTAGATTACAGCCCATCATTTCTGGTTCAGTGTCACCCGTTAAACACTTACGTAATTTTTTACTATTTTGTGGATAATATGAACGGCACTCTTCTAAGCGAGGGTTGTCGGCAACTTTTTCAACAACAACACTATCAATCAAAATACCATAGCTGTCAGGATAACCGCTGTCCTTTAACTTGATCGCAGTAAAGAAACGGCTAGCGGTAAACGGAATTTGTTTAACTTTGAAGCCATCTTCTAGTGGTTCACCTTCAACCTCTGTTAGCGGTAACTTATGCTTCTCTGAGTTAATGCGAACGATGAGATCTCTATAAGCTTGTTTCTGGTTTTTAACGCCAAACTTTTCATAGTTGTAATCACGCTTTTGATATTTCACGGTGAGCATGTATTCAGCATTTGGTACCGTTGAAATAAAGGTACGCATTTTTGACGTACCAACAGCAACACCTGCTGGGCAACCTGCAGTTCTATGGCTATCCATTTCTAAAACATTACTGTTTGAATCAACACCGTAAACTCTTGCATTGCCCACTTCCATTTGCGCATCACAAGCATTCATGCGTAGATTGCGCACTAATTGTTTACGATCTTTACGGTTTTTTGTTGCTTTAATCACAGCCCACTGTTCAGGGTACATTTTCGCTAGTGTTTTATTGGTCCATTGAACGTCAAATTGAATTTTACGGTTCCAAGGTTTACCGTTTTCATTATCAGTTGTGAAGAGGGCTTTGATTTCAGGGTTCAACTTGTCAACCCCGTGCTCTTCTAATAAGTCACGGATATCAAGATCATCAATTAAACCCCAGTCACCTCGGTAAGTAGAGCGATCATACTGATCATGATAACGCTCAAAATATTGAGAAGCGATTCTGGCATCATCTTCAGGATTAGCCACTTCAGAAGCCACAGAAGTAGAGCAAAAGCCTGTAAGTAACGTAGCGATAAGCGCACTCATTGGTGCGTTATTTATAAAACTCATTTCACATTCCTTGTTTCGGGAAAAGTTTTAATAAAAATTAAAACTCAGCAGAGCAGCCCACTTATCAATTTGATGGAGTGCTGTCACTTTGCGTCCTTACTTTTCAGTAAGTTTGCCCTTTGAGTCGTTTGTAAGCAGCTGTATTTTATGGTTATAAATAAGATTGTCAATGACAGTTCAATGATATAAATGTGTGAGTTTTTATACAGATTCGTCACGGAAATGTGACAGTAGAATGGGAGTTAATTCCGCAATTAACGTTTGAGAGCGTTCTAGGGCTAATTGGACCCAGCCATCCGTTCCCATCACTTCAAGTGAAGTGGCTTCAACTTTATTTGAAATCAGTGATAAGTAGCCGCTTACTCTAAAAATACCTTGAGGAGTATGAATGCGGCTAATGTGAAACTCTTCCATGATTGATAAATTCGTTAGGCTATTTTTGTTTAGCCATTAACTTAACGTATTTTTTTACCTTTTTCATTGCCATTTGCTGTTTCAATGAAGATAGATAGTCGATAAATAAGTTGCCATGAAGATGGTCTATTTCGTGTTGCATAACGATAGCTAAAAACTCATCACTGCTGACAGTAATTTCCTTCCCATTACGATCTAAAGCTTCAACCGTTACTGAAGTAAAGCGTTCAACTTCCGCATAATAATCAGGTACTGATAAACAACCTTCTTGCCCTTTGGCTTTATCAGAGCCAGCCGTAACCTTAGGGTTAATCAACACTAATGGATCATTGCGTTCATCCGAAATATCGATAACTACAACAGCGTACTCAGAACCAACTTGCGTTGCAGCAAGTCCAATCCCATCATCAGTGGAATACATGGTTTCGAGTAAATCATCAATTAACGTTTGTACCTGCTTCACATCTGTAACAGGCTTTGCAACTTGCTTTAATCGCACATCGGGAGCAGTAAGAATATCAAGAACAGCCATGTATTTAGTAATTACTCATCGTTAAAATAAAGCGTGAGAGTATAATGGTTTCTGTTGCGTACATCATTTTTTTATCGTCATTATTTACTTTAAAAGCATTCAGTAGTAACAAGTAACTCACCTTAGTGAGCCAATGCAATGATAAACTGTCTTGCAATATAAAGCCGAAACTGTTGAACCGTATCACCGTTGGCATAGAGCATCATTAGGAATAATAAAAACTTACATGAGTAACAGTAAAAAATTACTTTCTTTATTTAGTGGTTGTGGCGGCATGGACTTGGGCTTTGAGGGCAACTTCACCGTCCCTAGCGCCTGTATTAATTGGGATATGCACCCAAATGAATGGTATATCCCCCTTGATGAACATCGAGTAAAGCTAAATAAAAACAGCTTCGAAACCGTTTTCGCCAACGATATACTCCCTTATGCTGAAGCCGCATGGAAAACCTTTTTTAAAAGCCAAGGTAAAGATGTTGAGCGCATTTTTCACACCACCAGCATTGTCGAATTAGTTAAACGTCATCAAGCGGGTGAACAAGTCTTCCCTGAGAATGTTGACGTCGTCACCGGTGGCTTCCCATGCCAAGATTTCAGCGTGGCAGGAAAGCGAGGTGGATTTCAGTCTCACAAAAACCATAACAATAAAATTGACGGTGAAGTCTCCAGTGAGGAGTCTCGCGGCAGTTTATATTTATGGATGCGCCAAGTGATTGAAATCACAAACCCTAAAGTGTTTGTCGCAGAGAATGTAAAAGGTTTGATTTCACTGGGTGACGCCAAACGCATCATCGAAGAAGACTTTAGAACTGTGGGTTCAGGTTATTTAGTCGTACCTGCAAAAGTGCTTACTGCAGCAAATTACGGTGTTGCTCAAAATCGTGAACGAATTATTTTTATCGGTTTAAATAAAGCATTCTTAAAGCCTGGGATCATTGCTCGAGTTGAAGCAGGCGAGATTGATGTTTACCCGCCAAAAACTCACTCAGCAGATCCTACTGAACTTCAGCATCATTTTACAAAATCAAAGCAAGTGTTTGCGAACCTAAAGGAGCCAGAGGCCACTTTAGATCCTGCACAAGCAAAGTATTCAAAAGCGAAGTACTGTAAAGGAACACAAGGGCAAACAGAAGTGAACCAAGAAGGGCTAGCACCAACTATTCGTGCCGAGCATCATGGTAATATTGAATATCGCCGCTTACGTGCTGAATACGGTGGTAAAAATCATGATGAGTTGACACAAGGGCTTATTGAACGCCGTTTAACGGTTCGTGAATGTGCCCGTATTCAAAGTTTTCCAGATGAGTATGAATTTGTTTTTACCAAGAAGAATCATGATTACTCTTTGTCCGCCTCAGGTGCTTATAAAGTCATTGGTAATGCAGTGCCTCCCTTGATGGCCTTTAACATTGCTAAACACCTAGAAAATATATGGGATAATATTTTCGATTAAGCGGTGATTCAGCTTGGCAAGGTGATAATTACAATATTTATTTGCCAAGCTTATATGTTATGTCGATCCAACGATCATCGAGCTGTCCGAACTTACATTCTTCTACCACCGCTTATGCTCACAAGCCAGCAGTAACACATAATCGTTCCCCTTTAACGGTTGAAAGCATACAGCAAACGGGTGTAGTAAACGTATTTCAGCCTGCCCCTTTGAAACAACACTTTTCTACGGGGCTGATAAACCAAAGGACGTATGAGTTACTGCACAAAGCAGGTGATGTTGTGGTACTAGATTTATTACCCATCAGTCAACACACAGCTGAAAGTGAAAATAAACATGAACAAAATCTCGCCCAATTCTATAACGTTCAATATGTAAATATCCCCGTTTCCGGGGAGAGTGACATTACATTAGAAAATGCTAAAAAAGTGAGAGGGTTTTTCTCAAGTCGTGACAATAAGACCATTGTCATTCATTGCAAGTCAGCAAATCGAAACGGAGCAATGATGGCTTTAGCGGCTTTTGCATGCGATGGTAAAGATAAAGAGGAGGCCATCTCGATTGGGGAAGCATGGGGCCTAAAAAACCTTAAAAGTAAAGTAGAAGCAGTTATAGATCACGAACACTCAATAAAGCAATAGTATGAGGAAGTATCTTGTTTCCCTCTACTTTTTGTACTTTTTAGCTACGTCAGAGTTTGGATATTCATGAAAACTAAGCCAACCAAGTTTATCTTCAGCTTCTGCTCTGAGCTTTGTATACTCCCAAGCTAACGTTTTTATATCTCTTTGCAGATTGAATATTAACAGTCTTTGTTCTTCGTCTGCGTCTCTCTTTGCTTGCTGCTGTTGTCTTATCTCAGAGCCCATCAATGCACCGTTACTTTTTAACCTATTGAGAAACTGTTGTTTTAGACCCAAATCATTTCGTACCTGATCTAAAGCAGTATTCTGATTTTGGCCACTTGTTCCATACGCATTGATACTTCCCAATGTTAAGAAACACTCAAGCACAAGATCGAGTTTTTCTACAGATGTCGAAAATGCGGCTGCATACTGAAGTGCATTGATCTCCCTATGACCTGACTCTGTTAACAATATCGCACCACTCCTTATAATGGTTCGGCATGTAGATGCGGGGGTACCTGCATTCGTAAGTGCAATTTCAAGCGGATTTGGTATCTTTTTATCAAACTTTACCTCACTAAGTTCACTTAAATTCCATATCAAATGAAATACAGCCTTTCTAGAATTATATGCCGCACAATGAAGAAGTCCTTGTCCTTTCGAATTAGTTGAACTAACTTTTGCGCCACAATGACGCAGCGCATTAACACAATCATAGTCACCATGCATCGCAGCGTATAATAATGGGGTATTACCATCCATTCCTTTTGCTTCCAATAGTTCAGAATTGCCTTTGGCAATAGCTGCTACTGCTTTGGACTTAAAATGCTTGATGACAAATTCAAATGGATTTAAATCTAAATGGTGATAACGTAGTTTTGGATGTTCGCTACCGGGTACAAGGCTATGAAACCTTTGCCGAGTTTCTAAATCAATTTTCCTTTCAATCATATAAGTAATAGCTGACTCAAACTCATTAAGTAAAGCAAGATCTAATGCTGATAAGCTGACTGAGTTTTTACTTTCTAATAGCTCTGTTTTTCTTTTTTTCTCTCCAAAAACAGGTTGCTGCAAGCGAGCATCATAATCAGCAAGCACCTTCATAAACATTTGAGAACAGCAACTTTTCGCTGCTTTATGTACAATACTCTCTTGTCGCCTTTCATCTACAATACTAGACAAATTCGTATAGGGCAGCAGCTTTTCATATCCCGCGATAAAGCCTCCTACAACGCAATGGGCAATTGCTTTTTGCCCTTCGGGACTTACAAAATTGGGGTCGGCTTTACGAAGTAACAGTAGGTGAAAAAACTCTATATTTTTTATTTTTGCTGCCACGATAAGCGCACCATCTTTTAGTGGCTGCGGGCATTCTTTCCAGAAGTCTATATTCACCTCTGATATCAGCTGCATCAGGTAAAAATCGGACTCCGTTTCACTTAAGCACAAAGGCACTCTTACCCTCTGTGTTTCAGTATAAGTAGGTTTAGTTTTATAAAGCTGACGAGAACACTCTAATGACTTATCACCAATAAAAGGTCTGTTGTCCTCAACTGTTTCTCTTCCCCAAACAAAGTAGAAACTTTGTAACAAGAACCTTAGCAGTTCAGGCTCGGCTCTCATTTGAGACTTACAAAAATCTTGTGCGTCGTCATACCATCTGCACTCAGTGACCATTCTATTCGTCACTTCTCTATGATTATTATCACGAATTTGTCCTGAAATGCTCAGTTTATTTATGCGCAATAAAAGCTGAAGAAAACATTCGCTCCTTTTAACAGAAGAGTCAGATTCAGCTTTTTCTATATTTTGAAGATCCCTTTTTACGGTTTTCGATAACAGTTGCTCAAGTGTAGGATATAGAGCATGTTCTGAGCTCACGGGAAGTGCATCACACAGACTTTCTGGTGTTAAAGAACCATCATTCAAAAACTGGGTTAACTTTTGTTCGATATCTAATACGCACTTTTGACACACTCCTGATAGTTGATATTTAAGACACCGCATTGCAATAACCTGAGTTAATGCTTTAACTGAAGTGGCATAATAAACATCTGATTTGGTAGATTTTATATATTCCATTTTTAACCAGTTGAGCGTTAAAGCAAGCAACTCAGGCTTATATGAACTATCCAATAAACTATTTTTAAGATAAATGCTTTCTGAAATTGAGGTATCCTGTTTATAGAGCTTTGAGAATACTGCACAACATCGTTCTAATCTTTGCTGTTTAAAAGCATCACACCCAGAATAAACATTATCTCTTAAAGTTTCAGCCAAGCTTTTTATGTCCTTGTTCTCAACCTGCTCTATACCCTGCAGAACAACTTCATTTCCAATTTCCCGCTTTAACTGCTTATAACTCAAATTTTGCAGCTCACTCTCTGAATAAGCCCAATGTTGTTGTTTTTGTAATTTTGCTATTTGTTCTATAACTCTTTGTTTAACATAAGATTGAATTATTGGATTTTGATCCTCAAAAGAGGACTCGCCAAGCAATGTGTTTAATTCTTGGATTGACTTGGTTTTTGTGATGGCCTGCAAGCAAACATCACGCTTATCCCTTTCATCACTTATCACTGCATTGATCACGGATTCATAAGTTAATTCAGAAACTTCGTTGTCTGAAGAAATGATATACCACACCCCTAATAACTGACACAGTTGCTGCTTCAGCTCTTTATCAGTTTTGGAAGGGGTAACAAGATAGTAACGCTGGTAATTTTCAGTCGAAAATTGAGCATCAGTAAAAACTTCTAACTCACGAATTAATGCAATTTCTCCTTTGGGTTTTACAGCTTCACTTTCACTTATTTGTTCTAAGAGCAAAGTAACTTGTCGACGGCTTGAAAACCAAGTCGATTGGTTTTCCTTTAGTTTTTCCACAATTTGCAACACGTTTTTATTCGAATCACATCCAAGTTGCTGCTTTGGTGGTTTAGCATCAATATTGCCGCACAATTTCGCCAAGCGAAATGTAGCCCAAGCATATTCTTCATCAGTTAGATTTTGAGCTTTAAGGTATTGCTTCATTTGTTCAAAAATAAGATTTCTAACTTGTCGTAATGGTTCGGAATAACCTTTTCGTTCGCAGCTCAATGTCAAAAGAGCGAGGTTGCCGTTGGGATACTCTTCACCTGTACACCACTGAAGTATAGCTAACCGCTTGATATAAAGCGGGATGTCAGAGTCAGATAATAACTTTACTATTTTGGTATAATTGGCCTCAAAGTCAGCTAATGTTTCTTTATCAGCTTTTTTTAAATCCAGCTTATTCATATTCATACTCAGTATTTTGAGCTTAGTGATATAAACTTGCCCGATATCCTTTGGTGGTTTTTCAATCAGACGAACTAAATCTCGACACACTCCTTGTTTCATTTCAAAAGGAGCTACTTTTATGGTTCCTTGATCGATCAACATAAAACTTGCCAAGAACTCATTATTTATTTCATCCTCTAGGAGAGGCCCTTCTAGCTCGGTCGATATCTCTTCCTGGGTAATGCTGCCTGAATGAGCTAAACTTGCACGAGCTGAGGAAGTAAGAGGTTTCTGTTGCTCAGGAAGCTTGCCATCTACATAATGGCTATCGGTCATTTGGTCGGAAGGTGAGCTTTCATCACTGCCATTTTCTATCGGAGGCATTTGCTGTGGTTTCTCTATCTCACTTAAATCTTCAAGACTCTCTGATTTTTCGGTTACTGATAATGCAGAACCTACCGTCCGTCTGAGCCCTTCTCTACTAACCCCATTATCTTCTTCAAAAGAAGTATCTATATCAGATCCTTGAATCGATGTTGGTTCTATGGGCGTTTTCTGTCCTTCGCTGCTAGATTTGTGTTGTTGAGTTTTTTCAACTTCCTGAGCACAACAATTATTGTCACTATGTTCTAATTCAGCCTTATTTATTTTTGGGGTAAACTGGTGATCAGTTAATGTTTTATCACTCTCTTCATTATCACTCCCTAAAAACTGATTCATTGCCTCAGCTGTGGTATGACTAACGCTATGCGCCTCTTTTGACTGCAAAAAATTAATTTCTTGTAATGAGAAGTCATGACCTTTTACAGCCTGATTGATACCAAGGAGTTCTTGAGCCGATGCTTCATTAAGTTCACGACCAGCTAAAGTAGAAAGTGTCATTAGTGGTGTTTCTAAATTGATTTAATTGAATAGTAATATCTTATTACCCAACAAGTGCTGAACAAGGTGTTATTAGATATACTTAAATGGCTATTGTTATACTAGAGTCAGTGAAAGCTCAATATCATTACATTCTTTCTTGAAATAACTTTAGACGTCCCCGTTTGTTTATCGTTACTGCACCACTAAAGAGCGAACCTAAAGCAAATAACAATTTATCGCACATCATATCTTAATAGCTCTAAAAAGATTTCTTTAGTCATAAAAACTTAACGATTGGATATTGTATAAAATAATTGCATTTGTGGATTAATTACTCTAAAGTGCGCGTCTTGAAAGGATTAACTCATTAGACCACTTGTAAAGGATTACAAATGAAAGCCACTAAATTACTGATAACTGTTGTCACAGCTTGCACTTTATCAGCTTGTTTTGCGCCTTACCCAGATTCAGGAGCAATTGTTGGGTACGAATATCAAGTTGAAGAAGCGACGAGAGATGCATCGGTCTATTCTATTTCAGAAGATGACTTTTCTGACTGGCGTAGGAGCTTAAAGAACCATGACTTTGAGAACCTCACTCTTTCAGCACTTGCCGAGCTACGTAACACTTATATCGACAGTGATAGAGTACTCAGCTACCAATCAAACTCACCTTATTTTCTTGATAAAAACTTAGACGAAGAAGACCTTTTTGAAATTGAGAGGTCACTTAATCAAGACAAAATCAAAGAACTTGATGGCAAAATTGCTACGGCAAAAATCGAGCAAGAACAATCCAAAGTTAAAGAAGCAGAAATTGACAACATTGCTCATGAATTTGACAAACAAATTCAAGAATTACAAAACCAAGATGTAAAAGCTCAAAGCGACTTTCAGACATTACAGCAGACTATTGCGACTCGGTTCGACGAAATACAAACAGCTCAAACTGGCCGTCCTAGTCGTCTTTCGAGACAAATCTTGCGCAAAAACCACTTTGTCGTATTAGATGCTTTCGAAGGCTTCAAAAATTGCCAAGAGCAAGTCACAAGTATGAACAAGCATGAGAATTATCAATATAATGTTTACGCAGAATCTATTGATTTTAAACAAAAGCAAGTTTGCCCTTACTTTCAACTTCCAGCCCACAGTGCAAAACGCAAAGCTAAGCTTTTTCAAGGACTAACAGAAGAGGATAAGAATACCATTCGCTTAGCTAGTCGCACATTCGTTACCCAACAACTAACAAGCGATTACGTCAAAAGTGAGATAGCAAATGTTGAAAAGCGTCGAACGCAAAAAGCTAAAGAACTGAATTTGAAACACGGTTTATATGTTGAACGCCCTAAGAATTCTGACAATATTCAAGCATCAATCAACGAGTGGCTTGAGACCAAGGAGCAATATGAACGTCTTTCAGACAAAGAGCTCACAGCAAATATGGCGCAAGCTCTGAGATACCAGTTAGAAGCATCCCAATTTTACTATGATAGCTCTAGGTTGTTTGACAGTTTAGACAAAGTATCTGATGTGCAACCTGATGGCAGATTCGAATTAGATGGCAATGAAAAACATCATCTTATTATCGCAAATCATAACTATAGCAATAAGTTCTACTCGCTTATCAGAATGAATGAATTTGAAGGAAAAGATAAAGTCATCGTCAACATCAAGTATGCGTTCGATTTTCATCAACTCAAGCAGCTAAAACTTTAAATAAATTTTCGAAACAACTACCAGACAATAACTTATTGTCTGGTAGTTGTTTTATGCAAGGCTGCGCTTGTGCGGTTTGGTTATTACCGACATATAAAACTGTCGTTACTTCGTTTCCAAATAAACAAGCGATAACGCAGTAGAAATGACCAATTTGCCCTAGCTTTGTAAAATTTTGAGAGGCAACGACATCAATTCATCACCCATCATGGCGCAATACCAAATGATCCCAATGAAGCCTGCAACAGTTAACAAATACCAGATAGCAGAAAAGATTTGCCCGTAACGATCGAGCGGTAAGAGATGACTTTGGTGTCTAGCACGCCATTCAAACACAATTTCGATTGAACCAATTGCCAGCAAGAAACCAAATAATGTTAAGCCGAAATAATAACAAATGACGACACCCAACATTGCGCCAGCAACACAAATGACTAATCCCGTGACACTGTTCATCGAGAAGCTAATACTTTTAATCACGTGACCACCATCCAGTGGCAATATTGGTAGCATTTGAAATAGATTCAATAGTGCACTTAACGACGCTAAACCCGCAAAGAATATATTGTCGGTAACCATATACCCCAGCAAAAATAGAGCTGACAACAACAAACCAAAAGTGGGTCCCATAATGGAGATCACCACGTCTTGCCAGCGAGTATTTACCTTCTCATCACTGAGTGCCATCCCTCCCATAAATGGGATTAAATAAAACCCTTTAGTTTTCATACCAAAGTATTTCATGGCCTTAACATGACCATACTCATGCACGACCAAACAACCAATTAATGCTAAAGCAAACTGGAATGAAAAAAGCCACGTATAAGCCGCCAAGCTTGCACCTGCCAATACTACTTTAATCACTTTAGCGCTTTTAAGTAGCTTTAAACCCAGTGAAGCCAAACCGATTAAACCGGGTTTACGTGCTTCTTTTCTCGGTGCTACTGGCGTTTGCTGCTCAATATCCTTGGTATTTCGCTCACCATTTTCAATGAGCTGATCGTCCACAAACAATTGGTAATCAATATTAAAGGGTTGCCATTTAACATCAAACTCAAGTTTAACGTTAATCACTTGAGGCTCAACGCTGTGATCTTCAACACCAATTTGCGGTTGCGAAGTCAGTTCAAACTCATGTACAAACTGACCTTCATTTTGTTCATCTGCGTTACGGCCAGCTACAAGTTGGTTATTCCAAAAAATTTGCTGCCATCCTGCAAGAGAAGCTTCTAACCTTAACGGTTTCCCTAAGCAATCGATATTCAATAGTTCCATTGGTTTGCTCTATTTCCTATTGAGATAAATTTTATATTTATTGTTTTCAGCACAAACATTCACGTCGCCAAAATTGGTAGCAATCACTTCTGAATATGGAAGATGACGATTTGCCACGATTTGGAATACACCACCTTTCTTGAGAGAGTCAGCACTATTTTTCACAAAGCGCTCAGCTATATCTGTGGTTGCTTTCAGTCCATCATGAAATGGGGGGTTAGAGATCACAGCATCAAATTTACCTTCGACATTCGAGTAACCGTCTGAAGCATAGACATTCGCTTTAAATCCATTTGCCATCATGGTCATTTCACAAGACGCTAATGCCATCGCATTAATATCAACACAATCGAGTTGAAGCTCTGGGTTTTCTTTTAGTAAAGCTGCAGTAATCACACCTGCACCACAACCAAAATCTAAGACTCGCCCGTTGAGCTTTGCTAGGTTCTCCAATAACAACTCTGTGCCTTTATCCAATTGTTTTTGACTGAATACACCAACAAGGTTACAGATTGTTATTTCACCTTGAGGTATTTGCAAGTGGTACTCAGTCACCCAATCTTTAAGCTCCACTGGCGGTGCTTTACTTTCCAACTCTGAAGCATAAAGCAGACAGTGTCGGGCATTATCTATTTTATTCGCCGTTGAAAAATAGTTGGGCAGTTGTTTCGGAACCGATTTCACCCCACCTTTGTTTTCACCAACAATAAACAGCTCACCACCTTCTAATAAATGATTTGCGGCCAGTTGATTCAGATACTCTGCGAGAGGTTTAGCTTTAGGATAGTAAAGGACAACGCAATCAAATGTCTTTTTATCTGACAGCTGATGACCGAATTGGCAATCGACTTGTTCAGATTGATGATGTTTTACGGCTAAATAATGGTTGTAGTCTAAAGCTAATGAAGTGATGTGCTCTGCGGTGTGCTTTAACTCATCGAGTAACTGATCAGACTCATGGTTAAGCAACAATACGCTCTTATTCTTAAAATATTCTTGATTTCGACAGATCAATTGAGAAGGATTGGTTAACACACTCGCCTCTGGCTTAAAGAAATAACAGCGGAATTATATCACCGATAATTATTGAATATCGATTTTGAAACCTTAGACAACAAACTCATCTATCACAGTACAATCAAAATAATCTTAAAACCTAATGTTTAAAATATTTTAATTGAAGGTACTCAAAGTAATTAGCGACTTTATGGCCGCTTAATTAAGAATTAACCATCGAGACTGAGCGAGTATACGCCTGACAAATATTATGTTCACCATTATGCTTAGCACGTTTGAGCGCCACTTCGGCATTATCCATAAATTGTGAAAACGTTTGTCCTTCGTGATAGACCACGAGCCCTACACATACTCCATCAGACAGTCCGTGTTCATTGAGCCTCTTCATGATATCCAATGCAAACTGATGGGCTTCGTCAGCACTCGTATTTGGCAATATCACCATTAACTTACCTAATTGCCATTGCGCTAATTGATACGCTTTTGGCAATTCAAGTAACAAGCGCATTTCTATATCTTGTTGACGCTTTTCAAGTTTATCTCTGTCACTGATGTGGCTGAACACGCCATCAGGCGTTATTTCCATGAGCATCATACTGGAATGAAGTCGCTTATGACTGTCAAGACTTTTAAAGTAGCGCTCGACGTCTGAATAACTGACAAGAATCGCACTTCTGAACGGAATTGATTCTCTGACTTGAGGACTGCTTTTGCCCTTTTTGATTGGCAATAATGTACAAATAAGATGCTCGTTGTCAGAGTTTTCAGCCGTATAATTATTCAATAAAATATCCACATTGATAAAACTGCCATCGGCAAGCATCGATAAGTGCCCTTGCCAAGAACCTTTTAATGATATCTGTTGTTGGATTTGATTCCACTGAGGTTCAATCTCAGCGCCAAAAAGCTCGATTAAGGTTTTATCTGTTGCGCCACCTAAACGTAGGAAACTATCGAATTGGTTATTCACTTTGATGAGGTGACCACGAGTATCGATTAAAGCGACAGGGATTGCCGAGTCAGACAACTTCTTTAACAAATATTCACGCTCTTGAGATTGAACGAGTGCACTGTTGTCATTGAGATTGATAATGGCAAAACCCTGCTCTAAATACTGGGAATCTGGAGCTATTTTAGCGTCAACATCAACCACACCAGACCCATACTGGCGCAGGTCAAACTTTCCTGACCACATTTTCTGAGCAAGAAACTCATCTCTTAATAATTGGAAGTCATCCGATTCAATATGGAACACTCGAGCCAAAGTACGTTCAATGAGCTTGTCTCTTGAAATATTCAATATCGATGCTGCAGCGTTATTGGCTACAACAATACGCCCGTTCTCCCCAGCGATCAGTACGCCATGATTATCATTGAAAAGACTGTCCACCAATTCAACATTATAGCCACGGGCTCGCTTTTCTAGCTTAAACAAGTGCCCTAAAATAATCACGGCACCAGCAAGGATCGTCAGTAAGGAAATGGCGATAATCATCAACTGTCGCCAATGGGCAAAACGAGCAACAATGCCTTTGTCTAAGACAAATGAGACCAAATAATAATCTCTATCAATATTATCTTGTGCGGTTAAATCGATTTTTAAAAACACAAACGTCGCATCAGTACTATGAAACTGGCCGAACTTGGTCAGTACGATTTCACGCCAAACTTGAGGAAGCGCTTGTGCAAAGCTGCCTCCAATCCCGATTTGAGCCTGTGCCTGTTGTATTTTTTCAATACCACTACCGGTATATAATGCCCCTTGTGCATCAAGCATAATAAACGATGATTTATTCATGCCGATATCTGGTTTTATTCGCTGTAAGGTACTGTTCAACGACATAAACGTCACTAGAAACCCTTGTTTCTTAGCCGACGGATTATCAATCCAAGACACTTGATACCAATAAGGTTCAAGACGACCATTTATGGGAGCAAACTTGATATCTGAAGTAAAAACATTATTGCCACTGTATGCGGTTTTGTTATTGATAACCTCAGCAGGCAGGCGAATGATAAAACTGTTAGTCGAACTGGAAGTAACTAAATTACCTTGAGTATCAAATAAAGCAATTTCCAATAGATCAGGAATGTTGGCAGTAAGGTTACTCCAGCTCTTAAGCATATTTTGCTTTTGTTCGGCTGATGGCGATTCAAGATAGTGCGTTAACGACTCACTCTGAGCAAACGTCCTTGTACGAAACTCTTGAAAACTTACTTTGTCAGAGAGCATGGTTCCAAGTGTTTGTAACTCACCGTATCTCTGTGTTGCCCAATCATTTTGCAAACGACGCTCACCGACATTGATAATGACATTCGTCAATAAAACCATCCCTAATAGCAACATAATCAACTGACTTGCGAGCGCAAGCTTACGTTGATAAGACCAATTAATGCCTTGAGCTGAAAAGAGTAATGATTTGAGTTGAGGAATTGTGCCGTTTGTCAGCATGGGTCTGCAATATATTCGAAACTTACAAGCATCTTAACATATAACCTTCGAATTGCAGTCGAAAAGAAAGGGAGCAAACACGCCCCCTTTGATACTTAAACCTGCTTGGGCTGCCACCACCAATGAAACACCTTAGAAGATACTCGCTTTATGTCTTCTAAAATAACATAGAGAGACGGCACAAGAATCAGGGTAACAAAAGTAGCAAACAGAATACCGAAGGCGAGCGATACAGCCATTGGGATCACAATCTTAGCCTGTAAACTGGTTTCTAACATGATGGGCGCCAAACCAATAAACGTGGTTAACGAAGTTAAGATGATGGCTCTAAACCGACTCACGCCCGCTTCAATCGCGGTATCTTTAATGGATAACCCTTGCTTTCTGGCCTTATTAATAAAATCAACCATGACTAAAGAGTCATTCACAACAACCCCCGATAATGCCAAGATCCCATACAAGCTGAGGATATTAAGCGGAATTCCTATCAACATGTGACCAAACACGGCACCGATAATTCCAAACGGGATCACCGACATAATGATCAATGGTTTCGAGTACGATTTTAATGGAATCGCCATCAGTGCATAGATAGTGAACAGAATAAAGAAGGCCCCTTTAAGCATGGTATACAAGGCTTCTTGTTCATCTTTACTGGCACCGTCTAAGGTAGTAGAAATGCGCTGATACTTTTGTGCAAGTACCGGTAAAAACTCTTTCTGGATTTCCCCGGTAATTTTCGAGGGTTCAGCTTTCGTTTTATCTACGCTAGCAACGACCGTAATCGCTCTCTTGCCATCAACACGATTAATGGATGAAAAAGATTCCCCGGTCTCGATTTCAGCGACATTGCTAAATGGAATCGCATCACCTTGAGGCGTACGGATCATCATACTCTCTAAATGACCTAACGTTTTACGCTCTTCAGATGGGTAGCGCACCATCACTTTGACTTCTTCTTTATTACGAAGAATTCGCTGGGCTTCATAACCATAGAAACCGTAACGAACTTGCTGTGCTAAGTCAGACAAGCTCAACCCTAAAGATTCAGCTTCAGGTTTAATGTTTAAACGAATTTCTTGGCTTCCTGACGATAAATTATCGCTGATGCCGTATACACCTTGGTAAGTCGCCAGTTTTTGTTTCAATTCAGTGGCGGCTTTACTCAATTCGCCCAAGTCTGTTGCCGTCAATCTGAAGGCAATATCACCACCGCCACCTGCGCTGGTGCTGCCATTCATATCCAGCTTTTTAACGGCCACAAAGTCAGGCAATTGGTTACGCCAAACTTCGACAATCTCATCGCTGGTCGCGGTTCGGTCTTCACCTTTAGTTAATTCAGCAAAAATAAAGGCATTAGTACGATTATTCATATCAATTTGCGAGTGCAATAAGACTTGTTCACCGTATTGGCTTTCTAGCTGCTCACTTGCACGATACAAAGCATCTTCAATTTCTTGCACCACTTTTAAGGTATGAGTTTCGGCAGTGCCATTTTCCATCTCCAACTGAACTTGAACAAAGTCAGACGGAATATTTGGGAAGAAAACCCAACGCACTTTTCCGCTTTCAATTAAACCATACGTCACAACAAGTAAACCAATAAACGTCATTAATACGCTATAACGTACATTAACGCACTTACTGATGAATGGGCGGTAAGTCTGTTGAATGAAGCGCTGTAAGCCATGGTTAAATTTATATTTTATGCGGCTAAACGCATTATTCGGTGCTTTTTTTGGTCTCATTTTCATGTGTGCCAAATGCGCAGGAAGAATCCATTTGGACTCCACTAACGAAAACGCCAAACACAAAATAATCACCAAGGCTATCGACATTGGAATCACACCAAACGGCCCCGGTGTCATCAACATTGGAATAAACGCAACAATCGTCGTTAACACACCAAAGGTTGCAGGCATCGCAACTCGGTGAGCACCTTTAATCACATTTTCAACCGAGTGACCATGAGACTCGATTTCCGTATAAACACTCTCACCAATCACAATTGCGTCGTCGACCACAATCCCCAGCACCAATAAAAAGCCGAATAAGGTAATCATATTTAATGTCAAATTGAATGGATCAAATGGCATCAACAGCAAAGTACCGAGAAAACAGATTGGGATCCCTAACATCACCCAAAAAGCGAGTTTTAAATCCAAGAAAAACGCCATCAATAAAAACACCAATAAGGCACCCATTACCATATTGGAGATCATCATATTAAGACGCCCTTCAAGGTAATGCGTTAAGTCTCCCCAATAACCTAAAGTGACAGCTTTTGGTAAACTGGCTTGCTCATCGGCAATGTATTGTTTGACTTGGTTGGCGATGGTTACTGCGTTTTGATCATCAATACTTAAAACTTCGATAATTGCTGCGGGTTTCGCATCAAAACGAGTATAAAAAAGCCCTTCTTGGAAGCCGTCTTTAATGCTCGCTACCTGCGGTAACATAATGCGACTACCATCTGGCTGGGTTGCTACAACAATGCGCTCAAAGTCGCTTTGTGTATAAGCTTGCCCCTTGGTTCTGAGTAAGATATCGCCATTTTTCGCTCGAATCGCACCACCGGGTAAATCGACCGAAGAGTTCTGCACTGCCTGTGCAACATCAACAAAGCTTAAGCGGTATTCTTTCAGTTTATCTTCAGAAACCTCAATACCAACTTCATAATCAGGCATACCACGGAGCTTAACTTTGGTCACAGCTGGCAGGTTGGCTAAATCATCACGAACTTTTTTAGCAAACTCTTTCATATCCGCTTGGGTCATTTCGCCAGAAACGGAAACCCATATGACATTATTCTCCGGCTTTTGACGGTAAATATTCGGTTTTTCAATGTTGGCAGGAAAAGTAGCAATGGCATCAACAGCCAATTTAACTTCATCCATGACATCTTGAACTTCATAGCCAGAGGTCACTTCGATATTGACCGAGCCGACGCCCTCGCCCGCTACGGAAGTCATTTTTTCGATACCGGAAATATCTTTAATGGCTTCCTCAATTTTAATAACAATGCCTTCTTCAATTTCCTGTGGTGCCGCACCAGGGTAGGCAACCGAAACATTGAGGTAATTGAGTTCAAATGTCGGAAAAATTTCTTTGTTGATCAATTTTGCACTGAATAAGCCACCAATGATCAACACCCACATTAATAGGTTTGCTGCAACATTATTATAGGCAAACCAAGCAATAATCCCTTTTGGCTTGTCCATTAGTTGTTATCCTGTTGCGTCTCTTTGGTGGTATCTTTGTTGCTTTTTTCACCGAGAACTTCAACCTCTTGGCCATTAGCTAAACTGGTGAATTGTGTCAGTGATACTCGATCTCCTGTTTTGAAGGCATTTTGAATATAAACATTCTCAGCATCACTACGGACGGGTAAAACAGTACGCATTTCAATTTTGTTTTCAGCAGTCACAACGGCGACTAAACCGTCACGAACAAGGTGTCTTGGCAGTTTGACGGCTTGAGAAACGACTTTACCGGTAATTTTTGCATCAAGGAAAGTACCGAACTGTAAGGGTAACGTTTGTTTTTGTTGTTGGATGTCTCTTTGATAAGGGTCTTGAACTTCTGCAATCAAGTAAGCCATTCGGCTTTTTTCATCAACAATACCTTCACTTCGCGTAATACGGCCTTGCCAATGCTGATAGTTTTCACCCGACTGACTCATCAGGTCAACGTCCATATTCGGCTTCATTAAAGACTCTAAATGAACAAGTTCATGAGTTGAAATTGGCAATCTTATCTCTGCAATTTGAGTATCAAACAATTGACCGATTTCACTGCCTGTTGACACAAACTGCCCTAAATCAGCACTTCTTGCTTTAACAATGGCATCAAAAGGCGCTGAAATAATCGTTCGTTCAAAGTTACGCTTGGCTTTTTCTAACGCCGCTTTCGCTGCTTTAACATTAGCTTGCTCACGCTGCAGTTGCGGTTTGCGTAAACCAAGACTTGGTGGAGTACCACTGTTGTAACCTTTAAATTCGACTTTTGCGACTTCACCTCGAGCAATTTCCTCATCGAGAGACGCTTGAGCTTGAGCGAATTGAGCCTCGGCTTGAAGTAAATCTGCATGGTAATCAGCCGGATCAATTTTTGCGAGAACATCCCCTTTTCTCAAAAAACCACCGCTAACAAACACAGGTGAAAGCTCGATAATACGACCACTCACTTCTGCAACCACTTTTGTTTTATATTTTGGTTGTGCGACGCCGTAAGATGGAATCATTAACGCTAATGACTGTGGCGATATCTCCATGACTTCAACAATTGGCAGCGCCGGTTTTTGCGCATCTTGTTTTAATTCTGGCTTACTTGGATTTAATAAAATAAAAACGATTACTGAAAAAATGAAAATCAATAGTGGTGACAAGCGTCTTAACCACAAAGTGTAACTACTCATGAGGCCTTGTTATCCTTCTCAGGGCGAAATCTTGCTTAAATTACCAGAATACTTGTTAATAAAAAACGACTAAATGTTAATAACATTGTAATAAAATTTATAATACTAAAGTATTAGTTTTTGTGAATGTATCATTTGTAAATAACCACTCACGTGATGAGCAGTACTTTTGTTGGATTTAAGGTATTAAAAAAGGCCACCGAGGTGACCTTTCATCAATACATCAATAAAGCGACAAAATTTATTTTTTCTTCTTGCGTGCCTTAGCTTTCGCTTTCATCTTAACTTTATCTTTTTTCTTACCTGGGGCTTTGGCTTCTTTATTTTTTGGTCTCAAGCCATCGATCATACGACGCTTTAGTTTCTGCTCAGTATAGCGCTCAATCTTATTCAGAATCCGAACATCATGCGCTTCTATCAACGAGATTGCCGTTCCTTTGGCTCCCGCTCTTGCGGTACGGCCAATACGGTGCACATAGATATCTGCAGTGCGTGGCATATCAAAGTTGATTACGTGCGTAATACCTTCAATATCAATACCTCGCGCTGCAACGTCAGTACAAAGTAATACATTCACTTCGCCCTTGGTGAATCGTCCAAGCGCTTTGAACCTTTGTTTTTGTTCCATGTCGCCACGTAAAAACGCCGCTTGAATTCCTGCTTGCTGTAACAAGCCCTCAAGACTTGCAACCGTCTCACGAGTTTTACAAAAAACAATCGTACGCTCTACTTCTTCTTGTCTTAGCCAAAACGTCAATAAATCAAATTTATGTTGTTTATCGTCGGCTAAATGTACCCATTGATGAATTTTGCCTTTTTCTTTTCGGGTCGGGGAATCAATATCAACCCGAATAGGATCCGTTAACAGCTCATCAGCAAACCGAGCGACACCACCAGTGGAAAGGGTTGCCGAAAACAGCATATTTTGCTTACAGCCATGGGCTTCAAGTGCAATACTTTTAACGACATTAGCAAACCCCATATCAAGCATGCGGTCAGCTTCATCAATGATTAGCAGCTCTACATCTTCTGCGGTAAAGTTGCCTTTATCTAAATATTCTAATAAACGACCTGGTGTTGCGACTAAGATATCAACATTGTCTTTTAACGCTTCTTCTTGCGGAGCGTACGGAACACCACCAGTAATGATGTTTATATCTAAATCTAATGAGTTTGCCAAATGTGTGGCATAACGGTGGATCTGGCTGGCTAATTCACGCGTTGGAGTCAGGATAAGCACACGAGCTTGGCCGGTAAAATTTCTTGGAAAATCGATGATATGCTGCAAAGCAGGCAATAGGAAACAGGCCGTTTTACCCGTTCCTGTTGGCGCCATAGCCATAATATCTCGCTGCTCGAGCGCATAAGGAATAACTTGTTTTTGAACACTCGTGGCCGATTTATGTTCCATTCTTGCCAGTGATTCTAGCAATTCAGCATCTAAATCAAATTCATCAAAGTTCATTATTTTCATTCCAAGCAGCAGATTAGGCGGCGCATTATATTAGAGATTCAGATAAAAATCTTTGCTAAGTTCGATCATTTCATCAGTATATTGATTTTGTTTATCCCTTAGTGTCAAAGGGTCAAGGAATCGAGTGGGCTGTTCTGCTCGACTTAAACTGAATAGAACTCGACGTTGTGCGCTTCCTTCAACAGGAATAACGGCTTTCACGGCACTAAGATTTAAGCCACTCGACTCGATAAGTGAAAAAAAATCATCTGCGACCTCTGTCGGTAAAATAAGGCTCGCTGTACCATTATCTATTAATAACGTTTCAATCGCATTAATGAGATGTTGATGACTCAACGTATTAGTATGCCTTGCGTCAGCACGGCTTTGTTGCTGAGTCTGTGGTCCAGACAAAAAATACGGTGGATTACAGATAATATGCTCAAACTTGGCATCATGCTGAGCAGCATAATGAATAATATCGTCTTGAATCACCTCAATTCGGTGAGCCCAAGGGCTTTTTTCGACATTCGTTTTCGCGGCTTTACAAGCTTGTGAATCTAATTCAATGGCGACAATACTAGCATGACTCCTTTGCGCACTCATCAAAGCTAATAAGCCACTTCCACTGCCAATATCAAGAATATTTTTGGCCTGAGTGAGTGATGCCCATGCGCCTAATATGACAGAGTCGGTGCTCACTTTCATGCCACATTGGCTATCGTCGATATGAAATTGTTTAAAACTAAACGGCATAAAAATATCACTTAATAGAAAGGCGAGATTATAGCGGGTTCTTCGATTAAATAAGAATACTGTGAGACGTGTCAATTCCGCACGTTTTCAACTGAACAAGGTATACAATTTTACCATTGTTTTGCCGAAACTCTAGCCAAAGGCTTTTTTTTACCTTAAGTTATCAAAAAAAGATATTACAAAAACAAAATAACAGTTAAGAGGTTTGTAGTGCAAAACAAACAAATGAGTCTTGGAGATACCTTTGGCCTAGGGTTTATGACCTTTGCATTTTTTTTAGGAGCAGGTAACCTAATTTTCCCACCATTTGCAGGCATGTTAGCCGGTGAAAACATGTCTTGGGCAATGATGGGCTTTTTAATTACTGCGGTTGGCCTTCCACTCTCAGGACTTATTGCTGTAGCACGAAGCAATGGAAGTGTGATGAAGTTTTTACCTCCCGTTGTAGCCACCATCATCGCCATTGCTATTTACATCATTATTGGCCCTGCGTTTGCCGCACCAAGAACGGGACTTGTGGCCTATGAGATTGGGGTAAAGCCATTTTTAAATGATACCTCTGCAATGATATCACTCGGCGGTATAGACCTAAATTATAGCCAAATGCTATCTACACTTTGCTTCTTCACTATTGCACTATTTTTGGCTTTATATCCTGGCAAGTTGCTCGACAGTGTCGGTAAAGTGCTGACACCATTACTCATCACTTTGTTAATTGTATTATCATTTTCAGTCATATTCTTCCATGGTACGCCGCCCTCGGTGCCAACTGGGGAATACCTCAATACCCCTTTAACGAAAGGGATTATTGAAGGCTACAACACCATGGACACGTTAGCCTCGCTCATGTTCGGTATGTTGATCATTGATGTTTTAAAGAAAAAAGGCGTCAGCGATCCTAAATCTCAAACTCGCTATTTAGTGAGAGCTGCGATTATTGCCGCAACGGGTCTAGCTTTCGTTTACATTTCATTGTTCTTCTTAGGCGCTTCAGCAGGAGAGCTCGCAGACGGAGCAGAAAACGGCGGTCAAATTTTAACAAATTATGTTGATGCTGAATTTGGTTATATGGGTTCTATACTGTTGTCAGGAGTCGTTTCTCTGGCCTGTTTAACCACCGCAGTAGGCTTAATTGTTGCTTGTTCTGAGTTCTTCGAAGATCTAATACCTGCTTTTTCTTATAAGCCTCTAGTGGTTTTCTTTAGCATTATTTGTGCGATTGTTGCCAATGTTGGGTTAACTCAGTTAATTGAAGTAAGCATTCCGGTACTTGTCAGTATTTATCCTGTCGCCATTGCTTTAGTTGCTATCACTTACATTACGCCAAAGTTGAATAATCCAGAGTTATCACATCGCATCGTTGTGGGTGTAGCACTGTTGTTTGGTATTGTGGATGGGCTATCTGCTTCTGGATTTGATATTCATGTTTTCGATTTCATGCCATTGTTTGATCAAGGCCTTGCATGGTTGATTCCGACCATGATCGCCATGTTTGCTTGCTTAACCCTACCATCAAAGAAACAAGGGTAATCTTACATCTTCATAAATCTGGCGTTATTTTAAATTTTAATTGAATAGCGCCTTTTTCTACTTACAACTCGTTCATTCTGCATACAGCCAAGGAATATATAATTACTATTGATTATTGACTGCGCCTTGCTTGTCTATCACCCAAGGTATAAGAGCATTTTATTCTTCAGGCAGTAAATAACACACATTATTCCGATTAACAGCCAAGCTAAATGCTTTGCTAATGGCTTCAATGATCGGCAGAGCATCTATCTGATTGAATGAGAGAACTTACCTATGCCTGAGAAGCAAAAAAGTTCATTAGTTCCAATGCTCATTATTGGCTTACTCTTTTTTATATTTGGCTTTGTTACATGGCTGAATGGCTCCCTCATTCCTACGCTACAAATTGCATTCAACTTAACCCCAAGCCAAGCCTACTTAATTTCAATGGCTTTCTATATTTCTTATACTGTCACAGCGTTGCCTCTATCTGTGGTACTCAATCATACTGGCTACAAATTTGGTATGGTCATCGGCTTTCTATTAATGATGTTAGGTTCAATAATTTTTATTCCGGCAGCACAGATGCGTTCATTTGAGATCTTTTTAGCGGGTCTTTTTATATTAGGTTCCGGACTGACCATTCTCCAGACTGCAGCTTGTCCTTATATGGTGTTGCTCGGAAAAAGAGAAACGGCTGCTGTTCGTATTTGTTTCATGGGGATATTGAATAAAGGAGCGGGCATTATTGCCCCTATCGTATTTACGTCATTGGTATTTACAGATGTATCTCACTACTCTCAATCGGCATTATCGCAAATGAGTGACGCTCAACAATTGATCACTCTCAATGCACTTTCAGCTAAACTAGTGACGCCCTACCTAGCAATGGCCATCATTCTATTAGTTTTAGCGATGTGCGTATTGTTATCACCACTTCCTGAGTGCGATTTAGAAAGAGTTAATCAAGATAAGCCTGAACACTATGATAATCCATTTAAGTATCCACACCTCATTCTTGGTGTGATGGCGTTATTTTTCGCTGCAGGAACAGAAGTGGTTGCGGCCGATACCATCGGTTTATTAGGAAAGGCCTTCAATGTGACAAACTTTTCCAGTTTAACGGCTTATACCATGGCCTTTATGGTCATTGGTTATATCTTGGGGATCAGTTTAATCCCTCGTTGGATAAAACAGGAAAAAGCACTACTTTTCATGTCTTTATTAGGCACAGTAATCACTTATTTTATTATCAACTCAAGCGGTCAGCTATACAGCATTTGGAATACTTGGTTCTTATGGACCCATGCTCCAGCAGTACCTAATGTCGTGGTTCTCGTCGCCATGTTAGGCTTAGTCAACGCCATTATTTGGCCCTCTATTTGGCCCTTGGCGTTAAAGGGACTTAATAGGAAGACTATGACCATGGGGTCGGCAATGCTGGTAATGAGCTTTTCAGGCGGAGCCATGCTCCCCATGCTATATGCTGAACTAGGCTCAACCTCTGAAAATATGATCAGTGCATACTTAGTATTAATACCTTGCTACTTATTCATTGCATTTTATGCTGCACTTGGACACAAGGTTAATCAGTGGAATCGTGTCATAAACTTAGAGCAAAGTTCAACCTGCAATAGCTGAATGTAAACTGACAAACGTTCAAACAATCCAACATTAACTCGAATTCAACCATAAAATGGCCGCCTGAAAACCTATTCGTGTATGCCTGTGACCTCATCTAAATTCTCACTCTCAGAAGTCTGCTCTATTACTTTTATGACATTCGGTTTTATTTTTGGCGCTGGCAATGTCATCTTTCCACCTACCTTGGGTTTCAAGTACGGTTCAGACAGTTTCTCTGCAGTCCTCGGTTTTTTAAGCTCCACGTCGCTACTGTCTTTTTTGGCTTTAATTGCATTTGGCATCATGCAGGGTAACTTGACTAAGTTTTGGCCGAAGAAATACGGCAAAGGTTTCATTGCCGTATTATATTTGATGCTTGGGCCTATTCTTTGTGGGCCTCGTAACGGTATCGTTTCATTTGAGTTAGGGTTAAAACCTGTTTTATTACAGACTCACCTCATTGATGGCTCAAATTTGTCGTTGCAGATAGCCCTGTTGGTTTTCACCGTTGCATTCTTCACATTTGCCCTTTGGTTATCATTAACGCCAAGCCAGCTGGTAACGACTGTTGGGAAAGTGATCACTCCTTTGCTTTTACTTTTAATATTTATCTTATCTGTCCCACTATTTTTCACTCACTTTCCGACCATCGCACCACCAAGCTACGACCATAACAACTCTGCCTATATCAGTGGTTTTCTCGAGGGCTATAACACGCTTGATGTCACATGTATCCCTGTATTCGGCATTATTGTCTTTGACACATTAAGACGACGATCAATTCATTCCTCTAAAGGCATTTTTAAAGGCTTTATGCTCACGACCTTTAGTGCGCCAATCTTTACTGCTCTGATCTATTTTGCTTTTTGTTATATGGGGCTCTCTGAAGCAGGAAAAACAACTGCAGCATTAAGCGGTCCACAAATATTGCTGGCTTATACACAAGCTCATTTTGGTTGGTTTGGGGAAGTACTATTGGGCATGGCTGTATTCTTAGCCTGCTTATCAACTGCTATTGGTTTTATCGTGGCAAATGGTGAATTTTTCCATGAGATGTTTCCAAAAATCAGCTATCGGAAAATTGCAATATCAACAACTATTGTCACCGTGCTAATTGCGAATATAGGGCTTGCCGAGCTCACTCACCTAACCCAACCAGTATTGAACTTTTTCTATCCAATTTTGATCGCTTTGATTATTTGTGGCTTGTTTACCCCATTAATGAAACAACCAAAATTGACTAACTATGCGGTTGTGGGTGTTACAGTATTGATCAATACGCTCTCTATTGCCCATTATCACATTGGTTCTCTGACACAGTTGCCTTTATTTGATAATGGTCTTGGCTGGCTACTTCCTATGGCATGCACACTGATTTTGTGTTTATTTTTACCCGACAATGACTTGCAATTCGATTCTGTTGCAGATTGATGATATTTTAAAATAAACACATGCCAAACATGTAGAACGTGAGCCAAAACAAATATCAACAAGATCCTAATTTAGATCGTTTTTTAGATCACCTTTGGTCAGTACAAGGGTTAAGCGACAACACATTGTCGGCTTATCGAACTGACTTAAGGCATCTTGATAAGTTCTTACAACAACAAGGCTCTCGACTGCTTTATGCAGAACAAAGCCACATTCAATTGTTTATCGAACACAGATTTAAAACACAACCTGCAAAAACATCACAAGCGCGGATGTTGAGCAGTCTTAGGCGTTTCTATCAATATTTATTATCAACCAAACAAATCAGTAAAGATCCTACTGCTTTAATCGATTCACCTAAGCTTGGACAAAAGGTACCAACCAGTCTCACTGAAGCTGAAGTCGACGCTTTACTTTCCACTCCAAACGAGGAGGATGTGATTGAAGCTCGTGATAAAGCGATGTTGGAACTGCTATATGCAACAGGCTTACGTGTCACTGAGCTCATATCTCTAACAGTAGACCAGATTAGCTTACGCCAAGGTTTGGTTAGAGTTGTAGGTAAAGGTGACAAAGAAAGACTGGTCCCTTTAGGTGAAGTCGCTGTCGAACAACTTGAATCTTATTACGCCAAAATTCGACCTCTATTACTTGGTGATAAAATTTCAGATGTTGTCTTCCCATCAAGGCGCGGTCAGAAAATGACTCGACAAACATTCTGGCATCGCATTAAACACTATGCAGTGATTTCTGGCATCCATTCAGAGCTATCGCCTCATACCCTAAGACACGCTTTTGCGACGCACTTGCTGAACAATGGTGCAGATTTGAGAGTGGTTCAGCTCTTATTAGGACATAGTGATTTATCCACGACTCAAATCTATACTCATGTAGCTAAGGCAAGACTTCAGCAGTTACATCAACAACATCACCCAAGGGGGTAATTAATGTATCACTCCCTTATTCCAAGCTTAATCACACTATATGAATATTTGCTTTAAAGTGAATAAGGTTGTAACTTTTAAGCAATTACTCAGGTCTAATGAAGAGACCACTGATAGCATTAACCTTAATTAGGATACCCCATGAAGTTCTCCCGTATTTTATCCTTGTGCTGTTTATTAGCATTTGGAACGGCACATGCAGCAGACGTTGCAAAACCTAACATTGACGCCATCAAAGAAAAATTAACCAAAACTGCAGGATTGAAAGTGATGTCCATGCAAGACACACCGATAAAAGGTCTATACCTTGCAATGACCGATCGTGGTGTATTTTATATTAACAGTGATGGTACTAAGCTGATTAATGGCAGCATGTTTGACCTATCGAATGGGTTTAAAAACCTTACTGAAAAAGCGATGGGTAAACCTCGTATTGCCGCACTGAAAAAATTTGAACCTGACATGCTGGTTTATAAAGCAAAAAATGAAAAGCATGTTGTTACTGTATTTACCGACATCACTTGTGGCTACTGCCGTAAACTTCATAAAGAAATGCAGCAATACAATGACGAAGGTATTACTGTTCGTTACCTCGCTTTTCCTCGTGCTGGTGCAAACTCTTCAGTAGCGAAAGAAATGCAATCAATTTGGTGTTCAAAAGACCCATTGAAAGCAATGGATGATGCTAAAGCAGGCAATGACGTATCTAATAAAGTATGTGATGCAAAAATTGCTGAGCAGTATCAATTAGGTCAAAGCTTCGGCATTAACGGCACTCCAGCCATTATCCTTGAAGATGGCACGTTAATCCCAGGCTACCAGCCGCCAGCTCGTTTATTACAGACCATAGAAAATCACTAATCATTTCGTTATGATAATCTGGCGGCAAATTTGCCGCCTTTTTATTGCTTGGAAATTATTGTGCCTTATAAAATTGTTCGCCGTCCACACGTTGATGACTCACATTTACCCAACTCATTACATCCACTACTGAAGCAAATTTTAGCCAGCCGTGGAGTAATGTCTGAACAGTGTCAACTTGAACTCAAAGGCCTACTTAGACCAAGCACAATGCAAGGACAAGCAGAAGCTGCAACGATCATTTCCAGTGCCATTGAAGCTAATAAATCTATTTTTATTATCGGTGACTTTGATGCTGACGGTGCAACATCGACATCGGTATGTATGTTAGCATTGCGAATGATGGGGGCAACTAAAGTCAACTATCTCATTCCAAATCGCTTTGATTATGGTTATGGCCTCAGCCCAGAAATCGTCGATTTAGCTCAACAACAAGGCGCAGAGCTATTGCTTACAGTTGATAATGGTATCTCCTCAATTTCGGGCGTTGAACGAGCTAATCAACTGGATATTCCTGTCGTAGTTACCGATCATCACCTTCCTGGTGAGCAGCTTCCAGAGGCTGCAGCCATTGTTAACCCAAACCAATATGGTTGCCAATTTGCCAGTAAAGCCATGGCTGGTGTTGGGGTCGCATTCTACTTAATGACCACCATAAAGACTGAGCTAAAAACTCGAGGTTGGTTCATACAAAAGAATATTCCTGAACCTAATTTAGCGAGCCTGTTAGATATTGTAGCTTTAGGCACGGTTGCTGATGTCGTGCCACTGGATGCCAATAACCGTATTCTAGTCGAAGCGGGCCTTAAACGAGTCAGAGCAGGTCAATGCCGTCCAGGAATCACGGCGTTACTAGATATTGCCAAGCGCAATCCGCAGAAAGCTGTAGCATCTGATTTTGGCTTTGCTGTTGGTCCTCGCTTGAATGCTGCTGGTCGTCTGGATGAAATGTCTTTGGGTGTCGAACTGCTCCTTTGTGACGACATCATGAAAGCTAGAGGCATGGCCGCTGAACTCGATGGGCTAAACCAAGACCGACGCGAATTGGAAGCAGGCATGCAGCATGAAGCACTTAAAATGCTCAAAGCATTTAGCGTTCATGAAGCGTCTATGCCTAAAGGTCTGGCGCTATATCAAGATGATTGGCATCAGGGGGTTATTGGTATCCTCGCATCGCGAATTAAAGATAAATACCATCGACCAGTCATTGCTTTCGCTTTAGGAGAAAATGGTGAAATTAAAGGATCAGCACGCTCAATAAAGGGCGTGCACATGCGTGATCTACTCGACCGAATTAATACTCAAGTTCCTGGTTTAATCATTAAGTTTGGTGGTCATGCTATGGCGGCAGGTTTATCGATCAGAGCCGATGCATTTGAAGCTTTCAAGCAGCATTTCGAAGCCATAGTCGATGAATGGGTTACCGATGCACTGTTAACGGGCGAATATAAAACCGATGGTGAGTTAGACGTCAAATTTCTTGAGCAAGAAACAGCAGATTTACTTAAATTCGCAGGCCCTTGGGGTCAAGAATTTGAAGAACCCAGCTTTGATGGTGAGTTTAAAATCGTTCAACAGCGACTGGTCGGCGAAAAACACTTAAAACTGGTGCTAGAAACGTCTTGCAGCCGCCGTTTAGTTGACGCCATAGCTTTTAATGTTGATTTAAATATATGGCCAGATGCTCAAATAAATAAAGTATCATTGGTTTATACATTAGATGTGAATGAGTTTAGAGGCAATACGAGTTTACAATTGATGGTGAAACAAATCATGCCCGTAAACTATTATGATTCATGAGTTCGACATTAGCATTCGGCTGGAGTCTTGCAGTTGCATCATTTGTTCTTACGCTTTGGTTTGCTTTTTCATTTCGATTTGTCTGTAACGGATCAGGCGACGAGCTACCTAAGCTCATTGATTCTAGAGATTCATTAATCACCTGGTTACTTCCTTGACTTGCAGCTGTTCGAGCCTCACCAGCCAAGTCCTGTCCTAGCTCAGCATCTAAATCTAAGGGTGGGACGCCATCATTAGTATCTACAGAAGGCGGATTTTGTTGATTATTGGAATTAACTTGCGTAGCTGGATTTGAGTGCGAGCTCGGCCTTGCTTGCGGAGTATGTCGAGCACCCGAAGGAGGAGTCGCCTCTGATTTTTTAGGCTTACTACCACCAACTTCAAAATTTAACTCTCCGTTTGCTTTCCGTTTCTCCATTAGTTCTCTTGCTTTTTCCTTCTTATCACCCGAAAATAATACAGGGTCTCGAATATCATAACCTCTGAACGATTGGTTAAACTGATTCTCTTTAGTGCGAAATCCGGGTCGATGCATTAAATTTGCACGCGCCGTCAAACCTCCAAGTGGAAATCGAATACAATAGTTAGAAACAACGTTGGTGATTTTATCTATTTTTTCTTGATCATCCATTCCACCTTTACGGAGTAATGCCTCCAGAATATTTGATATAGAATCACCATGATATTTGAAACCATCTTTACCAGCGGCTCTTAAACCTAAATTAATCGTTGAGCAGCATAAATCGGCCGTACTTACTGCCACGCCAGCCCCAGCCCAAATAGCAAGGGGCGTAGCAGCGCCAAGCGTTACTCCGGTTAAAAGAATAGCCCCCGCTAGCAATGCTGTATGGCCAATCAATGTGTAAATACGTTCAAGGATATCCATTGCCGCAGTTTCTAAACCAGCCTCTTGCGCCTCTTCAAAGTTATTGACCAACTCCTCCATTTCTTTGTTCTTCGCCTCAGCAATCTTGCGGTGGACGTCAGACACATTATTTGGAACATCAAGATCATACGATTCAGATAACGGTGCTTGCTCCGGATTAAACTGACTACCTTGAGTCGAGTTTTGAGAAACACGACCTGAGCCAGTTTGGCCCATCGGTTGAAGAGGAACATCACCAGGAGAGACAAAACCATTTTGAGGAACACGTGGCTGCGTTACACTTGTACTCATGCTTAGTTCTTCAAGTTAGTTTGACATAAGCTCAGTATAGTAATGCTCGTTTACCGTAACAAGTGAATGAAATAAAAGTTAAATTAAGCTTTCTTCACATTTTTTCGATACTCTCTGTCATTTTTCATAAGACATAAAAAAACCGCTGACATTACAGCGGTTTTTGAATTAAAGAATAAAAGTTAGAATTACTTCTTAGCTTCTCTTTCTTTAACTTCAGCAATTACTTTTTCAGCAACGCTGTTTGGACATGCACTGTAGTGAGAGAATTCCATAGAGAATTGACCACGACCAGATGTCATTGTACGTAGAGAACCGATGTAACCGAACATTTCTGATAACGGTACGTCAGCTTTAATACGAACACCAGTAACGCCAGCCATTTGATCTTTGATCATACCGCGACGACGGTTAAGGTCACCAATTACGTCACCTACGTTGTCTTCTGGGCTGAACACGTCAACGTGCATTACAGGCTCAAGAAGCTGTGCGCCAGCTTTTGGCATAGTTTGACGGAATGCACCTTTAGCAGCAATTTCAAACGCAATAGCTGAAGAGTCAACTGCGTGGAAAGCACCATCTACAAGTTCTAGTTCAACGTCAAGTACTGGGAAACCAGCAACAGTACCAGTTTGCATCATAGATGCGAAACCTTTCTCAACTGCAGGCCAGAATTCTTTAGGTACGTTACCACCAACAACTGAAGAGCTGAAAGTGAAACCAGAGTTTTGCTCACCTGGACGGATAACGTAATCAATCTTACCAAACTGACCAGAACCACCAGATTGCTTCTTATGCGTGTAAGAATCTTCAACAAGCTGAGTAATCGTTTCACGGTAAGCAACTTGTGGCTCACCTACAATTAGGTCAACGCCGTAAGTACGCTTCAAGATATCAACTTTAATATCTAAGTGAAGTTCACCCATACCTTTAAGGATGGTTTCACCTGAATCTTCGTCAGTTTCAACGCGGAAAGATGGATCTTCTGCAACCATTTTACCGATTGCGATACCCATTTTCTCACTACCGCCTTTATCTTTAGGAGATACAGCGATAGAGATAACTGGCTCAGGGAACACCATAGCTTCAAGCGTACATGGGTTCTTAACATCACATAAAGTGTGACCAGTTTGAACATTCTTCATACCAACGATTGCGATGATGTCACCAGCTTGAGCTGAATCTAATTCGTTACGCTCGTCAGCTTGCATCTCAACCATACGGCCAACACGCTCAGTTTTACCTGTTGCACTGTTAAGAATGGTATCACCCTTCTTAATGCGACCAGAGTAGATACGTACGAAAGTAAGTGCACCAAAACGGTCATCCATAATTTTGAATGCTAGCGCTTTTAGCGGCTCATCAGCAGAAACGATAGCGTGTTCGCCAGTTTCGTTACCTTCTTCGTCAGTAAGAGGCTGTGGATCAACTTCGTTTGGAGCTGGTAGATAATCAACAACAGCATCAAGTAATAGCTGCATACCTTTGTTCTTGAACGCAGAACCACAGTACGTAGGGAAGAATGCCATTGTTTTAGTACCCATACGGATACAACGCTGAATGTCTTCCATAGATGGCTCTTCGCCTTCCATGTAAGCTTCCATTAGATCGTCATCTTGCTCAACAGCAGTTTCGATCAACATTTCACGGTATTCTTCTACCTGATCAACCATATCAGCTGGAATATCTTCTACTGTATAGTTTTCAGCTTGGCCAGTTTCATCCCATACCCATGCTTTACGAGTAAGTAGATCAACTACGCCTTTGAATTCGTCTTCGATACCGATTGGTAAAACCATTACCAATGGGTTAGCAGCAAGAACGTCTTTAGTTTGCTTTACAACGCGTAAGAAGTCAGCACCCATACGGTCTAACTTGTTTACGAAGATGATACGAGCAACTTCAGATTCGTTCGCATAGCGCCAGTTAGTCTCTGATTGTGGCTCAACACCACCAGAACCACAGAATACACCAACACCACCGTCAAGAACTTTAAGAGAACGATATACTTCAACTGTGAAGTCAACGTGTCCAGGAGTGTCAATAACGTTTAGACGGTGCTTGTTCCATTCACAAGTAACAGCAGCTGACTGAATGGTAATACCACGCTCAGCTTCTTGCTCCATGAAGTCAGTAGTAGATTCACCATCGTGAACCTCACCGATCTTATGGATTTTACCGGTAAGCTTTAGGATACGCTCAGTGGTGGTAGTTTTACCCGCATCAACGTGCGCAAAAATACCAATGTTTCTGTATTTTGATAAGTCAGCCATGATTCAACTTTAATCTAGTTAGGTTAAGAATTAGACGGAGTATGCGAATAACCGACACACCACACATCAGAATTTAAGGCGCATATTGTAAGGTGGAACCATGTTTGGTGCAATTAGCTAGTGCAAATTTTAGTGAATTTGTCATATAAATTGATTAGAGCACGAGCAACTATCATTTAAAATCAATACGATAGCGCCATAAACTTTTGGCAATGATTTATACTTTTTTCACTTAAATAATTAAAAAAGTAATACATTAGGACATACCACTGTAACGAAAAGTATCTTCAGCATGGAAAAATCACTTCAATATCCTAGACTTAATTTCCCTGTACTGATTTTTTGTTGTAGTAAGGATACGAAACAATGTTGATCACTTATTCAGAGTTTTGTAAGAAACTCGCTAATCAATTTCATGCTAGAAGCTCTATTCAGAATATTTATAATTTCGAATTCGAAGAGTTACAATCAAACGGGTTAAATAACGAGTTTGATGTTAACTTTTGGTTAAAAGAACAATATAAGACTCAACTTAGAAACCACCACTCTCGTCCTTTTATTAGTGACACTTTAATCTTAAATTGGTGTCAACAAATCAGTAAAGTACTTTTGAACCGACTATATCCTGAAACTGAAAATGCTCGATTTACTGTCACCGATCAACGAATAATTTGTATAGAGCCTTGTTTTGAGGACTTACCCATTCATAGCAATATTAGAATTTTGAGCCAACGTGAAGAGCAAAATAAATATGACTTCTCTCTTTTACATGAGCTCGGTCAAAACCAAATGAGTGTGAGAATTGATTTAACAGCAGCTAAATATGACGAGCAGTTAATTGAGGAATACTATCAAATTCACTCGTCGAAGTACGCATGTTAACTTGTGATATAGGGTTAGGTGCATCACAACTAACCCTACTCAAATATCAGTTAATTCTATGAATGGTGACGTTTCCATTCACGATAGTAAGTCCAACTATCTTGATTAGGAGTTTTGTACTCTTCTGGCGCATTCAGAAACTGGGGGTAATTTAATTGAGTATAATTTAATATATTCTGAGACAAATCATTGATGCTATTAAGTTTACCACTGTCCCCTATCAATAAAAGTCCACCTTCACGCTTGCCCATTTTCATCCATGGAAACCAAGGGCTTGTTCTAACCCAAGTTGCCCGGTATGGGATCGTCGTTTCATTTGAATTTATGTCTTGTTGAGCAACAAAATATTCAAAATGTTCTGACGCAATATACCTGTTACCCGTTGAAGCCATCGGAAACTCTTTAGGTGGCAATGGGTTTACTTTGTCGATAATAACCTCTTGATTAAGCCTTAAATAGCCATCATTCGTTGGGTAAAAATCGCCAGAATCAAAGTTTTTTGTATTGTCTGGGTCAATTGCAGACTGCAATACATAGTCACTTTTTCCTGTGTATGGGTTGTGCCACGTATTTAAAATTTTATGACTATTGAGATCCGTATAATACGTCACCTCACGAGATTGCCACTGGTATTTCCCACTGCCTAAAAAAACTAACTTACCAATATTAAATCCTTCAAAACCCATTACTGCCTTCAATTTTTGATGCGGTGTTTTTGCAAATACTTTTCCACTCCACCAAGTGACAACTGGGTCTCCTGATAAATCAAACCTCATCCGTAAATAATTATTTAGCTGTTGAGACTGTCCACTATCGATGTTGTTAAGTTCAGCGTGAGAAACAACTGTAAGTGGGATAATCGAAATACATAAAACGCGAAGTAATGTGTTGAAATTCGACATTTTCGGATCCTCTGTTTTGTAACTCACAAAGAATATCAACGCCGACTTCATCCCCTTAGATTTGATTGATATATGAAGCGATAATCGGTGATTTTTTCGTATTTCATAATCAGTAACCTCAATTTTTTTAACAAAAAAGAGTGTATTAATTAATGTTAAACTTACTAACAAAACATTTTAAAATAAAAACAACACCAAAAAATCAACAATAAAAACAAATAAATAAATTACCTGTAAATGTTAAACATATAAGCAAAAAATATTTGAACACTTCTCACTCATCACGAACCATAAGGAAGACTCCTTAGCTATAAACGCTACACTGCATCAACTTCTTTATTACAATACATTGAACCCTAATGAATAAATTCCTTTTAACAGCGTAGAGATCACTGGGGAAGGCATTGAAGGTAAACTTGTTATCGATAAGATTTTCAAGCAAGTTAACAACGGCAAAATAACAGTTTGTATTTAGGCGCAAGTTCAGTTCAAGATCAGCTTGGTCATTGATGGTTACCCAGTAAATGGTAAGATTCAAGATAACGCTGAATACGAAATCAACTACATCAAGCAAGGTGAAGTTTTCTATACTGAAACATTATTTATCGGTAAGGTCTTCAGCGCTAAAGAAGAGTTACCACTACCTGAAATGATTGAAATTCGTCGTGAGACAGGTGATTTATTGTATAACTGGGAGTCAACAATACCACTTTAGACTGACACAGATATTTGGGTTTCAGATATCGCTTAATTTGGCTCAGTGCGCTTCCCTGTCGAAGCTGAAAAAACAAGAGTTTAATCTTCAAAGTTGCAAAAAATCAATTACGTAGGCCGCTCTAGATTTGTTCACTACAGCCGTAGTATTTCAGTTGGTTATGGTTTCTTTCATTAATACAGCATAAACAAAAAAACCAGCTCTCTTTAATCAAGAAAGCTGGCTTTTTGAAATTCAGAAATCTACTTCAATAGTCTCAAGGTATACTTCACTCGATAATCTTCACCATTACTGGCTTTAATTGCACCAAGAATACAAAAGATTAAATGGGCAATACCCAATATCATATAACCCAGAAAGCCGATGACGATAAACACTAATACTGTTGAAATAGCATAACCAATCATTGAAGTGATAGACCAATTCAACGCTTCTTTAGATTGCTCTTGAACATACTGATCGTCTTTCTTAATAAGATACAAGATAAGACCAGGTATGAATCCAAAGAAAATAGTTCCAATCCAAAGTAGCATACCTAAATTACGCGACTCTTGATCAGATGCAGCGACTTCACTCATATCAATATCCTTATAATAAATGAACAAAACGGGGTTATCTTAATCAATTTGTGTATTTTTTAATACTTATTTTATCTGTCAATGAACGTAAAAATCTGTAAAAACAATAGTATTTGAATCTAAAGCGCTTAAATTGAGTTGATGATTATTAAACCAGTTCATATATCTAAATCGAATTACATGAGGTCATTAGGTGAAGTTTAAAGAGGTTTATCACTGTATAAACTTCTATCAAACCCACCTCGATATAAAATATTGAATATGACACTCTTTACGATTTAGTTACGGTTGGTCGTTGTCAGGAGCCGCTATGTCTACTCAAGCTGTTATTGCCGTTAATCGCTTTGGATTAGGTGCACGCCTAAATGAGCTTAAAGAAGCAGAGAAAGATCCAAAATCTTTCCTCATTACTCAACTCAATCCACCAACATTCAACGAGAAACTGCCCAACTCAAATCAACTTTTACTTCACATGGCCGAGTTTATTCAACAGCGGCGCTACTCAAACTTTTCAGCTGATTGCGTATTACCCAATAAACAAAAAAAATCAGTAAAAAAACAAAAACCTTTTTTTCAAAAGAGCTACCAGCAGTTATGTTGCGATACTTTGATTCGTGCCATCCGCTCTCCTGATAGCTTGTCATGGCGACTTCTCGACTTCTTCTCAAATCACTTCAGTGTCACTGCACTTGGTCAAAAAATGGTAGCGTTAGCGCCAACATTAGAACGCGAAGCCATTGCCCCCCATATGCTCGATAAGTTTGAAGACATGGTTCTGGCTGTCATGCACCACCCCACCATGTTGGTGTACTTAAACAATGACCGATCTTTTGGACCTAACTCAAAAATAGGCAAGCGCAGTAAAAAAGGACTAAATGAAAACCTCGCTCGTGAGATGATGGAGCTGCACACACTGGGGGTGAATAGTGGCTATACGCAAGCTGATGTTATTGAGCTGGCAAAGGGTATTACAGGCTGGAGCGTTGCCCTGCCGTTAAAGGACTACAACGTTGGGTTTTATTATCGTGACAGTGGCCATGAACCAGGAGAACGTACATTACTTGATAAAAAGTATCCTCAGCAAGGAGAAGCGCAAGGTACAGCCATGATTACCGACCTTGCTCGACACCCTGCCACTGCCAAACACTTGTGCTTTAAGCTGGCCAAACACTTTATCAGTGATACACCACCACAATCTTTACAAGACAAAATGTTCAAACGTTGGCAAGAAACGAATGGCAGCATCAAACAAGTGATGATCACTATGATTAATGCCGATGAATCTTGGAAACCAGAACCCGTTAAGTTTAAAACGCCACGAGAATTCATTATTTCAGCACATCGAGCGCTTAACTTTACGCCTAAAAGTCATCAATCATTAATCTGGGCGCTTAATCTGCTTGGACAAAGCCCATTTAAAGCCAATTCACCAGAAGGTTACGGAGATATTGAAGCGAATTGGAATGGCCCAAGTGCATTAATGTCTCGTATTGATTGGTCAGCTCAATTGGTGAAACGTAGGCAGAGAACAAATCCCAAAGTCCTCAGCCAGCGATTATTTGCCGATACCCTTTCCGATAACACTCAAACCTTAATACAACATGCTGAAAGCCGACAAAATGCACTTACGCTATTGTTGATGAGTCCAGAGTTCTTGAGGAGATAAGCTATGAAACGCCGCAACTTTATCAAATTAATGGGTGGTGCCATTGTTCTATTTCAAAGCCCAAAACTTGTATTTGCGAAAAATCAAGATAACCCAAATCGACCATTATTTATTTGGGTGATCATGCGAGGTGCTCTTGACTCATTACACACCGTCATTCCTGAAAGTGACGATAACTACAAAGCATTTCGCCCCAACCTTGCTCAGCAAATCCAGCAACCTACATTGCCTTTGTCTCAAGGGTTTACCTTAAACCCGGCGTTAAAGAACTTGCATGACTGGTATCAAAACAAAGAATTGTTACCGATTGTTGCGGTCGGCAGCGGTTACCCCAGTCGCTCTCACTTTGATGGTCAAGATTATTTAGAGAGTGGAACAGGGACACAAAATACCAAAACGGGATGGTTAGCCAGAGCACTCAATCAGAAAAAAACCGATGCTATTGCGATTGATTACTCTACACCTGTCAGCTTGAGAGGCTCATCAGGTGTAAACACTTGGTATCCTGCGAAACTCAAATCTGCTGATGACGATATTTATCAAACCTTGAAAACTTTATATCAAGATGACACCTCATTACTTGCAAACCTCAATCATGGGCTTGAGATTAAAAACAAAACCCAAGGTTTAGACAAACAAAAAGGGCGTTCGAGCTTTTCAAGTTTAACCCGTGGTTGTGCCAAGTTGCTCAGTCAAAGTCCAGATATGGATTGCGCCATGCTCGAAATAGGTGGCTGGGATACACACAACGCCCAACAGCCCAGACTAAAAAAACAACTCACCGAACTCGATGATGGCTTGGCTGAATTAAAAGCATCATTAGGACCACTGTGGAAAAACACTGTAGTCGCACTGGCAACTGAGTTTGGCCGAACAGTGAGAGAAAATGGTACGGGAGGCACCGACCATGGAACTGGAAGTGTAATGTTTTTAGCTGGCGGCGCCGTGAAGGGTGGAAATATTCAAGGTAAATGGCCTGGCCTAAAACCGGAGCAACTGTTTGAAAACCGCGACTTAATGCCAACAACCAATACTTTCAGTTGGATGGCGACAGCACTGAGCCAACATTGGAAACTGGATAACAACTTAATGAAACAGGTTTTCCCTCAGCAAAAGGTTTATAACGCATCAATAATTAGAACAATTTGAACTATGGTTAGTATGAATCAGTTGGTGATTCTATGGCATTAAGTATCTGTCGATAAGTTATTTGTACGTTATTACCGACATACAAAACTGTCGTTATTACATTTGTGTTCGGGTCTAGTGCTATACAAGGCGCAATTACAACACTTCAGAGTGTTGAAGTTAGACGCAAGAAAACCTTAAGCAACTTATTCAGGTACTTATGAGACAAAACTTAACTCTGTGGGAAAAGGCATTATCAGATGTCTTAAATCAAATCGTAAAGTTTGACGAAAGCGATGTGTTTCTCGCAGAGATTGAGCAGCAGTTGATTAACTTTCATTACCAAGATGCTGTACTCATTATCTTCGCTTGTGCAGGCCAACTCGAAAATCAGCAGCAAGCAACCGCTCTGCTCCGAGCGAACTGTTTTTGGCAAGGTACAAAAGGGGCAACCTTTTCAACCATGGATGATGGAACTATCGTCTTAGCACTTCAATGCAGCATTCAAAATAAAGCAAATCTCAATCAATTACTGACTGACTTTTTAGTTACATTAAATTATTGGTCTCAACGTTTATTAAGTGATCTTTCATCATCAAAAGAAAACGAGCCGCAAAAACTTCAAGCCACTAAAGCAGAGTCAAAACGCTGGCTTTCAATTGATTTACTCTAAGGTATATCGATTATGGCAGGCATTATTTCAGTCAAACTTTTAGGCGCCACACCAAAAATAAAGTTCAAATTCAAGCCCAAAGCGAAGCTTCCCAAAACACCTAAAGCTTCAAAATCCAATTCACCAAAAAACATTCATAAAAAAGATCCTGCGAATGGCGTCACACGTAAGAAAAAAATCAGTATGCAGCTTCCTCAAGTGCTGTCTGACGCTATCGAACCACTTGAGTTAATTCCTGAGTACCACATTGAAGCCAAATTATTTGATGAAGACTTTTCATTTTGGGGAAAGATCCCAACATTAATTCGTTACATTATTCTCAAAACAACGTTTATTAGAGAACATGAAGGTACTCTCAGTCTCATAGATTCAAAACGTTTATTGAAAACCGCTGCACATTTAGAACGTTTGCTCGGAGCCATTTTGAATCAGTCAATTCCGCTGCAGCAGATCACAATGCTTGAACCATTTTCCAACTTGAAATTGTCATCTGCCGTTTCAGCCGACAGCATCATCAATCAACTTAACAGCTTAAGAATCAACGACACAAATTCAGTCACGAACCTCATAAAGTGGTTAAGCATTTATACCCCTAAAAACGATATTTCAAACTTAAGCCGATGTTATGAATCACTGATTCAACTCTGCTCATCCACAGAAAATAAACAAGATGAATGCTACCGATGCGCCTTAGATGTTCAGGTTCTCGGCATGAAGAGTCTCAAGCAACAGTTTAATAACCAATGGCATAAGTACTTCGATAAATCGAAATCACGCCAAGCGATCACTTTTACTCTTGAGGTCAGCCAAGCGTTACCACTATTCAATCATCAAAGTCTAACCTCAACTTGGTATGTAAAATTTGAAGCCATTGTTTCTTTTTACTCAAAGGAAAATTTAAAAGTATTATTCCGCTTTTCTGCGGGTCCTTCTCCTCAGGATTTGGCCCCAATACAAACTCATGGTCAAAGGCTACTCTCAGGCCGACATTTAAAGTTCTTTAGCCCTTACGAAGATGCAGTAGATTATCTTTCTACAGGTTTTTTATTGAATCTATGTCACCCATGTTCAAGAACTCTTCACCAATTCAAAACCATTAATAGTTCTACTCTTCAACTAAAACGCACTGAACTACTCCGTAATATGGCGCTACAACAACACATCACCCACAAAGCCTCTACTCGCTACGCTGAATCGTTAAATGAAGTGCCATTGAAGAGTATTTCTCAACAACAAGTGCCTTTTACTTCTACGATAAGCCAAGGTTTCCATTATGGATTTTCAAGATACCTTGATGCACAGCGCACTAAAGTGCCACTGCTGAACCAGTTATTACAAGAGCCCTTCAGGTTAACGTGTCGTAATCCTCAATACTTTACTCTAAAAATTCCTCATAAAAGATTCGGAATGATGCAACGCAAGGGAGATCTTGGCTTTCAATGGGTTAAGAACATTACAAATAAAATCGGGGGTATCATTGATACTCTGGAAAAACAAACCACGGTATCTAAACAGGAATTACAATCACTACTGTCTGAGAGGCTGAAACTTAAACAAACCATTACTGCGCTCAACGCTGAGTATCATGCGTATTTAAGTGTGCTACGAAAATACGAAGCTGCATCAGCGTCAAATTACCCTAAATATCGAGAATTAAAGCAACAATTTGAAGATAATCGTGACTCAAAGTGTCGTGCCGAATATTTACGAGCGGTAATCTGTACTCACGCCTTATTGGTATTGGCCTATCACCAAAGTCTAAGTGCTCAGCATGAATCACTGAACGAACCCGAGATCAATTTTTGCCGATATCTGTCAAAGCTAACACAAGATTATGAGCATCCTGATTGCTACGTCGTGAAAGAAGAAGCCGATTGCTATTTGACCATGACATCAGTACTTAAAGATACGCAAATCGAAATTTGGAAACAGATTGATCTCGATGCAACCGTAAACAGATTAGCACTTACCAAAGGTAGTGTTGTTGCACGAGCGATTTGTGATGATATCGACCCATACATGGACGGTGACTATATTGATATATTGCTGACAGGTGACATAACACATCAACCATCAACACAAAGTCCAGATTGGCTTAAAATGGCTTTGCAGCAGATTTTTTCACAACCGGAGCTGTCATCGTTATCCATCAACTTAATCGATCTGCCCGAGATTGATGAAACCCAAATCACTTCAAATACGCACGTAATATTGCAATTCAAAAAAGGAAGAGATCAATTTTATGATATACAGTTTATAAAACTCACTGACTCGAATACCTTTGAACATCATAAACATGTTTATGCCACAGGCACTTCTATCGAGTTTTGGTTGAAGCAATATAACGGAAGATCGAAAGGTCACGAGCCTGAAGTTTGGCAAAAATTTAAGAGTAACAATCACAAGGCTTTGCAGCACTTGTTTGATCAAATTATTATACCTAATAGTCATGTTGCCAACCAAGTGGAAGCAATAACACGCAATTTTGAAGATCAATCAAGCAAGCGAAACCTGATAAAAGCGATACTTAAGTGGAAAAAATCACCTGAACGGCTCGAGGCAACGCAAGGCGCATTTGATGATTTTCTAAAAGAACAATATCACCACTATCAGACGAGAATTCTTAGCAGACTTTCTGTTATTAAAGCTCGATTAGAGCGTTAATTTAAACCCTTCGTGAGTAGCTTTAAAACCCAGTTTTTCATAAAATCGAATGGCGTCAGGTCGCTGTTTATCACTGGTCAACTGGACTAAACGGCAATCTCTTTGCCGAGCTCGTTTAATGGCAAACTCAAACATTTTCTCGCCCATTCCCTGCCCTCGAAAGTCAGCATGAATGCGAACGCCTTCGATTAAACAGCGCCATGTCCCAATATGAGTAAGATAAGGAATAAAAGTGAGCTGTAGCATACCAATAATTTGGTCACCTTTTTCAACAACCAATAACTCATTATTTGGGTCAACATTAATAGCTGAAAACGCATCGAGATATTTTTGATTGAGTGGTGTACTCAAATCTTCCCTTTGTCTACCCAGTTCATCGTCAGCCAGCATAGAGATCAATGATTCAATATCCTTGGGTTGCGCTTGTCTAAAATTTAAATCCATTTAATCCTCAAAGTTAATAAGTTTTGCAGAAATAGAGATGGAGCAATCAATATGTTTAAGCATTTGATTAACGACTTTATCTGCCGTATTCACTTCAAAACTTTGATCATTTTTAGGTGTAAGCAATATATCGCAATCGTCGTCAGAAATTTGCTGCTGTACAGCGAAAGTAGAAATGTCATCAATAAGCCAAACATCATCTAACAATACGTAAGCTACATACTGATTGTCTTGAGTTTGTTTTCTGAAAACATTGCTAACCTCACTCTCTAGGGTCAGCATTTGTAGTCGGTTAAGCGTTAAAAAGCGAAAGTATGCAGTTACAGCCATAATTAATTATGAAGTGCGGATAAGTTTATAAGTGCCTGCAGCATACATTAAGCCAATCAACAAACAAACTGAAGAACTGACTAGCCAGAAAACAATACTATTTTCAGGAAACATTGGCATGATAAATACAAAGCCTAATGCTCGAAACAAAAATACAGCGCTGATCGCCAATAAACCAAACTTCAACAATGGCAATTTAGGTAACAATTTGGCGCCAGAAGCAGCATAAGCCGCAAATACAAACAGCACGATACTGATCATCAAAGTAATAAAGGTTGGATACCAATGACCTAGCTCTGCCATTTGCGCTAATTGCTCTCCAGCTCCCAGAAAACGATAAGCATCACCGCCAATCGCAATACAGGCAATATGTGCTAATGCAGCAATAATACTCAATAACGCAGCAATCAATAACGGTTTATTGTGTTCCATCACAGCTACCTTAACGAAAATAATTTTTTAAACTACGCTCAAATACTACTAGGGGCAACTAAGTATTTGTAACAAGGCTTCGATACGAGCGATGTTCTAAATCCTCATCCATTAATCCAAACTCACTGGCTAATGCTTTTAACGCCACACGGTAATCTTCAAGCTTATCTTCATCATCGGTCATAATCGCAAACTCAGCGAAATCACCGATGTTTTTCAGGTGATCAACCGTGATATGAAACTCACCTACAAAATACACACTGCGAGTTTTATTCATGGTTAAGCACACTTCATAACCCATGGTTTGTAGCATGCTTTTAGCGTTATCTGACTTAGTGATATCGGTGGCTTCACAGCGGTCAGCTTCAGGGCCTTTGACAATCCAAAGCTTAATGCCCGAAGGTTGCATCTCTCTAATCGACACACTTTTATTTTGCTTTTCTAACAGCCTGTCTGGCGTATCGAAATACCAATCTTGCTCAAGGTTATCAACCAGCATCACTTCGTGTGGCATGGCACTTAAAGTTTTAAGAAACTTAAATTTAGAACTGATGCGATATTTGAATTCGACTTCATACTTGCCGATAAAATGCTGCTGCGACAATGACTACTTCCTTAATTCTTTTTATAAATGAATGGATCTCGTGAAGCACTAGACATTCTATGAACAAAAGCCTAGTGTACTTGTGGCTAGTCATATGGAGCCTGGATACAAGGAACGTCAACTTTTATTTAGGAGACAATATGAACATTCATTTCAACAAGTACTTTCTTTTTCCATCGATAATACTTTGCTCACTATCGGCATTTCAAGCAACAGCGCAACCTGTAACCACTAAATTATCACCCGGAACTTATCACGATGTAATCAGTTACTCTCCAGTGCTCTGCAAGCAAACCATTTCCTACAAAAAAGATATATTGGTTATCGATTATCAACAGCCGTGTTCTTTATCTCACACGGAACTGCAGTGTAATTCAATTAACGACTGCTACGGCGCAGAGTATAACGATGATATTTCTGTACATATCATCAATAAAGATCAATACATTTGGGACGATCTTTCTACCAACTTTGAAGGAAAGTTTCTACTAGGTGAGAAAAATAAGCATCACACGAATAACTTTAATTAAATTTAGATACAAAAAAGCTCTCTTAAATTAAGAGAGCTTTTTGATTGAAAGATAAAAAATCTTACGCTTCAACTGGAGAAACTACAAACAGTAGATCACCTTGAGATACTTGCTGACCGTTCGAGTTCAAAATACGCTCGATTCGGTATTTCTTATCTTCTGGGTACAGTTCTGCACCTTTACGGTTGAAGCTCGCCAGTGTCACTTGCGAGAACATCTTCATTGCTTCTGTCAGCGCAAGAGTTTGGTCAGTGGTAACAATGTCACCTTCGGCAACAAAGTCAGGCTCACCCGGCGCTGGAGAGCTATAGAAGATACCTGCACCTTGTGCTAGAACTTTCAGCTCGTTTGACTCACCAACGCGCAATGATTCAGTATCAACACCTTGAGTTTCAGCCGCTGCTTCCATCTCTTCAATCAGTGCTGGGATATCAATTTCTGCCATTAAACGTGGCAAGTAATTGGTATCGTAAACACCCTCTTGGAAGGTCTTGTCTTTCAGAATCAACTTCAACAGTGGAATGTTAGTCGCAATACCTTTGATAGAAACTTGATCTAGGTACTCGATGAACTGATCAATCACTTGTTGACGGTTTTCACCACGCATAATCACTTGAGCAATCAAGCTGTCATAGTATGGTGACACTTCTTTGTCTGTCGCAGCGATAGAGATGATCTCTACATCGTCACGTTCAGGGAAATTACAGTCAGTAATATGGCCAGGATTTGGCATCAACTGTAATATGCCGTTGCTGTCCAGTGCCGCTTTCTCAGCTGTGATACGAAGTTCCATCGCATAGCCGACATCTTTTGGCTCTAGATCTTCAATTGAACGACCTGCTGCAATGTCAAACTGTGCGCTTACGATATCAATGCAAGATGTCGCTTCAGTCACAGGATGCTCTACCTGCAGACGTGTGTTCATTTCCATGAAGTACACTTCGTTGGCATCTAAGTTATAGATAAACTCAACCGTACCTGCACCCATGTAATCTGTAGCAATACCCAGTGAACGAGTGTACTCAAGCACTTGTTGCTTCAGCTCTTCTGGCAACATGGTTGACATCGATTCTTCGATAACTTTTTGGTTATTACGTTGTACTGAACAGTCACGCAAACCCAATACTTTAGTATTACCAAATTTATCACGAAGAAGCTGAACTTCGATGTGACGTAGTGAAGTAACGTACTTCTCTAAGTAAAGGTCGCCATTACCAAACGCTGCCGCCGCTTCAGTTGCCGTTTGTTGGAACAAGCTGATCATATCGTCTGGACGTTCAACAACTTGAATACCTTTACCGCCACCACCTTGTACCGCTTTAAGCAATACTGGGTAGCCAATTTCGCTTGCAACGTTCACTGCTTGCTCAGCGTTATTCAGAATACCGTGAGAACCCGGTACTACAGGTACATTTTGCGCTTGCGAAGTCTTAATCGCATTCGACTTGTTACCCATAGTGGTCATTGAGTAAACCGAAGGACCAACAAAGTTAACGCCATTGTTTACACAAAGTGCCGCAAACTGTGGGCTTTCAGATAAGAAACCAATACCAGGGTGAAGTGCATCAACCTTCTCATACTCAGCAACTTTAAGCACTGAGTAAGCATTTAGATAACTTTCATCTGACGTGTTACCACCGATACAAACCAGCTTGTCGTTCTCTTTCAGCATATCTGCTGGAACAGACGTCATATCAGGATCAGACGCCACCAATACCACATTGATGTTGTTGTCGTGTGCCTTACGAATAAGTTTAACCGCAGTACAACCACGAGCGTGAACCAATACTTTGTCGATTGGCTTCATAAGCTCACGTGGATCGTCTTGTACAATCTCTTGCTCTTCAGCTTCCACTTCAGGAACCAGCGTAGAAAGCGCATTAGCAATCACATCGTTAATTTGCAGCGATGCTTGCGGCATTAATGGGTCAATGCTTGAAAGCTGTGCTTCTAACGTATCGCTGAATGGGTTCGCCACAAGACCGTTCATCGCACCCGGTGTTTTCGATAAGTAGTTCGAAAGCGTCGACGTTGATGGTAGGTAAGCCGGAACCACCATTTGACCAGCGAATGGCATGTTAGTACCTGATAGGTAGTAAGTTTGCACTAATGGGTGAGTCACGAAACTCGCTTGTGCACCACCTGTACAGTCACCATAACCGAACATTAATACTGGTAGCTCGTTATCACGGATGAAACGAGTAATACGGTCGTTCACAACTGCCATAGAGAACAGTGCAGATGCACCTTCTTTAGTCTGCATACCACCAGAGCTGATGAAACAGATAACTGGAAGTTTACGCTTAGCACATTCAATCAATAGTGAGCTGAATTTCTCAGCACTGGCCATATCAAATGCACCCGCTTGGAATGCGGTATTCGATACTGCAACACCGGCACGGATCTTCTGACCTTCGTGCTCAAATTCACCAAGACCTGTGATTAAACCACAAGGACGAATGCCTTTATCCAGTGCATCTTCAATCGATAGACGGAAACCTGGGAAGTTCAGCATGTTAGCTGACATTTTATCACCGTCGATTTCTTCAAATTGAGTGAAGAATTTCGAGATGATGTTTTCCCAACCCATCTTGCCTGAGCGTTTCTCGTCGCGCAGTACTTTCTGGATGAGTAGATCTTGGTAACCCATAGTGAGGCGGTTCCAGAAGTCTTTACGACGACCGATACGCACAGGGTTAATTGCACCAGTGTACTTGCTGGTGTCTTCTTCACTGTCAAAATACTCAGGAAGTAGACGCTCAAAGAAGTAGGTAAGTACTACGAATAAACTGTCGTTTAACTGTGGGAAACCAACACTCTTCCATGACTCAACACGAGTCAGAAGTTCAGCGCGGTTTGACTGACCCATAAAGTACTTCAGCCACTTGTAGAATTTATTCTTATCGTTAGCAATATCTTGTACCGAAATCGCTTTATCGATAGATGTATGCAGCAAGCCATCTACTGAAGCACGAGACAGACTCTTCGCCATCATCGCTTCTTTTGCGATAGACGCTAAGTTCACTACAACATTGTCATACAGTGCGTTGAAGATCAGGATGTTATGACATTGCCAGATAAAGTCTTCACGTAGCTCGTCATTTACAACAACATCAAGTACCGTCAGCTGGTTCAGCTCAGGCCAATCTTTCTGCGTCACTTCAGCAGGTAAGTTTTCAAGATGCTGGATCAAGCCTTTAAAGTTGTTCGCCGCATTCGACTTCCAACGGTGGTATAACGACCAACCGATGTTGAACAACAATGCCTTACGGGCTTTTTTGTAGTTTTCTTTTGGCTCACCTAAGATGAAACGTGTCAGCATGTTACGTTCAGTCGACACGTCATCACGCTTAGCAGTAAAGTTACTCCAAAGCTTGTTTAACTCATCGTCATAAACCAATTTATCTGGGCTAGATAACCACGTTTGGAATACTTTATCTTGCTCTTGTTGAATACGAGCCAGCAAATCACCTTGTGGTACACCCACGTCAGACAGACGACCATACTCTGCTTGCGGAATCGAGTGGATTCGGCTGCGAAGCGTTAGGTAACGTAGGTAGCGGTATGCACTACCAAATAGGTTAAGGTGCATGGTTGGGTTACTTGCTACTTCAAGTTCTGCATTGCTTTCAAGAGAAGCAAGGTTAGAAGAAGGATTCAAGAAACGGTTTAAACTGCGGTCGTAATGCTCACGTAAATCAGCAGAATCACGGACAAAATCAACAGCTGCACGCTCTACCGCTTCAATACCACTGATGATGGCACGACGAAGATTGTGTTGACGCTCGTCTTTATCAGACGGTGTAAAGTCGACAATACCGTCGATACAACCATTGGTATACAACTCTTCTGGTGATACACCTACTGACTTCGCACATTCCTGCCAAGACAGGTTGTACTTACGCGCAATGCTTTGAAGACCTTGTGGTTGAATGGTATTGAAGATACCGTCACGTAGCGAAAGCAGTATGTTTGCTGCCGCTAATGGAATCGCACCACCTGAATAACCGGCCCCGATAACGATACCGACAGTTGGTACGTCAACGTTTGCTGATTCAGCAATCGCTTTAGAAATTGAGTGCGCTTGGTTTTGGCTATTTGCAACCTCACCTGCGTCTGCCCCTGGGGTGTCAATTAAGTACACAATCGGCATAGACAACTCAGCAAAGTGACGAATCGCTTTACAAGCCGCTAAATGATGCTCAGGCATCCAAGCGCCATTTGAAGTTGAACGTTCTTGAGCGATAAAACCGATACGGCGAGTACGTGCGCCAAAGTTAAGCTCAACTTCAGCACTATAAAAAGAGCCAATAAGAGTATCGGTTACAATTTTGCCTTTTAAGTCGGCAATGATGCGTTTTGCACCTGGGCGATTTTTATCTTGAGTTGGCTGAATAACTTTCGTTACGTAACCATCTACGTCCAATTGCGCTAAATTTTTCAAGTTAGCTTGGATAGTATCCTCGTCGATTAATCCTTTCACTTGCTGCGACAAGCTTTGTTTGCTGTGCTTAGGGAACAACGAAAAGTCTTTCGCTAAATGTTCCGCTTTCATAAATAGCACATCAGTGCCTTGCGCTTGAGTCGTTTCAGTGGGCTGATTGTTGCTGGTCATCCTAAAAGATCCTCTGCTTTAGTACCTACCGATGAATAGGTACTTCTCCTAGCCTCTATATTTCGCCGTTAACAATAACAAGTTAGTAACAACGAAATAGAATTATTTTTATAAGGGTTAAATATAACTTTTATCTGTCGCAAATTGCCATTAAACTGGGTTAGACGCTTTGTTCCATATTTGAGACAGTGAAAAAAACATGCCTGATTTGAATGGGATGATGCTCTTTGCAGCCGTTGTTCGAGCAAAGGGTTTCTCACAAGCCGCCCGTGAAACGGGGCTGCCGAAATCTACCATTAGCCGAAAAGTTGCCCAGCTTGAAGAACAGTTGGGTGTCAGGCTGCTGCAGCGTGATACTCGTAATTTAAGCCTGACACAAGTCGGCGCATTGTTTTATCAACACTGCGACACCATAGGTAATGAAATCGAAGCCGCTAAAGCGACGATTGAAAATACTCATAGTGATGTGTCGGGATCATTGCGTATCGCTATCCCTGTATCCTTCAGTCAGGAGCTGATTGCCAATCTGGCAAGCGGATTCATGCGACTGTATCCTAATATCGCCCTAGATATCCAGTTTACCGACGCTGATGTTGGACTGGTCGGAGAAGGTTATGATATCGCCATCAAATACGGGCCGCTGCAATCGTCTGACTTAGTGGCACGTTTACTGTTTGAAAGGCAACCTATTTTAGTAGCCAGCCCAGGCTATTTAAAAGCCAAAGGTACACCTGCGACCCCAAAAGATCTAATGGATCATGATGGCGTTTTAATGGGCACATCCCGTTCAGCCCCTATTTGGCCTTTGGGTAAAGGCGCACGTAAAACCATGGTTAACTTTAATCGTAAAGTTCGAGCAAACAGTGCAGTGATGGTGAAACGAATGGTTATGGATGATTTTGGTATTGGTATGTTGTCTAACTCTAATTGCAAAGCTGAAATCGCCAGTGGTTCTTTAGTGCCGATTTTACAAGAGTGGCCCATTGAGCCGTTTAAGATTTACGGCGTGTATTCCAGTCGCCGCCAACTGGCGACGAACATCAGTGCTTTTTTGGATTTTTTTGCTAAAAGGTTTTCGAGTCAAGAGGCATTGCAATCGTTGATGGGGTGATTGAAGTATCACCCCATCAATAGCTTTGATTATTTAATGCCATTAGACACTTTAATGAAATCGACTAATTCTGTAACACGTCTGTTCAAATCAAAAACACTCAAATCAGCAGGGTGATTTTTTGTATAATATTCAGCGACTTTCACCTTACTCGCAGTAGGCTTCTGAGGAACTTGATTTTTAGACTTTGTATTGTGTTCAAATTCCAAAAGGTTTTCCCATTTTCCTTTAGCTAATAACCTTTTCGCAGACTTTGAATGTACTTGTAATACTGATTCCTCGACTTTATCTTCATTTAAGTAATTCTCAACTTCTCGGCCTTCCGTTATCCAAGCAAAACCTTGACCGTTATTAAACTCTTTCACCAATCGCTTTTTTGTTTCATTTAGGCGCTTTTTAGGAGCAGATTTATCGCTATCAATCATAATCACACTATTACGATTTAATTGTCTTAGTGATATCAACTCTTCTTCATGTTCTTCCAGTTCATCAACATCAGCTCCCGTAATATGACTAGATAATCGTCCACCATAAAACATGATTGAATAATGAATTCCTTCCTTGAGAGAATCGTCCTTTGCATTAATCCAATAATTTAAATAGATGCGATCTGAAGGTCCCTCAACCCAAATAACACAATTAGCCTGTAAAATATCAGATGCTTTATAGCCTAATTCAGCACAAAGCTTAGATCTTTCTCTTGTATTTGAAACTGAATAAACATTTGAAATTCCATTTTCCATAGTGACATGAAAAATTTGCGCTTCTGTCGCATCTAATAAGTGAGCAGAATGTGTAGTTATGAAGTATTGATTATTCGTATTGTCCGCAAGATATGAAATTAGCTTTCGTTGTAGAATTGGATGAAGATGTAATTCAGGTTCTTCGATACAAACAATTGTATCTTCAAGTAATGTAGCTGCTGCGGCTAAAATAACGACTTCGTGAACACCTGTTCCAAGGCTTTCCAAAGGCAAAGATTTACCATCCATGTGGACAATAATCATTGAAAAGTCATGAGGAATTTCAATTTTCGCAGTTGGATTTTCCAATACACTTTGTATAAAAGTATTAATTTGTTGAAACTTTTGCTTATCTTTTTGCTCTGTCAACGTTGGTCTTTCTAATTTTGACAAACGCTCAATGATTCCTTCACCACCAAAGCCATTAACTTGAGGGTTAGCGTCGCCAATTTTTCTTATTGCTGGTATATACTCTGCTCGATACTCTATTTTCGGAGCCCAGCTCTTAACAGAATTAAAAACAGGCTCAAAATTCGACATCTGATTATCATAATAAGAGCCGGTCAACTTTGAATTACAATATTTCCAATCAATTCCAAGCTTCTGAGCCGAATTAGAATCAATAGTTTTAGCAATCGGTAATCGGTGAACACCATCTAAACTAAACCATGTTAATTCTCTTTCTTGATTAAAAACTCCTTTATTCATTAATTCATAAGCAATACTATGGTTTTCCTCATTTCTCCCTATTTGCTTACTAAAAAGATCCAGTTCTTCTTTTCTCAAACCAAATGCAAGTTTGAATTTGGAGTTTCCAAGCTGTGGAATATCTAAATCGTTTAGATTAACTTTATGTTTCGAAAAAATCGTAGAGTGCTCATAAACCAGCCTCATTACATTTGATTTCCCCGAATTATTTGCACCAATCAAATAGTTAATCTTTTTAAGAGGTGCTATTACTGCTTGTTCACCACCAAAGCTTCTATACCCAGAAAAAGCAAAACCTGAAAGTGCCATTCATTACTCCATAACCTATTGGCATCTAATGCTTTTATCATACTAATTATTCATATATAAAGCTTTAAACTTGTTCCAAGTTTTTAAAACCTTGGGCTTTCAGCCCAAACCCGAGCAAGAAGGGGCTCTTCAGCAAGTCCCCTCTTGCATCACCCCGTGCCGCCCCACAAAGTTAAACGTTATTCGTCTTACAATAAAAATATTCTAACGTTCCCGATGGTACATCCATGTACCTCGGAAACTAGCGCAGCTTCCCTGCTGCGCTTACGATATTTTCACTGACGACTCATAACAACTTTGTCATGGGGAACTGTTGTAGCCTGATAGGTTTTCGGTTGTTTCTGAATAGAGCGTTAACGTCATGCTCGAACGCTTTAGTCGAGCATCCAGCGCCTTTCTTCGGGTAAAGCAAAAACTTAAAGACACTAGACACCTGCCTTCGCAGGTGTGACGGCATAGAAACATTCAATTATCGTTTAAGGGCTGATCATCCCCTTTGAAGCTGCCGAATGACGTTGGAATAAATGCTGTAGGCGCAACATGGACGTTGCGCCAGCTTTCGGGCTACAGGATGTAGCATCGAAAGCGTTAGGCATTTATCCATAAGGAATGAGGAGTTTTCAGCTTCGTTGGGGCGGCATTGGGGTTTCCAAAGGGGAGTTTGCTGGAGAACTCCTCTTTGGGCGGTGTGGTGTGCAACACCACGACTTTATAAACTTCGCAGAAGTTTAATTATCAATCACTAGATACAATCTAAATAAACCAACAGCATTGGGGTTTCCAAAAGGGAGCTTGCTGGAGAACTCTCCTTTGGGCGGTGTGGTGTGCAACACCACGACTTTAAAAACTTCGTAGAAGTTTAAACATCTATCACCGGAAACAATCTAAATAAATCACAGGCACTGAAGAACTCCTCTTCAGAGTGACGTAAAATATCCTCGAGCTTTGATTAACTATAATTAATCAAACCGACACTCGAGCCATTATAAAATCAGAGCACTCAATCTAGAAAATCTCGATTAATGATTAGGTTCGAATAATATGAAACAGAAACTAGTTCGTGTTGTAACAGTCATGATATTTGGTTTAACCAGCTTCTCTAGCCTATCATCCCCCTTATCATCAAGCGCTTCTGTAAATACCATAGAGCCTAGTGGCACCAGCTTCTGCCAAAAGCATGCTATTAGATCCTACAAGCCTATAAAACATTATGACAATTGTTATGTCGCTATAAACACTGGTAATGATGAACTGACAGTTGATTTTTATGTTAATCCAGAGATAGACGATACCGGAGAATCAGACGCTTTCTCTAGAATTGAGAAAAATCAGGTCGGTGAAGCAATTTTTGACATGAACGATCATAAAGTCTTTTCCGATGGTTGGGCTATTGTAAAAAATATCGATAAAAATCGTATTATTTATAACGGTTTTATTAAAAATCACCTTGGACTCAAATGTGACTCTAAACATTGTCAGCCTTGGGGGGAGCAAAACGCCTTTTCTTACAGTAATTGACCCTAAGTTTTTCAGCCACTTATATCAAATTCTTGTGTAGATGATTCACTCATCAACACAACAGACATAAACCTTATTCAGCAACATTATGGAATCATGGTTCAACTAGTTGAATTTTTAATAGTTTTTCAAATTTTTGATAAACCACCTTTTCTATTACTTTGGGCATTCAATTCAAACCCTAGCAAAAAGAGGTTCGCTGATGTATTCCTCTTTAGGCGATATGGTGTGCAACACCACGACTTTAAAACTTCGTAGAAGTTGCACTTGCATATCTCCAGCAAAGAAATTTAATCAATGTTACAAAGTAACACTTTAAACAAAACCAAAATAATGTTACAACATAACATTACAAGTTTTGGATATGAAAAATCATGGCTGACATTAACCACATCATCCAACGTGCTCAGCAAAAGTGTAAGAACAATGATGCAAGGCTTACCGCTAAGCGCAAACAAGTACTTACGGGTATTTTAAGTTCTGAAAAAGCGATTTCGGCTTATGAACTCGCCGATTTTTGCAACCAGAACTTCGATGAAAAATTTCCAATCATGACGATTTATCGCATTTTGGGTTTTCTTGAAGGTGAGTCGTTCGTTCATAAATTACAAACCAGCAATAAGTATGTGGCTTGTTCACACATCGCTTGTGATCATGAGCATTTAGTGCCTCAGTTCTTGATTTGTAATCAGTGCCAAAAAGTTAAAGAGATTCATATCGGTAAAAACATCATTGATGAACTCAACACCAATGTCGAAAGTGTAGGTTTTAGCATGTTAAGCCCGCAGCTAGAGGTCTGTTGTTTGTGCGATGAATGTAAACCGCTTCATTAGCGATATTTCATAGATTGTTACTAATTAGTAAGTATTTTCCTACCCCTTGAATAGTTCCCAAAAGGTATCACTATGAATCGTTTACAATCAATTTTAGATAAGGCTTCTATCTCCTTATCTTTACTGTGCGCTTGCCACTGCCTCTTTCTGCCTTTCTTTTTAATACTCTACCCTACATTGGTAGCACTACCTATGGGTGATGAAGCTTTCCATTTATGGATGTTGGTTGCTGTTGTTCCCGTCAGCTTACTTGCTCTATATCGAGGCTATAAAAGCCATCATGACAAGCGAATTCTGCTGGTTGGCCTATTTGGCGTTATCGTTTTATTAGCTACCGCATTTGCAGGTCATGATTTTTTGAGTGAAGCATTAGAAAAAGGCTTCACATTGGTTGGTGCCATTATCGTGGCCACTTCTCATTTAATTAATTACCGCAAGTGTAACTGTGAATCGTCACAGGTGTGCTCAAAGTAATTAAGTACCTGACCATAGGTTCTTATTGAGGAGTTTATAAAAGCAGTATGGATAAAGCACTCTCTGATATTACTTCAACGTCTCAAAGCACAATTTCAAAACACTTAAACTGGGTAGGGATGGAGAATATTGCCATCCCACTGCAAGTGAAACTCAACGATGACAGCACTCAACCTGTCACAGCTCAACTCGATGTTTTGGTGAGTCTGGATAATCAGCAAGCTAAAGGTATTCATATGTCTCGCTTGTATCTGATCGCCAATGAAGTTCTGGCTAATCAAGTGATTACTTAGCAACGCATTGAACAACTTTTATATGCGCTGATGAATTCACAGCAAGGCTTAAGTTTGAATGCAAAGTTGGTGCTTAGATTTGACTTAGTACTTGAAAAACCAGCTTTACAAAGCAATTTATCTGGTTTTCAGTCTTACGCGGTTGAGCTTTGCTCAGCACTAAAAGGTAATGATTACTGCCATAAATTGAGTATTGATGTGCCTCATTCCAGTACTTGCCCATGCTCAACAGGGTTAGCCAGACAAGCAATGGCTGACGCAGTCAATAATGCATTCAGTAGAACTGAAGTTAATAAAGCAGATTTACTCCAATGGTTACAATCAGCAAAAGGTGTTGTGGCAACGCCTCATAGCCAACGCTCATTTGCGTATTTAACTTTAACAATAAAGCCTAACTGGCCAAGCTTTGATTCAGTAATTCAACTGCTTGAATCAACACTCGTGACCGCATTGCAAACCGCTGTTAAGCGCCAAGATGAACAAGCATTTGCGCAGCTTAATGCTGAAAACTTGATGTTTTGTGAGGATGCAGCAAGACGCTTAAAAGCATGTTTGGACGAGTATGAATCAGTATCTGACTTTCAACTCAAAGTGGAACACCAAGAAAGCTTACATGCTCACAATGCTGTCGCTTATGCCGATAGTTCAACGACTAACTAATACCACTCTTTCTGCCAATTAGTTTGCTGATATTTCTGTTTAATATCAGCACTATCTCTCAATGTCTTAACGCTACAGTGAAGCCACATCAGCATTTTAAACATAAATAACCCTTACAAATCAAAATTGTCATTTTGACTGCGACCAAGCTCACATCAAGTAAAAATCACACTTGAGGCCGCTCCCGATTAACTATTTTGATTTGCTGTTGTAGATTTTTAGTTTATTCAAGGCGGCGAATGTGAGGTGCCATTCTACATAAGCATTCGACAACACAGAAAAAACAAAAAATAGACACAGCCCTTCGGGTTACGCCTAGAGTTGGCAAACTCTTTGTTACTCATCATTTATTTAGCTCACTAAACTTCATTTTTCGTGCCTCGATTTTGCCAACTCTAGGCGGTAACAAATCGAAATAACTAATTGGGAGCGGCCTCTAAATCAATTACTTTTTTTATTAATAAAAATTAATACTTACACTTCTTTACATTGCAAATGAAAATCACTATCATTCGCAACCTGTCAAGTTAACACGAATCATTCTCACTCTCAGGGACTTAGAAATGAGTACTTTTAAAAAGTCAAAACTTGCTCAAGCTTCACTACTTCATAGTGCGCTAGTTTCTTCACTTGCTATTGCTGCACCACATGCTGTTGCCGATGAAGCTCCTTCTTCTGCAAAAGCAAAACAAGAGAAGATTGAACGCATCAAAGTTCAAGGGCGTCGTCCGAATAAGTTGCATTTAGAAGACAACACAGCAACTAAAATGAATGTTGATTTAAAAGACGTGGGACGCTCTATCACTGTGTTAGAAGCTGATGATCTTTCTAAGCGTGCCATTGATGACGTGAAAGAGGCCTTTGGTTATGTGGCTGGTATTAGTGGTAATGGCCCAGCAGATCGTACTTATACAGCTCGCGGTATCAGAACCAGTATTGATACGATTATGATTGACGGTATGCGCTCATTGCAAGGCGGCGAAGGTGGTACAGGTTCTAAATCACCGAGCACATTCAATGCTGAACAAGTGGTATTTCTACGTGGGCCTGAAGCATTACTTTATGGCGCAGGTATCGGCGGTGCAATCATTAATGTTGTGACCAAAAAGCCACAAGAAATCACTCAAACCAGTGTTGCTTTGAAGAACCGTAGCTATGTATCTGACGATACAGGCAACTTCAAGCGCAATAAGCTAAGCCTAGATCTTGATACTACTGGTGCAATTGATTCTGATAGCAATTTCTTATATCGACTGCTTGCACAATACACGCCTTCAGGCGACCACTTCCAAGAAGGTCGTGAGTACGACGAAACACAGTTAGATCTTGCTGTTACTTGGAATGTCTCAGAAAACACCAGCATCATGCCTCGCATTGAATACGCTGACCGTGATTTAACTGGCGGCAGTAGCTATGCCGATGGTGTATTCACTGAAAACTTCTTCAACGGTAAGTTAGATGAAGCCGGTGATGGTAAAAAAGTAAGCTACGGTGAACCAATGAATCGTGGTGAATACTATGGCAGCGAAAAAGATAAAGGTTCTAACCTTTCTAAAAGCTATAGCTTAAGAGTAGATCATGAATTTAATACTGACTGGAGCTTATTTGGTCAGTATCGTTATAACACTACTGAGTCTGAAGCATTAGATCTTTACCTTACTGATAGTTTCAGCGCTAAAGATAAAAATGGTGAATACATATATGGCGAGAATGCCAATAAAATTGGCAAGGACATCGTTAACCGTAAGTGGGTATATACCAAAGGTGACGATAGCTACTCATTATTCGACCTAAATGTTCAAGGCTTTGCAACACTTTTAGATATGGAGCACCATATTCTATTAGGCTACAACTATCGTGATTTAGACGTTAAATTTGAGCGCAACTTCCAAAACACAGGTGAAGCAGCAGGAAAAAGCTGGATATCAGTTTCAAATCCAAGTAATCAAATTGTTGGTGATATTCCTGCTTCGTTACTCGAAGTGAAGTTTGCACCAAAGAATCAAAAAGACACCAATATCTATTTTAAAGACAGAGTAAAAGTGACTGAGTCTACAACGATAGTGGCTGGTCTTGGTTATGTGAAGCAAGAGCAATTCGAAACTCGTGGCGATGATTCATATTCTAAAACGTTCAGCGATACCATTTGGGATTTAGGTGTTGTTCAAGCACTGAATGATGATATCAATGTATTTGCCACATACAGCCGCGCATACGAGCCAGTAAATGCGCGTTGGATTTCAGAGTATGGTTTGGGGAAAACCGATTACCTTCCTGTTGAAGGCTTTAACTATGAAGTAGGTATGAAGGCAGATTTGCTAAAAGGTGATTTGGCCACATCCATAACGCTTTATAAATTAGATCGTGAAAACAGCACTCAATTTACTAGAGTGCCAACTGCTGACGGTGGAACTCAGTGGAAGCTTGAACAACTTTCAGGTAAAAGTTTTGAGTCCAAAGGTGTCGAAATTGGAATTGCTTATCACATCAATGAGTATTTCAATACCAACTTTAACTACGCCTTTAACCGTGCTTATAACACCATTGGTGATGATAAGGGTGAGCAAGTTGATAATGCACCTAAGCACTCAGCATCGCTTTGGAATAACTTCACTTACAATGACAAATTATCATTTGGTTTAGGTTTACGTTACAACTCTGAACGCTTCGACGGTAACTTTATTTTGCCAAGCTACGTAGAAATGGATTTGGGCGCTTACTACAAAGTAAATAACTGGAACCTATCACTTAGCTTGAACAACGCACTCGATAAAAATCGTGCCGAAGCAGGTGCCAACTGGGTCACAGTTCAGCCAAATGCACCTCGTTCTTTGAATATGAAAGTGAAATACACCTTCTAATCAATTATCATTCTTGTTTGCACAAGCCGTCACTGAGACGGCTTTTGCTGTTTGTTGGAGTAAGTGAAAAATGATCAAACCAATTAAAAATTTATTTACACCTCAGCAAGTACAAGCATTGCGTAACTTGATTGCTCAAGGTGAATTTGAAGACGGAAAAAATACGGCTGGATGGCATGCACAAGGCGTCAAAACTAATTTACAGTGGTTAGGTAACGAGCATATTACTCATGAGCTCCATCAAGCATTGGCGCACATTCTTACCGCTAACGCTGAATTCACATCACTGACTTACCCAAAAAAGATGATGCCATTTATTGTCAGTAAATCTACCAACAACGGTGGCTATGGTAATCATATTGACGACGCCATTATGCACAACGAAGAGCTTGTCAGAACTGACATTTCTTGCACCATATTTTTATCTGATCCCGACAGCTATCAAGGTGGTGAATTAGTCATGACCTTGGGTGGAATAGAAATGGAGTACAAACTGCAAGCGGGTGATGCCATTGTCTATCCAAGTACCACTTTACATCGAGTGAATCCGGTAAGCTCTGGAGAACGTCTTGTTGCTTTAACTTGGATTGAAAGCTTGGTATCTGACGCCAGTCAACGAGAAATTCTTCACGATTTGGATTCTGCAAGAAAAGCCATCATGCAACAAAATGGAAAAAGTGATGAATTTGATTTAATCACCAAATCCCATTCGAATTTATTACGCCGTTGGGCGGTAACTTAATTTTTAGAGCATTAGACATGACATTTTCTTTTCCGGTTCTTGTTAGAACGTTAATGGCCATTTTTGGAGGTTATGCGGTTGGCATCAGCGCCAGTTTCGGCATGATACCTGTCTCGCTATGGTTATTTACCGATAACGTTCATGACGCCATTTTTATTGGTTTAATGTGCAGTTACGTTTTTGGTTTTATCGCATTCATTTGGTGTTTCAGCTGTAAAAAAGCCATTCATTCTGTTCGTGATCTTGTCTTAGCTGGCATTGCTTTTATGGCTATTTATTACTTATTTCCTGTGGAGGTGCTGTCATGAAAGGTAATTTCAGACGTTCAATGATTTGGCTGCACACGTACAGCGGACTGCTGCTCAGCTGGTTACTGTTTGCGGTATTTGTTACTGGCACCCTCAGCTACTATGCTGATGAGCTTGATTTGTGGATGCAACCAGAAAAACTTTCACAGCAGCACAAAATTGATGTAATCCCTGCAGCGTTAGCAGCCTTACAAGCAAAACCCGAAGGAGCTTCACGCTGGAACATCAATTTAGGTAGCGAACGTGATCCTAAAGCTGAGATACGTTGGCAATATCCAGGGCAAGGCCGTAGAGACGGGCATAAAGAAGCCATCACTGCATCCGCAGAGGAGCCAAGAAATACATTAGGTGGTAGTTTTTTTGTCCACTTCCATTATTCGCTTGAGCTTCGGGATTATGGTGGGCGCTATCTCACCGGTATCGCCGCATTTGTCATGCTTATTGGTGTTTTCAGCGGCATTTTCACTCATCGAAGATTCTTCAAAGACTTCTTTGTATTACGCTGGCAAAACTTAAAGCGTGCGTTGACCGATGTTCATGCCATCATTGGTATTATCACTATTCCATTTTGTTTTGTAATTTGCTTTAGCGCCTTACTGTTTTATTTATCCATGTATGTGCCTGCTTCAGCCACTTATCACTATGACAAAGGTTACCGTCAGCTATCTTCACAAGTCAGCCCTAAAGGTTTTAACCGTGATGCCTCCGGCCAAGCAGCTAAACCAATTACGGATATACAGCCTATTTTGCAACAAGTGAAGCATGAATGGCCTGAAAAAAATGCCGTAAGCTGGGTTAGCTACTATCATCCATTCGATAAAAATGGCTACCTGATGTTTTATCGCAATAAAAGTGACTTATCTCGCCAGAGTGAGACGTTAACGTTTGATGCAGCTTCTGGTAAGTTACTGTATAGAGTGGAGCAGCCAAGAATACCCAAGCTCATCAGTTATGTGTTCTTAGGACTCCATGAAGCTAAATTTGCTGATAACAGCCTACGTTTTATTTTGTTCATATTAGGTGCGTTGAGCTGTGCCTTAATCGCAACTGGCTCAATTTTATGGCTCAATAATCGTATAGAAAAAAATGTATCTCATTTAGGCACTCGCTTGACTACTTGGAGCAATAAAGCCATGTTTGGTGGCTTGCCGCTAGGCATCATGACGTTATTCATTGCCAACCGTTTATTACCGATCTCTCTTGTAGACCGCTATGACTATGAACTGATGGCTTTCCTATCAGGTTGGGGAGTTTGTGGTTTGATTGCTATGTTCACAGCTAGAGAAAAGTACTGGCAATTTGTGCTCAAACTGTTTGCTTTAACTTGTGTTGCATTGCCTATTTACGATTTGATTGCCCCACCACACTATTTACTTCAAGCAATTGAAGCCACAAACGTTACTTTTCTCGCCATTGAATGTGCATTTATTGCTTCTGCTGCGCTATCTGCTTGGTTAGCCTCATATTTGCAGAAAAGAAATAGAGCCACCAGCAAAGATGCCAGTCCTGTTGAAATAAAAGGAACATCTTCATGTTAATGATTAACTTGCTTTCTTTCGTTGCAATACTGTGTTTTGCACTTAGCCAAACTAAACACTTTAAGACTGTGTTTCATAAACGCTTATCAGACAAACAAGCCTCGATGTTTAAGTGGTCAGGTCTCGCTTTATTATTTGCATCACAGCCCCTCCTAATTCAGCAATCTAATGTGGGTGTGACTTATGTTATTTGGCTATGCTGGATTTCAGTGTGGATATTGATATTAGGCACTGCACTGAGCTATCTGGCCAAAAGATAAAAACAAACTTAAAAAAAGGAAGTCTCGGTGACTTCCTTTTTATTAACTGTGTTTACTTTTATGTCACTATCGTGTCATCTTTAGCCCTAAGATTTCACCTAAGTACTGCATAATAAAAACATGATTAAACAACTTTTAGCGCTTTCTGTTCTTACCAGTGCCACAGTAGTTGCTGTGCCGCTCGATGTTGAGGAACAACGCATCCCCACAGCACTACAAGAGTTACCGACTGTTGCGCTTAGGTACAATGCGTTAAATGATCAACTCATCCAAAAAGTTAAAGCCAGCAAAGAAGAAAAACAGCTTACCAAGTTGGTAGCGGCTCAAGGCCAACGCTTATGGCAACAGGCGGTGCGAGACATTCAGTCTGGCTCTAATGATGACAGGCCTCTTTATTGGTCACGCCTTGCAATGCGTGAAACACTCAAGACAAAACCCGCAGGCTTTAAGCTAGCAGATTGGCAGCGTAACATTTTAGTGAAAGCGACAGAGCAATCTTCACGTGGCATAAATGATGTTTTATTTGACGACAAAGCTGATATCAAAATTTTATTAACTGGGTTCGATCCCTTTTTCTTAGACAAGGACATCGGACAATCTAATCCTTCAGGGCTCACTGCATTAGCACTTGATGGTTATCGTTTTCAAGTAAACGGCAAGCAAGCTCAAATTGAAACTGTAATGATCCCTGTTCGCTTTGCTGACTTTGATAAGGGGATGATTGAATCGATCTTAACGCCGTTATATCGAAACAATAGCATCGATATGTTATTTACTGTCAGCATGGGACGAACAGATTTTGACTTAGAACGCTTCCCCGGCCGTAATCGCAGCGCTAAAGCACCAGACAATTTAAATGTCTATACAGGAGCAAAGGCTGATAACCCAGTAGCCCCGATGTTAAGAGGCAATATTTTGAACGGCAATGAGTTTGTTGAGTTCACTTTACCTGTTGAAGCAATGCAAACTGTTAAAGGTGATTGGGCTGTCATTGATAATGCTAAAGTAACAACCCTCAAACGTGGTGACATTGAAGCTCAATCCCTTGCTGAGCTTAATGGAGAAACTTCAGTTCAGGGTTCGGGTGGTGGATATCTTTCGAATGAAATTTCATATCGTGCGATTCGTTTAATGAATCAAATGAATGTGAATATTCCGAATGGTCACATTCATACTCCAAGAATTAAAAACCACGATGGAGAAACTGAAATGAACATCGTTAATCAAATTCGCAGTATGGTTGAAGCTGCGGCGACTACTCTTCCTCAGGTTCAATAGATTCGACTTTTGCAATTAATCCCGATGGGCTTCTTAGCAAAGATACTGTTGCTAAAGTTTGGCTATGAAGCTCATCAATTTGTCTTACAATTCTGGCTTCCCCCTGCTGTAAAACTTTTATCGGTAATTCATCCCCTATCATCATGGTTCCGATATCCGCTAAATTCATTTCAACTTTGGCTAACTCAGTCAACAGCGGAGGGTAATGAAAATCAACTTCAGGCAAGACGTCATCTACCATCATACTTCCAACGCCACCAGCTGACTCGCTGCTTAGGCGAATTTTGGCTACAGGCCCTTGCCACCACAATAGGGCTTGCCCTTCTTCAACCTCACACTCATTGTCAATCCAAAAACCTTCGCCTACCTTAGGTATACTGGGTTTATTGCTTTTTTGAGGACTGTACCCAGCAACTAGGCTTAAATTGATTGTCGGAGACTCTCCAACAAACGGAGCCCAATGTGACACCATTGGTTGCCAAATTTGCGTCGGCCAATTCACCAACACACAGCGTACACCGCCAAGAGTTAACACCGGGGCAATCGCTTCTTCCAGCGTAAATGTTTCTGGTTTTTCAGCTACCGCTTCTACAATCCAACTGCCGACAACCTCAAATATCGCCGCACTGATACAAGGTGCAAAATCATCAGGCATTTTTTCTAAAACCGACACCCCTGTTTGCTCTAAAACGGCTTTTTTCCAGTCTGATAACGGGATCCACACTCCCACCCCATCAGGATAGTCTTGGTGTTTCCAAAACATCCCATCACCTGAAATGGGCTTTAATTCTAACCGACAGTTCTGCGCTTCCAAGCCTTTGCCAATCACTTGGCTTATTTTAATTAATAAGCTGCTTTGCATAAACTACCCCATAAAAATTTGAGTGTTGGACTTATGAGTGTTCTTGGGAGGGACACACTCCAGTCTTATTGGATATGCACGCCCCTGTAATTTGTCTTCTAGTGGTCCCATGACATTTTTAATTGCGTGTTCTTGCTTACTATTGTGAGGAAAGAGTCGAATTCTCAACCCCTTTTTATCGTAATTTGCTTGAATAATCAGCCCTGCCATTGGTCCATTAACAAGTCGATAGCAGAGCATATCTTTCTGGCGTGATATTTCTGCACTTCCCATTTTGCAAGTACCGCCGTCTTTAGCCAACACACGCTTTGTTGCTTTAGAAACTTTCTTTGTTGAATTATCATCTTTAGGTTCTTCAGATTTTCGACCATTAAGCAGATTGGCAAAGAGCTCTTTGTGTTGAGACTGAGGTTCAACTTCTTTTTTCTTATGATCATGTTCAACAGGTTTCGTATGTTGTGTTTCGGTTGATTTAATTGAACTACTCATCAAACACCGCCTGTAACTTTTCTTGATCTTTCACCAATTGAAAAATTTCTTTGTTAATTTGCTTAATCGTTTGCCCAATCGCTTCTATTTGCTCTTGAGCTCTGACGATCTCTTCTGCTAATTCACGTTCATTTTGATAACGTTTGGCTAAGTCGACCTTAAACTCATTCATGCCACTGAAATCCAATGATTTATCTGGCAGGGTTAAGTGTCGAATCGCATCAATTAACTGATGTCTTTTAATCACCTTTTGCCTTCTGTTTGCGACCATTTGCTGAGCCTGCTTTTTGGTATCGCTCAAACGCTTTCTCAGCTTATCTTCTTTGCGAGAACGAATATCCAATATTCGCCTTAATGTCTCTTTATCATTGTCATCAATATCAGAGCTCGCCATTACAGCCCCTAATAACCATTATAGGCTACAGCTTGACTCATCAAACCCAGCGCTTCATCGTAGGGCGTAAACTCATCAGTGCCTTGTTGTAAAAACTCAAGTATTGCTTGATGAAGTTGTATGGCCTCATCGGTCTCTGCATCCTGACCTGATTCGTACTCACCAACACGGATAAGTAATTGCACTTCTTCGTATTTCGCAAGCATTTTACGTAACTTGGATGCCGCTTTACGTTGTTCTGCTGTCACAATAATGTCCATGACTCGGCTGACACTGGCATTAATATCAATGGCAGGATAATGCCCTGCACCAGCAAGTTTTCTCGACAACACAATATGACCGTCTAGTAATGAACGAACTTCATCAGCAATTGGCTCATTCATATCATCACCTTCCACCAATACCGTATAAATAGCCGTGATACTTCCGACTTTTGCAGGTCCTGCACGCTCGACTAAAGAAGACAGCTTTACAAACACACTTGGAGGAAATCCATTTGAAACAGCAGGCTCGCCTGCGGCTAGACCAATTTCTCTGGCTGCACGTGCAAAACGAGTCAGCGAATCCACCATCAGAAGCACATTTTTACCTTGGTCTCGGAAATACTCTGCAACAGTGGTGGCTGTCATCGTGGCTTTCATTCGCTCAAGCGGTGGTCTGTCGGATGTAGACACAACCATCACTGTTCGTGATCGAGCTTTTTCAGTGAGGTTATACTCCATAAACTCACGTACCTCACGTCCCCGTTCCCCAACCAATGCTAAAACAATCACTTCGGCATCGCAGTTAGAAGCAATCATGCCAAGCAATGTACTTTTACCCCCACCTGCCGCAGCAAAAATACCTATCCGCTGGCCAATCCCACAAGTGAGCGTACTATCAATAGCTCTCACTCCCATGGGTAAAATATGTTGAATTAACGAACGGCTGAGAGGATTTGGCGCTTGACCTTTATTGTCTCTGATCGCAGTAGCAGTGAGTTCGCCTTTGTCATCAATGGGACGACCAAGTCCATCAACGACTCGACCAAGTAATCCTTCTCCTAAATGGATTTGATGACCATGGCCGAGTAACTCGACCGGTTCACCAGCTTGCAATCCTGTGGTGGCATCGAATGGAGATAGAATGGTTTCATCTCCCTTTACTGCAATCACTTCTGCCTGTAGTTTGTCAGCAATAATGCATAAGTCGCCTTGATGTGCACCTGCCAAACTCGAGTGCACCAATGTTGCCCCAACTTCATTGATGCGCCCAAAATAGCGGACACTTGGTATGCTGTTTTCAACATTAAAAGGGTTAAGATAAATTTTTTCTTCAATGGCTTTGGCGAGCTCAGTCTTGTTAGGTAACTTAATCATATATCGTCTCCTAACCTGCGTTCATCGCTTCATCGAGCGCTTCACCCACTAAATCACAATGCTCAAGTACTTTAATTTCAACATCATCACCTAATTCTTGATACGAAAGTACTGGGGTTGCAAACAGTTCTCTTTCAACAATTTTACGTAGATAACGACGTACATCCAAAGAGGTTAACAACACACAAGGTTTATCTGTTGGCAACAACGTTTTGATTTCTGTGAGGATCATATGGGTTTGTGTTGTATTCAATACAGAGTATGAACCGGCAGTTGACTGTCTGATGGATTCACGAATTAAGTTCTCGATGCCTTCACCGATCATCAATGCAGAGATCCAGCCTTGGCGAGTCGCAAATTTACGGCGAATATGTCGACGTAACGCGATACGCACATACTCGGTGAGCATAATCACGTCTTTTTCTTTAGGTACCCATTCAACCAAAGTTTCAAAGATGGTTCTTAAGTCACGGATCGAGATGCCTTCTTCAACCAATCGTTGAAGAATCTCAGCCACTTTACCTACAGATAAAAGCCGTTGTAACTCTCGGATCAACTCACCATATTTATTTTCCATGGCGTCCATCAAGTACCGAGTTTCTTGCACACCGATAAACTCACCAATAAATCGATCGATCACTTTATTGATCAAACAAGCTGGAATCGCCTCTCCTTCGACAACAACGAGCCCCTCTTCTTTCGCCTTCTCAATCTGTGCATCCTGAATCCAATGCAAGGTCTCTCCGTTATAAGAGGTCACAAAACTGCGCGTGTCCATATCGACAAAACGCTCATTAAGCAACGACTCCTCGACATCCAGTTCTAGCTGTAAAACCGGTTCTTGATACAATAAAATATCGCATTGGCAATTTTTCTTAGTACTGACGACCTGCAGTTGAATTTCGGGCAATGGAACACCAAGTTTTTCGAATAAAGACCATCGAAGCCGATGCAAGGTTTCTTTCATGCTTTGATGTGGATAATCTGAGCCTAATACCAACATGAGAGGCACGGCGCCCGGTTGCATATTGGCATCATCATCAGTTTCTTCTCCATCCTTCGGAAAGGATTTATCCTCTCCTCCAGCTTCTGCTTGTTGCTGATTCTTTTTGGATAGCCGCCATGTAAGGAAAAATGTCAGCCCACCTAACGTACCGAACACCCAAAGTGGAAAGCCCGGTATCAAAGCAAAGGTAATCATTACTAATCCAGCCATCTGCAGTGATGACGGCTGTTTCGTTATTTGCATAACCACTTCTTTACCTAAGTTTTGTCGAGTCTCACCCGGTACACGGGTAACAATTAAACCTGCGGTAATCGAAATAAGCAGTGAGGGAATCTGTGCAATCAAGCCATCACCCACTGAAAGTACTGCGTAAGTGTTCAAGGCTTCTGACGCCGACATGCCTTTTTGCATAACACCAATAGCAATACCACCAATAATGTTAGTAAAAATAACGATGATACTGGCAATCGCATCACCTTTTACAAACTTCATGGCACCATCCATCGCACCATATAACTGACTTTCTTTTTGTACTTTGGTTCTTAGTCGTTTAGCTTCTTTAGCATCGATAGTTCCGGCTCTCATATCACCATCAATACTCATTTGTTTACCCGGCATACCATCCAGAGAGAAACGTGCACTTACTTCAGCCACACGTTCTGAACCTTTAGTAATTACAATAAACTGAACGATGGTAATAATGGCGAAAATAGTAATACCTACAGCGAGATTTCCTCCAACGACAAAGTTACCGAACGTAAATACAATTTGACCAGCGTCATGCTGCAGAAGGATTAATCGGCTGGTACTGATAGTCAGTGCAAGTCGATAGAGTGTGGTCACCAATAATACGGATGGAAATACGGAAAATTCCAAGGGATCACGAATATAAATCGCAATCATCAATAGGATAATAGAAAGTGCTAGGTTAACAGCGATTAACACGTCAATCAGAGGTGTCGGCAACGGTATGATCATCATGAATACCGCTACCACCAGCATGACAGCTAAAATAATATCATGACGGCCTGCGGCTTTTGCCAGCAGCTGTTGAATTTTATTCAAAATTGGCTCCCACGGCTGACCTTACTCAAAAACTGCTGTTGTAGCTGAATCATTTTGTACCAATCTCGCCCTTCGCTCGTTTTTGGACACAGACAACTGATCATTAGCTTATGCTTGACGATAAATAGCCGTTGTGGAACCCCCATAAACGCTCTGGGATGCCAATGCTCAACCCAGTGTTTTAGATCTTTAACTTGGGTTTCGAGCAACCATGATGTCATCAATAACCTTTCGTCTTTTACTTCAAGCATGAGACCATATGGTGCCCAGTGATACTCCATTTGGTCGTCTAACTTAACTGGCCAGCGGTTTAGTAGCTGAAAGAAAGTCTCTAAATGTCGGGTAATACGTAAATCCACTGCTTAAGCCTTTCTTAGTCTTAGTTAAATCAAGGTTTAATCTCAATAAGCTTAGGACGAGATATACATCTACGCCTATTTTTTCCTATTCGTCTTCGCACCACTGATCTAATAGATCCATCATGGCATCAGTAATATGTTCTTTTTGCTCTGGATCTCGGTAGCATTTCGTGGGCAATTGTTGCATCAAATCTCGCCAGCGCCTTAAGAAGCCAATTTGCTTAGTATCTGGCACTTTCATCTTGGTAATTTTTTCTTCTAACCACTCTCCGTAAACCCAAGATTGCTCTACCAAATCAAGTGTCGCATCAAGCACTGATGCATCATCAATCTGACATGCTCTTGATAGCGCTTTACAGTAATCTTCAACACTCATGAACAGCAATAAGCGTCTAAGGTCGTCAACAACAGTGACTAACTTAACCATGTTGCTGCCTGTGTTTTCTTCATTCAGTGAATTTGACAATGCTCTAAGCAATACCCGAATTCTTTTTCTTCTATCTGGCATATCTCGTAGCAAACTAAACCACTTCGCTAGACCACCATCGCCTCTTGCTGCACGTTGATATAAACCTTGGAGGGATTGAAGCCCAGCTTGGTCCAGCGGTAATCCTTCCATTGCGGCAATAAGTGCGAGTTCTGCACCTTCCTCTGCCAACATTTCTTGCAATTTTTTGCGTAGTTTCTTACGAACTTCTTCGCTTAGGCCACTTTGAGCAATCACGTTCGCCATGAGCAACATGACATTACCGCTATCAAGGTTCATTTGCTCAATATTGACCATGATAGAATCCGCATCGCCCAATGCAGCCAACTGTATTGCATTCGCAAGAATGCCATCAGCTTGCTCGCCTTCCATTTGAGCAACCAATTCTTCCAATGCATTGAATCTGGCTTCGTCTTTTCGCTCTTTACTATTTAATCGTTTTAAGTAGTTACTAAAACCTAAACTTAAATCCTCGAGTGCTTCCTCCATGGATTCATTTGCGATCATTGCGATCTCAGCGAACTCTGTTGCGGCTAAAGAAGATGTGGTATTTGCAGGATGCACTTGCCCGTTAACAGGTTTTGAATCTGCCTGGGTATCAAAATTAACCGAAGTAGTGCCATCTACTCTCATATCATCTTCCTAGTCGCAACGATGCTAATAAGCTTCGTTGTAATCAGAGTTATCCGTATCTAAATTTTGCTCTGAGTTATCCCCATATAAGTTGTTTTCTAATTCTTCTGAATCATCAAAAAAACTGGTGTCGTCATCTGTGCCTGTTAATTCTTCATCAACAGATGACATTAATGTTTCCTCATCAGCAGTGAACTGAGTCGCTTGCTCGGGAATGACGTTATCTGAGTTCTTTTCAATATTGGACTCAACGCCTATTTCAAATACAAACGCTTTTAACAACAATTCCAAATGTCGATTTAAATCAATACGAGCACTGAGTGCAGTTGACTGTATTTCTGCTGTACCTGCGACTAATGCTGTATCAGTTTTCACTTTGAACTCATTACCCAGTTTGCGGTTTAAGGACTCAAAATCTTCTTCAGCGACCAATAAGGTCACTGTGCCTTCTCCCAGCTTTTCAATGACATCTTCAGTAAGTTGATCTGCAATTAAATCCGCTTTATCGAGATTAGAAGCCCAACGGGTAATGACGGTATGAATTTGTGAAGCGATGCCTGTACTTAACTCTTCAAGTAATTGTTGCCTAAAACTTATCTCATCTTGCACCCAAGCCACTGCATCTGCCACGGCTTGTTGCTTGGCTTGTTGCTCCCATTCAATCATCAACTTTTCAGCTTCATTTTGTGCGTCAATGATGTATTGCTCGGCTTGCTGACGAGATTGCTCTCGTTGCAAATGAGCATCTTTTAGTGAGGCTTGAATGCGTTGCCTCACTTGGTTTTCCATCGATTGAAGCTCGATTGACTGTTTAAACTCACCTGCAGAGATAAATGCAGATTCGCCCCTAGCTATTTCGCAGTGTTGAATGTCAATAAAAAATGGATTCATAGCATGCGCTCCAGTCGGGTTAACCATCGAGTCAAATTAAGCTCAGTTTCCTTTAACAAGGTAACCTGAGCCTTAAAGTCGTCTGGTTCCGTCTCGACCTCTACCACAGGCAGAGTCACTGCAATGCATTGCCATAGTGAACTTTCTTTTAGCTCTTCGTCTAATAACGCAATTGAAATCTTTTGAGCTTGCTCGAGCAAATACTCAGGTTTTACATCATCAACAAGCTCTTTAAATTTTGACGTTGGTCGTTGCGGCCACAGAGCCCATGCTTGTTGCACTTGCTCTTCAGAAAGTACACTTTCTAGGGCAAGTCGATGCTCTTTTAGTGATAAGTAGTCAGGACAATTCAGACAATAAAGTCCTAATACTGATAAAATAGCGGGTAACCTATCTTTACTCTTCAACAAAAACTGCTCGTTAAGAGTAAATGCTGAAGATAATGGCTTATCAATGATACCTAAGCGCTGCACAACTAATTGTTCTATTCGTTGAGATAAAACATTATTTTGGCCTGCATCTTTTTTCCACATTTGCAGCCCAAGCTTACTCCACCAGCTGTCATGCATAGCAACGGTAGGGCGCCAAAGCAATTGATAAAACTGCTTTATTTCAATACCTTCTTCTTCGTTAGGTGAGAAAAAACCTGAAATCATAGCGCCCCCAAAGTCTATTTTACTTACGTCTCAAGAATAAAAAGCCGAATACACTTAATAAAACGAGTAAAACCAGACCAATAATTACGGGCAATTTATTGTCTTCAATTTTCTTAATGAACCGAGTGAAGTCATCTTCTTGCTGTTGAGCAGGTGCAGATTGAAAACCGTAATTGGCAGCTTGAAGAAAGACACTGATTCGGTCGAAGGAAAGACCAGGTATCGCATTCTGAATCAAACCTTTGATTTGATTCTCTTGAGTTGTTAAATTCGCTTGAGGAGAATACTTGATATAAACCGATGCTGATTTTTCAGGTTGAGCTTGAAACTCGTCATCCTGTGTTGGTTCAGCAATTGAAACTCTCGCACTTATCACACCTTCAATATTACTCAAGGTTCGTTCAAGCTGTTGCTCTTTCAAGAAAGCAATCTTAGCGTGCTCTTGTGCTGGCGAGGTTACCAACTGCCCTGATGGAAACATATCTTCGATATTGGCGTATTTCGGTCTTGGAAAACCATTTTGCCTTAGTAATGCGACGGCGTTGATGAATTTGTCTTCATCTATCATTAATGTCGCCATACCTGTTTTCTGGTCAATTTCGTTTTCGGCTTCAATATTATTAAGGCGCAGTAGAGCCACCATTTGGTTAGCTTCGTCTTGCGGTAAATTACGATAGAGTTCGGTTTTACAACCAACCAACAGTAAAACCAGAGCCATAACCAAACAGCACTTAATTCTCATTGCATACTCGCTAACTTATTGATTGATTGAGACAATGAACCTGCAATTTTTGCAAACAAATCAACCTCAACCATACCTTTCATTATCAATCGTTGCCCTTCAAGATATGATAATGGAGAAAGTTGTTGCCCTGCTTTATCAAGCTCAGTTTTGTCTTTAGGCGCCATTTTCTTAATTAAGTCTTCATCAGAACCCACAGCACCAACTCTAGCGGCTTGATCAATTTGGGAGTTACCCACGTTCATCATGCTTTCGAACTTATTGACCATGTCTACCGAAGGATCAGGTACTTCTTTTTTGACCATTTTGTTTTGTGCTATTTGCTGAACTTGATTTACAGCTTCTGTCATCGACATAACTACCTCCCGCTAATTTCTCACTGAAATTAGCTTCTTCGCTAATATATCTTTCTGTGCTTTGCTGGATATCGGTCCAGAAAACAGCATGGCTAAAGCTTGTGCAGTATCACTGTTGCATGACTCAAGCTCTCTAACAGCTTTAGAGGCTTCCTTAAGAGCAAAATAAATCACACTTGTGCATATTTTCCTGTCTTCTTCATCAAGGATCAGTTCAGGAAAGATTTTAATGATGGCGTATGCTTGCTCTTTTAAACCGTGATTGCCTGCTGCAACTGCACATTCAACAAGCAGCTTTTTATCTTCACTAAGCAACACATCTTTCTTTTTCATCGCACGCCACCAAAGTCTATTTTGTTACTAGATTTTTGAAATAATGCCTTGAATCATGTCTTTGATCGTTTTGATCATTGCACTTTCATAGCCTACAAAATTCGAGTATTGCTGAATCGCAAATTGTGCTTTCACCATTTTCTCTGGGTTATTAATATCCCCAGATTGCATGTTTCCTTGCACATCTTTTGCTGACTTTGCAGACATTTGCGAAAGTTGATACACCACTGAACTTAAGTCCATCATATCCTCCTTAGGCTATTGTTGACCGCAACTCTGTTGGGCTACACGAATAGCGCTTTTTAAATGCATCCGTAAAGTGAGCGTGATTACTAAACCCACTATCTAATGCAATATCAGCGACCTTTCTTGTCGTTAACAGTAATTGCTGTCGAGCAAAACTTAACCGCCTTTCCAAAATCCATTGCTTTGCTGAAACTCCATAGTTCTTGTAAAAAAAGAAGTTAAGCTTTCTCACTTCCATTTCTAATTCTTCGGCAAATTGGGATACTGACCAAGGCTTCATAAAGTTGCTCTCTAAAAAGCTCAATACCTTGTCGTTATGAGCTAGAAAATATCTCAGCACCCCAGAAAAATACGCATTATCGACACTCAAACAATAAATGAAGACAAACTTCATCATCATGCTTTTATTGTCTTTTAATTGTTCTATCACCGTAATGAGCTGGTCATACACTGGAATAATCTTCGCTTCACCAAGTTTGAAGTTCATGTCTTTAACTTCTGGCCCTATTAGGTCCATCACTTCGTGATACAACTCATGCATTTCACCCGGATAACAAAACACATTTATCCAACAATCGCGGCTAATGGCTGAAGCTGAGGCGTCATCTGTTGTAATAACAAGTTGATTTGCAGAAACATCAATAACTTCACCTTGACAGCGAAGCTTTCCATCATGTTTGAACAAAATTACTTGTATTGCACTCATTTAAACAGCAACCTTAGTCACGTCTTGCCCTTCGTATCCAAGTCTTTTCATAAACCTGTACTACCAGTCTAGTCGTTAACTCAATAATTGTTATCGGGTATTAACCTTAATTTTGTGCGCAATTGCCTGGTTTTTACCAAGTAATAATAGTTATCTGATATTCGATGCGATGTTTTTGTTCATTTCTGACAGTAATGTTTGCATCGCATTGATGAGCGAAACCGTTACGTTATAGGTCTGCAGCATCTTTTGAATTTTTAATTGCTGTTGCGCAGCGTAATCAGTATCTTCACTATTTTTGGCATCCAAAGCTGCTTGAATATCGCCAAGTTGACCGCTTTTGAATTTCTTTTTGTATTTCTTGAGATACTCATCAATCGGCATTCCGGCAACTGTCATATTGGCTTGCTGCATGTACTTAACGATATCAGGAGGGAGTTTGACACTTTTTTCGTTATCAGGAAGTTGCTTCATCATGTCACCAATCCTAGCTGACATTTCATGAGTGCCTCTGGCATCCGCTTGGCGAGCACTCATCTCTTTGAATTGATCATTAGCTTGATCTTGAAGCACATCCATATTGTTGTATAGGACAGATAGCCCTTCTGTAAACAATGAGTTGGTGATGCCATTGATTCCAGCGACTAAGCCATTAGGGTCATTAGAGTTAATTCCTTCAGAGCCACTGAGCTCTCCTGTTGAATTAACTTGCGAATGAGCACTTGCATGCTGTGCACTAACATTACTGACTGACATACCACCACCTTACTTTGCATACTTCTTAGTAAGATAAACTCTTAAAAAGTTGCTAAAGATAACTTCTAACCTTTTTCTTCTTAACAGCAGGTTTAGGTTCTTCTTTGGGTTCATTCTTAGCCGCTTCAGCAGCCGCTTTCTCTTGCTTTTCGATTTCCTCAGCTTGCTCTTTAAGCTCTTCTGGCGTTTTTGGTTTACTACCTAAATTGGTAAACTCTTGTTCGAGCTTTTTAAAGTTCTTACCAAGCTCGCTCACCTTATTTAACACTCTTTCTTGCTGTTGCTCAAACCCCTGAGGAAATGCCTGCTGGAGGCGAAGCAACTTTTCTCTTGCTTCAGGATCCGTTTTTGCTCTTTGAACCAACGTTCGGATTTCTGCCTGTAAATTTTGAAACTCTTTTAGCTGTTCATTAATCGCATTTTTACGTTGCTTGATGTCATTCATTACCGCTTTTAAATCTTGAAAAACGTCCATAGCTAGGCCTTTTTAATGTCATTTTTTAAGTCTTTTAAACAATAGTTCTATTACTTTCTCTGCGGCATCTACTGCTTCTTCTTTATCAATTTTGTTTCTATGATGCGACTGCTTTAAGCGCTTACGCATCTCTGCAAAATGCAGCTTATATTCATCTTCTGAAGAGACTTTAGATTTAATGTCATCTTCTAATTTAGTGATCCTAGGCATTTTCCATTCCTAAAATAACAATGGCACATGAGTTATCTGACCATTCTTCATTAAATCAATACCATCAATATCGATATACTCAACCATATACCCGTTATCTAATTGAGTTCCCTTTGATAGCCTAAGTCCATTTTCTAATTCAACAAATGGGGCTTCAGAACTACCACCATAACTGATAACAGGAGAAGTCAGAATACGGTTAACCTCTGAGCGAACAGGGATGTTTTGAAATACTATCTTAGTACCTGTTTGCTGAATCGTTTTTGTACCTCTTGCTAACCCAATGATCCGCTGCTGCTTTTCTTGACTGACTTCCCCAGTTATAACAATAGAGTCGTCTAATTGAGAAAGCATAAGGTTTTGAATTAATTTATCTTTTCTTAATGTATCAATCAGTGGTTTAATTTGTGCCCCTGATTCATTCAAAACCTGCCAGCTTACTAAGCCATTTATTCCTTTTAGCATGCTTACGGTTTTATCCCACCTATCTCCAGCTTGTATTGCACCAGAAATTGTTACGCTGCCAGGTGTTAAGTTTTGTTGTACTGTTACACCTTTAAAACCGTTTTGTGTAAGAATCTGTTTTACATCTGTTACTAACTGATCTGTACACTCAGCATGTTCAATGAACAGGATTCCATGAGACTTTACTCCATCAATAAATTGCTGAAGCTTTCTTGAGTCTTCACAGAATCCATTAAATGTCACAACTCCGTTGGTAGCCCAAATGGCCTTTATTCCATCGAGTTCATTTAACGTTAACTGTTCTGACACCCATTCTTTTGGTGTCATCTCATGCTGAGGTGCTTGCACCGGATCAATTAGTAGCAATAAGATCAATATAGTTGAAATCAACGAGATCCCAAGTAAAGCAATATATGAAACGTTCTTTTTCTTGCCTTTCTTCTTAGGTATTTCAGGTTCTTCAATGTCTTGGGCTGCGCTCCCTAACACAAATAGGATACCGTCAACTTCGATAACTTCAGAAAGTGGTAAAGCCTCTTTTCCCTCGCACTTTTCGCCACCAATCAATACTTCTACGTCTGTTTCTAAAGTAACGCTTTCATCTTCAACATTAAATTCAAGCAAATCCGCAGATTCAAGCTCAGCTAATACATCACCGTCAGGCCCAACTGTAAATTTGCCTTGAGGTAGTATTAGCTGGCGCCCTTTTAACGGACCGTTTAACCATAAAATTTTAAAGTTTGATGGCATAGTTCACTCATTGGTTAACGGGTGTTGCTTTAATCAAAAATAACCTCATTACGCTCTCTACTTCGTGATTTGTTGAGCTAAATAGCTTTCCAAGTATTGGTATGTCTCCCAATAAAGGAATTTTATTTTTAGTCGAACGATCAACATCTTGGACAAAACCACCAATCAACAGACTCTCACCAGAAGTTAATGTAGCTTGTGTTGATATTTCTGAATTTTGTACTTGTGGTAATGGCTCTTGGCCTCCAATGGCTGCCGCTTGTTGACCATCTTGAATATTCAAAACTAAGTTGACCGCCTTGTGACCATCCGATTCATTAATCAGTCTTGGTGTCACTCTTAGTAACGATCCCGTTGTCACAGAATCAAGTTTCGCCACTTTTTCACCGGTGACTTTAGTGTAAAACGTCACATTCTTATCCAATACGGCTTGGACATTATTTAAGGTCACAACAGAAGGTCGCGATAGTACTTTGGCTTTTGAAACCTTCTCTAAAGCATCAAGCTTGACCAAAAAATTACCCGTATTGCCGATTACGGTCGAAAAGCCTTGATCACTGTCTCCAGAGTTGAAACTTACCGTGCCTCCGCCCAAGCTTGCAGCCGCAGACCAGTTCACCCCTAAATTTTTGAAGTTGGAGGCATCAACATCAAATATAGATACTGATATTTCGATCATTTGTGGCTTCACATCTAACTGCTTGATGATTCCCGCATACGTTTTTTGGTCATCTGCACTGCCACGAAGAATTATCGCATTTTGTCTAGGGTCAGCAGCAAAGACAGGCCCAGATTCATCAGCCGACTTCTTCAATTCCGAGCTCATTTCTCTAAGAACACTTACAAGTCCGGGCACTTTAACTGGCGAATTTCGATAACTGTAATCAGCATCCCCCGCTGAAGCATAATTGAGGTGATAGACCTTAACTTCTTCATGATTCACGGCCGCTTGTTTTGCATTAGAATCCAGTTTTTGAATTAGCTTACTAACGGTGTTCACGCAAATCGGTACACCGACCAACTGAACACTGGCGATGGTTTCTTGTGGCTTAACCGTGCAAGCATGGTCCGCCAGTACGCCTGTACCATTGAGATAATCCAATACATCTTTTGAAGCGATATTACTGAGTGGTATCACTTCACTCATTAGCTCAGTGGTTTTGTAAACATATAAAACATCAGTGTTGTAATACCAAATCAAACTGTAACGTCGTGATAAGTCATGAATCACGTCTAACGGCATTTTGTTTTGGATACGACCACTGAATTCATCATTAACCTTACTACTTACAACAATGGGAATACCATAGTTGCCACCAAATTCATGTAATACAGCCGTCAGAGGTGTCCCACGACTGATCATGACAAACGGCTCTCCCTGCCACTTAATTTGGTCCAAAGTTGTACTATGGGCCAAAGTCGTAAACAAGAACAGCATTAAACCTATGAGTGATTTCATGTTCTCATTCTCATTACAAAGTTGCGCTTAGCTTCTACTTTTTTCTTGAAGCCTTTCTCAAGATATTGTGCTATTGCTAGGTGTGAAACAACATTCTGAGGCAGTTCCTTTTCACCTATCTCTTCATCGTAGTAGCGCCATAACAGCCAAACATCACTTTCAAGCTGTAGGCTACAATCCTGAGCTCCATCATATGCAGCCATGACTAAGGTGGCTTTCCTTAACCAAAGTAAAGTTTCATTCGGTTCAATTTTTGGTTTAATTTGTATTGCGATCGAGAAAATACCTTCTCGATCTAAAATTCGAGCCTTTCGCTCGGCAAGTTTCCACTGGTCGTGCTTAGGGTTGGCAGCTTGAGCTTTTAGAAAACCTGTTTCTAATAGTCTCTTTAACATAGTTTGCGTTTCACCCTCTTTATTTGCACTTTAGTGTATGAATCGTTGCTCTGCTATCGGGTATTCACCTTAATCCAATATTTTCGTTACTTTAGCTACCACATTCTCTGGAACTCGCCAGTAAAGAACCTGCTTCTCACCGATTAAGAACATAAATGAGTAATTCGTTCCGTATTAAGAATATTGAAGCATTATCTTTTACTATTTATTTAGTATATGTGAAATATAAAATCTTGAAGGACTAATGTTTTTCTTAGCTAATTTATTGATAAGTTATAACTTTTATTCGCTATTTTTCACGTCTTTTACCAATTAAATTAGTCTAATCAATCGTCATTGCTTCATTCAGAATAATCTTTGCGATATGAATATCCTCGTTAAAGGTACTAAAGTAAACAATAACCACTGAATCTGATTTGAACCGGGAGCAGATTAAGGTATGAAACACCTTTCCCTAGCCAGTAAGATGACCATTACTGTGGCGTGCCTTTTCTTTAGTTGGTGGTTAATTAACGAATATCAAACTTATCGATTTGCCATTCAATTAGAAACTAAGGAGTTTATTTCAGATCATTACCTATCAAATCAACTCGGTGTAGACACTGTTAATGACTTCGTAATAACGGCACAGGAAGACTTATATGCGATGGATAAAGTGTTAATGCACTTTCCTGAAGCTTCTCGCCAACTTAACCCCAAACAAGACATCAAAAGTTACTTTCTCAACTCTGAAAATAAATTTGTTTTACAGCCTGAACATCAAAAACAAATTAGATTTTCAGAATCGTTAGCAAAGCTGCTTAAATATGAATATCAAGGGCTCATCATTCAACAGAACCAAGCACAAGTATTGAGTAAACAACCACTCACTAAAGAAGCCTTATCGTTCATATCTAAGTATATAAACAACCAGAAGCTGCCAGCACTTTCATGGACAACATTTATTGAGCCTAATAACCGCTATGCTTTGGTTTGGAAGCGAGAAAAGCAAGTATCTCTTGGCTTCCTAATCAAATTAGACCCCCTATTGGATAAATTGCACAATGAAAAAAAAGAGCAATATCAACTTCTAACGACCAGTAACAATCAATTTCTCAGTAAAATTCCAAGCTCGCTTTCCTCAGAAAATATAGCTGAATTGAAACAATTAGTTTCTTCTAATTTTGAAAAGCAAAATATTGCTGAAGGTCAAAGACTTATTCTCGTAAAGTCACCGGTTTACAATATGGATTGGTCTTTAATCACTCTCGTGACTAAAGAGTCCATTAAACAGCATTCGTTGATGTTGTTACTGAAAAAGTTACCTGAATCTCTGCTTCAGATGGTACTGATTTGCGTACTCATGCTTATTGCTTTTAATCGATTAATGCGACAGCCAATCAAACAGATTGTTGAAATCATTTCAGATCCGTTAAAACCTAACTTAAGTAAAAAGTTACCTGAAAATCGAAATGACGAACTTGGACAAATTGCCTTAGCGTACAACAAGCTACTGAACCAGCTTCAAAAGAGTCACTCTGAATTAGAACAACAGGTCGCCAATCGTACCAAATATTTATTAGAGGCTTCCCAAGCCGCTCAAGCGGCAAATGAACGAAAAACAGAACATTTGACCAGTATAAGTCATGAAATCCGTACCCCGCTTAATGGTATTTTAGGGGCTCTTGAATTGATCCAAACCACCAGTATCACCCAAAAGCAAAAGGGCTTAATTGATACGGCCTCAGATTGCTGCCATTCCCTTTTATCCCTCGTTAATAACCTGCTGGACTTCTCCCGAATCGAAGCGGGTGAAATTGTTTTAAAGTCAATGAGCTACCAACCTCTCGCCGTCATTGATGAAGCTATGACGAGTATAGAATCCATTGCGATAAACAAAGGGATCAAACTGAGTACTTTTATCAACTCTGGTGTGCCTGATGAGATGCAGTTAGACCCACTACGGGTTCGTCAAATATTAGTCAATCTCTTAGGTAATGCAGTTAAATTTACTGATAGAGGAGAAATCAAGGTTATTCTCACTTGTGCGAATCAAATGCTTGAGTACCAAATCTATGATTCAGGCTCAGGTATGACTGAAAAGGAAACCATAACCGTATTTCAACCCTACGTTCAAGGGCAGCATCAAAAATTCGGTTCTGGTCTAGGTTTACCCATTTCTAAAAAGCTCGCCAGTATGATGGATGGAAAATTATCGGTCATCAGTACCAAAGGGAAAGGAAGCTGTTTTACTTTATCCATCCCAATTATTGATGCGGGTGAAACCATATCACTGCCCAATTCTGAAGTATTTGCACCTTCCTATCTTCATCATCAACTCCAAATTTGGGGGGCTCAGCCAAAATCGAGTGATAATAAAACCCTACTCAATGAGTCTGAGCTCATGTACATGCCATACAAACTCTTACGCAGGGCTCAAGAAACTATCGATAACATCCCCCACTTTCCACAAAGCATTATGCCAGTGTTATTGCCATGGAAACTAAAAGTGTTGGTCGTTGATGATGTCGCAATTAACCGAGATATTATTTCTAAAATGCTCAATGAATTAGGGCAGCTTGTTTATACAGCACCCAGCGCTTATACCGCTCTTGAGTTAGGGTATAAGAACATTTTCGATTTGGTACTCATGGACATAAGAATGCCTGAAGTAAATGGCTATCAGGCCACGAAAATCTGGAGAAACAGTGAGGAGGTTCTGGATAACCGCTGCCCTATCATTGCACTCACAGCAAACGCAGAACCTCAAGAACAAGCTGCTTTTGAGCAAGCAGGGATGGATTACTATGTGACTAAGCCTGTTACGCTCAGAGAACTCAATCATGCTTTAGAGGTTGCTGTCGACATTCAACTAGAACGGGATATCTCGTTAACCATAAACAATGACAATGACACACCATTACTCGATATTATGGGGACAGATTTAACCAAAAAATTGTATAGCCAGCTACTTGAAATGCTCTTAAGTCTTAAAGGTGCGGTCGAAGTCTATAATTGGGAAGCCGCCAAAAATATTCTTCATACTATTAAAGGAACCTGTGGTTTAGCAGGGCTGACGTCGATTGCAGATAGCGCCTCGAAACTCGAACGACTACTGGAAGAAACCAATTTTTTAAAACTGGGAAATTTAGCCGAATTAAACGAACAAATTAAAGAGATGGAGTTTGATTCTATCTAAGACCCAGTCTTTGTGCCCAAATCATCAACTCTGCGACATTATGAGCATCTAGCTTGCGCATAAGGTTAGTTCTATGCGTTTCAACCGTCTTAAGACCTATCACTAAATCTTCTGCAATATCGCGATTTCTTCGGCCTTCACATATTAATGTCAGCACTTGCTTTTCTCGATTTGTTAATACCGGGGCATCATCGTCTTCTTCCATCTGTAATGCCCTGATTTGCTCTTCATTTAGGCTAGGGTCAATGAACACTTTACCTTTAGATACAGTCTTGATTGCTGCATATAATGTACTTTTAGGGCTATTCTTTAATAAATACCCATTCGCACCAATATCCAGAGCCTCTCGAGCCGTTTTCTCTTCTTCTACAGCAGTAAGCATGATGATAAGAATCTCTGGCCAGCGTTGCTTTAACTGTTTAATGACCTCAATACCATTCATCTTAGGTAATTTGAGATCCATGAACACGAGATCAGGTTCTAAACGGATACACTCAGAATATACAGACAAGCCGTCTTCAACAAAACCGACAAGTTTTAGTTCAGGGAAAGGGGCTAGACAGCTTTGTAGTCCATCAAAAATTAAAGAGTGATCGTCAACCACAAGAATTTTCATACTTTTAAGGCGATCAAAAGACATTAAGTCGCTCCTATTTTTCTGACCAAAAGTAAAAGGGCTACAACAAATTGTAGCCCTTTATTAAATCTCATCAAAATATCTTTAAATTATAAATATTCAACCTTGCCAATAAGATGAGGACGTTTGCCTTTTTTGTCTCGCAATTCAAATTGAATTTCTGATTCATCATTTACAGCATTAAATGTGACGTCTGAAGGCATAAACAATGGTAATTTAAATTCTACATTGACTGAAAATGCATCTCGTTCGATATTATTTTCAAGTAGAGCTAAGCAGCGAGCTTTTGACCACATTCCATGAGCCAGTACTTTATCAAAGCCAAAACGCTTAGCTAAAAATGGGTGCAAATGGATTAAGTTGTAATCACCAGATGCTCTTGCGTATTTTAAGCCACAATCAGCATCAATCGATAAAAGCTGGGCTTCTGTGAAATCCATTTTGCTGCCACGAGGAGGACGAACTCGTTTCCCACCTTCAATACGATATAAATACGTTGAAAAAGATTCCCAAACCAACTCGCCATTGACCAACGCTTGAGATCTTAAAGTAAATTCTAACCCCGAGTCCGTGACTTCACTTTCAAGCAGTTGGCAATCACAATCAAAAATTTCGCTTGTTTGGATTTTTCGATACTGCTTAATCGTATTTTTAAGGTGAATCATTCCCAAAAGTGGAAAAGTAACCATGTCTTGAGTAAATATTTCCGCATGAAGGCGGAACATAATGACATGTAAATAAGTTGCAGGAAGTGTAGCGCCATCGTAGTTAAAACCACAAACCTGTGCATATTTACTGACCTGCTTATCGTCTATCGAAACGTTTGGCAAAGACACTTGGATCTGCGGAAGTGACTGCTGATCCCAACCAGGTTTACGGCCGAAGAAAATTTTGCGGTACAAATTAAATAATGATGGTAGGCGATGTAGTTCAACTCTATGTGGCACACTAATTTCCATACTTTTACTCTTTGATTCCTGAATATTCCGTTACTCATACAACAAGTTGCTACCTCAATAATGTTATAAAGGTAGTACGCAAGATAAATATGACAAGTGGGTAATTATATACCCTTAACGATTGCGGGGAAATGAAATAGTTTTGAATAAAAACAGTTAAGTAGCTTCTGATAAATAGAAGCTACTTAACTTAGTTTAAATCGAGTAGTTAAACTTTAAATTGTTTAACCATTTGTGACACATTATCAACAGACTTTAATAATTCCACATTACTTTGTTGCAGCGATTCAGTTCCTTGAGACGTCTGCTCTGCTATCACAACGATATTACTTAAATTTTCAGCCACACCGTCAGAGGCTAAAACTTGTTGTTCACTTTGTTGACTGATGGTCTCGCTGGTTTGTTGAATGTTGTTGACTCGTGTCAATACATCCGCCAATGAATTTGAAAGCTCATCATTGTTGGCTACACAGTTTCGAGTACCTTGACGCCCCACCTCCATCATTTGTTTCGCTTCTTCAGCCTGCTCTTGAATCAACTTAATCGTATGGTGGATATCGGTTGTGGATTCTTGTGTTTTTAATGCAAGAGAGCGGACTTCATCTGCGACAACAGAGAACCCCCTGCCAGCTTCACCAGCACGAGCAGCCTCAATTGCTGCATTAAGTGCAAGTAAGTTGGTCTGATCAGCGATAGATTCGATGACCTCTAGTACTTTACCAATAGCTTCACTTGATTCGCTTAAAGAAAAAATGACTTCTGATGTTTTATCTACATTATCCGTCAATACATTCAGCTCAGTCGTCGCCTGGGCAACCAGTTTTGAACTGCCTTGTGTCCCAGTAAGAATATTGCAAGCTTGATCTTTAGCAACCACAACACTCTCGCTTACAGTCACGACAGATGCGGTAACCGAATCCATCGCTTGACTAATTTGATTAATTTGCTGCTTTTGAGACAGTGAACCTTGCTTAGTTTGCTCGGTAATTGAGGCAAACTCACCAAACTGCTGATTCATGGTCTCAACTGAACTGGCAATTTCAGATACTGACTGATGTACTTTACTAATAAATAAATTAAACTCATGAGACAAACAACCCATTTCATCGGTTGCATTCTCATCCAACCTACGAGTTAAATCACCATCGCCACGAGTTAACTCAACTACAGCTGCCGTTAACTTCTGAATTGGTGTCACGATGCTGTTTGTGATAATCAAAGCCACAACAATCGCCAACAATGCAATTATGCTTAAAACGACATAAACCGTGGACATTTGGTCATTAATATCGCTCTCGACTTTTTGTGCAAGGTGCTGAGACTCTCGCAATGTCTCTGCAACCAACTCTTTCAATTTAAGCTGAATGTCTAGCTTTTCTTCTGCTAAAATTCTGCGATCAAGCAATTTTGTTTGATTGGTGCCCGCCAAATGCTCACTGATTTGCTTTATCCATGCGTTAGTCGACTTTTTCACTTCTAATGCTTGAACTTTTGCACGCTCTTCAATACTTGCATCAGCTGCATTTTGAATTTGTTGGTTGAATTTTTTACTGTATTTTTTAATCTCTTGTTGTACTTCATTGATATTGGCTGGCTCAGTCATGGCCAACACTTTATCAGCGTACATTTCAAAAGCTAAAAAGGTCTCCCATGCGCCATGACTATTATCAACAGCTTGTAATGGTTGGTTAAAAGCAAAAACGGTTTGCTGACCTTGCTCTTGCAGCTGTTTAATCAAATATAAACTCAGCAAGGAAAATATTAAGATTAAGCTAGCAAAGCTAGCGATAACTTTATGTTTTATTTTCATTTTCAATCTGCTTAATACGGGAGTAAAGGAAGCGTAATTGCTTTATCTTCGCCAGTTAGTGTCATTAAAAAAGCTTCCAGATCCGTAATTTCTTGCTCGGTTAATTTAAGCGGCTGGATCTTATTCGAAAGTGACGGTCTACGATTGAAACCAGCCACATAATGTACAATTACTTGACGCATTGTTTCCATAGAGCCATCATGCATGAAAGGCGCTCTCTGAGTGATATTCCTCAAACTTGGTGTTTTGAATGCTTTTTCATCTTGAGGATTACCAGTGATCAACATTCTTCCATCATCGTCGCTATTAATTCCGATATCATGATACTGATAGTCAGTGAAATTCCACCCCGTATGGCAACTTACGCATTGCGCTTTACCATTAAAAAGTTCAAAGCCTCTTTTGGCATTGCTGCTGATAGCAGATTCATCTCCCTCAACCCAGCGATCAAACGGTGCTTCGCCCGAAACAATTGTACGTTCGAATGTTGCAATCGATTTACGAATATTTTGTTCATTGATACCAGAAGCACCAAATACTCGAGAAAATAGATTACGGTAGCCTTCAACAGCACTTAACCGCTCGACGACTTCTTCCATAGAAATGTTCATTTCCACAGCAGCTTCGATAGGTCCTTGAGCTTGCTCTTCAAGTGTTTTTGATCGACCATCCCAGAAAAATTCCTTCCCCCATGCAGCATTGATGATGGTTGGAGAATGCCTTCCCAGTTGAGTATTTTGGCTACCTACGGCAGCGGCAGTTGCATCTTCCCAACCAAAACTGGGATTATGACAACTTGCACAGGTCAAATTGCGATTTTTGCTGAGTCTTGGATCAAAAAACAACATCTTACCCAGTGCGGCTTTGGACGCACTATATGGGTTCGTTGCTGGGAAAGGGATATGATCTGGCCTAACAAACTGGCTTTTATCTGCAGCGAAAGCGAATGATGAGAATGTCATCAAAGAAAAAAGAAATATTTTTTTCATCTAAAACCTAATTTCACCGTCTATGCGGCTTTTGTTCTTGTTGTATTTATTTAATTTTTATGAATAAACAATACCATTGATTCAAGTGATGGCCTGTACAAAAAAATACCATTCGACCTTTATCAAATTAAAAACCTCGTTTATTTTATTCTGAGTCAATTTCATACTAAAAAAGACCTGAATATCAGCTACAATCATTCAAAACTCTAAGCAAAAAATGCCCTATGACATTGCCATCTTCGTATCAACACGTCCAATACGATTCTACCGGTTCGATTGAATCGATGACTTTGACCTGCTCTACAATGCTAATCCCTAATGACCAACAAGTATTAATTAAAGTCAAAGCAGCAGGAGTCAATGGTCCTGATATTGCTCAGCGTCAAGGTGTTTATCCTGCTCCAATAGGAGCTTCACCTATTTTAGGCCTTGAAGTTTCAGGTGAAATTGTTGCCAAAGGCAATAATGTCACTTCATGGTCTATTGGCGATAAGGTTTGCGCACTCGTTCCTGGAGGTGGCTATGGTGAATATGCCATCACACATCAAGAACACTGCCTACCAGTGCCAAATTCGATTGATTACTTTATAGCGGCCGCATTACCCGAAACTTTATTTACGGTTTGGGGGAATTTATTTATTAGAGGTGAGCTTAAAAGTGGAGAAACTGTTCTCATCCATGGCGCTTCTGGAGGACTAGGGAATACCGCAATTAAACTTGCCAAAGCATTTGGTGCACACGTCATTGTAACGGCTGGTTCTGCGGATAAATGCCATCATTGCAAACAACTTGGTGCTGATGATGCTTTTGATTATCACAGTACGGAACTTGAATCACAACTTAAAGAATCTGCACCTCAAGGGATCGATGTTGTGTTCGATATGGCAGCAGGCGACTTTGTAAATCTAAACTTGAAGCTTTTAAAAGTGGATGGGCGTATGGTTACCGTTGCATTAAAAAGAGGTGCAAAAGCTCACGTTGATGTATTCCGACTGATGGCTAAAAGGATCGTTTGGACAGGTTCAACGCTTCGCCCTCAATCTGACGAAGCAAAAGCAGAGATAGCACATCAATTAAAAGCTCACGTGATACCACTTATTGAAGCGGGAAGATTAACACCTTTTATCTATAAAACTTTTCTTTTCGAAGATGTGCAGAAAGCTCATGAATTGATGGAAAAAGGTCAACATGTCGGTAAGATTATTCTTGATTTATCACATTGTCATTGAAACGTAATCTTCCCTTTATAGATTACTCAAGCTGCTGGTTTATTCAGCTAAATGTGAAAATTAAATTAACATTAAACTTACTAAAAAAAACTTGAAGCACAAAAAAAATCGTCTAAAGTCGTAAATATGATTTAGAGCTAAGTACTGATGTCATAGGCTTTAGCTCAATTATAAATCAGAATTGAATATTGAACTTTACTGGAAATTAACTGACCTAATGAAACGGGTAAGTTCTGAATTGTATATGTGATATTTCCGCTTTGAGCTGGAAATTGAAATGAAGGGCATTGGCATATATGAACAGCATGACGAAACTAAAAGTTTGGTATGGTGAATTACGCACCTCCAGAGGAAATAGCATTGTAATTCACGATCAAGCATTACCGGAAGCGACTCCTGGTAGAATCTATTTATACAACTCAAACCGACATGCCATTATTGAGTATGTTAAAGATATCGTGGAGTCTAATCTCTATGATCTTGATGAAACCAGTCTCAAACAGGCACAGAAAAACTATGCTGCCGCATGGAAAGACGCACGTAACGAGTTTTTGAATGTGCAAAAAGATCATCTTGAGTTAACTGAAGAAGTTGCTTCAATGCCAGAGAAGGCAGTGGCAAGTCCAAAGAAAACGATTGAGGAAGACTTTGACGAAGATGAAGTATCTGACGAAGTAGATTATGAACAGGACGAATGGAGTAATGACGAATATGAAGAGTAGTCGCCATTAATCATTAAACGATCCGTAAAGTGGCACGGTACATTGCGCCACTTTTTACTGAAAAAGCAAACTCAGCTTCATTCGGAACTTAGAGCATCAAATTGATAACGACTGATATGATGATAAACCTCATCTGGTTCAGTCCACCCTTTCCCTAGTAATTCTGATTGATTAGGGGAATCAGGCAATAATTGTGGCTCTAAACAAATAGCTTGATACTGTTTCAATGATTGATTCTTCTTGCCTATAGTTCCTGCCAAAAAGTTTGATGTATACACCTGAACACCAGGTTGATTGGTATACAAGGTCATCGAAAGCCCTGCTTTTTGACTGACAATCTGACCAAATCGTTGTAGTTCACGGCCATCATTTTGAGTCATTAAGTAGCAATGATCGATGCCTTGCGTTTGCTTCAATGTGTTATCTGACACCACACCAGACAAAAATTTAGGCTGACGAAAATCTAACACGGTATTACAAACGCTTGCTTTCGACTTAGGAATACTGTTCTCGTCCGTCGCTAAATATTGCTCGCAATCCGTTTGTAGCTCATGTTCTAAAACGGATTCAGAGCCATCAAGATTGAAATAGCTGTGCTGGGTTAGATTAATTGGACACGCTTTATCAGTATCTGCTTGTACTTCAACAAAAAGGTTATTACCCACAAGTCGGTAATCCAATTGTACGTGACAATTACCTGGGAACCCCATGTCACCATCAGGGCTATGCAACGTCAACCGAACCCCATCAGGCAAGCTACCCATTTGCCAGTTTTTACGGTTAAATCCTTCACTACCACCATGAAGACAAAGATCAGCATGATTAAGGTCAAGCTGATAACGCTCACCGTCTTTTGAAATAGTACCGTTTGCGATTCGATTAGCAAAACGACCAGCAATAGCACCTAGATGTGCATTTTGCTCTAGATAGCCTTGTGCAGAGTCACACCCTAAAACGATATTTTGGCGATCGCCACTTTCGCCTGCAACCCATAGGCTTTTGATGATACCGCCCAGGCTCAGCACTTCCATGGCAATGATGCCATTATCAATTCTTACCCTATCGATTTCACCACCACGAGGGTCGCTCCAAGGCTCTAATACTTTAATGGTCACCATAGATCTATTCCCTAATCATCAATGCGACAAGCACCTCTGGTCGCACTACATAAATATACTTGTGCTTCTATGCCTGTCTTTTTGTAATATTCTTGTTCAACAGCGAGTACAACATCATCGGTCAACTCATGCTCGACCAAGGCCACTACACTGCCACCAAAACCGCTTCCCGTTAAGCGAACACCGCCTCGGTCACCGATTTTGTTATTAATGATATCAACCAACAAATCAATCTCAGGCAGACTGATCTCAAAATCATCTTTGAGTGAACGATGAGAATCCGCCATGAGTTGACTTAATCTTCGAGTATTATTCATCTCTAATGCTCGAGCGGCTTGTTGTGTTCTGCGATTCTCTGAAATAACGTGTCGAGCACGCTTATAGAGGGACTTTGCCAGATTGCTTTTTTCACGCTCTAATTGAAGTAATTCAACATGACGTAAGCTATCTAATCCAAAATGCTCTGCTACTTCAAGACACTCGGACTTTCTGGTTTGATATTTATGCTGAATATCCTCAGCATATTTGCCCGAATGGACAATGATTAAACTTAATTCTTTAGGCAGTGAGATAGAGTCATAATCTAAATCCAAGCAGTCAATTAATACCGCTTGCTCTTCTTCTGCTAACGCACTGATCATATGGTCTTTAATGCCACAAGTCAGCTTCATATGGTGAAACTCTCCGCGTTGTGCCAGTTGAGCAACAGCGAGGGGAGACAAATGTAATTGATGCAAATCATTGATGGCTGTACCAAATGCGATTTCCAAAGCAGAAGATGATGAAAACCCCTGCTCAACAGGAACGTCACTCACTATGGCGACATCCATACCCGAAGTCGATAATCCTGACTGAGCTAATGTTGCGGTGAAACTCTTGAGATACTGACTCCAATGACTAAGGACATCTGAGTCATCATTAGATTCATTTTCAAGGCCAAATTGCCATTCGATAAATTCATCAGGTGAGATATCTGTTACTGCTCGAAATAGACCATCATCACGTTTCTTGGCTGCAATTACGACATGAAAGTTTATTGCTGCAGGTAAAACAAAACCTTCGTTATAATCAGTATGCTCCCCCATTAAATTAATGCGACCAGGTGCTTGGTAACAATCGTCAGCATTAGTTCCAAAGGTTCTTATAAATAGTTTTTTTGCACGTTGGGCCGGGCTCGACATATTTGATACAACTTCCACACACTTTTTTGAAGGTATCTGTGAGTTATATCACGTCTGAAATAAATTTGTAACTGAATGTTGTTTGGAAGTTTTAAAGGGATAAAAAACGCTCTATACAAAGAGATAGAGCGCTTATTTGAGCCTATTATCCGTTCGTCGACGACATATTCGTGTCATCAATCTAAAGCGAGTCATCAGCCACTTTTAGTTCCGTTTTTTGTCCACCGAGGAAACGACTTAACATGAGCGTAAATAAGACGGTAATCAATAATGTAATCGCCATTAGGTGGATGTAGTGTAATGGACTCCAAACGAAGGTAAATATCGCATAAACCGTCACACCAAAAATCAAGCCCACTTTAATTGCTGTTGCGTGAACGTTTTTAAAGGCCAATGCACAAATAAATGCTGCCAGAACAGGCATAGAATATAAGCCATTTAGTTGTTGAAGCAACGCAATAATACTGTCAGAGTTTGCAAAAACAGGGACAAGAGAAAGGGAAACGACTGTGAAAAAAAGTGCCACACGAGTTGCTATCTTTTTCACGTCAGCATTAGGATTAATGTAGTTTTTATGAATATCACAAGTGTACAGTGCAGCGGCTGAATTTAAGCATGAATTAAACGAACTCAACACTGCACCCGCAATTACTGCAGCAAACGCCCCTGACGTCCAATGTGGTAATAAATCGCCAACAAGCCTGCCATAAGCAACATCACCAACATCACCATACAACTTTAACGCCACAATACCTGGTAAAACGACGATTAATGGGGTAAGTAGCTTCGCAAATACGGCGGCGTATAACCCTTTTTGTGCTTCCTCTACTGAGTCTGCAGCTAAAGCACGCTGAGTAATCACCATATTGGTTCCCCAATAGAAGATTTGAATGAAGATCATACCCGTAAATAGTGTATGCCAAGGAATATCAGATTCATTATCTCCAATTAAGGTCAAGTGATCGGCTGGAATACCCGAAAAATCCCAATTAATCGCATTCATAGCAAGATAAGAAACGATGGCTCCCATGATCAATAACCCGAAACCATTATAGGTATCAGAAATCGCAATAGCTCTTAACCCCCCAAAAATAGCATACACGGCGCCAACAACAGCGAATATGGCAGCAATCATGATCACAGGCAATTGAACATTAAACATCGACTTCATGAACAATGAGCCGGTATAGAGCACCACGGGTAGCAAAATAAATGCATATCCAAGCATAAAAAAGACAGACACCATGGCTCGAATGCCTTTGTCATTGTATTTTCGCTCAAGTAACTCTGTGGTCGTTGTACAGTTGTACTTGTAATAGATAGGGATGAGCCATTTGGCCAAAATGATGATGCCCAACGCAGCACCAATCTCCCACCAAGCAACAAGCAAGGTTTGAGCGCCGTTCATTCCCACTATCTGCTCAGCACTGATGTTGGTCATCACTAATGAGCCAGCAATGAACACCCAGCTTAGGCCTCCACCTGCGAGAAAGTACTCTTTGCTGTCATTTTTATCTCTCGGAGCCTGTCTACATTTAACGTAAGTAACAATGGCAACTAAAGACGTTAATAAAATAAAAATTGATAATTGAATCACTGTATCCATGATTTAATCCTGTACCAAAGCTTCTGACTGACCCACACTGCGAGCAATATTTTGAATATCACTGCCAGCAGAAATAGGAAGTAAACTGAAGCTGAATCGCATTGTCTTTGCCTCAATACGATAAGGTTTATGAACAGGACGCCCCCATGAAGTGTCACCACCTACTCCCATTTGTTTGGCGTCAATGTTCCACGTTATAAAATCTCGTAGCGAAATCTCGCCACCATGATTTTGAGTTACTGGCACCAAACCTGATGCCGAATCTTGTGCATCACCCGCTCTAAAATCGATATCACTCAAAGCGAATGGCCAAAAACTGGTTTGTAATCTTGTTGAGGCAGTGGCAAGTAAGCCTGCCCCGTTTTCATCGACGACTGCGACATAACGCACATCGCTTTTTTGCCCAGTCTCTTGTGGACGAGAATATCGATGAAATGCTTTCTCAACGGGTAATGAATACCATCCAAGTGCATTACCTGTTTTTCTGTCGGCATAGGTTTCTTCAGGACCACGACCGAAGTAATGCATAAAACGATATTTGAACGGTAATTGAGTACTGAAACCAAACTTAGGTAAGTCGGGGAGTGCCTTATCTGATGGTTTAAATTCTGTCGTAATCACTAGATCTTGTTCGCTACCAATTTGATAGCGGGTAACCAATGTGAAGCCCATCGATGAATGCTTATGGGTCACTAACAACTGCTTGCCTTGACGTTCAATATCATCTAACTGCAATTCTCCAGCAGCGTCTTGCCAAGGTTTAGCCCATTTAGGCATATCATTGCCAAGATCGTTATCTGTGGGTGGCCGCCAAAAATTCACTTCTAAGGGCAATTGCAGCATCGGTTGATTGCTGGCCAATACTTGCTCTAACCACCCGTGTTCTTTTGAAATTCGATATTGATTGTCATTGGCTTTCAACTGCCAAAAAGCATCGTATTGAGTAAGTTGATGCTCAGCGGCCTTATTACCTGCTGGAGTAACAGGCTGAATTTGAAATTGCTCGAACGCAATGAGATGCCCTGTAGGTACTAAAGGATGAGGCTTATCAATTTGAATTTCAAATAGCAGATGATATTCGAATTCTGGTTTAACCTCGTAATCCAGTGGCAATGAGATTAAGCCAGATTCTTGTGGCATAAGGTGTGGTAAAGGCAAACGTCCCTTTTGTATCGCTTTGCCATCTTGCTGTAATGACCACGATAAACTGAAACCATTTGTGCTGATAAAATCATATTTATTTATTAACTCAACACTGACCGAGTCACCGTAAACATTAAAATTAGAGAAAGCAAAAGGCTGATAAACCTTCTTTACTTCTGATAAATGTGGGTGTGGATTACGATCAGGATCCACTAAGCCGTTATTTAGGAAGTTACCATCAGTCGGCATATCAGGGTGGTAATCCTTACCATAGGCCCAAAATTGTTGACCGTTTGAATTGGTATAAGACAAAGATTGATCAACCCAGTCCCAAATAAAGCCACCTTGCAAACTCGGATATCGTTCAATGACATCCCAGTAATCTTGTAAATTCCCGACTGAGTTTCCCATCGCATGAGCATACTCAATCATAATTAACGGTTTAGTCGGGTTCGATTTTGCGTAGTTTTCGATTTTTTGAATTGACGGATACATCGGTGCATAAATATCGACATACGTTTTATGCCCTGCGGGTTCGTATTGCACTGGTCTTGACGCATCACGCTGCTTGATCCAATTTGATAACGATTCAAATATGCGTCCTTCACCGGCTTCATTTCCAAGTGACCAAATGATCACAGACGGATGGTTTTTATCTCTTTCGATCATACGCTCAACACGCGCTTGGTGTGCAGGAAGCCAGCTCAGTTCATTACCTATCTGTGTTTTTTCTGAAATCGCTAATGGATGAGATTCAATGTTGGCTTCATCAACCACATATAAGCCGTATTTATCTGTCAGTTTTAGCCAATGGGAGTCATTTGGATAGTGACTCGAACGCACCGCATTAATATTGTTTTGTTTCATCAAGCGAATATCTTGCTCCATTCGTTGACGACTCACGACATGAGCGGTAATGGGATCGGTTTCATGGCGATCAACCCCTCGAATGGTAATGGCTTTATTATTAACAGTAAGTTGACCATTATTGATTGTAATTTTTCTCAACCCCAACGGTTGATGACTGGCTTGTAATATTTCACTATTCTCATCGTAAAGCGTCGCAATAACTTGGTATAAAGTGGGAGTTTCAGCACTCCAAAGCTGAGGTTGCTCAATCACAAAATCAAACTTCACGCTTTGCTGCTCGTCTAAATCAATGTTTCTAGATACTGAATAAGACTTACCTGATGGTGAGAGTAACTCCACCTCAGCTGTCACTGGAGTTTTAGCAACATGATTGATTAACTGAAGTGTGACTTGTGTTTGAGCTTGCTTTAGATCATCTGTTAATTGTTGATTAACTTCGATATCTTGAATACGCTGTTTTTCGGTTGCATACAAATACACATCTCGCTCAATACCTGACACTCTGAGCATATCTTGGCTTTCAAGATAGCTCGCATCACTCCATCGAATGATTTGCATTCCTATGGTATTGGTTCCATCTCTCAGGTACTCAGTAACATCAAACTCAGCAGGCGTCTTAGCGCCTTGGCTGTAACCCACCCGTTCACCATTGATGAATAGACTAAACGCTGAGCGTGCCGCACCTAAATGAAAGAAGACTTGTTTGTTTTTCCACGACTCAGGGAGTTGAACCTGCTTTCGATAACTTCCCGTAGGATTGTGATCAGTGGGTACATCAGGCCACTGAGTGTTAAAAGGATAACGTTCATCCAGATATATCGCGTTTCCGTAGCCTTGTGATTCCCAATTACCAGGAACTTGGATGTGGCCCCATTTCACATTCGGTAATGCTTCTTCCGAAATTTGCTGCGGCGCAGATTGGGGGTTATCAGCAAAGTGGAATTGCCAAAAGCCATTTAAACTTAAGTAATTACTACTTTGACGCTCATCATCAATGATGGCTTTGGCTTTAGAAAAATAAGGAAATAAACTCGCATGTGGTGCTAATTTATTTTCTTCAAAAACAGTATGATCTCGCCATGGTTCATTCGCCATAGCATCCGCAGTAAAAGTAATACCAACAACATACAAGGTATTAGAGATGATCGATGTAAATCTACCCATGATACGCTTCTCTTAATGTACATTATTGAAAAATCAGTTACGGCTCCATACAATCGTCAAAAAACGATTATCAGGACTGATCGCAATTCGGTTTGCCTTTTGGTGTTGCTGAGTTGGAGGAGTTAAATCAGCTATGGATGTCCAAGAAGTTTTCGATAAATCGTTGCTATCTGGTTTATACGGCCAAGCACGTAACCTCCCGTTTTCTACATTAAAAATCCACGATGAACCACTGGCTGTTAAACCGCCCCAAGCATAGTCTTCGCTGCCTGTACCCAAACTGACTAGCGCTCGGTGCTGTTTAGATATTGGATCAAAGCTTTTAATAATTCTGTCACCATCCATTAACTTATGAACATAACTGAATTTTTTTTCTTCAGGGATCACATGCAAACTTCGACCTGCATTTGAAACCACAAAGTGACCTTCATTAGCATTCTCACCTTTAGGTTCAAAATAGAGGCTGTATGCATAACGAGCCCACATTAAAGTCCCCAGTTCTGGGTGAGTGGCATAGTATCCAGTTGGGATCATACTGTTGATGGCACGAGTCCGAGGCTTTTCACCTTGTTGATACCAAACACTTTGGTGCGGAACACCTTGCTCAACGACATATTCAAGACCGTTGACAGTATCTGTTGGTGAAAACTCGCTCTCGTTCGGAGTATCGGTTAATTGAGTGATTTTTCCGCTGTTAATGTCGTAACGGTAAATATCATTAAACTGGTTATTACGATCTGAAACAAAGATAACTCCTGAGTTATCACGAGTAAAACTGGCTTGATTATCATAACCATCGCGATTGGTGATGGACTTCCCCTCACCAACTGACCAAGAGTGCGTTTGTTTATTGAAGTTTAAGGAGTAAAGTTGAATATCATAGCCACTGGCAAAAATGGAGCTAGAAACTACACAAGTAGAGAGTAATGTCAGTAATCGTTTCATCTTGTTATTCTTTTTGTTAACAATTTTGTTACACATTACCGAATAACAACAAGATTGTATACAATCTAAATTAAATTAAACTTCATCTAAAATTAATGCAATAACACTAAGGTTGCTAAACCTAAGAACGCAAATAAACCGACAACATCTGTTACCGTCGTAAGTAACATGCCGCCCGCGAGTGCTGGATCAATGTTCATCTTTTTGAGAATAATTGGGATTGCAGCGCCAGCTAAACCAGCAATAGTAAGGTTAATCAGCATGGCACAGGCAATAAGGCTACTTAACACAACATCGTGTTTCCAAATCCAAACTGCAATAAACACCATTGCCGCCCATAACAATCCGTTTAAAAAGCCAATCGCCAGTTCTTTTGTGATTAACCAACGGGTATTGGATTGACCAATATGCCCCAAGGCAATACCACGTATTACCAAGGCTAACGTTTGATTGCCCGCTACCCCGCCCATGCTTGGTACAATGGTCATTAAGATTGCTAAAGTGGCAATGTGCTCAATGGTTCCCTCAAATAAATTACTGACTGAAGCAGCGAGAAACGCTGACAGCAAATTGATGATCAGCCACATGGAGCGTCGAATTGAGCTTTTTAGCACAGGTCCAAAAGTATCAGCATCATCTTCTAACCCTGCCATCCCCATCATCGAGTGTTCAGCATCTTCACGGATCACATCAACCACATCGTCAATGGTGATTCGGCCAAGTAATTTGCCGTCTTCTGCAACGACTGGCGCAGAGACTAAATCATGACGTTCAAACAATTGTGCTACGTCGGCATCATCCATCAATACAGGAATACCTTCTATCTCGGTATTCATTACTTCTTTAACTGACAAGTTTTGGTTTGAGGTTAGTAAGCTGGATAATGAAATCGAACCTAAAAACTTATCTCGGCGATCAACCACAAATAATTGATCCGTTGCATCAGGCAAACTGCCACGATTGCGTAAATAGCGCAAAATTACATCAATACTCACATCAGGGCGAATGGTCACCGAATCGGTATTCATGATACTGCCAGCCGTATCTTCAGGATATGACAACGCTTGCTCAACACGCAGCCGATCTTGGCTGTTCATTGACTGTAAGATCTGTTGATACAAACTATCCGGCAAACTTCTTAATACATAAGCCAGATCGTCAGTATCCATATCTTTGGCAATAACTGCTAACCGCTGCGGCGACATCTCCATAATAAAGCTGTCTTTAAGCTCTTCACCGAGCTCATCCAGCACTTCCCCCGTATGCTGCGCATCGATCAGTTGCCACAACACCTCACGAGTTTGCGGCGGGGAAGACTCAAGCATCAACGCAATATCAGAAGGTGACATATCATTCATCATCTGCCGCACATGCACGAACATGCCACTATTTAGCGCATGATTTAACTGATTTAAACGCTGCTCAGCTTGCTCATTATCCAACATTTCTAATGGCATAGCGGCTCCAACTCAAGATGATGTATTGCAATAAGGGTAGCGGATTTAGGGATTTTTTCAGAAGTGAGGGTTTAAGATCAGAAATATAGCTCTTTCTTTGTCTGAAAATAGTATGCTTTCACTAACCTAAAAAATCATTGAGCAGAAATTTATTAGATAATTACCAAAAACGACACAAAATAATGGGCTAAAATTAGTAGCATGGGACTCAACCCACTTTTTGTATCTTTTGACTTAATAGTCTTATTATATCAGTTTGTCACGTACTTCAGATAGCGCATCGATAAGTGGAAAAAGAGACTGAAGGTGCTGTTCTTTATGTATTCGTTCAACGATTTTTTTAAAGTATTCTTCACTGGCGACACCACTGCAATTTGATTTAGAGTACCTGATTCGTCGTTCTCTGAGTGCTTTAATCGCATATTTTGCATGAAATTGAGAATGGGTATCTTCGTTAATATAACATCCCATCAATTCTGGATCATGATCGTTGACGTTGTAGTACCTCATATAACTGATGAGAGGCTCGGTTCTTGGCTGCCTTGGAATTACATTGCGATTACATAACAAAATAGTTTCAAAGCATCTTTTTTGTACGACTATACATGTAGTCACCCTCTCAGGTAATTCTAACGTTTCAAGTTTTGATTCAACTTCTTTTTTACGAGCTTCAATAGAAGCTTCATCAGAGTCTAAAATAATAAAAAAATAATCGACATCTTCTGATAATTTTATATCTGATACGGAGTTCTCTATATGATTTATGATAGATGGATAACCTTCACCTGAAATATAATAGATACCCGAATTACTGTCCTTAAAACTATCAAAATCATCATGAACTTGTAGATCTGGAAGATATAGCTTAATCCACTTAGGGTATACTTGCATTTCAGAAGAAACACCTTCTACGAGGAAATACAACTTCACCTATTCACCTCGATATAGTTTACTATTAATGAGTTGTATAAATTTATCGTGGCTACTTGTTGAACCTATAATTGACTCAGCTTTCTGTGTAGAAATCACACTCCCCTTTCTTGAAACAATACTCCAATACTTAGCTGGAATCATATTGATAACTTTAGGGTGATGAGAGGTTACAATAATTTGATTATCAGTACTCTCCATTTCAGAAAGTACATCTGATAAGCAGTTAACACCTAAACTATTCTCTATTTCATCGATTACAATTGATGACTTATTGTTTCCGAAATATAGCTCTGAAAGTATCATCATTGTTTTGAACATGCCGGAAGAAATTGAATGCTGGTTGACAACCTCACCAGACTCCATATGCATGTCGATATAAATTAAGTTTCTTTTTTCTTTTGAATCATCCGTAATAGCTTCTATCAATCGAGGTTCTATTGTTTTAACAGACGGAAATATACTAGTGTATGCAAAAATAAAATCGTCAAATCTATTTTCATCAAATTTAAAAGCATAGTATATCTTTTCTCTACACTTAATACCTTTATACTTCCTAGATATTTCTTCGATATTATTTAATTCAGAATCAATAATCTCTTCATGAGTTTTAGAGTTAACTAGAGGTATGACTTTTGGCCTAGAGAAATCATTCGAATCTACATCTACGATTGTCATTGAATTTAAGGAATCATAAACATTAACGATTTCTTCTTCATCTCTAAACTGATAAATCAGGCTAGTAAGTGAGTCTAACTTAGGTAGTGTTAAACCGTTGTACTGAATATTATCTTCTGACCTTGATATAATTTCTACATTATCAATCTTTAAAACTTCAGAAAGGTAATGTCCATACTCAACGCCTTCATCCGTTACAGACGAGGGAGGTGATAGCTCCCCAGACCACTCAACACTACGATCAAGATCATCTTTAAAGCTTAAATTCCATTTAAATGAATGGCTTTTGGCTCCTTGAGCAATCTGTACTAGCTTTTTTAAACCTACAATAATTGTAGTTTTACCAGCTCCAGATATGCCAACTAACACATTCAACGAACCAAACTCTACATTGTCAATTATTAGCTTAGGTTTAGATTGCTCAAAACTTAACTTCAATACTTTCAACAGATGTACCTTTAACTATCTATATTATAAGTAATCATACTCCACTCTCGTGGAAATCTCATTATATTGATGGACTCAATTGTCATAACATTTTAATAGTGTGTCTATCTACTTGGCAAATATGGTTGAAAGTGCTCTGCACTTTAAAAGTCGTGGTCTTTCCGACCACACCGGAGCAAAAAGGGATTCTCCAGCAAATCCCTTCTTGCATCATCCCATGCCGCCCCAGCGAAGCTGAACATTTCGGATATAGTTGAATAAATGACTAACGGCTCTGATGGTACATCCATGTACCCCAGAGCCTAGCCCGACGTCCTGTCGGGCTCACGCCATTTTATATTCAACCATATCCTCAACAGCTTCGACGGGAACATTCAGCCCTTAAACAGCATTTGAGTAAACTACTGTGTAACTATTTATTCAGGTGAATTTTCGAAAACCTAGCAGGCGACGACTATTCCCATGGCAAAGTTGTTATTCACCGTTGGTGAAAAATAACGTAAGCGCAGCATGGATGCGGCGCTAGATTTCGAGGTGCATGGATGCACCATCGAAAGCGTTAGGGATTTTTTATCATAAGAGGAATAACGTTTAACTTTGCGGGGCGGCACTGGGGAATCCAAAGGGGAGCTTGCTGGAGAGCTCCCTTTTGGGCGGTGTGGAGTGCAACTCCACGACTTTATAAACTTCTCAGAAGTTTTACTAAGCTAATAAGAAGCAAGCCTAAAAGACGTCAACACCCTTCTTCAAACTTATCCTCAATCAACTGACAAACCGCATCTAATGCAGCTTGAGCATCATCACCCTCAGCGATCACAGAAATGGTTTTACCCATGCCACTCTCAAGCATCAACAAACCTAAAATACTGGAAGCCGAAGCCGACTTGTCGCCTTGCTCAAGGGTGACACTCGCATCAAACGTCGCCGCCAACGTGGCAAGTTTGGTTGCCGCACGGGCATGCAAACCCAGCTTGTTGGCAATAACAACTTCTCGTTTAAGCATCAGCAGAATCTAACTCTCTGTGGCTCGCTGAAACATTATGTTTGCCTGCTGAAAGGTGACGAGCTATTTGCTCTGTGACATACACCGAGCGATGCTGACCACCTGTGCAACCAATCGCAATGGTGAGGTAACTGCGATTATTACGCTCTAATTGCGGGATCCACGTTTCAATAAAATTAGTGATTTGCCAGATCAGCTTATTGACTAACGGTTGACGTTGTAAGAACTCCTGCACAGGTAAATCAAGCCCTGTCATCGGTCTTAACTCAGGCTCCCAATGCGGATTAGGTAAGAATCGAACGTCAAACATGAAATCTGCATCATTCGGCATTCCGTGCTTGAAACCGAAAGACTCAACGTTTATCACGAGATCTTTTTCAACTTGCCCAAGTAAAATTTCACGAACTCGATCACTCAGCTCGTAAATATTTAAGCTAGATGTATCAATATAATGATCCATCATCTTAGAAATCGGTGCTAATAACTCACCTTCTAATTTGATCGCTTCAGGCAATGTCACATGATGTTTGGATAATGGATGAAGACGGCGCGTTTCACTGTAACGTTTAAGGAGTGTTTGATCATTTGAATTCAGAAAAAAGCTACTTATTTCGATATCATTAAGTTTCTCTAACTGCTTTTCAAGGATCTTATCTTGCTCTGGTAAATTACGTACATCGACACTGATTGCGACGAGCTCATTATCCGGTTTAAGTTGAGAAATAAGATCACCAAGCAAAGGTACAGGCAAATTATCAACACAGTAATAGCCTAAATCTTCAAGCACACGCAGTGCAACGGATTTTCCTGAGCCACTTCGTCCTGAAACAATAACAAGCTTCATCCCGTAATCACCTGATACAACTCTTCTTCATCATGGCTTTTACGCAACTGCTTTAATGTCTGTTTGTCACTTAACTTTTCAGCCATTGCAGAAAGCGTGCTTAAATGTTCTTGGCATTGATCTGACGGAACCAACAGCGCAAATAAGATATCAACTGGCTGTTTATCAATTGCTTCAAAAGCAACCGGCTGCTCACATTTAATCAAAGCGGCAACAGGCTCTTTAATGCTGTCGATACGACCATGAGGAATAGCGATACCGTTGCCGATACCAGTGCTCCCCATTTTTTCGCGTTTGAGTAAGCTCTCGAAAATTTCTTGAGCCGAAAGTTCTGGGTACTTCGCAGCGATAAGATCACTGATAAGTTCGAGAACTTTCTTTTTACTGCCTGGAGTTGCACAAGTGGTGCACTCCGGCTTTAAGATGATGCGTAATTCCATCGTTAATGTTTGATCAACTTTTCTTTGTGTTTAATCACTTGGCGATTAATTTTATCAATTAATATATCAATCGCTGCATACATATCATTATGCTGTGATTTTGCATATGCCTCACTGCCATTCAATGTAATTCTGGCCTCGGCGGTTTGTTTTGAACGCTCAACGTTCAACACGACGCGCACATTATTGATCTGTTCTATTCGACGTTCAAGTTTTGCAAATTTTGTGTTCACATATTCTTTTAACGACTCGGTAATCTCGACTTGCTGTCCCGTGATTTCTACGTGCATATCCTATGCCTCCTAGCGTTATTTGAATGGTTAACTTTTCAAAATTTCTCTATACCAACTCTTATTGGTATTTTACAAACTCTTTCTCTGATTTGATGGTGGGATCATCATGGCTTCACGATATTTAGCAATCGTTCGACGTGCAACATTAATCCCTTGCTCGTTCAGTAATTGTGCCATTTTGTTATCACTTAATGGCTTCTTCGTATTTTCAGCATCAACTAACTTTTTAATGAAAGCTCGAATAGCTGTTGATGAGCATTCACCGCCATCTTCAGTACCCACATGACTAGAGAAGAAATACTTAAGTTCATAGATCCCTCTAGGAGTATGCATGTATTTTTTCGATGTCACCCTTGAAATGGTCGACTCATGCATCTCTAACTCTTCAGCAATGTCATTAAGCACCATCGCTTTCATGGCTTCAGGGCCATATTCAAAAAAACCTTGCTGCTTTTTCACAATCTCATTGCATACTCGCAAAATAGTATCGTTACGGCTTTCAAGGCTTTTAATAAACCACTTTGCTTCTTGCAAATGTCCACGAACAAACTGGCCATCCGCCTTATTTCTTGCCCCTTTAGCCATCGCTGCATAATGCTGATTCACATTGATCTTAGGCTGTGTGTTTGGGTTTAATTCTACAGTCCAACGGCCATTTTTCTTCATTACTGATACATCAGGTGTAACGTATTCATCTTCTTTTTGGCCTACAGACAACCCAGGTCTTGGGTCTAAACTTTGAATTAAATTAATCGCTTCTTTTAGCTGTGGCTCTTTAAGCTTAGTTTTTCTCATCAAAGTGCGAAAGTCACGAGTCGCAATTAATGGTAAATATTCTAAAACCATTAACTTCGTCTGCGCTAAATACGGTGTGTTCTCGTCCATTTGTGATAGCTGAATATGCAAACAATCACCGACATCACGTGCAGCAACGCCCACTGGGTCAAAGTGCTGTACACGTTTAAGTACAGCTTCAACTTCATCAAGCTCAATTTCTGGATCGCCTAAAGCGATGAGAATATCTTCAGTTGTTTGAGTGAGGTAGCCACGTTCATCGATGGCTTCAATGATCGCCGTTGCAATGGCGAAATCGATATCAGAAAAAGGGGTAAGGTTTTTTTGCCATTCAAGATGCTCATATAAACCATGGCTGGTTTCACCATGAAACGACGTTTCATCATCAGGCATTAAAGCGCCGGAACTGGAATTGGGGGCGGCGGTATAAACTTCGTCCCATGTTGTATCAACTGGAAGTTCGTCAGGCATTGAGTCTTGAGTCATGGTTTCTGACGTTTCGACTGCTGCGTCTTCAATAGGAACTTCTGGTTCTTCACCTTTGGCTTCTGATTGCAGCTGTTGTTCTTTAATCGACTCTAATGATTCGAATTGCTCGTCTTCCATTTCTAATAATGGATTGGACTCTAAAGCTTGTTGAATTTCTTGTTGTAGCTCTAACGTCGAAAGCTGAAGCAAGCGAATGGCTTGCTGAAGCTGTGGCGTCATGGTTAGGCTTTGACCCATCCTGAGCTGAAGTGACGCTTTCATGTTACCGCTATTCCCTTTTTGTTCTTGTTACGGCTTCAATGCCGCTCACTATAACGTGAATTGTTCCCCTAAGTACACTTCCCTTACGTGTTTGTTGTCTAAGATCTCGCTAGGGGCACCTTCTGCAATTAAGTCACCATGACTTACAATATAAGCATGCTCACACACATCCAGTGTTTCACGCACGTTATGATCAGTGATCAATACACCTAAACCTCTTTCACGTAACTGCTCGATAATTTTCTTAATATCAATGACGGAAATAGGATCTACACCAGCAAATGGTTCATCTAAAAGAATAAACTGTGGGTTTGCCGCTAATGCGCGCGCAATCTCTACACGACGACGCTCACCACCCGATAATGACATACCTAAATTGTCACGAATATGTGTTATATGGAATTCTTCAAGTAGATGTTCAAGCTGCTCTTCACGCTCATCTTTAGAGAGCTCTTTACGAGTCTGCAATACAGCCATGATGTTATCGTATACGGAAAGCTTTCTGAAAATACTCGCTTCTTGAGGCAGATAACCAATGCCCTTTCTGGCACGTAGGTGCATAGGGTCAAGCGTAAGATCATCATTGTCGATAAAGATCTGACCCTTGTCACTTTTAACTAAGCCAACAACCATATAAAAAGTGGTGGTTTTACCCGCACCGTTAGGCCCAAGTAAGCCAACAATCTGCCCAGTCTTAACGGTGAGACTGACATCTTTAACAACTTGCCGACTTTTATAGCTTTTGGCTAAATGCTTTGCCGTGAGTGTTTTTTGGGTCATTGTTTTTTCTCGGCTGACTTCTTAGGCGATGTTTCTTTTTTATTTAAGCTATCTTGGTAAGTTTCTGCTGGAATGATGGTTTGCACTCGGCCTTTATCTTTACCGTTAGCGCTGCCTTCAGCTTCAACATGCTGATTTTCAACATTATAGCGAATAAGGTTCGCATGCATTTTTATGCCACCTACATCTAAACGCGCATCACCGCTTAAGACTAAATCACCTGTTTTCTGTTCGTATGCAATCTTAGTCGCACTTGCAACTCCTAACTTACCGTCATCTAAAACTTGACTGAACTTAGCAGGTTTACCCGTTGCAATAAATTGGCCGTTGCCTGTTTTTTTATCTTTCGTTGCACTCATGTCATCTGCGGTAATTTTAATTGACCCCTGTACGATCAATACATTGCCGCTATATACCACTTGGTTTTTCTTTATGTCACCTTGAGAAGCATCAGCACTAATGTTCACTGGTTGCTTCAAATCATTTAGTTTTGCAATCACAGCTGAACTGCTTGCAATGAGCAACGAAAAAATAATAATGTTACTTAGTTTCATAAGTTCCTGTTACCTGACTTTTTAAGCGCACCGTTTCCTGATTAAAATCAGCATATAACCCACGGCCCTGGCTATTAAATCCGTTACCTTTAATGTAAACCATTTCATCTGACTGCATGGTCTTAGTTTTTAGATCCATCTGCAAATGTTTGGTTATCACACTTTGAAGCGGCTCTTGTTTATTAACTGCTTTTATTTCAACCGAGTTATCAAGATAAACTTTACCCAGCATTTTTTGCAGACGCCCTTGTTCTGCCGTTACTCGCCATGGGGAATGAATGTCGTCACCATAAATGAGATACACAGGCTTTGAAAAGAGCGTTAAATCTTTATCTTGGTAGTGTTCCATATGCTCAGCGGTCACTCGGCTGCTCAATTGCCCTTTTTCGTCATAAGCAACACTATCTAACTTAGTCGCAGTATAATCAGGCAACTCTATCTTTGAAGTCACCTGTTGCTTTTGCCCTTGTTTCACTTGTACCTGCCAGTACAGATACAAAGCAGTACTGAAAAAGATCACAATGGCAATCGTTACTCGATTCATACACTCATACCTTGAGCAGACTCAAATAAACCTTGGCTTTGTAAAATTAAATCCGATAGCTCTCGCACAGCACCATAGCCACCTTGAGTAAAGGTCACCATATCCACATTTTGGCGAACATATGGATGACCATCAGCAACACACACTGAAAAGCCCACTTGATTCATTACGGGCAAATCCACCATGTCATCACCAATATAAGCGACTTGTTGTGGCTTAATGTTTAACTGCTCAAGTAGTTCTTGATAAGCGATAATTTTATTATCAACACCTTGGTAAATTTTGGTTACACCTAGGGCTGTCATACGATTTTCAAGCAATTGCGATTTACGTCCCGTAATCACAGCTAATTCAAAACCGGCATTTAACAATGATTTTACGCCAAAACCATCACGAGTATGGAATGCTTTTAATTCTTCACCACTGTTACTGAGATAAATTCGGCCATCAGAAAACACACCGTCAACATCAAAAATCACTAATTTGATTTGCGAGGCTTTATCCCAATTTTGCTGTGAAATCGGACCGTATAGACTTTGCTTTACTGCTTCAGTCACCTTAAATGACTCCTGATTTAACCATATCTAACATATTCAATGCACCAACCGGACATTGTGCGTCATCCACTACTATGAGTCCATTGATGTTTTTTTGTTCCATAATGTTTAGCGCTTCTGCTGCTAAAATATTTTCATGGACTGTTATACAGTTTGCTGTCATGACTTCAGAAATCGTTGCAGACGCTAAATCAACTTTGGCATCAATCACTCTTCTTAAATCACCATCGGTAAAAATACCTAACAACTTATTTTCATCATCAACAACCGCCGCCATACCTAAACTCTTACGGGAAATTTCATACAGCGCTTCAGTGATGATCATATCTTTACTGACCAACGGCAGTTGATCGCCTTTATGCATGACGTCTTCAACTTTAAGCAGCAACTTACGTCCCAAGCTCCCACCAGGATGCGATAACGCAAAATCATCAGCCGTAAAGCCACGAGCCTGCAATAGAGCAACGGCTAATGCGTCCCCCATCACTAACGTTGCAGTAGTACTAGAAGTCGGTGCTAACCCAAGTGGACAAGCCTCTTCAGGTAAACCAATACAAAGATGAACTTGCGCATTAACTGCCATCGTCGATTTCGGCTTACCTGTTATTGAAATTAAAGGTAAACCCAGACGTTTAATGACTGGAAATAGAGTCAGAATTTCACTCGACTCACCCGAATTAGAAATGGCGATCACGACATCATTATCGGACAGTACACCTAAATCACCGTGACTGGCTTCTCCTGGGTGCACAAATACTGCTGGCGTGCCTGTACTGGCCAATGTTGCTGCAATTTTATTGCCGATATGACCAGACTTTCCCATCCCCATAACAATGACCTTGCCTTTGCATTCGAGGATTAAATCACAGACGTCAGTAAAAGCATCAGAGTCTACATATTGATATAAATTCTCAAGTGCGCTTTTTTCAATATCAATGACTTGTTTACCCCAACTACGGAGTTGTTTGCTATCGGTCATATTCATCTCTTTGATATTACAACAACTTAGTATTTCAGTTTTCTTTTGCGAAAACAGAAACAATAACATAACGGAATCTTTTCAATTATGCGCATTTTCGCTGGTATTGGATTAAATTGAAAGAGCTAGCACAGAAATCTCATTTTTGAGTTTGAACTTTTACTCAAATTTGTCATTCAAACTGTAAGTTACTGTGTCGATTGTATTGTAGATTTCTGGACATTTACGTACAATCGATCTTCTTTGCTCACAAACTAATTTGTTGAGCTAACTTGTTGATATGTTAAGGCTCTGCATGGAGAAAAAGGCGCAAACGCTGGTCGAAGTCCGCAATATGAGTTTCAGTCGAGGCCGTCGAGAAATTTTCGATAACCTGAACCTCACCATCCCTAAAGGTAAAGTTACTGCCATTATGGGGCCAAGCGGAATCGGTAAAACCACGTTATTAAAGTTGATGGGTGGGCAGCTTACACCAGACTCAGGACAGGTACTTTTTGATGGAGAAGATATCCATCAAGCTACGCGTAGTCACTTGTTTCAGTTAAGACAGCGTATGAGTATGTTGTTTCAAAGTGGTGCGTTATTCACCGATATGAATGTGAATGACAATGTCGCTTTTGCTTTAAGAGAGCATTCCAAACTGCCTGAAGCACTGATTGATAAGATTGTTGCAATGAAACTTGAAGCTGTTGGTTTGAGAGGTGCGGGTAAATTAATGCCAAACGAACTCTCTGGCGGCATGCAACGCCGTGCAGCCTTAGCAAGAGCGATTGCCCTTGAACCAGAGCTAGTGATGTATGATGAGCCTTTTGCCGGACAAGATCCAATTGCAATGGGCGTTTTGGTTAAGCTCATTAAAGAGCTGTCAGACTCGCTTAATTTAACGTCTGTTGTTGTTTCTCACGATGTTGAGGAAGTGCTCAGTATTGCCGATTACGTTTATGTTGTTGCAGACAAAACAGTAATCGCAGAGGGTACACCTGAATCGTTACGAGATTCAGACAACCCACAATTAAGACAGTTTATGGGGGGGGAGCCAGACGGTCCAGTACCATTCCACTTCCCTGCAACAGATTACAAAAAGGAGTTACTCGGTGAGTCTATTTGATTCAATCGCTGACTTTGGAAAAAATGCACTGGGTATCGTCTCCGGTTTTGGTCGTGCTGGTATTATGCTTTGGGGCGCCATTTTCAATGTGCCAAGATTTCGCAAAGGTACACCTTTATTGATAAAACAGCTTTATGTTGTTGGTGTACAGTCTTTAAGTATTATCACCATTTCAGGTTTATTCATCGGGATGGTGCTAGCGCTTCAAGGCTTTATTATCCTTGTTGACTTTGGTACCGAAGAGAGTCTTGGGCCAATGGTTGCGCTCAGCTTACTTCGTGAATTAGGCCCTGTAGTGACTGCACTACTTTTTGCCGGGCGTGCGGGGTCTGCATTAACGGCTGAGATTGGTTTGATGAAAAGCACCGAACAGCTATCGAGCCTAGAAATGATGGCAATCGACCCTCTAAGACAAGTGATTGCACCTCGTTTTTGGGCCGGTGTGATCAGTATGCCACTGTTAGCAATGATTTTCTCTGCCATTGGTATTTATGGTGGATACCTCGTAGGCGTTGAATGGAAAGGCATCGATGACGGTGCGTTTTGGTCAATCTTGCAAGCCTCTGTTGAATGGCGCCAAGACATCGTTAATTGTTTAATTAAAAGTGTTGTGTTTGCGATTGTGGTCACTTGGATTGCCTTGTATCGAGGTTACCAAGTTGTTCCCAACCCTGAAGGGATAAGTCGAGCAACCACTCAAACCGTTGTACAAGCGAGCTTAGCTGTACTTGCACTAGACTTCTTACTGACCGCACTGATGTTCGGCAGTTGATCTTAATAAGATTAATGGAATTTACGTTATTATGTTGACACGAAAAATTGAATTTTTAGTCGGATTGTTTTTACTTGCAGGCATTGGTGCCTTTTTAGTGTTGGTTTTCAATGTAGCCAATATTAAGGTCAGTAGCGATAGCGACACATATACACTTACAGCCCACTTCAATAATGTCGGAGGCTTAAAAGTTCGCTCACCAGTGAAAGTTGGCGGTGTTGTTGTTGGTCGTGTTAGTGGTATCACTTTGGATCCACAGCAACTGAATGCGCTAGTGACACTGAGTGTTGAAAAACGTTACAACCAATTTCCGGAATCCAGCAGCCTAGCGATTCAAACATCAGGTTTATTGGGTGAACAATACTTAGCGTTAACACCTGGGTTTGCACTCGATGATGATACTGCCATGCTAAAGAATGGCGACAAAATCGAAGACACGCATTCTGCATTAGTATTAGAAGATCTTATTGGCCAGTTCTTATACAGCGTTGGCGACAAGAAAGATAAGTAGAGGTAAACATGCTTAAACTATTTTCAAAAGTATTCACTGCAGCACTACTTTGCTTTACTGCAAACACTGTATATGCCGCAGTTGATGCATCAAATCCGTACACCATGATTGAGCAAGTCGCAAATCAAACCTTTTCTCGTTTTGATAGCGACCAATCTAAAATTAAAGCAGATCCTAATTATTTAAAAACGGTGATCACTGAAGAATTGCTACCGCATGTTGATTATAAATATGCCTCTTTAAAAGTGTTAGGCAGTAATGCTCGACAGCTAAGCCAGACGATTAAACCTAGAGATAAGTTCATTGCAAAACTCAATGAGTTTACCGACGCATTCAAAGGCTATATGGTCAGTACTTACGCTTCTGCATTTACTGAATATACTCATCAAAAAGTTGAATTTCCTCCTGCAAAAAAATTGACAGACAGTAAATTTGTTACGGTTCCAGTTCGAGTCATCGAACAAGGACGCCCACCGATTAAACTGGCTTTCAAAGTGCGTCGCCAGAAAGATAACACTTGGAAGGTTTACGACTTAGTGGCTGAAGGCGTGAGTTTGATTCAATCTAAACAGTCAGAAATTGGTGGTCTTATCCAACGTGAAGGCATTGATAATGTAATAAAAATGCTTAATCAAAAAGCCAGTGCTGATGTTTCGAAAAAATCTGAGAAATAATAATGGCTCAATTCCAACATCAACAACAGACTTGTACGCTTACAGGCAAATTATCTCGCCAAGAGGTCATTGAACTTTGGCCTCAGCAACAAGCAATGTTAAGTAATCAAATTAATGCCATAGAACTATCGCAACTTGATTATGTCGATAGCTCTGGCGTTGCATTTTTATTTCATTTAGTTGAAGCTGGCAATAAAAAGGGTCGTACTGTTAATTTGATTAATCCATCGAAGCAGTTGCAACCTTTAATCGCTCTGTATAATCTGCAATCATTTTTTAGCACAAATTAGGTAGTATCAATGGAACCACAGCAAATCGAAGCATTACTGAAATCAAAACTTGAGCTGGATGAAGTCAAGGTGACTCAAGAAGGTACTCATTATAAAGTGATTGCGGTAGCCGATTTCTTCGATGGTTTATCACCAGTAAAAAGACAGCAAGCCATTTATGCACCACTTACTGAGCAAATTGCCAGTGGTGCACTGCACGCATTAACGATCAAAACTTTTACTCCAGAACAATGGAAAAAAGAAAAAATCTTCAACATGTAATTTGATCGCCACTCATTCCCAACTAGAGAGTTACCGTGGATAAACTGAGTATTCAAACTAGCCAGCCACTTGCTGGCAATGTCGTTATTTCAGGTGCAAAAAATGCCGCCTTGCCAATTTTGATGGCAGGTATTTTACCTGAAACTGATTTTATTGTGTCTAACGTCCCTGAGCTACGCGACGTCCGCACCAGTTGTAAGTTATTGCAATGCTTAGGTGCAGAAGTTACTGAGCTGGATAAAGGTCAGTACCGGATTTCGACTAAAAACCTAAACCACTTTTGTGCTCCGTATGAACTGGTTAAAACGATGCGCGCCTCAATATTAATATTAGGCCCTCTGCTCGCCCGCTATGGTAAAGCAGACGTATCATTGCCAGGTGGTTGCGCCATTGGTGCACGTCCAGTTAACCTTCACCTTCATGGACTAGAGCAAATGGGTGCTCACATTGAAGTTGAAGAAGGTTACATTAAAGCCCGTGTTGATGGCCGTTTGAAAGGCGCACATATTCTGATGGATATGGTGAGTGTAGGTGCAACCGAAAACTTGTTGATGGCCGCCGTATTAGCGGATGGCACAACGGTTATTGAAAATGCCGCCAGAGAGCCTGAAGTCGTTGACTTAGCTCACTGCCTCATGGCTATGGGTGCGAAAATCTCTGGTGTTGGCACAGCAACGTTGACCATTGAAGGTGTTGAGAAGCTGAATGGTTGCGATTATCGAGTAATGCCAGATCGCATCGAAACGGGGAGCTTTTTAGTCGCTGCGGCGATTACCCGTGGTCGTATTCGTTGTTTAGATGCTGATCCCCATTCTCTAGAGTCAGTATTAATGAAACTAGAAGAAGCTGGCGCTGAGATCACAAAAGGCAACGATTGGATTGAGCTGGATATGCATGGTAAACGCCCGAAAGCAGTTAACATTAAAACTGCTGTTTACCCTGGTTTTCCAACCGATATGCAAGCCCAGTTCTGTGTGCTCAACTGTTTGGCTGAAGGCAGTGCAACCGTTATTGAAACTATTTTCGAAAACCGTTTTATGCACGTACCAGAATTAATGCGTATGGGTGCAGATATGGAGCTCGAAGGCCATACTTGCATCATTCATGGTAAAGAGCAGTTAAAGGCTGCACCGGTAATGGCTACAGACTTACGTGCATCAGCAAGTCTGGTTATCGCAGGATTAAAAGCCGAAGGCACAACTACGGTTGACCGTATTTATCATCTTGATCGTGGCTATGAGCACATTGAAGATAAGTTCCGTGGCCTTGGTGGTGACGTAAGCCGAATCAAATAATTTGCTAAAAGGAGAGCATCAAGCTCTCCTTTTCTTTATATTCTTATATTTTTTAAGCATTTCCTCAATTTCCTTTTATCTCTTATTGTACTGCTACACTTTTAATCATAATGATTTAGATGAATAGATTATGAGTCAATTTGCTTGGTGTGTGGTGGGCGCTGGCCCTGCGGGTATCTCTGCTGTTGGTAAGCTACTTGATGCTGGCATTTCAGCAAAACAAATCGCATGGGTCGACCCAGAGTTCAATGTTGGTGATATTGGTGCGAAATGGTACCGGGTTAATGGCAATACAAAGGTAAAAACGTTAAAACGATTTTTATCTCACTGTAAAAGTTTCGACATTGAGCAAGCCCCTCATTGTTCAATTTACTCATTAAATGACGAGCGTTCTTGTCTTCTGGAACATGTCGCTGAGCCATTACATTGGATCACCCAACATTTCCTTAAACGAGTCTCGAGCTTCAAAGAAAAAGTCTGCTCATTAGCTAACAATAATCATCATTGGTATCTAGAGTTAGAACATCAAACCTTGATAGCTGAGCAAGTGATTTTAGCTACTGGTGCTGCCCCAAAGACCTTACCCACCAATAAACCAACGATTCCGCTAGAAGTCGCACTGAATGATCAAAAACTCAACCAGCTTGATTTAAGTAATCAAACCGTTGGTGTATATGGTTCATCTCACTCAGCTATTGTCGCCATGAAGAACTTGTTGAATGGTAAAGTCAAAAAAGTCATTAACTTTTATCGCCAACCTACAAAATATGCCGTTTGTCTCCATGACTTTATTTTATTTGATAATACTGGATTAAAAGACTATGCCGCAGATTGGGCCAGAGAATATATTGATGGTAAGTGGCCTGAGCGCCTTGAACGTGTTCATTGTTCGAGTGAAGAAAAAAACAGCAAAGTTGAGCAGTGTAATTATCTTATTTTTACTATCGGCTTTGAAAAGAGAGATGAAATAAAAATTTCTCCCTATAAACACAGCCTCCCTTATAACGAAAGTAACGGTATTATTGCTCCAGGTTTATTTGGACTAGGCATCGCCTACCCCTGTCGAGTTGTCGATCCTTTAGGTAATGTCGAACATGATGTTGGCATGAATAAGTTTATGTGTCACTTAGATCGTGTGCTGCCGATTTGGTTACAGTATAAGGCTTAGCAGTACGGCTATTCTATACCACTCGGTTTATAGACAAGAAAAAGCCCTGCATTTAAAAAATGCAGGGCTTTCGAAATCAAAGCTTCAATTCAACAGATTAAACTTTAAACTGCTGATTGGAAAATCACTTCTTCCGCTTTATCGGTGTAGTGCTTGATCTCGTTGAAGTTCAAGTAACGATAAGTATCAGCTGCTGTCGCATCTAATTCTTTCGCATATTCTTGATACTCAGCAGGTGATGGTAGGCGACCAAGAAGTGCGGCTACCGCTGCAAGTTCCGCTGATGCTAAGTATACGTTGGCACCAGTACCTAGACGGTTCGGGAAGTTACGAGTTGATGTTGAAACAACCGTAGAGTTCTCTGCAACACGTGCTTGGTTACCCATACACAATGAACAGCCTGGCGTTTCGATACGTGCACTTACGCGGCCAAAGATACCGTAGTAACCTTCTTGGGTAAGCTGATCTTTATCCATCTTAGTTGGCGGTGCAATCCATAGACGAGTAGGCAATGATGTTGCGAATTTATCTAACATCTTACCCAGTGCACGGAAGTGACCAATGTTGGTCATACAAGAACCAACAAATACTTCTTCAATCTTAGTATCTTTAACTTCAGAAAGTAGAACAGCATCATCCGGATCGTTTGGTGCACAAAGAATTGGCTCTTTGATGTCATTCAAATCAATTTCAATGATTTCTGCGTATTCGGCATCTGAATCGGCTTCCATCAATTCTGGGTTAGCAATCCACTCTTCCATTGCTGTGATACGACGCTCGATAGTACGGCGATCGCCATAACCTTCAGAGATCATCCACTTAAGCATCACGATGTTCGAGTTCAAATACTCGATTATCGGCGCTTTATCCAGCTTGATGGTACAACCTGCAGCACTACGCTCAGCAGAAGCATCAGACAATTCAAATGCTTGCTCAACTTTAAGGTGCTCAAGACCTTCAATCTCTAATACACGACCAGAGAATTCATTGATCTTACCCGCTTTCTCAACAGTCAATAGACCCATTTGAATCGCTTTGTAAGGAATTGCATGTACCAAATCACGTAGTGTGATACCTGGCTGCATTTCACCTTTAAAGCGAACCAAAATTGATTCAGGCATATCAAGTGGCATTACACCCGTTGCAGCAGCGAATGCTACTAAACCAGAACCTGCTGGGAATGAAATTCCGATTGGGAAACGAGTATGCGAGTCACCACCTGTACCAACAGTATCAGGTAGGAGCATACGGTTTAACCAAGAGTGAATTACACCATCACCTGGGCGTAATGAAACACCGCCACGGTTCATGATGAAATCAGGTAGCGTGTGATGCGTGTTTACGTCAACTGGTTTAGGGTAAGCTGAAGTATGGCAGAAAGACTGCATCGTTAGGTCAGCACTGAAGCCAAGGCAAGCTAAATCTTTTAGTTCATCACGAGTCATTGGGCCTGTGGTATCTTGCGAGCCTACAGAAGTCATCTTAGGTTCACAGTATTGACCTGGACGAACACCCGTTACGCCACAGGCTTTACCGACCATTTTCTGCGCTAATGTATAGCCTTTGCCCGTATCAGCCACATCTTGTGGACGAACAAAAATGTCAGAAGCGCCAAGGCCTAACGTTTCACGAGCACGGTCAGTTAGACCACGACCAATGATCAACGGAATACGACCACCAGCACGTACTTCATCAAGTAATACGTCTGTTTTTAGTTCGAATTCAGAAATCACTTCATCGCTATCATGACGCTTAACTTTACCTTCATATGGGTAAATGTCGATAACGTCATTCATGTTCATTTTGCTAACGTCTAGCTCGATTGGTAATGCACCAGCATCTTCCATAGTGTTGAAGAAAATCGGTGCGATTTTACCACCAAAGCAGAAACCACCAGCACGCTTGTTTGGTACATTAGGGATATCATCACCCATGAACCACAATACTGAGTTAGTCGCAGACTTACGTGAAGAACCTGTACCAACAACGTCACCCACATACACTAATGGGAAACCGTCTTGCTTCATTGATTCAATTTCTTTAATTGGGCCAGTAACGCCAGCGTCATCAGGCACAATACCTTCACGAGCGTTCTTAAGCATGGCTAATGCGTGCAATGGGATATCTGGACGTGACCAAGCGTCAGGTGCTGGTGACAAGTCATCCGTATTTGTTTCGCCAAGCACTTTGAATACGCGAAGACTGATTTTGTCCGCCAATTTTGGCTTAGACGTATACCAATCTGCGTTCGCCCATGATTCAACCACTTGTTTTGCAAATGCATTACCTGCATTCATTTTTTCAACAACATCGTGGTATGCATCAAACATTAACAACGTATGTGAAAGTGCTTCAACAGCAAGTGGAGCAAGTGCGTCATCATCAAGCTGTGCAATTAACGGCTCAATGTTATAACCGCCTTGCATGGTGCCCAATAATTTAATGGCATGTTCTTTTGAGATAATTGGAGAATTACTCTCTCCCTTTGCCAAAGCATCTAAGAAACCCGCTTTAACATAAGCTGCTTCATCAACACCTGGTGGAATACGGTTTTCGAATAGATCTAGAATGAATTCTTCTTCACCAGCTGGCGGATTTCTTAACAGTTCTACCAAATCAGCAACTTGCTGGGCATCTAATGGCTTAGGGACAACGCCCTGCGCCGCACGTTCTTCAACGTGTTTACGATATGCTTCTAGCACGGCAACATTCCTCTTTTATTCGCACGAAAACATGCTTTATTAACTGCACTGCGTTCCGACAGCACGCTCACAATCTAATTTTTAGGGTCAATATTATACTACAGGTTTGAAAAAGTATGAATCAGGTCACACTCTTACTCCATTAAAATTAGCAAATTTAATCATAAAACTTCGAATCTTTATATTAGATCAAAGTCGAATGGTATTTTTTCTGCTTTAGGGTTTGTACATCGTTTATACTCGAGCAGCGATATTTCCTCGCATTGCCAAAATTGGAGCTGTTATGTTGTCACTTGCATTAAAGGCAGTAATTTTCGACATGGATGGCGTTTTAATTGATTCAGAGCCAGTATGGCAACAATCAGAACTCGAAGTTTTTTCTGCCCTTGGTTTACCCATTACTTATCAAGATACCTTTAAAACCACAGGATTAAGAGTCGACCAATTAGTCGAATACTGGTATCAACGATATCCGTGGGAAAATTATGATAATACCGAAACAGCGACTCAAATCGTCAATGGTGTTATTGAATTCATTCAAACTGACGCAAAACCGATGCTGGGTGTCATTGAAGCTTTACAACTTTGTCAACAACAAGGCTATCGCATAGGGCTCGCAACCTCTTCATCCATGAGTTTGGTTAATGCGGTATTGGACAAATTTGAAATTAGACATTTTTTTCAAGCCATAGAGTCTGCTGAGCATTTGAAGTATGGTAAACCACATCCAGAGGTTTATTTGAACTGTGCATCCCGCTTAGGTGTCGCACCTAGTGAATGCATTGCCATTGAGGATTCTATGAATGGCCTTATTGCCGCTCGTGCTGCCAATATGTCGGCCATTGCTATTCCTCCCCATGAACAACAGCATGATATTAAATGGATGCTTGCCCATTATCGGTTGAATGATTTAACTGAATTCTCGACCATTTTAAATTAAAAAACGCAGCCAATTGGCTGCGTTTCTACTTTTAAAGCATCAAAAAATGATTACCAAATCTTCACACGCTCGCCTTCAGCAAGGAACATCTTATCGCCTTCTTTCACTTCGAATACATCGTAGAAAGCAGGAATATTACGTGGTGTACCCATTGCACGGAAATGGCTTGGTGAATGTGTATCTGTCTTCAGACGACGCTCAAGCTCAGTATCACGATAGTTACGACGCCATACTTGCGACCAACCAATGAAGAAACGCTGTTCACCCGTATACCCATCCATCACTGGTGCTGGCTTACCGTCCAAGCTCATTTGATATGCACGATGTGCAACCGTCAAGCCACCTAAGTCACCAATGTTTTCACCAAGGGTGAATTTGCCATCAACATGTTTGCCTGGTAGAGCTTCATATTTATCGTATTGTGCAGCAAGTTGCTCACTACGCTTGGTAAATTCTTCTAAATCTTTTTCAGACCACCAATTACGTAGATTACCGTCGCCGTCGTACTTAGAACCTTGGTCATCAAAGCCATGAGAAAGTTCGTGTCCAATAACCGCACCAATACCACCGTAGTTCACAGCATCATCAGCATCCATATTAAAGAATGGAGGTTGTAAAATCGCTGCTGGGAACACGATTTCGTTCATTACTGGATTGTAATAAGCGTTTACGGTTTGCGGCGTCATGTGCCACTCAGTACGGTCAATTGGTTGACCTAACTTGTTTAACATTGAAGTATATTCAAAGTTAGCATAACGAAGATAGTTACCAACCAGTTCATCAGCTTTGATTTCAAGATTTGTATAATCTTTCCACTTGTCAGGATAACCAATCTTATAAGTAAACTTCGCTAATTTTTCTTGTGCAGCTTTTTTGGTTTCTGGTGTCATCCACTCTAAACCATTGATACTTACTTCAAAGGCTTTAATCAAGTTGTGGATCAATACTTCCATACGTTCTTTTGCTTCTGGCTTAAAGCTTTCTTTAACGTATTCTTGGCCAACTAGCTCACCAATAACACCGTTAGCAGCATCTACAGCTTGCTTCCAACGAGGCTTTTGCTCTTGGATGCCTTTTAATGTTTTGTCATGAAAGTTGAATGCTAAATCTTCAAAATTCTTGCTCATTAGGTTCGCATATGAATCCACTAAGTGGAACGCTAAGTAATCTTGCCAAACACTCACAGGGAATTTGTCGAATTGCTTACCAAGTGCTTCAAGATAAGATGGCTGACCAACAATGACTTCTGTCACTTTATCCATACCAGCGCCAGTAGCAAATGCATCAAAGCCCATATCACCTAACAGCTTATTTACACCTTCACGTTCGAATTTGTTGTAACGCTTGTTAGCATCACGCAGTGAAACTCGATCCCAGTGATTTTGAGCGATGAAGTGTTCAACTTCCATCACACTTTTTGACGCACGGTCGGCATCAGCGTAACCCGCTTGCTTAAGTACATCGTCAACATACTTGCCGAGTGCTTCACGGTTGCTCACGTACTTTTCATCATCTTTTAGATAATAATCACGATCAGGAAGTGTTAATCCTGATTGATAAACATATACAGCATATTGGCTAGAATTTTTCGCATCGTTATTCACATAAAAGCCAAATGGAGAGCCTGAACCGTTTACCAGTAATTTACCCATCAAACGAGCAATATCTTTGTGAGTTTTTGCTGCTTCGATTTCTGAAAGTAATGGCTTAAGAGGCTCAGCACCCAAGGTTTCAACCTTGTCAGTGTTCATGTAGCTTGCGTAAAAGTCACCCACTTTTTGTTCACTCGAACCAGCCGCTTTATTCGGTTTAGCCGCTGTCGCTTCAATGATTTTCTTAAGTGAATTCTGGCTTTGTTCATAAAGCACAGAGAAAGCGCCATAGTTAGACTTATCTGCAGGAATTGGCGTATCTTTTAGCCATGTTCCGTTAACGTTGTAGTAAAAATCATCTTGTGGTCGAACTGAATTATCAAAATTAGCTAGCTCAACACCTGAAACTAAAGTTTGTTCTGCTTTCACAGGTTCAACTGTCTTTTCTGCTTGCTGAGGCGCTTCTTTGCTACACCCTGCAAGCCCTAAGCTAATCGCAATACCTAGCGCTAATGCACTTACTTTTTTCATTTGTTTTCCTAACTCATTATTAAAATAAATTTTACAATCGACTAACGCTATCAAAAAAGTCGCGATAACTGTAGGGCTTTTTTGTTAGAAGTTTTTTCCAATGAACAAATATACAGCGTGCTCACCTTTATCAGACAGACCAATACCTAATGCTGCAGGCCCAAGCTCAGTGTCTGTGCCTAGATATAAACTCCCTGAATAAATTAAGTCATTCAAACTCACATCGCTCTTTTGCAACCAAACATTACCCGCTTCTATGCTGGTGCCTAAATACAAAGGATACTTTTCTAAGCCAAGTGCATCTCGGCCTAAATCATATTGATAAATAAATGCACCAAACAGTTTATGGTTTCCAAGAAGGGAATCTTTATGATATCCAGACAAGTTCAGGAATCCACCTAATTCGACAGGATCTACTGAGATGTCATCATCAGTAACATCTTCCGTTTCAAGTGAAACCTTACCAACAAATGCGTGATGTCCTACGCTTAACACTCCCTTCCAATCTAAGCTGTATCGTAAATTGAAATCGGACTCGTAATCTTGTTCTTGGTACCGAGCGTTATTTCGGGTGAAACGCATTTCAAACGCTAATCGGTCTCCAGAGGTAGGAAAGCTAATGCTATCTAAATCGTCATAGCCGAACTGTAAATATCCACCAAACCCTTTATATTGTAGCTTTCCATCCTCAATCGCTTGAGTTGAAAGTCGGCCATTGCTGCCTCTCATACCAAGCTCAACAAAAGATTTTTGGTTAAAGTTATAACCTAATCCGGTCAGTAATACTTGACTGCGTGTGTCAACGCCATAGGTGAATTCGTTACTTTCGAAAATACCTCGATTTTTTCTTAGTAACTCAAGTCTGGTGCGGCTATACCAATTCTGATCGTGATCAATAGGCTGATAAAACTCGGAGGCAACGCGTTTCTGGAAGCCGAATTGTAATTCATTTCTCCACTCACCACCGTTTGCATTAAGATCAGTAAGCGTATAAGCAAAATCAAACGTTACTGTTGACCCTAAGCTATAATCATCCTCCCAATTCAAACCAAGTTGAAAGTAGTTCGGCCCCCACGATTTAGATTTGGTGGTTAAAGTGAGTTCTCGACCTTGAAGATCATCTGCAAATTCTGCGTTAACTCTTTCAAATCGGTTTAATGCATAAACTCGGTTTATTGCTGTGTCTAACTCTTTCTTTGAAACAATTTCACCTTCATGAATACCAAACGTATCAAGGATAAGTTGATCGTTCACTTTAGATTCATTAGCCAGAACAATACGATAAACAGGTTTATTAATCGGAGCATCCCATTGCTTTCTAGCGTTTATCTTTTTCTGCTGATATTGAGCGTATTGTTTCGGAGTTTCTGCTAAAGCTTTTAATTTCGGTAATAACGTTGTTGCGGCTTTTTCACCAAGCTCTAATGCTTTAGGTAAAACATTAAAGTCTGTTGTACTCATTTGCCCAACAGCAGGACGTATCAATATGTCTTTATCTGTCAGTAATGATTTTTGATGGTTAGTACTGGCATTGGTGAGCATTGTTGAAAGTTGATTCAATACATCAATGGTCGAATTGAGCTTATCTTTACCGACAAGGGATGAGCCGATATCAACGGCAATAACAATATCTGCCCCCATTTTTTTTACAACATCTACAGGCATGTTATTCGCGATACCACCATCCACCAGTAATTTACCATGCCAACGAGCAGGCTCTAGTGCTCCTGGTACTGTCGCTGATGCCTGCATTGCAAACACAATACTTCCCGAATCAAGCACGACTGCGTGACTGGTTGCTAAATCTGTTGCTACAGCGCGATATGGAATCGCTAATTGATTAAAGCTACCGAATTTTTGGACAAGCCCTGTTGAATTTCTCAGTAAACGAGACATGGTTTGTCCCAATAATAAACCGCTCGGCGTTTTAATTTTTTCCTTGCTGTAGCCTATAGATAACGGCACGTTATATTGATCTCTTTGCTGTTTATCTCGATAGCTCAGAGATTGTCGAGGAATCGTATCAGAATAGCCTTTGCTCCAATCAGTACTGAGCATTAACTTCTCGATTTCGTCAGCACTGTAACCAAGCGCATACAAACCACCAACGTAAGCACCAATACTGGTTCCAGCAATATAATCGACAGGGATATGGTTTTGCTCGAGAATTTTTAATACACCAATATGAGCAGCACCTTTGGCACCACCGCCGCTTAATACAAGCCCTATTTTAGGCCTAGCAGATACCGAAAATGCCGTACCTATGATAATGACAGCAGCAAAGATCTGTTGGTGGAGTTTCATAGCATTCCTCAGACGAGCTCTTGTTCTCGTTCAGCGTGTAAACTGTGTTCCAAGTAACGTTCCATCTCTTCCAACGGTAACGGTTTCGCAAAATAAAAACCTTGCATTAAATAACAGCCTCGACCAATCAAATGTTCCATTTGATCGTAAGTTTCGATGCCTTCTGCGACCACTTTTAGTCGTAAGTTACGCGCTAGCTCAATAATACTGGTTACAATTGCTTGGTCTGCTCGATTGTGATTGATATCGATGATAAATGAACGATCTATCTTTAATGTATCTACTGCGAAGTTTCTCAAATAGGCTAATGATGAATAACCTGTACCGAAGTCATCAATTGCGATACTTATACCTAAATGTTGTAATTGAGACAGATGTTTTTGCGCTTGCTCAACTTCTTTCATCAACACACACTCGGTAATTTCAAGACCAAAATCGCTGCCCGTCACATCGGTTTCAGCCATTACTTGCGTTATAGTATCAACATAGTCTGGCTGTAAGAAATGTGCCGCTGATACATTAATCGAGATTTTTAAATCCTGAGAATACCGCTTCTTCCAACGGCTCACTTGTTGACATGCTGTCTTGAAAACCCAGCGGTCGATCTCAATAATCAAACCTGCTGATTCAGCGACGCCAATAAATATTTCAGGACTAATGTATCCATCTTCAGGATGTTTCCACCGAAGTAGGGCTTCCATACCCACTAATTTATCTCCATCTAATATGTTAATTTGTGGCTGAAAATATAGCTCTAGTTCATTATTCTGAATCGCTTTTCTTAGTTCCGATTCGATACGCAGAAAATAAAGATTTTTTTCGTTTCTTGCGTTTGAATAATAACGCACATTACCAGGACCATCTTCTTTAGCATGGTACATAGCTAAATCGGCATTTTTTATTAATACCTCAGGTAGTAAAGCGTGCTCTGGCCACAAGGTCACACCGATGCTCGTGCTGACATAAAACTCCCTTTCAAACAACTGAAAAGGAGCTTCAATAAATTGATGAACCCGTTTTGCGATTTCATCAACCTCTTTTGTTGTCTTGAACTTTGGTATCAGTAATACAAATTCATCACCACCAAAACGGCTTAAAATCGTTCCCTCGCCTGCAGCTTGTTGAATCCTATTTGCAGCTTCAATTAATAATGCATCCCCCATATTATGGCCATAGGAATCATTAATATTTTTAAATCTATCGAGATCCATAAACATCAAAGCAAGCCGGCTATGATTAAGCTGTGCAGTTCTAATTGTCTCATTTAATTTTTCTGAAAATAACATCCGATTTGCAAGCCCAGTTAATGGGTCAAAATTCGCCAATCGTTTTAATTTCTCTTCCGCACTTTTTCGTAAACTGATATCAGAAAAAACCGCAACATATTTTGCTGAAACACTGGTTTTTGATTCCAAGATGGAGAGAGTAAGCCAAGCAGGACAACGACTTCCATTTTCAGCATAAATGTCGATTTCACCAGCCCAATTTTTATCTCGTCCCATTAACAGGCAAATGTTAGTATTTGACTCCCAGATAAGTTCATAAAACGATAGGCTTTCAACTTCTTCCTCTGTACGACCAAATAATTTCCTAGCCGCCACATTTGCCACTACAACAGACTCAAATTTATCAAAAATAATCACCCCTTCAGAAGTATTAGCGAAGGCTTCAGCGAGTAAATTGACTCTTTCTTCAAGATTGTGAGTTGAAGTGATATCAGTGTATATTCCAGAAACAGCCTCAACTGACTTGGTACCGGAACTGTACCTAACAGGTCGTCCTTTCGTCCTAATCCAACGCCAATGACCTTCTCTATTGAGCTGCCGATATTCAGCATCAAACATTTCTGATTCACCTGAAAGTACAGCATTCCATTGGGACAAAACTTGCTGCTGATCATCAGGGTGAATCTTGAGTTGATCCAAAGTAAATATCTTTTCTTTTTTTGAATCACTTATGATTTTGGAATAGTTGCCTATATGCAGCCTTTCTTGATGAACATGCCACTCCCATAAATCTGATTCACTGCCTTTCAATGCTTGCTGCAATCTGTCTTGTGCTTCCAATAACTTATCATTTAAGGCGCTAAATTTTTTTGTCTTTTGCTGATGGCGCATGATGGTTAGCGCACAACCTGTAATAAAAATAAAAAATAGAAACGTTTTAAATTGCTCTGTATGCCACCACATCTGAGTAATTATGAAGTGATACTCATAAGGCTTCGCTGCATTTTTACCATTATTTGGTTGATTCAACTGTAAAACGTAGGAGCCAGAATTAAGTCCTGATAAATTTAAATCAGATTGATCAATAAGTGGTATAAATTTGCTCGGTTTTAAATGATTTTTATTAATAAGTCGATAACTGACATCTCGCAAGTTTTTATTGAGATAGTTTTGGCTGGAAATTTTGAAATTTATAAGCCCAGCATTCGGTTTAAATGTATCGTATGAATTTGGAAGAAGGTTTATCTCAGTCTTATCAGAGTAATACGCCGTTGTTTGAGCGACAAAGATTGGATTATTTTGAATGCGGTGCACTAATGAGGGAACGTCGATAAGCATGATTCCATTAGTGGCGCCTACATATAAACCAGAATTAGGTTGAAAAAATGCAGCTCCTTCAGTGAGCTCATTAGCAATTAGACCATCATTAGCATCAAAGACGTCGGCTTGCTGACTTATCGGGTCAAAACGAATGAGTTTACCATTGGAGCAACCAATCACATTCAAATGAGAAACAGATTGAAAAAAATACACTCTTTCGCATTCCGTTTGCCACCGCTGATCTAAAGGTGTTAAAACCTGTATTTGCTCATCATACTCAAATGCACCTTGGTAAGTCGTGCCAAACCAAAAAGTACCATCAGGTAACTGTGTCATGTGAGAAATAGTCGGCAATGTTTCTAAATTAAAGAAAGCCGCATCAAACTCTGTAAAATGCTGTTTTTTAAAATAACCAAATACACTTTTACCGCCGACCCATAATCTCCCTTGCGCATCGTAGTAAACCATTCGAACCTTAGAGGTGCGCTTAAAACCGATATCGAGTAGCTTTAAATCATTAGACTCTCTATTCCAAGAATAAACGCCCTCAGAGGTCGCAAACCACCAGTTTTGAGAATAAACATCGTAACTTGCTGAATAAACAGTTTTATTTTTTAGGGTCTCTGAGCTGCCACTCCACTCATTAAAACGTTGAACATTCTGTTCCATTTTATTAAGAACAAAGAGTCCGTCAGTGGTAAGTAACATTATATGTTCTGAGTCAATCGGTTGAATATCATAGATCGCCTTATTTGGCGCTAAATCTGGCACAGGGATCTTTGTAGAACCTTTACTCATTCGGTCAATAAGTATGATGCTATTGGCAGAGCTCGCATACACCGTATCTCCCTCAGCGTAAATAGCCCAACTATCAAACTGTGTGAGATAATACGGTGCTTCGCTTGAGATGACTTCTTTTAAAAACTTAGGATGTTCGCTAAGAACTGCGACTTTGGGTTGCTTGCCTGCTATCCAAAGCAAATTTGTAGGATCTAGCGCTATGTTTTTTCCGAATTGAAAGTCTGAATTTAGCTTTTTGTTAATAGCAATCTTGATAACTTGACCTTCATCAGTATAGTGGTAGACCCCATCATTACTCATAAACCAAATCGTATTCTCAGGACTTTTCGCCATGGAAAAAACAGAGCCTTCATGTAACTGCTCGATGTCCATCCAGTTAATTTTTGGTGTTGCGATGAACAAACCGTGACTGCTTGCAATCCAAATACGTTTATCCATACTAATGACTTGATAAATTTCACCTATTTTTTGCTCAGTTGCAAATGGATATAGAGATACCGTTCCATCTAAGTCAACACGGAATAAACTCTTAGTGTTTGCCACGAAGATCTCTTGACTGTCACTGATCACAGCCCCCGTATACTCATGGCCTCGTTTATAAGGTAATTGGATGACTTTTAGTGCAGATTGGTTGATTTCATCAAATATGAATAACTGACCACTTGATGTTAATAGTATTTTTCTTCCATCCGAATACGAAGTAATATCTTGTAAATCACCGCCATTATAAGCTTGAAATGCGGGCAAGCCATCAAGTGGATCAAATTGATTACTCGAAAAGTCAAAGACATAAACACCTTGAGTATTAGTATTAACCAATACTTTGTTTTGACCTAAATACTTTACTGCTGATAAATAGTTATCGACTAAGGGCCTTTCATCATTGCTAAGCACTATTCGACTTAAATGCGTACTCGTAGCGCGATATAACCCTTTCTCTGTTGAAAGCCAAGCAAATCCATGTTCATCAAATGCAATATCATTCACTACAGCGTTTAATCCATCTTGGCTCGAATATAAACGCTTTATATCTTGAGAAAATGCAGATGTACTAATGAAAGCTAAACATAATAGAAATCGAAAGATATTTTGCTGAAAAGTTCTGAACATGAAGACCTACTACACTTTATGATTAAATCCATTTAATAAGTTAAGACGTCTATGTTTTCATGAATAAAAACAATAAAAATTCAATAAATTGTATTGATTGTTATAACTTATCGCCTTAACAGCATGGATATTAACAGAAAGTATGGTTTGTATTTCAACTATTTTTTCATTTAAGTCTTTCAAATTACAAATAAAACTAACGGAACGTCGTAGTATAACTTATCGATATAAACACAGTTCAGATTGGATAATTTATTATTGTTATATAAAATTGCAACTCAACTTTTTTGACCTTGCAGCCACTATGAATTTAGAACACTTGAATCAAGCTACATACGATTATCTTTATAAAGACATTCATGAATTTCGCAGCACATTCGATTTACCAACAGAAGATCCACAAAGTTTAACCGAGCAGCTGGATACCTTGCATACTTCATTAATTATTGAAGAACTTACAGAGTTAGCTGAAGCCGACTGTCTGGTTGAACAAGCCGATGCCATTGTGGATTCTGTTTATGTATTGATGGGACGACTGGTTCATCTTGGTGCTAAGAATTATACCGACAATATTGAGATCAGTTATTTGGTTGATTTGATGCTTGCTGTCGCACATAACCTTAAGTTTGATTTTATCGAATGTTGGGATGACATCCACTCGAGTAATATGAGCAAAGTGTGTCGCAGCGAAGAAGAGTACCTGAAAACTCAACAATTCTATGCCGACAAAGGCATCAAACTGTTTGCCACTCAAAAGGGCGAATACATTATTGCTAAGTGTGCTGACGATGTAGAATTTGAAGGAAAAACGATTCGTTACGGTAAGGTGTTGAAGTCTGTTAATTATCGTCCTGCTGATTTAGGCCAAATCATAAAATAACCTTCTAGACTCAATAGCACTCACAAGTTTATATCTGTAAAGCTTAGGTGAGTGCTGATGATTTAAACGTGGCTAACTTTCTCAATGTTATGACGAAACATAATAGTCAGCCGCTAAGCAGCTGAACATGATAAAGCCTACCCAATTGTTATTTAAAAATGCTTTAAAACACTCAGGTCGTTGCTTGTCTTTTATTAATCTTTGTTGGTAAACCGCAAACCCAACAAATATCAGCATCCCAACGATATACGTTACACCACGATCGTGAGATAACCCGGCCATTGTGAAACAAGCCAATGCTAGAAATTGAAAAAAACCAATAATCTGAGTATCAAAGCGTCCAAACAAAATCGCCGTAGATTTAACACCAGCCTTTAGGTCGTCTTCCCTATCCACCATGCCATACATGGTGTCGTAAGCGACGGTCCAAAACAAATTACCAAAATAAAGCCACCATGCGATTGCGGGTAATTGCTCATTAACGGCCGCATACGCCATGGGGATAGATAAACTCCAAGTGATCCCAAGAAACACTTGCGGCAGGTGAGTCCAACGCTTCATAAATGGATACAAGGTCGTAAAAGTGATGCCAACAACGGACAATAAAATTACGGTTTTATTGAGAAATAACACTAAAGTAAATGCAATAAACGCAAGAAAACCAAATAGGCCAAGCGCTTCTTTACTGCTCACCTCTCCAGTTGCTAATGGCCGCCCTTTAGTTCTCTCAATCTTGCCGTCCACTTTTCTGTCAGCAAAATCATTAATGACGCACCCACAAGCGCGCATCACAACAACGCCCACAATAAAAATGAACAACAGATGCCACTGCGGAATTCCGTCAGATGCGAGCCATAGCGACATCAGACAAGGCCAAAGCAATAACAAAGTACCTATGGGCCTATCCATCCGCATTAAACGCACATAGGCATCGAATTTTTGATTCATGGTATTTCCTTAAACCACTTCTAACTTCGCATATGCGATGACTAACTTCTTCACACCGACATCATCAAAATTCACTTGAATTCGCGCCTGAGGACCTGCACCTTCAAGCTCCATTACTCGACCCTCACCAAATTTTGCATGCATCACTCGTTGTCCAACGTTAAAACCACTGTCGTTCATTTGAGTAAATGCAGGTTGGGCTTGAGAAAAGCTACTTTTACGTTGTGAGGCTGATGACATACGCGAAGACTGCGGAATCGATACCTGGGTTTTAATGCGGATCTCATCTTTGTATTCTTCAGGAATTTCTTTTAGAAAACGTGAAGGGCGAGAATAATCTTCGCGACCGTAAATTCGACGAGACTCAGCATGAGTGATAGTCAGTTTTTCCATGGCTCGCGTCATTCCTACATAACATAAACGACGTTCTTCATCTAAACGATCGCCTTCTTCTAATGCCATTTTGCTCGGGAAAAGCCCCTCTTCGACACCAGCCATAAACACTTGTGGAAACTCCAAGCCTTTAGCAGAGTGGAGTGTCATCAATTGCACAGCATCTGTAAACGCATCGGCTTGTCCTTCACCCGCTTCTAATGCTGCATGTGATAGAAAGCCGTTAAGCTCACCCATGTCTTCTATGTCTTCGGGCAATTCGAAGGTTTTTGCTGCGGTCACTAATTCTTCTAAGTTATCGATACGTGCTTGAGCTTTTTCACCTTTTTCGGCTTGATACATGGTTTTTAAGCCCGAGTTTTGAACGACCATGTCCGTCATACGATACAATGGCATATCTTGGGTTTCTTGCTGCATGGTGACAATTAAGTCCATAAAGCCACGCACGGCATTCGCTGCTCTGGCAGCTAACATTTTCTCTTCAAGCACTCTTAGACAAGCATGCCATAGAGTAAGCTGCTCTTGGCGAGCGACATTTCGTAAAATATCCAAAGTACGACCGCCAATGCCACGAGTCGGCGTATTCACGACACGTTCAAAAGCCGCATCATCATCCTTATTCGCCATCAAGCGTAGATAACCCATAGCATCTTTAATTTCTTGGCGCTCGAAGAAGCGCAAGCCACCATAAATGCGATAGGCTAACCCTTTGTGCAATAACGCTTCTTCAAGTACACGCGATTGAGCATTCGAACGGTATAAAATCGCACAATCACTTAAACTTCCGCCGTTGTCATGCCAATCATTAATCCGAGAAACAATAAAGCGCGCTTCGTCTAGTTCATTAAAGGCACAATAAATCGCAATTTTTTCGCCATCTTTATCATCAGTCCATAAGCTTTTACCGAGTCGCTCAGGGTTATTGGCAATCAGCTCATTAGAAGCATTAAGAATATTCCCAGTAGAGCGATAATTTTGTTCAAGGCGAATGGTTTCAGCGCCGGTAAAGTCTTGTAGGAATTTGTGTAAGTTTTCGACTTGAGCACCACGCCAACCGTAAATAGACTGATCATCATCACCAACAATCATTACGTTGGCTTGATTGCCTGCCAAAATACGAATCCAAGCATACTGAATGGCGTTAGTATCTTGAAACTCGTCCACCAGAATATGTTTAAACCGATCTTGATAGTGCGCCAGCACATGTGGTTTATTGAGCCACAGTTCATGAGCTCGTAATAGGATCTCAGCAAAATCCACCAGCCCAGCTCGGTCGCATGATTCCTGATAAACTTGATAAATTTTTAGCAAGTTTTGCTCAATCGGGAAAATGCCCGCATCAATATGTTTTGGCCTTAAGCCTTGGTCTTTCTTACCGTTGATATAACCTTGCGCTTGTCTTGGAGGGTATTGTTTTTCATCGAGGTTAAGACTTTTCAGCACTCGCTTAATTAAGCGCAGCTGATCATCCGAATCTAAAATTTGGAAGCTTTGTGGTAAATCAGCATCTTGATAATGTGTTCGTAACAGTCGATGAGCGAGGCCATGAAATGTACCGATCCACATCCGGCTCATGTTTGCACCCGCAACCTTCTCTACACGCTCACGCATTTCTGCTGCGGCTTTATTGGTAAACGTAACAGCTAAAATTGAGAATGGACTTTGATGCTCTGCTTGCATTAACCAAGCAATACGATGCGTTAATACTCGAGTTTTGCCACTTCCGGCGCCCGCCAGTACTAGCATACTGGATTGTGGTGCTGAAACGGCCTGTTTTTGCTTTTCATTCAAGCCGTCAAGTAAATAAGATACGTCCATTCTCGCCTCCAAAAATCTGAGACGAGATTATACCTATTTTATATCAATTACAGTAATTAAATACTCAACTCAGAGCCCTATATGCGCCTTGAACTGCATAGCTTTACCTCTTGCTGAGTGAGAGATAAACTACTGTAATTGGTATCATCAAATTCAGAGGCGATTTATCCTCGTTGACCCGGCATCATAGGACGACGCATTGCAGCAGCACCTGGCTGTGGCTTTCCGGGTTGAGATGGCTTACCTGGACCAGGTTTACCCGCTCCTGTATTTCCTTGATTGAGATTATGCAGTTTTAAATCCCATTCCTCAGCCGCTTCAATTAATTCACCCACCGCTTCTTTGATAAAACCTTTTGGTTTTCCTGAAATAATGATATTGCGATACACCGTCACGTTACGACATTCGGGTAATACTCCGATACCAAAACCACCACGGAAAGGCTCAATCGCTCTTTCACCAAATTCAACAACCCAATCACCAGGTACATTATCAGGAAGTGTATTTTGCGTTGTTACAGATAATCTCAAGCTCATTTCTTGATGATCGCGGTAAGCAGAGAGTGACAAAACAATATCTCGACCGTCCTCTTGGCGAGATAACTCGCAAGTTAATACATTGTCATCACCAAAGGTGATCCCCTCAATACCTAGCTCTGAAAACGCTTCTTCAAAAATATCCATTGACCCACCGTGATAGACTCAGTTGTTTGGAAAGTTGATGCTTTATCTTCAAGATTAGTAAAACCCTGCAAAAACACCAAACATCTCCTTATTTTGCGCTTTCTGATTTAGCGCAATCAAGGTCATAAAATTAAACTTTGTTAATGTTAAAAGCCAAAAAGGCCGCAATTAAAATTGCAGCCTTTTCAAATTAGTACTTTTAGAGCATCATTTCTGCTTCAAATCAATACTGTTCAACCAATGCTCAAAATCCATCATATTACCTGGTAAAATGACCTTATTTCCTTGCTGGCTCAACCCCTTAAATTGCTTTAAGTATTGCTCACCTAATTGCATTCTTAATGCATTTTGACCACCAGGGGCTGCAATCACATCTGCTAAGGTTGCAATAGATCCTGCCGTAGCTTTCGAAATTGTTAATATTTCTTCAGCTTTACCTTCAGCTTCATTAATCCGTTTTTGCATTTCACCTTCAGAGCGATTGATCATCTCAGCTTTTATACCTTCTGAACGATTAATTTTACTCTGTTTATCACCTTCTGATTTGGCAAGTACGGCTCTGCGTTCACGCTCAGCATTAACCTGCATTTCCATCGCATTTTTAACCGTTTGCGGTGGCGTAATATTTTTTATTTCATATCGGTGAACACGAATTCCCCACATTGCACCTGCTTGATCAAGGACTTCCACCACTTTTGCAGAAATCACATCACGCTCTTCAAAAGTACGATCAAGCTCTAATGTACCGATAACCGAGCGGGTTGTCGTTTGCGCCAATTGAATGGCTGCATAGCGATAATCAGTAATACCATAACTGGCTTTTACTGGATCAACGACGGAAATATAAATCACACCATCGACTTCTACGTTTACTTCATCTTTCGAGAAACACTCTTGTGGCGGGACGCTAATGGTTTCTTCTTTAAGATCGTGTAGATAAGCAACTTTATCGAAAAATGGGATAAGTGCATGAAACCCTGCATCTAACGTACTGTGATACTTACCCAAGCGTTCAACAATATAAGCGGATTTAGTGGGTACCAAGCGGATCGATTGAAACAGCTTCAAGATAAAGACAATGAACAACAGTCCCCAAATTGCCATGACGATAAAGTCAGTATTAAGTTCAAAACCTTGCATCACGCTTTCCCTCCATGTTGCCCTTTCATTGTTGCAGTGACGTGTTCCATGCCCTCGAAAAAGCCTTCTAATTTGGCGACTTCAGTGGGTACGACAGACACTTGAGTTGTTTCTAAAATATCACCCACTTGCTTAATGAACTGCTCCTTCAATAGCATGTTCATAGCTTCATTCCCGCCTGATTTTGCTAATGCTTCAGAAATATTAGCCATACCTTGTGCTTTAGCGTTCGCAATAATTTCTATCTCTTGACCTGTGCCTTTTGCTTCATTAATCCGCTTCTGCTTTTCCCCTTCAGATAAGTTGATCGCTTCTTGGCGCTCACCTTCTGACACATTGATCGTTGCGTCTTTTTCTGCATTCGCTAAAGTAATTTCAGCACGTTTTTGACGTTCCGCTTCCATTTGTTTTTCAAGGGTATGGATGACATGATGTGACGGTGAAATATTGCGGATCTCGTAGCGTAAAACTTTAATCCCCCAAGGCTCAGAGGCAATATCAATTTCACGAACAATGGACTCATTCAAACTTTCGCGTTCAGAAAACGTTTTGCTTAAACTGAGTTTACCAATCTCTGATCGCATTGTAGTTTGTGCTAGGTTTACCGCAGCACGGCGGTAATCTTCAATCCCGTAACTGGCAAGTTGACCATCCATGACTTTTAAATACACTAAGCCATCGACTTCTAACTGAATATTATCCTTAGAAATACAGCTCTGAGTTGGCACATCTAGTACTTGTTCGCGCGTATCATGCTTGTAGGCCACTCTGTCTAAAAATGGGATCAAGAAGTGGAAACCAGGTTGTAATACTGCTCTGAATTTACCTAAACGTTCAATTACGGCTACTTCGCGCATGGGCACGACCAACATGAGCTTGTAAATAATAAATAGAAAAATCAGAAATATGATTGTGGGTGTAAGTAACATGTGCTTTATTCCTTTTCTTCATTTCTTTCGACAACAAACGCAATATTTTGTTGGCAAATTATTCGCACGACCTCTCCGGCCTCAATGACTGTGCCGTCTGCGACAGCTGGCCAATCTGAACCTTGAAAGTGAATCCGTCCTTGCTTCTCTCCCGGACCAATATTTTCTCTAACTTCTGCAACTTGTCCGAAAAGTTCGATGGCTTCATCTGTGTTATCCACATGAGAATCTCCGCCAATCATTTTTTGGGTCAGGCCTCTAAAACCTAAAAGTAAAACAATCGAAGTGATAAACCAAACCGTTAGGCTTTGACTAATGCCTTCTACAATACCTCCCCAAAGTAAACTCGACACGACAATACACGCTGCGCCAAGAAGAATCACAATGCCTCCAGGCAAGATAATTTCGGCTAGAATAAGAAATAGTCCAATGATGGCCCAGACAACAACAGGATCTGAAAAGCTCATCTTTGCTCCTTGGTAAAAACCTTAACTTGATTATGGTTTATACAACTCACGACATAATATGTCAAGAAAGTTATCTATCTAATATTACGGCTAAACTCCTCGCACAAAAAAGCAGACTCGAAAGTCTGCTTAATATTCACGAATAAAATGTCACTTTTATTAAAGTAGCTTCTTCGCTGCTGCAACAACAATACTTACAGCATTTACTTCAGTTTTCTTCATGGTCGCTTCATCAGGAATTTCTTGTTGTGTACGGTTTACGATAACGCCCGCAACACACGCTGCACGCCACCCTTGAGAAGCACACATTGTGAATAGTGTTGAAGATTCCATTTCGTAGTTAAGTACGCCAAGATCTTGCCACTCTTGCATTGAGCCTTTGAAACGACGAGTTACGCGACCAGAAACCGTATCGTAGCGCTCTTGGCCTGGATAGAATGTATCTGATGATGCTGTAATACCAACATGAGGTTCAACACCTGCATCACGACAAGCATCAACCATAGCTGTGGTACATGTAAAATCAGCAACCGCAGGGTATTCCATAGGTGCAAAATGCAAGCTTGCGCCATCGAGACGAACTGAAGCTTGAGTTACGATCACATCACCAACGTTTACGTGTTCTTGAATCGCACCAGTGGTGCCTACACGCAGAAATGTTGATATACCCAATTGTGCTAACTCTTCAACAGCAATAGACGTCGAAGGACCACCAATACCAGTTGAGCATACCACTACAGCTTTATCATCAATGTAGCCAAGGTAGCTGGTGTACTCACGGTGACTTGCTAAAAATTTAGCGTCATCCATTAATTCTGCGATACGCTTAACGCGTTCTGGATCACCAGGAACAATCGCAAGTGCAGCACCATCCAACATATCTTTGGTCAAGCCAAGATGAAATACATCTGACATTAGAAACCCCTTTGTTTAATTTTTGTTAATTTTTAAATATTGATCAGTACTTTACCCTAGCTGAGTACCAGATAAGGTTAACTTGATCACAATCTTTTGGATTAAGTTTTAGATTTTATTTTCAAAGCAGCATATCCCTATGAGGAATGCCGTCCTCTAAATACATTTCAGAATGATTTTTGAAGCCGAAAGAATGATAAAAAGGCAGCAAATATTCCTGTGCCCCAATTTGAATATGTTCATTTGACCAATGCTGACGTATCGTATCGATTGAAGCTTGCACAACCTTGCGAGCCAGACCTTGTTTGCGATATTTTTCTGCGACAGCCACTCGGCCAATGCTAGGCTCAGGATAGCTCAGTTTTGGAGGCATTACTCGACTGTAAGCTGTCAGCGCTTTATCCGGATTTAAATAATACAAATGCAGCGTCTCGGGATGCCTGTCCTTTTCATCTAAGTCAGCATAAGCACACGTTTGCTCTACAACAAATACCTCACATCTGAGTTTGAGTATTTCGTAGAGTTCATCTGTGCTCAGTGCTGAAAAAGGTTTTACGTGTAGCTCCATTACTCTTTTATCCACTCACCATTTAATTTAGGTTTTACCCAAGCGTGAGAAAACCAGTAATAACCCGACTTTGATTTACTCGGTGCGGTGCAATTATAGCGGAATCGTCCCGCTGGCATATCTGATTTTGCTTGAATTTCGAAGCTATTATCGCTGATCCAGTTTGGTTTCTGAGCACCTTGCCCTGTGATAAAACACATCACCTGACTGGCATTCATATCATTCATGTCGAGTGTTAATGTCAGTTTTGGCTTTGATTTATCCGCCGCTAACTCAGGATTGATTGGTACTTGTTTCGCCACAGGCATATTTAAACTGGTGAATTTAGCTTTAAGTGATTTTAGGCTCGTGTATGCTCCTGCAATCGGAAAGCGTGCAAGCGACTGTAAATTTGAATACTGACCGACAGCACCTGACTGCTGGCCCAATGCTGCGAAACCTTGCGTTTTCAACATCGCCATAATATCGGTATTATACTCACCATACGGATACGCCAGTATTTTATGGCTCTGCCCTGTATGCTTCTTAATTATGGCTTCTGTTTTTTCAATGTTATTTTGAATTCTCGCTAACCAATCAGCCTGTGTTTCGTTTGCTAGTCGACGAATAAGATGATCATGACCGTAGCTGTGATTCATGATCTCAGCGCCTTCATTGGCAATTTTATTAATTTGCTGCCAACTCATCATATTGCGATACTTCATCTCAATCGGTTTAATTGCTATAAACATCGCATAGGGAAAATCATGCTTTTTTAAAATAGGATGAGCATTTTTAATAATACTCTTGTAGCCATCATCGAAAGTGATCGCAATGGTTTTTTCTGGTAATGCTTTTTTGGCTTTTAATGCTTCGATCAGAGTAGAAAGCTTAATAACGTTAAACTTGTTGTCCGCCAAATACTGCATCTGCTCAGCAAATTGAGTCGGCGTCACACTGGTTACCGCTGGGGAATCAGCATCAACGTGATGATATTGAATAATCACCGCACTTTTTACCGGCAGGGCAAACAATAGTAAACTGAGCCAAATTATCTTTTTTAACACTCGCATTTCCTTGGAACCTTGCCTAAATGAGTCGATTACAATTTTTATTTTCTAAACAACATCATCATCGACTCTGGTCTTTAGCCATTCCGATCATTATCTCCAACATCAGCGTGCCGTTAATCGGATTAATTGATACTGCGATGATAGGTCATTTATCTGCGGCTTATTATTTAGGAGGCGTAGCCTTAGGGTCAACCATTATTAGTATGATTTCATGGCTTCTTGGTTTTTTAAGAATGTCTACCACAGGATTAACGGCGCAAGCTTCTGGTAAAAATGATCACAATGATTCCTTTAAGATACTCATTCAAAGTTCAGCATTAGCGCTTATCCTCGCCAGCGTTGTTTTAATATTTCAAACGCCGATTTTAAATTCGGCACTGTGGTTTGCTGACGCCAGTAAAGAAGTCATTTTTTACTGTAAACAATACATAGAGATCCGCATCTGGTCGCTACCTTTTGTGCTGGTCAACATGGTCATGCTGGGATGGTTACTCGGGCAAAAATTGCCAAAAGTAGCAATGTGGCAAGTCATCATCGCCAATATCATCAACTTGCTATTGGATATCTGGTTTATCATCATTTTAGACTGGAAAGTGGAAGGTGCAGCTTGGGCATCATTGATTGCAGACATGACCGCTTTTGTCGTAGCACTGACTGTTGTATTAAAACAATGCAATAAACTACCACTGACAGTGATATCCAACTGGAAAGCAGTCCTATTTCAAGCGGGATACATCAAGCTAATCAGCTTAAATACAAATATTTTCATTCGCAGCTTGTGCTTACAACTCACCTTAGCGTTTATGACATTCTATGCCGCTAAGCATGGTGACAATGTCCTTGCGGCTAATGCAATCTTACTCAACCTTTTGCTTTTAATCTCATACGGTCTTGATGGCATCGCCTATTATGCTGAAGTGGAAGTCGGTAACGCATACAGCCAAAAGAAGTGGCAACGTTTAAATAATACCGTTTGGATGGCATGGTTTTGGTCTGGTGCTGTAGCAGCTTTATTTGCGTTCATTTTCTTCAGTCATGGCAGTCTGCTCATCGAGATGATGACCAATGTCAACGCCGTTATCGACTCTGCAAAAGCACATTTATTCTGGCTAGCCTTGATGCCGCTTTGGGCGTACAGCAGTTATTTATTTGATGGTGTTTATATCGGTGCCTCTAAAGGCAGCCAAATGCGAAACAGCATGTTGTTCTCAACCATAGTCATCTTTTTTCCAACTTGGTATGTACTCCAAGATTACGATAACCATGCGTTATGGGCGGCACTCAGTGCTTTCATGTTTAGCCGAAGTGCCACTTTAGGATTTCATTTCATTAAAACTAAAGGCTTACGGCAAACTTAGTTTTTATAGCTAACCCGATATACGGCATTAGCATAATCATCGGAGATGAGAATCGACCCATCAGGCATATTTAAAATATCCACGGGACGGCCTAACACTTGGTTTTTGTCATCTAACCAACCAGAAATGAATGGCTCGATTTTCTTTATTTTGCTGCCATTCAATGTGGCGAGCATGATGCGGTACCCCACTGGCGTAGTTCGATTCCATGAGCCATGTTGAGCCACAAGAATTTGGTTACGATATGGCTTAGGGAATTGATTTCCTATGTAAAACGTCATTCCGAGCGGTGCAACATGAGCCTGAAACTTATGTTCAGGTTTCGTTAAATTTTTAGGAATCGTTTTCCCGATATAATCCGGTGCAACAACATTATTACCATAAACGTATGGGAAACCAAAATCTTCACCTTTAGAGGAAACACGGTTTAATTCATCCGGCGGTGTATCATCACCAAGCATATCTTGACCATTATCAGTGAACCATAATGCACCTGATTTTGGTTGCCAATCAAACCCAACACTATTGCGAACCCCTCGAGCCATTATCTCAATATCATCGGTCGCATTAATTTTTATAATGGTGCCGAAAATAGGCTGGGTATCTCGATAAAAACAAGTGTTACAAGGCATGCCAACTGCCGTATACAATTCACCTTCAGGTGAAAACTTGATGTATTTATAGCCGTGCCAGCGTTTGTTTGGAAAGCTACCAATGACACCGTCAGGGATAGCTTTTATACTATTTTCTGTACGAGAAAGTTTATATATCGAAACTTGATCAAGCTCACCTACATATAACTTGCCATTGTGAAAACTGACTCCATTTGGATAATTCAAATCATTAAGCAGTGTGATTACATTTTTTGCTCTGGTTTTTGAAGCATCAGGCATTAATGCATAGACCTTACCTTCACCTCTACTGCCAACAAAAACCACACCGTTATCATCCACTGCAAGTTGGCGAGCACCATCAACGTTTTCAGCGTAAGTTTGAATCTGAAAACCACTATCAAGAGATAATAACTCCAAGGAATTAGCATGCAATTTAAAGGCTGTAAGGAAGATTAAACAAGATAGGTAGTACAGTGATGTTCTCATATGCTATTTATTTATAATTGAAATCAGAACATTAATAGCAAAATTTGTTCAGAAAGTCTTGAGTTTACTCAATTATTGAATTTCTATTACTAGCAAGGTAATCCATGGTGCTCATAATCAGCTACTATCTAGCAGCAATTTGTGGCACAGGGTAAACCATAGCCTCCTGAGGTGCTCTCATAGGTTTAAAAATAGCTGGCTGTTTATGAGGTAAGTAAGTCCCTTTGGTATGGGTTAAGCCATGATAAACCATTGTTGTCTGTGCTACTGACTGTGAAAAATCTGATGTTCTCTCTTGCTCATCTCTTGACTCTTTAATCGGGTCTTCATAATCAAAATCCATTAGACTTAACTCATCTTCATCATCAGAACCTATTGCACTATCCAACGAATCAGAACTCTCCCAACGTTGTATATAAGCCTCTTCACCGCCTGTTTCATCTTGCTCTTCGGCATACCTCTTCCTTAAAGGAGAAACCTCTTGTAGCAGAGAATGTGTCCCCGCTTCTAATTCACTGTATATCCCATCACTAGAAGTAGCTTCTTGTTGCTTTTGAACATCTACTCCGTCAATATCACGCAAAAGGCTCTCTCTGCTTGAAGCTCGAGATAACCCATTAACTACTGAGACATCATCACCAATTTCAGGCATTCTGTGAGTGGGATCTACTGACATACTTACCTGAGAAATTAAGCTGTCTGAACTTTCACTTCGTTTTAACGTTGATTGCGCAGCTAAAGGCGGACCTGCGTTCTTTTGGCTCTGTTTAGCAAGTTGTCGAGACTTATATAATTGCCATGGGTTAAATAAGAGTTTACGCCCTTGTTGTGTGGAAACATCTTCATGTCTCGATAAGCTCAAATTAGCTCTACCAACTTCAACCTCAGTTCGTTGAGCTTCTGGTGTTAGCTCATCAAGGTGCTTTTCAAGTTCTGGTTCAGCTGACCCTGCCCTTTCATTCATCCAAACTTTTCTTGAGGAAGATACATCTAATTGAGCCTGGGTCGATAAATCTGAATGTGAACCACTCCTCATTCCAGCACCTAAGGGAATTAACCCAGCATTTAAAACACTCTGGTTCTCGAATATATCTGGAATTAATGGGCTACCCTGCTCACTATTGTGAAGTGCGTATTCGGTTGGCGACTTTAATTTCTCAATAATAGGCACTGCTTTTGGTTGCCTCTCAGTCTCATCTATCCCCAACGGACCAGTTCGGAGAAATGAGCCAGGATCGATTCCTGGTTGGACAATACGGCTCCCGTCGAATACCCCTGATATCATGGAATTACCAGATCTGTATGTCCAAGGGCGCTCACTAACTAAAGAAGACATACCGGTGTTGATAGGATCTGTTTTTGCTGGTTCAGGTACTCTAATCGTTTGGGTCGATTCTGGTAGGGTCCCTTCAATAATGCCATATTCTTCAGTCGGAGATGGCAAAGCTTGACTTAATGACTGTGGAACATTCACGATGACACCATGTTTTTCAGCCGCCGATTGGTTTAATAATGCTTTTGTAAAATCATCTTCGGAAATTTCAGTGAACTCTTCTAAATCTTCATTCTCTTCTTTAATGTCAGTAAGTCTTTGAGCTTCAGCCTCTTGATGAGTGAAATTAACAGGCTGTGGAACACCTACGATGACATCATTTTTTTTAGCTGCCGATTGGCTTAATAATGCTTTTGTAAAATCTGCTGCTGAAATTTCAGCAAACTCTTCTAAATTTTCATTATCTTCTTCGGTAGAAGCAAGTCTTTGAGCTTCAACCTCTTGACGAGTGGCAAATGATTGCGCTTCAGCCTCTTGACGAGTGAGATTAACAACTTCATCACCTTGAACACCTATATAATTAAAACTTTCAAGGTTATCTTCTTCTAATTGTTTGGCTTGAGCCGCTCTTTCTTGTTCTTCGGTATACTCACCTTCAGCAATTTGAGATATCCTCAATTCTATTGCTGCTGCAGCTCTATGCAACCCATGTTCTTGCGCTAGCTCTTTAGGTGATTTTGGCGATTCCGCAGTCGTTTTCTGTACCAGTGGTTCCCTACTTTTACATTGACCAATTAAATATTGAGACAGTTCAGGATGTTTTGCGTCCATCGTAGCAATATGTAATGCCGTTAAGCCTTTTTCATTTTTATCCATGATTTTGAAACATGGAGCGCCATTTTCGATATACAGAAAGTCATTAAGATCTTGACTTTTCCATGGGGATTCCCATACCTGTTCAACATTATCAAGTACGACAGTTTCATTCAGATTCTCAGGGGAATTATCAAACATATCTAATGACACCGTTACTTGACCATTAATTTGAAGCTTACACAAATGTGGTACGGCATCTATATCTTCATTGGCTACTGCGACATGTAATAAATTGTTTCTTCCTTTATAAAGGTGTTTGGTTAGCTCTTTTAAGCTATCAAGATCATTAGTTAGAGCTCTTAATGCATCAAGATCTTTGAGAGCTATAGCGACTAAATAAAAATCAAGGTGACCGTATTGTTGCTTCATTGCTCTTATACGCATGACGTCACTTTCTTTTGTCCTTTGATCTGAAATACGCAGCGCTTCCAGCTGGCTTTGGTGTTCAGTTGCTTTTTCTGGAATCACATCTTCAAATTCAAAGTCTTCTGGCCAAGCTTTCCAAAATTCATCTAAATCCCGTTCATAATGATTCAATAAAGAAAGGAATATACCTTGATGCCGATTTAACATTGTAATCATCAGTGGAGTACAGCCCGACTTCCCTGATGCTTTCAATAATTCAGGCTGATAATATTCTACAGCCGTGAACATCTGTAAATTATTATGTATACAAGCAATATGAATGGGGAGATTTCCATTATTGTCTTTTATGCTTAGGACTGAAGGCAAACCTGTTTGTTGCATATTCTTTGCCAACGGCATCGATTGCAACATTAGTTTTACTATACGAGCATCTTTTGAAGCTGCGGTTAAGTGTGCAACAGTTTGACCATTAGGGTTCTGTTTAGCAAAGCTGATCCCTTCGATATTTATTAATCTTTGTACAAGCTCGATATGACCACTTTCTAAGGCAAGGTGAAGTGCTGTATTCCCTTGACCATCTGTTGCATTGATGAACGAAGGCTTTTGATACCTTGGTGTAGCGAGCACATAGTCTATTTTATTTAAGCATTCAGCTTTATCTTTCTCGGTCTTTGCCAAGCGATACTTTTTATATAAAGAATGTAATGCAGTATTATTTTTAGCATCACGAGGGAAGTTAGGCTCTGCAACTGCGGATTTTATTGTCTCATTAAGCCCAGCTTTGATTAAATGTACTTTTTTGCCTGTGCTGTTGATTGGCAAATTTGCCACAGGTTCTTTTGCCTCAGGGTCAATTCGAGTAATAAAGATTGTATGCTCACTTGCATCTTGCACCTTTTCTTTGAAAGGAATGCTTAAATCAGCACCATATGTATGAAGTAACTTTAGCATTTCATTACTTCCCTGCATCATCGCTAAGTGTGATGCAGTTTGTCCATCTTTATCTTTACGATCGATACCAACATCGACTCTAATCTCACAGTCAAAACCCTCAACTCTCTCTCGCTCTGAGCTTTCAAAACACAACTTATTGGCATTTAACACTTCAACTAGAGCTTCTTGACTCCCTGATTCAACCGCTAGGTGTATAGCGGTTTTTCCTGTTGGCGTGAGGAGAAAAGTATCAACTTCACCAGGGGAAGCCAACAGCTCTTTTAGAATCGTAATGTTGATACTCTGTGCTTCGCCTAAGTCATTTCTATGTCTCAAAGCAGTATGCAACACTGTATCTTTACTGCCATTCCTTCTGTGTATTTCGGCATTATTATTGAGTAGTATTTTCACCAATTCATGGTAGCCATTTTTTACTGCAATATGTAACAGCGTATCGTTATTTTCATTTTTTAAATGCACTAAATCTTTAACATCAATGCCTGTCTCTTCATGATTTTTGGCGTAATCAATCAATGCCTGAACAACATGATGTCCACCTTTATTCGTATACTCCAATAACAAGCTTCGCACTTCACTTTGTGTGAAATGAAATTTATCTGTAGCAATTAAATGGCCGAGAAGAGGATAATACTCCTCAGGACGAATCAAGCTATCATGAGCAAATCTTTCTTTTACCTTTTTATCTTTGGCAGCTAGTTCCGATTCTATATCTTCAAGCTTGCTTTGTGCTTGATTATGTTTCTCCCAAAGTATTGCCTGTGAACGTATTAGATCAAACGCTGTTTTACCATTTGCGTTTTTAGCGGTAATGTCAAAGTTAGTATTTCCAATGAGTGAATCTGCAACTGCAAAATTTCCATACTCTATAGCTGTATGTAATAAAGAGTCTCCATATTCATTTCTTAAATTTAATAAGTGGCTATTTTGAGCGATATGATTGTGAAAATCATTTACTTTTATTCCATTAATCACCGCTTGGTGCAGTGAAAAATCAACCGAATCGATAGTTGGTGAAGGCTTTGCTTTAGTGATAAAAAAAGATTTCAAAAATGAAAGAATAACCTTAACTACTTTTGTAAATTTATTTTTTCTAGCTATTTGTAGAGGCGTCACCCCATCTTTGTTGGGAAGTGTTGCAGTTATTGGCATTTGCTTTTGTAAAAATTGCACATTATCGGCTTGGTCTGCTCTAGTGGCGGCATGTATAAAGCTCTCACCTTGCATACGTAACTCTATGCCTGGTTTACTCACCGTTTCTGAAATATCAAGAACTTCGTAAGGCTTCTCAATATCATAGACTTCGCCGCCGCTCTCAACAGATTTAAGTTCTTGACTCGTGACCTCTTGCAATAATCCCTTACCATCACACCATTTTAGGACATTAATATTTGGATTTTGGCTTGCCCGATGAACAAACGTGTATCCTTCATTGTCTTTATTCTCAAAAATTTGTGCGTGCTCATCATTTGAAAAAACACAATCATTCACTTTCGCAACATAAAGAGCACTGAGTAGTTGTGCCGCACTTTCACCCTCAACCAATGCAGCATAGTGCATGGCTGAATATCCTTTATTATCTTTAGCTGAAAGCAACTCAACGATATTTGAACTAGAAAATGTCTTTTGAGCATCACCAGAAGTGGTTTCAACATACCCCTCAAGAAGCGTTTGATTAGCCATAATATTGTCAGATGACTTATCTTCTTCGGGTGCTTGATAAGCCAGTATTTGTTTATAAACATCGTAACAGTCAGCAATATTACTAATATTTGAAACTCGATCAGCATAGTTTATGGGGTATCTTGTATGCATTCCTGATTGGTATCGCTCATTCTCCCAATCCCGTAAGCAACGTTTTAGTAATAAAGTAAAATACAAGGGCTCACCTAAACGAGCAGCATAATGAATGGCTGTGCCTCCATCGATGTCAGTTTTGTTTAAGTTCATTGACGAAAAATTTATCAACTCTTTAATAATACCGTCATAACCCAATTCTAAGGCCATCATTAAAGCCGTTTTACCTGATTTACTTAAAACATTAATTTGATGCTCTTCTGTATCTAATAACCTCTTAACTTCATCTAAATCTTCACTTTGCACGGCATTATGAAGCGATGTGTCCACTAAGTAAGCTTGCCCATCGACTTTAGACTGTTCAAAGGTATGCTTTCTTAATTTTTCAGAACAGGGAGACTTTACCTCAGCAGCCAAACGTGATGCTGTTTTTCCATTTGCATTTTCGAGTTGTAAATTAATGTTTTTAGCTTTTAAGACGACCTCTAACAATGAAAGGGCAACGGGCCTATCAGTTAAAGTGACAATTTTATGCAATAAGTACTCTTCGTTGCTTAATATTTGGTTAGGATTTACCACACCTGAAGACAATAGAGCATCGAGTACAGTAGGGTTATTTGATAAGTAGGCTAACTCTAATAAAGGCCAATGCTCTTCTTTAATCGCTAAAGCTGTTTCTGGGTTAGCTCCCTCACTGAGTAATAAGGAAACCATTTTTGAATCTTGATTAAGAACAGCAAGAATTAGAGGTGTTCGGCCTGCAGCATCAGCCTGTGACAAGATAGTTTTTGCCTCAGGCTTATATTTTTCTAATAGATAGCCAACCAGTTCTATATTTCCTGATTCAACTGCAAGTAAAAGGCATGAAACATTAATAGTCGAATTTGTTTCATAAAGCGGAGGAGATATTTTCAATAGAGCTTCCACTACATTTTTATGACCATTCAAACATGCGATTTGAAAAGGCGTAAGCTTGTTGTGCTCAGCAATAGCTCTGGCACTCAATTTACCTGTCGGAATGGGATAGCCAACTATTTGCTTTGTCATTACTTTACTTTGCTTTACTACCCCAGGAGCCTCAGTTCTTTCAAACAGAAAACTGGCAGACTCTGCATCTCCGGACTGGCAGGCAACATGTAAAGGAGTCAACCCATCTTTATTGATTGCTTTAATCAATATGGGGTATTTACTGGAGATAATTTTAACAAGCTCAAATTGTTGATTTCGGCATGCTATATGAAGAATATTTTCTCCTTGTTCATTCGTTACGGTAAAGCTAGCTCCAACATGCTTCAAAAAGGATTTAATAATTTCTGTCTGTGCTTTTTTATGCTCAACCGACAAAGCACAAGCTTTTAATATCAAGCAGCCTAGCGAGAACTCCCCTCCATTTAGTGTTATGGCTTGCCTTACGTTTGAATTTTTTAAAATTTCTTCAACGGCTTGTGGATCTGGCTTTCTTATGGCCTCTTCTAGAGGAATAACAAGGCTCTTCATTACAACCGTATTACCCGTCACTTGAGCAGCAATGTTTGCCTGTTTTAGCTTTCGTTCAGAGCTGGCTTTGAGCTTAGGCTTGGTCTTATCATTTAATCGATGAGAGCCACCAACTTCATCAATGTCCCTTAAATGTTGCATGTGGGCTTCTCGACCTGCACCTTCACGTATGGACGTTCTGGATACCCCCACTTTCCCCATCAAGTGTCGAGCAAATTGACCCATTTTCTTTTTATCGGTTTGCTGAGCTTGATACTGTACTAAAGCATCCGCATATTTAGGTGTTTTAAACCTTCTAACCAATTCAGCTAGGTAACTACGCTGTACAGAATTAAACGAACTTGGTAACTGTTCAATAGTTACTTGGGCAAGTGACTTTTGTTTTTTCTTTTCGGGCTTTTTAGCTGCTTCTTTGAGTTCTTTTTTCGCATCATGTTGTGTATCAATAAGCTGTGCTGCACAAGCAAATTTAATGAATGCAGGAATTTCAGTTTCAGGTGTCGTTCTAATTGCCTGCCTAACAAGTCGTTCTCGATGCTTAGGTTCCAACTGTTTATCTAATTGCTCGAGAATAGACATTACATGCCTAAGTGATACTGCTTCTCTCTTACTTTCATCTTTACCTTTTTGAAGCCAAAAATATTTTCCATCGTTCTTTAAGGTGTACTTTTTCCATTTAAATCTAAACTGCAATTCAGGGATAAGTTCACGCTTTGTTTTCAATTCAATTGCGGAGCGATGGGCTGCAGTTAATTCATGTTTCAACCCCTCTTCTGTTCTCTTATGATAAGCACGTTTTAGTAATTCATAGTTTCTTCTGTTACCGATTAATCGAGAAAGTGCTTTAGCTCCTTCTTTTAATTCTGGCCTTTTACCCTGAACCTCTAAACCTGAAATCCAATCAGTAAACTGTGCCAATGCTGAACGTTGAACAGGTTCTGTCACTGGGTTTTGGAAATGAGCAACTTGAATATTATGTGCTAAATCCACCATATCCTCACTCGTGCATGAGTGCTGAATATAGTGTTTAAAATCAAGTAGTGATTCTTCTCTAAAAAGGGGATTCTTTGGTAGTTGGAGGTTTTGAAACGTTAAACCAAGTGCAGGCGCTGATTTCGCAATCAGGTAATTCATTTCTTTTTGCTCAGCAGTTAGAGGCTGTTCTCGCTGACTTGAACCTCTGCCGATTTTTAAAGCTTTAATGCCTACGACTGGTGGCCTTTGCTGGCTAACATCAGCTAATAGCTGATCTGCTTGCTCTTCTGTTACTTTATCTGAGCCTATATCTGGCAAACCATAAACATACTCAGATGCCATTCGATGAAGTTGAAGCGCCTTCAGATGAAGTAAGGTGACATATCTTCCCTTATTAGCTATTTGTAGATCCGAGGTTAAACAGTCTAAGTCGGAGTAATCCATTAGCGGTAGCTTTAAGGCTAAACTGCAAAGTACCGTTTTTTTATAGCTTTCTTTTTCAACGGAATCGTTGGAATTTAACTGAAATAATTTGGCGAACTTATAGAACTCTGCTAGGAATTGTTTATATCGCTTAGGATCTTCATTAGATAGAGTTTCAAGCTCACATTTCAGATCTTCTATATCAAAGCTAAAATCAATATCTCGTTCTTTAAATGCTTGATTAATGCTTTCATTAGCTTTAAGCATTTTTTCCCAGTGCTTTATTTTGCTTGGCGCTTGAGTTGAAGGGAGCCTCTCATCAACGACTCTTACACCAGCTTTTAAGCCGCTATCTGTAAAGGGATCAGGAGCAGCTTGTGGATATAAAACAATTGGTGTTGACATAACATTACTCCTTTCGCCGGTGAGCAACATCTTCACTATACTCCCTAAGCAACAGAAAAATAATGAATTTTAAGATCAGGCAAAAGAAAGCAAAGTTCATCTTCGCTTAAGTTCTTTTAACAAACGTCATTTTAATTGAACTTATATAACATACTGAAAAGTAAGCATTAGTGATTTGGTTTATCCAATAGAAGACTGTTACCCTCTGAGATTTTTGTAACGTTTTCGTGATGAGAGTAAAAATTAGTTCATCAACTAGAAGTGAAGTTTGGATGAAGATTCTTTCATTAACTGCAAAGAAAGTCAGTTAAATCAATAAATTTTTCGATACAGTCATTACGACACTATATTCTACGAAATTTATCGTTATAACTGATTTAAATATGAAATATGGAATGTTATACCAATACGATAAATGTTGCTTCTTGCCTTTAAAATGTAAAAAACCCCAGCCGAGGCTAGGGTTTTATAGGCTAAGGCTTAATTTGAATTAAGCTTCAGCTACAACAGAAATTTTAACTGTTGCTTTAACTTCAGTGTGAAGTTGAACTTCAACGTCGAACTCACCAGTGTGGCGTAGTGCGCCGTTTGGTAGACGAACTTCAGCTTTCGCTAACTCAACACCAGAAGCAGTTACTGCATCAGCGATATCGCGAGTACCGATAGAGCCGAATAGTTTACCTTCTTCACCAGCTTTAGAAGCGATTTCAACAGCTTCTAGTGCAGCAAATTTTTCAGCACGTGCAGTAGCACCCGCTAATTCACCAGCAAGCTTAGCTTCAAGTTCTTGACGACGCTCTTGGAAGAATTTTTCATTTTCTTCGTTAGCAACAACCGCTTTACCTTGTGGTAAAAGGAAGTTACGAGCATAACCAGACTTTACAGAAACCTTGTCACCTAAGTTACCTAGGTTAGCGATCTTATCAAGCAGAATAACAAACATTATTTAATCCTCTCAATTCGTTGCAATTACTGATGTAAATCAGTGTATGGCAGTAGAGAAAGGTAACGAGCACGCTTGATAGCGCGAGCTAGTTGGCGTTGATATTTAGCGCTAGTACCAGTGATACGGCTAGGAACAATCTTGCCGCTTTCAGTGATGTAGTTCTTTAACGTAGCAATATCTTTGTAATCAATTTCTGCAACACCATCAGCGGTGAAACGGCAGAACTTGCGACGACGGAAATAACGTGCCATTTTGACAGTCTCCTAAATTTTCAAATCGACTTGTTCGGCATGAAGGACCATTTTATTCTGGCCACTGCGAGAGGTTTGCATAGCAATAAATCCCTCAACGCTCATCTCCATACCGGCTTCTAACTTTTCTGCTATTGGCGCAAATTGAGCACCACTCATAATCACTTGAATTTGCAAATACACATTTCTAAGAAGCTCAGCCTCATAGCGCTGTGATTTGTGCTCTAACGTAGCTATCCAATGAGGAATGCCCGCAGGGCTTTTCATGCTTTTGGTACGTTTAACGGTGCCAAACAAGCGAATGTGATTATCAGTCACAGATAAAATTACTCAGCAGCAGCTGTTTCTTCAGCTTTTGCTTCTTCTTTTGGCGCTTCAGCAGGTTTGTCAGCTGAAGGAGCACGACGAGCATCACGCTCATCTTTTGCTTTTGCCATTGGAGAAGCTTCAGTTACTGCGTTTTTAGTACGCATAACCATGCTACGTAGAACAGCGTCGTTGAAACGGAAAGCTGTTTCTAATTCTTCGATAGCTTCTGCAGATGCTTCAACATTCAAAAGAACGTAGTGAGCTTTATGCAGTTCAAGAACTGGGTAAGCTAGTTGACGACGGCCCCAGTCTTCTAGGCGATGAACGGTACCAGCAGCTTCAGTAATTAGGCCAGTGTAACGCTCGATCATACCTGGGACTTGTTCACTCTGATCAGGGTGAACCATAAATACGATTTCGTAATGACGCATTTATCATTCCTTACGGTTATCTAGCCTCGTTTTGGGATCAGCCAAACCAACGTTGAGGCAAGGAATTAATTAAAAAGGCTGAATCAGGCCGCGAATAGTACAGAAAATAGTAAAAATTAGCAAGTTATTGGTGCAACCATAAAAAGGGGGCTGGTCACAAAATCGGTTTTCAGTTTATGATATGTCTATTCTCTCGATATTATGATATTTAGTTGTAATCATGCCATTCAAGCCTGTCCATTTTTTCACCTTCTGTACTGCTTTTGTCACTTCAACTTGTTGGGCGCTTGTTCCCAGTTATTACAAAGATCCAGAAAATAACTTTAAAGCCGAAATTGAGGCGGGATTCCAACTTAATACAGGTAATACAAGCAGTACTAGCTTCAATGGCCGAACAAAAGTCGTTTATGACACTGATGAAGCAACACAAGAGATGACAGTTAAAGGCTTTTTTTCATCAGATAAAGAAAGAACAACCAGTGAGAAGTATGAACTGCAATTGCAATCGAACTATAAGCTTTCGACGGGGTACATCTTCGCTCAAGGCGACTTTACCTGGGATCGGTTTGGTAGTTATACCAAGTTAAGTACCGTTTCATCAGGTTATGGTTTTGATGCTTTGGATGATGGTAAGGCCAAACTGAGCTTAGAATTCAGTCCCGGTTTCCGCTATAACCTCCCGATTGAAACGGAAACTGAACCAACCCCTTCAAGTAACTCTGATATTATCTTGCGTTCTGCAGCAAAGTTTACTTATAAGCTTCAAGAGTATTCCAGTGTAGATGCGAGTTTAACAGCTGAAAACGGTGAAGATAATAATACGTTGACTTTAGATGCCAGTTATAAAAATTTGGTTTTTAAAGATTGGGCATTCAAGTTAGGGGTGAATGTTAGGTATACCGAAGTTGTTCCTGAAGGAACCGAAAAGACTGATACCGTCACTACGTTTAATTTGCTCTATACGTTCGAGTAGCTTTTTATGTCTGTTTGCCTCACTCACACTGCTCTTTGTACTGAAGATATAATTGATTCAGAATTTCAGATAAAAAATGAGCCTAAACATAGCTAAGTCATTTTATTTTGCCAATGACTTAGCTCCTAATTTTTGTTGTTTTTACTGACGTTGGCGTACCGCCTCAAACAGACAAACACCTGTCGCAACAGATACATTTAAGCTTGAAACTGTACCAGCCATCGGAATTGAAATAAGACTATCACACGCTTCACGGGTTAAACGACGTAATCCCTTTCCTTCAGCGCCCATCGCCACAGCTAATGAGCCTTTTAAGTCTGCTTGATATACATTACTGTCCGCTTCACCTGCTGTACCAACAATCCACACACCCAATTGCTGAATATGACGCATCGTACGAGCAAGATTGGTAACTTGGAATACAGGAACGGTTTCAGCCGCACCGCAAGCCACCTTACTGACTGTTGACGTCACAGCAACCGCATTATCTTTAGGTACAATAACGCCATGCACGCCTGCTGCATCAGCGTTGCGTAAACAAGCTCCAAGATTATGAGGATCTGTTACACCATCTAGAATCAATAAAAATGGTTGAGGTGTTTTCTCTAATAAAGCATCTAAATCTTTTTCGGTTAGTGCTTTAGCTAACTTAACTCGAGCGACCACACCTTGATGTTGATGACTTTGTGCTTTTTCATCTAACACTTTTCTGGAGCTGCGTTGAATGCTGATGCCATAGGTATTAGCCAATTCAATGATTTTTGTTAAACGATCATCATCGCGACCTTGCAATAACCAAAGTTCTAATATGCGTTCTGGAGATTGTTTAAGAAGAGACTCTAAGGCGTGAATGCCATACATTACATCGTGTTTTTTCATTGGCTAAATATAGTATAAGTGCAGATAGGGCGCACTTTAGCATAAAAGCTATTTATTCCTAAGATTACTCTCTATTATTTTTTTTCATTTATCCATGCTTCAGCCGCATCGAGTAATAGCCATTTTTGCTTATCTGAAGTTAGTACTTGAGTACCTCTTTCTTCTCGAACTTGATTGATCACTTCTGCAACGGCTTTTTGGTAATTACTCAGTTGAATTGTGTCATTTTTGATTCCTTCTTTTAGCTTTATACCAGCCAAACAACACATAGTTCTGCCTCTACCCTCTAAGCAATGTACCAAAATTCCATCATCGATATGACTATGCATTTCATTGACCAAATCTGTAAACTCGGAGACACTGACCGCTCCCCCATCTGGCCAATCAGTATAATGAAAACGATTGACGCTGAACTCTGTATTTTCATCAACTTCAATAGCAAGATTTTGTCTTGAATTAACCAGTTCTGGTGCTCTTATACTCAGTTTCCCTTTTTCATCAACACTCTTGTAATATCGGAACATGCTTGGTTTTTCTGTCGAAGTTAAGTCATAGACAAATCGAACTTTTTTCTCTGCTACCATGTCCCAAAAGTGATATTGGCTTTCAAAGTCATGAGAATGTGGGTATGACATAGCAATAGCGCAAACAGGAGCACTCTCCCCTTTTTTTGACTTCATGGTTATCGAGTTGGCATCAAACATCGGGCGCTCTTCTGTTGTACTCCCTCCCTTGATGCTCTTGATCAATGTTGCTCTACTCGCCAATATTTTATCGTCACTCCCAGTGACACAAAACTTGAAATCTCTCACATAATCAGCGCCTTTGTCATTCATTCGATACGATTTTAATGTTGATGAAAACGCTTTAGAAAATACTCTTTCCTCTTGCTTTAATAGCACGGGTTGGGTAACTTTTTGTGTCATTGATGAGTGAGGTGATGCATTCTCATTTTTTCCAGTGTCATGTGAAGAAGATGGCGTTGAAAAGCTGAATTTTAAATTCAGTTTATTTGCTCTAATCCGTCCTTTTTTGTCCGTATTAAACTTACCGTCAAAAAAAACTGAATCAGGAGCAACCTCACTTGATTCTACAACCTTTGTTGAGAATATCTCACCTGAAGCGCTAACTGTTGGCTCATTACCTAATTCAGGTAACTCATCACCTCTACAGAGACTCTGAACATCAGGAACAGGTAAATCGGTAGGAAGTGTTGCCATCAGTATCTACCCAGAGAGTTATGCATTAAATACAAAATACTCTGAACCTAGTGAATACTTAAATGAATTATTGTTTAAACTTAAATACTAAGGCCAACAAAAAGGAAGTTTTAATGTTGGCCTTAATTTGAACAAAACTCAATCAACGCTTACGAGACTTCTTCTTTGCGCCAGATTTTTTGGGTTTCTTCGTATCTAAATCTTTTTTGAGTTTAGATTTTCCTGACGCTGGTTTCTTCGACGATCGCCGCTTACCTTCAGCATTCCCCTTTTTCTCTCCACGTCCCGAACCATGTTCTTTCTTACCATGCTTCGCCCCTTCAATATTCACTCGCTCTCTTGCCGTCATTGGCTTTTTACGACGAGGGGAACGACGTTTCTGTTGGTTGTCGCCATCCAGAACCAAATCAATTTGTCGATCATCAAGATTTACGCTGGCCACTTGAATGGTAACAGGGTCGCCCACTTGATAAATGAACTTAGTATTTTCACCAATCAAGCGCTGCCTTTCTTGATCAAACTGAAAGTAGTCACTGGCTAACGAAGATACATGCACTAACCCATCAATAAATAGGTCATTAAGGCGAACAAACATGCCAAAGTGCGTCACTGAAGCAATCACACCTTCGAACACATCACCAACATGATCTTGCATGTATTCACACTTGAGCCAGTCACTAACATCACGAGTTGCTTCATCAGCACGGCGCTCATACTCTGAACACGTTTCAGCGAGTACATCTAATTCTTCTAGCAGATAGTTGTAACCACCATCGGGTGTCCATTTTTCTTTATTTTGCCCTTTTTCTTTTGCTAATAGATGACGAATAACACGGTGTAAAATAAGATCAGGATAACGGCGGATTGGCGACGTAAAATGCGCATATTGATCAAGCGCTAAACCAAAGTGACCATTATTATCAGGGCTATAAACCGCTTGTCGCATTGAGCGCAATAACATCACTTGTATCAGTTGCGCATCGGGTCTATCGGCAATCTCTAACATCAAATTCTGATAATCAGCGGGCTCTGGTTGCAGACCACCAGCTAATGTGAGCCCTCTCTCAGCTAGAAACGTTTTAAAATTCGTCAGCTTTTGCTCAGATGGCGCTTCGTGCACTCGATAAAGTACTTCACCTTGATGCTTTTCAACGAACTTAGCCGCTGAGACATTCGCTAAAATCATGCACTCTTCAATGATTTTGTGTGCTTGATTTCGATGCCTAGGTTCTATACGCTCAATTTTACGTTGCTCATTGAAAATGAACTGGGTCTCGACGGTTTCAAACGCAATAGCACCACGCTCTGCCCGCTTTTCTTCAAGCGTTAAATAAAGGTTTTGCAAGTTTTTCAACTGCGGCAGTAAATCTTGGTGTTCTGGTAACCCCTGCTCACCTTCAAGCATGGCGGCTACTTGCATATAAGTAAATCGTGCATGCGAATGCATCACAGCTGGATAAAACTTATAACCAGACAATTTGCCATTGGCTGAAATGGTCATTTCTGCAACCATACATAAACGATCGACTTTAGGCTTAAGTGAACATAAGCCATTCGACAGCTTTTCTGGCAACATTGGGATTACTTGCGACGGGAAATACACCGAAGTACCACGTGCTTGCGCTTCTTTATCAATAGCGGAATCCGTTCGAACATAATGACTGACATCAGCAATCGCCACCCATAAACGCCAACCGCCACTCTTTTTAGTTTCGCAATACACTGCATCATCAAAATCACGTGCATCTTCGCCATCAATGGTCACTAAAGGCAAATGACGCAAATCAACTCGGTCTGCTAGTTCGCTCTCTGTCACTTCGTCTGGCATTCTACGCAGTTTTTTCTCAATGACCGATGACCATGTATGTGGAAGATCGTAGTTACGCAATGCGATTTCGATCTCCATACCTGGCGCCATTTGCTCACCAAGTACTTCTGTAACTTTTGCTGTCGCCTTTATATAACGACTCGGACGCCTTGTTAACTCGATAACAACCACGTCGCCATGACGAGCACCATTTTTGGCTTCTGCTGGGATCAATATTTCTTGAGTGATGCGCTTGTCATCAGCAACAACGAATCCCATACCAGCATCTAAAAAGTAGCGACCAACTAATGGCGCAGTACGTTCACCAATCAAACGTACTATGCGAGCGTCACGTTTGCTGCGACCTTGATCGCCAGCTTGCTGTGCCAGTACTTTGTCGCCATGAAAATACATTTGCATATCACGGGCATTAATATAAAGGTCGTCGCCACCTTCGTCAGGCTTGAACCAGCCAAAGCCATCTTTGTGACCAAGAACAGTACCAGACAATAAGTCCATACGTTCTGGCAAACCATAGCTTTTACCTCGGGTGAAAACTAGTTGCCCATCGCGCTCCATTGCTCTTAAACGTCGACGCAATGCTTCGAGTTGCTCTTCATCGAAGATGTTCAGTGCTTTTGCAATTTTTTCTTTAGATTGCGGAGCCGTTTGAGATGTCAGGTACTCTAAAATGTACTCACGACTTGGGATGGGGTTTTCATACTTACTTTGTTCACGCGCTAAATGCGGATCTTTTGACATTCAATTTCCAATTTTTTCATTTCAAGCTCTGAGTTTTTCAAATTTAATATTTCCCTCTTTGAGCTCGCTCTACGACACTTTGTGGCATTTTTTTCGCCAATTGTCGCAATAATTTTTCTGCTTTATTTTTAGTAACGTTATCATCAAAAGTATTGTGATAAAGCAACCGATAACTCATTTCATAATCAAATGGGCTGCCATGACCTTCAACAAATAAACGTACTAACATCATTTGTGCAGGTACATATTCACCTGCTGCTGCCGGTAGAGCGTATTGAATTGCTCTATCCTTATTTTCAATAACGAGATCACCTTCGTCATAATAGCGAGCCAAACGGTACATAGCTTCATTACTGCCTTGATTAGCACTATCAAGCACTAAGGTCATACCGCGCTTTTTGTCTGCCTTGATACAAGTGCCAGTATTAAGCATTTCACCCCATAAAAATTGGTACAAGGGCTCCTTTAGTACTTCGGCTTTCGCTTCAATATCTTGTACTAACTGACAATCGTCTCGCTTGACTTGCTGTAAATATTCATTCTTTTTAATGAGTTCAGACAACTGCTTCACTGAGTAGATATCAATGGCTTGCAACTCTGCCTTGGCAGGTAGGCTAAAAAGTAAACTGGTTGCAATGATAATAAATAATGAGGTCAGTGTATGCAGCATAGTCTTTCTCGATGACAGCAGGATTACTGTCAATATCGGCAGTATAACTCAAATCTTGAGCAGAGGATGCATTCATTTTATAAAACAGCTTGTGCATATTACTCATCCTAATGGCTAAAAATGATAACTGACATCCATTCTGATTCTGGAACCTGTACCGCTATCGGACCCATTCCTATGTAAACTGTAGAAACTTGCACTGACAAAGTCTTCATCAAAAAGGTTGTCTACTCTCAGATCTGCTTCCCATCTGTCATTTTTATACTGTAATGCTGAGTTAATTAATGTGCAGTCACTGATCTTACTCGCAATATTTAAGCTGTCGCCCTCAGTAAATCTATCACTCACCTATATGGATTCAACGAAAAAATGCCAGCGTTTTGATATAGAAAACTCTATATGTGCTCTTGCTGTATGCTCTGGTACACCCGATATTTTTTGGTTACGATACTCTCCTCTGGTATAGCTCGTATCAACATAATCGTACTCATCCCCCAACATTAGATAATCTGTAGCCTGCCAATCCTAAATCGTTCAGAGCTATCAGCATTAACATTGGCTCTTTCGAATTGACTATCAATAGGTTTAGGTGCATTAGGAACCCATACAATTTCATCTTCTAAATCCAGTCGATACAGATCGAGATGCAACTGATGGTTTTGATTGTCGTATTGCCATCCTAATTCATAAGAGCGGCCTGTTTGTGCTTTTAATCCCACAACATTTGGTGAGGTGTATGCTTGCTCATCTGGATGGGTAATCGTCTCGAAAAGATCTTCATTTGATTTTGAATAACGTCCACCGACGACACTTCGCAACTTTGAAGATAACGGAATATTAGCTTCAACGTAGCCTGCAACAATCACTTGAGTATGCTCCCCAATTTATCGTATTCACATCTGTATCGGTGTAATCCACTTCTAAATCGAATACTCAATCTTTTACTAATTTCTTGCTGAGCAGAACGGTGGGAAGATAGAGTGGTACAGAACATAAATAGAACAACCGATAACAAAGCTATTTGAAATATAGTGAGTAAACGAATTTTGCTATTGAACGAAACTAAGATGATATATGAACAAAAGTTAACCTTAGAGAGCATCGATTTGCTTTACATTAGAGTCCCCATACAATTGGAGAAACTTAATGTTCCATTTCGACCATATAAATATTAGAGTTCCAGAAGCTAAGCTGACTAAAGAAAAAGCGTTTTTTTGTGATATTTTACACCTAAAAGACAGCCCAAGGCTTAATCTAAAAAGCAAAGGGGCTTGGTTATCAGATTCTCAAAGCAACATCGTCATTCATTTATCAGTACTATCATCGAGTAATCCAATACCAACAGATACTGGTGTCATTGATCACATTGCATTTAAATCAGTAGATGCTAATGCTTTTTATGAGCACTTAGAAGAATACGACATACCAAGTACAGTAAGATATTTCGACAATGATAACGTCACTCAAATCTTTATTTTTTCGCCTTCAGGTATAAAAATTGAAGCTAATTTTCCAAATGAAAAACTAAATATAAAAAAGGCGCTTTAACTCTGAATAGAGTAACAGCGCCTTAATCGCATCGTTTTAAACTGATTAGTTAAATGGATTAACTAAAATCATAGTTTCATTACGATCTGGACCGGTAGAAATGATATCAACTGGCGTTTCCAGCAACTCTTCAATACGTTTAATGTAATTGATTGCCGCTTTTGGTAGCTGCTCAACCGTAGTAGCACCTTCCGTGCTCTCTTTCCAACCAGGCATGGTTTCAAGTACCGGAGTAACTTGTTCATAACCTTCGGCTGCAAGTGGTGTTTGTTTCATCACGGTGCCGTCTGGCATTTGATAACCAACACAGATCTTAACTTCATCTAAACCGTCTAACACATCAAGCTTAGTTAAGCAGAAACCGGTAATTGAGTTAATCTGGACAGCGCGTTTCATTGCCACTGCATCTAACCAACCTGGACGACGCTTACGACCCGTCGTTGCACCAAACTCGTGACCTTTCTCACCTAAGTAATCACCAATTTCGTTTTGCAATTCAGTCGGAAACGGACCTGCACCTACACGTGTCGTATAAGCTTTGATGATGCCGAGAACGTAATCTAAATGACGCGGGCCAAAACCACTACCTGTAGCTACACCACCCGCAGTGGTGTTCGACGACGTTACAAATGGATACGTACCGTGATCGATATCAAGCAATGTACCTTGAGCACCTTCAAATAAGATTGGCTCACCAGCTTTGCGCGCAGTATCAAGTAACTCAGTAACATCAACACACATAGATTGCAGATAATCAGCAAGTGCTAATGCATCTGCTAACGTTTTATCGTAATCCACGGCTTCTGCTTTGTAGTATTCAGTAAGCATAAAGTTGTGATAATCCATCACGTCTTTTAGCTTCTTGGCGAATAATTCTTTATTGAATAAATCGCCAACACGAAGACCACGGCGAGACACTTTATCTTCATACGCAGGGCCAATACCACGACCTGTAGTACCAATGGCATTGTTTCCACGAGCATGCTCACGAGCTAAATCAAGTGCACAGTGGATAGGTAGAATCAAAGGACAAGCTTCAGAAATCAATAAACGCTCTTCAACTGGAATACCACGCTCTTTCAGCATGTTGATTTCTTTCATTAGGGCGTCTGGTGCTAAAACAACACCATTGCCAATAATGCATTTCACATTATCACGAAGAATACCAGATGGAATAAGATGAAGAACGGTTTTCTCGCCATCGATCACTAGGGTGTGACCAGCATTGTGACCGCCTTGATAACGAACTACGTATTTTGCCTGTTCTGTCAGAAGGTCGACAATCTTACCTTTTCCCTCGTCACCCCATTGAGTGCCGAGAACTACAACGTTTTTGCCCATTTTCATTCGTAGGTAGAGGTTAAAAAAGGATTTTAACAGACTTTAGGGGTTAAGTGGCAAGCATTTTTAAGAAAAAGTGATTAACAAAACTACGCCAGCCGTTACAAGACACCCACCAAGCCGCTGAAGCGACTGAGGTGACTGTTCTGAAATTGAGGCTAATACCTTCTTCCATGCCTTTGGAGCGAATAATGGGCCAAGTCCCTCAAGAATTAATACCAGCCCTAGCGCTAACATAATCAATGCAAATGTCATTATCTAATGGTGCCTTATTCAATTTTCCCTTGTGGTGGTTCCCACAACTCGACTTTATTACCATCAGGATCCATCACCCATCCGAACTTCCCAAACTCAGACTCTTCAACCTCATCCATGACCTGACAACCTTCTTCCTTCAATACGCTGAGCAGCGCTTTCAAATCCTCAACCCGATAATTGATCATAAAACCTGATGCACTCGGGTTAAAATATTTCGAAGACTTATCAAACACACTCCAAACCGTTGCACCGTTTTCGTTTGATTGATTTTCATTGTGCCATTGAAAAGACACACCGCCCCAATCCTGAATATCCATACCGAGGTGTAGTTTATACCAATCCCTCAATCTTTGAGGATTTTCTGATTTAATAAAAACTCCACCAATACCCGTTACTCGCTTCATTTATAAACCTTTTTATATCATTTAACGTATTCGAGACTATGCTTGATTAAGTGTGAGTTTCTACTTTATTGCGATGGAGAGCAAGCTGATGTTAGTAAGAACACGATTATCAATGGTGTCGTTATTTATACTGGGGGTACTCGCTGGATGCGGAAGTGACTCTAAGAAAAAAAGCGTAGAACCTGAAATCATTAAACCTGCAGAACTCACTGCAGATGAAATTAGAGAGCACATTGTATCTCAAGTAGGTGGATTAAATAACTTAACCGTTCCGGCAACCAATGAAGCCATTCCACTTCCTAACGTTCCTGATAATAAAGATTATTACATTGAAACAACGGAAGAAAAACGCTTTCTTGGCAAACAATTATTTCATGACTCACTGAGAACCGTTCGTCTGCGTCCTGAGTTTGGTGGCAGGCAAGAATTAACACAATCGGGATCTTGCGGCAGTTGTCACTTTGGCGAGGTGGGTTCAAAAGCTGGCACACAAATTAACTTTAATGTTGGTGGAGAAGGCCGAGGCTACACTGATGCTGAGGGCAACTATACTCCTCGCCGTCGAGCTCGTATGGACATACTTGAAACCATTCGTCCTGAACCTCTATTCGAAGGTGACTTGCGCGTCGACAGAGTGCCAACGCTCACTGACGTCTATGAGAACGTCGTTGGAATTCCATCCGTTCCTCAGTTCATCGATGAACCTGGTGCTTTAATTCACTCAGGGCGCTTTGATGCCGTCGATAGTGTAGGACGAAATGCGCCAAGTATCGTTGGGACAGCGTATAACAACCGACTTTTAGGCGGCGGATTTGCAGGCGAACCAAGCAGTAATCCAAGAGCCATTAACCCCGATGACGATCCTGCACAAGAAAACATTGCACTGTTATTACTTGATGCGCACAGAATGCTTGAGACTCAATCCTCTGTGATTCGAGAGATACCTGGTTATGTCGAATTGTTTAAACGTGCCTTTCCTCGTGAAGCAAGAGCAGCTGAGGCACTGGACAACATTGGCGAGCTGATTAATGATGGAACCATCCTTCGTGCGACTGCGACCTTTATGCGGACGGTAATCACTCGTAATTCTCCATGGGATCACTTTTTAGCTGGGGACAATGAGGCATTATCACCATCACAATTGCGCGGTGCGAAACTGTTTTTCACCAACGCAAAAGAAGGTGGTGCAGGTTGTATGAGCTGCCATTCAGGCCCAGCCCTTAATAAGCAAATTAATGACCCTAACTTGATGGGAGTAGGTGGATTCATCGAACAGAACTTCTTTAATTTAGGATTATCTGATCATCCACTTCAAGCATTGAATCGCCATGTTAGAAGCGACCCTAATTATCGTGATGAAGGCCGTATGGAAATTACAGGCAAAGAGGAAGATGCTCATAAATTCCGCACGCCAACATTGCGTCAATTAAAAGGAAGCCGTGTTTTTTTCCACAGCGGGGAGTTCACATCAATAAAAGATGTCGTGAACTACTTTAATGCAGGACAACCTCAAGACAGTATCACAGGTAACTCGCCAACATTAAGTGAGCGTTTTACTCATCCGAGAGGAGAAGGAAGTGAGAGAGGTCTAGGGTTATCTGAAAATGAGATCAATGATCTCGTTAGCTTCCTTGAAGATGGTCTGTACGATGACGCCTTTGTTAATTACGACTCTAATTCGACGACAGATACATTCCAGCTTAATGAAAAAGATGTCACATATTCAGTTCATCGCCCATTTTTGACTAATGCTGGTGTTGAGGATGGTTTTGTTATCAGTGGAATGGCACAAAATAACAATGACCCTCTCACACGTCGAGATGCTGGCATGGAGTTTTTAGATGTCACAAACAAAGCTGAAACAGCGTTGAGCCAACGTACAAGGGAAAGTAGTGAACAAAGAGATGAGTTAACAGTTAAGAACATCAGTGATTACTTCATCGATACTCACTTATTGGTCATTGTTGAAGGTCTTCCGGATGGTGTGAAGCTAGAGAATGCCAGTGGCAAAACCGAAGAAAGTCAAAAACCATACTTAAGACTGTTTTTAGAGGATGGTGTCATCAAACCTAATGCATCTACAAAGTTTGAACTGGTATTCACGGATGACCGTGATGCCGACAATCAATCAACTATCGATGATTATGTATTGACCCTCAAATCAGGCCAAGGTAATCCTTAGCATTATTTTCCTTGCCTAATAAAAAACCCAGCATAAGCTGGGTTTTTTGACAAAGGTTCCGAGCGTAAAATTAACGCTTAGAGAATTGTCTCTTACGACGTGCTTTACGGAAACCAACTTTCTTACGTTCAACTTTACGAGCATCACGGGTAACGAAACCAGCAGCACGTAGAGTAGGACGAAGAGTTTCGTCAAGTTGCATTAGAGCACGAGTAATACCGTGACGGATCGCACCAGCTTGACCAGTAGTACCACCACCTTTAACAGTGATGTTTAGGTCTAACTTTTCTAGCATTTCAACCAATTCTAGAGGTTGACGAACTACCATGCGAGCAGTTTCACGACCGAAATAAACGTCCAAAGAACGGTTATTTACTGTGATGTTACCACTGCCTACTTTTGCAAATACGCGAGCAGTTGAAGTTTTGCGACGGCCAGTGCCGTAGTACTGAGTTGCAGCCATTAGCTTAATCCCGTTTAGATATCAAGAACTTGAGGTTGTTGTGCAGCGTGGTTATGTTCTGCGCCTGTGTAAACTTTAAGTTTACGGTACATAGCGCGGCCCAAAGGACCTTTAGGTAACATACCCTTAACTGCTTTCTCGATGATCATTTCTGGCTTGTGAGCTTGTAGCTTTTCAAAGCTAATTTGCTTGATGCCACCTGGGAAGCCTGAATGCGAGTAGTACGTCTTGCCTTTTGCTTTGTTACCAGTAACAGTAACTTTCTCAGCATTGATCACGATGATGTAATCACCAGTATCAACATGAGGAGTGTATTCTGGCTTATGCTTTCCGCGTAAACGAGCAGCGATTTCAGTTGCAATACGACCTAAAGTTTTACCTTCAGCGTCTACAACATACCAGTCACGAGTTACAGTTTCTGGTGTAGCAGTAAAAGTCTTCATTTACAAAAACCCAATGTTATATGTTGTTTCACACATTATTAGCCGATGCTAGTAATGTAAAAAGTGCCTTCGATGTTGCCCCTTCGAGCAAACGAAATGGCTTAATAATCCGCTAATTAAAACGGTTTAACGTGGGCAGGCGCAAGATTGTACTAGAAGATGAGTTAAAAATCATCTGTTTTTTTCATAGTTCGTCATGCTCAATGTGGCTTTTGTTGAACCTTTAGAGGAGTTACCAACAAATCTGTATTTTCTAGCCGCTAAGCTAGGTTTTCTTGCCTATTAAGCTTGAGCTCGCTTGAAAACAATATTAACGCAAACCAAATAAAAGCAAACGCTATCGCCTTATCCCAAGTTATCGCTTCGTGTTGCCAAAATAATCCACAAAAAAACATTAGTGTAGGCGACAGATATTGAAGAAATCCAAGTACAGTGACGGGTATCTTTACTATTGCGCCAGTAAAACAAATCAGAGGTATTGCAGTTAAAATACCTAATATCATAAAGCTTATTTGAGTGATAAAAGAGTAGTGAAATGTTTGCCAATGACCAGAATATAACTGCCATCCCGCATACATCAGTAGCACTGGTAGCAGCAATATTGCTTCAATCAAAAGTCCGAGCCTGACATCAATTTTTATCGCTTTTCTCAATATGGGATATAAACTCGAAACCACAGCCGTGATTAATGCAAACATTGGTAAGTACCCAAACACACTGGCTTGAATTGTGACCCCCACAAAAGCAAGAAAAATCGCAACCCATTGATGTCGTGATAGCGTTTCTTTATAAAAAACGACACCGAGTAATGACGTCATTAATGGCATCATAAAATACCCTAAACTCACCTCTAATGTTCTTTGATGGTTCACGGCCCAAATAAACACCGTCCAGTCGATTACGAGCAAAATAGCAGTACAGAACAGTATCAATATGAGGGTTGGTTTATCTAATACGTTTTTAATTTGTTTAAAAAACCTGAGAGAGAAAAGTGATAAGAATAACAGTAGCCATAAGCTACGAAAAAAGACTAAGTCTGTAGCCGTCGTCTGCCCGACCAAAGTATAAAAAATGGGACCTAAGCCCCAAAAAGTGTAAGCGCACAAAGCCAATAACAAGCCCTTATCAAACTCTGTTATTCGCATATACCCTCAGAAACAATAAGTTAAAAGAATAACTTATCAGCTTTAATGAATAAAAAGCTGAATCGTAACTGACAATTTGCAGCTTTTCTTATCTGAGCTAAACGTTACCCTTGAAAGAATGTCATTTTTTGACTGATGCTACGGTAGGTGCTCTAGCGCTAAATAATCATGAGACTGCATTTCAATTAAGCGTGAACGGCAACGTTTAAATTCAAAATTGAGCTGACCCTCTGTATAAATATCCTCAAGAGACACTTCTGCAGAAATGATTAACTTCACATTACGCTCATAAAATTCATCGACTAAAGCAAGAAATCGACGAGCGATATCATCACCCGTTTGTTGAGAGCCCATTTGCTTAACACCACTTATCATAACGGTATGATAGAGACGAGCTAACTCCATATAATCAGTCTGACTTCTTGGGCCATCACAAAGTGCAATAAAATCAGCCATCAACACACCTTGTGAATGCTGGCGAATTTCAATACTTCTTCCCTCAATTTCAATCTTGCCAGTATCAACTTCCGACTCCGATGCCAGTTTTGCGAAGTAGTCAGTAAGATTGGTTTCTGCTTGTTGATCTAACGGGTAATGGTAAATCTCTGCTTGTTTCAAAGTCCGTAGGCGGTAATCGATACCTGAATCCACATTTAAGACGATACAATTGGCATTTAGCTCAGCGATTGCGGGTAAGAATCGTGCTCGTTGTAGACCATTTTTATATAAGTCGTCTGGAATAATATTTGAAGTTGCGACCAATACAACACCACGTTGAAATAATTCTTGGAAAAGTGTTCCCAGCAACATAGCATCAGTAATGTCTGACACGAAAAATTCGTCAAAACAAATGATTTTATACTTTTTTGACATGTCTTCAGCAATGACTTTGAGTGGGTCTTGTATACCGGTCAATGCTTTCAAGTCATGATGAACTTGATGCATGAAGCGATGGAAATGAGCACGTAATTTTTGTTCGAAAGGAAGCGCATCGAAAAAGGTGTCCATCAAATAAGTTTTACCTCGGCCGACTCCTCCCCATAGATACAAGCCTTTGACTTTAGCTTGTGATGAATGCCCAAACCAATTCAACACCTTCTGCCATCCTAAAGCACTTTGTTGTGCTTCAAGCAGGTCATCATAGACTTTTTGTAACGCCTTTACGGCCTGCTCCTGTGCAGAATCATGATTAAAGTCATCTCGTTTAAGGTCTTGCTTATAATGCTGCAGGGGCGTTAATTTCGACACTACTGAACTTCTCTTCGATAAAGATTAAAACGTCGCAATGTTAGCACGAGTTTGAAAAAGAAATATGTTTTTACATTTAGTCTGCTGATTTTTAGCGAATAACTTGATATTTCTTGAATCGACACCTATTTATACTAGTAGGTTAATTCTTCTGCGGCACTGTTTATGCGCAAATATTCAGCATCAAATACCTGATTTCTGAAACTTTGTGAACTTTGTTAATACAGCCCGGTCGGAATTATAAATACCTTGAAAAGTACTTTTACAATCGTAAGCCAGAAATTACTTTTCAAGTATTGAAATAACTTGGACGAGAGTGGATTTTAAGTAACCCTTTTAAGGCGCTACTTTTCAATAAGTGCCTGACGATAAGTTCTTTGAAAATTATTGTGTTCAGGTTTAGTGCAATACAAGACGCAATGTAGGGCGCATAGCTGTAGCTATGTAACCGAAATTGCAACGCCGTAGAGTGCTGAAGCTGGACACAAGGAAATCTTAAGAAACTTATGGTCAGGTACTTAAACACTCATCATCTAAAACTTTGAACGTTTTTGGAGCAACAAATTGATGAAGACAAAACTAACTGTCCTATCAGCTGCCGTTTTAGGAGCTGCACTAACGCTGACCCCTGCAATTTCTCAAGCATCAATACCACAATCTGTCGATGGACAAGAGATGCCGAGCCTTGCACCTATGCTACAGAAGGTGACGCCAGCAGTGGTTTCAGTCAACGTTTCTGGTGTTCAAGTTTCTAAGCAACGTGTACCTGATGTTTTCCGTTACTTTTTTGGCCCTAATGCACCACAAGAGCAAGTACAAAAACGCCCATTCCGCGGTTTAGGCTCTGGCGTCATTATCGACGCAAAAAAAGGTTATATTGTTACCAACCACCACGTAATTGATAATGCTGATGATATTACTGTTGGTCTAACTGATGGCCGTGAAGTACCTGCGAAATTAATTGGTAGTGATTCAGAAGCGGATATTGCATTACTGCAAATCAAAGCTAAAAACCTCTCTCAAATACAACAATCTAACTCTGACAATCTACGCGTTGGTGATTTTGCAGTAGCCATTGGTAACCCGTTTGGACTGGGACAAACCGTCACATCTGGCATTGTTAGTGCTTTAGGCCGAAGTGGTCTAGGCATCGAAATGCTAGAGAACTTTATTCAAACAGATGCTGCGATTAACAGCGGTAACTCAGGTGGTGCTTTAGTAAATCTACGTGGTCAACTCATCGGGATTAACACAGCAATTGTTGCACCAAGCGGTGGTAACGTCGGTATTGGTTTTGCCATTCCAGCAAACATGGTACATAACCTAGTAAGTCAAATCATCGAGCACGGTGAAGTTCGCCGAGGTATCCTTGGCGTCACAGGCGGAACCTTAACCAGCGAGCTTGCAAAAGGTTTCGGTCTGGATTCTCAACACGGTGGCTTTGTTAATGAAGTTCAACCTGACAGTGCTGCCGATAAAGCAGGCATTAAAGCTGGGGATATCATCATAAGTGTGAATGGTCGTAAGATTAAATCCTTCACAGAACTTGCCGCAAAAGTATCTACACTGGGCGCTGGTGCGAAAGTTGAATTAGGTATTATTCGTGACGGTAAGAGCAAAACCGTAAATGTAACTCTGGGCGAAGCAAAACAAGTACAAGAAAAAGGTGCTGGTGAACTACACCCAATGTTGCAAGGTGCAGCGCTTAAAGATACTCGAAAAGGCGTAGAGATCACAGAGGTCGCTTCTGGCTCACCAGCCGATGTAGCGGGTCTTCAAAAGGGCGATGTAATTGTTGGTTTAAACCGCAAGTCAGTTAAGAACTTGAAGGACTTACGCAAAAGACTGAAAAATAAAGAAGGTCAGGTGGCGTTAAAAATTGCCCGCGAAGGTAATTATTTATACTTAATACTTAAATAAAACTGATTTCTTTCTATCCCAGAGGAGGCTTATGCCTCCTTTTTGTTTTATATCAATAACATCTATACCCGGCCACCATTTTGATTCATAGGCCGACTCTGGTAGACTTTTGAGTTCTTCTGTAGGTTTATGGATTGCTGGGCCAATATGTTTTTTAAGAATTCACTGATATACATCACTAAAGCCATCGCCTTCGGTTTGATCATGGCGACCGTGGTGATTGTGTTGTCATCTTCCTTAGGGCAAAAGCTAAAAATAAACGAATGGTTTGGCCGTGAGAATGTCTCTGAGCATTTATCTTTTGCCAAAGCTGTACGAAAATCCGCCCCAGCTGTAGTTAATATTTACAGCATCAATATTGTGCCTGCACGTGGCTCCTCGTCAAAAACCTTACAGTCAAGATCAAGGTTACAGGGGTTAGGATCAGGCGTTATTATGCGTAAAGACGGTTTAATCCTAACTAACTATCATGTCATTCAAAAAGCCGATGAAATTGCAGTGTTACTTCAAGACGGTCAGCAATTTGAAGCTGAAATCATCGGTATGGATCCAGCAACCGATCTTGCAGTACTTAAAGTGAATGGCACTAATTTACCTGTTATAAAATTTGATGTTAAGAGCATGCCGCAAGTTGGTGATGTTGCTCTTGCCATTGGTAACCCATACAACTTAGGGCAAACCATCACTCAAGGCATCATAAGTGCTACTGGTCGTGCTGGATTAAGCGCTGGTTATCAAGAGTTTTTACAAACCGATGCAGCTATTAATGCAGGAAACTCTGGCGGTGCACTCATTGATACTAAAGGGAACCTCATTGGAATAAACACTGCTGCATTTCGTGTAAGAGGTGAAAACGAACAATCTCTTGGTTTTGCAATTCCAATTAAGCTTGCTTATGACGTGATGAGTAAGCTCGTAAAATACGGTCGAGTGATTCGCGGAGAGATTGGCTTTAATGGTGGAGCTGTTGCTGCCAATCCAAAGCTCGCACAAATACTAAGGCTACCAGATCTTTCTGGTGTGCTGATCCAAGGTGTTGACAGAAACAGCAGTGCCTACTCGCATTTAATGGTTAACGATGTTGTTATTGCCTATAACGGTGAGAAAATCCCTACAGGCGTACAAGGTACTTGGATGTTGAGAGATAGAATTGCTGAGAGTAAGCCAGGTTCAAAAGCTAAAATTACCATTATTCGTAACGGCAAAGAAATGACGACAGAAGTGAATGTAACCGAAAAGCCGACGATACCGTTAAACGTGAGATAAATACAAAAACACCAGCTTGCTGCTGGTGTTTTTCATCAATAAGATATCAAAGATGTTAGTAGAACGAATGCTCACCACGTTCGTGTTCTGTGGCATCTTTTACGGCCGTTAACTCACCAGGGAATTGTTCAAGCAATTGCTTTTCAATTCCATCTTTCAAAGTTACGTCAACTTGAGCACAACCGTTACAACCACCACCGAACTGGAGAATCGCTTCACCTTCTTCTGTTATCTCTAACAATAAAATGTGGCCGCCATGACTCGCTAACTGCGGGTTGATTTCAGCCTGGATCATATACTCAATACGATCTTTTAATGGTGCATCATCATCAACTTTTTTAACTTTCGCATTAGGTGCTTTCAGTGTGAGTTGAGAACCTAATTGGTCCGTAACAAAGTCAATGCTCGCCTCTTCTAAAAAAGGAGCGCTCTTTTGATCAACCTTAGCATTGAAGCCATTAAACTCCAACGAAATATCATCGTCTTCAACGGCATCTGGAGGACAATACGACACGCCACATTCTGCTTGAGCAGTACCTGGACTGATCACAAACACCCGAATATCTGTACCTTCAGGCTGATCTTTCAATAACTTAACAAAGTGTTCTTGTGCTGATTCAGAAATGCTAATCATTCAAACCTACTTCTTCAGGCTATACCTGAGTGTTTTACTTGGGAATTGCGCCATGATAACAATTTTAGCACTGATTTGACCACCTTATATCATCGACATTAACTAATTCGATGATAAATTTAATAACACATTTCCATTTCACATCTAAATTACGAACTGGTAACTTAGCCGCATAAAAATTCAAAACAAAAAGAATGAACACACTATGATTAAGCCTCTCACACGCTCATTACTATGCGGTGCATTATTGTCCGCAGGTTTTAGTCTGTCAGCTCACGCTGACATAAAACGCACCTTTGATTTGCCTGATGCACAATATTTGCAGCAACTGCCTACACCTGAAACTTTATTAGGTTACCCACTAGGAAAATGGCACTTACGCCATGACCAGCTTAACCAATACATTACTGAGCTGGCCGATAAAAGTGACCGAGTTTCAATGGAAAATACAGGTTATTCACATGAACAACGTCAACAGTTGTCCTTAGTGATTTCTTCAAAAGCCAATCAACAAAATCTAGATAAAATTATCAAGGCTCGTGGTCAGGTTAAAAACGGGAAAGGCTCAAAAGGCCCTGTTGTTATCTGGTTAGCCTATTCCATCCATGGTGATGAAGCCAGCGGCTCACATGCGGCAATGGCATTGAGTTATTACCTAAGCGCCAGTAAAGAGAAGTGGGTACAAGATTTACTCGATGATGCAATCGTGATCATCACTCCTAGCCAAAACCCTGATGGAATGGATAGATTTGCAACTTGGGCGAACAACAACCGCAGTAATACTCTTAATGCCGATCCGAACAATCGTGAACATCACCAGCACTGGGCTCGTGGCCGTTTAAATCACTATTTAGCTGATTTAAATCGAGATTGGTTGTTCTTACGTCACCCTGAATCACAAGGTCGTGTCGCATTATTCCATAAATGGCAACCGCATTATGTGGGCGATTTTCATGAAATGGGCCACCGTTCAAGTTACTTTTTCCAGCCTGGTGTACCAAGCCGCACTCATCCACTGACACCACAAAAAAATCAACAATTGACCGATAAGATCGCCAATTATCATCGTGCAGCATTGGATAACTTAGGTCAGCCTTATTACAGCAAGCAGTCTTTTGATGATTTCTTCTACGGTAAAGGCTCGACTTATCCTGATATTAACGGTGCTATCGGTGTTCTGTATGAACAAGCCAGCGCTCGTGGTAAAGCACAAACCTCAATGAATGGTGTGGTAACTCTAGAGCGTGCGATTCAAAACCAATTCGCAACTTCACTTTCAAGCTTAAAAGGCGCATTCGCCGTTAGAAACGAGTTGCATCAATATCAAAACGACTTCTTTGCCGATAAAGCCTTCAAGTCAGGCAGTCAAGATGGCTGGTTAATTACAACAAGAAGTGACCGCCAACGTCGTGATGTATTTGTTGAAATGCTTAAACAACATAAAATCAAATTTTCTTACTTAACGTCTAATGTGAGAGAAAATAAACAGAATTTCACGCCAAATGACAGCTTATTCATACCAAGCCAACAACCTCAAGTTGATTTAGTTGCCGCATTATTTGATAAACGTACAACGTTTAAAGACGCCACTTTTTATGACGTCTCAAGCTTCGATATGGCAGCCGCATTTAATTTAACTGTCGTTGATGATGCAAGTCTATCCGCTAAAAAGCTTACTGCATCTATGCCTACTCACAATAATGTGAAAATAAATGATGACAGTGTAGCCGTCTTAATTGATTGGCAACAAGGAAGCGCTGCTCCTTGGCTTCAACAAGTATTATCACAAGGGGTTATTGTTAAATTCACTCAAAAACCGTTTGTTGTAAATACCAATCAAGCGTTTGGTGCGGGTAGCTTACAGGTCAATTTGACTCAAGATAATTTAACTCGCAAGCAAATTATTCAAATACTCGAAAATGCAGCTCATACACACTCAACTCTGCTTGCCCAAGTAAACACTTTTGCAGCGATCAGCGGTGGTGATTTAGGTAGCCCAGATGTGCAGCAAGTACTACCTGTAACACCATTATTGCTCACCGATGGCAGTACAAACCCAATGGAAGTAGGTCAAGCCTGGAATTATCTGGATAATACTTTGCGGATGCCTGTAACGCTATCTGATACTCGCAGATTAAATCGTATCAACACTAACCATTACAGTCACATTATTATGGCTCACGGCAGTTATGGCGAGCTCGGAGACAAACAAGCTGAACAATTAAAAGCTTTTGTGCGCCAAGGTGGAACCATCATTGCGATGAAAAGTGCCAATAGCTGGTTGAAAAAACAAGGACTAATTAAAACTGATTTATTTGACCGTAAGCAAGCTGATGCATTGTTTGATACCGACGGATTGAGTTTTGCGGATAGAGCAGATCTACGTGCGAAAAAAACCATCGGCGGTGCAATTGTTAACCTTGACCTCGACTTAACTCACCCGCTAAGTTTCGGTTTAAACAAGCCAGAACTGAAAGTTATGAAAAAAGGTACATTGGCGTTCAATCAACCAAGCAAGCCTTTTATTGCCGCAGCTGATTACAGTAAAGACGCGTTATCGAGCGGCTTTATGGCTTCAGAGTATCAATCGGTTTACCCGAATAAATCCGCATTTATTGTTGAAAGAATTGGGCGTGGTCGTGTGATTGGTTTTGCCGATAATCTTCTATTTAGAAATATCTGGTTAGGTTCAGAGAAAGTTGTTGCTAACGCTTTGTTCTTTGCACCGAGCTCTCTCTAAATACGTACAAATTAGAGCACGAAGACTGAAAGTATTCAGTCTTCGTTTCTATCTCTCATCTCTTTTTTAATCATGCGTAAATTGAAAGGAGTTGCTTTTTAAATCTACCAAATAAAATTTTTACGATTATCTAACTATCTAGCCTTCACTTCTGGCGCTTCAGCTCGAGCTAAACACCACACTTGCACATCAATATTTTGCCTTTGAAAGCATTGGGCAATTTCATTAACCGTTGTCCCAGTAGTAACCACATCATCAACCAGAGCAATACGTTGATATGCAAACTCATCATTCAAATCGAATGCCTCATTGATGTTTTTTCTTCTTTGCTTTCCATCTAATCCGGCTTGCGCCTGTGTGTCTTTTACTCTTATGAGGACGTCATCAATTAAAGGGAGGTTCAATAATTGACTCAATTGCGAGGCGATTAACCACGCTTGATTATAACTGCGTTGTTTCAAACGATTAGGGTGGAGTGGCACAGGAATGATCGCTTGCGGCAATGAGTACCAAGGTTGCTGTTGCAACTCTAAAACGCTTTTAGCTAATTCGCCACTTAATGCTTTTAATACGGCGAATTGCTTCTGGTATTTCATCGCCGCAATCCATGCCCCTAAACCATCATGATAACTACAAGGCGCAATAATTTTTATCGGTTCTGACTTTTGGCATCCGCCACAATAAGGCAAAAAGCAAGGCTCTCCGGGTTCGGCAACATTGATACCACACCCTAAACAAACTGCCTGTTGATATATGCCAGTTTGCAAGCAAACTGCGCATATGCCTTGTTCATCACTGAGCAAACTTTGGCGACAAGCAATACAACGATTTGGCAGAAGTCTGAGCAGTGACTTTAGTCCGTATTGCCACACTCTTTGCATTGAATTTTCGATATAATGTCACTCCATTGAATTATTTCGAGCACTATTAATGACACATTCTCCACTTCATATCGAGTCTATTGGGCAAGGGAAAGATATCGTGATGCTTCACGGCTGGGGAATGAATAGCGGTGTTTTTACACCGCTGCAATCAGAATTAGCTCACTTTCGAGTACACTATGTAGACCTACCCGGTTATGGCTATAGCCAGCCTAAATCAGGAAGCATCAATGAGTGGGCCAAACTGATCGCTGAAAACACACCGAAAAATAGCGTCTGGTTAGGGTGGTCATTGGGAGGGTTAGTGGCTAAAACCGCAGCGTTATATCACCCTGAACATGTTAAAGCACTCGTAACTGTTGCATCATCACCCTACTTTGTTGCAGAACCTCAAAATCAGTGGCCAGGGATTGATACTAAAGTACTGACGACGTTTGCCAATCAGCTCAATTTAGATGTAAAAACAGTCATTGAACGGTTTCTTGCGATTCAAGCTATGGGCAGCGAAACCGCAAAGCAAGATATTAAGTTGCTAAAAGAGCACGTTTTGTCACGCCCATTGCCAGATAAAGCCGCACTAGCCCAAGGTCTGCAATTTTTAGAACACGTGGATTTACGTAAAGAGCTTGAACACATTTCACAACCTTGGTTACGTATGTGGGGCAGGCTCGATGGTTTAGTGCCTCGTCAATTACCTCCAAAAATGCCACGCCATCATGATGGTGTTACGGATCATGTCATCAAAAAAGCGTCCCACGCTCCTTTCTTCTCACACCAACAAGAATTCAGTGAAGTCCTGCTTAACTGGTTAAAAAACCTTTAAAAATATGGTAAACACGACTATTATTCATACTATCAAGGAGCAAATGTAGCGTTAGGATAATCGTCATGGCTATCATTACCAATTACCCAAATGTCCCTATTGTGACCACCAATGTTGCAACAGATTCAGTACGTAATGATAATGAACACAAATCCAGCGTTGCACCCACAGACAAGGTCAACAAGCTTCATGAAGAACGTGCAATTGATCCTGAAAAAGAGCATGACTCCAACCAGCAACATCATGAACAACAACATCGACAATCAGCATCTAAAGAAGAAGATGATGTCTCCCTTTCTGAAGAGTTAGAAAAAGAAAGTATAAAAGCACAGGAAATGCTGGCGGTTAAGTATGCGGCCCTATCGCGTAAAGATATCAAAATTTATGCAGAAGCGACTGACGCAAGCAGCAATGAAACATGTGACGTCTCTGAAAATGAAAACGCCCTCAATCAAGAAGACGTTAAACAAATCAAAAAAAATCTAAATTCCGCGTATCAAACTCAAGAAAGCAAACCTAAATCTAAATTGAGTGAATGGGGTTAACCACTTACTCAATCAGAATCACTACTTCTTCATCTTGGCAAACGCTTCAGCAAAGGCATTGCCCATCGCTTCATTTTTTTGCTGTTTAGGCTTGTGAGAATGTGATTTCTGACCATGATTTTTATGTTGCGGTTTTGAATTTTGTTTGTGATTACTCGCTTGCTTTTGTTGTCCAGCCTGTTCATCTAACCGCATGCTTAAGCCAATTCGCTTGCGCGCAACATCCACTTCCATAACCTTCACTTTAACCACATCGCCCGCCTTCACAATCGTATGTGGATCACTAACAAACTTGTCCGTTAATGAAGATATGTGGACAAGACCATCTTGATGAACACCAACATCTACGAAGGCACCAAAGTTCGTCACGTTAGATACCACGCCTTCTAGGATCATGTTGAGTTCCAGATCCTTGATCTCTTCAATACCTTCTTTAAATGTCGCGGTTTTAAACTCACCACGAGGATCACGTCCAGGCTTATTCAGCTCACTAATGATGTCATTAATGGTTAAATCACCAAACTGCTCAGTCACAAACGTCTTAGATTCAATACCCTTTAACAAATCACTATTACCAATTAAATCAGCAACGCTAACCTGTTTGTGCTCAGCGATTCGTTCAACGACATTATAAGCCTCAGGGTGAACTGAAGATGCATCCAGTGGATTTTTACCATCGCGAATTCTTAAGAAACCTGCAGCTTGCTCATAAGCTTTAGGGCCTAAACGAGCGACTTTCAATAGTTGTTTACGATCACTAAAGGCACCATGCTCATCACGAAACGCCACCACATTTTTCGCTAACGTTTTATTCAACCCTGCTACTTGCGCCAACAAGGCCATTGATGCCATATTTAAATCGACACCCACAGAGTTAACACTGTCTTCAACCACAGCATCCAAAGATTGTGATAATTGGCTTTGGTTTACATCATGTTGATATTGACCTACACCGATAGACTTCGGCTCGATTTTAACCAGTTCAGCCATTGGGTCTTGCAGACGACGAGCAATAGAAACTGCCCCGCGTAATGACACATCGAGATCTGGAAATTCTGCAGCAGCCAATTCAGACGCAGAATATACCGATGCCCCCGCTTCACTCACCATAACCTTGGTAACTGATGGGTGTTTTTCTTTCACTGCTGCAATGACTTCTGACGCCAATTTATCCGTTTCGCGAGAGCCTGTCCCATTACCGATGGCTAACAGCTCAACCTTATGCATATTCACTAAATTAGCTAGGGTTTTAACCGACTTATCCCATTGCTTTTGCGGCTCATGCGGGAAAATCGTTGTGTGCGCTACCAGCTTGCCGGTTTTATTTACAATGGCGATTTTTACGCCTGTACGTAAGCCTGGGTCGAGCCCCATTGTTGCTTTTGCGCCAGCAGGTGGTGCCATCAATAAATCATTCAAGTTACGGGCGAAAACTTTAATCGCTTCGGACTCTGCACGCTCACGTAATGATGCGATAAACTCGTTTTCCATTTGAAGTGCAATTTTTACGCGCCAAGTTGCGTTCACTACTGTTTTTAACCACTGATCTACAGAAGAATCACTGAACTTAAGGTTAAAATGGTTGGCAATAATGACTTCACAATAACTGCCAAGCTTCGCCTCTGAGTTTGGGTCTGCATTCATTGAAATTGAAAGTAACCCTTCATTACGTCCACGCAGCATGGCCAATGCTCGGTGGGATGGCACTTTTTCCATCAACTCAGAATGTTCAAAGTAATCACGGTATTTAGCTGCGTCTTTCTCTTTACCTTTAACTAGCTTACTTTCAAGAGTGCAGTGATTAGTTAATTGCTTACGGATCTTTTGCAGCAAGTCTGCATTTTCTGCAAAACGCTCCATTAAAATAAATCGAGCGCCATCTAATACCGCTTTAACATCTGCAAAGCCTTTTTCCGCATTTATAAATTCAGCCGCTTTAGCTTCAATATCCGCTGTGCGATGTTCAAATAAGAAATCTGCCAGAGGCTCAAGTCCTGCTTCAATCGCAATTTGTCCTTTGGTACGACGCTTTGGTTTATATGGCAGATATAAATCTTCAAGGCGAGTTTTAGTATCCGCTTGCTTAATTTGCACTTCTAATTCTGGCGTTAATTTGCCCTGAGCTTGGATACTAGACAACACCACTTCACGACGTTCATACAAATCTCTTAAATAACCTAAACGTGAATCTAATGTCCTCAATTGAGTATCGTCTAACGCGCCTGTAACCTCTTTACGATAACGGGCAATAAACGGTACAGTTGAACCTTCGTCTATGAGCTTGATGGTGGCGTCAACTTGGTGTTTTGAGACATTCAATTCATCGGCGATGATCTGAGAAATGGTTTGCATAAACTCTCGTTCTTTATAACTGCAATTTAATGAGGGCTAACCATATCACAATCGTTTTGAAAATTTTATCTTTGTACTTTATTCGCTCAACTAAAGAACAACCGGATTGATCTTAAGCTGATTTTTGACGATCCTGTTACTAACTTTTACACCGGAATGACACCATTGCGAACAAACTTGATTACGCCTGAAGGCATGGAAAAGCTCAAAAAAGAACTCGATCATCTATGGCGAGAGTACCGGCCAGAGATAACTAAAAAAGTGGCTTGGGCTGCTAGCCTTGGTGATCGCTCTGAAAATGCTGACTATAAAGAAAATAAGCGCTTACTTCGCCAAATTGATAGTCGAGTGCGCTTCTTAAGAAAACGTATCGAAGCACTGACAGTGGTTCACCACGCCAAAGAGCAACAAGGCAGAGTGTTCTTTGGTGCAACCGTTGAAATTGAAAATGAGCAAGGCGAGACGCTTAAATTTCGAATTGTAGGGCCAGATGAAATTTACGGTGAAAAGGATTACATATCGATTGATGCACCAATGGCGAGAGCATTGCTTAAAAAAGAAGCGGATGATGAAGCAGTTGTTATTACGCCAAATGGAGAGCAGCTTTGGTTTATCAATAAGATTGAATATACCTGAAAGGCATCCATGCCTTAATAACGCTACAAATTTACTGCTTCTTACAAGTATTCAATGGAGAGTCAACAAACTTCCAAGGTTTATTTCCATCAGAAACATTCCCGTAATTTTCATCTGGTGCTTGCCCAGCGTTAGCGTACCAGATGTTTTGATATTTATGACCTTGATAGTTTACTGGCTCTGAACAAGCTTGATACGATTTGGATGGATCCCAATCTCCAGGTTTTACAGGTGTTGGCTTAGGTGCTGGTTTGTAATCTCCGATTGAAATATCACAAGCGCCATTGTTGAAGCCTACATTCATCTGCTGTGATTTAATGTTATTTGGCGATGAAGCAATTTGCTTGAATGCACTTTGAGCTTCACTAGTGCAATCCACGGCTCCATCAGACATTCTCAAGATATTTGCTGTTGATAAAATATTAATAGTTGTATTGGGTGTTAAGTAATTATTATTAAGTACATTCCCAGCGGGATCTTTTGCCACAAAATACATTTGCCCTTCTATATTCGGCTCAGCATAAATATGGACACTATTACCGTTATTAGATCCTGAACTGTCTGAGGTAACCGCATCAAATTGAGCGTTGGTTAATTGCTCAACATTCGAGATAGCTTGATCAACAAAATTGAAGAGCTGTGCTCTTTCCTTATCAGAGGATAGGCTGAAACTCTCATTACCTGATAAACCCGTTTTTGCAGCAGCTGAACGCAATGCACCATCCGCAATATTTGAGGTTATCAAAACTAAACTACCCTTTGATTTATCTTTCTTATAAGACATCTGAGTAAAACTTTTAACAAAAGCATCTTTTAGTTCTGAGTATGAAATCGAAATATTATTGTGGATATTAAGTCCATATTTAGAAAGATCCTTGCCAAACAGTTGGTCTGCATAAAATGAAACTTGTCTTGGATAGCGATAATAAGTGTCACCTCCATTATCTTTTGCCCCTATAGCCGCACGATAATCTGCAGGGTTAAGAGAATAGTCGTTCAAACTTTGTAATTGACTAGGATTTTGAGTAGTACAAACATCTAAATACGAGGAGAATACAGGGCTGTAATCCCCTGCGTTATAAATCACATTCATTATAAAGTCTGTGATTCTTAAGGCGTCAGGATCTTGTGAAAGTGAGGCAGAGTTCATTTTTTCCCAACATGTTTTCCAAGCATCTCGATTGACATACCAATTAGTCGCCGACTCTACTTTAAGCCGATTGACATCGTTTAAATGATAAAATGCAACGACCATAGGACCAAAATACACATCATCTAACGCATTAGGTCCCTTTCTTTCCGTTTGAGCGCCACTGTCCTGATCGGCGATACTGTAACCGAGTGTCGTTCTCACCGCATCGTAATTAACAACACCCAAACCATCTTTTGCAGTGGCATAAGGTAGCTTTTTACTATAATCGTTGATCTGATAAGGTCCCCCTTGACCTTTTACTAGGTAAGAGTCTTTAATCGCTGAATTGTTAATATCATGGTTATCAGAAAATTTTGTATTAATACGTGTTTGATCTAAGCCTGATTCTTGTAATAGCTGCCCTAACATGGTGCCGATCATATAATCTTTATTAAACTGCAAGTCGGGATATTTTTCTTTCATGATATGGGTATACATCACACCAGCGATTAAGTTCGATGCAATAATAGCGTGAGAATAACCATTATTGACGAGCTTATCGTTACCGTCTGTATTCTGAATATTAAACACATCTAAGTCGGTGTCAGACGGAGAGTAAGGGAAATGAGTATGAAAAATAATTTGGTTAGAAGAAGGAGCATCATTAACATCACTCGCTTGTGAAACTATAGGCAAAAGGCTCGCCCCAATTAGAGCACCAATTGCAAGCATGATCGGATTTTTTTTCATCGGAAAACCTAACTACAAGAATAGAAGTAAGTCCAATGTTTAATACATACCTAGATAAATAAAAAGTAGAATTCACTTATTTGAACGATGTTTAATTTCACGTCAACTCATGGTTAATAAACTACATCAATTGTAAAACTCTCATTCTGTTCACTCATCTTCTCTGTTTAAAAGTAATACGTTAAATGACCTAGAGGCCATATACGACCTCTAGTTTAATTTGCACAAAAAAGCGCAAGATCCCTCATCATTAACAGATGATGTTTGTTTAATGAAACTCAATTTGTTTTAGCTTATTTCAAATTCACATGTCAGGAAACGTTCAGCCACAAATCATAGTATGAGAGGTGAATTCTCAATCTTGCAATGCAGCACAAGGTATAGCTATGCGAAATTTCTATAAGAAAACAACACTGACTAAACTTGCAATAATAACTTCCACTTTATTTGTTCCTATTCACTCTTGGGCAGAGCAACAAGTCTTATCTAGCTCTATTCAACAAGCTAAAGCTCAAGGAATCAATCAATTCGATTCCAATCAAGAATACCAACAGGGGGATATAGTCCAAAACGGCAACTGGGTCTATAAATCAGATGCCACAGTAACAGCTAATACTTTTACCCCCGGAATAGGAAATCCATGGGAGAAATATCATGACTTAGCCAAATGGAATGATGCCACCATTTATTATGGCGGTGATAAAGTCATAATGAATGGTCACGCCTATCAATCTGGATGGTGGTCTCAACACCAAAATCCAACGCTTCCCCAAAACCAAAATACAGCAACCCCGACTCCTGGTCCTTGGACAGATCTCGGGCCTTGGCATAACTTAACAGATAAAGAGAGAGCGGCGATAAAACCCTACAACCCAGGGTATACTTACCATAAATCTGACTACGTCAAAAATAGTAATGACGTATATACCGCAAGTAAAGAAATCCATGGAATTGATCCACTACAAAAGAGTCCTTGGAATGATATTATTCTTTGGAACAACATAGCCAACTCAGTTCATAATCAAAGTGCCAACTGGCCAAATCATGTTTTTTCACCATACACTGACATGTTGCAAAATCCACCAGACCTCACATCTCAAGAGCAAAATGGCGTCAACCACTTCAATATGGCTTTTGTTGTAGCGAAACAAAACCAATGCCTCCCATCATGGGGAAACCAGCAGTCACTCAACCTTTATAACTACGCCAATCTCAATAAACTTAGAGACAGTGGTGGAGATGCGATGCTCTCCATCGGTGGGGCAAGTGGCTCACCTTTAGCTAATGTTTGTGAAGATGTCACTCAACTCACCACAAGCTATACTAATTTAGTTCAAAACCTTCACCTGCATGCGCTTGATTTCGATATTGAAAATGCAGCATTAGATGTTTCTAAAGCCGTAGATAGAAGAAGCCAAGCTCTTTACAATGCACAACAAGAGTGGAATACAGAACACCCCGTAAGTGTATGGTTTACCTTGCCTGTTGCTCCTCAGGGGCTCACGGCTTCAGGTCAATATCAAATAACGAGCTTATTAGATCATCATGTGAAAATCAGCGGCATTAACTTAATGACGATGGATTATGGTCCAAGCACGATGAATATCGAAAACTGCACCCCTACCCGTACAAAGAAAGATCAAAACTCTCCTTGGATAAATAAAAATGACTACACTAAAGTACAGGGAAACTGTGCGGTTATCGCATTAAAAAATGCTGAACAATTCATTTACTCAGAGTTCCAAAAACACGATGAAACGAAATACATTACCGAAGACCAAGTGTGGAGTATGCTTGGGACAACACCAATGATTGGTGTCAATGATTTTGGGCAAGAAATACTCTATCCAGACGGTGCTAAAATCATCGCAGCCGATGCCCACAACCACAAATTGGGCATGGTAAGTATGTGGTCATTGAACAGGGATAAACCACAAGAAGGTACAACTATTCCAGATGCAGGAAACAGCACAAATACAGGGTTACCGAGTGATATAACACAAGATTATACTTTTGCAAAAATATTGCAGGGTGGTGTGAATAACAAGAAATAAAAGCTCATATAATAAGGGGCGTATTCGCCCCTTATTTTACAATTTACGAACAACAATCTTTAGGTTTCGATTTAAGTGGCAGCTTATCGTAAATCACTTTCCCCATTAGCAGCGCTAGAACAATTCCACTGATCGCCACTAACCCTTGAGGTAGCATCGCATGCTGTTCACCGATTTGCGGGGCAACCACAAACCCATACTTGTCAACAACGAAATCTGTGATGAGTCCTGCAATGACCGCAACTCCAATCACACCGCCTAAATACCCGAACAGTGCTCGCTTACCCAGCTCTTTAGTTACCACACCCAAGGTTGCAATATTGGTTGCAGGGCCAGCAAGCATAAACACTAATACTGCCCCTGGCGAGATACCTGCTAATAGCAAGCCCGCTGCAATCGGAGTAGATGCTGTAGCACAAATGTACATAGGCACAGAAATCACAATCATCACTAACATGGCGACGATGCCACTACCGTGTTGCGCTAAAAAGTCCTCTGGGACATAAGTTTTTACTAACGCTGCAAAGAAAATACCGACCAATAACCAAATGGTCGTATCACGCACTAGATCCGTTGCCGCATACTTAATACCTGCAATGACTTTAGCGAAAACGCCTTTTGGAGATTCAGCCTGTCCATGACTATGATCATGATCATGATGCTCATGAGAGTCAGATTTCGAGCTACAGCAGCTGCTTTCAGTTTTGATAGGTTCTTGCTTTTTACTGCTGCAACAACTGGCTTCAACGTTCACTTGCTCTGCTTTTTTAGTGCTACAACCGCTTGACTGCGCATCATCGATAGAATTTGATTCAGGTTTACGAGTTATCACATCGTCTTTATCGTCAGGGCCTACCAATAAACCGGCCACAATCGCACTGATCACTGCGGCAATCGGCCGAACGATCGCCATGAACGGGCCAAGTAAAATATATGAGACACTCACTGAATCCACACCTGTTTCTGGCGTCGAAACCATAAAGGTAGTGGTTGCCGCTTTAGACGCACCAGCCCGTCTTAACCCAACAGCTGCAGGGATCACCCCACAAGAACACAACGGCAGTGGAGCGCCAAAAAGTGCGGCTTTAATTACAGTTTTAAAACCGTAACCGCCCAATTGTTTGTTCATCCACTCCATCGAAACAAACATTTTCAGTAAACCAGCGATGAGCAGCCCTAAGAGTAACCAAGGCGCTGACTCTAAAAACAGTTCTAGAAAATTATCGACCAACATGGTTATCTCTCCTGCTTAACTTCAAGGGTCACTTTCTCACAATGGTGATCGTGACGGTGTTCAACCTGACTATCATCTAATGCTTCCAAGATTGAGCAATACTCTGCACTTTCATCCCCACCACAACAGGAGTCAGAAAGTTCTTTTAATCCTTTTTTAAAGCGTTGCAGTTCGGCAATTTTGGCTGTAATTTTATCTAATTTAGCATCCACACGCCCTTTAACATCAACACAAGCCCATTGTGATTTATTTAATTCAATCGACACAAGCTCTTGTATTTCATTGAGGGTGAATCCGACATTCTTTGCCCGAATAATAAATTTCAGTAACACAGCATCTTGCTGACTATACATTCGATAACCTGATTCCGTTCGCTCTGATGGCGATAACAGGCCATGTTTTTCGTAATACCTCAACGTATCAGACTTTAAGTTAAATAAATCCGCTAACTCACCAATTCGATACATGAAGTCCATCCAAAATAAGGGTAATTGATATCAGTATAAACCTTGGAGTTTAGTCCAAGGTCAAGGTTTTTTGTTCGTTAAGAAAAAAGTTCGAATATATGAACACTGAATTTCGACTTACAACCAGATAAAAAGCTAAGAAAAAAAACCAGATATCGATGATTTACGTTAGAATAGCGCCCGCTGACGAAGGGACACTTTCGAGGGCTTTTTGGAAAGTAAGGGAAATGCTTAAGTTTAAGAGCATACGCTTATTTTCCGAAAAATCCTTGAAACTAAAAAATAAAAGTACCCACAATGAATAACGCCAGACCTATTCGTCGCGCACTACTGAGTGTATCTGATAAAACCGGAATCCTAGAATTTGCCCAAGCCCTTCATACGCTTGGTGTTGAAATTCTATCAACAGGCGGCACAGCCAAGCTATTAGCTGAAAATGGTGTGCCTGTCATTGAAGTCTCTGATCACACAGGGCATCCAGAAATCATGGATGGTCGTGTTAAAACTCTGCACCCTAAAATCCATGGTGGCATCTTAGCTCGTCGTGGCATTGACGAAACAGTAATGGCTGACAATAACATTGCAGGCATCGATCTCGTCGCAGTTAACTTGTACCCATTTGCTCAAACCGTAGCGAAAGAAGATTGCACTCTTGAAGATGCAATTGAAAATATCGACATCGGTGGTCCAACAATGGTACGCGCAGCAGCGAAAAACCATAAAGACGTTACCATCGTAGTTAATGCGTCTGATTATGGTCGAGTCCTTGCAGAACTTGCCGATAACCAAGGCAGCACCAAATACGACACTCGCTTTGATCTCGCCATTGCCGCTTTTGAGCACACGGCACAATACGACGGCATGATCGCGAACTATTTCGGTACTAAAGTGCCAGCACATTTTGATAATGCGACGGAAGACTCTAAATTCCCACGTACGTTCAACACTCAAATGGTGAAGAAGCAAGATTTACGTTACGGTGAAAATAGCCACCAGCAAGCTGCGTTTTATGTTGAAAACAATATTGCAGAAGCTTCTGTTGCTACTGCGACTCAACTGCAAGGTAAGGCACTTTCATACAATAACATCGCCGATACGGATGCTGCACTTGAGTGTGTTAAAGAGTTTGAGCAACCAGCTTGTGTCATCGTCAAGCATGCTAACCCTTGCGGCGTGGCATTAGGCACAGACATTCTTGAAGCGTATCAGCGTGCATTCAAAACCGACCCAACCTCCGCTTTTGGTGGCATCATTGCGTTCAACCGTGAACTTGATGAAGCAACAGCAAGTGCCATTGTTGAGCGTCAGTTTGTTGAAGTGATCATTGCGCCTAAGATCAGTGAAGCAGCTAAGCAAGTAGTTTCAGCCAAAGTAAATGTTCGTTTACTTGAATGTGGTGAATGGTCACAAGCTGCGTCAGCGCTTGACTATAAGCGTGTAAATGGTGGCATGTTAGTGCAAGACCGTGACCAAGGCATGGTCGCAGAGTCAGAGCTAAAAGTGGTTTCAAAACGCCAACCCACTGCTGAAGAAATGAAAGACCTAATGTTTTGCTGGAAAGTAGCTAAGTTCGTTAAATCCAATGCGATTGTGTATGCCAAAGACCACATGACCGTAGGTGTGGGTGCAGGCCAAATGAGTCGTGTGTATAGCGCAAAAATCGCAGGCATTAAAGCCGAAGATGAAGGACTAACGGTTCCTGGTTCTGTCATGGCATCCGATGCTTTCTTTCCATTCCGTGACGGTATTGACGCTGCAGCAGCGGCAGGAATTACTTGTGTCATTCAACCGGGTGGCTCTATGCGTGACCAAGAAGTCATTGATGCCGCTAACGAACATGGTATGGCGATGGTATTCACTGGAATGCGCCATTTCCGTCACTAATAAACGGCTAGGTTCACTCGACATAATTTGGGGTGAACCTAACGAATTAACACGCTCAAGGAATTGAATATGAACATTCTCGTAATTGGTGGCGGTGGCCGCGAGCACGCCTTAGCATGGAAAGCGGCACAAAACGAAAAAGTACAGACGGTTTTTGTTGCACCAGGCAATGCTGGTACGGCACTCGAGCCAAAACTTGAGAACATCGCCATTGGCGTTGAAGACATTACCGCTTTGATCGATTTTGCCAAAAGTAACGATATCTCACTCACCATTGTCGGCCCTGAAGCGCCACTAGTCATCGGTGTAGTCGATGCATTCCGTGCTGCTGACTTACCGATTTTTGGCCCAACCGAGGGCGCTGCGCAGCTTGAGGGTTCAAAAGCGTTCACTAAGGACTTTTTAGCGCGTCACAATATCCCAACGGCGGATTATCAAAATTTCACTGAAATTGAACCAGCAAAAGTTTTCTCAGCGCAACTTGCAGAAAAAACAGGTTATCCAGTTGTGATTAAAGCTGACGGTTTAGCGGCGGGTAAAGGTGTGATCATTGCTCAAAACCAAGCTGAAGCCGAGGCGGCAATCGAAGACATGCTTGCAGGTAATAAATTTGGCGAAGCAGGTTCTCGTGTTGTTGTCGAGGAATTCCTCAAAGGCGAAGAAGCCAGCTTTATTGTGATGGTGGATGGCAAAAATATTCTACCAATGGCCACCAGCCAAGATCACAAAGCTCGTGATAACGGTGACAACGGCCCTAATACAGGTGGAATGGGTGCTTACTCCCCTGCACCTGTTGTCACGCAATCTATTCACGATTGGACTATGGAACACGTCATCAGACCAACCGTTGATGGCATGGCTGCTGAAGGCCACCCTTACACGGGATTCTTATATGCAGGATTAATGATTGCTGCTGACGGTACGGCGAAAGTCCTAGAGTACAACTGCCGCTTTGGTGATCCTGAAACGCAACCGATTATGATGCGTCTGCAGTCTGATATTGTGGATCTTTGTTTAGCCGCAACTCGTGGCGACTTAGACAAAGTCACCGCTGAATTTGATGCTCGTGCCGCTGTAGGTGTTGTTATGGCGGCCGGTGACTACCCTGTTTCCGCCCGTAAAGGTGACGTTATTTCGGGTCTTACATTGGGCAATAACGACATCAAAATGTTTCATGCTGGCACTGCCGATAAAGACGGTCGTGTTGTGACTAATGGTGGCCGAGTTCTATGTGCTACAGCATTAGGTAACAGTGTGACTGAAGCTCAAAAGCTTGCATACAGCCTAGTGAACGAAGTACATTGGGATGATGTGTACTTCCGAACTGACATCGCTTATCGTGCGATAGAAAGAGAAAACACGTAACCTCATATTTCTCATAAAAAAGTCTGCTCTACGCAGACTTTTTATTTAATGACCAATCTCACCCTGCCCTTCCACAAACCCAAACACCATAGCCATTATAAAAATTAGGATCATCTGCTGACGGTAAAGATGAGAAAATATAAGGTACATTCGTAAACTGTTGATTTAATGCCCCTCCCCATTGTCCTGCTTGACTCCACGAGGTGAAATACCCTGTTAGCAGTTTTACATTTTCCATCACATCAAGGCGAGAATCTTCCACAAAACTATGATCTCTTGAAGGTAACGATTTTTGGTTCTCACCCGATTTATTATCAATTTCCACAAAATGTTGCGAAACAAACTTTTCCCTATTCGCTTGCTTTTCATCTTTTAAATAAGGCACAGGAAACTGCACACTACTGACGTAAAACCGTTGTTGATCATAGCGGTTCAATCCAAATTGAATGAATAATCTGGAAGGAGTGCGAGTTTTTACAGTGAGATTCTGGTTAGATTTAACATCGGATTGCTGGATTTGAGGTATCGTAAGCGGCGTAGCCTTAAAGTTTGGAGCAATATACGCTGGAACAATAATATCACCAGACATAATCGGCGTTCTATTGTTCGCAGCGGTTGAATAGATAACCAAAGGTTCACTACCTGGATAACAAGAAAAACTGTCAGTATAACCTTGTGTATCAACGAATTGATTATTCCCTATGGCTACCAGCTGATTAGGTTGAGACATAACAGACGCAAAACTTGTTAAAGGCAATAAACAAACAAAAACAAGCTTAGATGGCTGAATTTTCATAGCAACACCTTCTATCTAATACTGAACTCTTATAATGGAAATTTTCTGCGGGCTTCTCAACAAAATTAAAGATATTTAATTCGAATGGAATTTTTTCAAAAACCATAGGCAAATAGATCAAGAATGGCTAGAGGCCGTTCCCAATTAACGATTTCGATTTGCTGTTGTAGATTTTTTGTTTATTCAAGACGACGAATGTGAGGTGTAGTTGCTCTACATAAACATTCGGCAACAAAGAAACGAAAAATATACACAGCCCTTCGGGTTACGCCTAAATTCTATTCAATCGAAATAAATCTTTTATCTTAAGCCCTAAATCTAAAACCTTATTTTGATTGAGTCAGCAGAGATTCAGCCTTTCCTAAAGTTCAAATGGTACGATAAACCGTAAATGCATTAACTTGAATTAACTATGACAGAAAAACTAGAGCGTGTTACTCAAGCTCCCCAGTGGGCTCAGGATGACGGTCATCTTCAAGCTCCTCACACGCAAGATAAATCATTTCTAAGGAGAGGCAGTAAGCAATACTCAACTACCAGAACTAAAGGGAGCGACCTAAGTCAATCACTGATTGCATTTAGAGTTAAAAGACCAAAATCTACGATTGACCCTGCTCATCAGCCTTATTTGGCTAAACTTAAAACTAGACCTTCTAGTGGCTCTTCCATTCCAAATCGTACCAATCATAAATCTTCTGAATTAGTATTACCTAAAAACAATGAAAGACTCTATGACATCTTAAAGTTTGACCGTGGAGGATACTCCAGTTCCGATATTTGTCTACTCATCGCAAATGGTGAAAGTGCGAAAAATATATCATGGCTTATACCGAACTTTAGAGCTTTGCTCAATAAACGGGAAAATGGGTTGTGTCCTTTAGAAGCAGCTTATTTAACAGGTAACATCAAGCTAGTTAATGATCTTATCAAGGAAGGTGCAAGTTCAGACACCGTGGATGAAGCCAGACTTAGACAGACGCTCTGCAAACCTGACACTTTAGCTACATACTTTCATTGGTTAGAAAAGAAAGCTCTTACTTTTAACGATATAGGGCCCTTGCTTTACCTAGACGTACCTTATGAAAACATTCAAGATTGGATCGACAAATTTATTTTTTCTACTGCATTTAAGATTAACGAAAAACACCAAAAAAAAACGCTTTTAGAGCATGCAGTTAGAGCCAACAGAATTGAACTAGCAACAGCTTTACTCAAGTTTGAAGACTTGAATCACGAAATGTTTTCAACAAATGAAAGCCTACTTTTATATGCTGCCACACACAACAAAATTGAACTTATTAAGGCCACTTTAGAGCACTCAGATGCTAATCTAGAACTAAACGAAGTATTCAAAATCATGAGTTCAGGGTGTAATCAAGATATTTTTGAATCACTATTAAAAAGAATTCAATTTCAAATTAATGAAACAAAAACAAATAATTATCAAGAAACACTGAAAAGAATTGCATTAAAAGCTTGTCAATTAAATCGGGTCGATTTTTTATTATCTTGTTTAAACCATGGTTTATCAGCAGATTTGTTAAAGGATCCCATTTCAAAGCTATTGGCAAGAGAGTGCGAGGTTCATGATCTTGATAAAATTCAACAAATTGTCAGGCTACCTCAGCTGCAACTTTCAATAGGGAGTATAAAAAATCTCGTCAAGATAAACTGTTCAGCCGAAACTATTCAGTTAGCTCTGTCTAAAAGATCTCCTATAGAAGATTTGGTGAAAGATAAACAAGAACTTCAAGAATTAATTGGCTATATACTTGAAAAGAAACGAGTTGATTTAATACCTATGCTATTAGATAACGAAATGTCGCCAGAAAACATTATGGCAATGAATAAATTGAAAATTCTGCTCAGAGAGCAAAATAAAAACAAAGACTTTTTAGCCATAATTTCAAACAGGTTCATAACTTTTGAAGTCGAAGACATATATCGATTGATTGAATTAGAAATACCTCTTGAACAACTGAATACCTATTTAGCAAGAGCAAAATCTCAAAGAGATGATGAAATTAAAGCTCAACGTCGACCTCACTTCTTAATAAATAAGCGAATAAATGGAAAATCTTGTATTGAATTAGCATGTCAGCAGAATAGCTCAGAAAAAGTAAAGATGCTTCTTGATAATGGTGCCGATGTAGCAGAAGCGAATACGGAAACAGTAACATTGTTCCATATCGCAGCAAATGCAAATGATCTCGCTACATTAAAAGTTCTTGTCGCTCATGAAAGAGAGTCTAATTCTCCTACACAAATGCTTTTAGAGCGAGAGCTATATGGCGGAAATACTCCTCTTCATTATGGCTTTGCAAGTGGTAATAGAGCACTTATTCATTTTCTTGTCACTACGGTCGGAATTCAAGTATTTACCCAATATAATAATGACCAACTTACCCCTTATGATGCAATGACAGAAGCTAATAATTTGATGGAGTTACCCGTTGATACACCAACTATTGAGGGTTGGTTGAATGAGTATTTCTTAAACAAAACTATGGCCACAAAAACGGCCGACCAATCTGAACTTGAAAAAGAGCAGAAACAACTTAAAACACAAACAGAACATTTCATCAAAACATGGAAAACGACTGTAGAAGAAAAACAAAAATTAGCCGAAAAGGCAGAATAATTAGAACAAGAAGTTACAAGAATGAAGCTCATACTTGAAAAGTTAGCCCAGTTTGAAATCCCCGAAAAGTTAAAAGTAGAACTAAGAAACCTAAAAGCTATTACGAGTTAAAACGCCCAACACTAATATTGGGTATTTCGAACACACAAACTAAGCAAACATCCCTTGCAAAGGTGGCACGACTTGCTTCTTACGGCTTAATACACTTGGTAACCAAGCACGACCGTTTTCAGTCGTAATATCGTAAGCTTTCTTATTTAGCTCTGCATCATCACTCACAATCAGAAATTCAGAACCTTCTTTCATAATGTCTGTCAGTAACAGCATTACCATATGGCGATAGCCTTCTTCTTTTAGGGCAGCAATATCCGATTCTAAATCCGTTTTGATTTTATCGAACACCGATAAATCAATCACTTCCACTCCAGCTGAGAACGATTAGCAAAAAGATGAAAAAGGATTAACTTTATTCCAATCATCAAAAAGCTTATAGCTTATAACCTCCCTTCAATATAGCTCTGACTTATACCTATAACAGTTTGGAGCTATTTGACATAGCTTACACTTAAACAGAAGTATCAATTATGACTGAAAATATAGCGAGTGGTTCGGTGCTAAATAGTCTACCAAGTGAAGGCGTTACACCTGAAACCCCACGTCTTGCCCCGAATACAGGTCAGCTAAAATATGATTCCTATTATCTTCGAGGCGGTAAACTCGCAATTCACCCTACAGAACTGTATTTTACCAGTCCTCGTTTAACAAGACCTCGGCCAACTTGTGAAAACATAGCCTATACCGTTTCACCGAGAACATCGTCAGAACCGAATTTAGCCCCAAGTACAAATTTAAATCTTCCTAGCGACCCCGAAAAGCTTAAAGAAATCCTTAATTTTGATGATGGTAAATATTCAAGCGCTGATATCAATCTTTTAATAGCGAGTATCCAATCATTGAACTTATCTTATCTCAAAAGTTATATCAGCACACTTACCCCTGAAATGCTTAACACTCAAGCAAATGGCCTTTATCCACTAGAAGCTGCTTATTTAGCTGGAAACACAGCTTTAGTTGATGAGTTAATTGAGTTTGGAGCAAACCCTCGTATTTTAGCCATTTCGAATCTCCAAAACGCACTTTGCTTACCTGGCACAATAGAACGTTATGTTCACCTCTGCCACTATGGAACATTGCGTTCTGAACATATCTTAAAACTGTTGAAAATGAATGTCCCTTATTCGAAAGTTAAACCAATAATAGATAGATATATTTACTCTCAATCATTTAATGTAAATGAGAGTATTGAAGGCAAAACTCTCATGGAGCATGCGTTTTTGACAGGGAGGCCTCAACTCGTTGAATCTCTATTTACCATTGAGCCTAATCAACATCAACCTTTATCAACCGGGCTTAGCCCGCTTTTCTCTGCTTTAAAAGCCAATAATTTAGAGCTTTTCAAGGCCGTTCTTAAACCATCGAGCATGACGCTTACGGAAGAAACCATATTTCAAGTTATGGAAATGAAATGCAATGCTGAATTTTTTGGTTGCTTAATCAGTAAGCTTAACTTGCAGCCTCTACCAAACGCCATCAAACTTTGGAAACATATCACCGCAAAGGCCTGCCAAATGTATCGGATGGATTTCATCGAAGAACTCATAAAGCAAGATGTTCCAACGCCAATAATTGAAGATAAGCTCGCTAAACTAAAAGGAAAATTACTGACTAGGAGTTGCTCAGAAGTAAACAAAAAACGTCTTGTGGAACTCGTTAAACTACCCAAGTTACCCCTCGAACCAGAGATCATACAACTGCTCATTAAACACGATTTACCGGAAAATATTATTTGCGATGCATTATCTAAAGTGAAGTTCACAGAAACTGATGAGCAAACTCTGCAACAAGAACTATTAAAAATAGCCATCAAAAAAGGCTACGCACATTTAATTCAAAAAATATTAGAGTCCCACTCTCCCAGTGAGCAAGTCCAAGAAAGTTGTCTAGAAGAGTTACTAAACATAGAACCACTTACGACTAGTATTATTTTGTGCTTAATGAAGTTAAACATTGCACCTAAAAAGCTTGAAGATAGACTCAATACCCATAATACATCCAGTGATAGATCACTCGATCTGAGCATCATTGCCGCAGGTACATCTCTCATTGAGTTTGCTTTAGAAAATAACCTATTACAATACTTAAGAGTTTTTATCAAAAATGGGAACTATGTTAAAAGTTATAAAGGGTTTGGCTCAATTACGGCATACCTAGTGAACAATGGTGACATAGCAACACTTAAAGAAATTTATTCCTGGCCTGAATATCCTTTTTGTTCAAATGATCTACACATCATCATTCAGCATGATCTTGGCGTTCAATTACTTTTCGACGTCTGTGCAAACAGAAAAAAAGCTTCAGATCCTAAGTTAAAAGATGAATTTCACAGTTTTGATATGAACTGTATCATTACGGCATCTAAAACCGAAGCCAAAATAACCACACTAGAACAGGCTTATCAGCAAGAAAAGCTTGAGTACTTAGCAACTTTACTTAAATTCGATATTGATTTAAATGTTTGCGGTGAAGGAGGAATTATTTTGCTTCATCGAGCTGTTAGAGATAGTCGTATTGATGTACTGAAAATGTTACTTCCAATAACAAAAACTGAGGGATACGATTTAGCAGGAAAAGGCCTTCATTGCGTAGAGTTCATCAATGGAGATACGCCCGTACATATAGCTTGCAAAGCAATAAACCAAGAAGCACTTGGCGTTATGTTCGCTTATATAACACCCGCCACACTGCATCTTAAGAATCTTGTAGGCGATACACCACTGCAAATACTCTCTCAACAATTGGGTTATCGAACCGCAATGCAGTTTCTCTCGAAACTGTTAATGACTTCACAAAGAAAATTACAAGCTTATGAATCATCAGAAAAATTAGACACATCATTAACACAAGAGACTCATAGAGTTTTGAATGAAAACCTGCAGCAATCTCGAACTGGTCAGCCGACACAATCTTCACCCCCTCCGTCATCCCGATTAACAACACAACTTGAGGCTAAATACGATGCACTTTTTGGAAGTGCAGAAAATGCTGATGTTATGCAATCATTAGTACAAAGCCAAAAACAAAGAGCCCAAGAGCTTAGCAATTTAAAAGCGAAAGTTAGTGATCAACAACAAGAAATTGAAATATTAAAATTGAAGTTACAGCGATACGAACAACGTGAAGCTCAGGGACTACCCCAAGCTTCAAGTTAACGTCAATTAAGCAAATGCATCCTGTAGCGGAGGCACGACTTGCTTCTTACGGCTTAATACACCCGGTAGCCAAGCACGCCCGTTTTCAGTGGCGATATCGTAAGCTTTCTGACTAAGCTCTGCATCATCGCTCACGATAAGCAGCTCAGAACCTTCTTTCATAATATCAGTCAGTAACAGCATAACAGTATGGCGATTACCTTCTTCTTTTAACGCTGCAATATCTGCTTCTAGATCTGCTTTAATGTTATCAAACACAGATAAATCAACCACTTCAAGCTGACCAATGCCAACAAGGTTACCGTTCATATTAAAATCTTTAAAATCACGCATCACAAGATCGCGAGGCGCAGTACCACCAACCGCTGATTTCACTTTAAACATTTCCATGCCTAATGCTTTGAAATCTTCAATTCCTGCAATCTCTGCAAGTGCTTCAACGCAACGAATATCAGCAGTCGTGCAGGTTGGTGATTTAAAAATCACCGTGTCACTTAAAATGGCACACAACATGATGCCAGCAATGTCTTTTGGAATTTCTACATTGTAGAAGTCATACATCATTTTAATCACGGTGTTTGAACAACCTACAGGGCGAATCCAACACTCAAGCGGTGTAGACGTAGTTAAGTCACCCAATTTGTGGTGATCAACAATACCGACAATCGTTGCTTCTGCAATATCATCTGGCGCTTGAGTGAGCTCTGAATGATCAACAATGTAAACTTCTTCACCTGCATAGCTCATTTTTAATTCTGGCGCTTCAAAGCCAAAACGATCCAGAATAAATTGTGTCTCAGGCGATGGCTCACCTAAACGCGACGCTTTTGCTGGCTCGCCGATTTGATTTTTTAAATACGCCAGTGCGATAGCACCACAGATTGAATCAGAATCAGGGATTTTATGCCCCACTACATACATTGACATTGCAAACACTCTCTAATTGGTTTTAATGGAAAGGATTTTAGCAAATCTACGCTGAATAAAAAAATACCTTAACAATAATAGCCGTCCCCCAATTACCCCCCTTTGATTTAATGACTCATCAGCAACGACCTCAAAGGAGACTTTCACTCAAGTTGCCTTCAAGATACAATTCGACCTTGGTCTTAACTGTGATTGTAATTGTTGAATGTCATCGTCTGCTCAAGCTGCACAACCTTCTTATATTGTTATCCCTGATAACGTCTCTACACAGCTCACTGTTGTAGACTTTTTGATACAGCAATTCCCACATGTTTCAGCGCAGATTTGGCATCAGCGTATAAAGCAAAGCAAAATTCATTGGCAAGATAACTCGCGATTAAATCTCGACACACTTTGCCGACCAAGACAGCGCGTGTATTACTACCGTGAAGTACAACAGGAAACCAAAGTCCCATTTACAGAACAAGTTTTATTTGAAAACGACCGTTTTTTGATTGTTTTTAAACCGCACTTCTTACCCGTTACCCCAAGTGGTAACTACGTCAATGAGTGCTTAGTTCATCGATTACGCATAAAAACGGGCATTGAAACCATCGCACCTGCACATCGTTTAGATAAAGATACGGCAGGGATCATGTTGTTCACCAAACTGCCTGAGTTTCGCAATACTTATCATTCTTTATTTAAAGACGGCAATATTCATAAGCAATATCAAGCTATTGCCAAGCTCACTCCAGAAGCTGAGTCTGCATTCAAACAACATGGTCAGCAACACTGGGAAGTTAAAAATAAACTCACAAGAGGTGAGCCTTCTTTTTTAGTCAAGCAAACGAGCGGTGAAGCGAACACCCACTCCAAGATTCGATTAATTCAAATAAAGGGAGATTATGGCCTGTTTGAGTTAGAGCCGATCACCGGTAAAACCCACCAGCTTCGTGTGCACATGCTTGGGCTTGGAATGCCAATATTGAATGACCGTTTTTATCCACAGTTGCAACCAAAAGCTGAACCTGACTTTACCCAGCCACTGCAACTATTGGCACATAAACTCGAATTTGTTGACCCCTTTAATGAGCAACAACTTAAATTTATCTGTTCGCCGTTAGGCTTTTAAAAAGCTAGATGGAAGCAGTGTTGTCACTCACTAGAATGAATGTGGCACTGATTTTTTTTACCGCCACATACTTTGCCGTAAATATAATTAAAATTAAATATCGTATAGTCAATGGCGAGATTGCTGACATTAAATTTCTCACCATTCGTTACACAAAAAATAAGGCGAGTTCCAGGTTCACCATATTGCCAGTCAATAATTTTACCCTTAAACCAAAATGGCACACCAATAGGCCGTTCCCAATTAACGATTTCGATTTGCTGTTGTAGATTTTTTGTTTATTCAAGACGACGAATGTGAGGTGTAGTTATTCTACATAAGCATTCGGCAACACAGAAGAAACGAAAAATATACACAGCCCTACGCAAGAGTGACTGCAAAGTATGCTGAACTGCATTGGTAGTCAGGAAAGTTTAAAGTAAGTGCTACCTTAATTTGCCTAATAATCATGCCAATTGTACTTACAGTTGTTACCCTTAATGTCACAAACGTTACCGAAAATAAATTTACTATCATGATTACCAACCTTTTGCCCGTTATTGCTGGTCGCAAGCGCAACATCCTTAACAGTATAACTCTCACCATTTGCCACACTGAATGTTAAATGCCCAATTACGGCGCTACCAAACTCCCAATCAAGCTTCCCACTTTCCCATTTAGGAATACCAATGAGTACATGCCTACGGTAAGTACCTCGAGTGTAATGCGAAGATACACAGTCACCCGGTTGAACATTCAGCTTAAACTCGCAAACAAAATATTCACCATGACCAGAGTGAGCACAGTCTTCAGCAGTGAAGGCCACGGCAATTGCCGTTTTATTCAAATAAGTGGCGAAATGTTCTCTTCTAAATTGATCACTATTAGGATTGTAATATGTCGCATTACAAACCGTCACAACATCTTTTTTAGCGGGTAAGTCAAAATTATTCTCAACAACCTGCGCACTTAACACATTAAAACTGAATAATAATGATAGAGGTAACAACAAAATTCGGTTCTTCATATCACAACACCTGATTTTAATTAACATTAAATGGAGTGTAGAATATGCTCAAAAACACACATAATGAATTATTACTTAGCGACCGTTCAGCTCATCAAGCAATTTTCTGGCTTGTTCACCAATATGATGCTCATCAGGGCGAATATAGCTCTGCTCTATGGCCGTTTGTAATGCTTCACGAGCTGAAGGTTCGTCCCCTAAACTTAAAAAACATTGTGCGATTCGAAACGTTGCCCCTGGATCACAGGCATCCATCACCAACGCATAACCATAAAAATTCAGAGCATGTTTAAATTCACCAAGCCAATGCAAGGTTGAACCAAGCGCCATTTGAAAGCGCCTGTCCCAAGGCATGTGCATAACTAAGTACGTGAACTCAGTCATGGCTTCGTCAGGCTTGCCAGCATTGTATTTTTCTAATCCCTTAGCATAAACATCTTCCAGCTCTTTGGGCGTGATGTTCTTAACTTCAGCTAAGGTCTTATGTTCACCCAATGCTTGCTCACACGCTTTTTCAAGCTTTTTTAGATCAATATTGAGATCTGTTTCCTCTTTTTTCGTCATAGACAACCCAAGTTCTTATATCATTAAAAGTCTAGACGAGACTCACAAGATCAGCTGCCTTTATAAAGCGCTGCATCAACAATTGCCCACAGGTGAGCCACAACAGCAATCACACCTGGGAACACCAGCCACCAGAAAAAATAACCTAAGCTACACACGACAAAGAAAAATACCGCAAAAAAGATTTTTCCCTGAACCAACTGCCCTAACCCCGGAATGAAAAAACTTGCAACCGCAGCGATTACATTTCCTGTAGATCCTTGCCCACTCATATCAATACTCCCTATCTTCGTTTATTGGTTATCTCAATTTTTGGTTATATATTGTGAACTCAGTCAATCTTTGCCATAGTTAGCCACTTATTAAAAAGCCCTCTATATGGAACTGGAGCAACTGCCATGCAATGGCCAACTATTGAGCAACTCAAGCAATATAGCCAAACGTTTTATCAATTCTGTTTACACCTTAAACAGAGGTTAAAACAAGATCAAATCAATATTGTTTCAGGACATTTAACTTACGTTACTTTACTCTCTTTAGTGCCTATCATCGCCGTCATGATGTCCATGCTCTCTGTGTTCCCTGTATTTCAAGGAATACGTGAACAAATTGAAGTCTTCATTTACGGTAACTTTTTACCGTCAGCCAATGACACAATCAAAATCTACATCAATTCTTTTGTCGACAATGCGTCAAAAGGAACAGCCATAGGTATCTTGGCTCTAGTCGTCGTCGCATTTCTACTGATGTCGGCCATTGATAAAACGCTCAATAAAATATGGCGAGTCACCAAAAAACGCCGATTAATCATTTCATTCTCAATGTATTGGATGGTGCTGACATTAGGCCCCGTCTTTGTGGGTGCCAGTTTAGCGGCAACGTCTTATCTAGTATCGTTAAAAATTTTTAATGCCGATCAAATCGCTGATGTTGTGCCATTTTTTGTTGCTCGTTTGCCAATGTTGTTTTCGATGGTGGCTTTTTTAATGATTTATCTTGCAGTACCGAATCAAAGTGTAAAATGGCAGCATGGACTGATTGGTGCTGCGACAGCCGCAATTTTGTTTGAAGCAGGCAAAAAAGTCTTTACCTTTTACCTGACCCACTTCCCAAGTTATGAAGCGATTTACGGTACGTTAGCCACCATCCCAATCTTATTTGTTTGGGTCTATATCTCATGGATGATTGTATTATTGGGTGCGGTAATTACCGCAGCCTTACCCGAATTTGTTGAACAGTTACATAAGATAGAAAATCAAGATGAAAGCCATAATCCAAAGAGTGAAACAAGCGCAAGTTGATGTAAGCAACACCACCATTGGTCAAATCAATCAAGGGATGTTAATTCTCTTAGGGGTTGAGCAACAAGATACCCAGCAAGATGCAGAGCAGCTGGCACAGCGAATTATCAATTACCGGATATTCAATGATGGTAACGGCAAAATGAACCTCAACCTTGAGCAAATTCGAGGTGAGCTATTAGTGATCTCACAATTCACTTTAGCCGCAGACACCAGCCGAGGCCGTCGACCAAGTTTCTCATCCGCCGCAACACCTGAACAAGCAAATACCTTGTATCAGCACTTTGTAAACTATTGTCAGCAACAAAATATCACTACAGCAACGGGGGAATTTGGTGCTGATATGCAAGTCAGCCTTATCAACGATGGCCCAGTAACCTTTGCATTAGAAACAAAAGAAAAATCATGACGGATACAAACCAAACCTTACTCAAGCAACTCACCGAAACATGGCACAGTACCATTCCAGTTAGCCAGTTTATGCAAATTAAACCGCTAGACCTCACTGATGATACTTTTAGCGTTACCGCCCCGATTGAACCAAATATCAATTGTCACAACACCATGTTTGCCGGTTCGTTATCTACACTCGCCACCTTAACTGGTTGGGGTGCCATTTGGTTGCAACAAAAGCTCAATAATGTAACAGGTGATATTGTGCTGGCTGACGGTCACATCCGCTATCTTGCCCCCGTTACTGAGCAGCCTATCGCTAAAGTCAACTGTGAAGGCTTCGACTTTTCTCGTTTATCCGCAGGCAGAAAACAACGCTTTGAACTAAAAATCGACATCATTTGCAATCAAAAAATCTGTGCTGAGTTTTCAGGCGTTTATGTCAGCCTGCCTATTGTAGATTAACAAAGTTTAATAATTGATAATCAAACACAACGCAGTTTCATGCTAAGTTTACCCTTTCAATTATCACTAAAATGAGCATATGTTAGCCGGGATTAAACAACTCCTTGTAATGCGCTTTGAGGCTAAGCAGGAAGTCGTTATTTCCAGAGTACCAGAGGAGGATCAAGACTGGGTAATCGTTGATCGTGGGTATATTGTAAAAACACAAACAGCAATACCAAAAGTCAATGAGCCAAAGCCCAAACACGATGAAGCAAGTAATTACAAATTACAATTCAAACCTCTGGAAGGAGAACCAAGCACTACGAGCTATAAGGTTCATACGAGTCAATTAAAGGAAGCCAATAAAACAGATAAAAAAGGTTTATTTGGAAAAAAGATCTTCTTCTATAAAATTATAAAAGAAAATACTTCTCTCTCTAATGAATTGAATGCACCAGCAGAAAGTCGCCAACCTAGTCCAACACCCGAGCCTGCAATATCATCACGTTTATCAGCAGAAGTAGTATCAATCTCAAATACATCACCACAGGCAACATCGCAAACTGAAGCTACATTGAATTCAACTAAACTACCAAATACACCTAAACACTCTAGAACACCACCTCGTGAAGCGGTAATACCATCACAAACAGAGTTAAAGGGTCCAATTAAAAAAACAGATTATTGTTTCGACCCAGAGATGCAAATAAAAGGTACAAGAAGAGCTATAAATCAACTCAGTAAAGCATCAGATTCATGGCAAAACCCTAAAGATATCATTACCGACTTCAATACCTTCAAAAACTCACTCGCCCCTAAATATAAGAAAAAAGCTCAATTAAATATTGAAAGAGCGACTTCAGGCAATCCTAGTAGTCCTTGGAAAATGACCATCTATTATGATGAAAAACCGCTTGTTCAAGCTAAATTCAGATCCCACAGCGAAGCAGTCCAAACGCTCTACAGCAAACGAATATTACGACAAGCCAATGCAAAATGGGAACAAGCCAAACAACAGGATTATCAAGTGGCCGCTTGCCAATACCTGGCTAAAGGCGATGCTAAAAATCAACGCTACCTTACTGAACATTTATATGACTCGTTGTTCAGTAAAGCAAACGTTGAGCAGTATTCATTTAATCCACATGATTCTAACTGTGCGAATGTTCAATTTAAAAGCCGTTCACTCCGGCGGAGCAAGATGCTCACATTAAAGCCACTCACCTGCCCTACAGATAAAGACCCACATGCAACCTTTAAGTCAATGTTCGAAACAGGCCAACCATTTAATAGCCTTAGTGATTTATTAGCACACCATCAAGGTACAGCCACTGACCCACAGCTTTTGCAAGAGCTCGCGAGCCTTATAAAAGAATTACATTCAAATTTAACTCAATCATTTTGGCAGAGTGAAGCGTTTTACAATTTGTGCCGCAAACTACCACTGAAGCAAATGACGTTTGCCGATTTATGTGACTTAACAGCCCCCAAAACAAAGACCTGAGATTGTTAAACACTGTTTTTTCTGTATCCATTCACGTTTGACGAATAATGACAATAAATTCGTCATTTTTTTGACGATGACAGATAAAAATCAATGAAATTGACAATTTAACCGTTGAGATGACTGATAACGCTTGCATAAAACAGACTAAATTCTACATAAAACGACATATTTGATTAATTTTTTAAACATTTTATACAAAATTTGGTTTCAATTTTGCCCAATTTGTAATACTTTTACCCTACTTATAGTGACCTACGTCAAAGAAGGCAGTTTTCTTTTATGTTGTGGTTAACATGAGTATGTTAACAAGGATGATGCAACGTATACGGAGCCGCAGTGTCTGTTTTATCGATAGTGCGAAGTAGCAAAGAAGTAACAAAGTTGCCCGGCCAAGCATTAGCTTAATTGCTGAGTTAAGAGTCTAGAGCCTAAACTCACAGTAAGTCGGCAACCCAGAAGCAGCAAAGGTTACGAGCGCCTAGGCGCGAATACCTGGGTACTCAAATTTTAAGTGACACCAATTTAGTCACTTAGTCATACAAAAGTGGACAGTGGAGAAAATGACCATGAAAGGTTTAAACTCAATGAAGAGTGTTAAAAATGCAAAGGGTTTCACCCTAATTGAATTAATGATCGTTGTGGCAATTATTGGTATTTTGGCCTCAATTGCTTTACCTGCTTACAAAACATACTCAGATCGCTCTAAGTTTACAGAAGTAGTTTTAGCTACTACACCAGCAAAAACAGCTGTTGAAATTTGTGCTCAAACAGCTGGAAACCCAGTCACAGCTGCTGATGGGAGTGTAAGTAATAACTGCGGGGCTTTAGATGACGGTACTAATGGTACTGCTAACGGATGGGCAGCTTCTCCAATAGTAGCAACAGTTCAAATTGGCGGTACTGCAAGTGCTCCAACTATTACAGCAACTGCTACTTCTGATGCAGGTGGTTATACATATGAGTTAACTGGCACTCTTACAGGAACAAACGGTGTTGGTACATTAACCTGGGCACAAGGTGGCACGTGCAAACAGGCTGGTGTTTGTTAATAGTATGATTTTTAAGAGCAGTTTTTACTGCTCTTAATATTTTTTCAACGGATTGAACAAATATGATAAAAAACCAAGTAATGGATATTTCCATTACTCACCAAAATAAGGCAACGTAGTTTATGCCTGATTCATCGCCTCATCTAGGTCTTTCTAATCTTTTAATTCGCAAAGAGATCATTTCGGCTTCACAAATTCCACAGCTGACAAAACTCGCTAAAAAACAAAATACCTCTTTCCCCGGCATTCTTATTCGTGAAAATTTGATCTCAGCGCTCGACTTAGCCAATTTAGGCCACGAGGAATATGGCACCCCACTACTGGATATTAATGAGTTTGATCTCACCAGCATTCCTGAAGAATTTTTAAACCGTAAGCTGATTGAAAAACATTATTGTTTGCCGTTATTTAAGCGCGGTAATCGCCTCTATATCGCTACCGCAGATCCGACCAATATTTCAGCATTAGAAGAATTTCAGTTTAATGTCGGTATGCACGCTGAAGCAATATTAGTCGAAGCAGACAAACTTGAAGCAGCGATTGAAAAAGTATTAGAAGACGATCTATCCAGCCTCGATCTTGATGGCCTTGATGAAGAAGGCTTGGGCGATATTGAAGTTGCCGAAACTGAGCGCAAAGACGAGGGTGCTGGCGATGGCAAAGACGATGCACCAATTGTTATCTACATCAATAAAATCCTCACCGATGCGATTCGTAAAGGCGCATCAGACTTACACTTTGAGCCGTACGAAAAAAAATACCGCATTCGTTTTCGTATCGATGGCGTATTGCAAGAAATCTCTCAACCGCCGATTGGTTTATCTGCCCGAATTGCCGCTCGCTTAAAAGTGATGAGTAAACTGGACATAGCTGAGCGCCGTGTCCCGCAAGACGGTCGAATCAAGCTTAAATTAGGCCGTAACCGCAGCACTGACTTTCGTGTAAGTACCCTACCGACCATTTGGGGCGAGAAGATCGTAATGCGTATTTTAGACTCCGCCTCTGCGCAACTGGGCATTGAAAAACTGGGGTATGAGTCAGAACAACAAAAAATGTACATGGACGCCCTAGCTCAACCGCAAGGGATGATTTTGGTTACTGGACCAACGGGCTCAGGTAAAACCGTATCGCTGTACACTGGGCTTAACATCCTTAACACCGAAGAGCGCAATATCTCCACCGCCGAAGACCCAGTGGAAATTAATCTTGAGGGCGTCAACCAAGTTCATATCAATTTAAAAGCAGGCTTAACTTTCGCCTCAGCACTGCGTTCATTCTTACGTCAAGATCCTGATATTGTCATGGTCGGTGAGATCCGTGATTTAGAAACCGCTGAAATTGCGATTAAAGCAGCGCAAACCGGTCACTTAGTGTTATCGACTCTGCATACCAACTCAGCGGCTGAAACTCTGACTCGTTTGTCCAATATGGGCGTTCAAGGCTATAACATTGCCAGCTCGGTGAGCTTGATCATCGCTCAGCGCCTTGCCCGTCGTTTATGCCCACATTGCAAAAGCCCTGAAGACGTACCACAAGTTGAACTGCAACGCCTTGGTTTTACTCAAGAGCAAATTGATGATGGTTTTACGGTATACAAGCCAGAGGGGTGCGACCAATGTACAGCTGGCTTTAAAGGCCGTGTGGGTATTTATGAAGTTATGAAAATGAGCGAAGACTTAGCAAAATGCATTATGGAAGGCGGCAACTCGTTAGATCTGCTTAAAATTGCCCAAACTGAAGGCATGTGCACTCTAAGGCGGTCAGGGCTACTCAAGGTACAGCAAGGGATCAGCAGCATTAACGAAATTAATCGGGTAACCAGTTTTTAACGAAACCAAGCAGTTGATAGGACAGGATTATGGCAACGGCATCAGTAAGCACTAAACGAGCAAACCGTAAGGCAAAAAAGTCTAAAGCGGCTCAAAAAGTATTTACTTTCCAATGGAAAGGGTTGAACCGTGACGGTGCTAAAAGCTCAGGTGAAATCCAAGCTTCCAGTGTTGCCGAGGCCCGTGCTTTACTCAAACAGCAAGGAATTATAAGTAAATCCGTTCGTAAAAAGTCAAAATCGATATTGTCTGGCGACAAGCCCATTAAGCCAATGGACATCGCCATGATCACTCGCCAGATTGCCACCATGCTCTCAGCCGGCGTGCCTTTGGTGACCACCATTGAAATGCTGGCAAAAGGCCATGAAAAACCCAAAATGCGTAATTTATTGGGGGGTATTTTGAATGACTTACAAGCGGGTATCCCTCTATCTGAATCTCTGCGCCCCCATAAACGATATTTTGATGATTTATACGTGGATTTAGTTGCTGCGGGTGAACACTCTGGCGCTTTAGATACCGTATTTGACCGCATTGCTACTTACCGTGAAAAATCAGAAGCACTCAAGTCTAAAATCAAAAAAGCCATGTTTTACCCTGCAGCGGTTGTCATTGTCGCAATGATTGTGACCGTTGGGTTATTGCTGTTTGTGGTGCCGCAATTTGAAGACATTTTTAAAGGCTTTGGTGCTGAGCTGCCAATCTTTACTCAATTTGTACTCGGTATTTCCCGCTGGTTACAAGAGTGGTGGTGGGTGTTTTTTATCGCCATTACTGCCGGCGTTATTGGGTTTATTCATAGCCACCGTAACTCTCAACATTTTCGAGATCAAATCGATGCATTAATGTTAAAAATTCCTTTGATTGGTGAAATTCTCCATAAAGGGGCTATGGCTCGCTTTGCGCGAACGCTGGCAACAACCTTTGCCGCAGGTGTACCTTTGATTGAGGGTATTGAGTCAGCCGCTGGCGCCTCGGGTAATGCGGTTTATCGCAAAGCTTTGATGAAGGTGCGCCAAGAGGTCATGACCGGCATGCAAATGAACGTAGCGTTGCGTACCACTAATTTGTTCCCTGACATGCTGATTCAAATGGTGATGATTGGTGAAGAATCCGGATCATTGGATGATATGCTTAATAAACTTGCCAACATTTATGAAATGCAGGTAGACGATGCAGTAGATGGTTTATCTAGCTTGATTGAACCAATAATGATGGTAGTAATTGGTACCGTAGTTGGTGGTTTGATCGTCGCAATGTATTTACCGATTTTCGAAATGGGTAATGTGGTCGGGTAATGAAGAGTCATAAATATTTATTCATGAATAATTAAGTCACTGGTAATTTTTACTTTTGTTTTTTGTTCTACGATTAAATTACATTGTTAATCGTAGAACAGTATGAGCCTAGCATTAGCCCGAAGATCATTCACAGCACCACACCTCATAATTCAACCAGACAAAGGTAATGAGTCGACATTACCATCAACAGCTCTATTGCAAGATTATCAAGTCACACAAGCTGACACCTCAACAACTTCAGACTTTCAATCTGAAATAAAACAATCCACACCTTCAGCAGCGTCTGTCTCAGAATACTCTGTAGATGTATTTCAACAGAATGAAGCCGAAGTTGAGCAGCTCCAAGCACAATGTCAAACAGCCATTTTAGATCTCTCTTCCAGTTTGCAAAGTACGGCATTATCGGATATCCCAGCTCAAGAGTTAGCAGCGTTGTTTCTCGAAGTACCAGCTCTTATAAAGCTCAAAGATGAAGCATTACAAACTGAACTCATATTTTGCTTTTTGACAATAAAATCTACACTACAAACGCTATCAGAAAGATTTAATGAGCTTAATTTTTCATGGGGTTCGGAAGGACGAGAGTTTGCAGCAAATTATTTAAAATTGATGGCTGAAGATCTCGATACACAAGCATTAACCGCAGACTTTAAATTGTTATTCAGTAAACGCTTTTCAGAGTTTTGGAAAGCTAGGTATCAATTCAAATACACAATAGTGCCTGCTGAAGTTAATGACTTTATTACTTCTCCTACCTCAAAAAATTCCACGCTAGTTAGCTATCCGAATACTCAAAAATCTACAGGCATCAGCGATTTGATCATAACAATGAAATTGTTGCCAAAAATAGCAGCCGCTTCATTTGAAAGAAAAGCAATCCGAACATTAATCGCCAGAGATTGCCTCGCTAAATCTCTATCAGCAGCACAAATTTATCAATTAACGCCTAGTCAGCTAAGTTGCTTTTGTAGCCCAAATTTTGATAAATATTATCAGCAACTTTGTGGTCATTCAGAAACATCTTCTCTTACATTGAGAATTAGAGAAAACCCAGTATCAAAGGCAAGAGCAGAAGTCATATGGCTGATGAGTCAAAATGATTCTCGTGACGGCTTAGATGAAGAAGTTTACTTAGGTAAAATGAAAAAACTTGATGAATTACTTGCTCAATACCAATTTCAACGAGCGTTGTTTAATTTTCATCATATGCAAAGTGTGGAGAGTACGGAATCAATCTCTATACAATCCCATAAAATGAGATTTGGTGAAGAGCTCGAGTATTGGTTTAGCGGCGATAGAGAGCAAAGCGAGGACTCTGAAGTCATTAAGGCGAACTTTGAATACATAAAAGCATCCTTAAGATCTTTGCTTAAAAGTGAGCAAATTGAATTCAGCGAATACTCACCTGAACTTGGAGAAACTATCTTCAAAATCGGAAATTGGGAATTGAAGCTTTTCCTAGAAGCAAATTATCTTGAATGTCATTGCACTCCTTATACTGATCGACAATTATTTTCTGTCAGCCGAAAACAGCAACCTTGTGAATTCGATACTTATCAGTTACTCGAAAAGACCATTTACAAGTTGAAGCAACAGACGGGATTAGTTGGCATGTCAGGTCATAAACATGTTGATATTTCAGAGGTTTTTAATAACAACCCTGAATTGCTATTACGGTTCTCAATACTGTGTCATAACATCACTTACTTACCATTCATTACACAACGGCTTACAAGTATCGAGTTCTTTGAATATCTAACTTCAGAAACTCGACAAGACTTACAGCCAATAATTGAATTCATAAATTGCGGATTTGCACAGCATTTAACTTCTAAACAAACCGATTTCTCAGCAATGATTGAGATTAAACTGTTATTACAAAGTATTGGCATTGGGGATGGGAAGCAGCAAGCCATCAACCTCTTGCACCTTCGTGATGCAGAACCAACTCAAGATATCGCGATCGAACCAAGTAGCACGATCGAACTCCGGACATTTGACTGCCCAAGAAGCGGTTTACAGTCTTTGGCAGAAAATAAATTAATTATCGGGCTTGTAGAATTAGCCTTTGAGCAATTAATAAATCGAGAACCCATTACCTTAACGGCTAAGCCTCCTGAATATTATCAAAATCATCCACGAGAAGCAGAATATCAAATGGCAAAGCTTTGCAATACCTTAGGATTAAGCGCTGAAGAATACGTATCGATAATGGCCATACCGATTACCGATGCATCTGTTTTAGAAGGTGGTTACTCAAGAGAAGACATCGATGAATATCTAGAATCAATAGACTCTGAATAAGCCTCACGTTAATAAAGTTAACATTTCGGAAATTAGCTCTGCATTCACTCACTAATTCATATTACAATCAAAGCAATATACTTAGAATACTTATGTAAACTTGCCATGACTGAACTCTTAGCCCTACTTGCCGAAAATCCAACTACATTCTCGATACTTGCATTTATTTTTGCCGCCATTGTCGGTAGCTTTTTAAATGTTGTGATTCATCGTACCCCAGTGATGATGAAACGGGAATGGCAGCAAGAGTGTAATCGTTACCTTGAGGAGTACCACCCACAAAGGTTTAAGGCATTAGGTGAAAAAGAACTGAATAAGCCTATCGATAGTTTCCCACAAAAGTACAACCTACTCACACCGACATCCGCATGCCCTAAATGCAACAGCAAAATAAAGCCATGGCATAATATTCCTGTCCTCGGCTGGATAATGCTCAAAGGCAAATGTGCCAATTGCAGCGACAAGATTTCTGCCCGCTACCCAATCATTGAATTCATTACAGGGGTAGCAGTTGCTTACCTCGCATGGGTATTTGGCCCAACACTCGAATTTGCAGCAACCAGCCTCTTAACTTTTGTGCTGATTGCCTTAACCGGCATTGATTTAGATGAAATGTTATTGCCCGATACCTTAACACTACCTATGTTATGGCTAGGCTTAATTCTTAATATCAACGGCACCTTTGTTTCGCTTGAATCCGCATTAATTGGCGCTATTGCCGGATATTTAAGTTTATGGTCGGTTTACTGGGGCTTTAAACTCTTAACGGGTAAAGAAGGTATGGGTTATGGTGACTTCAAATTAATGGCAGTATTTGGTGCATGGCTCGGTTGGCAGATGCTCCCACTCATCATTTTATTATCCTCGCTTATTGGTGCTATCGTGGGTATCGGCTTAATTGCTACACGTAAACTTCATTCAGGCAACCCAATCCCTTTTGGGCCTTACATTGCGGTAGCAGGTTGGATAGCCATGCTGTGGGGAAAAGACATCGTGAACTGGTATTTGGTTAATTGGGTCTAAAAGCCATGGATAAATTTGTCGTTGGATTAACAGGTGGTATTGGCAGCGGAAAAACAACCGTCGCCAATTTATTTGCTGCTCAAGGCATTGAGCTTGTTGATGCCGATATAATTGCGCGTGAAGTGGTTGCTATTGGCAGTGAGGGGCTCAGTGAAATTGCGGCACACTTCGGTGAATCAATTTTATTAGAGAACGGTGAGCTCAACCGAGCAAGCTTAAGAGAGAAAGTATTTTCGAATGACAACGAACGTCAATGGCTGAATCAATGTTTGCATCCTAAAATAAGAACAAGAATGTTACAGTTGATTAATTCTTCATCAAGTGAGTATACTGTGTTGGTCGTGCCCTTGCTATTTGAAAATGGTTTAGATAAGTTGGTAAATCGCACTTTAGTTGTTGATATTTCAAACGAACTACAAATAAAGCGCACTTCCAAACGCGACGCTGTTTCAAAAGCCCAGATCCAAAGTATTATTGATAGCCAAATGTCACGGGAAGACAGGTTATTAGAGGCTGATGATGTCATCTATAATCAAGGAGAGATTATCGATTTAGAGCAAGCAGTTATAGCTCTGCATGAAAAGTACTTAACACTAATAAGAAAAGCTAAAGATTAAGACTATGACTGAACTCATTTACGAACAGCCTCTCAACGAAAAAACCCGAAGTTACTTACGACTTGAATACCTCGCTGATCAACTTGAGTTCAATTTTGAAAATGATCACCAACACGCCTGTTTTTTTCCTTTATTTTCCTTATGGGAACTCTGTGAACGTTGTGATTATCGCAATGACGTGATCAAAGAATTTGACCGACAACTCTGCCTATTAAACAAATGGCGAGATCTGCCTGACTCAGACAAACCGCAAATTCAGCAGCTCGTTGATAAAATCAATTTACATCGTTGCCAACTGATCAAATCACCACGATTGGGACAAGAGCTCAAAAATGATCGCTTTTTATCGGCGATAAGACAACGATTCAGTATGCCTGGTGCCAGTTGCAGCTTCGATTTACCTCAGTTACATTTTTGGCTTGGTAAACCTTGGTCGGAGCGACAACACCACTACCAAGTTTGGTGTGAACACTTTAGACCATTATTAGAGGCCGTAAAGCTAATTTTAGAACTCTGCAGGAATACAGCTCAATTTCAAACGAAAACAGCCTCTAGCGGCTTTTACCAAGGTGAAAGCAACCAAGCCCTAGCGTTAGTGAGAGTGCGTTTAAATGAATGTAATGGCTGCTATCCAACCATCAGTGGCAACCGTAATCGTTTCGCCATTCACTTTGTCTCTTTTGAGCACCATAAACACACAGATCAAGCAATAGAATTCGAACTGGCGGCTTGCCGTTAATGCTTTCAGAGCCTTAGGGGCTGTTGATTTTTCAGGATTAAATTTTGTGCTACTTTAGGGTTTACCTGTTCAAGGCGTGAGCAGTGAAGCTTAGTCATCTAAGTGAGCTGGTCACAACACAGAACGGTGAACGCTAAAAAGCATCGAAAAAAGAGAAAGCGAAAATTGGCCGCTCTTTCAAAATAAAAAGTACTGCGTTATCGCTTGTTTATTTGGAAGACAGTTTTATATGTCGGTAATAATCAAACCGCATAAGCGCTGCCTTGCATAAAATAACCAATTTATCGCTGCAAAAACAATCACGAAAGCTCAACAGACTCTAGAATGAAATTAATGTTTATTAATTAAGAAAACCTATATGAATCGGCTAATATTAATCCAATTAGTTCATCAATTAAGAGAATTAAAGATGAAAACGATTCAAAAAACCAACTGCCTTTGTTTAACGCTTACCGTACTAGTAAGCCCAACTTTCGCAGCAACTAAATATCAAATTAATATAGAGCCTGTCACTGTAAACTCCTCAGCTCCAAGCAAATTCTTTAAACGAGACTTGAGTTTCACAGTGAGCAAAAATGGGGATCATGTCATTGCCTACAGCGGTTTTGAGAACGATAAGACTCCAGTTGAATCTTACGAACCTAAAAACTCATTGTTTCAATCTGACAATATGGGACAAAGTTGGCATATTATTGATGGTTCAGATAGTTTTGGTGATTGGAATACCCTTGCCTATTCACATCAAAACGACAACAATTTAATTGCAGCAGTCGAAAAAGACAATAACTTAAAAATGTCCTCAGATAACGGTAAAACATGGACAAGCATTAAGACTAAAACCTGTGATATTAACGAACATAGTGATTACGATAATTCTGACGATCAAAACACGATTCTTTTGAACCATGCAGATGACAAAGTTATTTATTACATTTCTAATGAGATCTCCACAGATCAATCGAGATTCAAGTATTCAATCGATGGGGGTGTTTCTTGTCTACCATCCGATCTACCAGATCCAGATCTAACTATCAGTACTTGGCATGTTCACCAAGCGCCCGATGGTAAAAGCCTGATAGCCGTTGCAGGCAGCATTGCACGAGTATCTTTCAACAACGGCAAAAGTTGGGGACCTGAAATTGACACTAACGTCACTACTGAAACTTCACCCATTATCAAGTTTTCTCGAACTAACCCAAAATTATCTTACCTGCTACCTGTAGAATCGTATGGAAATATTCCATTTTATGCACCACAAAAAAGTTTCGGCGTTTCACAAGATTCAGGCGTATCATGGACACGCATTGATTTACCACGGGCAATTACTAATTACCAACCCGTTTCAATAGATAACCAAGAAATGCAGCTGGTCACCTTCGGTGATGCTTATGATGCAAGCGATAACATTTTTGCATTAACAACCATTGATGCCAAAAATAAGGCAAGCCTTCAGACGTTAGATGTTACTTTTAAAGGCAACCCAATGGATAGTGATGAAATGAAGCTAGGAAAGAATTTCAATGTCGATATCACACCAATTAAAGATGACGGCACCATTGGTCTTATAACTATTGAACAACGTGATGTTCACAATTATTACCGTTACGAAATAAAGCCTGAAAAATAACATCCTGCCATTTCTAAGATATCTTTGAATTGTAAACTTCAGTATTATGTTGGCATTTACAATTCAGAGATACATTCTTTATGCCATTAACGGTTAAATGCCCTACTTGCCAAAAAGACGTCGAATGGCAACCTGAAGCGAAATTTAAACCTTTTTGCAGTGAGCGCTGCAAGTTGATCGACTTAGGTGATTGGGCTTCAGAAAAGCATGCTATTCCTGTCAATCCACAAATGGATATTACCAATATTGACCTTGAAGATATTGGTTATGATGAACCTGACTTTTTTAAAGAAAAATAGTGCAAGGGCATAAAATGAAACGAGTTCATGTCGCTGTCGGTGTCATCATTAATGATGCAAACCAAATTTTAATTTCGAAGCGATTAGATCATTTGCACCAAGGTGGCAAATGGGAGTTTCCTGGTGGGAAAGTTGAGAGCAGTGAAACTACGTCTCAGGCGTTAATCAGGGAATTAAAAGAAGAAGTAAACCTTAATGTTACCTCTACAACACCTTTTATGACTCAAAGCTTTGATTATCCAGATAAGCAGGTGTTTCTCGATATTCACCTTGTAACAACATTTACGGGTGAAGCTAAAGGACTAGAGCAACAGCAAATAAAGTGGGTTTCCAAAGCTGACATCAGTGATTATCAATTCCCTGATGCCAACTATGCCATCATCGAAAGATTAGAGCAGACAAACTAATAACAAAGACTTAATCGTTAATCGCTTGCTTTACATTAGCCGAGAATTTAAAACTTGGCTGATTATAGCCTTCAATCTCAATGCTCTCTCCGGTCTGAGGGTTCCTTCCCTGCTTTGGTAAGTGATATCTCAACTCAAACGTACCAAACTGGGGTAAAAATACTTTTTCCCCCTCAGAGAGCGCCTGATGAACCATCTTCAAAAGTGAGTTTAACGCTGACTTAGTGTCTTTTTGCGATGTTTCAGATAATTCGGCCATGGCTTTAACCAATTCAGACTTGTTCATACTGCAACCTTGAAACAAATAGAGGAAAGAGCTTCAATCAATCGAATATAAATTAATTTAAAGCACATAGAAAACAAAAAAGCCCCGTCATTTCTGACGAGGCTTCGTTGTATTGGCGGAGCGGACGGGACTCGAACCCGCGACCCCCGGCGTGACAGGCCGGTATTCTAACCAACTGAACTACCGCTCCAATTTTTGTCTCACTTCAACAAGGAAGAAAGAACCAATTTGGCGCCTGGCAATGACCTACTCTCACATGGGGAGACCCCACACTACCATCGGCGATGCTGTGTTTCACTACTGAGTTCGGGATGGAATCAGGTGGTTCCGCAGCTCTGTTGTCACCAGACAAATTCTTTAATAATGGTGCTGATACCCAGAATCGAACTGGGGACCTCATCCTTACCAAGGATGCGCTCTACCGACTGAGCCATATCAGCTAATTTTTTACGTCGTAAAGCGACTTTATCTACCTTTAATGCCAGTAGATTTAAATCTCTTTTTGTTTTACTTACTTAAAAATAAAACTAAA